>NZ_JBSJYG010000006.1:0-7183 GCF_053668685.1 Holzapfeliella sp. JNUCC 72 | reverse complement strand
TGCAGTTTATTAAAGATTACTTATCAGAAAAAATAGAATTAACCAGCACAAACGTAGAACTCATTTTACAAATGAGTTGGGACGCAATAAAGGCGTAAAAGAAGAACTAATTAGTTCTTCTTTTTAATTACTTAAATTTTGATTGTATACTACTTGTATTAAGGTAAACTTAATCATTTTATTCTTAAAATTTTTAGATTTTATCTCCTGATTCTTAAGGGGTCTTTTATATATTCTTTTAAAACCTCTTTTAAAACCTCTTTTAAGGGTAGGATGAGCCTTACTCTCCCAAGGGTTACAGAACGTTTAAGGCATGGAATTATCTGTTTTAAGGCATGGAATTATCTGTTTTAAGGCATGGAATTATCTGTTTTAAGGCATGGAATTATCTGTTTAGGCATACTATAAAGGCATAGTTATGTTGAATAACTATGCCTAAAAGTGATAATATATGTTTATTGATATTTAAGGTGGGGGATATATGAGTAATGAAATAGTTAAATATGATACAGAGTTAAATACGATTCCGCTAAGAAAATTTACGCCAGTAGAAATGAACTTATTTTTTTCCATTGTTTCTCGTATGAGAGATAAAAGTGATGATGTTGTTTTATTTTCATTTAGTGAATTGAAAGAATTGAGCAAGTATAAAATGACTGCAACTAGGGCTTTTGTTAAAGACCTAGAGAGCACCTATGATAAATTAATGGAGCTGAAATTTAGTAGCCGTAGTTCGACAGGACTTTCCGTTGAAAAATTTCGTATGTTCACTAGATTTAAGGTGAATGGTGACGTAGAAGAGCCATTTGTTGAGATCCAGATTCATGATATGGCTTTGCCTTTATTGAATAACTTGGAACAATGGGTTAGATACTCTCTTGCAGATTTTAGAGAGCTTAACAGCGGTTATTCTAAAACAGTATTTAGATTATTAAAGCAATTTCGGACAACTGGATACGCGTATTTTTCCAAAAAAGATTTTCATGAGCTATTGGATATTCCGAAAAGTTATAGAGAAACGAATATCAATCAATATGTATTAAAACCAGTGAAAGAGGAATTAACGTCACTCTTTAAAAATCTAGCTATACAAAAGAAATATGGTAAAGGGAGAGGAAAACCTGTTATCGGATATCAATTTACTTTTAAACCTGAAGCTAAAAATTCTGATGATTTTAAAAAGAGAGATAACCTTAAAAAATCTCATAAAGAAGTATCGACAGATTGGTCAAATCATATATCAGAAAATAAAAGCAAAGAATCCGATGAAGATGTATCTAAAGTGTTAGAAGAATTGGGGTAAATTATGGATCAACTACAAAAGATTGAAGAACAAGAAAAGAAATTACGTCAAAAGAAAAAGCAACTTTTTGAAAAAGAACAGGCTAAAATTGGTCGTCAATTTATGAAATCAGTTAAGTTAAAAACAACTGATTTTGATAAGGCAAGAAGTCGGCTTGAAGAGGGATTTTTAATCAGCAAAGATAACTATAAAAAATTAGTTTATTTAGCTAATGAAATTTACCAAGATTCTGACGGTAATTTTCAGACAAAAAATAGCGAAGAATTGTTAAAAATTTTAGCGACTTTTAGGACAAAAAAATAATCGAAAAAGGAAGCAATTTTCGATTATTTTATAAGGGGTTTTAAAGACTGAAAAATGAGTTTATTTTCAGTCTTTTTTTGTGGCAAAATTTCATAATATTTTGACGCAAAAAATCGACCAAAAAAATCACTATTTTTTAGTCGATTTATCAGGGTGAAAAACGTTCCAATTTTCAGCCTATTTTTTCAATCAAAAAGTGCACCTATTTTGGATTGAAAAACAGCTCCGCAGGACGTTTGAATTTTTGGAACAGCGTGCCAAAAGTTCGAAAACGTTACCTTTTGCCAAAAGGTAACCAAAACCGCTATACTTGTTATTATCAAAATCAATCAAGTTAGAGGTGCTAATTATGGGTATGAGTATTAGCTTTAAAAAAGCTACAAATATGACGTCAATTAAACACAATAATCGTGACTTTAAAAAAGAAGATTGGGAGAACAAATATCATCAGCATATTAACCCTGATTTTACGGATCAAAATATTGTTATTAAACAAGAAGATATTAAAGCTGTTTATCAAAAGTTATTTCAATCAGCAGTTGATGAGTACAATCAAAAGCAAAAAAGAGCAGATAGAAAAATAGACGATTATTATTCTAAAATTAAGCATTCAAAAGGCTATGAATTACAGCGGGAATTTGTCGTTCAAGTTGGGCAAAAATCTGACTTTGAAAATGGCATTGAAAGTGAGAATTGGCAAACAGCTAATCAGATACTTAAAAGCTACGCTGAAAACTTTCAAAAAGAGAACCCTAATTTGTACGTGTATAACGCTATCATTCACAATGACGAAGTTAGCCCTCATTTACACCTCAATGTTGTGCCAATGGCAACAGGGTATAAAACAGGGGTCAAAATACGTCCTAGTTTTGATAAGGCTTTAAAAGGGCAATTAGGCGATAAAAAAGACGACTCTCGAGAGCTTTTTAGAACCTACCGTGATAAACAGGTCAAAACACTTGAAATGTCGCTAAATGAACACGGAATTGACCGTGATGTTAAGAATACAAATAAAATCAAAGATGTTCGTGAGTATAAAAATCTTGTTCAAGAAACAGAGCGATTGGCTCTAGATAAGTATAATAAACTTAAAGAACATTATGATCAGAAAGCCGAAGAATATAGGCAAAAACTACAAAAACAGTTGGACGACTTAAAAAGCCAAAGAACTAGTTATCAAAAAGAAAATACAGATTTAGAGCAAGAAATCAGCGACAAAAAGCAAGAACTGTCGGTTTACGAAGAAAAAAGCCAAAAAATGCAATCTAAGAGTTTAACGCTTGAAAGTAAGATAAATGACTTAACAGAACATAAAAACGGCTTAGAACGTCAAATTTTGGCAAATAAGAACGATTTGAAACAAATATCACAGCAAATAGAACATAAACAAAATGATATAGCTAAATCAGACTACAAAAAGACGTTATTTGATGAATTTTATAAAAAATTCTCTAATCGTAATTCTACTAACAGCAAAGCAAGAGAAATTTTGCCAGGAAAAGTTATTAGCAACCAAAACTATGACCAAACCCTAGCCAAAATTTCTGAATTAGTTGATACAGTCGATATGGCAAAAGATATTGAACAAGTATTTACTGAAAATGCTGAACTCAAACATCAACTTGATTCTGATATTCAAAAGAGAGCTCAAAAGATATATCAAAATCATTTCAAAAAAGAACTTCACGCAGCTACTGAAAAACTAACAATTGAAAATAAAACTTTAAAACAAGAAAATGATCAACTAAAAGACTTGGCTAAGAAACAGCAAACACGTATTCAGAAGTTAGAAACCATTCTTTATGCAGTTAGAGAAACCATTCAAGAATTTGGCTATGAGTTCAAACATAAACTAAAAGATATTTGTGTGACATTCGGTAATAAACTTCGAGATAAGTTTACTCAAAATGGAAAAGTTAACTTGAATGCAACTGATGTAAAAAACGAATTAGGTATTAAAAAAACACCGTCAGCAAGTAAAAAGATACTGTACGGTGTTAATTCTGATCAAGGAAAAAGAGAAGCATTTAGAGAAAAACGACCTCTTAAATTATCTCCTCAACAACGAAAAGAAATTCAACAAGCAGAAATATTTAAAGAGTTGAATCGTCAACGTAGTAGGGGGAGAGGTATTGGAAGATAAGTTTAAAATATCTTACAAACAGCCGTTAAGAGTTAAAATAATTTGAGTATATTTAAAACCTTCATTTTTTCGACTGCATTCCATAACAACATAGTAGTCATCATCTTCTTCATTTTTCACAACTATTCCCTGGGATAATGGCGTTTCCCAAAGTGCTCTTTCACCATAAAATTGACTTACAAAATCGTTAGTAGGGTTTGGTGTGTAAGGGTTAAAACCGTTTGTAGTCAACCAATCAAACCAATCTTCGATAGCTTTCAAGCCATTTGCTTGGACTGCTTCAAGTATGGTTTTTTGAGTTTTGAGCTCGGTATCTAAATTAATCACATATTTTTCTAACGGATTTAGTTTGTATCCATGGGGAGAAACTATTTGACCCATTTCTTTATTCAATTTTATGTTTTTCATATAAAACCGCTTTCTCATTAAAAACTAGATATCAGATTCAAATATTGCTCTTATTGAATTTTTAACTTCTTTTTCAATTAGTGACTTATCTTCATCTGAAATTCCATTTCGATTATAGACATCATTTATAATATGGTTTTCACCATTCTTACCAATCAATTCTATACCGACAGTTGAATAACTATCCTCATCAAATTCATTTATTTCGAATTCTTTTTGATCTTGTATGTTATCAGTTGCAATAGTTGCTAATCCGCCAACACCTAACTTATATTCAATATCAATAATCATGATCAGTACCTGCCTTACATTTATAGTTAATAACTATATTGTATCATTTTTTGAATGTAATATTAACTTTTAAGGTGAGCTATATTTGTTAGTTTACTTCAGGAAACTCGCATTCCTCGAACATGTTTTGAACACAAAAAAAAGAGCCCTACAGGCTCTTTTTCTGTTACTATTTTTGGATGTTAACTGCTTGAGGTCCGCGATCACTTTGTTCAATTTCAAAAGTAACTGCTTGTCCTTCATCTAAAGTTTTGAACCCATCTGATTGAATAGCTGAGAAGTGAGCAAACACATCTTCACCATTTTCTTGAGTAATAAAACCAAAACCTTTGTCTGCGTTAAACCATTTAACTGTACCGTTAATCATATAATAATTTCCTCCTGATGCATATCGAATATGCGTTTTGTTGCAATGAATATTTGATAAGTAAAAGGAAAAATTATAGATATGTATAATGTTACAGTTCACGTTTCAAAATCAATTACATACGAAGTATAACACACAAAAGAAAAGAATGATATAGATATAAGCAATAATTTAATTATGTTCTTTTCTTTGCTTATTTAAAGCCTACTTCTTGGTAAGGGCATTCCTTGAATATGTTCTTATAAATAGATTTATTTAATATCAAACCAATTACCTGAGTTTTGAATAAAGTTCCATAATTTATCTGGTAGCTTCAAAGAAGCTACTTTTTCTTTGATAATTGAAGTTTCGATAGAATCAGAATTACCATTTTTAAATTTTTGAACCCATTTAGGATCTGTAATAAATGCATGACCAATAGCTGGTAAAGTATTAAATTCCATTACTTTATCGGCATCTGCTGGTCGTTTAATATTTCCTGCTGCAATAAGAGTTGTACGACCATTGATATATTGGCTTATTTCTTTTAAATAAGTTGTATTTTCATTGCTAATTGGATGTGCCTTCAAAGCATCAGGTAACGAAGCGTGAATATAAGTTACATCTAAGTTAATTAGTTCATCAATCAATGCATAAACATCACTTAATCTTAGGGCATTTTCCATTGGTTCTTCAGGGGAAACACGATAACCTATAATAAAGTTTTTATCAGCATATTTTTCAGTTACTCGTTTAATCTCTTTGAAAACTTCAATTGGAAATTTCAGACGTTTTTTTAAACTTCCTCCCCATCTATCTTCACGTTTATTAAAGAAAGGAGATAAAAAGTTTTGAATAAGAAAACCATGTGCACCATGAATTTCAATTCCGTCAAAACCTGCCTTTATTGCTCTTCTTGTTGTTTCTCCAAAGTCTTTTATAACTTGTTGTATTTCTTCTTCAGAAAGTTCTTTCGGTTTCAAAGAATCAACAAACATTGTTGCTTTCGTTTCAACTGGGCTAGCACTAACAACTTCACCATTTTCAATGAGATGGGGTAATGCTTTATTTCCCGCGTGATTAATTTGTAATATTGCTTTTGCACCATTTTCTTTAAGTGTGGCAGCTAATTTTGTTAATCCAGGAACAAATTTGTCATCATAGGCGGCAAATTCGTTATCAAATCCAATTCCATTAGCTTGAACATGCGTACAGCCTGTAATAATCATTCCTGGGCCATCATTTCTGAAACCATAGTATGCAATCTCTTGGTCAGAAACAGTATAATCATCGTTACTTGACCATGTAGTCATAGGTGCCATAACAATATTGTTTTTTAATTCAGTACCATTTTTTAAAATATTTTTATTTAGTAAGTTAGACATATTTGTATCTCTTTTCTTTTTTGATTTTTAGCACTCAGCATATATTTAATAGCGATTTAATGTAAATAATTTTTAAAAGGAATTCATTGACATTAACCGAACGCTCGTTTATTATAACATGTGATAAATCAAAAAAACAAGGAGAAATTTATATTATGGCAAAATGGACTCAAGAAGAATTACAATTAGCTAATACTGAACAAAACCTGTACATTTCTATACCAAATGAACATGGTGAAATGCATTCAAAAACTTTTATTTGGTTTGTGGAGGTCAATAACGAGTTATATGTACGCGGTGCCAATGGTATTAATTCTAGGTGGTATAAAGCTGCTTTACGTGAGAAAAAAGGCCGAGTTTTCTTTGGCAATGTGGAAAAAGATGTTACATTTGATTTTTTGATTAATGATCAAACTAACTTACTAATTAATTCTGCATATGCTAACAAATATGACGCATATATTGACATAATGACTAGTAACAGTGCTATACAATCATCTATCAGACTTGTTGCAGGAGCTTAATTTATATGAGATATAAAGATAACAATAAATTAAATAGAATTTTTAATTCGACATTAGAAATTGCTACATTTGAAGGGCTTCCCGAGACTTCGGTTTCGAAGATTGCAAAAAAAGCGAATATCTCTTCATCAACTATATATGTTTACTTTGAAAATAAAGAAGATCTATTAATAAAATTATATGTGCATGTAAAAAAGGATATGTCAGAAAAAATATTTAAAGATATTTATAATTGTGATACTTTTAAAAAATCGTTTACAAAGTTATTAATGAATTATATTGATTATGTGACTAAAAACACAAATATTTTTTTGTTTATTGAACAGTTTAATAATTCTCCTCTTTATAAAAAAATTCCAGACACATACTATAAAGACATTAATGAAAAACATGATGATTTTTATCAAATAGGCAGAAATCAAAATCTTTTAAAAGATATAGACACTAACTTTTTAACTGTATACACTTATTATCCTTTAA
>NZ_JBSJYG010000005.1:0-12721 GCF_053668685.1 Holzapfeliella sp. JNUCC 72 | reverse complement strand
GATTTGGAAGATGGTATACACATAATTAGCACCGCTGCGGATGTAAAACTTCAATCAGTAATTGACTTTATCCAAGATAGACACTCCGCCGAACATGAAAGATTTAAGAATGTTCAAGAATTATTACAAGATAGTAAAATGCAACTAGAACAATCAGAAAATAAAAAGCCTACTTTTGATAGAAAAAAACAAAGGATATTAAGTTTTATAGATGAAACCTATATGGATAATGATATTTATAATAATTCTTTAGATTTATTATCTAATGTTGTTGACTTTATACGTATTAATCAAGAACCATCATCAGAAGAAAATAATTATAATAAAAATATACGTCAGCTTTCTTACATGATTGATATTCTTAATAATTATTATTCAGATGTAGACCCAGCGTATTACGACCCTGAAACAGTACAATCTAATTTAATTAATCATTTAATATCTTTAATTAACGAAGACTAAACAAAAAAACCACCTACTAAAAATAGTAAGTGGTCTTTTTTATATTTTTAAATGCGATCATATCAAACTAGAGTAATTACTTAATGGCTAACTAATTATATTAGCCCTATAAAAGTTGTCGAACAGCTCGACCACAAATATAGCCCCTCCAAGGATAAAATTAGACTTTTTACAATAAAAGGTCTTTTTTTGTGGTTTAAGGGTTTTGGTTTTGAGGTCTTGAAAGTAATTAATTTTAATTAATTGGGACG
Organism: Holzapfeliella sp. JNUCC 72; assembly: GCF_053668685.1. Classification (NCBI taxonomy): domain Bacteria; kingdom Bacillati; phylum Bacillota; class Bacilli; order Lactobacillales; family Lactobacillaceae; genus Holzapfeliella; species Holzapfeliella sp. JNUCC 72. The sequence continues at coordinate 12,008 of NZ_JBSJYG010000005.1, read as the reverse complement.
CAGTCCCCTTTTAATACCCTTTTATAACCCTTTTTAAACCCTTTTAGGCAAGCTATAAGCCACGTGGCTCTAGGGGTTAGGTGGTGTGAGTATGTAAAGATTTTCCCTCCAGTATGTAAAGATTTTCCCTCCAGTATGTAAAGATTTTCCCTCCAGTATGTAAAGATTTTCCCTTTTTGTATGTAAATCAATAAATAAATATACATAAATACCTTTTAATTCCTTTGGTGTAAACGTTTTTGGGAATATGCATATTCTGTTTTTTGTTTACATGTTTATTTTTTTGTGCTATTCTTATGTCAAGTTAAAATTATGGAGGTAACGCAATGGAGAACAAACTAAAAGTGGGAGAAAAAACTACGGTAAAATATAGCCCACAACTTAATAATTTTATTGTGTCGCAATTAAGCGAAAAAGAACTAGACCTATTTATAGGACTAATCACACAAATGAAAGACGAAAATAACACACTACAAACTATTGAAATGAACCAATTAAAAAATATGTTGGGTTTAACTTATAAGGGTAAACAATTATTTAATGTTCTAAAAAAATTAGTAATTAATTTGTCGGCTGTAAGATATATCAATAGTGAACAAACGGAAGACCTTGAAACTTTAGAGATTAAGAATATTTTTTCTGTTTTAAAATTAACGCTAGACAAACAAAAAGTAGGTAATTCTAGGTTAGATGTAAAAATGTCAGATGACGCAGTAAGTTTGGTTAATGATCTAGATAGATATGTATTGTTTAGCTTGCCAGAATTTACATCTATTAAGGGTAAAAACTCAAAAACCGCAAAAATTTTATATAAATTACTTAAACAATTCCGAACAACTGGACATGTTGAAATATCACTAGAAAAATATAGAGCTTTGCAAGGTATAGAAGATAAGTATAAGCCTATTGAAATTACAAGAACTTATGTAAAGTCCCCAGTTGAAAAATTAAAACCATTCTTTAAAGATTTGAAATTTACCAAAAAATCGGACAAAGTTACAAGAAAAACCACAGGCTACATATTCACTTTTGAACCTGAAAAAACAAGCAAACCAACACCTAAAAAAGGGTATAAAAAAAGACCAGCTCATAGCCATAAAGAAATTGCTACGGACTGGTCAAAATATGCACCATCTCCAGCCAATGAGAAAAGTGCAGAACATAAAAAAATTAACGATGATTTAGATAATATACTATCGCAGTTAGACAGTCAAGGGGTCAACTCTTGATGTGGTAAAATATAAGCGTGAGGGAAACCCTCGCCATTCCTAAAAAAAGCCCTCCAAAAATGGAGGGTTATTTTTTATTTTCTTTTACTGCTTTCGCTACGCTTTGAGTGTCTTAAATCTTCGCAGATAATACTATCATACTCTTTATAGGCTGTATCTCGCAGGCGTTTAAGTACTGTATATTCAGAACCTCCCCACTTGATCCGTGTACCTGTTTCTATCGGTATTTTTTGGTCATATCTAATGACAAATGTTGTTGTGTCGGTTTGGCTTACAGTTGCTACTTCCGTCCTTTGAGTTAAAACTTTGGCAAACGTCCAGCCTACCTCTGTATCTTCGTAAATAGGTACGCCGTAGTCGTTTGTGGTCATTTCTGTATCAAGTATAGTAATTATTTCGTTCATCTCGTTTATATTGTCTACCAGTTGCCTCATGCTCACGCCATCGCCCCCCTTAGCTGGTTAATCATACTTTTTACAGCGGTGGGAATTTCTTCCCTGCCATCAGGCGACAAGTACCAACTTTGTGCCAGTAAACTGGTAGCAAAATCAAACTGGCGGTATTTATTATATTCTTCTTTTGTAGCCTTGCTATTAACTGCACTCATAACGTAGGCTTCTGCAGTATCTATATAACTTTGTAGTATTTGGTCGTCTATGTCGTGCGTTATTCTAAGGCTTATTTTAAGGTCTTCTAGCTTAACCAATATAATTGCTCCTAACTATAAAAAAAGAGGCTCACGCCTCTAAATTTGCTTACTGTGGTGTAATTTCGATGTATCTTAGTGACTTGTCGTTGATTTGTTTGTAGTCATTACGCAAAACAACTGCCAGCCCTTGGCTGTAACTATCGAACTGTTGCCATTGTACTTGCACTTGATTTTTTAAAGCTACTAAGCAGGCTTGTTGCATGTCTCCCATGAACATTGGCAACTTGCCATCTTTTGAATTTGGTAGGTCTTCGTCATCATGTACGATGATGTCAGCACCAAAAAGAGACTTAGAACTAGGGGCGGAGATACTATTTTGTAAAATATAATTATCGTTTTTATCTTTAAGAGTATCTAACCAATTAAAGCCACTTTGATTGGTTACAATCTTTTTGTTAAAGGCTGGATTAAGTTCGACATTGTAAATCTGTTTAAGGTCGTCAACATTAGCAGCGTCCATTTTTTTAAACTTCTTAAAGACATCTAAAATATTGGCGTTGTCTGTGTTATCGACCAATTGTTGTAACTGGCTCTTAACTTCGCTAATGATGTCTACCTCTGCATCTTCTACCAACTCGTTAGATAGGTAAATTTTACCTGCTCTAGTTTCCACCTTATATTCGACACCTTTAAACATTTCGGCGTTAATATCTTCGATACTTTCGCCCTCTTTTTTAGTTTTTAGTGTGCCTTTTTGATTAACTGCCACAGGGTACACGCCCATAGGGTTGCCCACTTTTTTTACTGTTACAAATTTAGATAGGGAGTTGTCTGCTGTTTTTTCTTCAAAGATATCTCCAATCACGCCACTTGGTACAACTACTTTAGCATTATCGGTGGTTAGTCCGTCACGTTGTTCCCCTTGTGATCTAATGTAGTCCTCAAAGCTACGGTATTCTGTTTTTTCTTCGTTTTGAATAAGTGTTTTTGTTTTCATATTTGAGTTATCCCCTTTATTTTCTTGTTTTTGACTGTTTAAAAATTCTTGATAAGAGCGCTTATTTACTTGTACGTTAGTATCGTCATACGATGGAATGGCTACTAGTGACACATCAAACAATGATTTTACTTTTTTAATTGTACGGATAACGCCATCATCTGTTTTAGTGAACTCATCGCCATCATCGGCAGTAATAAAACTAAAACTCATGCTAGATAAGTTTCCAGCTTTAACATTTTCGTATGTGTCACTTGCTAGAGTGGTCTTTGATAGTGTCGCTTCAAAGTGTAGCCCTTTTTCATCGGTTTCCAGTTTCAGAGTGCCACCTTTTGTGCTTGCTAAAACTTGGCTTAAATCGTGATTATTAACTAGGTAGACGTCTGATAAATCAACGCCATCTAGTGCCTCTTTATCTATAACTTCTTTAAAGCCTCCTAAGTCTTTACTAGGTTGACCAAAAACAATGGCGTACCCACTAAGGTTTTTTGTATCTTCATCGGCTTTATTTTTTGTGTTATTCTGTTCTTGTTCTGCGTCTAAATTTTGTACGTCTTCTTCTCCACTCGCTTTGGTCGGTGTCGTGGATAGGTCGGCGTCAGGGTTTAGGCGTTTTTCAATTTGGTTATTCATTTGAACCCTCCGTATTTTTAGAATTTTGATAATTTTGAAGATTATCTAAACTTGTGTAGTTAAGACTTGCTAGAAGTTTATCGCCTCCCTCAACTGGTTCTAAGTTTACTTTTTGGCGTGCCTCGTTGATCGTGTATATTGACCCTTGAACTCCTTGTATAGAGTTTTTTAAGTTAGTTACTGGGTCAACATTTAACAATCTATCGGCGTTAAATCTGAAGTTATACGCTTGCTTACTACCTGCCAGTAACTTAAACCCTAACTCTGCGGTAAAGCTGTTAAAGTAGTGGCTTAAAGTTGTGTTGATGTAGTTCAAAGCGGTTTGAGTAATGTTTGAGTGGCTCTCTTCTATTCCTAATTGATACATAGATAGCCCAAAGGCTTTGGCAATCTGCTTACTGCTCCAGTCGTTAGAATTAACTAGATTTAAGATGTCGGCACTTACCTCGATAGGTGTGTAAGTCATGCTACTATCTAAAACAATAGTTTTAGAACTGTTTCCAGTCCCTGCGTTAGCTTTTTCAAACTGTTGACGTATGTTTGCTTTTGCGTCTGCGTCTAAGTCTGATTTTTGGACTGATAAGATACCGTTAGAATTAATCCCATTTTTATAGAAATTAGTAAGCATTTTATTACCTGCACCCTGTACAGTTAGTTCATCTTTTAAACTCATCAAAGGACTTACGCCAGTTAAACCGTCTTGGCTAAAGTATTTAAAGTGCAAGACTTTACTAGCTGGTAAAGTTCTGACTTTGCTACCATCTGATACCTCATAGAAGAGGTGTTGACTAGTTGCGTCTTGCTTGACGGTCATAGAAGAGTTACTAATTAGAGTTAGCTCTGTTGGGTTGTTAGGGTCGTCTATTTCGGCATAACTATTGCCATTTAGTAACATGTTCGCCATTAGACTAAATTTAAAATGAAAGCCATCTACATAGTCATTTGGTCTAGTATTTAACAGATAGTAAAACTTATCTGATTTGGCTAATTTATCGCCATCAAACAGTTGTAGCGGACTACTTGCGATGTCACTAGCCAGCACCCTAATTGCAGTAAAAACATCGCTATTTTTAATTGCACTAGATCCATAATAGCCACCGTTACTGCTTTCATACTTAACGACTGCGTCTATAAAGGCGTCTTGATTATCTTTTTTAGCTGTTGTAAAAAATCCCATTTTTAAGCGTGTCACCTCCTTTCATTGTTAATTATTAAAGCTGTGATGATTAGCCATATTCCTAGCATTAAAATTGCCCATTTAAAGCCACACAGTAGCAGTATAGAAAGAGTTACTATAATCATACCTAGAACTAATAAAAAGCCTGCTAGGTTGCTAAAAACTAAATTTATCGCTTTTATAAAAATCATTATCAGCTTTTGCATTTTCCACCTCCGCAAAATATCTGCCACCCTGTTGCCATGCGTCTATAAGGGCTACGATTGGATCTATTCTTGTTTCATACTGGTTTTTGTCAATCAACGGATTATTTTGGCTATCGTACCTTAGGACTGCGTTATTTACTGCATAAGTTAATAGTTTGTTATCAGTATGGATAATCTTCCCATTTAGTAGATTTTCTTTAAATTCTCTAGTCGGTACTGACAGCGTCAAAACGCCCTGCCTTACTTCAACCATCGGATAGCCTCTCTTCTCTAAGTCAGTAATTAAAGTGTTGGCATTGTAGGGATCGTAACAGATTGCTTGTAGGTCAAAGTCGTATTTTTCTATTAATTTATCTATAAAATCAACGATTTTAGAGTAGTCAATAATACCGCTATCAAGCGTTGTAATATCGCAATATCCTAACCTCTGTAATTTGCGATAACTGATATTATCTCTTCTCTCTTTCTTCTCTATACCGCCTTTAGTACCAACAAAAGAGAAACTATCAATATAAAATCTTTTATCATCAAGAGGAACTAACCAACTTACACTAGATAAATCACTAGTTTTTGATAAATCAACACCAATATAGACAGGTCTACCCTTAACATTTGGCATATGGTCAACTTCTGCATTTTTCCAATCCTCAACCGCTATATATTGGTTGTGTTGGGCGTTTTCCCACGTGTTGAAGTTCTTAACCAATACAGGTGCTAAGTTATCTTGTTTGATAGCTAGTTGCAGGTCGTCCCTGATTGCACTTGTCATGGTTTTTCTTTGCTCTTCAACTTCAAAAAGTGGGTTGGCTTTTATCCAGTTTTCCTCATGTTCTAGTAGGGTGTCTTTATCTTCTGCGTCAATTTCCCATATAGCTATAAAATAGCGGTCTGCAGTTTCTTTGCCCTCTAAAACTTCACTCAAAAATAAGTAATCTTGATACATTGGGCAGTTAGTCGTTTCTCCGCTGGTGCTTATGATCGTGAGAAGTCCATTTTTTTGGTTGTTCATACCTGACTTGATGGCATTAACCACATCGTAAGTCTTAGCTTTGTGGAACTCATCAACCACGCCCAGCGTTGCTCCGTAACCATCTAAAGTGCTGGTATCACTACTTAAAGCCATGGCAAAAGAGTTGCTATCACGGTCTAAAATTTGAGACTGATTAATTTTTAAACGTTTGGCGATATATGGCGACTTTCTCGATACCGCTCGCAATTCGCTTGCTAACATTTCATAACCTAACTTAGCTTGTTTATAGGCGTTTGATGTAAAAAGTATCTGCCTACCTTGTTGCGGTTCTTTTTCAAAGAGTAAAGCCACCGCCCCCATGGTTGAGGCTAGGAATGTTTTAGAGTTCTTTCTCGCCATTGAGATAAAAGCTCTATTAAATCTTTTGTTACCAGTTCCAACCTCTCGCCATGCGTAAAGTTCTCCCATTAGCCACTTTTGAAAGTCTGCCATAATTAGTGGCTCTCCGTTGGTTTGTGGCAATAGCTCGATAAATTTTATTACTTTCTTTTCTATTTCTTCATCAAAGTAATAGGGGAAGTCCTTACTCCTTTGGCGTTGTAAATCTCTTTTAAACCGTCTAGCAGCTAAAATAATTTTTTTACCTGCAATGATCTTGCCACTTAGTACCTTGTCGGCGTATTCTTCGGCGAAACTCATCAGCTTAACAACTCCTTAAATTCATCGGCTGGAGTATCTTTTTTAACGGTGCTATACTCCATCTTCTGCCGACTTTCTAAGGTCATACCTAGCGTAGTGGCGTATTTTTTTAAGTCTCTCATTGCTTGCTGTTGTGTAGTTAAGTAAGGGCTTTTCTTACCATCTTCAAACATTCCGTGGCGATTAATATATTTTTGACAATCAACTATAATTCCAGCAGTTTGGCAGTAATTAATTAGTGTCATTTTGTCTAAGTCTGATATTGGTGTATCTTTTTTAAGAAGTGGGACAACACGTTGCCACTCTTTTTTTGCCTCTCCTTTTAAGTAGCTCGGAGGCGTGCTATTTAGTTCTTGATAAGAAAAAAGTTTCTTCTGCGTTTCTTCTTTTTCCCTTGCGGTTTGTTTAGTAATATCGCCCTTGTAATCAGTTAGAACTGGGGGGCGTCCTGACGCCATATAATCAACTCCTTTAGGTTTTCGGTTTGCGATTTGCGTTTTTTTGTTAAATTTTTTTACACAGATGAGGGGGCGTCGTCCCTGCCTCATATGAGAACATAGCCCCCTTTTAGTGTTGGGGGTTGCTGGAGGTTAGCTGTTCTCTGCTCGTGTCTTAATATTGTGGCAAGTATGGCACAATGGTTGCCAGTTTGTTGGGTCAAGTCGCCTATTCCAATCAACTTTAAGCGGAATTATATGATCAACTACATCAGCTTTACGGATAATTCCATCAGCAAAGCACTTGCGACACATCGGATACTTAATTAAGAACTGTTTTGATTGCTTAATCCATGCGGTAGATTTATAGAATTTCAAATATTTCCCCTCGTATGACTTTCTCCAGCTATATTGCGACTTATGTTTGTTACAAAAACGCTTGTCAAAGTCTATAAGTTGCCTACAACCTGCCTTAGTGCAGTTTTTTTTGCGGTTTCATTAGAAAAAGTCCGCAGTTTTTCGGCTGTAATCTGTTTTATCTCTAAAAGTTGTATAGTTTGATCTAATTACTTCCCTGCTTTTGTCTTCTCTCGTAACGATAAAAGCCCCATCTTCTGGAATAATATCAGTAACGCCATCTACACCAGTTTCACGGTATAGGATATCTTGCCCATCGAAGTAATTTAATTTTTTCATAATCATAGTAGTAGTGTCCTTTCTTTTAAACGTGATAAACTTTCATAAAAAACTGCTCATCATCTATATAAATATCGCCATCATCTGAATAAGGAATATTGTGATTTGTCAAAGTGTCTTCTAGTAGTTCTTCTTTTTCTGGTTCTTTGACTTCAAAATAATACTCAATGTGATACTGACGGTCTTTAGAGTAAACCTTATTATCTGCCATCAAATTACTAGAGGCGTCTTGAATAACCACGACCCACGGTAGTGGGGGCTTTTCGTCCGTTTCACTATATGAGTGGTAGACAACTGGCAGTCCTGTTTTTTCTAAAATTTTGATAAGTTCGTTTAATTGCATAATTTTATGCTCCTTAGTTTATTTTTTTTGAGACATTAAAAACGTTTTGAGACAACTTATTGTCTCAATGTCTCCCCATTGTCTCATGTAAAAACGTTGATTGGCTGGGGTTCTTAACCACTTTTGAGACATGAGACATTAAAAACGCTATTTTTTTATTATTATTTACTATTCTTTAATTCTGTTTTTTGTGCATAAATTTGTATTTTATTGTCTCAATGTCTCCTAAGGCTCTATAAACCTTGATATATCAATATTCTTACATGAGACAATGGCTATATTTTCAATGTCTCCTAATGTCTCAATGTCTCCTAATGTCTCAATTTTCAACTCGTTCAATAAGTGGGCAACGCTTAATAGGGTCTACCTCGTGTATATCCATGTTGAATGGTTTGATTTGTTTTAGCTTTTTCCAGTCCTCTTGCTTAAACGCCTCTAGTGAGGCGTGGTTTTTTCGGTAATAAGTCCATTCATTGCGACCCTCTGCGATTTGTCTAAATTCTTTCGTAAAAGTTCGCTGCTTAACTTTTGTAGGGTTGTTTTGAGTGCTACACCACGCCACATATAGTTCAAAAAGGAAAGACATAGGCAGGCGGTTACTCCGTAACTCTTGAAAAATTGACTCATAAAATTCAAGGATCATATTATTTTCTACTTCTAAGTCGTGTACTGCGTTCTTGCTTTCTTGTGGTTCAATCATTTCTATAAAATCATTATGTAAAGCTCTAGCCAGTACATACTCTAATAGGCGGTTATCATAGATATAACTATCTTTAATCTGACGGTTGTTGTCCTCGCCCTTGTAAGCGTGGTTAAATTTCACTATTCTAATCCGTCTTAGAAGTCCATCGGTGGAATCCTTAAAGCGTGGTAGTCCATTCATTGACTGCACGACAAATGGCGTTAGGCGTGTAGTGAAAGGTTTTTCATGTTTGGCATTAATAACGATCGGGTCACCAGTAACTACACTTTTAAAGTTCTCGCTGGTCTCGTTGAAGTCTTTCGGATTGTTATCATCTCCAATAATTAGACTTTTTCCGTAAGCACTAGCAAAAGTAAAAGGCTTTTCAAACTCTTTCAGTTTCAAACTGGCAAAGTTCTTGCGTCCGACTAAATTAATTAGTAACTGCTGGAATGTCCCTTTTCCTGTTCTACCGCTTTCACTTAGGAAAAATACCGCAGTTTCAGAAATGTAGTTACTATTGATTGAGGCGGTAAATATTTGCCAAAATAACTCCTCTTTGTCCTTGTCTCCGTCTGATAGCTCTTTAATCCAATTAGTTAGCGTCCAACCGTCAAACTGTGGCTCTGTGGCGTCTGCATTGTAGTTGGTGGCTACTTTATTCAAAAAAATGTATTCAGGCGTAAAGGGTTCTAGTTGTTTGGTTTCACGGTTAAAAACTCCATTATTTACCACAATTAAATTACTGTTATATGTTCGCTCTCTTTCTTTGGCGTCCATACTTAAATAATGTTTTACATGGTTGCAGTCTCGCTCTGTGAGTGTCCTCTCCACTTTCATGGCTAACCTGCTTATAAATCTATCGCCTTTTCTATAAATTCCCTCGTCAAGGTCATAGACAGCCAGCGGAGATAACTCGGGGTTATCTTCATCAATCAAAATCACATGGCAATATTTTAGAACGATATCCGCCACGGCTCTCGCTGGGACTTTATTTTTTTCTTTCAGTTCGGCTCTTACTCTTGCACCCTCTTGCATTAGTACATTTTTTAATTCTGCCATTGTCTTAGGCTCTAAGACTTCTTGTGTACTTTCTTCCCTTTTTTGTCTTAGTAAGTCGCTTAGCTCTTTAATTTCAGCCATTTTTTACACCTCCTTTACTTAATTTTCTAAGTTCTGTTGTGAGTATTGATGAAAAAATTTTTTCAATCTCCTTATTACTCAACGCAGGGGAGATATAATTTTGATTAATTAGATTTAGTAAGCTGTAAACCGTTTCAGGTTCTGCCCCTACGGATAGCATTGACCCCGCTACCTGCGTCAGAAAGTCATTTCTTTGCCCTGCCTCTGCTCCTGCTACCATCTTGTCTAATAACGCCCCTGTGTACTTTTTGTAGCCTACGGAGTAGTTTATACTGCCTAAGTCGTGGGCTTTTGGAGTGTCTGCGTTGATGTCGTTGATGATTTGTTGCGGTAGCTCGGCTATTGGGTTGTGGTTGTTCCATTTATAAGGTTGCTTACCCACGATTTGAGACGGCGCAACCATCACATAATTATTTTCATGTGCTTTGATATCCACACCTTCAAGCCAGCCAATTTTTTGGGTAATATCAACGCCTTTAGGCTTAGTAAAGAACATCTGCCTACCACCACTCCCAGTAGTTTGGGTAAGTGTTTCAGGGAATAAAGTAACGTTTTTGTACTCTCTTAGTGATTTAAAGCCGTCTACATCTTCGTGTAGGTCAATGTCTACTACTAAAAAATCGACCGTGCGGAGTGCAATTTGGGCATGTGGGTAAGTCGTCCATAGCTCCTCAATCTCTGCCACCGTTAGTGGTGGTTGATCCGCAAACTTTATAAGTGGTCTTTTGCTTTTGTCGTCCATCGGTAGCACGTAAAAGCCTTTTTCAGCGTACTTTTTAGCGTACTCTTTTAAATTTTTAGCCATCTTGACTAACTCCTATCATTTTGAGATTAAAAAAAGGCATACGACTATGTTTTTTATGAGTTCGTTTTTTGCCTTTTTCTTTTACCTTTTCTTCTTTGTGGGATAGCCTAAAAATCTACTAATCTTTCTAGCTCTGCAGTTTCTTGCCCTAATCTCTCGGTTAGTGTCTTAGCTATGACTTGAAGTTGTGGCATGGTTCTTTTTAAGTCATGTAGTACCACTTTATCCGTATAGTCAGGGTCTTTTTTCGCTTTCATTTGGGTACTCTCTAAACTATCTAGCAAGTCACTCAAAATCACGCTTAAAGTGGTACACTCTTCTACGCCACTTTTTACTATATCTACTTCGATGTTAATTTTTTCCATGTTTTTTGCTCCTAAATATGTTATAATTAGGATATAAATAGTTATCTATGACCGTCTTACATCTGTGTGAAGTTGTAAGGCTTTTTTTATATCCTTTTTTTACTTTTCGTATTTTTTTAGTTTATTTGATAAAATTCCAAAACCCTCGGCAATATCGCCAGCGAACTCGCTCGGCTTAATTGTTTGAGGGTCTTTTTTGTATTCTTGTGTAACTTCATCATCAGCCATTAAATTAACTTTTATTTTTAATGACTTAATTAACTCAATCGTATTTTTATCTAGTTTCATTTTTCCACCGCCTTTGCATGTTTCTGCATAAATTCGTCTATATCTTCTTGACTGATACGTTTAATTCCGCCAATGTCTAAAACTTTTAATCCTTGATCTATGAACTTGTATAAAGTGTTATAACTTCCAATATTGATATATTTTAAAGCCTCTTTATAAGTTAAATATTTCGGATATTTATTATTCATTTTGTTTTTACCTCCTTTTACTCACGTTGTGAGTGTGTCTTTATGTTAGCCTGTGTCTCTCACGTTGTCAAGAAAAAATTCACATCGTGAGTATTTTAAACCTAATACATGTTATATTTATATTCAGAGGTGAATAAAATGGAGAATAGACTAGCACAATTAAGAAAAGAAGAAAAAATGACATTAGTACAATTAGGGGCGTTGCTCGACATTAGAGATAATACTCTAAGCCAGTACGAAACAGGAAAACGAAACCCACAACTAGGAATCTGGGAAGAGATAGCAATTTTTTTTGAGGTTTCCTTGGCTTACTTGTTATGTAAAACAGATGTGCGTGATCATAAGTTTACAAATGACGATGAAGCAATAGAACTAATTAAAAAAATAGACAGAAGAGAAATACACACAGATGAATTGACACATTTAACTTTGGCAGAATTAGGGAAATGGATAGCCAGACATATAGAATTATTTGTAGATAAAAAAAGTCCTAATTATTTA
>NZ_JBSJYG010000004.1:0-13956 GCF_053668685.1 Holzapfeliella sp. JNUCC 72 | reverse complement strand
TTATGAATAAAATAGAATTTGATTTTTACGACTGGGATGAATTTGAAAAATTTTTGAAATCATTACCTGTTAAAGATGAGCAGAAGTTAGTAGTTACTATTTCAAAAATTGAAGAATATGGTTTATCTATTGCAGCAAGACAAGAATGGATAAAAAAATTGGATAAAAATCTTTTTGAAATTCGATCAAAGAGAGCTTCAAATATTCAAAGAGCAATTTATTTTCACGTAAATGGAGATAAATATACGATTACACATGGATTTACAAAAAAATCGCAGAAAACACCTAATAACGAAATTAAAACTGCTAAAAGTCGTCGAGAAACTTATATGAATCAGTATAGAGGTGATAGTAATGAGCAAGATTAATCAATATATTGCAAAAAGAAGTCAGGAAAATCCTGAATTAGCTAAGGGTTTTGAAAAGTATAGTAACCAGCTAGATATTGCTGTATTAGTTAGAAATTTGAGAGAAAAGCAAGGATTGACACAGCGTGAACTGGCTTCAAAGTTAGGCAAGCCACAATCAACAATTGCTCGTATTGAAAATGGTACAATGAATCCGTCTACAAATTTACTAAATGATATTGCCATAGCTAGCCATACGAGATTAAAAATAGATTTTATTCCAGTAACAGCATAAAAAAAGAGCCTAATTCTAATTAGGCTCTTTTTTTGTTGCTTTAACATTTGATTTGCTTGTTAAAAGTAAAAAGAAAGTTATTAAAGATATCCCAAAAATTGTTGTAGGTGCTAAGTGAAAATTAAATAAATAACTTAATAAATAAAGAATTAGAACACCAGCAATGGTTGTAAATAAAGAAGCACCTGCTTTTTTAAAATTCATTTTCATATCCCCCCTTATAATAAAAATAATATTCTGAAAATTAAAGAAAATAAATATTTAAATAGTTTTGATCATAATTGTTTAAATAATTTAAAATATTAAATATAGGAAATATATTAGTAATATCCTTGCAAGAAATAAGCATATTTAGCATATTTTCGCTTTCTGAGAGCTTTTTAGCTTGTTTATGTATAATTTACTTCTTTCGTAGGAAAAAGCTCTTATATCGACTTATATTCCGTCTAAATATCAAGTCTATTAATCAATCTAGGTTTTTTGATAGTGAAGAACCAAAATTATGCTTATCTACCCTCATTAAAAAAATCTAGGGTGATTACTTTAAAGTTAAAATCCATAGGTATAAAACCATAGGTCTTAGGGTATGTATTTTGATCCATATGCGATACCTATGGTTTTTAGTAAGGGGGTACACTCTTTTTTATAAAAAATCCCACAAATTAGCCTATATTTTTATAAAAAACATTCATTTGCCTCAAATTCATTAAAGCTATACTTTATTTTATTTTGGCAAAATCCATAGGTTTACTATTAAAACTTAAAGAGGTTATTTTCTAGGTTCTTTTAGAGAATAACTAATGGTTTTTATGTCTTTCTACCTTGTCTTTTTCTGATTTGCTATAATTAATTTGTTAAATTAATACATTTAAGAAAAAGAGGAGTCATTATGAAAAAGACAACTTTAGTTTCAGGTCTAGCTTTACTAACAGCAGCTATTGGACTTTCAGCAAGTCAATCACATACAACACATGCTGCTACACCAGATAAAACTGCCACAGTTAACTACGTTTCAGGTTATGGGATTGCAACATGGGGTAATGTTCAAACTAATCCGCAAGTTACAGGTCATTACTTAGGAACTTCAACTCAATGGCTAGTTAATACAACAGTTAAAGGGACAGACGGTCGTTTATGGTATCTAGTTGGAAACAATGAATGGGCTAGTGAACAATATTACGATTTAGGTAATGAAAACTCATCACAAGCTTTAGATGCCACAATTACAATCAACTACAAACCAGGTTTTAGCGTGAATGTTTGGACTTCTCCAGCAATGACAGGGACAAACGGACAAGTTAAACATGGTGCTGATTACAAAACAACACAAAGACAAGTTGTAAACGGTAAAACATGGTATCAAATCGGAGCAAACCAATGGATCAGTGGTGACTACGCTAAAATTAAAAATGAAGCTTCAAGAGGACAAAAAACATTCTCAAATGCTACGGTAGTTCAACCGTCAACACCACAACAAAACACCAACAGCAATTCTTCAAGTAATTCATCTAAGAAAAAAGGTTTAGTTGATGGTTGGTCAACTGAAGAAGAATATAATGAACGATTGAAAACTGACAATGATCCAGCTGGAAATACTGATAATGTTGGTCAATTTAAAGGATGGCAAATGGTTGACTAATATAAAAAAGCCCCCATTTTTTGGGGGCTTTTTGTTGTTCAAGGAATGGTCATACGAAGTAAGTATATTTAGCTTATTTTTGTTCTCTAAGAGCTTTTTTTGTTTATTTATGTATAATTCCTTTTTTCGTAGGAAAAACCTCTTATATCAGCTTATATTCCGTCTAAATATCAAGTCTATTAATCAATCTAGGTTTTTGATAGTGAAGAACCAAAATTATGCTTATCTGCCCTTACTAAAAAAATCTAGGTTAATCATTTTAAAGTTAAAATCCATAGGTATAAAACCATAGGTCTTAGGGTATGTATTTTAATCCATATGCGAGCCTTATGGTTTTTGGTAAGGGGTACACTCTTTTTTATAAAAAATCCCACAAATTAGCCTATATTTTTATAAAAAACATTCATTTGCCTCAAATTCATTAAAGCTATACTTTATTTTATTTTGGCAAAATCCATAGGTTTACTATTAAAACTTAAAGAGGTTATTTTCTAGGTTCTTTTAGAGAATAACTAATGGTTTTTATGTCTTTCTACCTTGTCTTTTTCTGATTTGCTATAATTAATTTGTTAAATTAATACATTTAAGAAAAAGAGGAGTCATTATGAAAAAGACAACTTTAGTTTCAGGTCTAGCTTTACTAACAGCAGCTATTGGACTTTCAGCAAGTCAATCACATACAACACATGCTGCTACACCAGATAAAACTGCCACAGTTAACTACGTTTCAGGTTATGGGATTGCAACATGGGGTAATGTTCAAACTAATCCGCAAGTTACAGGTCATTACTTAGGAACTTCAACTCAATGGCTAGTTAATACAACAGTTAAAGGGACAGATGGTCGTTTATGGTATCTAGTTGGAAACAACGAATGGGCAAGTGAACAATATTACGATTTAGGTAATGAGAACTCATCACAAGCTTTAGATGCTACAATCACAATCAACTACAAACCTGGTTTTAGTGTGAACGTTTGGACTTCTCCAGCAATGACAGGAACAAACGGACAAGTAAAACATGGTGCTGATTACAAAACAACACAAAGACAAGTTGTAAACGGTAAAACATGGTATCAAATTGGAGCAAACCAATGGATCAGTGGTGACTACGCTAAGATTAAAAACGAAGCTTCAAGAGGACAAAAAGCATTCTCAAATGCCACGGTAGTTCAACCGTCAACACCACAACAAAATTCCAATGCTCAAAATAAAGTAGTTAATCGTTCAAATCGGAATGAGGCTAAATGGAATACTCAGGAAGAATACGATAAAGCACTACGTGAGGGCTCAGACACTACTGGTAAAGCACCAGATTCATGGGGTTCAATTCAATGGGGATATTAAAAAAGAGCCTAAATAGGCTCTTTTTTTGTGCTCAAAAACATGTTCGAGGAATGCGAGTTTCCCGAAGTACACCAATAGAATCTAAGCAAAAAATAAGAAAACGTATAGTAATTCAACAGAAAAGATAGTTATGTATATAGATTTATTTAACTTATTAAATTCTTCTTTTTCAATAGGTGTTATGTTGCTGTGACTTATAAGGTACTTCGTACTTTGAATAAAAATAATATAATACAGCATAAAGAAAGTTACTAAAAATAAAAGTATCAATAAAATTTTATATGTTAGAGGAATTAATTCTCCTGCTATACAAAGAAATATACAAAGAAATATACAAAGAAAAACCGGTACTAAATAAAACGGTAGTATTTTTTTTGTCTTATTAATACGTTGCTTAAACTGTTCTTTATGATGATTGGATAAACGGTTGCGTAAAACCTTTGTAATAGTTTGTCGCTTTCTAACAAAGTTTTTTAGTTTACGTGCTAAAAATATGATAATAAATATTAAAATCAATTTATATAATATATTGTGAAGCATATTTTCTATTAGAATATCAATCGGCATAGCTAACGTCTCCTTTTGATGAAGTTAAACACTTTATGTTTTATATTTCAAATTTTCTGCTGACACGTCTACTACTATGGCGATTAAAATTTCTAGATATTTCTGGTTATTTAATTTCTTAGTCTCATTTCCAGAACATCCACTTTTTTTTAGTAGTTTTACTAGATTTCTGATCAACTTGAGTTGAATTATTAGATTTTTCTGGTTCATTTTCGAAAACTTCCGGTTCTTTCCGGTTCTTTCCGGAGTTTTCCGCTATCAGTTTTAGTTGTTTGTTTTCTTCTCTTAGGTACTCGACTGTATTATTAGTTTGGAGCGTTAAACGTTGTTGCTGATCAATTAAATTTTGAGCCATTTTGAGTTCTTCTCTTCGACTAGCTAGCTCTTCTTTTAATGTCTTAATCGTTTCTTCTTGACTTTGTTCTAGTTGAGTTTTTCCGGTTCCTTCCGATTGCTTTCTAGTTGATTTGTCGGAATTTTCCGGTTTTTTCTGGTTTGCTCTATCTGACTGTTTAAAGTGTTTTCTAATAATATTTTGTGCTTCTTTGTCTAGCTTATTAGCTTGTCCAATTTTCTTAATATGTTTGTCGAATTTTCCTTTATTCTGACGTATGTAGTAATTAATTGATTGTTTGGTTACAGCTAGTTCTTCTGATAAATCTCTTACGGTTTTCACTATAATCACCTCTGATTTAAGCTTAAATGAAAAGAAATAAAAAGCCAATGTTTTATATCATAAAAAAATCCTCTCTTCATAACGTAAAAATCATAATTATATGTTATAGAAGAGAGGATAAAATAAATTGACTATTTGTTCTTATAAGAGCTAAGTATTTGGATTGCATATCCAATATAAAAGCTGATATATATACTTAAATAACTGATGTTATACCAAAATTGCGTATCTTTTAAAATTGCTATACCCGAGTATCCAATAACTAAATTTACAGTTTCAAAAAATATACTTACAAATATAGTATACGCTAATATTTTTATACTAAAAATAAGAATAGATTTTACCTGAACTTTTCTATTTTTTAATAAATTGGTAGCTAAAAAATAGACGTAGTAAATGACAATACCGCTAAATAATGCCTTAGTATTAATATCATTTGCATATTTAACAATTATTTCTGCGGGATATGAGCAAATAACTGTTAAGAAAAAATAAATAAACGCAATTACTATCCATGGAGATAGAAGCAATGCTTTCATTGGTTTTCGAATACTATTTAAAAATGTCATATTTTCTCCTTTATGTTTGAGTTATAAGTTAGTTACATTTTGAATTATCTCAGTTTGTGTTTAGATAACACAGCTTACATAAGGATCAATTTGTCTTTTTGGATTAAGACACTATAGATACGTCGTTTTATTGGAGTAGTGCTTTTTGATTCAATAGTATTTTCTTAATTTTAAAAATTCGGCAGCTTTTAATAGTATATGGATTGCCAATATTAATACAGCAATATGAATAATCGTCCCTATTGTAGCTCCTGATATTATAAATATAGGGTTTTCTATAACATTTAAATTTTGTAAATATTTAAACAGATTAAACAAACCTATACAAAAACTAAACATTATAATTCCTGTGAATCCTATTTTTATGTATGTTGAAGTTAGAGTGTACTTATGTAACCCCTCAATCAAATAATTAATAATATAAGTGTTTAATATGAGTAATACGGTATTCAAAGGAGCCTCGACTACATTAAGTAAAGATAAAAACGAAATAAATATCATTACTGCTTCAAGAATTAACAGATAATAGTATATATGTCTTCTTTTTTGGCTTCTTTCATCATTTATATTAAAAATGTCACTAATTGTGTCATCTGTTAGAATTTTTATAGGAATATCAAAGGTATCTTCCAGTATTTCCAAAGTCAATTCGTCGGGCGTACTTCTCTTGTTTTCCCATCCTGAAACGGTTTTTCTCGATACATTTATTTTATTAGCGAGTTCTTCCTGCGTAAGATGATTATATTTACGAATTAGTTTGATTTTTTCTGAAAATTCCATGCTACTTCTTTCTCCTTAAATATAATAATTAATAAAAAGCGATCAATAATGTATTTTAATAGAGCTACTTTTAATATTATCTCTTTTGATAATAACAACAATTATAGCTTTAGAAAGAATTTCTTGCAGGATTATCTCTAATTCTATTAGTCTACTTCAGGAAACGATTGTTCTCTGAACACCTAAAAACGAGTACGCTTTTATCAAAGTTAATGCTTTAAATCTATGAATTTTTACTTTTAAAACATTTTTTAAATCTTCTTATAACTAAATACCACAAAACAATTTAATAGCAGCTAAAAATTCTAAAGACGAAAAATACTATAAAATCAACATTTAAAAAAAAAAAAAAAATAGCAGCACTTGTTTTTTTGGTTTTTATAGGTTATGCTGCTTTTAGCAGTAATGATTTTAAGAAAGAGAGAGAAATATGATTTCAAATAAAATAAAAGAATATGTTTCATACAATCCCACGGATAATACAACACAGCTGGCGATAGGTGAATTATGTCAAAGAATAGAAGATAATCAAATTGTTATTCCACTTTTTCAAAGGGAGTTGAGTTGGACTTTAAAAAAACAAGCTGCTCTGTTGAATTATCAAATGTTTAGTAAAGCAGCTATATCGCCAATTTCTTTTACTGAATTAAACAGTGATGAAAGCCTACAAGTTTCCTTCATAAATCGTGAAGTGGTAGAGCCTGAAATCACCATGAACTCAGTTATAGATGGGCAACAAAGACTATCAACCAACTATTTGGCCTACTCAGGTGATGAGTCTTTAAAGGGGATTGTTCTTGATTTAACAAAAGGAAAGATTAGAATCTCTGAGAGTGCTGATAATAAAAAAAATTTAATACCCGTTACAACTCTTTTTAATCGAGATTTAAATGTTTTGAATGATTTTTTACAAAAATCAAATTTTAAGGATAAAGAAACTGAGTATTTAATTTTTGGTTTAAGATCAAAATTCATGTCTTATAAATATACTATTAACAAAGCCTTGCGTTTAAGTGAACTTGAACAAATTGAATGGTTTGAAGTACTCAATAATGCTGGAACGACCATTTCGAGTCTTCAGATGGATATATCAAAACTAAAGTTAAAAAATTTTGACTTTTATAAAAAGTATACTAGACCTTACAATAAAATTATAAAAAACTATGGATATGATAACCTTTTTACTAAGTTTTCCACAAAAATATCATACCCAGTAGCATCACTTAACCCCGCTTATGAAGTCTTAAAAAAACAACAACACAAGAACAACTATGCACCATTTCCTTCAGATTCTAAGGGTAAAAATATAATTAAGTTGTCTGAAAAAGAATTAGGCATCATAACAGAAAAATCACTTGAATCTTTGAAATGGACGATGGATTTTATAAAAGAGAACAACCTTAAAAGTTATATAACAAAGATGGACTATATTTTGTATGTATCAGGCTATTATACTTTTAACGGTGCATCTGAGCTCGATAAATTGGTTACTTGGATAAAAACTGTTGATTTTTCGGATAAAAGTAATACAACAAGACGAAATCTTTTCAGTTCTTTAGTATACAGGGAATTTCAAATAGACTTTTTAAAAGGATCAGATGCTAATATCATTGACTAAATTTGAAAATAATGAACTTTATAATTTATTTTAAGGAAATAAAAATTTTAAAATAAGGATGTACAATTTAATGGAAAATATAGATTTTTTAAAACCAGAGACTGATCAAGTAAGACAAAGCATCAAGGGTATAGATGATAGTTATAACAACCCATGGGATATACTGGCAGAACTTTCTCAAAATTCTGTAGATGCAATCAGAGAACAGTATTCTCAAAAAAAATCAAAAGACTATACTGGAAAGATAATGATAAAAATCGACTGTTCACACAAATCTATAACGATGAAAGATAACGGAATTGGAATTCCTAAAGACAGTGTTCCCCTACTGTTGAGACCGTTTTCTACTAATAAAACTGATAAAAAAAACTTAGTCGGCGAAAAAGGCGTAGGACTTACTTTTGTTATTTTTACTAGTAATAATTTTTCTATCGAAACATCTTACGAAAAGACTAAGTTTAGAGGAGAAGTAGAGGGAGCGTATGATTGGAAAAAAAACCGTACTCAAGATCTACCAGTTATTAAACATATTCCTGATAATGATTTTTCAGTAGAGAATGGGACAACTATAAAAATTGATAACATCAAAAATTCTGACATATTTAATCTCAGTTATGACCAATTAAAGTACGTTTTAAGGTCAAAGACAGCTTTAGGAAGTACTAAAGCACTTTTTGGATCTGATATTCCAATTGAAATAACTTTAAAATATATTGATCTTGAAAATAATCAATACTCCGATATCTTACCCTTTAAGTATCAAACAATAGATGAAATTACGGATGATGACAGTAAAATAGATTATAAAACGTTTGAATCAAAAGCCTCTCGTCTAGATCGTACAGATGCCGATAAAACAAATTTACTTAAAAATAAATTGATATATGATAAAGGTGAATTTTCATACAAAAATAATAGGCATTTAAAATATAAAGCTGTATATGTGCCTTCTAGAAGTGTTTGGGAATCAAAATCTATAAAATATAATCTCGCTACTGAAGACCAAATTAATGACCCTGATTGGGAATCTCAATATGGATTTTCTATTTTTGAACGAGGTATATATCTTTCTGTTAAAGGTATGCCTACCGGAATTAGTATTAATCCACCTACAACAGGAATACAAGGTTATTGGGGAAACTTATTTATTCTTATTGAAGACGACCAATTATCTTTCGATATAGGTAGAAAATCAATTCATAATATGCAGGCAAACATATATAAACAAAAGGCAAAAGAGATTTTTCAAAAAATTACTAACCTGGTATTAAAATTTACTTCAGGACAAGGTTATCTTGACGAAGACAGCAAGTGGAAAAAAGAAGAAACATTTAATGAAATCGAAAAAATACAAGATTTATCTAGCCCGAATACTTCATTTATTAAAGAACCTCACGGACAGGAAGCAACTGTTGCAGGAATGTTTTATGATATGTTAGGTAGAAATATAATAACAAATATTAAGCCAATGTCTTCTGGATACAAAGGTAAATATGATTTATACGCAAAGTCCAATAATTACAAGGTTGTAATGGAATTCAAAGCATCAATAACTTCAATTTTAAAAGACTTCAATGATAATAGAAAAATCTTTTCAGAATTAGATTGTATTGTTTGTTGGGATGTAACAAATAGTGATATGAAAAAATTTGAAACTGAACATATCGAATTAGAAGAATATCATCCGTCAGAATTTGAGAAAAATAGATCCATATTTGACCAAGCTACTCACAAGTTAGTAGGATTTCAACAATCTATTTATATTATTGATATAAAGAAACTACTTTACTAAAAATACTAAACTATTGTTATAACAATAGTTTAGTATTTTTTAGGTATAAAATTGTTTAAAAAGCATAATACTGAACATAAAAAAGGAACTTAATTAAGTTCCTTTTTTATGTTCAGTATTCACAATTATATGTCATCAAGCCATGAATTTTCATTCTCATTTTCAGATTTTAATAGTGAATTAAAAATCATACAAATATCATCAAAATGACCTCTTAAGTTTTTTATATTAGATTCTTTAAAAATTTTGGACAGCTGCTCATCGTTTTGAATCTGATCCATAGAAAGTGACACACATAAGTCGGTAATATTATTACGTTTTTCATATGCTTTCTGTCTATTTTTTAGATTTGAACTAACACTTTTTTCTTCATCACAATTCTCAAATGTGTAATAACGTATTTTACGATAATTTTTTGAAAAGAATGTTAGTACGTAAATTAAAAATGAAGATGTTGTTGATTTAGGAACGGGGGATATCGTTCTATTAACGTAAACTTTATTTTCTTTAATACGATAGATATAATCACTATCTAATTCATCAATATAACTTTCAAAATTTGGACTTCTTTTCAATCTATTTAAAATAGGATACATAACTTCGGACTGAAATTTACTTTTATCTTCAGTTTCATCTAATTCAAAAAAATATTTTAGCGTAGTGTTCAGAAGTCTAATAGCATCATGTCTGTCTAAAATCTTACAAAAAAATAAAGTTATATCATCTTGGGAAAATTGTGTATATACAAAATAAGCTGCATAAAATTCTTGAAAAATATTATGTACAAAATACCAATTTTCTCCTTCATTGTGAATTAAACATAAACAAACTGATAAATCATATACAAAATCACCTGCATCACAATTACCATA
The DNA here is from genome assembly GCF_053668685.1 of Holzapfeliella sp. JNUCC 72. Classification (NCBI taxonomy): domain Bacteria; kingdom Bacillati; phylum Bacillota; class Bacilli; order Lactobacillales; family Lactobacillaceae; genus Holzapfeliella; species Holzapfeliella sp. JNUCC 72. Next base: position 3,456 of record NZ_JBSJYG010000004.1, on the reverse strand, counting down.
TTTTGCTTTTTCTAAAAAATTTGATACATCACGCTTCTTAAAAGAATTTTGAATACCTGATTTACCATAGTAAGTTTGAAAACAGAATTCTGAGAAAAGACTTAATAACTGAGACTTAGAAAGATTAGTTTTAAATTCTCTTTTATATGCCCCTAACTTTGTTGCATCATGTTCATCATATAATATATCGTAAATTTTCAACAAAAAAGCTGCTTCTATTTCAGGAAATTTAGTAGTTTTTCTATAAGTTCTATACATTAAAATTAAAAGTATTGGATTAGAGGCTAAGCTGGAAAATGCATCATATAGTGAATTATTTAATAAACTAATAAATTCTGTTTTTTTATCTGCTTGATTCATATTAATTTTTGAAATCATACTAATAGCTTGATTTTTATCTAGTCCGCTAATATTAAATTTTTTAATATTTGGAATTGTATCTAAGTATTCTGATTGAGGCATCTTTCTACTAGTTAATAAGTACCTATTATCACTATACTTACAAATCAAATCATTCATTTCAATAATCAATTTATTTGAATAATCGGATGAAATTTCATCAAATCCATCTAAAAGAAAAATGAACCTTCCATTTTGGACCATAAATTTGAAATATTCGAAGTCAATATCAAAACCAAATACCGTCATTTCTTCATAAATAAACTCTAAAAATTTTCGTCTTTTTTTATTTTCATCTTCAATATTATATTTTCTCAGCTCAATGTATACAGGGATTTTTTTATCATAAAAATCTTTATTCTGAAAACTTGATAATAAAAAATATTTTAGCGTAGTTGATTTACCAACACCTCCAAGTCCTGTTATACAGGCACAGGATGCTAAGTCAAGTATGTTATTTAAGTGATCACTCTTAACTCGTTTTTTATTATTATAATCGTCAGTGTATTCTAAATAAGTTGGTTGATATCTTTCTAATAAATTAACTCTAGTATCATCTAAAACGTTCGGAATAGTTTCATACTCTTTACTTACTTTTTTAAAATATTTTTTAAAATTATTATTGAATTTTGTTTCCATTTGCTTCCACTTAATTTTACTGAAATTCAAAGCTCTATCGTTTAATTTTTTGAAATTATAAGTTAATAAAGAATCCATACTCATTTTTTCCTCCTTCAATATAAAAAATATATTATTCTTATTTAGGTACCAATTAATATAAATATATTCTAAATATTTATAAATAGCCACATATCTCATTAAAAAATTTTAAACATAGTTTCATAGTTATAGAAGTATAAAATTTACTGTAATCATGTTAAAAAAGAGCATAAGGGAAACTGATATCACTAGCGTGATAAATCGCAGTGCGATTAGTTTCCTGTTGATATCAAGCGTACTATACTTTTACCACTTTCTGTCGAATGTGGTAAAGTAATTTAGCCAAATGTTTACCACATTTCGCTAAAAGTGGTAAACATTTAGACTTTTTAAGTAGTATCAAGTTTCATTTTTTTGTTTAAAATATCAAAATTACTTTAAAAATTATTTTTTATTTTGCTTTTTTATTGAATTTATTTTTTAATTAATTTAATAAAAAATAACGAAAGATTGTGATCAAAAAATGAATGAATTTGAGAAATATAATAAGTTGAAAAATAAAGAAAAAGAGCAACAAAAAATAATCAATAAAATGAAAAAAGAGAAAGCAAAAATTCGTAGTAAAGCTTACGAAAGAATTGGTAGAAATTTCTATAAATCATTAGGAAATAAAGACCTAGAAAAAACAAATGAAATCGCAATTAATTTCCAAGATTTTATTCAAAAAAATAAAAAATATGAATCTTTTTTAAATGGTCATAAAGCTGAATTTAGTCAAATTCAAAGTATCGTTAATCAATTTGAGTGGGATAACCAAGCAAATTCTTGGAAGACAAATGATGCTAGCAAGTTAAATCAACTACTGGCTGATATATTTAAACACTCATAAACAAAAAAGTGGGACCTTATTGTTATAAGGTCCCACTTTTTATATACGAGTCAATCTTTAGTAGTTTCATCAATTTGTCCTAAAATATTATCTAGAAATTTGTTATCAGTTTTTACTTTTGACTGCTTTTGAGACGAGTTAGTAGCTACTTCTTTATTAGCGACTGTTTTATAAACTTTTTTCTTATCTTGAAAATCATCTTTATTCCTTGGTTCAGGTGTAAAGGTAAAAGTATAGCTCTGAACAGGATTTCCTCGTTTTTTAGCATGCTGCTTCGTTATTTTTAAATTTTCAAAATAAGGTTTTAATTCCTCTAAAGAAGGTTTTAGAATCCTATCAGAAATATGAGCCTGCTTATAGCTTTTTGGTACAGCAAGTAACTCCAAAAATTTTTCCGTTGTTAAAATCATCTTACCTGTTACTCTATATTGTTTTAGAAGTCTAAATAAAGTCTTAGCATATGTACTACGAATGGAATTAAATTCATGGAGCGAATAGCGTACCCAAGTATCTAAATCATTCAAAAGTGGTATAGCTTTATCATAAATTTGTATTTCTACATATGGTTCATCAGCATATTGATTGATTTCGAACTCAGAAAATAAAATGAAATGTTTTTCAATCATTCCCTGTTTTGATGTTGCTGAAAAATTCAGTGTTAACATTTTGCTATATAATTTTCTAATCGAATCAACAAAACGTACACGATTATGATCTGTATAATCAGACAATTCTTTAAGCTCACTAAAATTAAACTTAACTTTTTTGATTCCCTTATCACGCATTTTAGTAATAATCGAGAAAAAAATATTCATTTCAGCTCCTGTTAAATGAGCTAATGGTATAGCATTTAATTCATTATCATATTTGGTTATTTCATTTTTAGCCATTTTATTTCTCCTCTTATGGATAAAATAACCTTAACATTTGAACAACATTTTTTCAACACTTGTTCTTTAAAAATGTTGTTCAAAAGCTCACATTTTGTTGTTCAAAAGCTCACATTTTGTTGTTCAAAAGCTCACATTTTGTTGTTCAAAAGCTCACATTTTGTTGTTCAAAAGGTTGTCTGAGCCTTACTCTCCCAAGGGCTACAGAACCCCTAAAAGAGTTATAAAAGAGTTATAAAAGAGTTATAAAAGAGTTAGAACTCAGCAAAAAAGTATAATATTTAAAAAAACAATCACATTTTGTTGTTCAAAATAAAATGTTTAATAAATTATTAGGTCTAGAAAATAGAATTTGATTCAGGGCTTATTTTAACGTTTTAAGAGTTTTTTGATTGATTATGTAGAATTCCTCTTCTTTTACTCAAAAACTTCTTAAATTGGCTCATATGATATTTAAAGATCAAGTTTATTAATGAATCAATCTCTTGAGAATGAATAATAAAAATTTTGTTTATCTGCAACGGTGAAAAATAGGGAGTTACTCTCAGATTTATTTAAAATTAGAATTTAAGTATCCAAATATTTTTGACTTATGATAGCTAATTAGCTATCATAAGG
>NZ_JBSJYG010000003.1:0-81076 GCF_053668685.1 Holzapfeliella sp. JNUCC 72 | reverse complement strand
CGGGAATCACAGATGCGCAATCAAATAAAAATAGAAACAGTAACTTAGGAAATTATTCTTCATCATATCAACAAGCTTATCTTGATGCGTATCAAGGTTATTTGGATGGAGTTTATGCCTCATTGACTGCTTCTAGTGAACGTAATGGGGCATCTGATGCATATAACTCTGGTTATGTTTCAGGATATGATGCAGGGGTTAACAGAGACACCAATATTCATACTGGCTTTAATGATGGCTCCTCAGATGCTCAAAAAGTTATTCCAAGTCAAAGTAAGAAGTCTCAAGATGAAACTACTAATTCAGACTATAAAAAGACTTATACTGATGCGTACCAAGGATTTTTAGATGGAAAATCTGACGGGTTTAATCCGCAAGGAGTAAAAAAAGTCAATTTCACAGATTCTCAATCGATGCTATATAGAATTTCTTATGGAGCAGGTTTTGAATATGGTAAAGATGATTATAGCGGTGCAGCTCAAGGTACTACAGATGGGTTACAAGCTAATCCTTCAAAAGATGATAGATTAAGTGGCAAGGCTAGAGGATATCAAAATGGGTATAATTTAGCGTATAACGGAACTCAAGATGCTATATTAAATCGTGGTGCTCAATATGATGCTAAGTCAGGAGTTCAAGAGTATCAAATGGGCTTTAATGCAGGTCAACAAAGTGCAGTTAGCTCAGTTGCTAATGTTTCAACTACAGCAGATTTTTACAATGCCATAATGGATCCAAGAGTTAATAGGATTAATGTGACTAAAGATTTGAACTTTTGGGAAACATTTACAGACAAATCAAATGTTGTTCACCAAATGTATAATTCTAATACAATTACAACTCAATACATTTCTGCCGGAAGAGACTTAACGGTTGATGGTGGCGGACACAACGTTGATTTTGCAGGTTATTCATTCTATATGGGACAAGCTGACAAGACATTATCTGTTAAAGATATTACTATGTATGGTACTAACTATTACGGACCTTTTAGTATGTTAGGTAGTAGTAGTAATTACAAAACAGCTGTTAACTATAATAATGTAACGTATATAGGTAATCAGTTAACCTACTCCCCATATGCGGGTATCACGTTTAGCGGTGTTAATAATGTTCAAAGTGGTCAGAACTATTATCCACCTGTGACAGATCCTTCAAATAAAAATACGCCTAATTATGTAACAATGTCACAGTTCGCAACAGACTATGATAGTTCTAATAGATACTACAGAGGTTCTATTGCCTCCAACGTTTATGCTAGAAGGGTTGAGTTTGCAAAAGGAAGCTCTTATAGCGGTACTACTTACAACGGAACCAACTTTGCTATCGGAGGCTGGGGAAGTTATAAGCCACTGGATGATAATAATCCTGAAAGTCAAGATACTAACAGTTTTATTGTAAACGAAGATGCAGTGGTTAATTTAACACCTAGAGGTAGCAGTGGTTCTCTATACACCCCTACTGGTCATGGTTATGGTATTTACATGATGAGTGCTTATGGAGGTATTGTGGTTAACCAAGGTGGTCAGTTAAATATTACACCTGATATTAATCCTAATAGTTACTCACAATATTCAGGTCTAGGTGTGTATACTTATGGACAAAATGGTATTCAAGTAAAAGATAACGCTAAGTTTAATGTTCAAATAACTCAACCTCTACAGGATTGGAGTAATGCTGTTAATTTAACGAATGCTTATTCAACAATCAACACTGGTCAGAATGCTATTTTCAATATTTCTGCAATTAATCAACCCACTAAAAGCAATACAACAGCGTATAGAAATCTATTGAATACGGGAACAACTTTACCTCGAAAATATTCTAGTTATAATAAAGATTTCACACCTATTACTCTTGGAAAAGATACATCATTTAACCTTTCTGCTGACGGTAGTGCACCAGTAGCATTGATTCAAAATGGAGATCCATATACTAATACCTACAGCTATGGGCCAGGAAGTAATGCTTATCAGAATAATAGTTACATTAGAGATTACTACGCACCTTTCATTAGAGCTGACGCTTTGACTAAAAATAGTGTTACATTAGATTTATCCAAAAACACAGCTAATACTGGTTATTATTACAGTACTATTTTTTCTCGTAATGGATCTGCAGGATTTTATTATCCTGTTAATATTGAAGCTAAGGAATCTAACATTACGACTGATCCAGATGGAAAGAGTAAGTATGGATCTTTCCATAGTGTAACTGTACCTATGGTTTCAGCTAAAGATACCAACCAAAGTCCTTTTGCAAAAAATGCTCAAAATAGAGATCAACAATTGGTTATGAACAATGGTATTCAAATGACCAGCACTTCTTCTCAAAATAATTACTTAAATAATTTCGATCCAAAAGGTTTGACATATTTTCAGTTGAGTCATTTGGATGAAATTAATGTTGTTATTTCAGGATTAACAAATTCGCAGGGTAATTACTTTTTAAACGGTACTGCTACGCCTAATTCATATATCCTTATTGGTGATAATGGCGCATCCATTAGTTCACCAAAAGCTTCATTAACTAATGCTGGTGATGGAACAGATGGGAAACTATATCACACAGTTACGGATGCTAATGGTAATTGGAGTCTTAACTTAGGTAAAGATGATACAGGGTTTATTAACAGCGGGGGTCTTTCTGCTTATGCCAGAAATGGTGCTTCAGAGGCAACCTTCCAATATGGTATAGATTTATCTGATAAAGATTTAGCTACCGTTGACGGTTACAATGATGGCTTAATTAATAAAAAATTGAGTGCTAGTGAAATGGCTTCAAGAGGTGATCTTTATCGTCGTATTTATGAAGAAAACTATGCACAAACAAATGCACTATACAAAGATGATGTTTTAAGAGGAATGAGTGCGGCCAAATCTGATGTTATTAATAATATTAGTAAACGAGATAATAAAGATAAAAGTATTGGTTTTCAACAAGGATACATCGGAGCTAGCTATAATAACGATGGTACTATAAATGAAAACTTTAATGGCGGTTATGATAAATATCTAGGCGATTTTAATGATGGTAAAGCTGAAGGATCTAGACAGGCCTCTCTTAACGGTCCATCAACAACCACTCAAGGTTCTGATGTTTATCAAGCAGGTTACCAAAAAGGGTATTATGAAAACAATTCAGATTATCAAAATGGATTTAAATCTGGTAAAAGCGACAGTGATACTGGAAAGTCACAACAAACCAAATTTGAGTCAAATGTTTCAAGTGCTTATCAGATTGGTTATGCAGATGGTTATCGTCAATCGAACAGTAAGAAACAAGCTGACATAGAAGCAGGTACTAATGCTGGGAATAGCGATGCATTAAATAACAAACCTGCAATGGGAACAACAGGTGCTGATGACTTTCCAGAAAACGCATCAAACGACTATATTAATGCCTATAATAACGCCTATGAAGCTACAAAAGCTAAATACAGCTCAGACTATAATCAAGGTAAAAGTGACGGTAAAAGTGATGGTGAAAATGGTCACAATCATAGAACTATCTCAAGTAATTCTGCTGCTTATCAAAAAGGTTATAATGATGCATACACAGATGCAAAAGCTGATTACGATAAAGAATATCAAGCAGGTCAAACACAAGGTAGCCGTGATGGATCAAATGGTGACGATAAATACTCTAATATTAATTTAAGCGATTGGAACAAGAAAACCAAAGCTTACCAAAAGGGCTACAATGATGCTTATGACAATTCAAAAGCCAGTTATGACAAAGATTATTCAAGTGGTTATAACACCGGTGTAATTGATGCAGTTAATAATGATAGCCGTGATATTACTAAGCAATCACCAGCTTATCAAAAAGGTTATAATGCAGCTAAAAGTCCGGCGAACGCTGATGAAATTAATCAAGCTAAAGCTGCCGGGACAAATGATGCTCAAAAGACTCCCCCACAAAAAAGCCCACTGGGTGACAAGAGTGGACAATATCAAATTGCATATAACCAAGCTTATCAACAAGCTCTTGAAAATCGAGCAGCACAAGAATCTAACGGACGAAACGCAGGTCGCCAAGATGCCTTGAACGGTGTCGATCACTCTTCAAGCTATAGTGGGGCACAACAAGATGCTTATAAGAATGCACAAGCTGCTGTAGCTGCAGGTAAAAATCAAGGTAAGATAGATGGGGAAAATGGTAAGACAGATATGTCAACAATCCCATCAGGTGTAGACCCTATCTATGCAGATGAATACCGTCTTGGCTATAGTGCTACAAACCCACAATATATTGCTGATTATCAAAATGGATTAACAGATGGAACAAATGATGCTGTAAATCTTCCAAGCGCTAAAAATTTGGACGGCAAAACTGATGCTTACAAAAATGGTTATAACAAAGGCTTTACAGCCGGACCTTCTGGAACAGATTACAATGGTGAGAAAGCAAGAGGTGAAGCACAAGGGAAATCTGACGCTGAAAATGGTGCACCAGTAAAACCTTCAAACCTATCAAGTCAGTCAAAAGGTTATCAATATGGTTATAACGATGCATTTGATAAGGCCAAAGAGTCTTATGACACAGATTATGCAAATGGTGAAGTTAAGGGACAAGCTGACGCAAAAGATAAGAAAACGACTGATATTTCAAAAGAATCTTTGGCTTATCAAAATGGTTATAACAAAGGTTACAAAGAAGCAGCTGTAAACAGTAATACTGCTTATCAAGATGGTTATAATGATGGGCGTGCCGCAGCCGGAGATTCAAATAAAAAACTTAATGATTTTGATAATCAAAATTTAGAAAAATCTCAAAAATATAAAGATGGCTTCAAAGACGGCTTTAATTCCGTTAGAAATATTACTGATTTTTCAGCAAAAGAAAAAGCGATTGCTGGTGCAAGTGATGGTAAAGATGATGGAGAAAAAGGAATAAAACCTCAATCAGATAATGATATGCTGATGAATCCAAATCAAGGTCCAGCTTATCAAGCTGCTTATAAACAAGCTTATGACAAAGCAAAATCAACATATGATAACAGTTATAACACTGGTGCTGATGCCGGTAGATCAGATGGTCAAAATGGTCGATTGCAAGATACTAACTTATCTCAAGAATCCAAGGGTTATCAAGATGGTTATAATTCTCAATATGCTCAAGCTAAGAAAAATTATGATCAAGATTATCAAACAGGTACAAGTGCTGGTAGTCAAGATGGCATTTCTCATAATCCAATTGCAGATTTATCTAATACATCAACAGGTTATAGAGATGGTTATTTAAAAGGGTATACTCAATCAAATTCAGCCTATGTTCAAGGTCAAAATGATGCGCAAAATAACCGTCCATCTACTAGTTCTGACCCTAGCTATCAATCAGGTTATAACTCAGGCAAAAAAGATTACCAAAATAATTATCAACGTGGATTAAATCAGGCTGAAGCTGATGTCAAGAAAGGTGTGGCAGACAGAAGAACTGGTGGAGATATTACTGTAGTAGAAGGTGTAACAAGCGAATCCGATCGTCAAAAGCGTGCAAACTATGATGACTATCAAAAAATGTCAAATAGTTATAAAGACGGCTACAATAATTACAATGATATTCAATCTGGATATCAAGAAGGTCAAATTGATGCATCACAAGGTAATAACTTTAGCGCTAATAAAACCATGCAAAGCAGAGGCTATCAAATAGGGTATGCTGACGGGATAACTGCTGGTAAAACACAGTATGATAAAGATTACCAAGCTGGTAATAGTGCTGGTGTACAAGATGGTGTAACTAAAGCACAACAAGTCTACACCTCTACAGAACGTACAGATACAAATCCATCATATGCTTATCGTTCAGGATATATTGCTGGATATCAAACGGGATTTAGCAAGGCCTCTGAAACTGATCAAGCTCAAAACGAGAACTATAAAACCGGCTATCAACAAGGGTTTAAAATGGGATCTGAAACAGGAAACAGCGGTAGTTTTAGTTCTGGTAATTCATCTGAACAATCAGGTTATAATGATGGAGTTGAAGACGGCAAAAAATTATATAACCTCTACCAAGAACAGGGACGAACTGATGCCATTAATGATGCAATGTCAGGTGCAGTTACAGGTAATCCAAAACACAGCAATCAACCTGCTTATGTGTCCTCTTATAATCAAGCTTTTGATAATGCTAAGTCTTTGTTTATATTAGGTAAAGCCCAAGGATTCTCAGATGGACGTAATGGTAAAAATAGTAATAGTACAAGTGATGGTCTAGCAAAATCAGATATAACAAATACTAATAATGTCGGTACTCAGATTTTTGATAATGAAGTTCCAGCTGAAAAAAATAATCCAAACGATAAACCAGGTTGGTTGAATTGGCGGTTAAATGGGTTTATCAGTCAATATCAAAATGATGATAAGTTTAATATTGATAAACGCTTAATATCTGTCAGCAAAGATGCTAGTGATTCAGATAAACACTTGGCTGCACTATATCAACAAGCTTATGCCAATGGATATAATGAACAATATGATAAGACTCATGCTTCCTACCAAATTGGTGTCGATGTTATTGTGGATAAGTATCTTATTAATAAGAAGGATAAGCAGACTGATGCGGTATTAGAAGTAGAATTTAATTCTGCGACTACAGGTTTAAACACACCTTACGATTTAAAAGCTAGCCAAAACGGATTTAGTAATCAAAAATCTGCTTATGATAAAGATTATGATAACGGTGCGTTGTTAGGTGCAGTTAATGGGTATCAAGGAATTAATAATCAAATCAGCGGAACCGATGTCTATATTGCTGGATATAATACAACGCATAATAAAGCATATAGTGCATACAATACATGGTTCAAATCCGGTAAAGATAGAGGTGCCATTGGATACAATAGTGATGTTGATAATTATGCATCTAATTACCCAAGTGACCAAACACAGAAAATTACGATTGATGCTCAGTATCGTAATTACATCAAATCTGCTTATAATGCGGGATATTCTTTGACTAAGAATAGTTATGATGCAGGTATTTCACAAGCATTCTCTGATGGATTAACTGATGGGCTAAACGGTAATTCAACTAAGAATAACGAAACTATGGGTAAAAGTCCTTATAAAACAGATAGTGCCTATAGAGCAGGATACGGTTCAGCTTACTCATCCAGCAAAGACAATAATTATCAAGCTGCTGTTGCTGCGGGATCACAAGATGGGTTAACTGACGGTGAAAAAGGAAATACAACTCAAAAAGATAGTCGTTATCAACAAACTTCAAGTTACCAAACATCTAATGCGTATAACACCGCCTACAATGCTGCTTATAACAAAGCTCAATCTGATGGAGCAACCCAAGCATTGAAAGCTGCTTATCAACTAGGTTCTAATGATGCTATAGACGATGGTGGTAAGAGCGCAACACCAACAAGGGCTAAGTGGAATCAACAAAATGCACAGATTCCTAATTATACTGACAATTACAATAAAGGTTATCAAGATACTTACGATGGTTATCGTGCAGGGCAAGCAGATAGTCTAATTGGTGCTAGATATAATGACTATGCTGCAGATAATACTTCTACGGGTTATACTGATGGGTATAAAGCTGGTTACACATCTGGTAGTCAAGCATATAAAAGTGACTACAGTAACGGTCAAGTTGCCGGTACTCAAAAAGCTAAAAATACCAATAGTCAAACAACGATTACACCAGACAGTCCAGACCTTGTGGGTATGACAAAACCATATCGTGATGGATATGTTGATTCTTACAACAAACAAGTAGCCCAAAATGTTCAAAACAGTGCAACACAAGCACAAAAAGATAGTGCTTCTGCTACTCAAGGACAATTAGATGGGGCATACGATGGTAAGAATGGAATTCGTAAAGATTTATCTAGCGATTCAACTAAATCCGAAGCTTATAAAGCTGCTTATAAAGCCGCTAACGATAAAGCTGCGGATGCTTATGATGCTGGTCAAACTACAGGTAAATCTGATGCGGATAGTAAGAAATCTCAGGATTCAAGTCAATATTCAAGTAATGACGCATACCAAAAGGACCCAGAAGCCTTTAGAAATGGTTATAACAAAGCTTATGGTGAAGAAGCTAAGAAAGCCGGAACTTATGCAAACGGTTATAATCAAGGGACTCTCGATGCATTGGAAAATAAAAATGATTCAAGTAACTTAACTGGTGATGCTAAAACTGGATATAATCAAGCCCAAGCAGATGTAAAAAACCAACGTATGCAAGGTACGACTGATGGTAGATTAGATGGAGAAAAAGTAAAACCACAAAAAGCTGATAACAGCGGTAAAAGTTTAGCTTATAAGTCTGCCTATGATACAGCATTTGATAATGCAGCTAAAACATCTTCAAACGATAGACAAGCTGGTCAAACTCAGGGGCAAAAAGATGGAGCCAGTGGTCAAGGTAAGGATTCAGAACTTAATAATAAGTCTAAACCATATCAAGATGCTTACAATAAAGCTTATGACGAAGGTCGTACGGATTACCTATCTGGCATTGGTAAACAAGATGCTGATACAGACGTGAATGCAAATAATAAACGTGATGCAAATGGACATTATAAACAAAGATTCCCATCAGAATCAACAATTCCAACTGATTATACAACAGCCTACAATAAAGAATATGATACTGTTAAGGGAACTAAGGATGGATTGGCAGATAGTCAATCAAAAACTGCAACTCATTATGACAGTAATGGCACTGGAGACTACAAGACTGCATATCAAGCTGCATATTCACAAGGCCAAGCACAAAAGAATGGGCGACAAGATGCTTTGAATTATGGTCAAAAATCTCCTGACTTGAACAAACAAACACCAGCTTACCAAGATGCTTACAACAAGGAATTTGATAAGACACAAGGTGTTATCGATGGAACACAAGATGGCTCAAAAGGTGCAGATACAAATTATAAATTTAATACACCTGAATACCAAACTGCTTATGATAACGCTTATAATTCAGCAAAAGGTACCTATGATGGAACCAAAGATGCGGCAACAACTGATCAAGAACGTCAAGATTTAGCAGGTCAACCAGCAGATTATCAAGTCGCTTATAAGAATGCGTTTGGTAATCAAGAAAAGAATAATACGGATGATCGTAAAAAAGGTGCACAAGATGCCTTGAACGACGCAGCAATAGGTAACCATAAAACAAGTTTTGGTCCTAACGATACACCTGCATATCAAGACGCTTACAACTCAACTTACGATTTAGTAAAAGGGACACAAGATGGGCAAAAAGACGGGGCAACCAACACGCCAAAACGTGATGATTTGTCAAGTCAAAGTCAAACCTACCAAAATGCTTATAACAAAGCTTATGATCCACAAAATGGTAGTTATGTGGGTGCCCACGATGCATCAAACGGTAGTCCTCGTAATCCAAATAATGATCAGTCAAAATCTTATCAAGATGCTTATAATAAAGCTTATGACACAACACAAGGTCAAAAAGACGCACAAGCTGATATTGATGGAAACAAAGATAAACGTGACACCTCAGGTCAATCTCAAGAATACAAAGATGCATATAGCAAAGTTTATGACGCAGCTAAATCAACTAAAGATGGTGAAGATGCGGGTACTTCAGCAGGTAATAACCAATCTTATAAAGATTTAAATAATGCACATAATACAGATCCAAATTATCTAGCTAATAAAGACAAACCTGATTATGTTAAAGCATATGATGATGCGTATAGTAAAGCTAAAGGTCAAAATGATACTCAAAGTGGTACACAAGACGCATTTTCAGGTAATAAGAAGGATAATGGATCAGATGCATATAACAAAGCATATGACAATGCACATGATAGTATAATTAAAGCTATAGATGATGCTTCTAAAGGTCGAGGAAATCAAGCAGCTAATAGCTCTGATCCATATAGCTATAACAAAGCTTACAATGATTATGTTCAAGGTAGAGCTAATGGACAAGCTGATGCAAAATCAAATGCACCTAGAACAACTGACTTCAGTAAACAAAGTTCTATTTATCAATCTGGTTACAATAAAGGTTACGATGTTTATCAAGGTAATGCTCAAGGGTCATTTGATGGTCAACAAGCAGCTGCTGGAGGAAGAACAACGCCTAACCCAAGTCCTGATCCATCTCAATCTCCTGACTATCAAACAGCATACAATGATAGTTATAACAATGCCTTCAATGCTGCAAAAGACAAAGCTTCTGGCGCAAAACAAGGGGCAACAGACGGACAGTCTGGTAAAGATAAGGCAAAGAATTCCGGCCAATCACAATCTTATCAAGATGGTTATAATACAGCATATGATACGGCAAAAGATGCAGCAGCAGGTGCAACAGCAGGTGCTGCTGATGGCTCAGCAACAAATCCTAGTCATGCTAATAACACAGATAAGTCACAAGCATATCAAGATGCTTATGATGCAGCATTTAAACATACAAGTTCAACAAAACTTCCAACAGATAATGATAAGAGTAAACAAGATGCGCAAAATGGTGTTATTAATGGTCAACGTGATGCTTACTCTGGCGCTGCCAGAAACGCTAATGGATCAGATTCTTATAACCAAGCCTATAATAGTTCTTACGATAAAACGAAGGGCCAATTGAATGGGCAAGCAGATGCACAAGCCGGTAATGATAAACAACTAGGTAGCAATGCTAGTGATAATTATAAGAACTCATACAATAAAGCATATGACACTACCAAGGGAACAATCGACGGTACAGCAACTGCAGGAAGTGGCAGTGATACAAAAGCTGATGGTACAAAGAGATACAATGACAAAAAACCTGGTGGCTCAAATGATTATATAGATGCCTATAATAAAGCTTATGATGAAGCGCAAGGTCAAACTGATGCTAGAGAAGGAAGAAATTCCCAACCTACATTTTATTCAGGAAATACTGATGCTTATAATAAGGGGTATAATAACCAAAAGGGTTCAGCACAAGGAACTCAAGATGCTGCTGAAGGACTTTATAATCCACCTCAAGATGCATCTCAAAAACAGGCTTATGATGATGCTTATACCAATTACTTAAAAGACACTGCTTATTCTAATGGTTATGGTGATGGTGTTGCTGATAGAAATAACAACGCTAACTCTTATCCAACCCAAGGCTTGAGAGATGTTTATAGTAACGGTTATGCTAAGGGACAAGCTGATTTGGATGCGCAAAAAGGTGCAGCAGCTGGTAAAGCTCAAGGTGATAAAGGAGAATCAGCTCAAAATATTCCAGGTGCTAGTCAAAGTTATCAGGATGCCTACAATAAAGCATATGATAAAGCTAAGGGTCATCATGATGCTTTGAAGAATCCATCAGCTAACATTAGCGATAAGTCACCTGAGTATAAAGAGGGTTATGGTCAGGCTCAAGGAGAACAAACTTCTCAAGGTACACCAATTACAAAACCAGTTGGAGTCGATTCATCTTACCAAAACGGATTTGATGAAGGAAAGGGTGCAGCTGATGCACAAAAAGACTTCGACAATCCTACAAAACCAAGTATTAAAGATAAAAACGGATCCGATGTATACAATAAATCCTACGATCAACGTCAAGCAGAATTAGCGCAACAAGCTGACCAAAATAAATCTGATCAACAAAGAGGTTCAGATCAAGGTGCACAAGATGCTCTAAACGGTAGTCCTCAATCAGATAACAGTGGTAAGTCAGGCGCATATAAAGATGCATATAATAATGCTTATAATGCTAATAAGAAAAAATATGATGATGATAGACAACAAGGTGAGACAGCTGGTTCAGCAGATGCGCAAGCAAACCAACCAGCTCGTAATGTATCAGGTCAAAGTAAAGGTTATCAAGACGGTTATAACGCTGGATACCAAACACAACAACCAGCTGGTCAAGCAGTTCAAGGTACCAACGATGCTAACCAACAAATCGCTTCAGGCAAGAATTTAGATGATATTAAACCAGATGGTTCAAAATCAGACGCATACAAAAAAGCATTCAATGATGCTGTTGACTATGCTAAAGGTGAACGAGATGGAAAGGCAGCTCAGGGGACTAACCCTCAACCATCTGAAGGAACTTCTGACAGTTATCAAAAAGGTTTTGCTGAGGGTGTGAAAGAAAACCAAGCTGTAACAGATCAACAAAAAGGTCAAGCAGATGGTGAAGCAGCTGCACAAGGTGATAACTATGATCATACAACAAGCGGTTCTTCAGATTATCAAAAAGCCTATAATGATGCTGTTGATAAAGCTAAAGGTGCAAAAGATGCTCAAAGTGATAATAATGGATCTAATAAGAATTCAAGAGATCTAAGTGGTGAATCATCAGCATATAAAGAAGCTTATGGTCAAGAGCAAGGAAAACAAGCTTCAGATGGACAAACCCCACCAACACCATCTAACAATAGTAATCAAGACCCTTCATATCAAAAAGGATTTAATGAAGGAAAAGGTGCAGCAGATGGTGCTAAGGGAACAAAAGACCCTGACAACCAATCACCTGATTACACTAATGCTTATAATAAGGCTCAAGATGCTAAAGGTCAGCCAACTTTAAGTCAAGATCAAAAAGATGGTAAAGCGGCTGGTGAAAAAGCAGCTCAAAACAACAATTATAATCACGCAACAACCGGATCTCCAGATTATCAAAAAGCCTATAACGATGCTGTTGATAAAGCCAAAGCTGCAAAAGATGCTCAAACTGATATTACAAATGGTAATACAGGTGATATGAGTGGAAAATCACCAGCATATCAAGAGTCATATGGCCAAGAACAAGGTAAGGCAAAATCAGATAATCCAGATAATCCAAACATTAAAACACCAACAAATGCAGGAGATGCATATAACAAAGGTGTAAACGAAGGAAAAGGAACGCAAGACGCAACTACTGGTAAACCAAAAGATACCAATAATACATCACCTGATTACACTAATGCTTACAACAAAGCTCAACAAGGTTCGAGTCAAGGTAGTGCTGATGCTCAAGCAGGCAAGCCAAAAGCCGACGTGAGTGGTCAATCACAAGCCTACCAAGATGGATATAACAGTGCTTATGACAAAACTACTTCAGATTTTGCAAACCAAGGTAAATCAGATGGTCAAAGAGATGCGCAACAAGCAATTCAAAATGGTGGAAAACCATCAGATGCCAAACCAGATTCTACCAAGCCAAAAGCCTACCAAGATGCTTATAATGATGCTGTGCAAAAAGCACAACAAGTTGAAGATGCGAAGAAAGCTGCGGAAGCAACTTCTGCTCAACAAAAAGCTGTTCAACAAAAAGCACAAGGACAATCAGATGGTCAAAGAGATGCGCAACAAGCAATTCAAAATGGTGGAAAACCATCAGATGCCAAACCAGATTCTAATGCATCTAAGGATTATCAAGATGCTTATAATACAGCAGTTGCCCAAGCTCAAAAGGCATACGATGATGCACAACGTGGTAAATCTGATGCAGCAACACAAGATCAACCAACTCCAGGCGAATCAGAAGCATATAATCAAGCATTTAATAAGGCAAAAGACGCTCAAAACCAAAAAGATGCTAAAGACAAACAAGATGGTCAAGCAGATGGTGAAAAGGCAGTACAAGATGCTGTTAATGCTGGTAAAAATCCAAAAGATGCTGCCAAACCTGATGGCGAATCATCTGAAGCTTACAAAGATGCCTATAACAATGTAGTTGATAAGGCTCAAGGTGCAAAAGATGCTCAAAGTGATAATAATGAATCTAATAAGAATTCAAGAGATCTAAGTGGTGAATCATCAGCATATAAAGAAGCTTATGGTCAAGAGCAAGGAAAACAAGCTTCAGATGGACAAAACCCACCAACACCATCTAATAACAGTAGTCAAGACCCTTCATATCAAAAAGGATTTAATGAAGGAAAAGGTGCAGCAGATGGTGCTAAGGGAACAAAAGACCCTGACAACCAATCACCTGATTACACTAATGCTTATAATAAGGCTCAAGATGCTAAAGGTCAGCCAACTTTAAGTCAAGATCAAAAAGATGGTAAAGCGGCTGGTGAAAAAGCAGCTCAAAACAACAATTATAATCACGCAACAACCGGATCTCCAGATTATCAAAAAGCCTATAACGATGCTGTTGATAAAGCCAAAGCTGCAAAAGATGCTCAAGATGATGCAAATAATCCATCAGCACCAGCAAGAGACTTGAATGACGGTTCAGATGCTTATAAAGAAGCCTATGGTCAAGAACAAGGTAAGGCAAAATCAGATAATCCAGATAATCCAAACATTAAAACACCAACAAATGCAGGAGACGCATATAACAAAGGTGTAAATGAAGGAAGAGGAACGCAAGACGCAACTACTGGTAAACCAAAAGATACCAATAATACATCACCTGATTACAACAATGCTTACGACAAAGCTCAACAAGGTTCGAGTCAAGGTAGTGCTGATGCTCAAGCAGGCAAGCCAAAAGCCGACGTGAGTGGTCAATCACAAGCCTATCAAGATGGTTATAACAGTGCTTATGATAAACAAACTAATGCTAAAGCTACTCAAAATGGTATTGCTGCTGGTGAATCAGATGCTCGTCAGGGCAAACCAAAAGCTAATGACTTGGATAAACAAACGCCAGCGTACCAAGATGCTTACAACGCAGGTTACAACAAGGTAAATAGCGATGTTGCTCAAGCTCAAGATGACGTTAAAAAGAATGTCAAAAAACGTGAAGGACAATCACCTGACTACAACAATGCTTATGATAAAGCTACAGCTGATGCTCAAACCGCTAAAGATTTTGGTAATCAAAATGGATATCGTGACGGATTAAACAATAATTCTAAAGATTCAAACTTATCTTCACAAACGCCAGCTTATCAAGAAGCTTATAATAAAGCTTATGACCAGGGCCAACAAGTTCGTCAAACTGAACAGAAGAATGCAGCTAAAATTGAAACACAAACTGCAGAAAAACAAGGTAAAGCAGACGGAGATGCAGGCAAGCCACATGCGGATAATAGTGGAGCCTCACAAGCATATAAAGATGCTTACGACAGCGCGTATAATACAGCTGTAGATAGTTATAAGAGTGCTTATCAACGAGGTCAAACAGCAGGTGTCCAAGACTTCAATAGTACGGGTAAGAAATCTTCTATTTCTGGACAATCTCAAGGATACCAAGACGGATATAATCAAGGTTTTGCTCAAGCTAAAGACAAAGCCGCTTCCGACAGAGGAGCAAATAATCCTGATGCTAAGGATGCAGGTGCAAATGCAGGTGCAAATGATGCCAATATGGGTACTGGGCACGCAAATAACAATGGCCAGACTCCTGATTATCAAAATGCTTATGACAAAGCTTATAATCAAGCAGTAGCAACCAAACAAGGTCAAACAGATGGTCATTCTGAATATGCTAAGGAACCTAACTTATCTGATGATGCTTTGAATAATCGTGCTCAAGCAGCAGCCAATAATGCCTCAGTTAGCGACAAAGATTCATATGTTAAGGCCTACAAGGATGCTTATAACAAAGATAAGGCAAAATATGATTCTGATTACGAACAAGGTAAGCAATCAGCTATCAATAATGGTGCTCAACCAGGCGAAGATGCAACTCAAGCATATAAAGATGGTTACGCCAAAGCACAAAAAGACCAATCTGATGCAACGGCCGATGCTGCAAAAGATGCTCAAAGTCAAACTAAAGGTAACTTAGATGGTAAGTCTGCTGCCTACCAACAAGCTTATGGTGAAGCACAAGGAAAAGCAGCAGCTAATGGTGAAACAGTTATCCCACCTAATGGTGCTACAAATTCTAGTTATTACAATAAAGGCTATGATATTGGTAAAGGTACTCAAGATGGAATCAATGGTAACTACCAACCATCAACTGCTAAGTCTGGAAATTCAGATACTTATAATGATGCTTACAACAAGGCAAATGGTAAGGTGTCTGATCAACAGAATAATAATCAACAAAAACAGGTGCAACAACAACAAGCTCAAGTTGATGCTCAAGCTGATGCTAAGAATAATACTTCAAGAGACTTGAACGGAAAATCTCCTGAGTATAAAGAATCCTATGGTCAAGAACAAGGTAAGCAACAATCAAATGGCCAAAATCCACCAAAACCTACTGGTGGACAAGATGATTCTTATAATAAAGGGTTTAACGAAGGTAAAGGAATTCAAGATGCAGCAAACGGTGCACCTAAGGATTCTACTAACCAATCTTCCGATTACAACAACGCCTATGATAAGCGTCAAGATCAAAAACAAGTTGATACTTCAAACGGTGCTAAAGCTGGTCAAGCCGATGCTAATGGTGGTAAACCAAAAGCTGATATCAGCAAAGAATCAAAAGATTATCAAAATGCTTACAATAGCGCTTATGATCAAACTCAAAACAATAAGGATGCAGCAACTCGTTTAGGTACTCAAGATGGGTACTCAGATGCTGCCGATGGAAAACCAAAAGCTAATGTGAGTGGTCAATCAGAAGATTACCAAAAAGCTTATAATGATGCTTATCAAAAACAACTAGATCAACAAAAAGCCGCAGCATTAGATAAGGATCGCAACAAGGCAGGGGAAGTTAATAGCTCTGCTACGGATAATGGTAAAATAGCTGGCCAAAATGATGCTCAACAAGGTAGACCAAAAGCTGATGTAAGTGGTCAAACCAAAGATTATCAAGACGCTTACAATAATGCTTATGATCAAACTAAAGCAAATATTATTGCACAGGGTACTAAAGACGCTCAACAAGATGCTAAAAATGGTAATCAAAGAGACCTTTCAGGCCAAACTGATGACTATCAAAAAGCCTATGGTCAAACACAAGGTAAGGCAAAATCAGATAATCCAGATAATCCAAATATTAAAGCCCCAACAAATGCAGGAGATGCATATAATAAAGGGTTCAATGAAGGTAAAGGAACACAAGATGTAAATAATGGTAAACCAAAAGATACCAAGAACACGTCACCTGATTACAATAATGCCTACGATAAAGCTAACAATGCTCAAAACCAACAAGCTGCTAAAGACAAACAAGATGGTCAAGCAGCAGGAGAACAAGCAGTACAAAATGCTCAAAAATCAGGCAAGCAACCTAACGAAGCAGCCAAACCTGATGACGGTAAATCGCAAGCTTATAAAGATGCTTATAATCAAGCTGTTGATAAAGCTCAAGGTGCCAAAGATGCTCAAAATGACATCACAAATGGTAATACAGGTAACATGAGTGACAAATCACCAGCATATCAAGAGTCATATGGTCAAGAACAAGGTAAGGCAAAATCAGATAATCCAGATAATCCAAACATTAAAACACCAACAAATGCAGGAGATGCATATAATAAAGGTGTAAATGAAGGAAAAGGAACGCAAGACGCAACTACTGGTAAACCAAAAGATACCAAGACCACGTCGCCTGATTACAATAATGCCTATGACAAAGTCAAAGATAGCCAAAGTCAGGATGACCAAAAACAAGGCCAAGTAGCTGGTGAACAAGCAGCTCAAGCTGGTAAGTACGAGCATACAACAACCGGATCTCCAGATTATCAAAAAGCCTATAACGACGCTGTTGATAAAGCTCAAGGTGCCAAAGATGCTCAAAATGACATCACAAATGGTACTACCGGTGATATGAGTGGAAAATCACCAGCATATCAAGAGTCATATGGTCAAGAACAAGGTAAGGCAAAATCAGATAATCCAGATAATCAAAAGATTAAAACACCAACAAATGCAGGAGATGCATATAACAAAGGTGTAAACGAAGGAAAAGGAACGCAAGACGCAACTACTGGTAAACCAAAAGATACCAATAATACGTCACCTGATTACAACAATGCTTACGACAAAGCTAAAGATGCTAAACAAACACCTGATCAAAAACAAACACCTGATCAAAAAGCTGAACAAGCTGGACGAAACAATGGTGCTGCCGATGCTCAAGCAGGTAAACCAAGAGCTGATGTAAGTGGTCAATCTCAATCTTATCAAGATGGATATAACAAAGCTTATGATCAAACCCAAGCAACAACTGCTGCCTACAAAGCAGCTCAAGCTGCAGGGAAAGCTGCAGGTCAAGCCGATGCTCAAGCAGGTAAACCACGAGCAGATTTAAGCAACCAAAGTGAGGGTTATAAAGATGGTTATAACCAAGGTTATGCAGCTACTGATTATCAATCAGGTCAAAATGCTGGTCAAGCCGATGCTCAAGCAGGAAGACCAAAAGCAGACTTAAGTAATCAAACTGATACTTATAAAGACGGCTATAATAAAGCATATGATCAATCACAACCAACTGCATGGCAAAATAAAGTAACTGAATCAGGTAAATCTGATGGGTACCAAGATGCTATTTCTGGTAAAGGTAAAGCTAACTTAGATGGACAATCTCCAGCATATAAAGATGGTTACAATCAAGGTTATGCCCAAGGACAACAAAGACAACAACAAATGCAACAAGACCAAAAAGTTAAAGAAGCAACTCAAGGTAGTGCTGCAGGTAAGTTTGATGTTGAAAATGGTCAACCTCATGCTGATAATTCATCTAAATCAAAAGATTACCAAGATGCCTATAATGCCGCTTACAATGATAATGCTCAAAAGGCTTATCAACAAAGTAAGTCTGCAGGTGAAGTAGCTGGTGCATCAGACGCTACATCAAACAAACCGAAAGCTGATAATAGTAAGCAAAGTCCTGCTTATCAAAAAGGCTACGATGAAGCTTATGATAAGGCAAATGATGCCAAGAATAAGAACGAAGATAAGACTTCTAAGAACCCAGCTGCTTCAACCAATGCAGGTCAAAACGCCGGGTCAAATGATGCTAAAGATGGTAGTAAGCCAGCTGATAACAGTAGCCAAACATCCGATTATCAAAAAGCTTACGATAAGTCTTATAGTGAAGCTAAAGGTGCAGCAGATGGAACAACAGCTTATGCTCAAAATCCAAAACTAAGTGATTCACAATTGGATTCTCAGGCTAAAAATGATGCGAAATCTAAAGGAATCACAACTGATAATCAAAATGATTATGTGCAATCTTATAAAGATGCCTATAATAAGCAAAAGGCTGCAGTACAAAAAGCCTATAATGATGACTTTAAAGCTGGCCAACAAGCAGCGATGAATAATGGTGCTCAACCAGGAGCAGGATCAACTCAAGGTTATAAAGATGGTTATGCCCAAGTTCAAAAAGACCTTCAAGCAGGTGCAAAACAAGCAGCTGATGATTACCATAATGGTAATAAACAAGGATCAATTACGAATGTAGCAGGTAAAACTAATTATTCTGACGCATACAAAAAAGCTTATGGTGAAGAACAAGGTAGAATTGCCTCTGATAATCCTAATGCATTACCTACGGCTCCAAGTGGGTCATCTGACAGTAACTATATCAATGGTTATAACTCAGCCAAAGGTTATGAAGATGGTAAAAAGGGCATTACTAAACCAGAAACAACAAAAGGTACTGACCCTACAGCTTACAACCAAGGTAATCAAAAAGGATTACTTCAAAAACAAGATAAAGATAATCCAAGCACACCAGTTGTAAATCCAAATACCGGTGGAAATACTGGTGATAACACAGGTGGAAATACTGGTGGTAACACAGGCGGAAATACCGGTGGTAACACAGGCGGAAATACTGGTGGTAACACAGGCGGAAATACTGGTGGTAACACAGGCGGAAATACTGGTGGTAACACAGGCGGAAATACTGGTGGTAACACAGGCGGAAATACCGGTGGCGACACCCAAGGTATTAGTAAGAGAATTTCTTACCTACCAGGATATTCAGTACTTGTATGGAACTTACAATCAGGTACGCCAACACCAAGTTACTCATCTGATGCTTATCGCTTAGATGGTTCTGTAGTCCAAACTTATCCTGATCAAACTCGCGTTATTAATAACGTTAAATACGTTAAGATTGATACACCTAATGGTGATAGTTGGATTCAAGCTCAATACTTGAAAGATATAACAAAAGAACGCTTAATCGATTACTTACCGGGTTATGGTGTTCAAAATTGGTCATTACAAAGTGATGGTAGTTTTGCACCAATTAATCAAAGTTACACAGCTTCAAATACTGTTGTAAATAGTTTTGAAGATAAAGTATTCGGTGGTACATCTTATACAAGAATCAACGCATCAGATTCAAACGTATGGGTGCAAACACAATACTTGAAGGATAATACTGAAAAATCAATGGATACAGAATTAACTGTTGGCAATGTTCCTGAAAATTACGCTGTATACTTGCGTGATCAAAACGGAAATATGACTTCTCAATTTGTAACGCCAGGCACAACTTGGAGAGTATTTGCTCAAGAAGTTATCAATGGTGAAACATATTATAGATTAGGAACACAAAATCAATGGATTCAAGCAGAATATGCTAAATTTTAGTAGAAAGGATGAAAAATTGTAGTTATTAAAAATAAATAAAAAAACCTCGAGGAAAAAATCCTCGAGGTTTTTTATAGTTAGATATAAGATTATTTTTGGTTTTCTTCATCATCTTTATCTTTTTTACGTTTCAAGAAGAAGAATAGCCATGATCCTATTAATAATAGAATTAAGAATCCAATAAGTAGTGAGAAGTATAAAATAGTATTATCTGTTTTTGATTCATTAACAGAGGTATCGTTATATTCTTTTGCTTCTTCACCTTTTATAGTGAAGTCCTTATTAAACTCCCATTTGTGTTGACTATTTTCAAGTGTTAAGTGAAATGTATAATCACCGGGGTTAAATAAATCGTCCCATTCTACAGAATAAGGGAAGTCAGTGTTTGGTGCGATACTTAGATTAGTATTCTGTCCAGAAATAACTGAGTCAGTTGAACCTTTCTTGGTAATGTTATACTTACCTGTTAGTTTAGTAATTAAGGTTGGTGTAACATTGTGTAATTGTAAAGATGCAACGTTGTGAAGATTACGTTGTGAAAGAACAACATCACTAGCTGTTAAGTCAGGAGTGATGACTGTATCTGTTTGCTTAGCTCTAATCCCAACTGTACGTGTATAGACGTTAGAAATACCGCCTGAACTTTCTTTACTTTGATTTGGTGTGATAGTAATCCCACCCAGCAAAATGCCGTCAAAAGCTTCAGAAGGGCTATTTAAAATCAAGGTTAACTGCTGACTGCTATTAGCGGGTACAGTAACCGTTGGATTTGGGTTAGAAATTAAGTCTTTTATGTTGTGTTTTGCCGTATTGTTAAGTTTAGCGTCTGATTTTGAATAATCAACAATAACGTTTGAATTGGTTGCTGCCGTGTTAACTTGAACAGTATAAGTCTGTGGACTATTGCTATTATTGGTTAATGTAAGTGTTAAAGGTGTTGCCTGTCCAGGTACTAACTTAACATCAAAGAATCCACTGTTATCGCCAATTTGGTTAGCTGGCGGTGTGATGCCAACTGTGTAATCGTAGCCAGAACTTGCAGCTTGAACTTGCTGGTATTGTGCAGATGTAGTGAATAATAGTAAAAAAATTACTATTAAGTGTAAAATTTTTTTCATGATATACCTCCATATTATAACCATAAGTTTAAATAATCTTTGTTTTTTGGTCAATCTAAAAAAGCTCCCTCGATATAAAAGAGGAAACTCTAAAATCATAATCTTAATGTTGTAGTAATAATTAGTTGGATTGAGAAGTAGGAGTCGTTTTTAGCGACCATGATAGTGTAGAATTGTATTCTTTTCCTGATTGATTAGTCTTAGTAAAATAACTATCATTAAATGATAATGCAGCTGTTAAAGTATCGGTCTGATTTATATCTGGATCACCTGATTTTTTTGTAAGAACATTTACTGGACTATTTGTTATTGTCTTATCAGTTATTGTTACAGTAATACCACTATTATCAAAATTGGTTTTATTCTTTACTGATGACCCCCAACCGTTAGAAGCGGCGTTGGAATTGTAATTTTGACTTTTAACAGTAAAAGAGTCTGTAAGTTTTTGACTCTGTCCACTCCAAGAATTAGAATTGCTAAAATCAATACTATCAACTGTAAGGTTGAGTGCTCTATCACTCAAAAAACTACGTACATTCGCTTCATCAGTAACAGAATTTGTGTGAGGAGAATCGTTACTTCCTGCTTTAACTGTTGTGTTACCAAAAGCCACAGCACTGGAAGCGATTAGTGCTGTAAATAAAGTGATTGCTGATTTTTTCTTCCCCTTTTTTGATTCGAAAATGACGAGCAATTTGATAATAATTATCAAATTATGTGCAGAAGTTAATTTTAACGTTATGATAATAAATAATACTTTTAGTTATACTCCAGGTATTAAAAACAGTATTAATTACTTGATAAATCTAAAACTAATGCACAACTATAATATATGCTTATAGCAACAAACGTCAATGGAACAGAATAATAAAAAGCCTATCCTTAATACAGAATAAGCTCTCTTACTATTGGGGAGCATCAATTAGGTTCCAAGCAAGTGTTGTTTTATATTCTTTTGCACGTACAGTTGGAGCAACTTTAAGTGTAGAATTAAACATAATTGTTGGCGTTAGGCTAGATGATAAAATATTTGTATCGGATACGCTTGCAAATTCTTGCTCACTAGTATTGATTGTTAACCCGTTATTATTGGTGGTCACTTTTGTATCTGGTGATTTAGATTTAGGATGGAAGGATAAGTCAATACCATTATCAAATCCACTATCTTGTTTTTTGACGGTTAGTCGCCATCCTTTTGTAGAACCTCTAAAGTCGTTAATGGTGATTGATCCTGCAGTTTCAGAGCGAGTTTGTTCTTGACCATTTAAGGTAATGGTACCAAAGTCAAGATCTGATGTATTGGCGATTTTTAATGGACCACGTTTAATTTCAAATTTGGCGTTTGTATTTTGGTTAAGTGTGTCTGATTCAGCGTGAGCTGTGTTATTATTCATAACAACAGCACTTGATACTAATAGAGCAGAAAACAATGTGATTACTGATTTTTTCATAATAAATTTCTCCTTTTAATTGTAAAAAAATTAATATTGTTTAAGGTTATTAAGGTGTGGAAGCTAAGTTCCAGGTTAATGTTGTCTCGTAATCTTGAGCTAGAAAAGATCGATTATTTGGAATCTGAACAAATAAATGCTCAGCTAGTGAAATACTTGAACTCCCGCTACCGCTCCAAATTATAGTAGATTCATTTGATATGTGTTGTACCTCATTATTATTTTTGAAGATAAGGTTTTGAGCCAAGGCGTTTTTACCGTTAGAACGGAGAGATAAGTTCCATCCTGGTGAATTTTTGCGAGTATCTTCAATTGTGACCATAGGATCAGATTGTAGTGCTACCTGATTGGTTCCTAATCCTAAGGTATGATTATTAAACTTCAATTTGGTAGGAACGCTAATATCAAATATTACCGGCTTAGGTTTAACATGGACAGTGATTCCGTTTTTGAAAACATTTTGGAAGATTTGATTAAATTTAGAATCGGTTGTTGATACGTTAATACCCGTATATGTGCCACTTTTTTTATTTTTAAATTCTAAGTTTGTCATAACAGAAATGTCTTGACCATAGCTAGATTTAAAATAATTGTGTATATACTGCTCTAAAGAATCTCCTTCAGTAATGGTTACGTCAGTTAAGTTTTCTAGTTTTATGCGTTCAAAACCATGATCGGTGACAATATAGTATAGTGTAGAACGACTGCGATCTCCAGACTGGTTAGGACTTTGCTTACTTTCGCTATCGGAATTGAGTAAATAACTATTTGGAAGATTCCCAACTTTCCCACTTTGGTCATACCAAAAACTTTTCTCTGTTTCAAAAGTATATACACTTAAGATATCTCCTGGTTCTGTATCCACGGATCCCCATTTCTCTAAAGGCTCATTTTTAGGAGTAGTAACATGTGCAGATACTTCTTTTTTTATGTTTCCATTTTTATCCATCAATTGAGTTTCGTAATATAAAGGATTTTGTTTTAAAAAGTCCAAATAATGGACTGTTAGACTAGAATCATCTTTGTTTCGATCATGCCCGAAATCTGCAATAATTTTATTTTGTTCAAATTTGAATATTGCAGCAGTCCAATTGGGATTTTCAGTAGGAGGTAGCCCTCCCAAAACTATAGAATTATAATACGTATCTGGTGAATAATCCTTTGCATAAACATCAGTCTTTATTATTAGAAAGTTCAATAGGTTAACGATGATGGCTAATAAAATGATTTTCGAAATGTTTTTTATCATAATTTAAGTACCTCTTTAGTGTAAACTACGCTACACATAACTAATCATGTATCGAGAATACTTGACTATAATATCTAAAACATTTACTTATGTCAATGAGTTGAAACAAAAAAACACACAACTATTATTTATTTTTAATAGTTGTGTATTTTACGTGAATTAATTATGAATTTTTTGTGATGTGACCATCTTGATAAACACTATATGTTCCGTTTACTTGATTTTCACCAGAGTTTGAAACAGTAACCAGATAATAACCAGTACCATCTGGATTATAAATAATATTACCATTATTATCATTTGATATTTGGCGATTATAGTCCGTTGAATCATTTAACTGTTTAGCTAGTGAATAAGAAGCATTTGGTCCCGAAGTAACAACAGCTCTAATTAACTTCACAGAGACTGTTGAAGTAGCAGTACTGCGCTGTTCAGATGAATTTTTTGAAATATTACTTGTAGAATGGTTGTTTTCTTTAACATTAACATCATTCTTTGAATTAGTGTTAACTGTATTAACACTTTTTGGTGTAGAAGATGTTGGTGATACAGTATTATTATTTAAAACTCGAACATTGGGAGTATCGCTATTGGTGTTTGTCTGCGTATAAGCAGCGGGCTGGTTAGCATTAACTCCCAAAGAAACTGTAGATATTAATGCGCCTAGTCCAATTAAAGTTTTGTTCAAAATAAAAATCTCCCTTCGAGTAATATTATAACAGGTTGTAATGCTAATTCAATAAAACTATGATTGTAACTTAATAATTAATCAAAGTAAACCTAATTTATTAGATATCATACACATGCATTTTTTGTCATGAAATATGTGTATATTTATATAATTAATTATTGAAAATAATTTTGAAGTTGTCAAACATAATGTTCGTTATTTAACCATTTTTAAATAAAAAACACGACTTGCTAAGTCGTGTTTTATCGTCTCATTATTCCCATACCGCCACCACCTGGCATACCAGAAGTTTGCGTAGCAGTTGAACCATCTTGGTTAAAATTATTAACTTCACTAGTTAATTGATAAGAACCTAGGAGTGTTGAGCCATTATACAATTTGTAAGTTTTACCTTGGATTAAGTTAGCGTTTGAAAAAACAATATGTTGGAAAGATTTTTCAGATGTGTAGCTACCAACTACTTGATCATTTTCATCTTTAAGTGTTAGTTGCGTATTAGGTTGAAGAGAGTTAGATAAGTAAATAGCTAAAGCAGCTTGATTTTCAACAGATGAGATATTTTGTGCCATTCCTGCCGCACCCGCTGCCACCAGTGTGCCACCTGTTTGGGTAAAGTTACCATTATAATCTAAGGCACCGTTGCCACTCGTTGTTGTACCATGAACAATTACTGTTCCACCAGACATCTTGATGTTACCGTTGCTATCTAATCCATCACCTTGTGCATTAACTGTTAAAGTTCCGCCTGTAATGTTGATTTCTTTACTACTATCAGCGGTGTCTCCACCACCGGGGCCTTTTTCTTGTCCTTTAGCACCAAACTGATCAGGAGAAAATCCTGTGTTTTGAGCTGTAGTATCGCTACCACCACCTGCATTAACACCATCATCTGTTGAAGTGACAGAAGTTGTCCCATCTTTAATGTTAATTACACTGGCTTCAAGACCTTCATAAGAGTTTGAAATCGTGGTTTGACCGCCTTCAATTGTCAAAGTATTATCGGCATGAATACCGTCATCACCGGTTTTGATTTGTAAGTCACCACCAGTAATTGTGACGGAGTCATTTGAGTGGATAGCATCATCTGCACTATCAATTGTGAAGTTACCACTTGAAATCAGAAGTGCACCACCAGCTTTTAGTCCTTTGTAACTTTCAGAACTTGAAGCTGAAGTTGTTTGATAACCAGATGCAGTTTTGATAGAGAAGTCTGCATTTTGGATACTTAAGTTTGTTTCGGCTTGTAACCCATCTCGCCCACTATCTATCGTGAACTGACCACCATCGATAGCAATATAACCTTTTGTGGAATCTTCACTATTATTGGCTTGAACAGCATCGCCCTCGTTAGTTGATAGTTGGTAAGTCCCATCTTTGATAGCCACAGAGTCTTTACCTTTTATGGCATTGCTTACCGCGTTAACTTGATAGTTACCAGAGACAAAGGTAAGATCATCTTTACTGCGAATACCGTTTTGATAGTTAGCATTAACCTTTAAGGTCCCATTTCCGTTAAAGCTTAGGTCATCTTTACTATAAATAGTTGCATCAGGTTCAGTTTCACCATTAGCTAAATTATAGTTGCTCCCGTCTGTAACTGTATTTGTTGTATTGTCGGCTAATGTGATAGCTACTTTGTCAGCTTGTTCAACATTAACAGCAGGTCCTGATTCATTAGTAATGGTTACATTTTCAAAGACCAAATGAACTTTATCTTGGTTAGAAGCGGCTACTTTTAGTTGTCCATTGGTTAGTGAACCTTTAACAATATAAGTGCCACCTTTAGTAATGGTAACTGTTTGGCCATCAATAGTGACACCGTCACTACTATTTGTCACTGATTTTGAAGATAAATCAATTGTAGTATCTGTTTGACTATTATAGGAAGTATCTTGGTCAAAGTTGCTGTAAGTGCCATACAGATTTGAGTTTGATAAGTTCGTCATAGATGTAGAATTAGCAGTAGTTGCTGTTGATTGACTTGCAGCTCC
Source organism: Holzapfeliella sp. JNUCC 72 (assembly GCF_053668685.1). NCBI lineage: Bacteria > Bacillati > Bacillota > Bacilli > Lactobacillales > Lactobacillaceae > Holzapfeliella > Holzapfeliella sp. JNUCC 72. The sequence continues at coordinate 54,198 of NZ_JBSJYG010000003.1, read as the reverse complement.
TTGACTTGAGCAAGCTGTTAGGGCAACGCTAGTCAGTAATAATGGGATAATAAGTTTGCTTTTCATAAATAACAATCCTTTCTAAAGTTGGTCAGTACGTGTGGCTACTTTTCCTAAGACAACAGGTAAGTTACCATTACGTGTTCTGACATCATCAATTAATGCTTTTTCGTAAGCTTGATCTTTTAAAGTTAAGTGGTAGCGCAATTCGTACATGCTACCCATTGTGGTTGTTTTAACCGTATCTAAATGATAGTTATGACTATATTTTGTAAATAAATCATCGAATAAGTTGGGGTAATCTAAATCTTCTGAAATTGTAATTTTAAGTTCGCGTTCTGCGACTTTTTGGTTAGTGCCAAAGTTTGAGTAGTATAAAGCTGTTAGCAAAATAGCTACGATAGCTGAGAAGATTAAAACGTATCCTACATACCCCATACCGGTTGCGAGTCCAATTCCCATTGCCCAAAAGATACTGGTTATTTCACGAGCACCTCCAGCAACTGAACGGAATCTAACTAAACTGAATGCCCCAACAACGGCCATTCCAGTTCCTAAATTCCCATTAACTAGCATGATGACTGATTGAACCAAAATTGGCATAATAACTAAGGTAGAGATAAAACTTTTAGTATAGGTGTTTTTGATCATATGGACTCGTGCAACGATGATTCCAAGGAATAACGATGTTACCATGCAGATAAGTAAAGACGTTAGGTCAAGATTTGCGGATGTTGAATTTTGTAATAAACTAGATAACATTTAAAAGCTCCTTTTGTGAATTGAATAAGTGATGTTGATAAACATAAGCGTATTTTGAAAATTTACCTTTAGTAATTCCGTGTTTAGTTAATAGATAACTAAACCATATTGGGTAAGCTCCCATTGCTTTTACTTCCATTAAAACGTCAAAGTGATTAGTAACGCGCTCACCGTGAGTACCTTGTTCAAGGTCAATATTAGTGTCACGAAAACGAATATTTTCATCAAAGGTCACTCGGAATTCAGGTTGCTCGTGACAGAAGTAAGAGAGGCGGTCATACATGATAGCTACCCGAGGATGAAGGTCGGGGTTTGAATTGAATAACCAGTTTATTTCACGTGCAATTTGTGGATGAGAGGCATAGTTCAAGTCCATCTCACGATTCAGTTTAAATAATAGGTAATCATTATATGAAAGTGTCAGACGTCTTTTATAAACAATGCCTCGTACTTTCTTTTTAATTTCTAAGAAAAATTGTCCATTAGGGTTAAATTGTCCATATTGTCTAACCCTGAACTTTTCTTTGTAGTCGGGCTTTTTCATTGAATGATTAATGAATTTGAAGTTGTCTGTATCATAGTAAACGGAAGAAATTGTATGTTTGCCGAATTGATCGGCTAGCATATACCGTTCTAAGTCTTCTTTGAAGCGGTTACATTGGTCATATGTTAGTAAATATTTATTTTCTTTTCGTTCAAATACGTGTTTTAATTTCATTAAGTAAACCTCCTGTTTTTTGCTGATGAGGTTATATTACGGGCTGAACCTTAAACGGACCTTAAACTAAAAAATTAAGTTTGATTTATGGTGAAAAAGTTATTATTGACTCAAATAAATAAAAGGAGAATCCAACTATGATAAAGATACTTGTCGTTGAAGATGAACAAGCATTAGCTCAAAATATTGAACGAATTGTTTCAGATTTTGCCCAAACAACGGTTGTTTATGACGGTGCTGAAGGATTATTTGAAGCAGAATCAGGTGTTTATGATTTAGTTATTTTAGATTTGATGTTACCTGAGATGAATGGCTATGAGGTTCTAGCCCAATTACGTCAAACAAGGCAAACGCCTGTGTTAATTTTGACAGCCAAAGATGGATTAGAAGATAAAATTGAAGGTTTTCAAAAAGGGGCCGATGATTACTTAACAAAACCATTTCATCGAGAAGAATTAATTATGAGAGTGAAGGCTCTGCTAAAACGTTCCTTGGGTGTGTTTAATGAAGAAACAATTGATTATGATGGACTAAGTTGTTTACTAGCAAGCAAACAAGTTCGGTTTAAGCAAGAAGAACTACCTATTCAAGGGAAGGAATTTGAATTACTAGTTTATCTCATTCAAAACCAAGACATTATTTTGACTAAAGAACAAATTTTTGATCGGATATGGGGATTTGATTCGGAAACAACACTGACCGTTGTTGAAGTCTACATGAGTCGTCTGCGTAAACACTTAGCGCCAACGAATTTACAACAAAATATTCAAACATTGAGAAATGTTGGTTATATCATGAAAGGAACAAACTAATGAATACTGACTTAACTAAAAGACAGCGATTTAGATTTTTCTTGATTAACTGTAGTGCTTTTGCAATTATATTTTTGCTTTTAGGAATCATTACAATTACCTTGCTTAACCGTTCTGCTTATAGTCAAACAGATGAATCTCTAGTCAAAATGAGTCGAGATTCTAAAACAATTGACTTAGAAATCAGGCGTTATGAACAAAAAAACCCATTCTTATTTCAAAAGAATGGGGGACCAGCCAATGATAATCAGTTTAATACACAGATTATTCTATGGACCTCTGATGGCAAGATATTAAATAAAGACTCATTGGGAGCAAAGTTCACACCAATTAACGATTTGACTTTAAAAACAGAAGAACTTGATACAATTCATGCTTTCTCACTAAAAAGTCAAGATGCAGAAACGTTGAACTTTCATAGTTACCTGATTAAGGCAAGTAGCACTGATAATCAGGTCGCTTACGTGCAATTCATTACTAATACTAACCCAATTCAGTCATCATTAGAAAACTTCAAGATGATTTTAATCATCGGGCTAGTGGTTTTTTGGTTACTCTCGATTGGATTGAGTTATTATCTATCCAAGTACAATATGCGCCCAATTTTGAAGTCTTGGCATAAACAACAAGAATTTGTGGAAAATGCTTCACATGAATTAAGAACACCGCTAACGATCATTCAAAATAATTTAGAGCATTTATTTACAAAACCAAATGATAAAGTAATTGATCAAGCAGACTCAATCGCGCAGTCGTTAAATGAAACAAGAAGATTGAAATCATTGACCTCTGACTTATTAACATTAGCTCGAAGCGATACTAACGAGTTAACTTTAACCAAAGGATCAGCTTCAACAAGCGAGTTCATTTCCCAGCTATCACAACCCTTCAAAGAAATGGCTGAACTTGAAGAGAAATCTTTTTATGTTTTAACTAACGAAGATTTAATTGTGAATTTTGATGTCAAAAAAGTTCATCAAGTCGTCGTTATTTTACTGGATAATGCATTAAAATATACCAAATTTGGTGATAGTATTACAGTTTCTTCCATTAAACAAGGAAACTTTTGGCAATTGAGTATTCAAAATACAGGACCTTCTATTGATCCTGAGAACTTACCTTATTTATTCGATCGTTTTTATCGTCAAGATAATGCTCGTTCAAAGGAAACGGGGGGCTATGGTTTGGGATTAGCAATTGCACAGCAAATTGTAAAAGACCATGCGGGCTCGATTAAAGTTCAGAACATTAAACCCCAAGGCGTTAAATTCAGTGTTAAATTACCCATTGATTAGTATTTTTAGTAAGTAGACTTTCATCGTACGCCTTATAGGGTATATAATAGTTGAGATACCTAGCCAAATTACAGGTTAATAGCTATTTACATTTGACTATGTAATCTTACTAACTATTAGGAGTGATAACATGTCAGAATTATTTCAACATGGAACTTTAGCACTTTTAGTTCCTGGTTTATTAGAAGGTACAATGTCAATTCAAGACGTTTTGAAGCATGGAGATACCGGAATTGGAACGGGACAAGGATTAGATGGTGAGCTAATTGTGCTTGATGGCTCAGCATATCAAGTCAATGGCGAAGGAAAAGTAACAGTGGTAAATGATACTGATTTCAAGCTACCATTTTGTGATGTTCATTTTGCAGATTTTAAGCCGTTAAAACCAATCAAAAATTTGAAAATGAGCGCTGTTGAAAAAACGGTTTTCGAAGAAGTTGATTATCGAAACGTCTTCTTCGGTGTTAAGATGACAGGTAATTTTTCAAAAGTTAAGGCACGTTCAGTGAACAAACAAGATAAGCCTTATCCATCATTAACACAAACAGCAGACCAACAATCTGTGTTTGAACATGAAAATATTAAAGGAACAATTATCGGTTATTATTCACCTCATATTTTCAATGGTCCAGCAGTTGGTGGATTCCATTTACACTTTATTTCAGATGACAAAGCAGTGGGAGGACACTTGCTAGACTTTGAACTAGCAGATGGTGACATTTCACTTCAACCTTTCGAAACGCTAACTCAACACTTCCCCGTAGATAATCAAGAATTCATGTCTCATGACTTTGAAAAAGATGATATTGCTTCAGCAATTGACTACGCGGAAAAATAGAAAAAAGCACCTGGCTAAGAGTCGGGTGCTTTTTCTTTGGTTTAATGACTAAATAAGATGCTATTTAATTTTTTTTTAATAAAAAACCTATATATTATTGACATCTGTTTGCTTAAATGATAAAAATATTAAAAAGAAAACAAAAGAGGAGATATTAATATGACAAGAGTAAATGCGCAGGATATTGATTTTAATAATTTAGGGTTTGATTACATGGATTTACCTTATCGTTATATTGCAAGATATCACAATGGCCAATGGGAAAAAGGGGAATTAAGTAACGATAGCGATTTACACATCAGTGAAGGCTCAACAGCTTTACATTATGGTCAATCAGCTTTCGAAGGATTAAAAGCTTATCGTACACCCGAAGGGAAAGTTCAACTTTTTAGACCAGATCAAAATGCTAAACGATTAATTGCTTCTTGTAATCGTTTATTGATGCCAGAATTTCCAGAGGAAGATTTTATTGAAGCTGCTAAGGAAGTTGTTAAAGCAAACTTAGACTTTGTACCACCTCATGAATCAGGTGGCACGCTTTATCTAAGACCACTTATCATGGGAGTTGGTGGACAACTTGGTGTTCATCCAGCCAAGGAATATATTTTCACTATTTTTGCTTCTCCTGTAGGTGACTATTTCAAAGGTGGTATGACACCAACTAGTTTTGTAACATCAGACTACGATCGTGCTGCACACCAAGGAACTGGTAAAAGTAAAGTTGGGGGTAACTATGCAGCTAGCTTACTACCTGGCGAACAAGCTAAGAAAGACGGTTACTCTGATGTAGTGTACCTTGACCCATTAACCCATAAAAATATTGAAGAAGTTGGGGCTGCAAACTTTTTTGGAATTACAAAAGACAATGAATTTAAAACACCGCTATCTCCTTCTATTCTACCAAGTATTACCAAGTACTCATTGCTTTGGCTAGCAGAGCACCGTTTAGGACTTAAAGTATCTGAGTGTGATATTCCAGTTGACGAGTTAGATCAATTTAAGGAAGCAGGTGCTTGTGGAACAGCCGCAGTTATTTCACCAATTGGTTCTTTAACTCATCATGGCAACAAACATGTCTTTTACAGTGAGACTGAAGTAGGACCTTTGACTACTGAATTGTTTGATACCTTAAAAGGTATTCAATTTGGGACAGTGGAGGCGCCTGAAGGATGGATTGTTCCAGTTCACTAAAGACTAGAAAGTAAAGAGATAACTCGTGATTACACCACAGAAATTATTGCCAGGTGATGAAATTCGAATTGTAACACCTAGTAGTTCATGGGCAAGAGTAGGCGGCTTTGAAGCTAATTTAAAAGCTAAAGAAAAGTTAGAAGCTATGGGACTAAAAGTTACTTTTGGCCAATACATTGAGACATCTGATATTCAATATTCATTACCAATTGCAGATAGAGTTGATGATATTCATCAAGCATTTGCAGATAAGAATGTTAAAGCTATTTTGTCACTTATTGGTGGATTTACCTCCAATGAGTTACTTCCCTATCTGGATTATGAATTAATTCGTAAAAACCCTAAGATTATATGCGGTTTTTCAGATTTCACAGCATTGGCGAACGCCATTACAGTCAAAACGGGGCTGGTTACTTATTACGGACCAGCTTACGTTACACTGAAAATGTCCGATGAACAGGGACAGTACCAAGATGATTACTTCAAAAAAGTATTATTTAGTTCAGAACCAACAAGCTTAGTTGCTTCAAAAACTTGGTCTAGTGATGCTTGGTATAATCCAAAAACACCTAGAAATTATTATGATAATCAATGGCAAGTTTACTCTGAAGGACAAGTCAAAGGTGAAACAGTGGGCGGGAACTTAAATACCTTTAATTTATTAGCTGGCACCGATTATCAGCCACATTTAGATGATAAGATTTGGTTCTTTGAATTTTCTGAAGAGACGAACGGTATTGAATTATCAAGATATCTAGCTCAGTTACTTCAAATTAGCCAAAAACCTAAAGCTTTGTTACTCGGACGTTTTCCAACGGAAAATAATATGACTGAAGAGTTGTTGACTTATATCTTGGATAAATTCCCGATTTTTAAGAAAATCCCCGTGATCTATAATGTGAATTTTGGACATGCACAACCAATATTTACCCTGCCACTGGGCGGATTAGTCGAACTTAATACAAATGAACAATCTATTACAATTTTATGATTTTATAAAGTTATAAACACCATTCTCATGAGAATGGTGTTTTTTATTTGTCTGATTACAGTTGACATTTATCTAATTAGGTTTTATGGTTAGTTACATGAGTAATTAACCAAAGAAGTAGAGGTGACCTTAATGGAGTTTAGTTTTACAGATTCACAACCTCTTTTTAAACAGGTCGCAGAACAGATTGAAACAGCTATTTTGAATGGTTCGTTTGCCGAGGGAGATCAAGTACCTTCAACAACTGAAATTTCAAAACGCTACCAATTAAATCCAGCTACCGTCTTGAAAGGAGTCAATCTGCTCGTATCAAAACAATTGATTGAAAAGAAAAGGGGAATTGGTATGTTTGTTTCATCAGGAGCACGAGAGCGCCTCAGAGAAGAGTACAGTAAGGCTTTTTTGAATAATCACGTCAGTGAGTTAATTGCAGAAGCCAAGAATTTGGGAATTACATCAGATAAATTAATTGAAATGATTGAAAAGGGGTATGAATAATTATGAGTTTGAAGATAGAACATTTGAGTAAAAGTTTCGGAGCTACTGAATCATTAAAAGATGTCAGCTTAACATTTGAGCCACAAACAATTTATGGACTTCTAGGGCGTAATGGTGCCGGTAAAAGTACGTTAATGAGTATTTTAAACAACCGCATTATTCCAAATGATAATCCAGAAACTAACGTAACACTAGATGGTGAACAGTTACTTGAAAATGATAAACAATTAAGTCGATTATTTTTGATGAGTGAGGTTAATCTATATCCTAACAACATGCGCGTGAAGACAATCTTCAAATGGACAGAACGTTTCTTTGGTGATTTTGATTGGGACTTAGCTCAACGAATGACAGATCACTTCAATTTAAACACTAAAAAACGTTTGCAAAGTTTATCAACCGGTTATCGTACAATCGCTAAAATTATTATTGCGCTATGTACACCATCCGATTATGTGTTCTTAGATGAGCCAGTGCTAGGAATGGATGCAGCTAACCGTAAATTATTCTATAGTTTCATCATCGAAGCTTATGAGAAACGACCTAGAACATTTGTTATTTCAACTCATATTATTGATGAGATTGCTTCATTAATCGAAACAGCGATTGTAGTCAATGATGGTGAAGTTATCTCTCAAATTGATATGGATGATTTGCAGATGAAGGGAAAAGTTATCTCAGGACCGCAAGAAGCAGCCACAATTTATACGGCTAACTTGGACGTAATCGGAGCAGATTACCTAGGTGGATCAGCTGATATTTATACAATTGGTGACTTACCTAAACCTGTGCCAGGTAACTTAACAGTCAGTGGCATGACACTACAAAATTACTTTGTTCAATTAACTACAAGAGACACAGACGAATTGAACTAAATCGCTAGAGGAGGCCAGTACTATGAAAAGTAAAGTTTACCTAAAATATTATCGCTCCTCGTTATATTTTCCGCTATATAATGCCATTGTGCTAATTATCATACTATTAAATATGCCCTTTAAGGGGGTCATATTAAACAATGCCGTTGTTTATTTATACTTTGTGTTTTTCTTTATGATGGAATTACCAGCAATGATGAATTTTGGTATTAGTAATCAGATGACAAGACATCAAATAGCTAAAGCTCAGCTTAAACAAGTATCAATTGCTCATTTGATTTTGACAGCTTGCTTGCCACTAAGTTTATTCTTATTCGATTCACCATTTAAGTTGAATTTATTATATATTGTGAGTTTCTTTATTTTCTTAACTTTTAGTAAATTGATAGGTTATGTTTTGATTTTGGTTATTAGCTTAATACAAGACGCTAATTTCAAATTGATCTTAATAGCAGGCGCTTTACTTATTGGGAGTACCGTTGGTGGCTTTATGGCATGGTGGCAGTTAGGAGATGCTACTTTATCGTTAGTTACACAGAGCTTGCTGTCATTGGGGTTGATTATGGCAACAGCAGTTTTAGTGGCACTTTATTTTTATCTTATGCAACATGTATCGGTTTACACAAAATCACAGAAGTAACATAAAAAGGGGACTTATAAATGATAGCGACTATTTTAAAATATCAATCACTAAAAAGACTAATTTTTGGGTTCATGATTAGTCTTTTAGTGGAGCTAGGTTGGTATAGTTTCACAAATTCTAGCTCAGTCGACTTATCAATCAGCTTTATTATTTTAGCTGGATTAATGGGATTAGAGTTAGAAAGCATCATCACACAATTAAATAAAAAAAGTTATATTAAGTCGTTAAGTATTACGACGATTATATCTGGAGGATTACTAACTTTATTAAGTTTTATTTTGAAAACTAGTGTGACAAACAACGTCACGTTATTCGGTTTTTATCACTTGTCGGTGTTCAGCACATCATATTGGGGATTGTTTTTATTAAGTCTGAGTGCTTTCAATTTTATTTCATTAATTTGGTTACTTATCCAACGTCGAAGTTTCACATTAGTTATAGTGCCATTCTTGTTTGTGATTTCGGAGTTGTTAGTTCCTTATCTTTTCTTAGTTCATTTAACGGGAAGTATGCAGTTGATTGTTTTTGGGGTATATCAACTAGCAGTTATTTCGATTGAGTTACTTGAATTAAATTATTATCTAAAAACAACACTTTTTGATTCTCAAATGGATTCAAAAAGCTTGGAAAGGAGATACCCAGTATGAGAACAAAGTTAAGTCAGCTTTATGCTTATAATCGCCCTTTTATCATCGGAACATTTATTTGGCTATTTGCCTACAGTAACTATTCGACTCGAGAGGTGGCTGTTATAGGGATAGTAGCGGTAACACTTATTAGCGCTTGTCTCGGTATTAACTTCTTTTCGTTGAATCACAATATCAGTCGAAAAACTTGTTTTAATACGATGATGTTAAGTACGTTATTAATGGCATTATTTAACATAGCCATTGTCTTTTGTTTAAACCTATTTACCTCGATTTCGATTAGTATTTATGGGTTTCACGTAACTAATCAATTGTTACCACTATTGATTTTTGGATTTATTATCGCTTTGTTAGTCTTACATATGCTTATCTTTCATTATGCTAATAATCAAGAATCCTATTTAAATTATAGCGTTATTGGACTACTTATATTTTTCGAACTCATTTTTGTAGTGGTAGGCTTAGTTTTTGGCACTACAAATCAAACGGTTTCTGAAGAGGGGCTATTATTACTGTTAGTATTGTGGTTTGTCTCGTTAGCTGGAATATTTAGATATTTTATTATGAGAATTGATATTTCAAAAGCAATTGCTAAAAAGAAAAGTTGGTGGTCATGATGAAAAAAAATCAGATGATTTACTACAGTGAGTATTTTATTGTTGCAATCATTATCCTAATTGCAGCTTCATTTTTTAATATTAATAGGAGTACAGAATGGGGGATATCACTATTTATGATAGGTTCTTTATATCTAAATCGACTATCACCGTATTCACTTGGACTTAACCAAAGCAGAAAACGCTTTTTAAAACTAGCAATCTTTGAATCAGTATTAATGGCAGTAGTTAGTATAGTAGTCGTTGCTTTAACCAATCTATATGATCCAAATAGAATTTTTCTATTCACCTTAAAAATTGATAATCAGTTACCTTTACTAGTATTTTTTGGGTTAGTTATCGCTACAATTATCATTATTAGTTTTAGTCTGGCATTACAACCTTATGATCAACGAGTTATGCCTCAAATTATCTTAACTATTTTCCTTGTGATGTTACCTTTAGCGGTAAATAACAGTGGACGCGTTCCCTATGGGGAGCTCGTCAAACAACTTCTTAATGACGCTATCTGTCTGATTTTTTATGTCGTTCAAGTTAGAATTTTCAACTATTATTTGAAATTAGTTAATTTATATAAAGAACCTGATAGTAAATGGCGAAATTATCAGTAAAAGGAGGCATAACCCATGCTGAATTCTATAAAAAATAGTTTTTGGTACAGTAGAAATATTAGTTTTTTATTTATTGTTGCTGTGCTTTTTGTTGGGGCAGGAAACTTAAATATCGGTTTTATGCTGTATTTAAGTTTTTGTTTTTCCAAAATGTTTATTAAGTCATCAATAGCTACAATGAATTATAACCAATCAAGAAAATCGTTTATCCTTTTTACAACTTGTTACCCTATTGTTTTGTCAATCAGTATCACTTTATTGATTAAGTTATATAGTTTGTTCTTGCCTACCTCAATTAGATTATTTAAATTGAATTTATCTTTAGACTTTAGTGGATTAACCGTTTTGGCATTAGCTATCGTGGTTACCGTAACAGGAATATTAGCTTTTAATGGGCTTCGCCCTAAGGCAATGATTTTGACAGTATTTTTGGCGTTTTCATGGGGATTATTAATCGTATTACTAGTTTCAAAATTTGAATTAAGAAATGAATGGTTAATTGCAATAACTTTCGCAGCATGGTATCTCACACAACTATTGGTTTTTGTTTACTATGCTTTTCAACCGACAAATTACGACACAATGATTAAGGACGTGCAACAATATGGGAATCATTAACCTTTTTAATGTATAGGTTAAGCCAATTATTACTAGGAGGATTTCATGAAAATTAGTCAGCTATTTTACTACAGTCGATATGCGATACTTCTAACTTTACTACTAGGCTTTATGGGTTTTAAAGTAACAGGATTTAGCTTTTTTACTTTGATGATTATATTTGTCACTTTGATGTTACATTTTAATTTTGGTTATTTAGCATTAAATTATAACCAAAGTCGGGCAACTTTTAATAAGATGATTATTATATATTCTGTGGGATTTTCATCACTTAATGTTTTACTAATGTTAATTATCAATCTAGTAACACATCATGTTTTTAAATTAGCTCCCAATAATGCAGTGAATGATTGGTTATCTTTTTTGATTGTTTGGATTTGGATGGCTTATGTTATTGTTTTAGCGTTTACTATTCGTATAGCTAAAATGAAATCAAGTTATCGATTAGGAATTCCATCAACCATCACCTTCTTAGGCGTTGTAACTATCGGATACTTAAGTGTTTTTCTTCCGGAATTTCAGCAAAGTAGTTTGAATTTAATAGTTATAGGACTAGCTATTTTTTACTGTATTCAAGTAGTGTCATTAAGACGAGCTGTTAGAAAATTGGACTTTGATAAAACCAATTATCGAAAAAACAAGTCAACCTAAGATTAGGAGGGGAGTTTATAAACGTGAAAGTAATTAAAAAACTGTTGATGTATAGTTCTTTACAATTAGCATTGGTTATCCTTGTTACAGGAGCAGCAATGCTCTCACTTTTAGGAGATAGTATTTATTTTGATATTACTTCAAATTTATTTTTATTTTTATGTGGATTTTCTATTCCAAATTTTGGAATGGCAATTTTACATAATTATAGTCGGAAGACAATTTTTAGATTTCACTTAATAACATCTATTTTATCTGCCGCTTTAATCGTGGTATTAATACAAATATCTTCGATAATGACTGGCAAAAGCATGATAATTTACAATCACCTTGTCTCAAGTAGTTTAGATTTTATTTTTTTATTTTTTATTTTTATTTTATATTCATTCGTTGGTCCGATTATTTTTGTAAAAGGCCGATCAGCATCAAAAGTTTATAGATGTTTATTAAGAGTGTTTAGCTTGATTACGTTAGTCTTAGCCGTAACTATGGGAATCCTGATGGGGTACAAACAACTCATTAGTACGACGACTAAATCACCAATGACAACTCTCATTGTCTCAGCGGTATTTATCTGTTTACTCGTGCCGATTCTAATATACTTACGCCATATTATCTACCGGGCCAATTTCAATAAATTATCTAATTTCAATTAACCGTTAGGAGGAGTCAATGAAAAAATTAGCAGCTACTTTCAATCACACATTTGTTTTACAATTGGCACCAACTTATATAGGAGCCGTTTTGCTTGAGATTATTATTAGAGTTTTGGGTCATAGTAAATCTGAAGCAATTTACTTAGAATTAGGATTTTTTGCTGCTATTTTTGTTTTAGCACGGCAGTTTGGTTTTTTAGTCAGTTCAAATACCAGCCGTAAAGACTATCCGAAGCTATACCTTGGATATGCTATAGGTTTAGGAATATTAAATATAATTATCAGTTTAATTATTTTCAATACTACCTCTTATAAATTAACTTTTTTGCAACAATATACAATGTCAAACGACTGGAGTAGTTATCTATTTATTTTCTTATTATCTACAGCATTGACTCTAGTTATTGCACTACTCATTCCGTTATATCAAGCGAGATCCGGTATGATTTTTCTTACAGTGATAGCCATGATTATAGTTCATCCAATGCTGTTGCCAGAGATTGTAAAGGTGGCCGGGTTATTGACTGCCGATGCGATTCTTATCATATTAATAGTTTTACTAATTAATGTGATTATTAAATACAGTCGTAAACTAGATTTTAAGTCTTAAAGAAAAAAGAGGTGGTTAATAATGAAAAAAGTTTTAACAGTAAGTCAACTACCAGCCGTGTCTTTGTTTGGAGGAATAACAGGATTAACAGCTATCAGCTTATTACTAAAACAGAGTAATATCGATATAGCAAGTTTGTTTGCAGTGATTATATTTATTAGCTATCCATTACTTGATTTTGCCGTAAGCTGTAATGTGTCACGTAGACAACTGGTAAGGATTTCGGTGAGGTCAGTATTATTAACATCTATGATTTTCCTATGTTTAATTATAGTGTATACATTCATCTTTAAATGCCAGTTTTTCGTTATGGGATCTAAATTAGTCAGTTTCGCTGATTATGTATATCTTTACTTGCTAACAGTTACAGCACAACTTTCGTCATTAGTAATTAGCATGGACAGTCGATTAGGTTATTGGTCAAAAGGACGTCGCAGAGGAATGGTAGCTATTGTAGTTGCTTCAATAATCGCAATTGTTTTAATTCATGGCTTATTATCAATAATTTTGAATTCGGTTGCGTTGGGGATAGTAATTAGTCTCTTGTTTTTTATTATTATCATATTCTTAATTCTAAAATTTTCTGAATTTATTAAAGCAGTCGACTTCACAGTCGATTCACAAGCTAAAGCATGGATTTATAAACAGGAGGAGTAACTACCATGAAATTTTTAACTTACAGTAAAAACACACTTTTCACGGCAACATATTTAGCTGTTGTTCTAGGGATAGTTTGGGCCATTTTCAACTATCTATTCAAATCCAGTATGGGAATAGACGTATTATCAATCGCTTTTACCATTCCAATATTTGGACAAAGCGATTTGAAGAACAGCCAAAAATTAAACTTATCTCAAAATGAGCAATTAACTTACACATTGGGTTCAGGTATTTTGGGCGGTTTGTTATACATAGGATTAATTTATTTAGAATCATTCTTTATGCCAGTCACAATTTCAGGTATTGAAAAAATGAACGTCATTGGATATGGATATGTATTTGCTGTAATTGCCTTACTTATGATTTCAGTGAACTTATTCACATTAAGAATTAATCAAAAAAGACCTAAACGTGATGCAATTGTACCGCAGTTTTTCTACTATACATTTGCGATTTTATTTGGCGGTATTGCTTCTTTTGTTTACCGTTTCTTAGCAGGAAGTTTAAATAATGGGTTGCTTTTGGCTGTCATTGGTATTGGATTTATTGGTGGATTGATTATTGAATATGTAATGTTAAAGCAGTTACTAAATCGTCAAGATATAGACTGGCAAGCTATTACTAAAAGAGTAGTCAACTAGTGTACCCTCACTAATCTGGAGAGGAAATGAATAATGATTAAACAATTTATTGCAACTATAAATAATAGCAAACTGTTTTTAATAAGCGCACTGTACTTATTGGCGATAGTAACTATAACAGCTTTACTGAATGCACCTAGTGCTATCTATTTTTATTTTCTAGTTGTTCCATCTTTAAAAACAATCGATGTTAACTACGCTATTCAACATAATTTTTCTAGAAAATCAATCTGGCAAATGGCTTTACTTTGGTCAGTTTTACAAGCTGGAATTTTAATACTATTTATTTGGCTGCTAGACGTTGTTTTTCATCAACCAGTTAGCCTAATATTTTATGGGTTTGGTGAGGCAGTTAATAATTATGGCGTAGTTTTGATTACAGCAATCTTTGCCTTTTTAAGTGGTGTCACAATTCAACTTGCAATTTATAGATCCACTTATAAACAGGGTGTCTATTTTCTATATTGGTTTATTTACTCTATTATCATTATGTTTATGATTAGTTTTTTCTGGCTAAATAATATTTTTATTTACGTACCACTGTTCTTAATAGTAATAGAAACTATTGTTCTAAGGAAATGGTTCAAATCTACCGATTTTATTAGTCGATTTGATTTAAAGCAACAATTGAGGAATAAGTAATGAAACAAATCAACAAATTCTTAGCTATATCAAGAAATCAATTATGGATATCGTTTTTTATTGTGAGTTTTATGATTTTAGTTTCGTTTAGGAGCTATTACTTCAAACAAGATGTAGTTGTCAATATGCTACCCGTCTTTTTTGGAGTAATCATAACGATGACATCAATAGATATCAACTTTGCCATGCAGCTTAATTTATCTAAGAAAAAGTTAACGTCTTTCATCACTGTACTTTCGATTTTTCAGTCTTTGTTTATTATATTTGCACTGATATTCATTAATGCTGTTTTTCACTTTAAAATATCAGCGATGTATTTTGACATTTTCACGTTATCGGATTATTTCTTTTTATTCTGTCTACTAACCATTTTATTTAACTGGTTTACACTATTTATGTTAATTATTAATCAAACCTTAGACGTTACACGTTATTTCAAATTGTTTAGTTTATGGATTACTGAAATATTAGCAATTGTTCTGATAACTAGTTTATATAACTCAGTAGCTTATCAAGTGAAGTTAAATAGTCTAGTTCTTGATGCAATAGTAGGTATCCTATTTACCTTAGTTCTATCTTTTGAAGGTTATTATTTATATAACAAGTTACGATTTTTAGCCGATAATAAACGAATTGAATTAAGTGATCCTTTACGGGTCAATAAATAAGGGAGGAGGTATATTGTGAAGAGGTTAATCCCCATAGGTATCGGCTATTTATGTCAAATAGTATTAATCTCTGTTATTTTAACGTTAGCGACAAGTTACATAATAGTTGATTCATCTAGTTCAGCTCATCATACAGATATAGTTTTACTCATATTTGTAGGTGCTCTTAATCTACCCAATGTAGATTTACCACTTCAGTATGGGATAACGCGACAAAGTATTTTTAAGTATCTTGTGATTATATCGTTTATCAGTAGTTTGATTTATGTTGCGATAATCTCAGGATTGACTTCTATCTTGAATATATCAGTAGAATTAGCAACTTATCCTATTGAGCTATTACTAGTCAATATGGTTTCGTTAACTCTAACTTTTTTTATAGCTATTCTTTTTATGACGTGCTTTTATTATGGACAGTATGTACTTCACAACCTTTCGACTCATATTGCTAATTTTATTAATATCATAGTCGTGTTGTTTACTGTAATAATGGTTGTATTAAGCGGTTCTGTCATTAATACTTATCAGCTTTCTTCTAGTTTGATTAGTAGCATATTAGCATTACTAGCCGTTATTGAACTGGTGCTGTTATACTTTTTAGTTAAAAACGTCGACATAACCGTAGCTATGCGACAATATGGTAAGAAATAATAAAAAGAAAGGAGAGAGACCTTGAAAAGATTAATTCCGATAGGTATTAGGCAAGTAACTTTAACACTATGTTTTGCAGCAATTATAATTTGTTGGTTTTTATGGTCAAGAGCACATTCATTAGAAGCAGCAAACGATATGCTGATTGTTATATGTAGTGCGTTTTTCATCATTCCAAATATTGACTTACCAGTACAATATAATTTCACTAGACAAACAATCTTTAAGTACTTACTTATGATTGCTTGTATTAATACGGTAATTTATAGTGTTGTAATGTTACTTGTTAAGTTGTTAATAAGTGGTTCTTTGGTTATTGCTACGAAGACTATACCAGATACACCATTAGATTACTTTATGACTTTTATGATTTTACTTTGTGCGTCATTATTTTCACTAATTTATGTTTTTTCTCAACACTATTTGTCAAAGACATCGCGACTTAAGCGCAGTTTAAGTTATACTTTATTAGTTTTGCTTGCGATGATTGGGTTGCCAATTATCTATTTGTTTCCGTTTTCGCCAATGATAATAATTGCAAGTTATACACTAATCGCTACTTTAGAAATAGCTGTCGTATACTATTTTGTAACTCATGCTGAACTTACATCTCCTGTTATGCATAGAGCTTGGTTTGGAAAATGAGCAAACAAAAAACGCCTAGGAGGGGTAAGTCCTAGACGTTTTTTTATTTATATCAACTTAAAAAAGTTGATGAACTTGTTCATATCTACTTGGAGGAGTAAGAATGAAAAGAAAGTTAACTACACTTGTAGTAGTTCAGCCGGGGGGATTGGGGATTCCCTTCATCGACTGTACCCATACTATAACCCCTAAATGTGAACATTTTGTGACAAAGAGTTTATGATTTCGCAAAGATGCTTAAGAAAATCAAAAGTTCTGTGACTTATGAGATAATAGACTAAAAATAGAGGAGCACAATATGAATCATATACTAGAACCGCTAAAAAAAGATTACCTAATGTGGGGATCAATAAGTTTAGCTGTTATCACGAGTTTCATCACTCAACCGAGTCTGTCAGACATTAACTGGCACACGATTATTTCATTAACTATGTTAATGCTAGTAATTGCAGGATGTACTTACTTTAGCGTCTTGAAAAATATTAGTCATTTTTTGATTAATATTACTAAAAACCAACGTCAGCTTATTCAAATTATGCTGGTCTTTGCTTTTTTTAGTTCGATGCTATTAACTAATGATGTTGCAATCATTACACTAGTTCCGCTGTATCTTACTATCGCAAAGAAGCAAAACTTATCTGTGATTATGCCTGTGGTCTTATTGACTATTGCTGCCAACTTGGGGAGTGCGGTTACACCTTTTGGTAACCCGCAAAATATTTACCTAGTTTCAACCTATCAACTATCAACAATGGCCTTCTTTAAAGCGACCTTTAAATTATCTATTTTTAGCTTTATCACAATGATGATAAGTACTTTTTTCTTTAAAAAACAGCCTCTAAAAGCAGCTGATTATCAATATGACTTTATCAATTTGAAGCATCGATATATATTAGGTTTTAGCTTCATTATTGCGTTATTAGGACTACTAAATTTTTTGAACTTATGGATGGCGTTTGTCCTCGTATTAGGGTGCACACTGCTCTTAAGATGGCAAACAATACTTGATATTGATTATGGGCTTCTCATCACATTTATTGGATTTTTCGTTATAATAGGGAATTTAGGGAAGCTACCCATTATCACAACTCTGATTATGACGTTGGCAAAAACCACATTTTCTACCTATTTGACTGCTATTTTTAGCAGCCAAGTTATTAGTAATTTCCCAGCGGCTATTTTATTATCTAAATTCACACCGGACAGTATGACTTTATTATTAGGATCAAATATAGGTGGACTTGGAACATTAGTTGCTTCTTTAGCTAATATTTTAGCTTTCAAGCAGTTTTCAAAAGAAGTTAAGTATCAAAATGGACGTTTTTTAGCTTTTTTCATAGGAACTAATATTATTTTCTTACTGATTTTAGGAACTATTATTTGGATCTGGTGTTACTAAAAAAGCCTTAGCAATGGTCGCTAAGGCTTTTTTTATAAAGATATAAAGGTATAAAATTATAGATTTATTTTACAGTGTGATGCCAATCTTTAATAGCTAAGTACTGGTCTTTAGAAATCAATTGATGCTGTTCTGCAGCTTTAATCAAAGAAGTATAACTTGTTACTGAGTAAAATTTAGTTCCGTATTTTTCAAAATTCTCACTACTAATTGACAGTTCATAATCAAAAATCGAAACAATTCCAGTGACTGTTCCTCCAGCATTCTTAACTACATCAGCAGCTTTTAAGACACTTTGTCCAGTTGAGATAAGGTCATCTATCATAACTACTTCAGCATTTTCAGGTAATTCACCTTCAATTTGTTGGCTTGTACCGTGATCTTTGGGCTTTGGACGAACATAAATCATAGGTAGTTCTAGAAGGTTAGCTACTAAAGCAGCGTGTGGAATACCAGCTGTTGCCACGCCAGCAATAACAGTAGCGTTAGGAAACTGCTCTTTAATTAACTCAGCTAACTGTTTAGCAACTAGGCTACGCATTTTTGGATAAGAGACAATTTTTCTGTTATCAGTATAAATAGGAGCTTTGATTCCACTCGCCCATGTAAATGGTTCGTCAGGTGAAATCTTGACAGCTTTAATCTTCAGTAAATCTAGTGCAACGGTTTCAGCAATATTGTTGTTTGTAATCATATTAAGCTCCTAGTTCTTCTTTAATTAGTTGATAAGTTTCAAATGGGTTTTCTGATTGTGTAATTGAACGCCCAATTACAAGATAGTCACTGCCTAAGTCCTGTGCTTCAATAGGTGTTGTAATTCTAACTTGGTCGTCTTGTTGACTATTTTGCAGACGAATACCTGGCGTTACTGACAGACAGTCATTTGCCACTTTTGCCTTAATAGTTGGCGTTTCTTGAGCAGAGGAGACAACGCCGTCGGCACCTGAACGAAAAGCCATTTCAGCCAAGTGAACAACATCGTCTCGTAAGGAAACTGTTACGAGCTGTTCGGATTGTAATTGTTCTTGTGAGGTAGAAGTAAGCTGTGTCACAGCAAGTAACTTAGTCTGAGTTCCCAGGCCATTTCTTGCAGCTTCAATCATTTTTTGACCGCCTAGTGCATGAATTGTCACAAATTGAACATCTAATTCTTTTATTTGTCTCATAGCTTGTTCAACTGTGTGTGGAATATCATGTAATTTTAAATCCAAAAAAATGTCGAATCCTTTTTGTCGGAGTTCTTTAATAAAGTCAGCTCCTTCTTTATAAAACAGCTCCATTCCAATCTTCAAGATAGGTAAGTCTACTTGATTACCTGAAAAAGGTTTTAAAAACGTTAAGGCTTGATCTTTATCCTTAAAATCCATTGCAATCATAATTTTTGTCATCGTAAAATTCTCCCCATAAAAAAACACTTGTTTAAATTAAACAAGTGAACATTTGAGCAGAAGGAGACCGCGAATTAAAATACGAGTGGTTCTGCGGTCATCTCTAGTTAAATTAATTTAAGTTCACTTGTGTGCTTCTCTGAACACATTTAAAGCAAGAATTTAAGATTTGTTGTGTCTTAGTTTACGTTTCACACCTCTAAAAGTCAACCCTAAATAAAAAGTTGCGCTTATTAACCGATTGTGGCAGAATACTAGACAATGTATAAAATAAAGAACACCTGTGAGTGTTCATTTTGGAGGAACTGAATATGCAACAATTAACTCACGCTGATGGCGGACAAAAAATGTCTGTTAATCAAAGACGTACACTATTATCAACTGCGCTTGGCTTTGCGTTAGAAAATATGGATGTGATGTTCTTATCATTTTCACTTTCATCTATTATTGCTGAATTCCATATATCTGGTGGACAAGCCGGCTTAATTTCATCTGTAACTAACTTGGGAATGCTACTAGGTGGTGTTGTTTTTGGGATTATTGGTGATCGAATAGGCAGAGTCAAAACGTTCACTTATACGATCTTCATCTTTGCCTTAGCAACTGCAGGTATCTGTTTTGCTCAAGATTTAACTTTGATTTATATTTTGAGATTCATCGCAGGTATTGGTGCTGGTGGTGAATATGGTGTTGGAATTGCGCTTATTTCAGAGAATTTTAAGAAAAATCAAGTTGGGCGCATGAGTTCAATTGCAGCCATAGGTGGTCAAATTGGATCAGTTTTAGCAGCTATTTTAGCAGCTATCATCATTCCAACTTTAGGATGGAATGTGTTGTTTGCTTTCGGATTGCTTCCAATCGTTCAAGTATTCTTTATCCGCCGCCATCTTAAAGAAAGTGATGAATTCTTACAAAGTCAACAAAAGCAAAAGGATGATAAGTTATCAATCACTAAGAGCTTTGGGCTACTATTCAAAGATTCGAAAACAGCCTACCAAACAATTGCCTTAACTTTTATGGTCATTGTTCAAATCTCTGGTTATTTCGGGTTAATGAACTGGTTGCCTTCGATTGTACAAAAACAACAACAGCTTAATGTTTCAGGGTCATCTGTTTGGATGATTTCAACTATCATTGGTATGAGTCTTGGTATGGTGACTTTCGGATCTATTCTTGATAAAGTGGGTCCTCGTAGAGCTTTCGGTATCTTTTTAATCGCTTCTGCTCTTTCTGTTTATGGCATTTTATTAGCGAAATCTGCACTTGCATTAATCGTAGCTGGTGCAGTCATTGGATTTTGTTCAAACGGTATGTTTGGTGGCTATGGTGCAGTTATTAGCTTACTTTACCCAACCGAAATTCGTTCAACAGCTAATAACGTCATTGTCAATGTCGGACGTGCAATCGGAGGATTTTCATCAGTTGTAATCGGACTAATTATGGATCACTACTCGGTTTTTGCAGTAATGGCAAGCCTTTCAGTAATGTACGTCTTGAGTTTTATTGTGATGCTAAGTATCCCAAGTTTCAAAAAAATTCGTAACTAAAATATAAATATAAAATCTATAAAAACCAGCAAGTCAAATACTTGCTGGTTTTTTAATTGAGTTCATCTAATATTTTACGTAGCTTTTCGATATCAATTTGTCCAGGAGCTGATGCAGATTCTGAATCAATTGCCGCAAAAGTAAAATAAGATTGTGTTAAACAGCTACTTATACGAGTGATTTTTCCCAAGTCTCCCATTGCCATAGTAACAACCTTAGGCGAAATTTGAGAACTTGTTGTTAATGAAAACGTCATTAATCGCAGTACATCTTGCGCCGAACGAGGCATTACAGCTAGCTTTACAATATCTGGATTAACTAACGTCATACTTGCTAACTTTTGTGAAAGTTCTTTGTCTGAAGGTGTCTTTTTGAAATTATGATAGCTAGTAATTATTTGAATATGATTCTTTCTTGCTTTTTGAATAATAAATTCAATGGCAGTTTTTGAATGATTGATTTCAATATCCAAAAAATCAACTCTTGTATCCTCAGCTAAAATACCAAGTAAGTCAAAATATTGCGCATGAGTTGCAGCCAACTTACCACCTTCAGCGATTGTTCTAAACGTTGCTAATACAGGTGTTTCAGATAGTTTTAGCTTAATAAGTGTTAGGATTTCGCCCACCGTTTGTTTATCAGGTAACTCATCAAGTCCGTCGATACGCCACTCCACAATATCAGGATTATGATTCCTAATCTTTGATAATTGAGTGTTGATCTCGGTCTGATTTTTGCCCATCAAAGGGACAACTATTTTCGTTTTATCCATATATCCCCCTTAAAAATCATTCTTCAAATAACGTCTGTTTAATAAATTCAACAGGCATATCTTCACCAGTCCATAATTTGAAGGCCGCTGCGCCTTGTTCAACCATCATTCCAAGACCATTATAAACTTCTTTAACACCTGATTCTTTTGCGATTTGCATCAATTTCGTTTCTCTTGGTGAGTAAACCACATCATAAACCACCATATCTGGATGAAAGAAACTGGTATCATTAATCAAACTTTGATTTTGAAGAGGAGACATTCCCACACTGGTAGCATCACAGTAAATATCACACTGATCAAGCGCTTTTTTGAAACTTTCTTGGTCAGCTAAGTCATATCCCGAGGCCTGACTAGCCGTTTCTTCATTAATAATTTGGACATTGCGCTCAACGTTATCAAAATGTGACCCTTTCTGATTAAAAATTCTAATTTCTTTAGCACCAGCCATTGCACATTGGATAGCAATTGGTGTTCCTGCTCCACCAGCACCTGCAATAACAATAGATTGGCCTTTAATTGGATGACCTTTCTTTTGTAAATCTGTTACAAACCCAATGCCGTCTGTTGTATAACCTTTTAAATGACCATTATAATTAACAACAGTGTTAACTGCTTGGTTCAGTTCAGCTGAAATGTCTAACTCATCAAGATAAGGAATAATCTTTTGCTTGTTTGGCATTGAAACATTTATCCCCATCATATCCAGCGTTCTAATAGATTCAACCGCTTGTGCCAAGCTATCATTACCAACTTCAAAAGCTAAGTAAACATTGTTTAATCCTAATTTTTTAAATGCAGCGTTGTGCATAGCTGGAGACATCGAATGTCTAATCGGTGTTGCCATAACGCCTAATAATCTAGTATGTCCATCAATTTCTTTAACCATAATCATTCTCCTCATAAAAAAACCTAGTCAGATAATTATCTGACTAGGTTTTTTAGGATACTCGATTATAAACAGCTAGTCAGATTAATCTCATATCTAACTAGGCCACACTTTTTATTTACTACTATTAATTAGATATGAACATATAAAAATTTTATACGTCCATATCTCACTAACTAATATGTCCGTATGTTCTAAAAATAATAGTAATAATAAAAGTTAACTTGAATAAAAGCTTTATTCATCTGATTCATAATCTATATCCTTTCCACGTGATTATTTGTTAACTGCATTAAAACACAAAATTAATTAAAAAACAAATTTAATTCTAACAAATAATTAATCAAAAGTTATTTTATCTCAAACCAACCGGGCGTTGTTTCGAATAGCTTGCCATAATTTATCAGGTAATCTCAAACTTGAGACTTTATCTGATTCAATGTAATTGTTGATTTGATAGTGTTCATCCTCAATAACCTTTGCTACCCATTTTGGATCAGTTATAAAAGCATGGCCCATTGCAGGTAACGCGCCTTGCTTTAATACCTCTTGTGTTTGCGCTAACTCTGTAATTTTTCCTGCTGCTAAAAGATGAATTCTACCATCAATATATTGACTAATCAATTTCAAGTAAGTTTGGTTACCATCTGCTGGTTTTGATTGCAACGTATTTTCTAACGAAGCATGAACGTAGTCTAGCTTTTGATTAATGATTTCATCAATCAAAACAAAATTATCACTTAACTTTAAACCACCTTTGATAGGTTCATCTGGTGAAAAGCGATAACCAATTATGAAATTATCATCTGCATACTTTTGTACCACACGTTTTACCTAATTTTAATAACGGCTAAAGGAAAACGCATTCTATTTTCTAAAGAGCCACCCCAAGCATCTGTACGATTATTGAAGTAGGGGGACATAAAGTTTTGAATAAGAAACCCCTGTGCACCATGTATTTCGACACCATCAAAACCCGCTTTAATCGCGCGTTTTGTTGCTTTTCCGAAATCATCAATTACAGCTTTTATTTCACTATCACTTAATGATCGAGGAGATGTGTTCGTATTAATCATTGGGACATCTCCTGAGCTAACTAAGTCATTGGTTAAATCAGGTAACGCTTTATTTCCTGCGTGGAATAATTGGATAACCGCTTTTGCGCCCTGTTGCTTTAATTTGCTAGCCATCCGGGTCAGGTTAGGCAAAAAACGATCATCATAAATTCCAAACTCATTAGTAAATCCAATTCCATTAGGCTGAACGCGGGCACAAGCTGTCACAATCATACCTGCACCATCATTACGAAATTCATAATAGTTCAGTTCTTGGTCTGAGACAGTATAATCATCATTGGCTGACCATGTTGTCATGGGCGCCATTACGATTTGATTTTTTAAATTAACCCCTTTTTTTAATTGCAAAGATTTCAATACATCTGACATAAATGTATTCTCCTTATATAATTGTCGTTAGTTTATTATACCTACTTCACTTACTTTTTAAAAGTAAAAATATTTTATTCTTTACAAAACTGTCAGAGTAGGTTAACCTAATCAAAAATAACTTATATTAAGTAAGAGGGTTTATCTATGAAAGCCGTAACAGCACAAAGTATTAAAACAAAATCTGTCACAACAGAGGTTCCCATTCCAACTCTAAAAAAGGGAGAAGCCTTGATAAAAGTTAAAGCCATTGGGGTTAACCACGTCGATCTAGCTAAGGCCCTCAACGCGGATAATTTATCAAAAGAGGTTCTAGGTCTAGAGGTATCTGGTGAAATTATTGAGCTCAACGATTGTTCCAATCAACTTCATATTGGACAAAAAGTAGCCGCTTTATTAGATAATGGGGGATATGCTGAATATGTTGCCGTTTCTCAAGATCGACTAATTCCTTTACCTGATAACATAACTTATGAACAGGGAGCTGCTATTCCTGAAAGCTTTCTCACAGCTTACCAAGCACTATTTTATATTGGTAATTTAACTGAAAATTCCAGTGTTTTAATTCATGCCGGTGCGAGTGGCGTGGGAAGCGCCGCAACACAACTTGCAAAAAAACTTAAAAATGCCACAATATTTACAACTTCTAGTTCATCAAAAACAAAAATTGCTAAAGAAAATGGTGCAGACTATGCCCTGGATTATACCAGTCAGAATTTCGAAACCGAAATTAAACAGCTAACTAACCAAACTGGCGTGGATTTGATTTTAGATTTTATAGGGGCAAGTTATTTCAATCAAAACATTAATACGCTTTCTGTGGACGGACAACTTGTTTTGATTGGTAACTTAGGTGGAAATATTGTTTCTGATGTCAACTTGCTTGACATTATGTTTAAAAGACTAACAGTTAGCGGGACACTTCTTTCAACCCGTTCCGATGATTACAAAGCACAACTTATTTTTGACTTTACTAATGACTGCTCTGAATTATTAACTAATGGTAGTTTAGCTCCTCAACTTTCGCGAAGTTTCAAGATTGATAACGCTTTCGAAGCAATCCAATTTATGAAAAACAAACAAAATACAGGTAAAATTATACTAACAACCGACTAAATAAAAAAGCAAGACCTATACTACCTTGAGGTCTTGCTTTTTTATTTTGATAGTTTTTGTATTGTCAGTGCACATTTTTTCATATAGGCTTTTCTAGCTTCCAAAGTGTTTGATTTCTTCTGCATATTTCCCATACTCAGACCATTTTTCAGCTTAATCCCAACAAAACTCAAGATAAAATTCTTCCATCGACTAACCACGCCACCGTACATTTTAGCGTATAGGAATGAAGGTGCATCACTTGAAATAAAGATATCTGCAGTTTTTGATGTTAGTAATTTTATTTTTTTACCCGTTGTTTTGTCATAAGTGTACGCAAATTTTGGTGTAAAAGTACGATCAATAAACCCTTTCAAGACTGATGGTTCAGCTGACCATCAAACGGGAAAGAAGAATGATAAATGATCTGCCCACTTAATTAATGCTTGCCACTCATTAGGTTTTGTTTCATCTTGCATATGTTGACGATAGCCGTATCTTAAAACTGGATCAAAATCATTCACGCTCAAATCAATTAATTTTACTTCATGGCCCAACGCCTTTGCATGTTGCATATAATTTTCAGCATTAGCATGTGTAAATGATTCGAAATCTGGATGACCTTGAATAACTAATATTTTCATATTGGATAAATCCTTTCTAAAATCGCAATACGTTATTTATTATACATAATGGACACGGTGTCTATTATTTAGTAATATAAATTATAAAGTTAACTAAATGGTATGCAAAGTTTTTAATCCAGATAATAAACAACTATCAAAAATTGACTATTAAGTAGCAGGAGGAACTATCTTGAACACAAATGATATTAGATATATCAAAACCCATAACAATATTAACGATGCTGTCGTGAGTCTTCTTAGACAAAAGAAATTTGATAAGATATACGTCAAAGACATCTGTGATACAGCTAAAATTAGTAGAGGCACATTCTATCTGCATTACGTCGATAAGTATGATTTAGTCAATCAAAATCTTCAACAATTCATCACGCTATCTACGCAACTCATTAATAATCCCAAAGTTAGAACTATTGAAAATCTCATGCTTCTAACACTAAACCGACTTAAAACGGATGGCCAAATTGCTGCTTTACTACTATCCAAAAACGGTTCTCCATAAATTCAAGAACAATGCAAGAACTTCTTCAAACAAAATGTAAGAACAAAAATACTTCCTTTCTTGTCACTTGAACTCAACTCTGAACTTGAAGAAGATTATACAGTTGCATTTTTAGTTAACGGTATTTTCGGATTACTACAACAATGGGTTAATAATGGTGAAAAAGAAGATCCTGCTTTTGTTGTTCAATTAATGAAAAAATGGATTCCTTATGATTTCAAGTAAAGTTAAAGAGGTAAGTCTAAGATTAGACTTACCTCTTTTTTATAAATGCGAATTTCTTCCTATTATATAGTGTTAAATCTGATTATTTTTCTTCCAAATTTACTACTTTAGAAAAACATTTTAATCGATAGCCTTTATGACCACCATATTTCACATTTCTAATCGCATTTTTAACTTCAAAAAAATATAAAAATTAATTCGTGGAATGATAATTTCCGGAAGTAAGATTATTTTTGAAATTATCAATCTCAAAAATTATAAAAATATTAATTTGTTAATCATTCTATAATATTATACAATGACTCTAAGTTTCGATAATAACTACAACTACTTGGAGGAAAAATATGAAATTTGATTATCAACTAGAAAGCTTCGATAAAAAAGACGCGACCAAAATTAATTTGGGTTGGATACTTCATAATTTACCAAATCCACTACTCATCGCCATTTTAATTTTAGGAATTGCTAGTTCGTTTGAAGCCGTTCTTAATGGTTATGTACTGGGTCAACTAATTAAAACAGATTTGACCAATATTAATAATGTCACTTGGCTATTGTTGCAAGCATTTTTTGCTTTTGTATTTACCTATTTATCTGCTTATAGTTTTTTACTTTTGAAAAATCAAGCAACTAAAATTTTAAATACCAAACTCAAAAACACCTTTTTTACCTATTATTTCGATGATGGTGTTGACGAAGCAGTGATAACTAATTCCGTTACATCAATTTCTAAGCAAATTGAGCAGAACTATTTTAGCTCTGTCTTTATGTTCTTACAAACAGGTATTTCCATCGTTTCAACAATTATATTCATTTTGAATACTCACTTCTTACTGGGTACAATTTATATTGCCTTATCTTTTCTTTCTTTAATTCCAACTTATCTCGGTAAAAAGCAATTAGATCAAAAGGTTAATAAATGGAGTCATTCCAATTCAACATTAATTAATACTATATCTGATACATTTAAAGGAAGAAATGAAATCAACAGCTTTGGGGTTAAATCACTGTTTTTCAATCGTGTAAATCGATTATTGAACAAAGAAGAAACTAACTATCGAAACCTATCTAATTATCAAACTACGCTAATGTTATATGCTTGGGGATTTGCTGTTCTAACCTTTTTAGGACCGCTTGTTGTCGGAATTCTTCTAGCACAATTTAGTTTTTTAGGAATCACAACAAGTATTATCATTTCGTTAATCCTGACTTCAGACTCTGTTGTTGGAAACATTCGCGGATTAACTGGACTACAAAACGCTATTGCTGGAACTCGTGGTATCAGAACCATCAAAAAAGCATCAAATTCTAACAAAAAAACGCAAAAAATCGTCACGAACAAAGATGGATTGATTATCGACAATTTGACTGTAACTCGCGACGATAAAAACGTACTTAATCACCTTAACCTATCCCTAAAAAATAATGACAAAATACTAATTACTGGACCTTCTGGAGTAGGTAAATCAACATTGTTGTCAGCTATTTCTGGTCAAGTAAAGATTGACTCAGGAGATATTTACTTTAATAAAGAACAAATCACCAATAGTTATTACGTTTTTTTAACACAGTCCATCTGGCTATTTAATGACAGCATTAGGGATAATTTGACCCTATTTCAAAAATTTACTGATGAACAACTTATCAAGGTCTTAAAAGATGTTGGGTTATATGATGAACTAGGTCCTAGCGTTTTAGACTACACTATCAAGAATCAAGGTGATAATATCTCTGGTGGACAAGCTCAGCGACTTGCGATTGCCAGAGGATTATTAAGAGATAAAAAACTATTTATCCTGGATGAAATCACATCTAGCCTTGATGAAAAAAACGCCCTAAAGATACATGACTTAATTTATCAATTACCAGTCACCATTATTGAATCTGCACACAACTTTAGTGAAAAACAGCTCGAACATTATCAAATCAAAAAATTTATACTGTCAAAAAACGGATTGAAACAAGTAGATAAATTCAATAATACTCACTAAATATTTGCTTTTTCTTAACGATGTCTTTTATACTTTTCTAAGTAAACTGTTTTATTAAAAAGAGGAGTCAATTTAAATGACAAAAGAATTAGCGATTACCAAAAGTAACTACTTAATTAGTGGATCAAAAATCGGAATTTATTTTGGAACATTTGCACCACTTCATTCAGGACATCAACAAGAAATTTATAAAGCTGCTGCGTTAAATGATGGCGTTGTTGTCATTGTTTCTGGGTACGCGGGAGATAGAGGAGATAATATCGATTTAGGCTTACAAAAACGCTTTCGTTATTTAAGAGAAGCCTTTGCAGATGAACCAACGATTCGTGTAACTTACATCGATGAAACCGATATTCCTCGATATCCAAACGGATGGGAAGCCTGGGCAAATGAGCTTGTTAGTGCAGTTAATGAGTCAGTTATCGCTCAAGAGAATCAAAAGTTCACCGCCTATGTTGGTGAAGCTGACTATGTTGAACCACTGGAGAAACTAACACCTGATTCTTGGTCAGTTGAAATGGCTAATCGCCAAAACATTCCTATTTCTGCTACAAAAATACGAGAAAATCCAACTAAATATTGGTCACAAATCAATCGTGTGTTCAGACGCCACTTTACAAAAAAAGTATTGGTTGCTGGAAGTGCTTCAACAGGTAAATCAACGCTTGTTCGCCGTCTAGCGCGCTCTATCAATGCCCCTTTTAGCGAGGAATATGCTAGAACCTATGAAGAACAATCTAATATTGTCGACTCAGAACTAACGGTCAGTGACTACTTCCGTATTATTCAGGGGCAATATGATGCTAACAGTAATGAAATTAAATCTCACGGTAATAATGGTATTGTCTTTTTGGATACTGATGCTATTGTTACTAGAGTCTATGCTAAACTTTATCTCACTGAGGAGCAGCAAGATCAACTTGAACCTGTTTTTCAAGATACAATAAAAAATGAAAAGATAGATTTGATCCTAGTAATCCCTCCTATCACAACTTACGTTAACGACAATTTCCGTAATATGGAGTGGGAAAACTCAAGAGAAGAGTTCCACTATGAACTCATGAGACAACTAGAAGAGTTTAATTTGATGGATAAAGTTGTTGTTTTAGATGATATGGGTAACAATCAAGGATTTTATGATCGCTACCAACATGCACTCGATACTATCCATGAAAAAACTGGTGTTGAAATGCCTAAGCTTTAAAAAAACCACCTGCCGTAAATCGGGTGGTTTTTCATTTTATAAAACCATATCTTTATTTAAATATAATTTTATAATTCTATATTTTGATAAAAGCTTCTCACCTTAGTTAAGAAATAAAAATGTTATACTACTAATAACAGATGCTCAAAATACTATCAGAGGTGAAAGATTTATGCACTACAAAATAAACTGGGGAGATTTTGCACTTAAGATTTCAAACTTCCTAGCTTTAGGTCTCTCAATTATTTTTATGTTAATTATTGGAAATGTTAAATTAGGGACCTTAACAATTATGGGATCAATATTTTATTACTACTATGTTCCTCAGAAGAATAAAGCTGGAATTAAAACAACTATTTTAGCTAGTAGTGTTGGTGTCCTTGCTTACCTACTGATGTCTTTTTCTAGTCTAGTTCCGTGGTTACCACCATTAGTCTTAAGTGGAATATGTGCCTTGTTTTTCTTTTATAGTAAAATGTGGCACTTAGTTGGCCAGGTCCTTTTTTCTTAGTTATGATTTCATGTATTGCAGGTGTCCACTCTTATGTTAACTTGCAAACAACTTTCATTTCGGTCCTATTTTTAATAGTTGGTTGCCTAATTTCAATTAGTTTAGCCTTTATCAACGATTGGTTACTTGACTACTTACACTACCCAAAGATTGAAGATAATACGACAAAATTCAAACTAAGTGTTGATTATATACCTATTGAAATTTTGTTCAAAACTTTCTTTTATGGCATTTTAGTCTTTTTGACTTTCTACGTGGGTGAAAACTTAAAACTCTTCAATTATTACTGGATTGTACTTTCGTGTGCTTCCATTTTACAAGCAGAATCAATGTCCCATGCAATCAAGCGCCATCAGCATTATCTACTAGGTACGATTGTTGGATGTCTAATTTCTTACCTATTACTATCATTACCACTCAATTTTTTCATGACAATAGTGGCTCTTATCATCTTCCACTCTTTAATTTATTGGAAAATAAGAACAAACTTTTTAGTTGGCAGTTTTTTTACAACACCTATGGCTATACTAGTAATCAAATTAAATTATTCAACTTTAGACTCACAAGCAATATGGGCAAGGTTCATTGCTATCGTTATTGGAACAAGCATCGCTATAATGAGCATATACTTCTTCAATTACTTGAAAGCAAAATGCACACCTGTCGACCATACCAAAAAAGAAGCTTAATTAATAAGCTTCTTTTTATTTGTCCACTTATCTGCCTAATTAAACCGCCCATCTTAAATAGCCTATTTCATCCAATCAGATAGTGTATGA
Organism: Holzapfeliella sp. JNUCC 72; assembly: GCF_053668685.1. NCBI lineage: Bacteria > Bacillati > Bacillota > Bacilli > Lactobacillales > Lactobacillaceae > Holzapfeliella > Holzapfeliella sp. JNUCC 72. Next base: position 22,867 of record NZ_JBSJYG010000003.1, on the reverse strand, counting down.
TAAAAATTGTTAGGAGGGCAACAATACATGAAAGCACTGTTTAAAAAAGATCAAGCAATAACTGATAACCTGATTATTCTACAGGCAAATCAGCAATCTGATGCTATAAAAGACACCATTAATTATATTGAAAGTTATCAGCAATTCATTACTGGCAAGCGTAATCAAGAAAACTATCAGCTATTAGTTTCTGATTTCAACACATTTTATTCAAGTCAAAAGAAAGTTTTTGGTCTAGCTAATCAAGAATGTTACCAGATATCCGCCAGACTATATGAGTTAGAGGATAAATTACCTCACCAGTTCATGCGTATTTCGAATACTGAAATTATTAATTTGAATCAAATTGACAAATTCAACTTAACACCATCGGGTATTATCGAAATCAAGTTGAAAGATGGTTATATCACTAGTTCATCACGAAGATTTTTGAAGAAAGTTAAGGAGCGTTTATTATGATTAAAGTAAAAAAAGGACTTAGTCGATTTATAGCAGGAGCACTTCAAGGTAACTTTATTGGGCTAGTTATTACGTTAATTAGTTCTTATGCTAGTGGCAGTTCACGTTTCATGACTGCGCACTTTGCTAATCAAAATACCGATGTTTTGATTGCTATGATAGTTTGGTGTTTGATTGGTGGCATAGCAGGTCTTAGTTCACTAATTTTTGACTTTACTGACTGGGGAATTACGAAAGCCACAATTATTCAGTTTTTGATGTCATATGTTCCTGCTTTAGCAATGGCAATTATCATCAACTGGATTCCGTTAAACCTAAGTTATATTATTATCTTCTCAATTCTTTACACCATTGCATTTTTTATTATTTGGTTTATTTACATGAAATCAACCCAAAATAAGATTGAACAACTTAACCAAGCTTTAAGAAGCAAAAAAATGTAGTTTGCAATAATAGTCAAAAAGAACTACGCTTCAAGTAAAGAGGTGAGTACTTTGCTTAAACTAATCAATAATCGATTGTCACTGTATCTAGCATATTTAATTGTTCTTTGTATCCCAAATTTTCACACTAACATTTATGGCAAGTTAGTTACTTTAGCTCTAACAGTCATGGTTTTCATCATCACCGTTGAAGCCATCAAAAATAAAAGACTAGAAAAACAATCGCAATAAAAAAGAATGTTTCCTAAAATGAGGGAAACATTCTTTTTATTAATCTTCTTTTTTGTTAATTTCATCATAGAATCCAGCATATGTCATTTCAGCGTAAGCATTCCACCATACAATACCTAAGATACCAAAAGTGATTTCATTAAGAATTGTCCAACCAATAAAGGAAGCTTGTAAGCTTACAAATTGAATCATATTTTCTTTATTAATCATCAATTTAAAACTGCGGCTAATGGCTCCTGAAAAACTGTCGCCTTTTGCTGATGCATCTAGGAAAGCGTAGTTAATCTGACTAGTGAAGTTTTCAGCTACGATAGCGGCCAAAATTAAGGCTATTAATAGCAAGATTCCAACAATAACAAGTATAGTTGTCACAAATGCATTATTCGCTGCTACTCCTATAAAGAATAACAAAAGACCTAGCAGAATTCCCACTAATGTCACAGCAAACCCTAGAATAGCGCCATAAATTCCCATAATCACAAAAAATCCTAAAGCTGCTAACCATCTTGAATCTTTAAAAGCGTATAGTGAATCGTTAATTCCTGATTCTCCAGCTGGTTCTTCTTTACGGTAAGACTTAAGCATTACAATACGAACACCAAATTTTATAACCGAGACAACTAACCCTACGATAATCCCGACTAATGAAAAAGTACCTGCTAAACTACTTACTGCAGAAAAATCAGCAGGATTTAAATTTTCAGGATCAATGGTTTCAATTACATGTACCAGACTTGTGACGTACCCAATAGTACCGCTTGTTTGTATCATGCTATAAATGACACTAATAATAATTGGCACAAAAGTTATCGTGAAATAGTAACCCCTATTCTCACTAACAATAGCTTTTGCTTTTTCTTTAATCTGTATTCGATCCATATAAAATCTCCTCACTTATTGTAGTTACACCTTTGATTTTACACGCATTAAAGGAAAAACACCAAAAGAACATTCTGACATGATTAACTTGAAATATTAAAGTAGTAGTGCTAAGTTCTACTCAGATTATCTCAAACGTTTTCTTTTAGGAGGAGATTCGGATGAAAAAAATACTACTACTAGTCTCTTTTATTACCCTAGTAGCATTAATCCTATGCCCCACACAGTCTAGTACAGTATCAGCACGTGCAGGAGGAGCCAGAGGTGGGGGGAGTCATGGCAGTGGTCGAGGTGGCGGCGTAGGTCATACCACTTCAACTTATTATGGTGGCAATCGTAGTTACTATGACGATAATGATAACTCAAGCCCAAATTTAAAAGTAATAACGGTTGTAGGAGCTGGATTCTTATCATATGGCGGTTATCGCTTTTACCGCAAAAAACGCAACACGACTAATCAACCTGGTAATACTTTGCCAATAGATTCAGATTTTGAAAAAAGTTTTTTAGACTTCTTTTATCAAGTCGAAGAGGCTTGGTCTCAAACAGATACAAAGACACTATCACAATTAATGACACCTCAATATTTTAATAAGCAAAAACGAATCATTAACAATTGGCGCCGACTAGGAAAAATCAATCGACTCGATAGCCTCGCTATTATCGATTTGAAATATGAAGCTACAAAATCTGCTAACAAAAAACATGTTATTGTCACCGCTCAAGCTAGAGACTGGTTCGAGTATCCTAATAAATCAAAAGACTATAACCTCGCTAAAAGAGAGAACACTTATATCGAACGTTTTGCAGAAGTATGGGAACTCGTTCAATCACCAGATGGCTGGAAACTTAACAATATCCGCACAATTGATTTATAAAATTTGTTTGCCCTAAACTAAGGTTTAGGGCTTATATTATAGTTGTTGTAATTTACTATATAAGGAGAAAAAATTGTTTAAAAATATCAGAAATTTGTCGCCATTTTCTTTGGTGTTACTATTTATTTCGTTTACTATGTCGGTTAGTCAATCAATGATGACCACTGCTTATCCACTATTAATGAAAGCATTTAATGTCGAGGCTAGTACAGTTCAGTGGCTGACAACCGGTTTTATGATTGCCATGACACTCGTCATGCCCTTGAGTCCTTGGCTATTGAATAATATCAAACTAAAACCATTGCTAAATGGTATCGTTACTTTCTTCCTACTGGGAACAGCTGTTGCCATGTTAACACCGAACTTCATAGGAATTATTGTTGGTCGCTTTTTACAAGGAATGGCAGTTGGCGCATTATTCCCAACTTTTCAAAGTGTTATTATGGAAAATACACCCAAAGTCAATAGAGGTACCGCAATGGGAGTCGTGGGACTTGTAATGGGGTCTGCTCTAGCGGTTGGTCCTGTTATTTCAGGTGTTATTCTTCAGTTGGTCTCATGGCGTCTTTTATTTGGTGTGTTCTTTGTTGCACTTTTGGGACTTATTGTAGTCGGACAGCGATACATTGCAAACACCCATGCACTTAACCCTTCAAAATTTGACTGGCTATCAGCTGCCTTGTTAATCGGTTTAGCTGGTATCTTATATGCAATCTCAAACTTTCAAAAGATGGGATTCAATGTCACTTGGTGGTCCGTTCTAATCACTAGTGTGTTACTTTTAACTATTTTTGTGATACGGCAAGTCCGTCTATCGGAACCTTTCTTAGACCTAAGTGTCTTTACATATTCTGGTTTTCTACCGGGATTATTACTGACAGGAATCTCTTATTCTGGGCTCATCATTGCGACCGTTTTGATGCCTTTATTTTACCAAAATGTATTTCAATTTAGTCCTTTAATCTCAGGATTGTTAATGATTCCAGCCGCTGTCTTTTTAAGTAATTTAAATCCTAAAGCAGGACAACTTCTTAATAAAATTGGGCTTAAAAAGCTGGTATATATTGGCATGTCGATGATGATTTCAGGCTATCTTGCATTAGCATTATTGGGATCAAAATCATGGTTTGTTGTAATCATAGGAGCTATGTTACTCGAAGGTGGTAACGCCTTCATTATGATGCCCGCAATTACTGCTGCTAATAACGCTCTACCTGAAAGTCTGGTTAGTCATGGAACAGCATTAATTACAACTGTTCGCCAGGTTATTGGTTCAATTAGCGTTGTCATTGCAACTTTATTAGTAACGAGTTACAATGCTAACTTTGAAATTGGAGCTGCTCTTCAAAATGCAAGTGCTTGGTTAATTATCATTCCATTAATTGGCTTTTTACTTGCTTTAAGATTGCCTAAAAAAGCTCATAAAACTAAATAAAAGCGTTGAATCATTTGATTCAACGCTTTTTTGTTATTCTTCTTTGTTTTCTTTAATCAAAAATAGACCCAATTGAAAGAATGCATAGATAATAAATAAGATAAATGCATTTCGAGATAGTGCATAAACTATATCAATAGGACCATCTGGACTCAACCAACTACGATTCACTATACATAATAGCGGCAGAATAAATGATAATAAACAGGAAAAATATCCTATAAATCTCTTTTGTTTTTTATTCATAACTAAAAACTCCTCCTTTTTATTTAGATTAATTCAATATATTGGCTAGCCTGTATACTCTTAATAAAATCACGATCATGATCAATAATAATCATTGTTGGTTTTATTTTCAAAATAATATTCTGAACTTGCATTCTTGTAATCACATCAAGGTAATTTAGTGGCTCATCCCAAATATACAAATTAGCTGGTTCACATAACGATCTAGCTAACATGATTTTTCGTTTTTGACCCCTACTCAAATCTGCTAAATCTTTATCAAATTCAAAACGCTCAAATCCAAGTTTATTCAACATATTTAACAATGCTGACAGCTCGATTTGATGGCTTTGAGCGTATTCTAACATTGTCCCTTTAACACTATCAAAATTCTGCTCTAAATAAGATAACTTAAGTGATTGACTTCTTTTTATTTCACCAAATTTGACTAATGAATCCTCCCCTAATATTGCTTTTAAAAGTGTGGATTTACCAGAACCATTTAAACCCGAAATAACAACTTGTTGCCCCTGTTTAATCACCGATGATATTTCGTATTGATTAAGTTGTTTGTCTTGTCGTTGTAGGATTAATTTTTTTATTGTCAAAATAGTACCATGATGAAACTTTTGATAGTTAAGCGTTAGTTCCGGTTTTTTGTCAATATTTTTGAGCAACCCTTGCTTTTGTTCGATACTTGACTCAACTCTATGGAGTGTAGTCTTACTTCGTTTCATCATCTTCGCTGCTTTATGACTCAAAAAACCTTTATCAATATCGACATTACTTTGTCCTTTATAAAAGGTAGCTGATTTTTCATTTTCCGCTCGATGAGACCAACCTTCTAGTCTATCAGCAATTTGCTGTAAGTTTTTAATCTGCTTCTTTAAATTCAAATTCTCTTGTTCTTCGGATAAATTGTCTTGTTCGAATTTATGCTCCCAAGTATCGTAGTTTCCGTTTAATAATTGAATCTTAGCGCGATCAATAGACAAAACATGATCAATCGTTTGATTAATAAATGCTTTGTCGTGACTAACCACAATAAATCCTGTTTTTTGTCTCAGATAATCAGCTACAATTAATCGACCTTCTGCATCTAAATGATTAGTAGGTTCATCAATTAGTTTAAAAGAACCCTCCTCAACAAACATCAAGGCAAGTAAAACTTTGGTCTGTTCTCCTGGACTCAAGGTATTAAAATATCGGTTAATAATGTCACTCCGAAATCCTAATTGAGATAATTCAACATCAAACTGCCAAAAAGTGGACTCATCTAAGTTAGAATACATCAAACCTAATTGTCTAATGGTCTGAGATTTATTCTCAATAGATTTTGGGAAGTAATCAAAAGTTAAATTAGATTCGATATTCCCCTCATACTCGTATACACCTTGTAATAATTTGAGGAATGTTGTCTTCCCCCGGCCATTTCGCCCAATTAGTCCTAATTTCCAAGATTCATCCATATTAAGATTAACTCGTTTGAAGATATCGTGAGACATTGTGTCATATCTAAATGACAAATTTTGTATTTTTATAGTACCCATATATCATCATCACTCCTTTCCTCCTTTCTTTTTTATTTTTATTAAAATTAAATTATTTTTTTATTATAGATTGTTGTTATTTTATAATAATAGTAGATTGATCTCAATACATTTTTTGATAAACTTCAAATAACCTCAAAACAAGTACTTTTTGCTTTAGGTGTTTTATTTATCATTACGGCTTTAATTTCTTTTGCTAATCCAGAATTTATAGAAGCAGTTTGTTTTATGATTTACGCTATCATAAAAGTAATTTTTAGGACATTTATTAAAATAAAATCCAGCAACTTACTGGATATCGTGATCACTCAAATGTTAAGTAATCAGTATTACCATTTTTTGTTATCTAGTCTTTTATTTTAACCCTTAAATTAGCTGAAGTTGTCAGCAAAGAGTGCCCTTAGTTTATACTATTAAACTTGAGTTGATGCTACTCTTCATTAGCTCTTCCTAGTCAAATTTTATTTTATGCTATTTGGCATCAATTGTATTATTTACACAAAAAAAGAAGCTATTCATCTCGAATAACCTCTTCTAGTTTGGTTTTATAAATATTTGGATGTAATCTTTCATCTCACGTGCAAGTTCATTTTCAAAAATATTAAAAATTACTTTAGTATGTTTTTGTTTTTGCTTTTTATTGACCAGTATTTTTAAGTAACCACGTCTTAAATTGGTTGCTTCTTTCAATTCAATAGTTTGAACATTATTTAGGTTAATAACCTGTGTACGTAAACGTAGTAAAACTAGATTAACAAATCCTTTTCGGCTGATTGTTATCGTCTCACCATTGATTGTTACTTTAGTCTTGTATGACTTAAAATAAAATTTTTTATTCATTAATATTCTCCTTAACTAGAGTATATCAAAAAAAATTATACTAATTCATTAAAGATTTTTAAAGAATAAGTGTATATACTCGCATAAATTAAAAAAGCTTGCTAATATCTATACTCTTATTTGTGTAATAAAAAGGAGCACGCTATGAAAAATTACTTAACTATTGAAGAACAACTGCTCGTCAATTCTGAAGTAGAAAAACGAAGCAAAAATATTATTGTCGCATATATCCTTTGCTGGCTAACCGGAATTATTGGTGGTCATCGTTATTATCTTGGTCGAGTAAAATCAGCCATTTTAATGACTATATTATGTATTGTTACTCTCGGGACAGTTTCTGCCGTATGGGCATTTATCGATTTGTTCTTGATTCCCGGAATCGTTGGCGAAAACAAACGAGAAGTCGAAGAACAAGTAACGCAGGAAGTCATTTCTAATCGCAGAAATAACTAAAAAAGACAAGGACTTATCTCTCAATTACAAGAGAAATCCTTGTCTTTTTATTTCCAAAATTGCCACCATTTTTTTTGATTCATTGGTCGAAATCCAAAATAATATCGTGGTGTTTGGCTATCTTCTGCACGTTGAGCATCTGTTGTGTTTTTAAAAGATTCTTTTTCATCTTTTTGATCAACATCTGTCTCTTCTGTATCCTCTGCAGCTAGTTCAATTCGATTAGCACGCTCATAATCAAGTTCTTCCTTTAACTTGTCCATATTATGCGTTAACTGTGAAGTTAATCGTTGTTGTTGATCTAGTAAGACTTGCATGGTTTCTAACTGCTGATTTTTAGTTTGTAATTCTGTCTTTAAAACCTCTACCAATTCATCTTGGCTTTTAGCAGATTGCTTAGCCTCTTTTTGATGATTTTCACCTTCAAAATGAGCTTTAATTAATTGCTGACCAGCTTCATTTACAAAATTAGTCCGCCCTTTAGTAACCACATATTTTTCTTTGAAATCTTCAGTTTTATTTATGTATCGATTAATTGTTTGTCTTGAGACACCAAGTTCTTCAGACAACTCTTTGATTTTTTTCATGTCTACACCCCAACGTTCATTTTAAAGGAGTTTTATCAAAAATGCTACTTGTATCAATCAAAAGACCTGTCTAATTCTTATTGAAACTTCGAAAACCGTAATAAAACAAGAAATTATAGTGTTATTACTAACTAATTGTGGTCTTTAACAATTGCTTTGCTTTTGAGGCGTCCTCTTTTTTGATATAATCCCTCTATAAAGGAGGAATAAGTTATGTCTATTAATGCAAACAAGAACAGGGGGACTTCATTATGTCAGAGCTAGCATTTGGACTTGTTTTTGGTTTTTTTGGTATTTTACTACTAATCTTTATGGTACCCTACTTTGTATCGCGTTTAGTATTTAATCATTACCATAAAAAAGCACGCTCAATCGAAAAAAACAAGCGTCCCTATCAAGATGATATTCCACTGAAAATCATTAAAGAAAATCGAATTAAAATCGGCTATCCAGCTGACTTTAAAACATTTTTTGGTTACTGTTTACTCGTTAAAGAACAAGAAAACAAACTTCACTTTAATTATCCAAACTCTCCCAAGCTTGAACTATTAAGTGTTGAATATTTACCTCAATACAATTATCGCAACACAAACACAGGAAATGGTAATTTTGGTGGTGTCATTCGTCAAGAAACCATGGGCGATGGTATTTTAACTTTCAAAAATTTATCCAATGATACTAATTTTGTTGTGGGTGTTCGTCTTGGCAGAAAAGATTATATTAAACTTAAATCTGAATTTTTGACAGTGAATTGAGCCCACAAAACTAGCTAGGAGTATTTACAATGAATCCAGGGTTTGGATACGAAACAAATTTCCCTTCATCATCTGGTGGCGGGACTTCGTTTTTGATGAACTTTATCCCAGTTTTTATTTTTATTATGATTATAATTACTATTGGGATTATTATTTATAGATTATTTTATAAAGGTGCCTCGGCGGCTTATCATCAAAAAGCAAGTTCAAAAGAAAAAAATAGTAGACCTTACCAAACAGACATCAATCTAAAAATTGATAGAACTAATCGACAAAAAATCGGCTATCCTGATGACTTCGAAACCTTTGATAATCACTGCTTACTTGTTAAAGAGACTGATGGTGTCTTACATTTTAACTATGATAATTCACCACAAATTCAACTTGTAGATGTTGAGTTTACACCTAGGTATGGTTATCATACAGCTGGTAATGATGACCATTTTGGCACAAGTACACCTTATGAAATCCCTAGTGATGGTATCTTAACTTTTAGGGATTTAAGTGGTCAAAATCAATTTCTTATCAAAGCTCAATTAGAACAATCGCTTTATATTCGTTTAAAAACAGAGTTTTTGACATTCACATAGCGCAAACAAAAAAGACTGTACTTACAGTCTTTTTTTACATAAAATTTTTGATTTCAAGGTAAGTCATACCAACACATATTACCAATGCTAGCACTAGCATAATAATACGAACAAGCTTGTCTGACGACTGTTTTTGTCGAGTTACTTTATAGGTTGGATCGAAACTCTTCGTTCTATAGTTCAAACTATCTTCACCCATTCCAGGAACAATCAAAAGTAATATTAAAGAATAGCATGCACCGCATAAAGCGAAGAATGGTACATGATATATGACATAAAATGGGAAAATCAAAAACATAGGAATCACTAAATAGATTAGATTGGTTGTAATAGCTTTCATTAATTTTCTTTCTCCGTTTTAAACTCTTTTCTTATCTCTTCCATAGCTTTGTCAACAGCTTCTTCGGATGAAATTTTGCTACCTTGTACAGTAACGTTGCCCTTTTTTGCTTGCCATTTTAGAAATTTTTCAAATGAATCAATTAGTTGTTTTTTCATTTTAATCCTCCAATAATTAAATATCTTTAAAGTGTGACAACTTTGGTAAATAAGTGACTATTTTTCTCATTGAAATGATGAGCTACTTCTAGTAACGTTCGATTATTGTCCTTCAATAAATTATACTCAACATCTACCGAATTTTGATGATCTAATGCGGAAGTCCCTTCATCTAATAAAACAATTGGGGTATTTTTTAAATAGTATCTTGCGATAGCAATTCGTTGCTGCTGACCAACCGATAAATTTTCACCATTATCCAACACTGCATCATTAACTTGATTAATAAAGTCAACTTTTGATAATGTCAGGGCTCGATTGATAGCATCACCTGAAACATTAGCCTTAAACAATGTGATATTATCAGCAATTGAGTCTGAGAAGAGATACGGTTTTTGATCAACATAAGTAATCATTTCGTTTAGCTCTAAATAGGGGATAGTCTTAATATCTTGTCCATCTACTAAAACCTTTCCATCATAATCAGTCAGCTGTCCGCCGATTATTTTCAGTAACGTACTTTTACCAACTCCACTGACTCCTTTGATCAATACTTTGTCGCCCTTAGCAATAGTCAAATTGAAATCTTTAAAGATGGTTTTACCTTCAACAGTATAATTGAGATTCTCAATTGTAATCATTTCTTTAAACGACATAGATGTCTGCTCCAAGTTATCATCTTGAATATTGTGGTGTTCTTCATCAATGGCTAACTTTGTAAATAAGATACGTGTTGATTTCAGTTGCGAATACTCATTCCCAACTTGTCCCAAAGAATTAAATAAGTTTGCAGCAATATTTCCCATTGAAGAGATGGCCCCCATTGGTATCATTTTCAAAATTGCTAAAACCCCTGTCACAATACTAATTATAATTTGACATAATATACTAACACCACCGATAGCATTATTGACTTTCGTTGAAATTTTGGTGTAATTGACTTTTGAATCAGCATATTCTTGTGATTCTTTTTTGATTAATCGTGGTAAAACAGACTTACGATTATAACTATAAAGCACATTAAACCCTTTTAAGATATTGGTAACAGATTCTACCAACTTACTATTGGCTTCAGATACACTATTAGTCAACGATTGTAACTTTTTCATAAACAAGTTGGGAACTGTTAGTAATACAATCGCCATAGCAACTGTAATCCCCAGAAGTAAGAAGTGGAAATATGCTAACACAATAATTGAAGCTACAATCACGAAAACATTACCTATAATCGAGTAAAAATTTGCTAGGTAATTTTTCTCAATTGTCGTGACATCATTAGTATAATTTGAGATATGCTGACTAATTTTTGTCTCGTGAAACTCTCGATAATTCTCATTCGCCATTTTATTCGACATATTTTCTCTAATTTGTGTACATATTTTCTGAATTAATCTTTCTTGGAAGACATCTTGAAAGTAAGAGCTAATCAGCATTGTTCCCCAAGCAATAACATCGATCACACTCCAAAACAATAACTTCTTAATATTCAATTCAAAAACAGCATCTGTTGAAAACGTCAATAGAACAGAAGTTGCTGTAGCTAGAACAGAATTAAATAAAATCCACGTAATATTGAGACTGTGTATCCCGAGATTCTTTTGAAAATAATTTTTCATTCATTTATGTCCCTTCTTGTTTTTATCAAATTTTAAACCTCCAAATAATTAAATTAAAATTAAAAAATATTAACAATAGGTTATCCTATTCCCGTTTACTATTCAACTAAAAAAGCACTTTCAGTTGAATGTTGAAAGTGCTTGTTCTATTGGATAATCAAACTAATTATTGTATCTTTTGAATTTCGTTCTTTATTTAATTATTAATTTATAATTTTATTTCGTTATAAATTAATAAACTTATATCAATCAATACTCTTTATAAAAACCAACAACCATGCCTTGATTTGCAGCTTCAAATCCTTGTTTTTCATAAAAGCTGTGAAGTTCAGGAATATCTTCAGCTAATAGAACTTTTTGTCGAACATGTCGATATTGTTCTAATAATTGCTTCAATAACTTTGTTCCAATTTTCTGTCCTTGATAATTCGGATGGACAAGCACGTCTTGAACATACAAAATCGTTTCACCATCACCAACCGCTCTAACTAACCCAACTAATTTCTGTCCATCCCAAGCTGTAAAAACAGCTAATGATTGCTTCACGGCAGATTCTAATTGATTAGTGTTTTGCGTATAACTTGTCCAGTTCACACTATTATATAGCTGAACCAGTTGCTTCTTTTCTACTTCTTTAGTCTGCTTGATAACTACCATTTCATTCTCCTTAATTGATAAATTACTTTAAAAATTAAGAGCACCCCATAATTTCACCATCTTAATCACCCTCCTTATAGTTTGACAGTATCATACCTTACATTATCAATATTTTCAAAACGCCTGATAAAAGTGTATGATAGATTTCATCAGGAGGATTTAATTATGAATACAAAAACAACAATAATAATGACAAGTGCCTTAGCATTAGGTGCCATTGGGATTGCTTCTTCTATACAGCAACCAGAAACAGTCCAAGCTGAAACCATCTATAACCTTCCAAGCGATTTCACGTTTGAAAGTGGGGGACAAGCTCTTGAAATTTATTCAGATCCAGGATTAACACAAAAAACCGGTCGTAAACTAGACCCTTCTATTACAAGTTGGAGAGCTTTTAATACTACAGTCACTAGCGATTCAGTTGGTCTACCTCAATATGATCTTACAAAATCTGGAATTTTTTCATATGATTTAGGTGGCGGTCAGTGGGTACAAGGAACTATGATGACTAGTGATATTGACAAATGGGATGTGGCTGAAGTTTTTACTCAGGGTGGTAATATACCTGTGTACAGTGACTCAGCTTTAACACATCAAATAGGCACCTTAGATAATGGGGTTCATGACTGGAAAGTCAATCGTTTATTGATGATGTCCTCAGGTTTTCTTGCGGCTGATATTGGCTATAATCAATGGGTCAAAATCGATAATACAGATGGCACAGGTCCACACATCATGCGCCAAGTTGCTTATGTTGATAAGGATACTACGCTTTATAACGGTAAAGGCGTCCCCACAGGAAAAGTTCCTGAATTTAATTATTACCGATTCTTTGAATTTAAAATCTTAGACAACGGTCATTATTACGGTCGCATTGGTTCAGATAATCAATGGGTCGATATGAGAAATACCGGTGTAGATATCTAAACACGCGCCAAAGGAGTTACTATGAAACTTAACGTTCAATTAAATCACGGCTTTTTGCCCGATAAGTACACTAAACATTGCCAAGATGAAAATAAAAATAACAGCTTACCTGCTATCTCATTTCTACTCGATATTTCAGACGTACCGAATAATGCAAAATCTCTTGTATTGACTTTAACTGACTTGGATGCTGTCCCTGTTTGTGGTTTTGAATGGATTCATTGGCTTGCCGCTAACATCAATCCAGACACCACCTTTATTCCAGAAAATGCTGGAGAAGATAACCCGTTAAATTGGACACGTGGGTATAATAGTTTAGCAGGTAAATATCTCAATTTAAAAGAAGATCCAATGAGCATGGGCTATGTGGGGCCTGCTCCGCCTAGTGGTATCCATGACTATACGTTGAAGCTATTTGCCTTAGACTATGAACCTAATCTTTCTGATGGTTTTTGGTACAACGATTTAATGCGAGCAATCGATGGACACGTTATTAATCAAACGAAAATCGAATTACCTGTTAAAGCTTAAGTAAAAAAGTAACTCTAGCAGATTAAGATAATTGCTAAAACTAAAAAGCCAAACTACAAAATTGTAGTTCGGCTTTTTTTAGTTTAACTCCTCTTTAATAATCTGTAAAATCTCTGGCTTTGCACCTACGACTAGTGAAAAATAATAAATATCTGGGTCATCAATTTCCCAACGACTCGTACCTTGGGCAAATATTAAATAATTAGGATCAATATCTTCCATTATATAATTAACCTCTGGTGTTTTAATACGATTATCCAGTTCCAAAAAAACATCATAGTCAGAATTATGATATCTTTTGATATTTTTATTGTTAAAGAGCAAGTGCAAGTCATCTAAATCATCAAAAATTAAAATGCTAGTATCCGTTATTTCTTTTATATCACACCACAAAACATAGTAACGACTATCGTTTAAAGATTCCTTCTCTAGCAAAATTCGATTAAACTCATTTATCAACTGTCTTTTATATTTCCACGACACTCTACAAAAGCCATATTTAGTAAAAATTTCAATAGCTTGCGGACTTTCATCGGCTTTTTGATTAAGATCTCTTAATACCCGGTGCCATCTCGCTTTTTTACCTCTTATTTTCTTACGTTTAAAGTTCCCCATAGTTCTCCTTTTATACTTTTATATCGTTATAATTTTATACACCCATATTTTTTATTTAACATTGTCATCACTCCTCGTCTTAAATTTCCACTATCATATCATAGATACATTATTCGTTTAACCTAAAAAAGATGCCACTACTAACTAGCGACATCTTTTTGTCTAAAGATTATTAATTTTGTCAACTAAGTCTTCAGGTTCTTCAACTCCTAAGACTAGTCGGGTATATTCTTCATTCTTCAACTGAATGACAACTGGTTTTTCTTTTCGCGAAACATTGAAGAATGTCTTTTCGCCGTCCTTTTTAAAAGTTCCTGCCCAATATCCGGGTAAATTAGTACCCGGTTTTCGAAAGCCTTTGTACTCGTTCAAGATTCCTTCATCTAAGGAAGCACCTTGTACGTGACTTAGTGGAATTTCAATTTTTGTTTTTAATGCGGCTAACTTGTTGATGCCTTGAGGTCTGACGATTAATTGATCATTCATAATTTCGACTCTATTTTGCATAATTTAATCTCCCGTTATTCCGCTACGTTTCAGTAGTGCTAATCCAATTTCTTCAGCTATGTTGGTTTGATTATTTTGTTGATACCACTCTACTAAAATTCGCCTCACTTCCTTATTGTTTGGTGCCACTTCTAACATAGCAACCATTAATAAGGCTAAATTTTTTTGCTTTGGATAGTTTGTAAGGCTTGCTTTCAATGCAAGGGTAAACATACCTAGCTTACTACCAAAAGCACTATATAAACTTCCTCTCAGGACCCCCGTACCTGCTACAATGTCATCAAGTGATGTCCCATTGTATCCTTTGTTTACAAAAATTTCGCCAATAACACTAATAACTTCTTCTTGATTAAATGCTTTATTTCTTCCCATGCGTCTATCATACAATTTTTGACTGAATAGTCAAGAAAATCCAATATAATTATTCATTTTTTAAATTACGCACTGCTTCATCATAAAATTGGCATTTAAAGTTCAAAATATCAAGCGTTGATTGTAGCTTCTTAATTTCTTTTTTGACATTATCGCGTTGTTGATATACCGTATCCCGTCTATTTTCTAATGTTGATTCACCTTCCATACGCCAATCAACAAACTGTTTTATGTTTTTTAATGGCATACCTGATTGTTTCAGATGTTCAATCATTTGAATAATATCTAAATTATCATCACTCAATTGACGAATACCTAACCTATCTTTCTTAAGATTCGGAATCAATTCTTTTTTATCATAATAGCGAATAGTTGAAATAGGTAATCCTACTTTACTGCTCACTTCACTAATTGTATAAAATTTTTCTGACATCTTATTTCTACCTTTATAATTAACAACTATAGACAAAATGTTACCTTAATCACTGTCTTATTTCGACTTATTTTCTATTTAAATTAGTCTTATAGTTCTTTATACTTAACAACATATTGAAGTTTAAAGGAGTCTTTTTAATGAATAAAGAAAAATGGATTAAAACGCTAGATTTAGAACCTCATCCAGAAGGTGGTTTTTTCAAAGAACTTGAACCGTCTCATGAGTTCACCAAAAACGAAGAAGGTAAAGAGCGTCCTCTGTACACCAATATCTACTTTTTATTAACTGATGAAAGTCCATCCCACTTTCATCGACTAACAGCTGACGAAATTTGGTATTACCATACAGGTGATCCTTTGACAGTTCATATGCTAAACGAGGATGGTAGTTACACAACGGTTACGCTAGGAGACAACCCTGATGAGGGACATGTCTTACAATACAAAGTACCTGCTGGCACTATTTTTGGTTCAACAGTTGATAATAAAGATAGCTATGCTTTAGTCAGCTGCATGGTGTCTCCAGGATTCGATTTTGAAGATTTCGAATTATTTAGACAATCTGATTTACTAGAAAAATACCCTGAACACGACGAAATTATCAAATATCTAGCAATGATTTAATTACTAAAAATACTGTTATACCAGCAAAAATGTTTAAGGTCACATTTTGTCTGTTTTGGTAATAAAAAAGAAGGTAAGTTATACTTACCTTCTTTTTTATATTGTTATAACGTTATAATTTTATGAATTAACGACGTTTTTTCGCATCAATTTTCTTCATTTTATTAATAGATAAATCCATCAATTGTTCGTTAATCTCATCTGTATTTTTTAAATAGTTATCAATAAGTAAATCCATTAATTCATAAGAATAAGCTACTTCTGATTGTTCTAAAACAGCATTGAATCGATAATAAACTTCTGCAGGAATCACAATTGATTTTTTGATGTTTTTAACAGGTTGATATTCTTCTTGTGGTTTTTCAATATCACGATTTTGTAAATTGTTACGCTTTTTAGCTTTACCAAACATTCCAATTTCTTGACTACTCATCTTCAAATCCTCCTACTTTTTCTACTCTATTTAGGAAATCTTCCGTCAAAGGATCAATCACATCTTTAAATAATTTTTTATCCCAATACGTATCTTTTCTTATTCCTAATCTTGGTGCACTCTGAATTCTTTTAGCAAAAGGAATAATGTGCTCAAAAATGTTTTGTTGACCAAATTTTTCGACTGCATCTGCCAGTACTGTTTCATCTATTGCACCATGATAAGTAAATTGATTAGGAAGCACACCAATTATGTCAGTATCTGCATCAAAGTTCTCAATCAAATCGCTCATATCATTTTCAAGGAATTGAAGCGCACCATCATATGAGTCTGATTGAGTCTGAAATGCTAAAATAACATAGTCACTAGCATAAACAGCTGATCGCGTATAAACAGATGTTGTAGGTGGTGTGTCTATCAAAATAAAATCATAGTCTTTTTTAATAGGATCTAGTAGTTCTCTCATAAAAGACACTTTTTTCAATTCAATCTGATGATAATTTTTGTCAATTGACTCAGCTATACCGTATTTTTTAGCCAAAAATGTTGGCAGATTTTTGAAGTCCATATGTGAAGGAATCATATCCAAATTTTCAATAATTGGTGTTATTAATGGCTTTAAGTTACCATCTCGAACACCTGCCATTAAGGTCTTGTTAATTTGATAATGCTCTTTTTCTTCGTGATTTTCTTTAGTAATTAACATAGTTTTAGTTGTATTGCTTTGTGGATCTTCATCTACTACCAAAGTCTTGTAACCTTTTAAAGCTAGATTGTAAGACAAAAATCTGATAATAGTTGATTTGCCAACGCCACCTTTACCGTTTGCAACGGTAATGGTTAAAGGCTGTTTCAAACGTTTCATCGATGTACCTCCTCTTTATATCATTATTCTAATATAATAACATAAATTTGTAAAAGTATATTTTTATAAATTTATGAAGAAATAAAATAGACGACCTCAACTGAGATCGTCTATTTCTTTTAAACAATCAAGAATGATTTGATTGCTTCTCTATTCTTCATAGCTTGATAAGCATCATTAACTTCATCTAATTTAAATGTTTGATCAAACACTTTTCCAGGGTTAATATCGCCATTTAATACTGCCTGTAGTAACAGTCCTTTATCATAAGTTGTTACTGAGGCTGGTCCACCAGCTAGCGCAACATTCTTACCGAATGAAGCAGTTGTATCAACATTATCTGTGTGTGGTAACCCTACACGACCCACAGTAGCACCTGGTCGTGCGACTTTTAGTGCTGTTTCAGTTGATAAATCAGTTCCAACGCATTCTAAAACAGCATCTGCTCCAGCATTATTGGTTAATGTCATCACTTTTTGAACAGCTTCTTCACCACGTTCAGCAATAATATCAGTAGCACCAAATTCTCTGGCTAACTTTTGACGTTGTTCATAACGACTCATCATAATAATTTTTTTAGCACCACGCAATTTAGCTGAAATCACACCACATAATCCTACAGCACCATCACCGACAACGACAACGGTATCTCCGGGTTTAACTCGAGCTGTTCTAGCTGCATGATATCCAGTTGGCATCACATCTGCTAAAGCTAAAAAAGACTTCAACATACCTTCACTATAGTCGTCAGGTTGCCCTGGAATCTTAACTAATGACCAATCAGCGTGTTGATAGCGAACAAACTCTGCTTGATTGCCATTACTAAAATTATCACTGTGATTCAAACAACCGCCTTCGTATCCCGCGATACAAGCTGCACAATGGCCACAACCATGTGTAAATGGCGCAATAACAAAATCACCTGGCTTGACGGTTACAATATCTGATCCCACTTCTTCAACAATTCCAATTGATTCGTGTCCATTGTTTTGTGAATTCGCCTCTTTTTCATTTACGCCGTTATATGACCATAAATCAGATCCACAAACACAAGCTCTTAACACCTTAATAACAACATCATCAGGTTGTTGAATAGTTGGCTTATTTACTTCTTTTATATCCACTTCTCCGGGCTTAATAAATACTGTACTTTTCATACCTCTACCTCTTAATCTTTCTTTGATTAGTCTATCTATATGATAAAACCTAAAGCCCACTTTAAGTCAATAAAAAACATAAAAAAAGTCATAATCTTAAACAAGATTACGACTTTTAAAACGGATTATGATAAGCGACTAATCATTACCGCACTACCAATAATTAAGATTAAACCGATAATGGTGAATAATGATTCTTTTTTGGTTTTACGTTCTTTAAGAAGAAGAATACCACCCAATGTTGCAACCACAACGTTTAATTGTGTCATTGGGAAGGCTGTGGCAACACCATTCATACTCATTGAAGTTAAGTATGCTAAGGTTCCTAAACCACCAAATAGACCCGTGATAATAGATTTATAAGTTGGTTTTGCAAAGACTTGAACGTCTTGCTTCTTAGATAAGAATAAGATAATTATAGTAGCCATTACAACAGAACCTAAAGTTTGTGGTAATACACTTGCAACACCACCAGCATTACCCACACGTGGTAATGTAGCTGTTGCTGTATATCCTAGTGAACTGAAGAATAAAATAATAATTCCTGAAATCATATTCTTACTATTTTGAGATTGTTTATCTTCGTTAAAACTAGATAATACAATACCAATAATCAAAACTGCAATACTTGCAAAACCAATTAATTTGGATCCTGAACCACTCCACTCATTCCAAACAATAACCCCTACAAGTGGAATTTCAATTAACTGAAATCCTGTCGAAATTGGCATCGCACTTGAAACGTTAATTTTTGTAAATGATGTTAATTGTGCAAGTTGAGCTAGTGACCATGCTGCACCGGCTATAAAACACCAAAGAAAGTCCATTAACTGAATTTGTGGTGTGTAAACCAAGTAAACACCAAGTCCAATAACTACTTGACCAACAGTCATACCAAATAACTGTTGAATTGGCTTTCCACCAAAGATTCTTGAGATAACAGGACCCATTCCCCAGAATATTGCGGGTAAAAATCCGATTAAAATTGCCATGAAAAAAATCCTCTCTAATTTTCAAATACATGGGCTTAATTGTTAGCTATCTAACAAAGCCGTACTAGATGTTATTATTCTACTATTTCAAACTAAATGCAAGTTTATTTTTTGCTTTTTGTTAATTTTTTTATAAAAAATAGCCCTCAATATTGATTAAGGACTACTCATGAGATTGATTGATAAAATTATCAATTCTATTCTCACTATCATTTTTCATGCGTTCAAGCGCATGTGAATAAATTAAGGTTGTTTGTAAATTCTTATGACGTAATAACTGCTGCGTTTCCTCAAGAGAACCTCCACTCAACATATTCAGTGTTCCAGCTGTATGTCTGAGACTATGAGCGGTTAACCTTGGGCTAAACAGATTGATTGCTTTAAGCTGCTCTTTAACAATTTGTGAAATACTTCGAGTTGATAGTCGCTTATTGTAAGAGTTGTGACTGTTTGACACAAACAATGGTTCGGTTGCTTTAATTGTCTCTCTGGATTGCAAATAATCATTAATAGCTTGCAAAGTATGCTCTGTTATTTTGACATATTCAGACTTTTCCGTGCGACCTTTTCCTTTGATGTACAAAACAAATTGATTACCAACGTTTCGCATATCTTCTATATTAGCTCTATTAATTTCAATTGTTCTCAATCCTGTTGTAACCATCAAATAAATAATCGCATATGCGCGCTTTCCTTCCTTTGTATTTCTATCAATACTATGAAGTAGTTGAGTAGCTTGTTTTGCTGTTAGTGCATCTTTTTTAAAAGTATGATCTAACTTCATGCTTTTAACATTCTCTGTGATATTAGGATAAAATCCAATAGAGTTAAGCCATTTGAAAAATTGTCTGATTGCAACTAGACGATTCTGGATAGTAGTAGGCTTGTTATTTAGTTCTGCTAAATAACGTTTGTATTCGATAACATTTTGTCTGTTTGGATTCATAATTTGATTAAGCTCTAAAAATTTAAAAAAAGGCTTTAAGTTTTTTCTGTAGGTTTTAGACGTTTCCTCAGAAACGTCTAAAAAATTGATAAAGTCATCAATCAAGCTTGAATCAAAGTTTTTGTCACTATTTTGTTGAATTTGTTGTAACTGATTAAGCGTTGTTAAGTCAAAGTTACTCATTTGATTTTCTGTCATGTGCGCACCTTTCATGGTGTTGTTTATAAAAATATAAAATTATATAGACAAAATGTTGCCCTAAAAGTCTTGTTCATCTATTTCTTTCAACAAACTACCGACTTTTTTGTGTTCTTCGTGATTGGTATCTGGAACAATAACTTTGCTCCAGTCAATTTCACGCTCATGATTATTGACCTTTTTAATTTCAAAATCATCAGCATTTCGTGCTTCCTTAGTAAAAGTAAACTGATAGCCGACGACCGGACGCCCTCTTCCAGATCCATGCTTCTTAGTGAACTTAAGATTGCGAAAAATCGGACTCAGTTCCTTCATTACAGGTTCAATAATTCGTTTATCAATATGCGTTTGACGATAGCTTTTGGGAACTTCCAGTGCTTCAATAAAATCTTCTTTAGATAAGTAAAGATAGCCCGTTGTTCTAAATTGCTTCAATAATCTAAAAACAGTCTTAGCATAAGTACTTCTGATATCCCTAAACTCCATCAAGGAGTACCTCACCCACGTATCTAAATCATTAAGTAAGGGGAGTGCCTTTTCATGAATCCTGACATCTACATATGGTTCTTTAGCTTCTCCATTGATTTTGAAATCGGTAAACATCACAAAAAATTCACGCGTTAGTCCCGTTTGGCTACGTCGTCCAAATCTTAAACTCATTAGCTTATTATAAGTCTGTTCAACATCATCAATAAAACGATTATTGGCTGTCGCTTTATAATCGCTCAAATCTTTTAACTGGTTGAAAGGAAATCTAACCATCTGATTTCCTTTATCGCGCATACGAGACACAATCGAAAAGAATAAATTCATCTCAACAGACGTAAATCCTTTTAGTGGAATTGTATTAAGCTCAGGACCGTATTTTACTATTTCATTTGCCATTTTTTATCCTTTTTCTCCAAGTTTTATAGATTCATTTTAAAGGCACATGTTGCCTAAGTCAAGTTGCCTTAAACAGACAAAATGTTGCCTTTAAACAGACAAAATGTTGCCTTTAAACAGACAAAATGTTGCCTTTAAACAGACAAAATGTTGCCTTTAAAGTTTCTAGACCCTTGTGGCTCTAAGGCTCAACTACCACCTAAAAGAGGTTTAAAAAGAGGTTTAAAATAATTATATAAAGAATGGGAAAAAATAGACTTTAAAAAAATATATTAAATATATCTAAATTCAAGAGTTAAAAATTGAAAAAATAAATAATGAGATCTATGATCACAGTATCCCTATTATTCATGGAGGTAGGATATATGCTATATAATAAAAATAAAATACACAAAGAAAATGAAAAGAAAATATTAAAGAAAGTCAAAAAACAATGGGTAGTAGCTTCACTCTCAACTTTTACATTAGTTGGAGGAGTTTTATCTATGCCCCAAGTACAAGTCTTTGCTGATGAAAATACAAATTCAAATCAAAAACAAGTACAAACAAATAATACGCAAGAACAACCACAGTCGAAAAAAGAAAGTGGTTCAGACCAAACTCAACAAGAAAGTACAAACGAAAAAGGAGAATCGACTAACGAACAAACTCTTACTTTAAATCCAAATACAGTAAAGAATAATACTGCGCAATCACTGGGTGAAAGTAAAGCTCAAACAGTTGACAAAACAAATATGTCAAAAACAGAGGCTGATGCACAACAAGATGCATTGTTTGATTTGCAAAACGCACCTACTAGAAATCCAATGAAAACCCAAGACAGTCTAATTAACAATGGTTACTCATCTGTTTATGCTCAAGCATATCAAGATTTTTATAACGGTTATTCAGATGGTGAACAAGATGCAACTGCTAATAATAAGACTAACGCACAGCAAGGATTTGCAACACAATATCCAGCATCATATAGTCCATCTCAAAAAGCAGGATATGATGCAGCTAAAAACGATTATAAAATGACAACCGAAAAAAATAGAGGGTATAAGTTTGCTTTAGCGGACGTTATGAATACTAATCCAGCTAAGAGAAAACTAGATTCTTATTCTGCTGATTTTCGTAGTGCTTATAATGACACTTATGATGGTTTTTGGCTAGGTTATCAAAATAAAAATAATCCAGCAGGTGTTTCAAGTAATATGTTTGCAGGGAAAAGTGCTTTGTTTAGATTGGCATATGCCAGAGGATTACAATTCAATGGTGGAACTGAAATTGATGCTCAAAAAG
>NZ_JBSJYG010000002.1:0-101827 GCF_053668685.1 Holzapfeliella sp. JNUCC 72 | reverse complement strand
GGTGTGATTTTTGCTGTGTGGGAAGTCTATGATTTAATTAAAAAACGCCGAGAATAAAGCGAAACTTGCCCTATTGTCACCTCCCTGTGATAAGATGAATGGTATTAAGGAGGAGAAAGTATTGGGCAAGTTTTTTAAATGTTTGGGGACAACCGTACTAGTGCTTATTCTTATCGCGCTAGCTATTTCGGTTGTGAACACGCTATACCATGATCATAATATGCAGAAAAACGAACTGCCAGTTACAGCTACTCAAGATATTAAGAAGTTGACGGTGTCATCGCGTTATCACATTGATATTAAATATGGTGATGATTTTCACTTAATATCTTATACTGATCCGGGTAGCCAACCAATTATTGAAACGAGTGATGGTGAATTATCAATTTCAGCGTCTACTAGTTGGGTTTCAGAAGTTTTTTCAGGTCTTAGATTTGGGAATTCACCTGACTACATTGAATTGACGATACCAAGACAAGTAAAATTAGATAACTTTGATTATCATGGACAAAATGGCTTGACTTTACCTGAGCAATTCAACAGTCAAAACGTAAAATTGTCATCACAATTCGGAAATATTCAGCTTACCGAGTTACAAGCTAGTCAAGTTGATGTATCACTTCAATTTGGGAATATTAGTTTCAACAATACAGATTTAAATACTGTCAAAAGTTCAGTTCAGTTTGGGAATCTATCTTTCAAAGACACGAAGGTCAACGATTTGGACGGGTCAGTCCAATTTGGGAATATTGAGGTTAAAAACCAACTCCCTTTAATTTATGATCGAATGAAATTTGAGACACAATTTGGTAGTGTTAAATTAGATACACTTGAAGTGAATAAATTAACGACGTCTGCTGTTTTTGGCGGTATCACTAAAGATAATGTTACTGAAAAATAAAAAAGCATAATATAATATATTATGCTTTTTTATATTGTGTTATGATATGTTGTATCAGAATAAAGGAGTTAATTAACGATGACTGAACCGGTGATTAAGATTTCAAATATAAAAACCAAGTCAAAGCTCGATTTAAGTAACCAAACTTTAACAATCAATCGTGGAGATAAAGTTGCAATTCTAGGACAACAAGATTCAGGGAAGTCGCTTATTTTTGAAGTTCTGCTCAATAATCTGCCTTATTCAGGTGACATTGAATTCAGTGATTCAGATGATAAATTGGGCGTGTATCTCAAGCAAAATGACTATCCTAGTCGTTTAAAAGTGAAAGAACTAGTCAAGTTAGTTTTAGATAAATCACAGCAATCCAAAGATTTTTATCACGTTAATCAACTAGATGAAATAAAAAACGTGATGCTTCAAAATCTAACTGAACTGGAGCAACGTCAATTAACATTAGCACTTGTGTTAGCACAATCACCTGCAATTGCTTTAATTGATGAGTTGACTACAGGACTTGATACTAAGATTCGTCAGGAATTGACCCAACAGCTACACCAACAAACCCAAGATGCCACTGTTTTAAATGCAACCTATTATTTTGATGAGGTTGAAGGTTGGGCGAATAAAGTGTGGGTGATGTATCACGGACAATCCCTATTTTTTGGCAAAATTGAAGATTTTTTATCAAACTATCGACACTATGCGTATCTTAAAGTCAGCTACAATCATCTGCCAGATGACTTGATTGCTCAGATGAAACAACAAGCCATCGTCTCTAAAAAAGGTGATGTGTTTGTTGATTCTGAAGAGAAGTCAGATGTGATTTTGAATCTATTGATTCAACAAAAACAATCCTATCAACTTTATCAGCAAAATTTACAGACAACCTTTTTACTTGCATTACTTCAAAAAGAGGGGGATTGTCAATGATTTGGTTAAGTCTCAAACAAAAATTACGGAATCCATTTTTAGTGATAGGCGGATTAATATTACCTGTCTTAATTCTAATGACAAAAGTGAATGCGCTTGGGAATTATCAAGTTCGGCCAGATCAAAACTTTGCTGATTTATACATTGGTGTTAGTATGATGGCTGGTATTTTGTTAATTGCTTTATTAGGCTTTCCAACTTTAATTGCTCAAAGACAAAATGATGGGGTTCTTAAACGATTGAAATATTTTGGTGTTTCAACTTCAAAATATTTGATGTCAGAATTGATTGCCTATTTATTGATTATGGTGGTTAGTCTAATCATCAGCATGGTAGTAGGCGTTATCTTCTTCAAGCTACATCTACCCGGTATCTTGAACTTAGTTTCGTTCATGCTACACCTGATTTATGCAGGTCTGCCAGTTATGCTCGTTGGTCTGTTGGTTACTCAGGTTGTAAGAAAAACAAGCTATGCGGTTTTAATTAACCTCGTCATTTTAATTGGGCTCTATTATATGATGGGCATATTTGGCACTCCACAGGCAATAACCATTGATCAGCAATTCTTAACTTTTTCATTCCCATTAACGAGTATTGTCCATTACGAATTTTATCCAATTTGGATTAACCACCTCTTAATCCATGACAAATTCCTGATAGTGAATACTTCAGCAGTTGTGGGTCTTGGCTTACTCAATGCAATTATTTGTCTCTTTAGACAAAACAAACACTCACATTAATTTGCGAGTGTTTTTTATTTAAAAGTAATGGTTTAATAAAATATATGATAAAATTGTTAGGCATCTAACTTACCCCCGCTATCAAGGAGTTATTATGAACAAAAAAACCCAAATTAGGCTAATGAGTGTCCTTATTGGATTGCTCGCTATTATTATTATCGGTGTATTCTGGTATCAGAGAAATCAAACGACTCATCAGCAAGCACTCGAACAATCATTATCTCAATCTCAACAATTAACAGAATCAATAAGTAAACAAGAACAAACTGATAATCCTGTCAAAATTTATGGTATGGAAGCTAGAAAAGAACTTGAAAGTCGTCAACTTAATGCGAATTTGATTTTGCAGCGAGATGAACGTTTTGCCAAACTAGATTATGGTCATGGTGATTATCATACGTTGGATAAGAATGGATGTGCAATTGTTGCGCTATCTATGATTAATGCGTACTTTGATCATGAGACAACGACTCCGAACAAAGTGCTAGATTGGGCGCAGAACCGTTACTTTACGGATTATGGCACTTCTTGGCAAATATTTGATGATTTCGCCAAGAACTATGGCTATCATGTTGCGGATTTAACCGATAATCTTGAACTAGCCACTTCTTATTTAAAAATTGGAATTCCAGTTGTGATTTCAGTTAATCCTGGTAAATTTACTAAAGTCGGTCATATTATGGTATTAACAAGTATGGATGAGCAAGGTATTCATTTGCTTGATCCAAATGACGATGATACTAAAAAACATAGTCTGACAACTTATACCGTTGAGGATATCAAAAGTGAACTCAAAAACATGTGGGTTTATACTAAATAAAAGAAGGACGTACTCTAAAAGAGTAGTCCTTCTTTTTTATGTTCTTGGTACATAATCTAACGTTATTCAAATGACATACTTCTGAAACTAACATACAGAGTGCGGAAGGTGTTTTTAAAGTCCTAACATTATTCAAATGACATACTTCTGAAACAGGAATCTGAAAAGTTATCAAACTTAACAGAGTCTTAACATTATTCAAATGACATACTTCTGAAACGTTTTACGTGTCATGTTTTTGGCTGGGCTTAGTCTTAACATTATTCAAATGACATACTTCTGAAACTTGATCGCTGTTCAATTTATCTCCTCCAGGAGTCTTAACATTATTCAAATGACATACTTCTGAAACTTCAATCTGTGCATAAGCGTACTGATTGATAGTCTTAACATTATTCAAATGACATACTTCTGAAACTACCAAGTAAGTTGGTGATTCTAATTCTTTAGTCTTAACATTATTCAAATGACATACTTCTGAAACATTACGTTTTGACAAATGAATTAGGCTACTAGTCTTAACATTATTCAAATGACATACTTCTGAAACCTTCTACATTGCATTTTATGGACTTTCTATAGTCTTAACATTATTCAAATGACATACTTCTGAAACTGTTTTGTCACAAATAACTCATACTGAAAGTTAATGACTAACGCTAAACAAAGGTTTCAGATTAGATTAACCCTTTAAAAATAGGTGTTCAAGCTAATTTAATTGGGTTTGAGCTGGATTAAAATTAAGTGAAACAAACTTCTACCACTACTATCACAAATATTGTTAAAAATTGCAACAAAAAAACCTCTTTCAATTAAGAAAGAGGTCTGACCTCAAAAAGAGGTTCAAAATATAAAACTTGGAATAAATCCTTGTTTGATTTCAACTCAGTATGTCATTTGAATAATGTTAAGAACATGTCAAATATAATACATTAGTTGATTGAAGTCAAGGTTAGGATTCGAATAAACAAAAGTCCTCATCAATTAGATAATCCGAATGATCATCACTAGATTTTGATTGATTAAACTCAATAGACAATGCGGTTTGGTCATAGTCAGATAATAATTCATTTAATTTATCAAAATCTTTGGAATCAAAATAGTGAGTTAAATTTGTAAAAACAAGTAATTTTTCATTGTGTGTCAAAGCAAATGATTTTAATAAAGTTTCAATTTTTTCCAAAGGTGTAATTTCAACACTGTCAAAGAACGAAAATCTTATTTTTTTGTATATTTGACTAATTGTAAAGCTCGATGTGATTTCTATTGGTAAGTCTAGCTTATAACTGTTTTGAAGAATAAGCGATTGAATCTGCTGATTAGTCGTCATAATCTGACTTTGTTCTTCATCTGATAGGAATTCAATCATAATATCTTGAATAGACTTTTGATAGTACTGATACTTTGGCATGTTGCTGAATTACGATTGTTCGCCATCCCATATTATCCCTCCTTTTAGTTAAACCTTTGGATGCGTTTGAATAGCCCTGTTGGTGATTGATGAATTAGTTGAGCCAGATTACCTATTGCGTCATTACCTTTTTGAAATTTAAATCTACCCCAAGATGAGGACAGTCCTATTACAGTTAAATCAGAATTACGACTATCAGCATGCATTGCTACTAAGAGTTTATCGATTACGGATAGTTTACCTTCAGCTATTAGCTTGCCTTTATCGTTGAATTCGCTTTTGATTGATAATTGATAGAAACTTATCCCGATTAGCCAGTAATTTGTCACAGGCATTGCCCGCAAATAGTGGGAAGTAGTCAGCTAATTGTTCACAAATGTGATCAAATATACGGTTAAGTTTTTCATCTGTAGGTTCTTTAGATGATAGCCAACGTTGGTATTGTAAAGGCAAGTAGAGTTGACGATCATTTTTGAAGTCACCTTCAATTCTGAATGGTCGGTTTGAACCGTTTTTATTGTCAATAATTAGCTGATTTTGATAGATTTTATCGGCTAGAATATCGAACTCAGGTTTGATATTATGACGTTCTTTGATAATGGTGTGTAAGGTCTTAAAGTAGTCACTTTCATTGAGATTTTGGAGTTTTTGGATATCAATAAGATAGACCGCTACTAATCTCTTTTGACGTTTTTTGTTATGCAGACTAATTAGGGCATAGTAGCTGACTTGTTTACTTTTGTATCCGCCATAGATAGCAATATCAGAACGATTATTTTTGACAGGGATTAAGTTATCACTTTCACCAGCTTTGAAGATGGTTTGTTTGAACAGGTTACCATGACGTGCATAAACTTTTTTGGTGATAAGAATTTGTCTTGAATTATATAAGCGTTCTAGGTAAGCCATCATTTCATCTTTATTCCAAATGATTTCGCCATTTTCATCAGCTAATTTAGACTGCTCGAATTCTTTCATGATATTCACACCTTGTGGGGCATTATCGAATTTAATTTTGTCATAGTCTGAGTAAACAAAAAGTGGTTCCCATTTAGGGTGAGACTTGAGCAGATAACTACCAATCAAGCTGGTAAGGTAGGCATCGAATGCATGATGATAATCATTGGCATTTCTATTTTTGACGAAATTGAATTTTTTCCTGAAGGCATTAGTCAAGTCGGCCTTAATGTTAACGAGTTTCACTTCAGGATGTTCCTGAATAATTAACTGGTTAACTAATTTGATGATTTGGCGAGTTTCAACTAATTGACGAGCGATGAACTTAACTGAGTTTTGTTTGAATTCATCTGATGTCATTAGCAATCTTTCTTTTTTAGCTTTAGTCAAGAATCCCATACGTTCAAGTTCTGCCCATAATAAACGTTGTTGAAATTGGGGGATTTCACTCAAGAATCGGTCTGATTTTTCTGTATTGGCTTTTGAACTAACCAGCACACGATTATCTAAAGCATTATCCATTACTTTGGCTTGTGGCAGGATGTGATCGATATGATATTGGCTAGTACTTAGCTGTGAAATATCAATAGGTTGACCAGTGTACATATCTTTCCCATTTTGTAGGAAGTACAAGAGTAGGCGGTCATCAATTGAAGCATGAGAACCATCATCTAGCTGTTTAAGTTCTTCATAAACGGATTGATCAACATGTTGTTTATTGTCTTCGAATTGTTTCACAATACGTTTTAATCGACTTTGAGTTAATTGATTTTTAGCATTACGGTTATCTTTAGCACTTTCAATAAAAATACGAGTAGGCTTGTGACCAACAGCATTAATAATATCTTCAATGACTAGCAACGTTTGATTAATGGCACGTTTGTTTTGTGGCGAAGTGAAGAGGTTAGCAATGGTGTCTTTTAAGTCTGCATGATTAAGATGATATTGATTGTAATCGTCAATTTTTTGTTTGATCGTGGTGTCGTTGATAATCTGCATGAATACCTTTTTGGTAGACATCAAGTTATCAATAATCGAGTTATCCTTATTGTCTTTGATATCGGTTAACAATGTTTTTGAGAATTGCCCCCATCCACGGTAGCGAATTTGACTCAGCTTTTGGCGTTGATCTTCCGTTAGCCAGTCGACTTCTGCTAATTTTGTTAAGAAGATGTTAGCATCTTCAAATGTTGTGGACCATTCAATTATTCTTTCAATATCGGCTTGTTTGGAAGCATCTTCTAATTTATCCTGGCCAATAATTTTGCAGTAATCTATGTAACTGCCTAAATTGTTATTAAAGGTTGTACCGTTTGATAATCCAGTCAGATTATCATCTTCATGAATTTCACCTGCAGCAACTAGATTGTTGAGGATGTCTTGCTTTTTGACTGTTTTTTTCTTTTTGAACAACTGATCATAAAGACGTTGTTTTTGTTCAATAGTTAATTTTTTGTTGGCTACTTTAATCCCGTTTAGTTCATTAAGTACGGTATAACGTTGATATAATAGGCTATTTTGAGGTAAAACATCTTCACCAATTAAGTAAGTATCGGTTGTTTTCATACGTTTAATGAAGTTATCCGCTGATTGTGTAACGTCGACTTTGTTATGGAAGTTCCAAGGTGTAATCTCGCCTTTTTCTTTTCTAACCATCCAAGCAAAATTTTGGTCAGAATCAACTTCCGGATCAACCATAGGACCAACGTAGTACGGTACTTTAAAGCCAATTAATTCATCCAATTTATAGGGAAAGGCTTCTTGATGTCCGTCAACTGGATTAGGTGTGGCTAAGAATGGATAGAATTCTTTTTGGTTTTCAATAATAGCATCTAATTCTCGTTGATGAAGTTGATAAGGAATGACGCCATTACTTTTAATTCTGAGAGGAATGAGATAGTTACCATCTTCAATGGCTTGTTTGATTGACAGCGCTTGTTTATTATCTTGGTCTTTCAGTATTTTTTTGATTTTGTTGTAGAAAGTATCATGAATAGTTTTGCCAGGTGCAGCGGTTAATGCTTTGGTCATTAACTCATCATAAGCTTCACGTAGTAATAGACCCGTTTCAAGATTGATTTTTTTGTAGTCTTTAAGTTGTTGAAGCTGTTCAGCATAGAGATTGTAACGATTAATCATCATTTCAGATACAGACTGTCCTTCTGGCACAATTTGTGCTAATTGAACAGTCATGTAGAGCTTTTGAATCAGCGTAATAATATCGTGAGCTTGACTATTTTGACTTAAGGCAGGATCAATTGTAGCCATTTGATCATCAAGCTCATCAATAGAAAAGTTCCAAGCTTTACTTTGTTCTTTGTTATCAACTTCATATCCAAGCAAAATATCAGTTCTGGTTTTCATACCAACAATGCCCTTAACAACAGATTCAACGAGTTGTTTGGTTAGGGCTTTATCTTTTTTATCTAATTGCGAGTTATTATTGATTAAGCCAACAATTTCTTTTTGTCTGTCATTTCGACTTAAATTTTTATCAAATAATAAAGACTTGATAGTATCGATTTCTGTTAAATCGAAAGAGAAGTCGAGGTTGGTGCGTGTTTCTTGAATTAATTCAAATAGCTTAGTTAAATCTGCTTTCCAATCTGTTTGGGCAACTGAAAAGCTACTACTGTGACCATTCATGAGAAAGTGCCCCCTATACTTAACGATATGATGTACTGCTAAGTAAATATCACGAATGTCGAATTTTTCTTTTTGTGTCATGAGGGCATGTCTAAGATGATAGATAGTAGGATATTGACGATAGAAGTCAACATCTGCTAAGTCATCGTGTAATTGAGGTTGATAGCCTTTATTTTTCGGGTCTTTACTAGATTCATTGAAGTATTTCAAGCGGGCGAAAAATTCAGGATCAATGCTTGAAATTGGTTCATCAAATAATTCTCTGAGTAATCTTAGACGCCACTTCCTACGTTTTAAACGACGACGATTAGTCCGAAACTGGCGACGTTCTTCAGCAGTTTGACCTTCGTTGAAGAGACGGACACCAATACCTTGCTTACCTTTTACTTTAAGAACCTTTTGAGATTGAGAATCGGTGATTGTCCAACCAACAGACCCAACCCCTATATCTAATCCGATGTCATAGTTTTTTGTTTGATTCATAATTATCCTCCTAAATGATGGTTAATAGATTGACTAATTGTAATGTTTTGATTATAAATGAATAATAGATTTGTATCAAAAATATAGGATTTACTTACATCAATCTAATTTGAATTCATAATATAATGTGCTATATTTCAAACTTGATCATAAAAAAGACCCCTTTAAGTTTGACTGAAAGTCTAACTTAAAGGGGTCAGGGGGCGTATGCTTCTACAAAGAAGTCGTTCTTTTATTTATTAACTATTTCAATTTGAAAGTTTGTTCGCCGAATTTTTCTTGTGATAAAGCAGATTGTGCCACTAATCTAACAGGCTGTGTAGTATTGGTTAGTTCATAAGCAACAGCATTTTCGGCTGTTTCGCCTTTCTTAATACTATTAACCATATTTCTTGTATAGTTTGTATATTGTGGCATAGGTGGATTTGTTAGTTTGCTTTCTGTCCCACTGTCTGACTGATAAGCATCAAAGTAATTAAGCCAAGAACCAGGAGTTAATTCATAACCCGATTTGTTAGTTATTTTGTACCAAATAACAAAAGCGGGCTTTCCGCCAAGTTCATTGACTTCACCACCAGGCTGTGAGACTTGTGTTTTGACAATTTCAATTTTAGCATCGTTGTTTTCAAAAATATTATTTTTAAATGATGAAGTAATAGAATGTGATTGTGAGTTAGTAGTGCTTGCATTACTTTGATTAGTGCTGTTAGAAAGAGTGGATGAACAGCCAGCAAGGGCTAACGTACTGATTAATAAACCAGCACTTAATATTTTTTTCATGGGATACCTCCGATATAAAAATTGCTTTATTAGTATAACAAAAAATAGCTGATAGGCAGTTGTTTTATTGGATTTTTAATATAACTTAACAAATACAAATGTGAAAGCTTACAAAAAAGCAACAACCTTAATAATTAATCAAGGTTGTTGCTTTTTAATTTACAGTTGATCCTATTGTGAAGTAAGTTCCTAATCAAAATATGGAAAATTGTTGTTGAAATAATTTTCAATACACCTTTTATGCTGTTCATTTATAATATCGGGAAGATGTTCTTTGTGAAAAAACCGTAAATCTAATGTTTCAGGACTTGATGTATCGAACTTTTCGGAGTTAGCGGTAACAAGAAATTCAACTACAACTGCTTGAGCCACATCACCATTTGGATATTTTTGAATTTGTTGTGTGGTCACACCGACAAGTTTACTTATGTTAACTTCTAGACCTGTTTCTTCCAAAAATTCTCGTTTACATGCTTCAGGTGCAGTTTCACCAAATTCCAAAGCACCACCAGGAAGTCCCCATTTTGAAAAGTCTGCTCTTTTCTGTAGCAGGATCTCATTTTTGGAATTAGCTAGAATACCTCCAGCAAATACTAATATAACAGGCTCATGTCCAATTAAGTTTCTTAAATTTGTAATGTAGTCTGTAGACATATATATTCTCTTTTCTAAAATATCTAATAATACAAGCATTATAACAAAGTTAAGGATTGCATTTTTATATAAAGAATAATCATTTATTGGCTATAGTCAAAAACAATTAGAAAAAGTATCTAGTCTTAGTACTATTTTGTTTTATCTTTATCTACTGTAATAAATAATAAAAGATAAAAGAATAAATCTTAAAATCATAATATAATATATTGTGTTGTATTATGATAACAAAAAAGAAGCATTCAAAGGTGTCAAAACCTTGGATGCTTCTTTTTTAATTAAATTAAGTTAATTTTCTCTTTTTTTTCGACATAATTATAAAGTAGTTGTAACGCTTTGATATAGTCATCATTTTTGACACCGAATAAGACTTTAACATCAGTGCTGCTTTGATTAACGAATTGTACATCAATTTCATTTTGATTCAACTGTTCGATTAGATCACTGACTAAGTAAGGCTTAGCTGAGAACTTATCTGATACAGCAGCAATTAATGAAATATTTTCTTTAAGTGTGATTTGGCAATCGGTAGGGAAAAGCGTTTGAAGTTTATCAAAAAGTAACGCTTTGTTTTTATTTAGCTGTGAACTTTCAACAATCAGATCGATGTGGTCTTTGCCAGAAAATGTGTAAGACACAGCCAATGATAAATCAGACATTAATTTAAAGATTTCAACAAAGTTTGAGTAGTCACGGCTCAGACTGAACTTCTTGATATGAATAATCGTATAATTTTGCTGTCCAACGAGTCCTGTAATTAGCTGGTTAGAAGACTCATCACAGATTGTTGTTCCAAAAGCATCAGGGTGATTCGTATCTAAAATGCGAGTAGGAATATTTTTATCCTTGATAGGCTTAATGGCATCTTCTTGAAAGACGGATAGTCCCATGTAAGCGAGTTCTTGTAGTTCATCGTAAGTTAGCTGTTCAATACGTTTTGGGTTGTCAATTAAACGGGGGTCTGCAGCTTTTATTCCAGCTACATCTGTCCAGTTCTCGTACAAATCAGCATCAAGTAAGTTGGCAATGACCGATCCGGATGTATCACTACCACTTCTTGGCATAAGTTGAATATGACCTTGGTTATCTAGACCATAAAATCCAGGGAAAACACAGGGAGTAAACTGTAAATTAAGAGCAGCAAACTTTTCTTGTGAAGCTTCTAAGTCCACTTGGTTTTGATTAAGGACTAAGAAGTCGATAGCATCAACAAATTGATAACCTAAATACTGAGCCATTAATTGAGCGGTGAAATATTCACCACGGCTCACACATTCAGCATAAGACAAGTGGTTTAAATTACGATAAAAGTCTTCAAGTTGATAATCAATATCAACAGTTAAAGCAAGGTCTTTTTTTAGCGTTAAAAGGCGTGCTTTAATGCGTTCGAAGTGTTCAGTGGCCAACTTAATATTGTTTTGATTATCATAAAGTGCGATTAACTCGTCAGTGAGTTTAATGGGATTTGCTTCATCCTTTCCCATGGCACTGACCACAATGTGAGTTCTACTGCTATTACTTGTGACAAGATTTTTCACTTTATTAAATTGTTCAGCACTGGCTAGTGAACTACCACCAAATTTTGCAATAATCATAAGACCCGCTCCTTATCTTCATCTGAAATATTGACCATAAACGCACTTTCGTCATCAGCTAAGACTTTGGTCATTACTTGATGCATAGAACCTGCGGGCATGTTTTCAATAAGAGAAAACTCAGAATTAAGTGATTTAACTTCATGATTGTCTAAGTACTTATCAATGTTAACGTGTGTACGAACAAGATAATAGTTCTTTGAAAGGTTAGTATTTAGTTTTAGCGTTGATTTTTCAGCGGGGATTACACGTGGTGTTTGGTCTACAATATCTAAAATGTCTTGAATGACAGCGTTAGCAGTTGGGAATTTACCAGCACCTTGACCCATGAAGCCCAGTTCCCCAATTGTGTCCCCATTTAAACTGGCGTAGTTAAAGTTATCATTGATGCTGGATTCGATATGGTTTGAATTGTATAAAGTAGGTTCAATCACATAGTCGAAGGCATCTTGCTGGCGAGAACTTTTACCCATTAATTTGACAATTAAGCCAAGTTCATTGAAATAAGCGATATCTTTATCTGTGATATTGCGGATACCAAAGCAAGGCAAATCAGCGCTTGGTTTGATTGAAGTATTGTAAGCTAGGTTTAAACTAATACATAATTTGTTCTCAATATCATAACCATCAATATCAGCACTTGGATCAGCTTCAGCATATCCCAAGTCTTGCGCCTCTTTTAAGATATCAGCAAATGGTTTTCCTGTTTTTTTCATTTGATCCAAAATAAAGTTGCTTGTTCCATTAAAGATACCGCTAATACTTGAAACATTATCAATTCTAAGTGAGCGTTCCAAGTTCTTAATCCAAGGGATACCACCAGCCACGCTTGATTCAAAGTAGAAATCAACATTATTTTCTTGTGCAACTTTTACAAACTCATCCATATATTTAGCAATAACTGCCTTGTTAGCACTGACAACATGTTTACCATTTTGAAGTGCTTTTAGGATATAGTCACGAGCAGGTTCAATACCTCCCATTACTTCAACAACCACATCAACCTCGTCATTAAGTAAAATGTCATCAATGTTAGACGTCATTTCAGGTAAGTCCTTTGTTCGAGTTTCACGAACAAAAATATGAGACACGGTTAGGTTGGTAGTGTGTGCTGTATTTCCTTTCTTAATAATGTCGTAAACACCCGTTCCAACGGTACCAAAACCTAAAATCGCAATGTTCATCAATAAAGACCTCCTTGAAATATTTGTTTATTTTTAATAAACACTTGTTTTTATTTAATAAACACTTTATCATAAACATATTGAATAAGCAACAAACGTTAAGGAGATTATTTATGCCTCAATATACCAGTACTAGAAATCATCAAGTCGCACTGCCAGCAAAGCGTGCTATTTTTCAGGGATTCTCAAAAGATAAGGGACTATTTGTGTTACCTGAAATCCAAAAATACCCATTAGATATCAACCAATTAAGTGGCTTGAGTTATCAAGATATTGCGAAACAAGTCTTAACAAGATTATTACCTGATTTTACACAAGATGAGATTAATCAAAGTGTTGATAGTGCTTATCATCAAACCTTTGACAGTCCAGAAATTGCACCAATCAAAGCAGTTGATAATTTTTATGTTTTAGAATTATTCCACGGTCCAACAAGTGCATTCAAAGATGTGGGGTTACAGTTGTTACCTAAGTTAATGCAATATGTTCTAGAAGATCAAGAAAAGGTAATGATTCTAACTGCAACTAGTGGAGATACAGGAACGGCTGCGTTGAATGGATTTAAAGATAATAAGAACACAGGAATTACAGTATTTTATCCTAATGGTGGTGTGAGTTTTGTTCAAGAAACACAAATGCTTTCAACCTATGGTGACAATACAAACTTAGCAGCAATTGAAGGTAACTTTGATGATGCTCAAACTAAAGTTAAGCAAATTCTAAATGATGAACAACTGAGCCAGGAATTAGGTGAAAATATTAGCTTATCAAGTGCTAATTCAATTAATATTGGTCGCTTAATTCCACAAGTTGTCTACTACTTCAACGCTTACAAACAACTACTTGACCAAAACAAAATTAAAGCAGGAGATAAAGTAAACTTTACCGTGCCAACAGGGAACTTTGGTGATGTTTTGGCAGGGTACTATGCTAAGTTGATGGGACTTCCAGTCAACAAATTGATTATTGCCTGCAACGAAAACAATGTTATCGCTGACTTTTTCGAAGAAGGTGTTTATGATCGCAATCGTCCTTTCTTCAAGACTTGTGCACCAAGTATGGATATTCAAATTTCAAGTAACTTTGAAAGACTGCTTTACTATAAGAGTGGCGAAGATACAAAATTAATTCAGCAGTTAATGTCAGATCTAGAAACAACCGGTCAATTCCAAGTTGATGCTGATTTACTAGCCGCAATTAAACAGGATTTTGCGTGTGGTTTTTGTACAGATGAAGAAATCAAAGAAATGATTCACAATTTATATGAAGAAACAGGTTACTTAATGGATCCGCATACTGCTTGTGGGTATAAAGTAATGCGTGACTTTGAAGAGCAAGACTCTGATATTCCAAACATCTTATTAAGTACAGCCAGTCCTTACAAATTTATTGATACGGTTTATGATGCGGTAATTGATGAAGAAGAAAAAGAGGACCAAGAAGCTATGCAAAAAATCATGGCAGTTGAACGTCAAACAGGGGTTACTGCACCAGATGCAATCAAAGAACTCTTTGGTATTCATACTAAAGAACAAGACTTCGTATCTATTGAAGAAATGCGTGATTACGTCAAGAATAAAGCAAAGGAGTTGTAGAATATGATTAAAATCACAGTACCTGCAACAAGTGCAAACGTAGGCCCTGGTTTTGACTGTTTAGGATTAGCCGTGAATATGTACGGCACTTTTATCTTTGAACCTAGTTCACAACGACTTGAAATTACAGGGTGTGAGCCAATTTATCAAAATGATTCAAATATTGTATATCAGGCATTTGTCAAAGGTTGCGAGTACTTGAATCAAGAGGTTCCCTCAGTGAAGCTGACAATTGATAGTGAAATTCCAGTCTCAAGAGGCTTGGGCAGTTCTGCTAGTTGTATTGTGGCTGGTATTAAAGCAGCAGGATTGTGGTTTGATCAAGATTTTACTGACGATAGGTTAGTCCAATTAGCAACTCAAATGGAAAAGCACCCAGACAATATTGCACCTGCTGTCTATGGTAAATTATGTTCAGCTTTCTTGGATGGCGATAAGGTTGAACTCACGCAATACGAGGTTAGTCCAAGCTTGAAATTTACAGCGATTATCCCCAACTATAAAATGAGTACTAAAGAAGCAAGAGCTGCCTTGCCTAAGCAGATGACATATGCAGATATTACTTTTCAGATTAGTCACAGTCTGGCACTAGTTCAGGCACTTGCTCAAGGTAATTTTGATAAATTATCAGCTACTTTAAAAGATAAAATGCATCAACCTTATCGCACCAAATTAATTAGGGATTATGATGAGATTGAACGTATTACACAACAACATAATAGTCTGATTTATTTAAGTGGTAGTGGTTCAACTATGATGTTAATTTCACCTGATGAAGAAAAACGTGCTAAAATGGTAGAAGTTTTGGCTCAAAAGTTCTCTGATTTCATGGTGAAACCGATAGAAGTCGAACAAAAAGGATTAAGTGTGAAGGTGCAAAATGATTAATAAATATTATATAGTGGATAAGTCCATTTTACCGGACTCATTTGAGAAGGTTATTCAGGCTCGAAAGCTGATTGATACGGGTGAAGTGACACAAGTTAGCGAAGCAACCAAAAGAGTCGGTATTAGTCGGGGAACTTATTATAAATACAAAGATTTAGTTTTTAATAATGAGCGTGGTGATTGGAACAAAAAAGCCGTTATTTCGTTCATGCTAGATCATCAAAAAGGTATTTTATCCAAAGTGTTAACTGTTATATCAAAGAAGAATGCGAGTATTTTGACAATTAATCAAAATATCCCAATTCACAGCATTGCAAGTGTGATGATTTCGTTAGATTTTAGTGAACTTATTTGTTCAGTAGATGAATTGCTATCAGCTATTGGTGAAATTCCAGGTGCAACAAAAGTTGAATTGGTATCAATAGAATAGGCTTTATAGTTATTGATTCTGTTTGATTACCCTGATATAATTTCAAAAAAAGAATAAGCGGTTTTGCTGTCCCCGGGCAGTTAAAACATTACGCACCTAATCTAATTTCTACTAGGGCACATCAAAGATGTGAGGAAATTATGTTAGGTGCGTTTTTATTTAGGAAAGGAAATTTTAAGCTATGAAAATTGAAATCAAAAAAACTAATAAGTTAACTATTGATCAGTTATTGACAATAATGAAGGAACGCGTGAAGGTTTTTGTTGTAGAACAGCAGAGTCCTTACCAAGAAGTTGACGATACAGATGATGACGCAACTCATGTTATGTTTTGGACGGCAGATAATGAGTTAGCAGCCTATGCGAGGATTTTAGAAAAAGAACACAGTGTTAGTTTTGGCCGAGTACTTGTTCCTAAAAAATTTAGAAAACAAAAACTAGGAAGAAAAGTGATTGAGGTTGTTCTAGATCAAATCAAACTTCAGTACCCACAAGTGGTTATTAAAATAGCCGCTCAATCATATCTGAATAATTTCTATGGTAGTTATGGGTTTGAACAAACCTCAAAACCCTATCTAGAAGACGGTATTGAGCATATTGATATGGTTTTGGAATAATATATTATATTCAATTATATTGTGTTATAATATATTATCTTTTCGCCATAATGTATTCATTTTGTAACGGTTTAGTAACAATAATCTGCTAAAATTATCATGATTACGAAAGGTATCAGTAACGGAGGAAGAAGTTACAATGAACAAAAAAAATAAACTCGTTTCAACTCTAACACTTGCTTCAGTACTTCTAGGAGCAACAACTTTACCACTAAATCATGAAGTAAAAGCCGATAGCAGTTTACAAATCGCAACAGGAAATTTCGTTGACGGACAAAAAATTGCATCTTGGCAAAATGTAACGACTAACCCAACAGTAAAGAACTATTTACCTAATGACGGTCAATGGCTAGTCCACAATGAAGCCAAAGACCCTCAAGGTCACTCATATTACTTAGTGGGTAACAATGAATATGTTATGGCAAAATATACCGACTTATTAGGTGAAAACTCAGCACAAGAAATGGACGCAACTGTTACTATTTCTTATATACCAGGATACAATTTGAGAATATGGTCTGAACCAAACAGTACACAAGCGACTGGTATCGTCCAAGATCAACAAGATTATCATGTGTATCAAAGACGTGTTGTTCACGGTCAAACTTGGTATGAATTAGGGGCTAACCAATGGGTAAATGGTGATTATGCAAAAATTAAAGTTGAAGAAAAGCGTGAAGATAAAAACGATAATCAACAAATTGAACCTGAAGCACCAGCAACCAATCCTATGCAAGCTTACGCGCAACAAGTTTCAGCTAAGCTAAAGCAAGATAGCCTCAATTCACATTTGATTTTACAAACTGATGAAAGATATAAGAGCTTGCCATATGGTACAGGGGCTGGGACACTTGATGAAAACGGCTGTGCGGTTGCTTCTTTAGCTATGGTGAGTGCTTTCTTTGATAATTCAATTAAAACTTCACCTGCCGACATATTAAATTGGTCTGGCAGTCGATACTTTGTAGATGGCCAAGGGACTTCATGGGATATTTTCCCAGCTTTTGCGACTCAATTTGGTTATCAATACCATGATTTAGGCAACGATATTAATAATGCCATTCCTTACCTCAAACAAGGAATTCCGGTTGTTATTTCCGTAGGTCCTGGTCAATTTACCCAAAGTGGTCACTTTATGGTATTGTCTTATTCAGATGATAATGGTATTCGTTTACTAGATCCGAATGATGATCCTAATAAAAATCATAGTTTAACTATTTATAATCCTGCAGAAATTCAAAAAGATATGATGCATATTTGGGCATTCACAAAATAAAAACCACTTTTTAAAGTGGTTTTTTTATTTGTGTTGACTGATAATAAATCCAATGATGGGGGACGCAATAAAAAAGCAAATAAATTGAAGTTTGTATCAATAAGTAAAAATTATTTTGATAAAGTTTTAAACTCAGAAAACCGCATTAGGATAAGGGATAAGAAGGTGTTCTTCATGAGTTATAAATTAAAAAATTAAATAAAAGTGAATTTAAAGGTTGATTTTTTAATTTTACTCGTTATAATTGGTAACAAGATTTAGTTAATAACTCAACACAAACGAGTATCAGCTATTTCGAAGATGATCATTATTTGATTAATTTAGGACGTTTTTAGAAGGGGGTGGTTCCAATGGAATCTGCGATTGAAGTCTCAACCGATGATTATTTTTTAGAGGTGAAAAACTATAAACACATTGATGATTCTGTTAGACCACTTACAGATGTAGGTGGCTAACTCATGTAAGGAGAGATTACTATGACTGCAAAAGCCAAAGCAACACAAGCAACGTTAACTAAACCGAAACCCATGAAAGGCGAATTAAAAGCATTACGCCAAGCCTTTCATGAGCAGAAAACCAAATTAATGTCTAAATATAGCCAACTGGTAACAGCTGAAGCTTTAGCAGACCGAGTCTCTCGCCACCGAATTCATTTAACACGTTTTAAATCCGAATTCGAAAAAATGCGATATTCTTTAAAATTTGAATCAAACCAATCAATGACTAACTTTCGTTTTTCTAGCGGATAGAGTAAAATTATTATGTAAATAAAAGTGTCAAAAATATGTAGTGAAATATATTATATCAAGCCCACGAATTGGTGTTTAATTACCCTTTTCGTGGGTTTTTATTTAATTAAATAATAATTAAAATAAAGGTTGATTTTTTAATAATATAGGTTATACTAGCAACAAGTTAAATAAAGAAAGCAACTTAATAGTAATTGTTT
This sequence comes from Holzapfeliella sp. JNUCC 72, assembly GCF_053668685.1. Classification (NCBI taxonomy): domain Bacteria; kingdom Bacillati; phylum Bacillota; class Bacilli; order Lactobacillales; family Lactobacillaceae; genus Holzapfeliella; species Holzapfeliella sp. JNUCC 72. The sequence continues at coordinate 82,969 of NZ_JBSJYG010000002.1, read as the reverse complement.
TCTTTACTATCTAAGAAATCTTTAGGAGGTGGTCGAAATGGAATCTGCGATTAGTTACACATCAGATGAAGGTCCAATTAATATTATAAATTTAGATTTTGTTAGACCACTTTTAAAGATTGGTCGTTTTTAAAAGTGGGTTCTAGCATATGGAGGAGAACTTGCTATGACTGTAAACTTAAAAGAACGACAACAAAAATTATCAAAATTAGAAGAATCTGTAGCTCAAGATTTGTATCAGGCTTATCACTCAAAGCAACTACTACAAATGGTTCAATATACTGAAGCCCTAACAGATGAAGCAGCCAGCTACCGAGTTCAACAAAGAGTAACAGAACTCAAGGGGGAAGAATTCGGGGGATATAAGGTTAGTCTAACTAGCCAACAAACACAAGACATGTTTGATTCAGATGAACCGCTATATGGCGCGCAAGTCGCTAGCCATTTTGTCAAAAGCGGAGCAACACTTGAAATGAAATCAGACTTAATGGCGCCGCTTGCTGAAGTTGAATTGGTTTTCAAGGCTAAGGAGGCATTGTCACCGGAAGATAGTTTAGCAGAGTTAGCCGCAAAAACAACGGTGGCTCCTGGAGTTGAAGTACCTGATTCCAGGTTTGCAGACTGGTTCCCAGCATTATCAAAGTATTTAGTAATGGCAGATTCGGCTGTTGGCGGATACGTTGTTTATGGTAAAGAACTTGAAACTTCAACGCTATCAATGAGTCAGTTAAGTAATGTGAACTGCCAATTATTTTATAATAATCAAGAAGTTGCACGTGGTAATTCAGCAGAAGTACTGGGAAATCCATTAAATGCTTTGAAATGGTTGGTAAATAAACTTGATCAACAAGGAAAAACTTTATCTGAAGGTGAACAAGTTTCTTCAGGTACCTTTTTACTACCGGTAGATGTGAAACCAGGTGAATGGCGCGTAACCTTTGATAATTACTTTGAAGATGTTCATTTCAGTGTTAAAGCGATGTCGAAATGAAATACTACTAAAATCCTGTAAAACAAAAAACCACTTATAAAAAGTGGTTTTTTTGTTTTGAAAATGAGATTTTAACTCATATTCTGAGAGCGATGTTTTATATTTGAAATATTGATTTATCAACCTTTTTATCATATCAAAATAAATAATAAGCACTTTTATTAAAAAAAAATAAAAATAAATGTTGCCTTTTATTAGAAAACATGTTGTAATTCTAATAATACAAAAAACAAACACAACACGAAAGGAGTTCTTTACATTATGAAAGAGAACACAGCTAATCAGGCCAAGAAGCCGATGGATTATGTTTATCAAGTTTCCGCAGGGGTATCTAATGCTATTTTAGTCTGCTTGGGAATTGGACTATTATTACAATCAGTCGGGAAAATGGCTAACATTCAGGCCCTATATCAAATTGGGACAATTTCTCAAGTCCTCTTAGGCCCTGCAATTGGTGTCGCAATTGCGGCATGTTTAAAGAGTAATACGTTAGTTATTTTCAGTGCGATGATTTCATCGACCATTGGTGCTAATAGCGTGTTCTTTTCAGAAAGTGGTATGGGAGCCATAACTGCAACAGGACATCATATGACTTTGGCAGGAAATAGTACAATGTTTACCTCAGGTCAGCCTATTTCAGCTGTTGCAGCAGGTTTAATTGCCGCTTTATTAGGGAACTACTTAACAGGAAAAACACCTTTAGATATGATGCTAGTACCACTTTCATCAACAGTAGTTGGAACAGTTTCTGGTCTGATCTTAGCAGCTGTAACAACACCAGCGTTGGTTTGGATGAGTCAATTCATCTACGATTCAGTTACAATCAATCCTATTGTAGGATCAATCGCAGTTGCGGTTGTTTGGGCAATCTTCATGATGACCCCCGCATCTTCTGCAGCACTAGCTATCGCAATTATGTTAGATCCTGTCTCATCAGGAGCAGCCTTAATCGGAACTACAGCTCAATTTGTAGGCTACACAGTAATGTCATTCAACCAAAATAACTTAGGAGCTAACATTGCTCAAGGGCTAATTACACCTAAAGTCCAATTTGCAAACTTACTAGCTAATCCAAGACTTGCAATTCCGCCAATGGTAGCAGCAATCATATGTGCACCGATTGCAACTGTTGCCTTTGGATTCACAACAACACCACAACTAGCAGGACTAGGACTAACTTCATTTATCGCACCAATTAACCTAGCTTCATCAAATATCAGTGCTTTAATGGTTTATATTGGAGTAGGAATGGTATTACCAGCTATCATTTCATATGGCGTTTATCGTCTTCAATTGGCTATTAAATGGGTAGAACACGGACAGTTAAAACTAAAAATCGTTTAATCTTAAACAACTTACTTTGTAAGTTGTTTTTTATTATGCTAACTCATGATATGCTATAACTATTGTTCAGAAGGGAAATAAACATGACAATTTTTAGCATTATTCTTGATATTTTATTCATTATTATTATCGTATTAGTTGATGTGACACTCTTTTTTAAAGAGCTTGAAAAACCTCGCAAAAAAAGAAGTCAACTTATCTTGCTACTAGCTGTTATTTCATTTGTGATAATAGTGGGGTATGCAGGAAGTTTAATTGTAAAATTAATAGCTGGATCATAAAAAGCACTTCGCAATTTTGCGAAGTGCTTTTTTTATGATTAATCTAATGCAAGTAGTGTACTTTGAGCAGAAATAATTTCGTCATAGAGCTGGTTGAATAAAGCCTGACTATATTTATTATTACGGTAATTGTCTATGATGACCGTTAATTCATACTGTAATAATGCCATAAGATGCTGGTTTTCAGACAATTTGGAATCTAATTGGCCATCAACTTGTGTACTTTGTAAAACCAGTAACTGTCTTAAAGCCATGACTTTTTGCTTGTCCTCAGTTTGATAATCATAATCTTTTAAGAATTTAACTGTAACAGGTTTTAAAACATCTTTTAATTCTGTGAAAGCTGATTTTAAAGAGTCAGAGACAATCACTTTTTTGAAATAAGATAAATATTCATAATCTGTTTTAAGTTTTCTTCTGCGTTTTAGTAATAAATTATTATATATAGGTAATTTAGCAAACTTGAGGTGTTTATCAATCCGACTGATTTTATCTTTGATTTTGTTTAATTTTGCTTCGGTAATCTCGGGCGAGTTTTCCATTTGAAGAGATTTGAACTCACGTTTTCTTCTTCTAAAAGAGAACAAAACATTTAAAGAGGTTTGGCTATTTTGCTGAGCTGATTTTAGTCTGTTGAATAAGTCGATAGCTTCAGGTGAGAGTTGACCTTTAACAGATGCTTGCTGAACAGCTAGATAATAGTCGTGACTTAAGTCGGTTGTGATTTGCTTAAATTCTTTAGGCGAAAATAGTGTTCGTTTTGAAAATCCAGTTTGGGTTTGAATACGACGGCTCAGATTTAATTTAGTCTTGTTATCAAGTGGCAGTGTGTCAATGTGAGTAATCGTAGATTGGACAATTTCGCGATGGGCTTCTTGGATTTCGTCAATTGTAAGTTCTATTTTTCGATCAGGTAATAAGAATGGTAAAACTGATAAAGGAATAATGAAACTAAGTACAATGACAAAAGAAGCGACGACTAAAATATCATTTCTAAAGTCAAGCAAGCCAACGGTTGGAAGTGATAAAGCCATGGCTAGTGTTACACTCCCGTGAACGCCACTAATCCCAAAAATAATCGCGTTCTTCCATTGAAAGCGCTTATCAAGCGTGTCGTCTCCCGTATAGAAATAAAACAAGGTCCGTATAACGAAAAAGATTAATAATGCGCATAAGCTAACACCAATTAATTCATAGTAATGAAGGTCTGTTAGAAACTCGATATTTTTAAAAATAATAACCAAACTAACGCCCAAAATACCAAAGACAACACCATTAAGAATTTGGCTGAGAACATCCCACAACTGTGTCATAAGGTTTGTCATTTGAGAAGACATTAACAGGGTTTGTTCTTGTTCTTCATGATGGAAGATTCCGGCAATAACGACTGCAATAAAAGCTGAAACACCGATTTCTTCAGCAAGGATATAAATTAAGATGGGTGTTAACAATTGAATTAACACTTGAGAGGTGGAATCATTAAAGTGATTTTTGAGTAAATAATTACGAAAGAATATAATGATAACTGAAGCAATAACCCCAAAAGCAATTCCGCCTAATGCTGCATAAGCAAATGTCAGTAGACCTTCGGCTGGATTGATATGTCCGGTCTTGACCCAAATCAGCGACAATTCTAATGCGACAACAACTGTTGCATCATTAAACATAGATTCCATTTCTAAATCATCACTTAATTTTTCGGGTGTTTCAAAGTTTGACTTGATTGAGCCAAGTGCTGTTGCATCGGTAGGTGTCACGATTGCCGCAATGCAGAGCGCAATACTGAATGGCCACCCTAATGCATAATGAATGAACAGCATTAATGCTGCCATACACATAAAAGCTAGCCAAAATGATAATTGAAAGATTTCCTTTGAATTTTCAATAATATATTTTCTTGTGGTCTGTTGGCCTTCATAAAATAGCAGGGGAGCAATAATAATCGGCAAGAACCATTGAGGATCAAGTGAGGTAACATAGTTTTGCATACTTGGAATCATAGCTAAAACAATTCCAAGTAATGTTTGCCAAATAGCTTGGGGGATTTTTGGGAAAAGATTAGCTAAAAAGTTAGCTAATATAATCACGAAAAATAATCCCATTAAAAAAATTAACATAGATAGATGTCTCCTTATCAGTATTGATATACCTAATCATACACTTTTTTAGTTTATTTTAAAAAAAGGAAAATCCATTAAAATTAATAATAAATTAATTTTTTAATTTACTTTTATTAATTGTAGTGGTAAAGTCTAATAACAAACTAATATATAAAAGGAGATTTTACACATGGACTTATTTATTCCAGAATCTTATGATTCAAAATTATCTGTCAAACAGACCCAACTAGCAATTCAAGAACTTCGCGAGCTATTTCAAAATAATTTGGGCAATGCGCTTAATTTAAACAGAGTTTCGGCCCCAATGTTTGTTTTGAAGAATACGGGATTGAATGATAATTTGAATGGTGTAGAATCTCCAGTTTCATTTCAAATCAAAGATATTCCAGGAGAAGACATTGAAATTGTTCATTCTTTGGCTAAGTGGAAAAGAAACGCACTAGGCCGCTTTGGTTTTGAGAATGGCACAGGTTTATATACTAATATGAACGCTATACGTAAAGATGAAGAATTAGACAATGTTCACTCTATTTATGTCGATCAATGGGATTGGGAGCGTGTTATCCAAAAAGATGAACGTCACCCCGAAACGCTTAAACAAACAGTTAAAAAAATCTTTGAAGCAATTAAACAAACACAACAACAACTAAAAGCAACTTATGGTGATGCAGTTTATGACTTACCAGAAGAAATCACATTCATCTCAACTCAAGAACTAGAAAATAAATATCCTGATTTAACGCCGAAAGAAAGAGAAAATGCGATTACCAAAGAACTTGGGGCAGTCTTCTTAATGCAAATTGGTGGTAAATTAGATAGTGGCGAGCCTCATGATGGTCGAGCACCTGATTATGATGACTGGCAATTAAATGGTGATATCTTATTTTGGTTTGAACCTCTTCAAAGTGTACTAGAAATTTCTAGTATGGGGATTCGTGTTGATGAGGACTCTTTGAAATCGCAACTTGAAATAACAGGTTTAACAGATCGTGCTGATTTACCTTATCATCATAAGATATTAAACAAAGAGCTACCTTATACTATCGGTGGTGGAATCGGCCAGTCTCGTTTATGTATGTTACTTTTACAAAAAGCACATATTGGTGAAGTTCAAACAAGTGTTTGGCCACAAGAGATGATTGACAAATGTGAAGCTCACGGTATTCATATTCTATAATTAAAAAAACATCAATCTTATTGACTGATGTTTTTTATTTTGACTTTAAACGTCCGTATAGTGTAATGGCTTGAGCCGTCGTTAAATGATACGTATCACGAATCGTTTCGACAGCTTTTTGGGTATCTTCTGTTTCATCAATGATTTTACTTATTGCTTTTGCTTGTTCATCATTAACTACAAAAGAATCAATAAGCTTTTTTTCATCTTTGTTTTTGAGATAATAAGTAACAACGATTGCGATACCCAGTAAAAAAGTGATAACTGGTAAAATAACTTCCATTGTAAACCTCCAAAGTTTTAATCTATAGTCAATTATACTGTAGATTAAAGTCGAAGTATCATTCAGATGGTAGGTTAAGTAAATATTTTAAAAAAATTAATATCCAAATAAAAAGTATGGGAATGATTCCCATACTTTTTAAACTGTAACTAAACCAACGAAATCAAGCTTATCTTGATCAATTTCCATATAAGGCACTTTAATAGTTGTGCCAACCTTTTTGGCATTTAGGATATATTGGCCTAGGTTAATATTTTTTGATAATTTTGAAGCTTCAAGTAAAGCTTTTTGAATGTTGTGAAGACCTATTTGTACATCGAAACTACCTGTTGCTTGTGGGTACACTTCATTTAGAAGTGCTACTTTTTGGTAAGGGGTATCCATTCCAAGCTCTGATTGTTGGATTTGTTCTCTTTTTTCAAGAATTTCGATTACAGCAGGATTATCGTTATTTTGAGTTTGATTAATAAACTTATGTTCATGATCCAAATCAAAATCCATATTATAGATGCTTAAATCACTATTGTCTTTTTGGATATTATCGATTAGTTGTCTACCTGTTTTCATTTTGGGATTATGATTTTTGGTGCTTACAAATTCACCAACCCATAAATCATCGTGATAATAAAAAGCAATTTGATAACTGTTCCACACTTTACTAAAAAATTGTTTACCTAAAAAATCGAAAGTTTGTAATGTACCGATTGATAATTTCATTTGTTGTATTTCTCCTTAACTTGCTAGGATTAATGTATGAATGATAAAAAAGCATCAGAACCTGTCCGTGCTTTTTAAATGTTTTTATTTTAAGTGATCAAAAATTCCACGAATAAAATCCCACATACAAAATCCTCCTTAACACTATCATTGTCACCTAATTATAACTGTTATTGACAAAATAAAAAAGAGGCTATTATATAACAATAATAGTCTCTTCTTTATAAGGTAAGTTAATAGTATCTTCATTATAAATATGTTTTATCTGTTTACGAAATTTATAAGTGGAATTCTTTTAAACGAGAAGTTCACGATAATAAAAACACTATAAACAAACCTTATAACAAGTTCCTTACTGTAGCTATTTCAACGATTACATTATAGTAAGCATAACTGGCCTTCATTATAAAAACTTAAAAAAGACTACCCCCCGAATAATGCTATCTTGCTAATAAATGTAAGGGAACAATAGCGTTATAATGAACAATTTAACTATAAAACAAACACCTTTAAAAGTGTAGCTGAAAAGTAGAACTTCAAAATGCTAAGGAGCTTAGACACAAAAAACGCAAACCTAATTTTATCAAGGTTTGCGTTTTTTATGAAAAAAGAGGTGTCTTATTTCAAATAAGACGTACATACTAACACTTAACAGAATAACCATAATTGCCTTGCCGACAATAGCACCATTTAAGTAGTAGATATTAGGCTGATTAGTGATAAACTCTTGAACAAGTCCTGTAAATCCTAAAATTGAATTAGTCAGTAAGCAAATAATCAAAAAAAGCAAACTGTTTCGCTTATAAGTTCTCAAGGTGTTAACAGGAAAATTACGCGAGCTGTGGTGGTAAGTGACTAGTGTGATGAAGAGTAAAATTAAGGTAGTTAATGGGAAATTGATAACCTCTAGTAATGATAAATAGCCAATAAAGATAAACATTAACTGAACCAGGCATAAGTGTTTAAGCGAGCTTTTTTCATGACTTCTTGGAAACAAGTGTGAAATATATTTTTTGGTAGTTAAATCTTGTTCTAACAACTGATTAATTGGAATTTCAAATTGATGACTTAGCTTTTTTAAAGTCTCAATATCCGGAAAACTTCGTTCAGTTTCCCAACTTGAAATAGTTTTTCGTGAAACATTTAGTAATTGTGCTAAATCTTCTTGAGTCAGTTTGTTATCAGTTCTAATTTTTTTGATGTTATGAGAAAACTTCATGAGTCGTCCTTTAATCCTATTTAATTACAATAGCGCGTACATAAATTAGTATATAAAAAATGCTGATAGTTTAAAAGTAAAATCATAACAAGTTTAAAGAAAAAGTAATATTTTAAAAATAGCTCGACTTTTATTAAAAAAAAATGATATTATAATATTAATCATTGGTTCACGGAGGATTAATATGAAAAATATTGTTGAAATTAAACAGCGTGACAGCATTCAGATGTCTCAAACCGATACTAGAAACTGGAAAATAACAGATGAAGGTCAAAGCTATAACCTACTGAAGCAAAGAGGTATGCGACTAGAAGATTGGTTTTATGATAATCAAAGTATCATTCCTCGAACGATTTATTTCAATAATAATGAGTTATTCATGTATTCAACATTTTTAGAATTAGGAGAAAATATTGCTATCTTAGAAACTTTTATTAAAGAAAACTTTGGTGATTTAGTAACGGTTTAAGTAATACTATATCAAATACTTGGAATATGACCGTCATTTTGGAACGTTATTTTTTGTTAAATCTTAATATAAGGGTTACGATAACCGTTGTAAAGACAAGCACCAGCATTTTTGGTGTATTTTAGACAAAGGTGATGAGTTTATGACAGAAACACATCGTAAGAATAACGATTCTGAACAAGATTGTATCCAAGAGATGGCTTATTTACGCTTAAAGTATGAACAGCAATTACTACATAGCCATAAAAGCGACTATGACTTGGGCTATGATCAAGCTTTAGAAGAAGCAACTAATCAAGAAGCAATTCATCATTATCCTGAAAAAATCCCTAGTTTAAGCCAATTTTCAGAATTATTAACAAATGGCTCATTTAACAATTATCAACGTGGGTATCAGGATGGATTAGCAATGTGATAACGAGACTCTTTCAAGAGTCTCGTTTCTTTTTTGTTGAATAAATTAAAAATTAATGATAAAGTTAATAAAAAGTTTATCTAACAGGGGAGAAGTATGTCATATATTACGATGAATCGGGTTAATTATGGGTATCAAACTTATCAAAAAAAGTCGGGGATAAGATCAGCCATAGTTGATGTTTTCAAAAGACGATACCAACAAAAAGATGTTCTAAAAGACGTTTCCTTTACTCTTGAAAAAGGCGAAAAAGTTGGATTACTCGGTCCTAATGGCTCAGGAAAATCAACTATTATCAAATTGCTCACAGGGATTTTGCAGCCTGAAGAAGGGGAGGTCAAAGTTGCTGGGACAAGACCTGATACTAATAATGCGACTTTTTTATCAAAAATCGGGGTAGTAATGGGACAAAAAAGTCAATTAAATTGGAATTTACCAGCTGCGGATACATTTGAAATGTTGAAATCTATCTATAAAATTGATGCAATAGATTATCAGCAAAGACTGAATCGTTATTTAAAAATGTTCCGTCTAGAAGAAGTTGTTTATGTTCCAGTTCGTAAATTATCTCTTGGTGAAAGAACAAAATTAGAAGTTATTGCGGCGTTATTACACGGTCCAGAGCTACTTATACTAGATGAACCAACTATTGGGATGGATATCGTGAGCCAACGTGCTTTGCACGATTTTATAAATAAAGTTAATCAAACGGAAGGTGTTACCGTACTGTTAATTAGTCATCAAATGACAGATATTGAAGCAGTGACTGAGCGTATGATGGTTTTGCTGAATGGGAACATTGCTTTTGATGGTTTAGTTAAAACCTTTGTCGAAAAAGCACAATTAAAACGTCCCTCAATCGTGATCGATCACCATCATCATCAAAGGCCCGTTATGAGTAGTCATCATGCTCAACTGACAAACACAACGCATCAAACAACTATTTCAGATTATGATGAAAAAGCAAGTATCACACTTAAACTAAGCGATATTCAAAATATTCATATTCAACACCCTTCTTTAGAAGAAACTTTGTATCAGCTTTTTAATGAAAGAAAGGATTGATATTTTGAAATATTTAGCTAGTGTGAAAACAAGTTTATTGAGTTTACTAACTTATAAAACTAACTTTTTTATTTCATTGCTATCTCGATCAATTCAACTCGGGTTATCATTTTTGATGTGGATTGCTATTTACAAAAGTTCTCAAGAGACAGTAATTAATGGTTATACACAGCCTCAAATGTTGCAATATTTACTACTGACAGCGCTATTGTCCTTCGTGTTTACATTTAGCCCCCTTTTTGATTTAGCTAATAATATTAAATCTGGGCAATTGAATACGTCATTATTAAGACCCGTTAATATCAAAATAAATAGTTTTGCGATATTTTTGGGCAGTAGTAGTCCATTTATTTTACTTGTCGTTCTCATGTTGGCCGTAACACAGTTAAATATACTAATTACACTCAGTTTAGTGCTTTATCTTATTTTAAGTTTAATTGTTTGGCATGAATTAATGTTTATTATGGGTACGTTAGCTTTTTGGCTAATCCAAATTTGGCCACTAAGACCTATCATTAGTGCGCTCTATATGTTTTTTGGCGGATTATTATTTCCTCTAGATGTTTTATCTAGTACCATTTATCAAATTTTTCGTTTTTCACCGATTTCGTTAGTCTCTAGTGATTTCGTTGAACTATTTATTAAAGAAAGTCACAATAGTGAGCGCTTTGTAAGCTATATTATGACGCTAGTTATTTGGTGTGTGATTTTTAAGATTATCTCTAACTATTTATTTAAAAGAGGGTTAGCTAGATTCGAAGGAGTGGGCGTATGACACTAAAACTTTATGGCATTTTAGCTAAGCAAAGTTTTAAAGAATTCATCACTTATCGCACGACATCCGCCTTAGTTACTTTGTTTGGGTTTATTTTTACAATCGTTGAACTTTTGGCGGGAACTATTTATTATTCATTTAGTTCTGATATAGGGGGACTGACTCAGGATCAATATCTTGTAATGATTATGTCATTGTCTTGTATAACATCGACTTATCAGTTTTTGTTTATTGGTGCGCATGAGAATTTAGCAGATAATATTGTGTCAGGTAATTTAGATCATGTTTTTTTGAAACCTGTAAATTCTTACTTTTACTATGCATTTGGCAAATTGGATTTCCCAAGTTTAATGAACTTGATTATTTACTTACCTGCAACGTGCTTCTTAATAGCTAAATTTCATCTTGGATTGACACAGTGGTTGTTGGTCGGCTTATTTTATATCATTGGTATTTTGTTTGTTTTTTCAATTAATCAAATTGTTGTGGAAGTTGCTTTTTTCAAAGAAAACTTAACTGCCTTGAATGGTGTTCCTGAATATTTGATTGATTCTGCTAATCGTCCGCAGGGTGTTTATCCGACAAAAATCAGATTGGTCTTACTTTATTTAGTTCCAGTCTTGTCTCTTTCAAATGGGTTAATTTATTTGGTTACAACAGATACTGCCATTTCACTGGGAATTGAAATGTTTATAACTTTAAGTACCATGACAATTTTATTCTTTCTTTTTTCATATGCATTATGGCAAAAGGGAATTAAACGATATATTTCGACTAATTAAAATAAGGTGCGCTTGCACCTTATTTTTTATTGATTTTTACTTCCGGGAATACTGATTTTCAGAAGTTATCTATTTTTTACAAAATAATTCTTAAAAGTTACTATAAATTTTTAAATCAGACCAAATGAGTTACTATATAATAGGTAGAAACACGTTATTAAGTATTTATAAACAAAATTGTTATTTTAAATTTGGTATATTACAATAAAACAGATGTATTGATACAAAAGGAGATTAAATAATGGCAATTTTAGTTTTAGGTGGCGCCGGTTATATCGGCTCCCAAATGGTTAAAGAGTTAGTCGATAAAAATGAAGAGGTTGTTGTCGTAGATAATCTAAGTCGCGGGCATCGGGAAGCTGTTGATGAACAGGCTAAATTTTATCAAGGTGATATTCGCGATACTGACTTTTTAAGTCATGTTTTTGAGCAAGAAAAAATAGAAGCAGTTATTCATTTTTGTGCAGATAGCGTGGTACCAGAATCAGTTGTTAATCCGCTGAAATATTTTGATAACAATGTTAATGGCCTAATTAAACTTTTAGAGGTAATGGTTAAATTTGATGCCAAAAAACTAATTTTTTCTTCAACAGCGGCTGTTTATGGTATGCCAGAAACAATGCCAATCAAAGAAACTGATCCAACTAATCCAATTAATCCATATGGGCAAAGCAAATTAATGATGGAACAAATTATGAATTGGGCTGAACAAGCTTATGGCATTAGTTATGTAGCTTTACGTTACTTTAACGTGGCTGGTGCTAGTTTAGACGGTAAGTTAGGCGAAGATCACAATCCAGAAACGCATCTGATTCCTATTGTTTTGGAAGCTGCTGATGGTATTCGTGATAAAGTGCAAATGTTTGGAAATGATTATAATACCCGCGATGGGTATAACGTTAGAGACTACGTTCACGTTGTTGATTTAGTACATGCGCATTATCTGAGCTTAGATTATCTTAATAATGGCGGTAAAAGTGACATCTTTAATTTGGGATCTAAAACAGGATTTACTGTTAAAGAAATTGTTGAAGCAGCACGCGAAATTACAGGACAAAAAATTATAGCAGAAGATGCACCTAGACGCGGTGGTGATCCGGATGAATTAGTGGCTGATAGTACTAAAGCGGAAACTATTTTAGGATGGCACCCAAAATATACCAACTTAGAGATGATTATTTCGACAGCATTTGAATGGACTAAAAATAATCAAAAAAAATAAGAGATCAAATTGATCTCTTATTTTTTTACATTGACTTCAATTTTCCTTTAAAATCATCAACACTTTGATAGCCTTTTTCATCCATAATAGCTAGTAGCTCTTGATTCAATTTTTTGAATAAGCCAATCCCTTGTCGTTGTAACTCAGTTCCGATGGAGACTAAGTCTGCGCCGCATAAAATGTGAGCAAAAACATCTTCACCCCTGGTTACCCCACCTGTTCCAATGATTTTAATATCATCATTTAATCGTTCACGAAATGCACGAACGTTCGCCAATGCTGTTGGTAAAATCATTGCACCACCAAGACCGCCAAATCCTTTTTTGGGTTTGATAACTGATGATTCAGTTTCTACATCAACATATAGGCCATTTCCAATTGAGTTAACTGAGTTAATATGTGACAGTGGGAACTGATTTAAAATGTCTGCCATTTGGTCAAAATGCGCAAAGTCAAAGAATGGTGGTAGTTTGACACCTAGTGGTTTTTTGAAGAATTTAAAAACTTCGGTCAAAATCTTTTGAGTAGCTACAAAATCATAAGCAACTTGTGGCTTCCCCACAACATTTGGACAAGATAAGTTAAACTCTGTAATCCCTTGAAAATCCGAATCTTGAACGCGTTGAAGTAACTCAATACCCTCTTCCATAGACAAGCTAGCAACGGATAAAATCACTGGCTTTTGCGAGTGATCTTGGCTAACATAGTCCAGATAATAATCGAACCCGTTGTTTGGTAGCCCCATTGAGTTAATGGAACCTTGTTCAAATTCGTAGTAAGAAGGTCTTGGATTACCTTCTCTTACTTCTTTTGTTGAACTTTTGGTCACAGCAGTTGCGACTTCGGGTGAGTTCAGCAATTCATCTAATTCTTCTTTTGTCTGGCAATGTACACCTGAGGCATTAGCTAAAACACCATTAAAATAATTATCTGCAATAGTTGTGTGTAAACGGTTAGTCATATGTGTGCTCCTTTAGTAAACTTCTGTCACTTCTAGTTGGTCAATATTAGTATCTAGGATGGATAAGTAGGCGTTAACCGTATCAAGGGCTGTGAATAAACTTAAATTATCTTCGATAGCAGCACCTCTAATTAGGCGATTTTCTTTTGAATCTAAGTCAACGTTTTCACAAGTATTGATGACGATTCCCACGTCTTTTTGACGTAAGTAAGCCAATGCATCTGTCGCTAATTCTTGTGTTTGTGCTAGTTCAGACACGATTTTTGCTTGAGTCAAAATGTCGTGGTTACTTTCAATGGCAAGTAGCTTGAACCCTTTTTGGATAAAGGCTTGGGCAGTTGTCACTAACGCTTTTTGGTTAGTTGGATCCATGGCCAGTAAGACTGTCGCATCTTTTAAAATCTTAGTCCCACTACCGACAAAAGCTTTGTATAACGCGTCTTGATAAGTCTTTCCTGTTCCCATAACTTCACCTGTCGACTTCATTTCAGGTCCCAATAGCGTATTAATGTTGTGTATTTTATTGAAACTAAACACCGGCGCTTTAACATGGATTAACTGACTTTCAGGCAATACACCATCTTCAAAGCCTAAATCGACTAACTTTTGACCTAGCATCACTTGAGTGGCAAGTTGAGCTAATAACGTATTGGTGATTTTTGAAATAAAGGGCACAGTTCTTGACGCACGAGGATTGACTTCAATCACGTAAGCAACTTCATCTTTAATGACGAATTGGATATTCATCATACCCACGATTTTTAATTCTTTAGCTAACTTGATAGAGGCAGTTGTCATCTGGTCTTTGACTGATTGTGATAGTCGTTGTGTTGGATAAACCGCCATAGAATCTCCAGAATGGACACCTGCTCTTTCAATATGTTCCATAATCCCTGGGATTACGGCAGTTTCGCCATCAGATAAAACATCTACTTCTGCTTCAAATCCTTCAAGATACGAGTCAATTAAAACCGGGTGATCATGTGAAACGGCAACTGCTTTTGTCATGTAGTTAACGAGTTCTTTATCTGATTGTACAACTTCCATTCCACGGCCACCTAGCACATAAGAAGGGCGAACGAGTACTGGATAGGATAATTCATTGGCGATTTTGACTGCTTCTTCAATCGTTGTTGCGGTACTACCAGCAGGTTGTGCCAGTTGTGCATTTTTGATAACTTGGTTGAACAAGTCACGATCTTCTGCTCGATTAATATCATCAACCGTTGTTCCTAAAATATTAACGCCATAATCCTGTAGCTTTTTGGCCAAATTAATACTGGTTTGTCCCCCAAACTGGACAACAACACCTAGTGGTTGTTCAAGGTCGATAATATTTAAAATATCTTCTAAATCAAGTGGCTCAAAGTATAATTTGTCTGAAATTGAGAAGTCTGTTGAAACGGTCTCAGGATTTGAATTAACAATAATCGCTTCGTACCCTAGTTTTTGAATGGCTTTAACACTGTGAACGGTTGCGTAATCAAATTCCACACCCTGTCCAATCCTAATGGGGCCTGAACCTAGAACTAGCACTGATTGTTTATCAGAAGATTGTGATTCATTCTTGTGGTCATAAGTTGAGTAATAATAAGGTGTTTTAGATTCAAACTCACCCGCCACTGTATCAACCATCTTATAAACGGGTACGATGCCAGCTTCTTTTCTAAGTTGACGTACTTCATCAGACGTTGAGTGAGTATAATAGGCAATTGTTTTATCCGTAAATCCATTTTGCTTGGCTGTTGTTAAGACTTTCACGTCTGTTGGATTTGCTTTAAGGTCATCTGCGATTTCTAAAATATGAAGTAGCTTGTCTAAGAAGAAAACATTAATTTGTGTTAAGTCTGCTAGTTCATCAATATCAACGCCACGACTCAACAGTTCAAACAAGATAAACAAACGGTCATCAGTAGCTGGGTTGAGCTTGCGCATCAAGTCTGCCGTTGCCACATCTTGATAGTCGA
Source organism: Holzapfeliella sp. JNUCC 72 (assembly GCF_053668685.1). Classification (NCBI taxonomy): domain Bacteria; kingdom Bacillati; phylum Bacillota; class Bacilli; order Lactobacillales; family Lactobacillaceae; genus Holzapfeliella; species Holzapfeliella sp. JNUCC 72. The sequence goes on along the minus strand of NZ_JBSJYG010000002.1, from coordinate 67,181 downwards.
TATCTTCAATCCCTTTAATGTCAATTTCAAGAGAACGAATCGCTTTTTGGATTGATTCTTCAAAGTTACGTCCAATTGCCATGACTTCTCCGGTTGCTTTCATCTGAGTTCCTAAGGTATTGTCAGCTGTTGGGAACTTATCAAAGGGCCATCTTGGAATTTTGGTAACCACATAATCCATAGCGGGTTCAAAGTTCGTAACCGTTGTTTTGGTAATAGGATTGGTAATTTCGTTAAGTGAATAGCCAACCGCAATTTTAGCAGCGATTTTGGCGATTGGATAACCGGTCGCTTTTGATGCTAAGGCTGAAGAACGAGACACTCGCGGATTAACCTCAATAATGTAATATTGCAAGCTACTTGGATCAAGCGCCATTTGAACGTTACAACCCCCTTCAATTTTGAGGGCTTTAATAATTTTAATCGCTGAATCACGCATCATTTGATATTCACGGTCAGACAGTGTTTGAACAGGTGACGTGACAATTGAATCACCTGTGTGAACACCGACAGGATCAATGTTTTCCATTGAAGCTACAATTAGGGTATTATCTTCGTGATCACGCATCACTTCAAACTCAATTTCTTTAAATCCTGAGATCGATTTTTCAACTAAAACTTGATTAACCGGTGACAACTCAAGTCCATTCGTGACAATCTCTTCAAGTTCTTTATCACTATGGGCGAATCCACCACCTGTTCCACCCAGCGTATAAGCCGGTCTAATCACAAGCGGATAGTCGATTTGACGTGCAATTGCTTTGGCTTCAGTTAAAGTATTGGCAATCGCAGATTCTGGCACGGGTTCATGTAAGCGGTCCATCAATTGTTTAAACTTATCACGGTCTTCGGCTTCTTCAATAGTCTGTAAGTTAATCCCTAAAACTTCTACATTATACTGGCTTAATACTCCAGCATCACTCAGTTCTTTAGCCATGTTAAGTCCTGTTTGTCCACCTAAAGTAGCTAAAATCGCATTTGGACGCTCTTTTTCAATCACTTTTGTCACAAAATCCAGCGTAATCGGTTCAATGTAGACTTTATCTGCAATGTCGTGGTCCGTCATAATGGTAGCCGGGTTTGAGTTAATCAAAACAACCTCATACCCATCTTCTTTCAGTGATAAACAAGCTTGTGAACCAGAATAATCAAATTCAGCAGCCTGACCAATAATGATAGGACCTGATCCTACCACTAAAATCTTTTGAATATCTTGACGCTTAGGCATGTTGTAATCTCCTTTCGGCTTTTGTCATCATTTTGGCAAAACGATCAAACATGTACGCTGCATCGTGTGGGCCAGGACAAGCATCGGGGTGGTATTGAACAGAAAATGCAGGACGATTCATCAGTTTCAATCCTTCAACCGTGTGATCATTGACTTCTTTTTGTGTAACTTGTAAGTAAGTGTTTTGAACAGATTCTTCTGCAACAGCGTAACTGTGGTTTTGAGAAGTAAAGTTTGATTGACCTGTTTCAAAATCTGAAACTGCATGGTTGAAGCCACGATGACCATACTTCATTTTGTAAGTTGTAGCGCCATTAGCTAGGGCAAATAATTGGTGTCCTAAGCAAATACCCATGAGTGGATAATTTTCTTGTAGTTGTCTAATTAAAGGTAATGCTTGCTTGTAGTTCGTCGGATCACCAGGTCCATTCGATAGTAAGATACCAGCTGGATTAACCGCTTTGACTTCTTCAAAAGTTGTGGTGTAAGGAAATAAAATAACATGTAGGTGGCGTTCTTGTAGTGCTTTAATGATAGAGTCTTTAATGCCAAAGTTGATAACCGCAACCGTATGTCCAGTATTTTGATCAAGCGCTTCACCTTTTTGACTGCTGTTTTTAAAGGTGTTGTTAAGCGGTGTTTTAAAAATTGCTTCAAGTTTAGCTTGATTAATTTCTGATACGATAACGGCTTTCATTGACCCGTAGTCTCTAATTTTTTGTGTTAATTCACGTGTATCAATCCCCATTAGCCCTGGTAATTCATGTTGATTAGCGTATTCTTGTAGTGTCATATCTGCTCTTTTATTACCAATGCGGCGTGCTAATTGGTGTACGATAATCGCTGAAGCCGCAGGCTTATCCGCTTCTGAATCTTGCAAGTTAATGCCGTAATTACCAATCAATGGATAAGTAAAATTGACAATTTGACCCTGGTAGCTGTTATCTGTAATGGTTTCTTGGTAACCGGTCATTCCTGTGTTAAACACAAGCTCTGCATAAACATCTTGAGTAGAACCAAAGCTTTCACCTGTATAAACGCTGCCATCTTCTAAAACTAAATATTTTTTCATTACCTTTGCCCCCTGAACTTAACCTTTATAAACAACTTTACCGTCAACAACTGTATATTTTGTCTGTCCAAAAACTTGCCATCCTAAAAATGGTGTATTCGTTCCTTTAGATAGGAAGTCTTTTGCTTGAATTTCATACTGTTTGTCTAAATCCATAATAGTCAAATCTGCTGGTTGTCCGACTGCTAGTCGTCCTCCTGAAATATTGAATGCTTTTGCGGGATTCTTTGACATCCAATTGATTAGCGTATTCAAATCAACTAATCCGCTTTTGACAAATTTGGTATAAATCAAGCTAAATGATGTTTCAATTCCAACAATACCAAAAGCTGCTTCTAGCATACTGTCTTGTTTTTCTTCTTCACTATGAGGTGCATGATCCGTGGCAATCATATCAATAGTGCCATCAATTAGTCCTGCAATTAGTGCTTTTCGGTCTGCTTTTGATCGCAGTGGTGGGTTCATTTTCATCATTGGGTTATCGTTTTCAACCATTGAATCATCAAGTAATAAGTGGTGTGGAGAAACTTCAGCCGTCACGTGAACACCCATTTGTTTAGCGATTCTGACTAATTCAACTGATTCTTTTGTTGAAATATGAGCAACATGATAATGCACGCCTGTGTGATGTGCCAAAACCAAGTCTCTCGCTAATTGTGAAGACTCACTTAGGCTGTTAATCCCCGGTAAGTTAAGCTTTCTTGAACTTTCCCCTTCGTTCATCACGCCTTTATTAGTTAAGCTATTGTCTTCAACATGAGCGATGATGGGTTTTTGAACTTCTTTTGCTTTAAGCATAGCTTCATACATAATGTTAGCTTGTTGAACCCCACAGCCATCATTTGTAAATCCAATAGCCCCCATTTCAGCCATTTTAGAAATATCAGTGTTATCTAATGCGCTAAGATTGCTTGAAATAGCCGCATATTGCAGTGTCTTCACCACGCTGTCTCGTTCATTTAAGTCAAACATATGCTGTAGGGATTTTGGATTATCCACAACTGGTTTAACATTTGGCATGGCAAAAACAGTTGTAAAGCCACCATGTGCTGCTGCTTTTGTTCCTGTTTCGATAGTCTCTTTATAGGTTAGTCCTGGTTCACGAAAGTGAACATGAACATCAATCAACCCTGGCAAAACCGTGTTTTGTTGCCCATCAATGACGGTCATTTCTGCTTTTTCTTCAATAATAGGTGCGAGCTGTTTAATAATACCGTCTTCGATTAGAATCGCTGTTGATGTTCCATCTAGTATCACGTTTTTTATCAAAGTTGATTTAGTCAATGTTCAATTCCTCCTGTAATAACCCTTTTTCATTAAGTAGACTTGCCAGTATTGCCATTCTGGCAAAAACACCGTTTGCCATTTGCTTAAAAATTCGTGACTGAGTGGCTTCTACTAAGTCAGAATCAATTTCGACACCGCGGTTAACGGGGGCTGGGTGCATAATGATTGCATGAGGCGCTGCTTTTTCAAATCTTTCTTTAGTTAGGCCAAACTGATTATGATAGTCCAGTGCTTTAAACTGTTTGACTGAATTTTTGTTAAGTCGTTCAAGTTGAACACGTAATAGCATCACCACATCTAATTTTTCAATCAATGAATCAACATTTTCAACATATTGGCCGTATTGATCAAAAGTTTTGTCATACCATTCTTTTGGTCCTGAAAAATAAAGGTTAGCACCTAATTTATGTAATAGTTGCGCATCTGATTTAGCAACACGCGAGTGAGCTAAATCACCGATAATGCCAACATTGAGTCCCTCAAAACTATCGAACTCTTCGTGAATTGTCATTAGGTCTAACAAACATTGAGATGGATGCTGTCCAGAACCATCACCGCCGTTCACTAACGAGGTCTTCAAACTTTTATCTGCTACCATTCCTTCATACCAGCCATCTTGACTATGACGGATGACTTCAATATCTGTTCCTAATGCTTGAAGTGTTTTAACAGTATCTTCTAAAGACTCGCCTTTTTGGGTTGAACTAGTAGCCATGTTCAGATCCAAAACGTTGATACCTAATCGCTGCTCAGCCATATAGAATGAAGCATGTGTTCGTGTGCTGTTCTCAAAAAATAAGTTAGCGGCATAAACTGGACGTCTAAGTTTTATTTGCAGTCCTGATTTGAACTTTTCGCTTAATTTAATTAAATTGGTTATTTGAGTTTTTGAATACTCATTCATATTGACAAAATGCGTTGTCATTTTCTGCCTCCTAATTAATTTACCCTCACTGAAGTAATCTTTATTAATTACAGAATCAAAACCAATAAAAAAGACTCTTTGGAAAATTCCAAAGAGTCTAAAAGTCTAGTCTTAATGATGAATGCAGGTTATTGTGGTAAAAATCGGTTGTGAATCTTGGCTTAATACCGTGCCTAAATCCACTTCCGCTAAGATTGTGTCCCTGCTTCTTGGTTATTATCATAAGACCTTTGTGACTCTCTGGCCAACATTAAAGGTTCTAACTTGTTTTGTGCTTGTATTGATAATAACATCCTTGCTATTAAAAAGAAAGGAAAGTTTTGATTTTATCTTAATCAGCTTCAACTGAAATAAATTTTTGCTGATTAAAGTCGTACAGACCTTGATCAGTCAACTTGATAGATGGAATAACAGGAAGTGTTAAAAAGGATAATGTGATAAATGGATCAAATACACGATTAGTACTGATTTTTTGATAAGCGGTATTGACTAAATCTAAGTCTTTTTCCGCTTCTTGATAAGGCTTAGCTGACATTAATCCAGCAATTTCAAGCGGCATTGAACTCAACACTTCACCGTTTTGAGTCACGGCAATTCCTCCACCCGATTGGGTTACTTCTTGAATGGCTTTATTAATTGATTCATCATCGCTTCCAACTGCCACTAAATTATGTGAATCATGAGCAACTGTAATGGCTACAGCACCATTTTGAATTTCAAATCCTTTAACTAGTCCTAAACCATAAGTTCCTAGATTATTGTGACGTTCAATGACGACCATTTTCAAAATATCTTGGTCAATATCTTGCTCAAAATGGCCATCATTTAATTTAACAGATGTTTTCAAATGATCTGTCACAATGTGATTAGGCTGGATTTGGATCACATTGCAGTAATCACTGTGTAAAGGCATTTTTAAGTCTTCTAATTGGAAATGGTGGTGAACGGTTGATTCTGAGAATAGAGCTGGTTGTGTTGTTGGTTCTGCTAAAATTTCACCGTTTTTCATAACGTGGTCAATATCAACTTGTTCTAAATCATTCAAGAAAACAATGTCAGCTTGATATCCAGTAGCTAAAGCACCTGAGTTGGTTAACTTGTGTGCATTAGCCGCATTGAAGCTTGCCAGGGTAAAGGCTGTTTCAGGTCGAACGCCATGTTGAATAGCTAATTTAATGCAGTAATCAATTGAGCCTTCTCTATCTAAATCAGTGATTAGTTTGTCGTCTGTACAAAAAGCTAAACGCTGTGCGTTTGATTCGGTAACAGCACCGATTGTGTTTTCAATATCTCGCTCAACGGTTCCTTCACGCAAGAACACATAGTATCCAGCACTTAAACGGTCTTTGACTTCTTGGGCGCTTGTTGCTTCATGATCTGTATCAATGCCAACTTGACGATAAATATCTAATTGTTCTGGTGTTAATCCCGCACCGTGACCATCAGCATGGTAACCTGCATCTTGTGCATCTTTGATTTTTTGCATAATTTCATGACTTTGGCTTGCCACTGCGGGAAAGTCCATAACCTCAGCTAGCCCATTAACTTCTGGATAACGGTATAACGGTTTTAAATCTTTCGCGTTTAAAATTGCCCCACTATGATCAAAAGGTACACAAGGAACAGATGATGGCAACATAAACTTAACATCAAGCGGTGTTTGTCGCGCATCTTCAATCATGTACTCGATTCCTTGTGTTCCCATCACGTTTCCAATTTCATGTGGGTCAGTCACAATCGTTGTTACACCGTGTTTTAGAAGCACTTTTGCAAGCTCACTAGGTGAAACCATGGCACTTTCAATATGCACATGTGCATCAATAAATCCAGGTACTAAATATTGATTTTTTGCATCAATTATTTGACTTGCTTTTAAGGTTTCACTTTCACCAACAGACACAATGCGACCTGCTTTAATCCATAACGTGTTAGGTTCAAACTCTCTTGTGAAAACATTCAAAACCAGCCCATTTTGAATACATGTATCAACCAATTCCATAATCCTATTTCCTCCCGAATGAAAAATATTTTATAGACTATCTTATAAGAAAAACTGATTTATTTCCAGTTTTTTTACAAAAAAGTTCGGTTTTTAATTAAATTCTCAATAAAAAAACAGACAACAAGTGTCTGCTTTTAAAACCAATGAAGGTATAATAGATAAAAATTAACAGCCATTACTAGGCGGCAAAGCTGCCTAAACCACAGTTCAAACGTGCCGTTAACACGATAATAATACCAGCGGTATTTTCTCTTTTTTTGATACGACTTGAACCGGGCATTGTATTTATATCGACCTAAAGGAAAAAACCAATTAACCCCTTGTTTTGAAAAGTTATCGAGTAACAGATGTAAGGCATAACTGATTGTAAATCCTAAAACCAAATTACGTAGCAAATAGTCATTTGTTCCGAGTTGTGGCATCTGATAAAACAACAAAACTAGTAACCCAATCACCCAAACCGTATGCGTGTAAGTTCGATGGGGGATATATTGCAACAGATTGAATTTACCCAGTAGTCTTGTCAATTCTGAATCGTAAGTGTCACCACCATCTAAATCGGGTGAAAAAGCACCAAAGTGGGCCCCGACAAATAATGGTAGTGCGGCTTTGATTGGATAATTCGCCATTAAAACACCACTTGAAATAACAGCGTGTGAAAAGGCAATGTGGGATTTTTTTAACAATTAAATCTACTTTCTAGTCAAGTGTTTTTCCATATTGATAGTTATGGATTTTTTCGTTATCAGGCATCAAACTACCGCCTGTTGCCCAAACAATATGAGTTGTTTTAGGTGTATTCATTGCCACTTCATGAGCAACTAATGCCTTCAGACCACAAAAACCTGCTGTCGCAGAAGGTTCAACTGAAATATGTTCGGTATCTTCTAGTCTTGCAAGATAACGGTAGACATCTTTATCTTCAAATGTTGCACTTGCAAACAATAAGGTTCTCATGATAGGGCCAGCAATTTTTGAAGGACGACTAACTGCTAATCCATCGGCAGCTGTTAAGCCATCAAGTCCAAAGTCTTCCACACAGATATGGTTATTTTGACCTGTGATAAGGCCTAAAGTGACAGAAGGTACGTGTGTGGGTTCACAAAACACAGGATAAACATGGTCACCAAAAAGCTGTTTCAAACCGAATGAAACTCCGCTTGGACTGCCACCAACACCAGCTGGCAAGTAGACAACTAACGGATGTTTTTCGTCGACGACAATATTGTGATCTTTTAATTGTTTTTGGATACCTAAAGCGGCTACTGAATAGCCTAAGAACAAATCAGATGAACTTTCATCATCAACAAAATATGTATTGGCGTCAGCTTGTGCACATTTTCTGCCTTCAGTAATTGCGTGAGAGAAATCACTATCATATTCAACTACTTCTACCCCATTTGAACGTAGTTTATCTTTCTTCCAGTCTTTTGCATCATGTGACATATAAACAGTCGTTCTAAAGCCAAAACTAGCTGCAGCAATTCCAACACTCAAACCTAAGTTTCCTGTTGACCCTACTGCTACCTTGTATTTAGCAAAGATATTCATGAACTTCTCTTCTGCTAAGACAGCGTAATTATCACGGTAAGTCAAGTCACCTTTAGTCATTGCAATATGTTCGGCAAATTTTAGAACTTCATAAATTCCACCACGAGACTTAATCGATCCAGTAATAGGAAGTAAATTATCTGCTTTTAAGAATAGTGATCCTTTCACTTGATGGTCGTCATCCATTTCTTGATTCCATTGCTTGTGAAATTCATCTATTTTAATTAAAGGTGATTCAATTACACCACCGTCTGCCTTTGTTTCCGGGAAAACTTTAGCAATAAAAGGTGCAAATCTTTGCCATCTCGCATCTGCATCAAAAATATCTGCTAAGTCAAATCTTAAATCTGCTTTTTGGTTATAATTTGGATTTTTCCAAAATATTGGTTGCTTATTTTCGATATCAGAAATTTCTGGTATATGTTTATAATCTTCTTTAGATATTGTCATGATGATACCCCACTTTTTAATCATTTATTGGCTTCATTTTATCATTAAGAGCATATAATATCAGTAGGTGATGTGAATAAAATTGACACTAGTAAAAATAAACCGCCTTTTTTTGTGAAATAAAGACTTTCTATTTATTAAAGAAGTCGTTTATAGTAACATTTAGATGTATCTTATTTAAAATGAAAGTAGGACTAATACATTGAAAAGAAAACGTGAACGCCACAATCGTTCGAATATAGGTATTATACTTATCATTCTTTTTGCTTTAGCTGTTATTGCGCTTGGTGGATGGTCGTTATTTCTAACGCCCCACAATACCCAAACATCTTCAGAACAAAGTAGCCCTCAAACTTCGCAAAGCATCTCACAGTCAGAAGCGAGTTCACAAACTTCAAGTAAAGTGACCGCAGGCTTTGACGCAACTAAGATTGCAAAAATGGATAACTACATGAGCGACTTTAGTACTTATATGGGCCAAAACTACAAACGTTACTATCCTAAAGTACAAGACCAAACGAAATTAAACTTCTATGGTTTTGATATTACGACTGATTTAGATGACTTTAACTATTATGTTGATAATAAACCTGCGACATTCCGCTTGGCTTCAATAAAAGAGACATCTTACAACAATTCTGATTATAATATTGTTGGTGTCTACAGTGATGCTGAAACAGCGCCATTTGCAGGAGCGCATCTGTATTTGTTAACTATCTATAACCAAAAGCCACAAGTCTTGATTACAATGCAAAACCAAGGTATGCCTGGCAATGCCATGTATTTCAAACAAACGGAAAATTCAAATCTTGCAAGTAACTTCGAAAAAATATATCAGGGTTAATGAAAACGATCATAATTGATCGTTTTTTTTATTAAAAAAGAGTTGATTTATTAGAGTAAAATTAGTATTATATTAATAACAACAAAATAAACCTTAACTCAACTACTGGTTATCTTCCTTATTAGAAGCGTTGGTTCGACTCCAACTTGAGTATTTATCTTAGTGAATTGTTCCAATTTCATTCCTTTTCCGTTATACTAATTTAATTTTTTCATAATTAATTCACTAAGATATTAAGATTCAATGTACAGGTGTACAGTCATCAACTGGTTCAATTCCAGATTGAATCTACCAAAAAGCTAAGTAAAAACTTAGCTTTTTTTTGCTTATTTTCAAATAAACTTGTATCATTTGTATTAATTAGACTTATATCATTATAAAAAAGGACTATCATTCAAATGAAGAAAAGAAAAGATTACCTAAAGGAACAAGCAAAATTCAACTCAACACCTTGGATTGTTGGCGGTTTTATTGGCTTAATTATAATTTTTTTAATCGGAGCTACTCTGTTAATGCCTAAGAATACAAGTAGTCAATCACAAGTATCTTCTTCACAAGACTCAACTAGCCAATCGTCAAACCAGTCACAGGCCCAATCTAATCAAAGTAGTAATCGTTCGCCTGAACCTAAAGCTACTGATATTACTAGCTTGATAAAAAATATGGATGCTTTTATGCGTTCTTTTAGTAGTCAAATGGGACAAGCTTATCAACGTTACTACCCACACCAATCCAATCACACCACTTTTTATGGTTTTGACTTTGTTAATGGGTTAGATCTTTATAACTACTATGTTGATGGTAATGCTGCAACAATCGGTTACATTAATCAAAAAACGATGCGTGGAACAGCCGACTATAACATCATTATGGCTTACAGTGATGTTCAAGATAAATCAACAACTTATACCGATCGACACCTGTATCTCTTAACACTACATAACAATAAACCAGAGGTTATTGTTGCAACGCAAAATCAAGCAACAGCTGGAACAGTTTATTTTAGACATACTGAAAACACGACTTTAAAAACTGGATTTGAAAATTTATATAACCAATAAAAAAAGAAAGCCAACCGGCTTTCTTTTTTTATTGTCTTTCTTCTTCAAATGTTTCATATTGACGCGCCTTTTTGTGATTAATTCGGCGTAACTTGATATGAGGTTTGTACCCAAGATTAACCGGAACGTTTTCAATTCTAACGTCACTAAATGACAATCCAAACCATTGAATTGGTGTTGCTGTATGGTTTTGAAGCCAAATTCTTGCTGATACCAACCATCTGTCAAAGCCAGATATATTCGTTGCTAAAGAAAGTGCTTCTTTTAAAATAACGAACTTAAAGTCTCCTACACGACGCCCTTTTGAAGTTGTATATCTTTGAGGCTGTGGATCAATTGTTCCTTGGTCAATCAAATCATTGATAATTTGACGCAAGTACACATTCACTTTTTGCGATTTTTTGAAACCTAAGTAAATCGTTACTTGTACAACATTTTTAGTGCCATAAGTTTCAACCGTATAGTCATGTGTATAGGGACTGTCGGTTGTTACCATTGTGATGAACCAATAAACCTTAGCGCGTTTTGGTCGTTTATCTAAAATAGAATATAAAATTGATTTTTTGATTTGATGTCCTTTTTTAACCTTAGCCATATAAACTAAATTCGTCGAACTAACTGGATATTGTTCATCATGACTTAATGAAACTAATTGATCTTTATAGTCCGTCAAACAACCATATTCATAGTCTGTTTCATATTTAGAACGAACTTTATTCCCAAAGTACCAAATATACATTACTAAAATGATAGCTAGTGTAATTAGCACCGTAACGTAACCACCATGTTCAAACTTAACCGCACTAGAAATAAAGAATGAAAATTCAACGACTAAGAAGAACGCCGTTAATACCCATGATAACCATTTTGGTACCTTGAGGTCTAAGAAATTATGTAGCAAGATTGTAGTCATTAACATCGTAACTGTAATAGCTAAACCATAAGCGGCTTCCATATGTTGCGAGTTTTGGAAATATAAAACCAAGGCAATTGTAATAATACATAACAACCAGTTGACTGTTCCAATATAGATTTGACCGCGTTTGTTACCAGGATGATGGATAATCATGCGAGGTAGAATTTTGAGTCGAATAGCTTCTGATACTAATGTATAAGACCCTGTGATAAGTGCTTGTGAAGCAATAACAGCAGCAAGTGTTGCCAAAATAATAGCGAAAAATGTCAAGCTGTCAGGTACTACTGCGTAAAATGGATTAAGAGCTGAACTTTGAACAGTCATGTGATTATTAATCAGCCATGCACCTTGACCCATGTAACTTAAAATTAATGATAGATAGACAATTGGCCAACTAAAGTAAATGTTATGTTTACCAACATGTCCCATATCGGAATAAAGAGCTTCAGCACCCGTTGTAGCTAAGAAAATACTTCCTAGAATAAAGAAACCAGATTTGTTAGCGGGGCTAAACAAAACTTGCAAGCCATAAACAGGTGATAAGGCTTTTAAAATACCTGGATAGCTTAATAAATTGCAAAAGCCAACGATTGCAATAAAGAAGAACCACCCACACATAATAGGTCCAAAAGCCTGACCAATCTTAGCCGTTCCAAATCGTTGCATAGCGAATACGACTAGTAATATCGCAATTACCACAGCAATTACCACGTTTTGATCACTACTGAAGGTAAATAATCCTAGATTTTGCGACTTCAATCCTTCAATCGCACTCGTTACCGTCACAGCTGGTGTAATCGTACCATCAGCAAGTAACGCTGCCCCACCAATCAAAGCGGGCACAATCAACCATTTCTTTTTGCGACGGACTAAGGTATAAAGGGCAAAAATTCCCCCTTCACCGTGATTAGATGCCTGCATGGCAATAATGACATATTTTAATGTCGTAATAATCATTAAAGTCCATATAATTAAAGAAATACTTCCTATAATATAATCTGGCTGCAAATTCTTAAATCCGCCACCATCGCGAATGATCGCGTTCATCGTATACAAAGGAGACGTTCCGATATCTCCGTATACAATCCCAAAAGAAACAAGCACGCCCATTAGCGAGAGCTTCTTTTTGTTTTGAGTCAAACTCATATTACCACCTCTAAACTTGTTATCGCCTACATTTTAGAATTCCACCTACCAAAACGCAAAGATTTTGTCACTTTTTATTAGTAAGTCCTTGAAATTTTTGGTTTTCACTTATATAATGTAAGTCAACCCTAAACAAAGGAGACTTATTTAAATGAGTAAAATTGCTGTAATCGTTACAAATTTTGTCGAAGATATCGAATACACATCACCTGTTGAAGCTTTAGAAGCTGCAGGTCATGAAGTTATTACAATTGAAAATGAAGCCAACAAAACATTCGAAGGGAAAAATGGAACACAAATCCATACAGACTTAAGCATTGATGATGCTAACCCTTCAGATTTTGATGGTCTATTAATCCCAGGTGGATTTTCACCTGACATTTTAAGAGCAGACAACCGTTATGTTGAATTTACAAAACATTTCTTCCTATCTAATAAAGCTATTTTTGCAATTTGCCACGGTCCACAAATTTTCATCCAAACTGGACTAACTAAAGGTCGTAAAATGACAGCGTATAATTCTGTATTACCTGACTTATACTACGCTGGTGCTATCACAGAAGATAAAGCGGTTGTGATTGATGAAAACCTTGTCACAAGTCGTACACCAGATGATTTAGATGACTTTAACAATGCAATCGTTAAAGTTTTAAACTAAACTAAAATTCTTTTTTAAAAAATTTAAAGATTTTCTGTTAAACTACGTCTATAGGCGTAGTTTTTTTATATCAAGGAGGAACTTTTATTTTAATCTTTAAAGACGTTACTAGCCAAAATTCAAGTATTCAGGAAAAAGTAAAGCAACTTTACTTAGATGCTTTCCCTGAACATGAACGTTTAGACTTCTCATTTATTGTTGAACGTGCTAAACTCAACCAAAATCATTTCCTAGCTATTTTAGATGACGAAGCCTTCGTAGGACTGATCTACTACACAGTAGACAATCATAATCTGCTTGTCTCATACCTAGCTATGGATCCTTCAACACGTTCAAAAGGTTATGGAAGTAAGATTTTGACACACTTAAAATCACAGCATCCAAAAGAAAATATCTTTTTAGAAATTGAAGAAGTGGTTGAAGAAGCTGATGGATACGCGCAAAGAGTTCGTCGCCAAGCTTTCTACGAAAAAAATGGATTCACTAAAACAAATATTTTGATGAAAAGCAAAACCGATGGCCTTGAACTGATGGCGCTATCATCACTAGACTTTTCTGACTATCGCAACACAATGATTGCCTACCTTGGGGAAGATAATCTTAGCGAATGGGAAAATTACTTTGAAGTCATCATAAAAAAATAAACAACCAATTGGTTGTTTATTTTTTTAGACTTTCTACAATATCACGAACTTCAGGTTCTGATGTGCAACAACAGCCACCAATCCATTTAGCGCCTTGATCATGCCATTGCTTCGTGTAATCCGCAAATGTTTGATGACTGTGAGGCGTATTATCCCACTCTTTAACCTCAGGTGAGTAGCTAGCACCAGAGTTAGGATAGATAACCAAATCCTTATGGGCATTAGGTTTGACTTGTTCAAGAAATGGTGTGACTAGTTCAGGTGCGATACAATTTGCCCCATAAGCAATTACCTGAGGGTTTTCTTCCAAAAGAGTTTGAACTTTATCAAATGGCGTTCCATCACTTAATGTCTTTTCATCTTTTAATGTACAAGACACCCAGACAGGAATGTCTTTAAAATCAGCCAATAAGTCTAAAATCACCTTGATTTCTTGATAACTAGGTTGGGTTTCAATTGCGAGCAAATCACATCCTTCATTAATTAGAACTTCAATTCGGTCGCGATGAAAGTCTCGATAAGCATCATCAGACAACTCATAATCTCCTCGATATTCTGAACCATCTGCTAAATAAGCACCGTAAGGACCAATCGCGCCCGCTAAAAATTTAGGTTGAGATGAATCACTATCACGTCGTGCTGCGTCTGCTAGCTTAACTGCACGCTTAATTAATGCCTTCGCTTCATCAACAGAATAACCTTGATCCAGATAACCTTGAACACTCGCTTGATAGGTTGAAACAATGGCCACGTTTGCGCCTTCATCAAAATAAGATTGATGAACAGCTTTTATTTTTTCAGGATAATAGTCGATTGCTGAAGCTGTCCACAATTTATTGTTGAGGTTCACATCTCTTTCTTCTAGTCCTAAAGACATTGCCCCATCAATAACGATACTATTTTGTTGCTTTGCCCACTCTTTGATTAATTGCTTTGTCATTTTTTCTTTTCTCCTTTTTTTCGATTACAAAATGATAATAACTAAATACAGCTGCTGAAAATATTAACCCTGCCCAAAGGGAAGCTTGTTGCTCTGGATCAAACCCGATTCCAACAAGTGATATCACACATAAGATAATAACTAGCCATGGAATCACAGGATAAAACGGCGTTTTGTATTTCAAATCTGAGAGTTTATTACCAGCTTTCAAATATTGCTTTCTAAACCTTAACTGTGCTACACCAACTGATAACCAAACAGAGACTACCGCAAAACCTGATAACGAGGTTAATACTAAGTAAACCGTTCCTGGTGCATAGATGCTAGAAAACAGCGATAGTAACCCGCCTAATAAAGTTAAGGTTAAGCCATACACGGGTAGTCCGTTTTTATTTAATTTTGCTAGTTTCTTAGGTAATGGTCCTTGATTAGCCAATGACCAAATCATCCGCGATGCTGCATAAACACCAGAGTTTGCGCCAGATAAAACCGTTACGAATAAAACCACGGACATAATGTTACCTGCATAAGCAAATCCCGCATTATTTAAGATTGAGACAAACGGACTATTGGTTAATCCTGAGGATTCTTCAGGCAATAAAGCACCAATGACAAAAATAGCACCAATAAATAAAACAACCAGAATTACTAATGTTTTCAAAATAGCCTTAGGCAAAACCTTTTGCGGATTTTTGGTTTCACCAGCTGCTACCGCAATGATTTCTGTCCCCGAAAAAGCAAAGTTGGCGGCTAGGATAACTGAAATAACAGGTAAAAAGCCATGCGGTAAAATACCATTTTTAGTGAAGTTAGCTAATAATATCGGTTGAGTCTGTCCTGCTGACTTAATAATACCAAATACTAAAGCCAATCCGATTAGAATAAAAACTAATAATGCTACTGCCTTCAGAATTGACATAACGAGCTCACTTGCTGCGAACCACTTCACTTGTGATAAGTTCAATGCCGCAATCAATACGATAAAAACCAAACACCAAATCCAAACCGCAATGCTTGGATAAAACCCATTAGCTATCATGGCTAGGGTAATTAACTGTGACCCTAGTGATACCGTCCATGTTAGCCAGTATAACCAAGCAACTACGAATCCGACACCTGGATGAATGTGTTGACTAGCATAAGTATGAAAAGATCCTGTCGTCGGGTTTTGTACACATAATTCACCCAAGCACAACATCACAAGACACACCAAGATTGCTCCAATGATATAAGCAGCTAAAGTCCCTACAGGTCCTGCTGATTGAATTAAATAACCAGAACTCATAAAAATACCCGTTCCAATTACACCACCTAGTGACAATGTCACTAGATGCTTACTTTGCATTTCTTTTGCGAATGATTCTTTTGCCATTTTTGACTCCTCCTTTTTAATAAATGAAATAAAAAAAGACACCCGCCCTGAAAAAGGGCGAGTGTCTCTCGCGGTACCACCTTAATTTTAAGTTTAACTTCCTATCATCTACGGAAATAAACTTTCTCAATCCGGAACTATCATTCCTTCACGCTATATCAGGCGTACCCGTTGCAAGCTCAACTACTTTACCTACAAAAGCTCAAAGACCATTTTCGTTCTGCTTCTAATATCTACTCTCACCAGTTGTAGACTCTCTTTGAAAAGAAGTTAAGAAGTACTTTTCTTATCATCGCTTAATCATTTCATTTTTTTATAATGTTCACATGCTTTTTAA
Organism: Holzapfeliella sp. JNUCC 72; assembly: GCF_053668685.1. NCBI lineage: Bacteria > Bacillati > Bacillota > Bacilli > Lactobacillales > Lactobacillaceae > Holzapfeliella > Holzapfeliella sp. JNUCC 72. The sequence goes on along the minus strand of NZ_JBSJYG010000002.1, from coordinate 50,748 downwards.
TTTTTGTCAACCTTTTTGTGGAACCAAGGAATGTTTTTATCAAAAATAGCTAAAGCGTCATTTAGTAGATACAAGGTGTATGTGAATAGTAGCGTGAAGTTAGCATCACCTTGAAAGGCTGTTGTTCCCCATAGAATCACACTCATCACACCTTGGAAAATCCAAAAGTAATATTGTTCTCTAAATCGTAATGTTGCAAGAATTGATCCTGTAATACCAACAGCTCCTGCAAAGGCATCTAGTACTGGTCGTGGACTGATGAATAAATTTGTGTCCATTAAGTAAAGTAGGCCAAATACAACAATAAAGAATAATGCTGTTAGACCCCAATCTCTAACAGGTTTTGAGTCAGAAAGACCTCTGATATGTTCTTGTACATTTTCAGACCATTTTGGTAAAAGTAATACCGGAATATCTAATAAAACTATGTATGCTGCTTGTAGAACAACGTCAGCATAGTTTCTCGCTGAAATTGCCACAATAATATATAAAATAGCACTGATTAATCCAAACATGCCGTTAACAGGTTTGGCATTAGTAATAGCTAATGTTGTTGTATACCCTAAAATTCCCGCAAACATCGTTGTAATGGAAATGGCATCAATTTCACTAGTAATTGTTGTCAAAATCACGACAAGAATTCCTAATGCTAATAGCTGATAACTTCGCTTAGTCCACCCCTTCATTTGATGAATATACCAGCTTGGTTTTAAAACACGTAGTGCGTCTTGATTCAATTTCTTTCCCCTTCTCTATAAAAAATCAACACTAGATATTGTACACCGCATTCAAAAAAACGCAATATTTTTCTATATATTGTGTTTTTCGAAAAAGTCAAGTTTTTTAATATTTGATTTTTATGTAATAAATGTTAAAATTTAATAAATCTATAATATTCGGAGGTAATTAATATGAGATATGCAGTTTTGGGTTCAGGAGCTATGGGGTTTCGATACGGTGTCATGTTACAAGAAAATGCAGGTGCAACAGTTGACTTTGTCGACTCATGGGAGCCTAATATCGAAGCCGTCAAAAAACAAGGTGGTATTCGTGTTCAACGTGATCATGAAAATGAACAATTAATTAACGTTAACATTTACTCACCTGAAACTTATGATCAAAAACCAGATGTTTGGTTAGTTTTTGCAAAACAAATGGAACTCCAAAGTTTACTGGAACGTTGTCAAAAGGCTAACTTATTCAACGATAATCAATATGTTGTCAGTGCTATGAATGGGATTGGCCATATGGACAAAATTGTTCAGTTCTTCCCAGAAAAAAATGTTCTAGGTGGAACGGCTATGATTGCAACATTAATGCCTGAACCTGGATTCGTTGACTTTATGGGTAAAGAAGGTAAAGAAAGCATGCACCTTGCTACTTACGGTGACAATGAACCAGACGACACTCAAAAACAAATTATGGCTGACTTAGAAAGTGCCAAGCTTCACCCTATCTATAGTGAAGACTACTTGAGCATGGCTATGACCAAACTATTATTTAACTCAGTAGTGAACACCATTTGTACAATGTTTGAAATCCCAATGGGACAATTTGGCGATTTCAAAGGGGCAAAAGAAATGACAACTCAAATGATGGATGAAGCATTTGAAGCCTGTGAAAAAAATCATATTAACTTACCTCAAACCAAAGAAGAAGCCATTCAAAGTGTTTTAGATGGCTGCGTTGATTACAAATACCACCACCCTTCTATGTATCAAGATCTTTCAAAAAACCGTCCAACAGAAGTAGATTACATTAACGGCTACATTGTCGAACTTGGTGACAAAGTGGGTTACAATTGTGCGGTTCACCGTTTTGTAGTCAATGAAGTTCACTTAGCAGAATCAATCAAACAAGCCAAAAAATAGTTTGATATTCAAAGTCTTTTTATAAGTTATTAAAAAGTCGCCAAAACCTTTTCAAATAAAGGTTTTTGACGACTTTTTTTGTGTAACTATTTAAATTTTTGATAACAGATTTTAAAAAAAGGTTTGATATTCAAACAAAAATAATATACCATAAATTCCAGTTCAGAAAGTACCACAATTGCTGAACAATAGGAGGAAATTATGGAGCCAGTTTTAACTGCAAGCGAAATTATGAAAATGATTCCCAACCGTTATCCTATTCTTTTTATGGATTACGTTGATGAAATCAATCCCGGAGAATCAATCGTGGCAACTAAAAATGTCACAATTAACGAAGAGTTTTTCCAAGGACACTTCCCTGGAAACCCTGTTATGCCCGGTGTCCTAATTATTGAAGCTCTTGCGCAAGCCGCTTCTATTTTAATTTTAAAATCTAAAGAATTCGAAGGCAAAACTGCTTATATGGGCGCTATTAAAAACGCTAAATTCAGAAAAGTAGTTGAACCTGGTGATGTCTTAAAACTTCACGTCAAAATGATTAAGCAACGTGCCAACATGGGTATTGTTGAAACTTACGCAGAAGTTAATGGTAAGAAAGCTTGTCAAGCAGAGCTTACATTTATCGTAGCTAATCGCGATTAAATCAGGTATACGTTGCGCTTATAACTTAACTGAGGAGAAAAGTATGTCAGTTTATGATGACGAAACAAAGTTCAAAAAAGCGGAACATGATTTTATTAATGAAGCTTTAGCTAATGTCTATGACAATATTTTAAGAATCGAAGAAAAGGAGTTAAAAAAGAGCTCTTTTAGCGATATTACTGTCAAAGAAGTTCACTTAGTGCATGCTATTAGTTTGCACGAACCTAAAAGTGCTTCCCAGATTGCTAAAAAAATGCATTTATCAAGAGGAACACTAACGATTAACTTAAGAAACCTTGAACGAAAAGGCCTTATCAATCGTACCAAAAATCCTCATGATCAGCGAGTAACAGATATCACACTAACCAAAAGAGGTCGTGTGTTGTATCGTGCTCATAATGCTTTTCATTCGAAAATGGTCGACCGTTTTTTAGCAGGTTTCAACCTTGACGAACTCAAGGTTGTCAAACATGCTTTAGTCAACTTACAAGACTTTTTGGATGAGCTCACTTAAAACCGACATGAAAAATTTTTCTATCGAACAAACTGCTCACGTTGTTCCTGAAAATGTTGTCACCAATAATGACTTAACGGCATTTATGGAAACATCAGACGAGTGGATTTCAAAGCGAACCGGCATCAAACAACGACATATTTCAAATCAGCAAACAACAAGTGACTTGTGTTTAAGCGTTGCTGAGAATTTGATTACTAACAGCCAATACAATGCCGAAGACATTGACTTAATCATCGTTGCAACAATGTCTCCTGACTACATGACACCGAACGTGGCATCAATGGTTCAAGGTAGACTAGGTGCAACTAACGCGATGGCATTTGATATCAATACTGCCTGCTCAGGCTTTGTCTACGGATTGAAAATGGCACATTCATTATTTAATGATGACAAAATTTCAACCGCTATTGTAATTGGTGGTGAAGTATTAAGTAAATTGGTCGACTTTAGTGACCGTTCAACAGCGATTCTTTTCGGAGATGGCGCTGGTGGTGCTTTATTTACAAAAAATGACAGCACAGGTTACTACCTAGGTGATAATTTTGAAACTTACGGCGATATGGGACGTTACCTAACAGCCGGACATTTCAATACCCAAACACCCTTCAATCAATTGCTTGATACCACTCCCCTATCTTTTGAAATGAATGGCCGTAAAGTTTATGACTTTGCGACTTCAGCTATTCCTGAGTCATTAAATAAAGCTCTTGAAGATGCTGGCTTAGGCTTAGAAGATATTGATCATTTTATTTTTCATCAAGCTAATGCGCGAATTATAAAAACCGTGGTCAAAAAATTAAAACTAGATCCAGCTAAAGCTCATATCAATATTGATAAATTTGGTAATACAGCAGCTGCCAGCGAACCCATCTTACTTGATGAGGTGATTAAAGATGGCACTGTTCAAAAAGGCCAAACACTGGCTTTAATTGGATTTGGTGGCGGTCTTGAAATTGGAACCGTTATTTTAAAATACTAAAAACAACAAAAAAAATATAATAATAAAACTATTGGAAAATTGAGAGGAAATTTAATTATGACTAACGAACAAATTTTAAACAAAATCAAAGCTATCGTGGAAGAACAAACAGATGCAGATGTAGAAAGCATTGTAGAATCAACAAACTTTAAAGATGACTTAGACCTAGATAGTTTAGATGTTTTTGAAATCGTTAACGAAATCGAAGATGAATTTGATATTGAAATCGAAACAGAAGACGAAAGTCTAGACACTGTTGGTGAAGTTGTTAACTACGTTAGCAAAAAATTAGGCGAATAATAGAGGTTCGCTTATGAATTTTAGTTATTTATTTGCTGGCCAAGGTCAACAGTCTAAAGGTATGGGACAAGACTTATATGAAGCAGAACCTTTATATCGTCAAACCATACAGGAAGCTTCAAAAGCATTAGACCTTGATTTAACTGACCCTGAAGTCTTTGACGCAGAAGAAAATACACAGGTTGCAATCGTTGCAATGAGTCTTGGAATTTTCAGAATTTTAAATCATGAATTTGGTCAAGCTAGCAGCTATATTGGCCTTAGTTTAGGTGAATATAGTGCCCTACTCGCTGCTAACAGTTTAGATTTTAGCCAAGGTTTTCCACTTTTAGCTGACAGAATGCGCTACATGCAAGAAGCTGGCGAGAATAATCCTGGAAAAATGATGGCTGTTTTGAACTGTGATGCAGAACTTCTTCAAGAAGTACTAACCGACGTCAACCAGACAGATGCCGCCTATCCTGCAAACTACAATACCCCTGATCAAACAGTTATCGGTGGAAGCGCAAGTGGTTTAAAACAAGTGAAGAAAACACTAAAAGAGCATGGCGTTAAAAAGGCCATTCCACTTAAAATGTCTGTTGCTTCACATACACCACTTATGCAAGAAGCGAGCGATAAGTTAGCTAAACGTCTTGAAAACGTTGATTTCAAAACCCCTGACGTTCCTGTTATGAGTAACACAACCGTCACACCTTTTGACCTTTCAACAATCAAGCAAACACTAACTGATCAACTCGTTCAACCTACCCACTTTTACCAAGGATTAGAAAAATTAGTAGAGATGGATGACTTATCTGCTGTAATTGAAATTGGTCCTGGCCAAACACTAAGTCGTTTCGCTAAAAAAACATGTCCAAAGCTTGAAACTTATGCTGTTCATGATTTAGAAAGTCTTAATCAATTGCGTCAAAAATGGACAAAATAGGAGACATTATTTTAAATGAGTACTGAAAAAAAAGTTGCCCTAATCACTGGTGGTGCCAAAGGTATCGGATTAGCAACTGCTAAACGTTTAAGTAAAGATTTTAAAGTCGTTATCAACATTCACAGCGACCCAACACCTGAACAATTGAAAATTTTTGATGAATATCACCTAACTTATGTTAAAGGTGATGTTGCTTCCGAAGCTGACAGCAAACAAATTATTTCAGATATTGTTGATGAACATGGTCATTTAGATGTCCTAGTTAATAACGCAGGTATCACACGTGACAAATTAATGACACGTATGAAACAAGCTGATTTTGAAGATGTAATTAACACTAACCTAACTGGAACATTTAACATGTCTAAATTTGCTTTAAAACAAATGCAACGTCAACGTTCTGGTAACATTATCAACCTTTCAAGTATCGTTGGTCTAAATGGAAATATTGGTCAAGCTAACTATGCTGCAAGTAAAGCTGGAATTATTGGTTTAACCAAGACAATCGCACGTGAAGGTGCACTTCGTGGCGTTCGTTGTAACGCTGTTGCACCCGGTATGATTGAAACTAGCATGACTGATGCACTTAGTGATAAAACAATGGATTACTACAAAGAAACAATTCCTTTGAAACGTTTTGGAACAGCTGATGAAGTTGCCCAAACTGTGGAATTCTTAATTCAAAATCCATATATCACCGGACAAGTTATCGCCGTTGATGGCGGTTTGACAATTTAGGAGGGCTTTTTATGACTAGAGTTGTAATTACAGGAATGGGAGCTGTTACCTCACTTGGTAACGATAGCCAATCATTCATCAAATCTATCTTAGATTCAAAATTAGGTATTTCTAAAATCGAAAAATTCGATGCAAGTAATACAGGTGTTTCTGTTGCGGGTGAAATCAAAGATTTCGACGCTACAAAACGCTTAGAAAAAAAACAAGCTAAAAGAATGGACTTGTTCTCACAATACGCACTTTACAGTGCCATTGAAGCAATGGAACAATCAGGATTAACTGAAGACACTATTGATCCTGAACGTCTAGGTGTTATTTATGGTTCAGGTATTGGTGGTTTAACGACTATCCAAGAACAAGTTACAAAAATGAATAACAAAGGGCCTAAACGTGTTTCACCTATGTTTGTACCAAACGCTATTATTAATATGGCTGCTGGTAATATTTCAATGCACTTCAATGCCAAAAACACAAGTCAAGCGATTGTTACAGCTTGTGCATCTGGTACAAATGCCATTGGTAATGCGTTTGAATTAATCAAACAAAACAAAGCTGATGCCATCATTACAGGTGGTTCTGAAGCTTCTGTTAACGAAATTGGAATTGCTGGTTTTGCTTCTCTAACAGCTCTTTCTACTGCTGAAGACCCAGCTAAAGCTTCAATGCCTTTTGACAAAAACCGTCGTGGTTTTGTTATGGGTGAAGGTGCTGGTACATTGGTTCTTGAAAGTCTAGAACATGCACAAGCTCGTGGTGCTAACATTTTAGGTGAAGTAGTCGGATATGGTAGCACAAGTGATGCTTTCCACATTACACAACCTGACCCTGAAGGTAAAGGTGCTATTCGTGCTATGAAAGAAGCAATCGACGAAGCTGGTATTTCTGTTGATGAAGTTGATTATATCAATGCTCACGGAACAGCTACTGGTGCTAATGATTCTGGTGAATCAAAAGCCATCGCAAGTTTATTTAGCACAAATGATCACGTTAAATCAAGTAGTACTAAAGGTATGACAGGTCACTTATTAGGTGCTGCTGGTGCAATCGAAGCTGTTGCAACAGTAGGTAGTTTGATGAATAACCAAATGCCTGAAAACGTCGGTGTTTATGAACAAGACGATGCTTGTCAAATCGAACTTGTTAACAAAGAAAATGCGAAAGCAGATATTACATATGCCATCAGTAATTCATTTGGATTCGGTGGTCACAATGCGGTAGTTGCTTTCAAAAAATGGAGTTAATCGCTAATGAATGAGAAACAAATTGAACAATTATTTGATAAATTTGAAAATTCTTCACTCAAAGAGTTTGAGCTAGTTAAAGGTGACTTTAAACTTTCACTAAGTAAAAGAGAAAGTGCTGCTCCTCAAGTAGCTGCTCCTGAAGCTATTGCACCTGCTCCTGCAACAACTCAAAACACTCCTATGACAACTGATATGCCAACAGAAACAGAAGGGACAGCATCTGCTGCCCCTTCTAATATTGAAGACATCAAAAGCCCACTTGTTGGTGTGGCTTACCTAGCACCAAAACCTGATGCAGATGTCTTCAAAAAAGTTGGCGATTCTGTCAAAAAAGGTGATGTTGTTTGTGTGATTGAAGCAATGAAAATGATTAATGAAGTCAAAAGTACCGTTGATGGTGTTGTCAGCTCAGTAAACGTTGAAGACGGCACAATGGTTGAATTTGACCAATCACTATTTTCAATTGAACCTAAGGAGTAACTTATGACTCAATACAATAGCCATGATGTCTTTGAAGCAATTCCTCAACGCTACCCGTTTATGATGATTGATACGATTAAAGAAATCAATCCTGGTCAAAACGCCATTGCCACCAAAAACGTCACGATTAATGAATGGTTCTTCAAAAGTCAAGATCCTGATCATTTAGAAATGCCTCGTCCTTTGATTATTGAAGCACTTGCTCAAACAGGTGTTTGTGCGTTGCTTTCACAACCAGAATTCGAAGGTAAAAATGCCTTTTTTGGTGGGATAAAGTCAGCTGAATTCTCAGATGGTTTTTACCCTGGTGATGAATTGACTCTTGAAGTTAAGCTAACCAAAATCAAACGCAATATCGGATTAGGGACAGGACAAGTCGTTCGAGATAACAAGGTTATTTGTGAAGCGGAGCTCATGTTTGCTATCCAATAATCCGAGGAGGAATGACATCATGTTTAGTAAAGTCTTAGTGGCTAATCGTGGAGAGATTGCCTTACAAATTATTAGATCTTTACAAGAAATGAATATTAAAGCTGTTGCAATTTATTCAACTGCTGACAAAAACGAATTATTCGTTAAACAAGCTGATGAAGCGGTTTGTATCGGTGAAGGACAACCTGCCAAATCATATCTGGATATGTCAGAAGTCATTAGTGCAGCTGTTCTAACAGGATGTGAAGCACTTCATCCAGGATATGGATTCTTATCTGAAAATGCTGAATTCGCTGAATTATGTGAAACTTGTGGCATTACTTATATTGGTCCTAAATACCAAACAATTAACCTAATGGGGAATAAATCAAATGCACGTCTAGCTATGAAAAATAGCGGCGTGCCGGTTATCCCTGGTAGTGACGGCTTGGTAGATACTGCTGAAGATGCTGTCAAAATTGCTGAACAAATCGGCTACCCTGTCATGCTAAAAGCTGCTGATGGTGGTGGTGGTAAAGGTATGCGTCAAGCAAACAACAAAGAAGAAGTGCTTTACTTGTTTGAACAAACTCAACAAGAAGCTAAACTGTCTTTCAACAACGGTAGTCTTTATTTAGAAAAGATTATCGAAAATGCTAAGCATATTGAAGTTCAAGTCATGAGTGATCAATTTGGCAATACTGTTTATTTCCCTGAACGTGATTGTTCACTTCAATTCCATCACCAAAAGGTATTAGAAGAAACCCCTTGTCGTTTAATCAACGATACTCAACGTCAAAAATTGGGTGAAATTGTTGTTAAAGCTTGTCAAGAAATTGGGTACTTAAATACTGGTACTTTTGAGTTCTTAATGGATGAAGACCAAAACTTTTATTTCATGGAAATGAATACAAGATTACAAGTTGAACACACTGTTACTGAAGAAGTCAGTGGTGTTGAAATGATTAAGACACAAATTAAAGTAGCTGCTGGTGAAAAACTTCCCTTCAAACAAGAAGATGTTAAAGCCACAGGTCATGCTTTAGAGTGTCGTATTAATGCTCAAAATCCAGAACAAAACTTCGCCCCTTCTCCTGGTCAAATCAAGAAATTGACTTTACCTATGGGAACATTAGGTGTTCGTATTGATACTGGAATCACGGCCAATAGCTTCATCTCCCCTTACTACGATTCAATGATTGCAAAATTAATTGTTCACATGGATACACGTGAACAAACCATTAACAAGATGAAGCGTTTATTAGGTGAATTTGATATTGAAGGTGTCAAAAGTAATCACCTCTTCTTGAGAGATTTACTTTCTGATAAAACAGTTGAAAATGAAAACTTCAATAACGATTACATTGAGCATTCATTCTTCAAAAGGTGGGTATCTGATGACGCAAAATAATTTATTTCAATCACCAACACCAGAACAGTTAACCGAACGTATGGATCACATTCCATCAAATACGATGATTGCTTGTCCATATTGCCAAACTAAGTTCTTCAAAACACAACTTGATGAGTTTCGCCAATGTCCTGAATGTCATTACGGCTTTCGTCTTTTGGCACATGATCGTATTAAACTATTATGTGATTCTTTTGAAGAGACCGAAAAAGATTTAGCACCTTCAGCTACTGATTTCCCAGATGAAAAATACCAAAACAAGATTAAACAAGCTAAAGCTAACACCGGTCTTAATGAAAGTGTTTTGACTGGTTTAGCTAAAATTGCTGACCAAGATTTTGCTTTAGGTGTGATGGATCCTTACTTTATTATGGGAAGTCTTGGAAGTCAGACTGGTGAAAAAATCACACGTTTATTTGAACTAGCAACCAAGAAAAAATTACCTGTTGTGCTATTTACAGCTTCAGGTGGTGCTAGAATGCAAGAACGCATTTTTTCACTTATGCAAATGGCTAAAGTCTCTCGTGCTGTCAGTGAACACAAAAAAGCAGGCTTATTCTACTTAACAGTGCTAACTGATCCAACAACTGGTGGGGTAACCGCTAGTTTTGCCATGCAAGGTAATATCACAATGGCTGAACCGCATGCTCTAATTGGGTTTGCTGGTCAACGTGTTATCGAACAAACCATTCATCAAAAAGCCCCTAAAGATTTTCAAAGAGCTGAAACCTTGATGAAAAATGGGTTCGTTGATTTGATTACCCCAAGAGACAAACAAAAAGAAGTGATTGCCAAACTATTACGTTGGCATCAAGCAAAGTAACGAGGTGATTTTATGACAAAACAAACCGCTTATGACAAAGTTCAAGCTGCTCGTCATCCTTCAAAAATCACAGCAGATGAGTTAATTAACGCGATTTTTGAAGACTTTATTGAGCTTCACGGGGACCGTCACAATAAAGATGATGAAGCAATTAAAGCTGGTATTGGCGCATTGAATCACCAACCAGTTACAATCATTGCCACACAAAAGGGTACTGATACAAAAGAAAACATCGATCGCCACTTTGGAAGTCCTGAACCTCAAGGTTATCGTAAAGCCTTGCGATTAATGAAAGAAGCTGAGCGCTTCAACCGCCCTATTATTACTTTCGTCAATACGCCTGGTGCTTATCCTGGTGTTGATGCCGAGTACAATGGACAAGGTGACGCTATTGCGCAATGTTTAATCGAAGGGGCTCAACTTTCTGTTCCTTACCTCTCTGTTATTTATGGAGAAGGTGGAAGTGGTGGTGCTTTAGCACTTGCTTGCGGAGATCAAGTTTGGATGTTTGAAAATAGTACTTATTCTGTTTTATCTCCTGAAGGTTACGCTGCTATTTTATGGAAAGATGCTAAGCTAGTCGAACAAGCTTCAGAAGAACTAAAATTAACGCCTGAACAATTAATCAAAGAAGAAATTATTGATAAAATTGTTCCAGAAGTTCAAGATGTTCCTTCTGCTCAAAAGCTAAAAGACCTACTAGAAGCTGAAATCGATAAATTACAAGCACTTTCAACAGAAGATTTATTAAACCAAAGAAAACAACGTTTTAGAAAATTTTAATTGATGGAGTGAAGACTTAATGAGTACGTTAATGCAAGGAAAGAAAATTGTCGTAATGGGAGTTGCTAACTCTCGTAGTATTGCTTGGGGTTGTGCTAAAGCGCTAGAAGAAAACGGTGCTGAGGTTATCTATACTTACCAAAACGATCGTATGAAAAAAAGCCTAACAAGAACTGTTGGCGAAGATAAATCAATGATTGCTTGTGATGTTGCTGATGACGATAACGTCACAAAAGCATTTGAAGAAATTCATGAAAAACACGGTAATATTGATGGTGTTATCCATGCGATTGCTTTTGCTGATAAAGAAACCCTTGAAGGTGGCGTGTTAAACACAAAACGTGATGGTTACCGTATGGCTCAAGATATTAGTTCATATTCACTAATTGCGGTATCTCGTGCTGCAAGCCGTATCATGAACGAAGGCGGAAGTATTGCAACACTAACTTACTTCGGTTCAACTCGTGCTATCCCTAACTACAACATGATGGGAATTGCAAAAGCTGCCCTTGAATCAAGTGTCCGTTACTTAGCTCGTGACCTTGGTCCACAAAAGATTCGTGTGAACTCAATTTCTGCTGGTGCAATGAAAACACTAGCTGTTACAGGAATTAAAGAACATTCTAAATTACTACAACTTTCACGTGACTTAACCGTTGACGGCAACGAAGTGACACTTGAAGAAATTGGAAATGTTGCGACATTCCTAATGAGTCCACTTTCAACTGGTGTTACTGGTGACGTTATCTACGTTGATAAAGGTGTTCACCTTTCATAAAAAACTGCCATTTTTCGGAGGTACCATGTCAAGTCATTATCATCTCAAATACGATACGACAGACAATACCCTTCATCAACCACTCTTTCAACAATTCAATCAATCGAAGCATTGCTTTGAGTTGCCAAAAACCGAATTGAAACAAAAACAATTCATTTTAGGTAGAAAATTATTGGCTGACCTTTCTGGTCTCCCCCTTAAAAATCTCCTATCCAATGAATTATTCGAATTCAATTCACTTGGTAAACCAACTCTCAAAAAAAGCAATGCTTTTTTCTTTAGTATTGCCCATTCACACAATCACGTCATTGTCGTGACTAGCCAAACAAACATTGGTGCGGATATTGAGCAATATCAATCAATCAACCCAAAACGATTTCATCGGGCTTTTTCAACCAAAGAATGGGATTACTTGATGACACTTAGTCAAGATGAACAATCCTACACCGCACTCAAACTCTGGACAATTAAAGAAGCGGTTCTTAAAGCAATTGGTGTTGGCCTTCCGGGTAACCCAAAGTCCGTTGAAATTGATCTTTCAACTTTCAAATCAGCCAAACGATATAACCGAGAATTCACATTGTTTGATCATTCAACACAACACTACTTACTCAGTGTTGCGTTAGAAAATTCAGCACAATCAAAGGATAATTAAAATGGTTTCAACCCTTTCAAAAACTGACTTACTTCATCATCAATCTCACCTCAAATCATTCAATATTGAGTTATTTGAGAGTATTGATTCCACCAGTACTTATGCTAAACATTATATTGAATCAGATCATCCTATTCTGCCCAGTATCTTTGCAACAACTCAACAAACTGCTGCTTATGGCAAAGAAAGTCGACCATTTTTTACCCCTAAGGGGTTATATGTCACACTCGTCTTACCTATTATAAATCTGAAAGAACTCAATCCGGGGCTATTAACGATTTCAGCAGGTTTAGGTGTATTAGATACTTTAACCAATTACTTTCCTAATCAACTATTTCAATTGAAATGGGTCAACGATGTCTTGCTAGATCGTAAAAAATGCGGTGGCATCTTAACTGAACTCATTCAACATGATGACCAGCACTATTACTTGGCTCTAGGAATTGGATTGAATATCCAAACTCCTGACCTACCAGATGAACTCAAAGCGACTGCAACAGCTATTGATTCTAAAAATGTTAATCAATCAAACTTGCTAGCTGATTTGGTAACCCATGTGATTCATCGTTTGAATAATCAAGCTAATCCAAGTCTCATCAACGAATATCAAGCTAATTCCTACTTACTAGGACGCACAGTTACTGTCAAAGGCCATCAAAAAGCTTACACGGGTTTAGTTCAAGGTTTTGATGAATTGGGCGGGCTGATACTCGAAAACGAGTCAGATAAGCAATTGTTAACTTTTTATAGTGGTGATGTTTTCAAAATTTTATACTAATCCTGGAGGATCTATGACAATTAAAGATGTAACTTACACTGCCTTATTCACGGCATTAATTATTGTTCTGGGCGTATTTCCGCCTATTACAATTGCCATTCTTCCTGTTCCTTTGGTCATTCAAAACTTTGGTGTGCTACTAGCTGCCATGATTTTGGGTCCTAAAAGAGGAACACTATCCGCTTTTATATTTTTAGTTCTTGTTGCATTAGGCTTACCTTTTCTAACAGGTGGTCGAGGTGGATTTGGTGTCTTCTTCGGCGCGACAAGCGGGTATTTAATCGCTTGGTTAGGTATGCCCATGGTTATTGGCCTAGTCAAACGTCTTTTTGGCCAGTCAGAGAAATGGTATGCGACGCTACTGAGCCTGATAATTGGCGGTATCTTATTCGCTGACATTATCGGTTCAATCGGTATTAGCTTAGTGTCTGGTATCCCCTACTTCAAAGCGTTGAGCTCTAATCTTGTCTTTCTACCAGGTGATTTAGTTAAAGTAATTTTGACCTTTATCATCTATCAACGTGTGAAAAAACATATTTAAACTAAAAAAACGGTACATCCTGATTTAATCAAGATGTACCGTTTTTTATTTTAGCGTGTTTCTTGTACGCGACTATTTAGGAAGTGAAGACCTTCTGCATTAATTTTATCAATTAATAAACTGAAGTAGTCACTGTTAGGTTTTTGACGAATACTGATTTTAACGAAGTTACGTTCTTTGAAATCATCTAAAGATGCTTTGATTTGATCAAAGTTCACGTCGTTTTCTTCTTCGAATTTCTCTAAATCTTTACGATTGACAAATCCTTTTCTGTTCATTTCATTATAAATATAGACCATTAATAAGGTTTCTAATCTTTCAGATGTCATTTAATTAATCATTCCTTCTCTATTAGTAGAATTATTCTAGCATAAGCTAAGTAAAATAATCTAATTTAACTTAAATCAATATTCACTAAACAGGAGAAAAACCGCGTGAATACAGTGATTAATTTTTTTGATAATCCTTGCGCTTCGTCAATACTATCCACAATCAGTAGCGTTTGCTTATTTTTTGTGTACAGGATATAGTGTTTCTAACGTTTTCTTTGAAATAAGCGATAGCCTGCAAAAATAACCATCAAAAGCATCGCAATGAAGAAAATATTGGCAGTCATACCAAAAATTCCTGTGTTAGGATTGAGTAAACTTCCTGAATAAGATCCTAGAAATTGGTTAGCTTTTTCGCTGACGTAATACATCATAAATCCAAAAATACCAACTTCTAAAAGTGCTGCGACAAATCCTAAAAATCGTAATATTTTTGAACGTGTAAAGCAAGAAAGTATAATAACAAGTATTGGCATCAAGACTAGTCCATATCCTAAAGATTGGATGAATCCTGCTCCACCACCAGAAGAACTGCCAAAAAATCGGCCAACGCCTTCAATCATTTTGATATATGAACTAGTTTGACCAACAAGACCATATAAACTGGCGTTACTATTTGAGATGAATCCCGCACCTAAAACACCATATAATGTTACAAGGCTAGACATTAATAATAAGAAAGATGAGAATCCTGAGCCATTTTTATTAACGTAATTCTTTTTTTGGTAGTATGTTTTGTACTGTTGGTGAGTAATACGTTTTTGACCAGCTGATTGAGTGGGGGCATTACTTTCATTTTTTTCAGCTTTTGAAACAGCACCACTATCTTCGGGGGTTTCATCAGAATGTTTGTCCTTTGCGTTTACTTCATTAGCTTCTTGAACACCATCTTGAAATTTTTGTGTCATTTTCCTATAAAAGTCACTTACCTGTTGATTGGCTTTGATTGTTTTGCCTTTATGTGAAAGTGCCTTCATATATAACACAATCGTAGCTATAATAAATAACAAAACGCCTAGCCATTTAGAAAATAAGGTGAACAAGAACACTAATCCGTAAACGGTATATGACAATTCAAAGTTGTTCTGCAAGAACTGCTTCAATCTAATTAGTCGTTCTTTGTTAGGCTTATACTTCTCAAAATCTTGTTCTACTTTTTTTCCTGCTCCTACTTTTTGACCACACTTTGGACAAAACAGAGCGTCTTCACTAAGAATTGTGCCACACTTTGAGCATTTCTTAGCTTCTTTATCATTTTTTCGGGTTAATTTTTCGGTCATTAACCTCACAACCTTTCTAGGTTTGTTTCAATTTTTTATTTTTTAAAATCATTGACGTCTGACAACCTCTCAATTTATGCTAAAATTATTACCATAATAACCAAATAAAAGAGAGGTTCTTCAAATGAACGAACAAGAAAAACAGCAACAAAAGTTAATTAAGCGAACTTATATCTACTTTATTGTTGGATTCGCTTTTTTTGTCTTTATCTTCGTTGCTGCTTTAATTCAAAATATTCCATTATTCACCATTATTGGCTTAATTGGTGCCATTGCTTGTTTAGCTAGTGGTTGGGTTATGTATCGCAAACTCAAACATCTCTAGAGTGTTTTAATCATCCAGATATGTTCGATTGGGGCATTATCTAATAAATAAACATCACCAAAAGACTTGTAGCCTTTTTTTTCATAGAATTTTTGAGCTGAAACACGTGCTTCAAGTACGACTTCAGCTCTTTTTTGATACTTGGCTTCGGTTTCCATTGCCATCAGTAAATTACTGCCGACACCTGAAGCTTGAATCTCAGTATCAACACACAAGTAATCCACTTTAGCACGAGTATCGTTCACATAAGATAAACTCCCCATACCAAGCAATTGTTCCCCATCAAACGCTCCAACAACATAACCACTTTCTTCACCAGATAAATCTTCATCACGAATATCTAAGTTCAATGGTTGCTTCATCACCCGATTACGTAAATCAAGCGTTTCTTGGTAGCGGTCTGACCCATAATCAATTGTTTTTAATTGCATTTCTTTAAAACTCCTTAAACTAATAAAAATGTAATCGTTTGATCACTATATGACGTCACGATTTTATCACGAGTTGGGTTTTGGTTAAACCGCTTCAATGCTTTTTCAAAAGTCATTGAAGCTTGGCTTTGGTTTGAAAACGCAATCTCACGATGTTCTTTAACTGAAGAAATCCCTTGAATATAGCCTGATGCAATAAATTCATGGTTAAAGTTAAAAATCACGCCATAAATCTCGGGTTCGTGTTCAGGATTTTCATCCAAACAATCTCGGTAAGCTCTAACTAAAACATCTTTAGTCGTAAAAGTTGGGTTTTCACTACCCTTGTCTAGCAAAATCGCTTTACGTGATAATTTGCGTAAGAGATAAGCTAGCGGTTTGTATAACAAAGCTGAAGCTAGTGTTGAAATCACAAAAGTTAGTAGTAAAGTGACGGGATTGTTAAAGTCTGCCAGTTGCGGTTCGTTGAACCAATGAGCAAATCCAAAAGAAAGGGATAACCCTATTAAACTGGGAAATAGTGAAAATCCTAAAACAAAGATTCGCTTGTCCCCTTCACTCCCATCAAGTGATAAATAACCTCTTTGACTGAGAAAGCGGTAAAGTAAATAACCTGGAAATCCCCCTGTAATGAGTGGAATTGATAAATTGGTAAACATTTTTTCTCCTCCTTTATTTTTTAATATACACTTGATTACCTTTAATGAAAATCCCCAACCCTTTTTAATCCACATTTTTAGTGATTTAGCGTATACTAAAATTAATACATAGAATTGGAGGAATTCAAATGGATTTTGTTAAATCAGAGAAAGTGAAGTATTTTTGCCTAGGTATTTTAACGGTGGCTATTTTGGTTGGAATTATCTTTATCATTCCTTGGGCTAAGGTTTGGGACACTTTGACGACTTCATTAGTTATTGCCTTCGTGGCAGTTGTGGCTTTAATTGTGATTTTATTGGTTTACCATTACCTCAGCAAAGATCAATTAGGTAATAAAGAAAGTCAAAATCACCTATCTATGACACTTGCAGCGGTTCAAACCCCTACTCAAGAAGATTTGCTAAAATTACAATCTTTAATCAATCCACTCCCTTTTAAACAAGAACATTATGCTAAGCATAACAAGTTGGAAGCTTTAATTACCTTGTTCTGTCAAAAACATCAAGATGATGCTAAGTTGAACAAAAAAGAAGATCAAAAAATCTTCCGCTTACTTGCTCACTTAGTCCTTGTTTATAACAATGAATTGAAATACAAATCAATTATCAGAAGTAATGCCAGTGTTGAAGCGCAACTTGTTCAAAACTACAAGCTAGATGACTTACTACACGAATTACAAAAATAATCAAAAAAAGACCCGACTAATTAATCAGGTCTTTTTTATTGTTCATAATCATTAAATCTTTCAGGATAATCTACCACTTGCTTAATTACTGTGCCACATCTGCCACAAAAATAGTAAGTGATATTAGAACCCATCCCAAAAACTTTATTAGGACTACGCAATCTTGCACGATCATTTTGACGCCCAACTTTAACTTCCATACTCCCACAATCAGGACAACTTAACTTCTTATACATCAGACTTTCCTCCGTTTTTTGATAACTTGGTTATAGTCTAACACTGAACTGGGGAAGTGCAAGAATTAGAATTCTACATAATTCATAAGTTGTATAATTTTCTTAAACCTGTAGTATATAAGACACTGTTGATTTTACATAATGGAGGGGTTTTACATGGGATTAAGTATTAGTGACAAATATACTCTTTTTTGTTTTTTTGAAAATATCAAAGAACTTCATGACTGTGACATAGATATTTTAAATTTAATATCTAATAACATTTTAGAAAAAGAAGTATTTTCTGCAGATATAGACTTAAGGACGAGTATTAAAAATGTAATATTCGATTCAAGTTTATCAGTTGAAAAAGTTTTTAATTTTGTTCAGGAAATAGCTAGTGTTGTTGTTAGACAATGTGAAAATGATCTGATGGAACAAAGTGATTTAAACCATCTTATAGATATGGATAGCCTAATGGGAAATTATAAATTCGATAATCCGATTTTCGAAAATTTTAACGCTCATGAAGTTATGCAAAAAGATATGATTACAAAAATTATTCAAAAAATGCTGGTTGATTCTGAGAATTATCCCGAAGATTCTATAGGAAAAGCAAAAGAATTAATGGAAGCTGTTATGAAAACTATTTTAGATAAACGTGACGTTGACTATAAAAAGAAAATTAACATGCCTACATTATTTAAAAAGGTCTATCAAACACTTAATCTGAATCCAGATACAAGATCAGATTCTAAACTAAATGATATTACTAAACAAATTATTGACGGATTTAAGGATTCAGCTGAAGGTTTAAAAGATTTACGTAACAATTTTGGTTCTGGTCATGGTAAATCAGAAGAAGAAGTCATAAAAATTACACCAAGATATGCTCACCTAGCTATTAACTCAGTCTATACGATTATAATTTTTTTAATTGAAACCTATGATTATGTTTCAAATCCTGATGATAACAAAGAAAATGTTCTGCCATTTTAGCAGAACATTTTTTGTAGGTAGGCTTTTTTGAGTTGTTTTAGTTGGTTAATTTTTTGTTCATATAAATTGATTTCTTGGTCAATATTAGTAAATAATTGACCAATCTGTTGTTGTTCTTCTTTAGAAGCCACTTTTACAGTGAAATCTTTAGCAAATGATTTAACAACATGAGGAATATTGGGAGTCCTATAGTAATTATAGATTATATTTTGATTGTATTTTAAGTATTGATACAAATAGGCACCTGAATATTTAGTCTTATAGCCTTTCAGGGTTGAACCAAGTGCTCCCTTAAATCCATAATAAACTGTCCCAGCCTGTGAACCATCCCAAAGAATTAAAACATCATCTTGTGCCACATTTTTCGGAGAATTAATAGTTCTTAAACTGCCACCGTTCAAATAATTTGTGTCCAAATAAATAGCTTCGCCCTTTGCCATCTTAGCTTGAGCTTTACCCTTAAACTCATACTCAATTAAATCTTCTATGGTTACCATCTTAAAAGGTTCTTCATAATCAAAAAATCTAATTCTTGGAAAAGTAGAGTTGGTTGCTGGAATCATTCTCTGAAATAAGGCGATTTTGTTATCTTTCTGCAAGCTTACTTTTGATTCATAGAGAAAAATTAGCTTATCTAACTTAGCAAAAAACTTTCCTATTTTTTCTTGTTCTTTCACATCATTAGTTACTATAACCTTATTGCTTAAAAGTTCTTTTTTAGTAACTCCTTTTATAGACGTTCCCTGTAGATGATTTTTGACTATATTCATTATTTTATAAAGTGAGTAAGTCACAAAATAAGGACTATAATTTAACTCACTTAAGGATAAAAAATCCTGACTAGTTGAATATTCATATGGTATATAAGCTAATTTTCCAACACCAACGCGAGATACTATAGCAATAGACTCAGAAGGAACAAGCTTTGCACTAGATTCATTTACTGCATTTTGCGTTATATGTTTTTTAAGATTAATATTTATGACATCGTCTTGTTCCAAATCAGAACTCTGAATCCATGGTATTGTACCATTAGTCCAATAGGTTTTATCCTTTGTTTTTGGCGTTCCCCCACCAATAAAATTATTAGCTAATTCTTCAACTTTAACTTCTTCCCACTCATCTTGAAATCCCTTAAATCTTAACTTCGGTACTCGAGTTTTATTACTCATGCCATCAACTCTCCATAACTGTCTTTGATAGTTTCATTATATCGTTTAACACCATCTTAACCAAGTTATGACAGAATTATTTTAATCTCCTAGCCTTTTTAACTCTTTTATAAGATGCCTTATAAATTGTGATTTTAACCCTTATTCTTGTTATAGTAAGCTTAAATTTTGAACGGAGGATAAAATTAATGAAGAAAAGTTTAGCCGGATTAATATTGAGTGGTGCTTTATTGCTAGCAGGTTGTTCTGCTAATAACAATTCAATTCACACCGATTCTCAATCAGCTGTTTCAAAAGATGATGACGTGACCTATAAAGATAACGTAGCTAATACTAAACGGATGCGGGTAGAAATCACGGATCATAAAGTCATTAATCCCGGGGAAAAAGGTAATGAAGAAGGGCTTATACCAATCATGGTGTTTTGGTATACAGCGACGAACAAGACAGACCAAGGTCTAACTCCTAGCGATATTTGGAGTCTGCTTTTTACTGCCTATCAAGGTAATGCAACGCCACTTAAGGGACAAGATATTGAAGAATCTATTAGAATTGGTTATCCTTTGGCTCCTATTGAACAAAATCACAGTGCACAAAACATGATTGCCTTTAAATTACATAATAAGACTGCCCCATTGAAACTGGTGATTGAAGATAAATTTAATAATCAAAAACTAGGCGAACAAGAATTTCCAATTAAATGATACAAAAAAGACAGCTATAAGAGCTGTCTTTTTGTTTACTTATGATAATAACAGGATTAGTTCAATGGTCTACGCTTTTTAACTCTTTTATAAGATACCTTATAAATTATGATTTCACCCCTTATTCTTGTTATAGTAAATTCACTTTTAGAACGGAGGGTAAAATTAATGGAGAAAAGTTTAGCCATATTAACATTGAGCGGTACTTTATTACTAGCGGGTTGCTCTGCTAATGATTCAGCTGCTAACACCAGTTCACAAGTCGATACACCAAAAGATGATGAATACACCTACAAGAATGGCGTTGCCAATACTAAACGAATGCGAGTGGAACTCACTGATCACAAAGTCATTAATCCTGGGGAAAAAGGTAATGAAGAGGGTGACATGCCTGTTATGGCTTTTTGGTATACAGCTACAAACAAATCCAATGAAGATATTCCATTAGACTTAATGTGGTCACTTCTGTTTTCAGGTTACCAAAGTGGAACAGAACAGTTATCAGGACAAGGAATTGAGGGCATTAGTTTTGCTAGTCATACTCGTAATGTTAAACCCGGCAAAACAGCCAAAAGTGCAATGGGATTCAAACTAACTGATAAGACAACTCCGTTAAAATTAGTTGTGCAAGACATCTTTACTAATCAAAAACTCGGCGAACAAGAATTCCCTGTTGAATAGCACAAAAAAGACAGCTATAAGAGCTGTCTTTTTGTTTACTTATGATAAATGTTTGACTTTGGTTTTTAATTAATGTTTAATTAAATTATGAATAAAAAAACGACCGTTCTTGCAGGAACGGTCGACGATATTAGATTTTTAAAAATGAAGATCATGAAGATATAAAACGTAGTAGTTTTTAATGGAGATCAATCAAAATTAAAAAACTATAAGAAAAGTTTCCCAACATTTCTTTGATTTATACGTTAATTATACCATCTTCATTTTAAAAATCAAAAAAATTTAAGGAGATTTTTAAAATGAATCAATTTTTTATGTTTGATAAACAACTACTCGAGGACAAAAGACTAACTAATGATGAAAGAGTTTGCTATATGTTGCTAGCTGATCGTATGAAGTCATCAGTTAAGAGAAGTGACTTTTTTGACGCCAAAGCAAAAGCTCACTATGTCATCTACACTATTGTTGAACTAATTGAAACATTGGGGACTAAACGTAACAAGACAATCAAAATCCTCAAGAACTTGGAAAAATACGGCTACATCATCAAAAAGAGAACTTACAGCAAAGCAACCAAATTATTCTTGCCAAACTTTGAAGATGTGACAACTAAAGAAGTTGTAAGTTTAGATGACAAACCTACAGAAGTTTACGAAACAAACTCTAATCAAACTAACCTTAACCAAATTCATACAAATGATACAACTGACACATGGGACATCCTGGAAGAAATTATTGAAAACAAAGTTAAACCTCAAACCAAAGAGACCCACTCAGAAGAATTAGTTCAAGAACCAACCGTTGATGTTAATGCTACTATCCAAAAAGATGCACTTGAGGTCTTAAAAGCTTCACTAGTTGCAACGGGACTTCCTGAACCTTTGGTCAATACACTGAAAGCCTATGCTTTCAATAATGCTGACAAGTTATATCAGTATGCTGGTTTAATTTTTAAAGCCAAAAGTGTCGCTAAGAAGAATGCTGAACGACTAATTGGGCGAGCTGAAGCTGCCTTCAAGTTTGAATCAAATTCCTTAATGACAACCAAACTCGCAACCGATATCAAAAAAATTATTATCACCTCACACCGTGTCGCCAAAAACAAAGCCGCTTATATGATGCGTTCGCTAATCAATTTATTTGAAGAGCAAGCCAACGCTTATTTGATGGCGTAATTAAACAAGGATGGTAAAACAACCAGATGAATTCAGAATACAAAAAACTACTCGAGAAATGTCAGATTGCGAATGCTTTAATTCAGGAAAATGAGCTAAATTATGCTTTTTTTGGCAAGTCAACCGATGAACAAGACAATATAACAGTTGATGATTTCACTTTTTATGGCATTAAATATGCCGATAGTTCAACATATGAACAATACCTCACTCGAATTGATTTACATGCCATTAATCTTGATAATTTCGACAGCCGACGTATTACTATTTTGGCCAAGTATGATGCTCACCATGCCACACTTCTTCTAAAAGATTATGAGACTGACATTGAACATCATCACTTGATTGATAATAGCTTAGTCAGCGAGTATAACGGGGAATTGTACTTTGCTGATGAAGAACTAATTAGTGGTGATCATCAGGGTATTTTTTCTAAGTTCATGAAAGAAACCACAGGGCTATCCACTTGGATTAGTCATCAAGAAAATAATCAGATTTTAGATTAGGTTATTTTCCCAAAAATGTTAGGATGAGGCCTGCTAATTCATCGCAACTATGATATACTCACAACACTAAAATAGTTGGAGGATTATTGGATGAAGAAGATACACTGGATTTTAATCGCAGCAGTTGGGTTGGTTTTGCTCAGACTTGGGGTAAATAGTTATGCACACCATACACAACAAAAAGAGGTTCTAGCCACAGAACTTAGCAAGAACACCTCATTTGCTAATGGGATTGCCCAAACAAATTATGCAACAGTTGAAATTACGGAACATCAGATAATTAAACCTGACAAAAACAGAGAATTGTACAAAGATGCTACATTAATGTTGATTAACTTTAAAGCAACGAACAAAGCTTTTGAAGAAGGTCCAATGACACCTGAGTTCTTATTCTCAACCGCTTTTGCTGGTATACAAGAAGACAAAGCCAACAAGTCCGAACAAGGACTTGATACCCTTTCAGTAGAATATTTAGGTATTCATAATTCTGAGAATCGAGTTGAAATTGGCCAAACAGCCGAAGGTAGTGTGGCTTTTGTCATTCGAGATAACTCAAAACCCTTGAAGTTAGTCGCTCATAACTTTGCTATCAAAGATATTGGCTACCAATATTTACCACTTCAATAATCAAACCCACTACATTAGTGGGTTTTTTGTTTTCCCAAAAATGTAAGGATGAAGATTAGGGTAAATAAAAAGACAGCCTTGAGGCTGTCTTTATTTTTTATCATTAGATTGATTATTTTCATACCAATCAATAAGCATATCTCCGCCTTTGAATGTAAGAAAAGAGGCAAACAATATCCAGGATAGTCTAATATAAGCATTTGGAATGAAAAATACGAAAAGATAGATAACTATTGGTAATGCTCGAATAAATATTCTCATTTTGAACCTCCTTTACCTCATCAATAAGTAAATAATACCACCTAATATTACTAATCCAACTGCACTTTCTAGCTTTTCTTGTTGTGTCGTCTTCCTGATTTTGATAGTTGCGTTCTTTCCAATTTTAAACTCCATAGGTTTACTCCTCACTTGAATTTTATAGTCATAGCTTAAAGCAATTGACTATGTAAAAGCAAGTTAAGAGCATTAGATTATCTGTTGATTGAGTTGCTTTTCTAATTTCTTGCCTTGATATTTCGCATAAAAGTAAAAAGAAATAATATGTAGAACTAAAGTCGCTAATAATATCCAACTCCAATAAGTAATAACTAAATGGAATAATTGTGATGAATATAACCAAAGACTTAAAAAACTAGTTATAGTATTAACAATCGTTCCCATTATTATATTTACAATTGGCTTTAACACTAAATAGTTCCAAATTAATGGATAAAAAATGCCGTATGTTATCCCAAATATCATACCAATCAATACAATATGCCATAAGTAGATAACCGTTATTGTTGATGATAGTCCAGTTATACTCAAAAGAAAGAAAAGCCATAATATTGTCCCAAGCATCGTTTGAATAAAGTTTTGTTTAAATTCTCTGATCAATTAATTTCTCCTTAATCGCTTTAGCGTAATATCTGCTTACTAAATATTTATTATTGTTAAGCGTTTTAACCTGTAATCGTGCATGAGGTTCAACGTTAAATTCTTTTATACATGCTAAATTTAAAATGGTTGACCGACTAATTCTGAAAAATCCATATTGTGTTAAATAATCTAATTCCTTTAATTTCTGGTTCAACTGAAATTGTTGACTCGTAAATGTACTAACTTTACTTAAATGTCCCATTGTTTGAATAACTTCTATTTCTGAAAGCATTATTTTTTTTCTTCTGCTGTTAGATAGGTCTAATACAATCAATGAATTTCTATCATCAAAATTTTGACCAATATTTTGCATCAGTTTTTGATTGCTAGGATGACCACTTATCTCGATATAATCAGGGGGCATTTTTTGATTGAATATATAACCTATTTTAATTTTTAACTCCTCCTTACAGATTAAGACTATCAATTATGTAAAGATTTATGTACTATATTTTGATTTGTTACAAAAAGAAGCATTTTAAATGCAAATTATGTTTTCTATTCTTTACTTACTGCTGTAGACTAGCAGTATCACTAATTATTTACATGGAGGAATAAAAATGACTAAAGAAAAATGTATGACAGTTGTGGTAGACAAGGATGTCCCAGATGTTAGGTACTCAGTCGAAATTAAAGATAAAGAAGAGTCTGAAATAGATGCTATTGTGTTGATGATGAACCCTGCCAGTTCGTATTATGGAGTAACTGGTATGCCACAATATAAACATAGTCTGCGATACCTTGAATCTAATCTTAATGAAAAATCGATAGCGTGTTCTGAAAATCATCCAGATTGTCCATTTACATTTAAACATAAAGAATCTTTTAAAAAAGAAAAAATAGATCCAACTACCAAAAAAATAGCTAACAAATTTAAAAATGTTATTTTAGTAAATGTATCTCCTTTTGTACAAAGAAAAACTAACGATAGTTATAAACATAGGTGTGAGTTCCTAGATAAAATAATGGAGAAAAAAATAAAAGATACAGGTACGAATAACCAAGATATTGAATGCAGTAAAAAAATTAAACAAAAGAATGAAAAATATATAATTGAAATCATTAAAAGAAACCCCAAGGCGCAGATAATCGTTGCGACAGGAGAACTGCCATATAAAATGAGTCAATATTATTTTGATATCATTTCTAGTATTGATAATACTAAATTATATGGATTTATTGATAAACCAAAAGAAAAAGATGATCTATTAGAACCAGAAGAATGCTTACGATTAACACAAACTGGCTATACAAAACATCCTAGTATAGGTAAAATTAGTAAAGACAAGATTGTGTCTCTTAGTGACGTCAACTATAATAAATCTATGCACAGATTATTTGGTAAAGCAAAAATTAACAAATTACTTAAATCTAAATTATCAAATATAGATTTAAGTAATAATTCAGGTGTAGAATTTTCTATAATCGAAAATTTGAGGACTAATAATAAGGGGGAAAATATTAAAATTTTTGATTTAACAAAGTCGAATTTTAATCAATTAGTAAATTTTTATAATAATAATTTCAACGACAATGCTACTAAAAATTAGCAAAAAGGTTGTAGAATTGATAATCAATTCTACAACCTTTTTGTTTAACCTATTTTAAAATAAGCCTAATATTCCTCAATATGTTCTGATAAGATTTTTTCAAGCAGTCGTGAACTTGAACCAAATCCTGTTTCTTCTGATTTTTCATCTAAACGAGCCTTTAATGAAGGTGTTAGTGTAAATGAAAATGATTGTTTACGTTCTTTTTTAGGTTTTAAGTGACGGTTATTAATTTTTTGTCTTAATGAATCTTGTTCTAATTTGTTAATTTCAAATGCCATTATTGCGAGATCCTTTCTGTTAAATGACTGAAGATATCATCTAATTGTTTGTGTAATGTGTGAGCTGATTGATTATTTTGTTCTTCAAGCAAAGTAAACACTGATTTATTTTCAAGCGTTGATTTATTAAAGACTTCACGATAAGGAACAGATAAATCAGTAGCCACATTATCGAATTGTGACACGCTATCTAAGAACTCACGAGAAGATTTAGTATTATGTTTAATCATGTTCGGCACATAAAGTGTTTTAGCATCAATGTAGCTTTCACGTGTACGAATATCGATTGTTTCTTGCTTCAATTCTTCCATACGTGCATTAAAAATCCCCAAGTTCATAAAACCAAATTCACTTGGTTCTAGCGGACTAATCACATAGTGACTCACTGCAATCATATTCTTAGTGATGGTCATAAAGTCAGGGTGACAATCAATCAAAATATAATCAAAGTCTTGAATCTGCTCAACATTATCTTGTAGCCACATCATAAATAATAAGTTTTGATTATTGCGAGTAGCTAGAGTTGCTTCAAGTCGATCAAGTTCAGGTGAACTAGGTAAAATACTTAACTGCTCATTAACTTGATGAAGGGCAATATTTTGACCTGTGAACACATCATATAAAGTATCTTTTTCAGTCAGTGCATCATAAATATGACTCAAACTTCCTTGGTGGTCACTATCGACCAACAATACTTTTTTACCTTGTCCAATTAAATATTCTGCAAAGTTGAAAGTCAATGTGGTCTTGCCAACACCGCCTTTAACCGCAGCAAAGCTGATAATTTTCATAATAACCTCCTATAACATAATATAGTATATCATAGCTTTTTAGATTATAAAATATTATATTGTAATATATTATAGTTCAAAAAAAGAGGCTGATACGACTGTACCAACCTCTTTGAAGTTTTATAGAGTTTCCACTATAAAGCCCCGGAAATAATATCTCGATTATATCAGGAATTAGAGTGTGAAACTAGCGATAATCGATAAGAATCTGACCCTCAAATTATTTTTATTTCAGATGAACTAAAGCATAATTAATTTCATCTGCTGTGAAATCTCTAGCTTGTAATTGTGTGCGATAGAAATTGTCATCTTTTGGTCCTGTGTAGGCACCATTTTCTTTAAGATATTGTGCATATCTTAGTGCTTGCTTGTTGAAATCCCAATTTATATTGTTACTGATAAAACCAGCAGATTCAGTCCCATATTCTTGCTTAACAGCGTTAAGCATACCTAATTTTGAGTAGCCTAATGCAATTAATTGTTGCCCTCTTTTGACGGCTTGCTGATACTGATCAGGGATAATATCGGTTGATAAAATACTAAAATCAAATTCAGTAAAGGTTTTATCATCACGTGATTGTTCAGACTGAATATGAGCTTTTGTCCCATCTAACCATTGCTTTTGTCCTAGTTGATACCAAGTTTTGCCATCAACGACTTGACGGTTAAAGGCCTGCCAGCATGTCCCAGCGTCTACAAATCCTGTTGGGGTAGTGGGACTGCCGGCCATATTAAATTTACTATCTGTCGGTGATGACCATAACTGACTGCTTTGATCAGCAACAACAACCGCATTAAGTGCTTGCGTTGAATTCTCTCCACCCACGTCATAATACTTACTACTTGCATATTCATTATTTCCGACCAAATACCAGAATGGGTTCCCGGGGTGATTTAAACCGCCATAAACGATGGAAGGCGGTAGAATAGCTGTCATTGCACGTGTGTTACCCATCGGAAAAATATCAGAGTTAATATCATTTGTTAGCCATTGGGATCCTGTTGATAAATAGTGACCAACGGGTTCTGGTGTCGACCCCACATTTTTCCAAGTGGTAATCCCATAGCCTTTGACATAATTAACGGTTGCTGTGTGGTCTGGTGTAGTTGCTGCTTGTGTTTGATTATGTCCGCTTGTTGCCAAACATAACGTTGCTGCACAAATCACACCTAAACCAAATACTGTCTTGTTCATCTTAATGCCTCCTAATTACGGCCATCTTAGCACAATAATTTTTGAAATCGAAATAAAAGCAATCAAAAAAGACTGCGGTGACAATGGCAGTCTTTTTTGATGTAAGTTTTGTCTGTTTTTAACCCAGTTTATCTAAATAAACAACCTGATCATATTTTTTAAGTTGGTCATCTGATACTTTATGCGAAACCTCGATTAAAGTCTGTTTAGCATTAAGCAAGTAGTTAGAAATTTTGTCACCTGTTTCAACATCTAAAGCCGATGTAACTTCGTCTGCCAAAATCATGGGACGATTAGCTAATAATCCCCTAGCAATTTCCAGACGCTGAATTTGTCCTCCTGAAAGGTTATTCCCATTTTCGCCAACTTGATAATCTAAACCTTTTGATGCAACAACTTCTTCGAGTTGCGCCGCTTGAATAACAGCTTCCAAATCAGACTGACGGTACTCATTTCCCATTGTGATATTAAACAAAATCGTGTTGTCAAAAATGAAAGGATCTTGTTTAATCAAAGATGCTGCTGTTTTTAAGGAAGCATGAGATGAACTCTGTCCATTAATATAATAACTTCCTTCTGAAAAATCTAAAAATCCGGCAATTGCTTTCAATAAAGTTGACTTTCCATAACCTGAAGGTGCAACGATTAATACTTTTTCACCTTTATTGATTGTTAAATTTAAATTATCAAACAATGTTTTTCCTTCAAGTGCAATAGCCCCCTTATGAATCTGTAGCGAGTTCACTTCGATATTGTCTTCACTTTGATGGTTGTCATCATTGATACTTCTAAGCAGTTGACTTGTATCAGCAGTTGTTTGGCGCTCATTAATAGCTCCTAACATTGCTAGCAATGGATTAATTAAGTTATTTGAAATCTGAACAATAGCAATTAGCTGTCCAACCGTTAGAAATCCACTCAACACTCGAAAGATACCAAAGCCAATCGCTAAACTTAGAATAGCTAAGTTAGCGACAGCATTAACCGTGTATGTACTAATGCCAACCATGTCATTCATTTTTGTTAGCGCTTTTTCTAATGCCGTTGCAGATTGATTAAAGTTCTTTTCTGCTACGTTTTGAGCTTTATAGTTTACAATCGTGTCTATACCAGAAATATAGTCGGTTGTTTTTCCCATGTAAGCACTGTTTTCTTTTGACCATTCTTGTGAAGTTGCTTTGATTTTGCTTGAGAAAATTTTTGAAGCTAAAACTGGTAATAAAGAAGCGCCGAAAAAGACTAATATAGTCACATAATCTAGCAAAATTCCATATCCGATAGCAAATAAAAACATCAACACATTCCGCATAATCGAAATTTCGTTCAAAATGCCTTTAGTCTCTAATTGTTTCAAATCATTGGTCATTAAAGAAACATCTTCCTTAACGGGATCACCATGAGATTTGGACATCAGATGTTTAAACAACTTAATTTTAATGTTCTCATTGCAGCTTTGTACAAGCCGATTTTTCACTCTAATATAGATAATATCCAATCCGAACAAAATAATTAACCCAACAACAGAAATCACAATTGTTTGTATTAGCTCACTATAGTTCCCCTGAGTTGCAATTGTAATAAAGTTGTTCACGACCCACGCGAAAAAGACCGATTCAGTACTCACTAGAACTGAAAAAATAAATGTCAAATAAAACCACTTTTTGTCCCCGTAAATGTATGCATTCATTCGATAATAATTACTCCTTTTTAATTTTTTGTTAATTTTTGTTTAATGTTAGCGATTAGGATAGTGTCTGTCAAGTTTATTTCTTTTTTTAACCTAAAATCGACTGTTAAACTTTAAAAACATGTTAAACTTAAACAAAAAACGAACTTTATAACATTAAAATTAAATAAAGTTCGCTTGTTGGGGGTTTTTATGTCTGCTTTAGTTTTATGTCTAATGGCTCTGGCATCATCTGTCAGTCGAGGGCTTATCAGTGTTATCGATCGGTTTCAAATGGGGATTAAAAAACAAGATATCACTATCGTTAATTTCAAAAATAATTTATATACTTTTGGTTTAGCGACCCTCTTGGCTGTCGTCTTTTTGAAACAAGATATTTGGCCTATGTTATTAGACTACAAAATCATGTTGTACGCGCTATTGGTACAAGCTGTAGCGATTGGCTATAGCTATTTATTCAAGTCATTGACGGTGGCTGAATCTGTTGTAGCAAGTAAATTCTCAGACTTGTTAATTCCCATCGCACTTTTTGCTAGCTCGGGGAGCTTCAGTCCGTCGAGTTATCTCATCTCGATTTTAACAACCGTAATCGTTTTTAGTTTGATGATTACAAAGTACGACCGCAATATTTTGAGTGGAATTGCCATTATCACGCCACTTTTAGTGATACAATCTGTTTTATCACCAATTTTGACGAGTGGTTATTCAATCACAACTAATCGTTTATTGGCTTTTACATACTGCACAATCGTTTTTAGGCTTATTATCGTACTCTTTATGCTATTTGCTAAAAAAACGCCGCTAAAGGGGCAAAAATTGCAAAATAAAGAATCAACAGCTAAAGAGGTGCTCATTTACTTCTCTCGAACAGTTTTAACATTAGTTGCTCAAATTGGATTCACTTTTGCAACATCGGGGAATTCGAGTCTAGCTTGGATCTTGTTAAATATCACCTCACTTTATGGCGTTGTCTTTTCAAGTTTTATTCTCAAAGAAAAACTCAATTTAAAAGCAATAATCGCATTGGTTCTAGTATCAGGTTTAACAGTCATTAAATCTTATTGGGGTTAACCAAATAAAAAAACACATCACAAGTTAACGTGATGTGTTTTTTGATGTAAGTTTTGTCTGTTGGTTTAAGCGTGTACTTCATCAATTTGAGTTAAGATATCGTCTAATTGGTGGTTAACAGCTGTTGTTTGAACAGCCTTTTTCTTCGACCAATCTGTTGCAATTTCTTGGTGAGTTGCTTTTGCAGGTTGGTTAGTTGTGTTTTCTTTGAAGTTAAAATCATCTTGTTTACGTTCTTCAGGTTTGAAGGTGAATTGATAAGCAGCAATTGGATTGCCTCGTCCTTTTTTGTGAATAGGCGTAATTGTCAAATCTTCAAAAAATTCATCTAAATTCTTTTGGATTGTCTTCAAAACCGTACGTGTAACTTCAGCGTTACTGTAAGATTTTGGAATATCCATTAACTCTCTGAACTCGTCCTTTTTGAAGTAAGCAAAACCTGTTGTTCGATATTGTTTAAGCAATCTAAATGCTGTTTTGGCATATGTGCTGTTGATGTTGTTGAACTCGTGAAGTGAATACCGTACCCACTCTTCTAAGTTGTTGAGTAGTGGCAGGGCTTCTTCGTAAATCTTGATGTCAACATACGGCTCATCTGCCGTTCCCCGAATTGTGAATTTTGAAAACAGCACAAAGACTGTTTCATCAAGTCCATTGGCATTTTGATCAATAAACTTTAAGTCTAAAATTTTCTTGTAGGTCTTGCGTAGGTCATTAACAAACCGCTTATTGGCTGTTGGCTTGTACTCACTTAAATCTTTTAACTTGCTAAAAGTAAATCTTACCGTCTCGTCTTTTCGATCTCGCATTTTTGAGATAATCGAAAAAAATAAATTCATTTCAGTTGCTGTGAATTTTTTGAGAGGGATAGTATTTAACTTGGGACTGTATTTCGTTATCTCGTTATTTGCCATCTCGTTCTCCTCCAAACTGCTTATAGCCATACTATAAATCTTTTGATGTGATTAGTCAATTATATTTACATCAAAGATTTATTTTTTTTTAGACAAAATTTACATCAAATAAAATCACTTATTTTTAGACAAACTTCACATCAAATCACCTCTTTTTTTGAGGGGGGTCTTTTATATATTCTTTTTAAATTCTTTTTAAGTTCTTTTTAGGGGGTTCTCAGCCCACGCCCAGCAAGGCTCGCAGAATCTTTTGATGTAAGTTTTGTCTGTTTTTGATGTAAGTTTTGTCTGTTCTTAATGTAAGTTTTGTCTGTTTTTGATGTAAGTTTTGTCTGTAAAAAATACGATTTAATGTAAGTTTTGTCTGTTTTGATGTAAATTTTGTCTATTAAAACAATAAAACCCCTTATTTTTATTGGGATTTAGGGCTTTTTTAATGGTTAAAAGTATTAAAAGAACGATTAGCCAAGCATCATAAAGATAAAACCATATGGCAGATATCATCAATCATCAGCGACAAACTTAAAGTGAGGATATCCAATATTATATTGTAATATAATATGTTCTATTATCGCATAGTATGTTATTTTATAACATAATAAAAAACCCGCTAATAGCGGGTTTTTTTGGTGAGTTAAAAGCATTAACTCATATTTAAGTCTTATAACAATACTTGGAGGAGTAAGAAATAAGAAATATAATAAGTAGCTTTCGCTACAAGTGAATAGTAGTTGATTTTTGGTAGAAAAGCAAAGATTAAGTCTTATTATCTTTCATTATTGTAAATTGACAGATATTTTCCAGTAATAGAATTTTTAGCAGTTACAGAATCTTTTGGTCTACCAGTGTAAAGAATTCGGCCACCGTAAATTCCTGCTTTGGGTCCAACATCAATCAACCAATCGGCTTGGCTCATAATTTCCAAGTTATGTTCAACGATAATAAGTGTGTTACCTTGACTAACTAAGTTATTAAACAGTTCTTCAATGACTTTAACATCTTGCATGTGTAATCCTGCTGTTGGCTCATCTAATAAATAAATAGCACCTTTATTGTTTAATTGATCAGCTAATTTTAGACGTTGGACTTCTCCACCTGAAAGGGTATCAAGTGACTGACCTAAAGAAAGGTAGTCAAGTCCAACGCGTTTCATATTTGTTAACTTACTTGAAATCTCTTTGATATCGTCAAAGAAAGTTAAAGCGTCCGCAATAGATAATTCTAAGACATCACTGATGGTTTTGTCATGGTAAGTGTAGCTTAGTGCTTCGTCATTGTAGCGTTTACCCTGACATTTTTCGCAGACTTGAATAACAGGATCCATGAATGCCATATTGGTAATCTGAACACCACGGCCCTTACATAACGGACATCTGCCCTTACCATTATAGCTAAATAAGGCACGGGATACTTTATTTTCTTTAGCGAATAGTTTTCTAATCGTGTCTAAAATATCAAGATAAGTAGCAGAAGTTGAGCGGATATTAACCCCCACTGCATCTTGGGTCAAATCAATATAAGGACCGGTTAATTTTTCTTTGATTGCTTCAACCAGTGAACTTTTACCTGATCCAGCGACACCAGAAATAACTGTTTGTGCATTGAGTGGAATTTTGACATCGACATCTTTTAGATTGTGGATTTTAACGTCTGAAAGGTCAACGGTGTTTGTGATAGGTCTGTGATTTGGGAAGGTTAATTTTTGCTTGAGCATTTTACCCGTTAAGGTATTTGAATTAAGTATCTCGTCATAAGTACCTGTAAAGGTAACTTCTCCACCTTCTTTACCAGCCTTTGGTCCGATTTCAAAAATATAATCAGCAATCGGAATTAGTAGGGGATTGTGTTCAACAATGACAACAGTATTGCCACGATTGCGAAGTTTGATGAGGGCTTTTTTGATTAGTTCAATGTCATGAGGATGAAGGCCGACACTGGGTTCATCTAAGATATAAAGCATATCAACTAGTGCGCTATTCATAAATTTTGCAATCTTAATGCGTTGCACTTCCCCACCAGATAACGTGTCAGTACTGCGATCAAGTGTTAAATAAGACAATCCAAGATCAATGAGTGCTTGAATCTTATTATTGAGTTCACGGATTAAATCTTTAACGAGTGGTTGTGTGATTGTCTTCAAAAATGTCATAACTTCATCAAGATTCATTGCTAAAACATCGCTGATGTTCTTGTTGTCTATGCGACAACTAAGTGTTTTTTGGTTGAGCTTTTGTCCCTGACAAGTTGGACAAGTTTTGCGAGTGACGACTTCTGCAATAGCTTTTTTGTGGTGTTGACCCTCACGACTTTCAAGAATCGAGCGCTTGATTCTAGGAATAAGTCCTTCATATAAAATAGAGTTGTTCCATTCAGGAGCGGCGTCTTTTAGTTTTTGTTGAGGGGCATAGAGTAGATTGTCTAACTCTTCCTTTGAATAATCTTTGATTTTCTTGTCGTTATCAAAAAGACCGGTTTGTGCATATCGTTTCCAGCGCCAAGTGTTTGGACCAAAACTGACAAAGGTAATACCACCTTCATTCAGTGATTTATTATAGTCAATGATTTTGTCAGGATTGATTTCGTCAATATAGCCGAGTCCTTGACACTGTTCACACATACCTTGAGGTAAGTTGAAAGAAAAAGAGTCTGAATAACCCACCCAGGGTTTCCCTACTCTTGAAAAAAGTAATCTCAAAAGTGAGTAGATACCAGTATAGGTAGAAAGTGTTGAACGCGGATTTTTGCCAACGGTTTTTTGTTGGATAACAATCGCAACGGGTAAATTATCAATCTGTCCGACTTCAGGAGAACCGTATTTAGGTAGATACTGTTGTGTAAAACTAGGAAAAGTTTCGTTTAGTTCTCGTCTTGAATTCGCAGCTAAGGTATCAAAGACTAATGATGATTTTCCTGAACCAGATAAACCTGTGAAGACATTTATCTGATGTTTTGGAATTGATAGGTTAATATTTTTGAGGTTATTTTGGTGAGCGTCCTTAATCTCAATAAAATCTTGTTTCATAATCGCACTCCTTACAATTGATTAGTTAGGTTCATTATAGAAGTTATGGCGCATAAATCCAAATGATGAATGATTTACTCTTCATTAATTGGTGTAATTTGCTTGATTAAAAGTCCCCTATTGGTATTAACCACACGCCAAATTTCGGTAAATCGTTCAATTTGGGCACTATTTTCTTGTGCTTGGTTATAGTCTGATGAGTGATAACGATTCTCGAACCAATCTCTTGCTTGACCTGTAATTAGTAAGCGCATTTGATTAGAACGGTGCGCTTTTAGTTGTGAAATTGTTACTAAGTCAATACTATCAACGTGATTGATTTTGCCAAATAACTTCCAGCGCATGAGCAATCTGGCTTGATTGAAGTAGTATCTTCTAGTCATACATGAAGCCAGTGTTCGCTTGTCTTGTTGGTCCCATGCTTCTTCAACTTTATAAAAAAGGTCAGTCGCTTGTTTTTCAGTTTGGGGATCAAGAGGCGTCGCTTCTCCTTTTTTCTTGTTCCATCTTTTTTTGGCAAGAGATTGTGAGCCTAGGGCAGAAAGCAATAACAGAATCAGCAATGTATTATCATTGTCGAAAACATAAGGACCAAGTCGGGTGTAGCCCAAAAAACTTCCTCCTTCATAATCATCGTTATTGCTACTAGTGGAGGTGTGGCTACTGCCACCGCCACCACTTCCACCTCCAACACGAGCTAGAACGGGTGTTGATTGTATAGATAATAGTAGAAAAAGACTACTGATAATTAATAGTGACCGCAAAATTTTTTTCATAAATAGGTATCCTCCATAATACAGTGACTAGTTTAGTCGAAATTATCACTAATTGTGTGGTGGTGCAAGGTTAAGGAACCTACTGTAAAGGACTGCAAATAAAAAACGCCCGCGATTTTTAATCGGGACGTTCCAGTATTTCTAAAAAAGTTACTTCAAAGCGGTTAATTTGTTAACCCTGATAATTTTCAAAGAAAGCAAATATGTCATCAAGTGAATCAGAAAAGAATAGTTTTTGGCGGTTTTCTTTTGATAAATAACCTTGAACAACCATATTGTCATACATTGCTTTCATAGGTGTATAAAAACCGTCGATATTATAAAAAGCACAAGGGTTATTGACTTGACCCAATATATGCCATGAATAAGCTTCTACGATTTCTTCTAATGTTCCCGCACCACCAGGCATGGCTATACAAAAGTCTGATAGTTCTAGCATACGTTGCTTTCTAACAGACATGCTGTCGACAATTTCAGTGTGTTGCGCTTCGTCTTCAAAACCTTCTAAATCCTTGAGAAACTTAGGCATGATTGCATAGACTTCGCCATTTTGTTGCAGTACGGTTTCTGCAATGACACCCATTAACCCGACTGTTCCGCCTCCATAAACAAGATCAAAATTATGATTAATCATTTTTTGACCTAGTGACATGACAGCTTCTTTATATTTGGTATTATTGCCAATCTTGGCACCGCAATATACCGCTAAACGTTTATTTCTCATAATGTTATTCTTCTTTCAACTAAGTACTTTATAGTATACAGCGATTAATTAAATTAGTAAAAATGTAGCGGCTATTATTATATGATTTTTAAAGTTTGAGAGGTTGCTCTCGCGTGTGCGAGAAAAAGTTGCGTACTATCAAGTTGTGATTTTAGCTGTGAGGATCACTCTCGCGTGTGCGAGAAAAAGGCGGGTTTCGTGGCGCCTGAGTTGTATTTTGTAGGATCACTCTCGCGTATGCGAGAAAAAGTTGCAATTTCGCCCTCATTATTCTTCATTTCCAGGATCACTCTCGCGTATGCGAGAAAAAGTTAAAGTCTTTAAAAATAAACATTGCTGACGGAGGATCACTCTCGCGTATGCGAGAAAAAGAATCCATGAAAACATAAACCAGTAGGCCAACGGGGATCACTCTCGCGTATGCGAGAAAAAGATCTACTGGAAGAACAAGATGAAGCCTTATTACAGGATCACTCTCGCGTATGCGAGAAAAAGGTTACGAAACCTAAGGGCAACTGCTCTGTGTCGGGATCACTCTCGCGTATGCGAGAAAAAGTTAATAATTTTTAAGCCAATGTAATTCCATCCAGGATCACTCTCGCGTATGCGAGAAAAAGACTAACAGAATCCCATCAAATCAACGTTTCATTTTTTATAGTGTATCAAATTCAGACACTTTTTACCAGTTGCCGTTATGGTCAACTAGCCTAATCAACAAGGATAACTTTGTCAATGAGTTCACGTGGATAAATTAGAAAAAATCACTATAAAAAAAACGTCCAATAACATGGACGTTTTTTTGTTTTATTACTAAACTTTCTCAGCACTTAAAAATTTAATTCCTTTACTACCAATATCTGTTCGGTAATGATAATGAGCTTTGTTAACAGACGGAGCTAAAGCATCGTTAAGTTTTGTTTGTGCCTTAGCTAAATCTTGATCATGAGCAATTGCCATCAATACGCGACCGCCAGAACTAACAAATTGATTATTGATTTCTTTAACACCAGCATAATCAACGTCAATCGTATCGTTAAAGACGGGTAACGGTTGGCTGTCTAAGACTTTTTTGGGATAGCCCATAGAAGCCACAACATTGCCAATATAGTATTGCCCTTGTTGCCAGGTCAGTTGACTAGTTTTGCCAGCAAGTAATTGCACAATAGCGTCACCTAAGTCTGATTCAAGTTGAGGTAGCACAACTTGTGTTTCAGGATCTCCCATACGAACGTTGAATTCAATAACTTGAATACCTTCTTTAGTCAAAATCAAGCCGGCATATAAGAATCCAGTGAATGAATGGCCTTCTTTAACCATTTGTCTTAAAACAGGTTTAACAACTTCGTTGATAGCAGTATCTTGAATGGATTGGCTAATTTGAGGAACAGGACTATAAGCACCCATTCCACCAGTATTTGGCCCTTCGTCATTGTCAAGTAAACGCTTGTGGTCTTGAGAAGGTGGCATCGCCATAAATTGTTCGCCATTTGCCATTACAAATAGTGAAAATTCTTCCCCTTCTAAGAAGTCTTCAACCAAGATAGAGCTATGATGCCCATTTGTCAGTAACTCAGCAATAGCTTGGTCAGCTTCATCTTGAGTTTGAGCAATGATAACTCCTTTTCCTGATGCAAGTCCATCAGCTTTAATAACAATAGGAAGAGAGCGACTAGCGATGTAGTCTTTAGCTTCTTCAACCTTGGTAAAAGTTTGGTGCTTAGCAGTTTTGACACCAGCTCTTTGCATGATTGATTTGGCGAAATCTTTTGAACTTTCTAATCTAGCTGCGGATTGAGTTGGCCCGAAGATAGGAAGAGATTGTAAGTTGAATTCATCAACAATCCCTTTTGATAAAGGGACTTCAGGTCCGACTAATGTGCAGGTTACATCGTTTTCACGAGCAAAAGTAGCTAAAGCTGAAACATCGGTTTCACTGATTGAAACGGTTGAAACGTTTTGTAAGTTATTCATCATAGGATTGCCAGGTGCAACAAGAATCAGACGATCATTGTGGCGTGCTAGCGATTTAGCAAAAGCATATTCACGACCACCAGACCCAATAATTAACCATTTTTCCATTATAAGATACTCCTCTGTTAAGACTTAATTAGTGTTTGAAATGACGTTTTGCTGAAAAGACCATCGCAATACCAAGTTTGTCAGCCATTGCAATTGAATCTTTATCACGGATACTACCACCAGGTTGAACAACTGCTTTGATACCATGTTTAGCTGCGTATTCAACACAGTCATCCATTGGGAAGAAGGCATCTGAAGCCATAATGGCATTTTCAAAACCAGGTTTTGAAGCGGCATTTTCAATTGCGATTTTTGTAGAGTCGATACGGTTCATCTGACCAGCACCCACCCCTAAAGTTTGAGAAGCAGTTGTGATGACAATGGCGTTACTTTTGACGTGTTTAACGACAGTTTGACCAAATTCAAGTGCTTCAAGTTGTTCTTTTGTGGGTTGTGTTTTTGTGACGACTTCAAAGTCGGAGATAGACTCGTGTGCTAAGTCACGGTCTTGAATTAGTGCACCACCAAGAACTGAAACAAGGTCTTTTTGGTTAGCATCAATTTTAGAAAAGTCTAGTTGAAGTAGACGCAAGTTCTTCTTCTTAGCTAAAACATCGTAAGCTTCATCTGTGAATGAAGGTGCGATAATAATTTCTAAGAAGATTTCGTGCATTTTTTCAGCGGTGGCCAAGTCAACTTCACGGTTTGATACGATAATTCCACCAAAAATTGAGATTGGATCAGCATCATAAGCTTTTTGCCAAGCATCCAAAACGGTTTCAGCAAGACCAACACCACAAGGGTTCATGTGTTTTAGAGCCACAACAGCTGGTTGATCAAATTCAGCAGCAATACGAAGTGCAGCATCTGCATCACGGATATTATTGTAAGAAAGTTGTTTGCCGTGTAATTGTTTAGCATTAGCTAGTGAATATTTTTCGGGAATAGCATCTTTATAATAAGCAGCTTGTTGATGGTTGTTTTCACCATAACGCATGTCGTCCACTTTTTCATAAGTGACTGTTAGTTTTTCTGGGAACTCTTCAGCTGTTAAATAGTTAGCAATTAATGCGTCATAAGCGGCTGTTTGTCTGAAAACTTTAGCAGAAAGTTGACGTTTGAATTCAACTGTAAGGTTGTCTGCCTTAAGACGGTCAATAACTTCATCATAATCGCTAGGTTCAGTTACGACTGTAACATCTTGGTAGTTTTTAGCAGCTGCACGAAGCATTGAAGGACCACCGATATCGATGTTTTCAATGGCATCTTCATCTGTTACATCAGGCTTTTGGATAGTTTCTTTAAAGGGATATAAGTTAACACAAACCAGGTCAATGGGATTGATGCCACTTTCTTTAATTTGGGCCATATGAGTTGGGTTAGCGCGTTGTGCTAAAATCCCGCCATGAATCATTGGATGAAGTGTTTTGACACGGCCGTCCAACATTTCTTTGAATTGGGTAATGTCTTCAACGGGGGTAGCAGCCACATTGTGATCCACTAAAGTTTTAAGTGTCCCTCCGGTTGAGATAACATCATATCCTTGTTCGATTAAGTTTTTGGCAAATTCGACGATGCCTGTCTTGTCAGATACGCTAATTAAAGCTAATTTTTTCAACTTAAAGTTCTCCTTTTTCGATTAAATTGCGAATTGTGTCAGGGTACAGCACATGTTCAACGCTATGAATTCTAGTTTCTAAATCTTCTAGGCTATCACTTTTGTAGCGAGGGACTTTTTGTTGACGAATAATGTGACCAGTATCAACACCTTCATCAACATAGTGAACGGTCACACCAGTCTCACTCACACCAGCTTTATAAGCATCACCAATACCATCTTTACCAGGGAAATTAGGAAGATAAGCGGGATGGATATTGATGATTTTTTGAGGAAAAGCGTTTAAAAGTGTGGCATGAATAATTTTCATATAGCCAGCTAAAATAATGAAGTCAATGTCATGCTGGTGTAACTGTTCTAAAATTTGGGTTTCATAATCAGTTTTGTCCGCGCAATTTTTGAGTTCTAAAACAAAAGTCTCAATTCCATGATTGTGGGCACGTTCGATAACTTTAGCATGGGGTTTATCGCACACCACAAGTGAGAGATTAATTGGTAAATCTGCACGGGCAATTGATTCAAAATTAGAACCGTTTCCCGAAGCAAAAACAGCGACATTCTTTAGCTTAGTAGATGATTTCGACTGGTTTGTCATGTCTATTTTCCACCTGACCTATTTGGTAACAATCATCACCAAGAATTGTTTTGACTTGTTCAACGTTTTCAGGTGCAACAGCCATAATCATACCTAGCCCCATGTTGAAGACAGAGTCCATTTCTTCTTGTGAAACTTGCCCTTCTCTTTGTAAAAGATCGAAGATAGCAGGTTGTTGCCAAGTGTTTTTGTAAACTTTTGCGGTCAAGTCTTCTGGAATGATGCGTTCCAAGTTTTCTGTAATCCCACCACCTGTAATATGAGCGACAGCATGTACTAAACTTTCTTCAAATAACGGGTTAAGTTGATTGAAGTAGATTTGAGTAGGTGCCATCACAACATCAAGTAGTGTGCCGTTTAATTCTTCACGATACTCATTTAAGTCTAGTTGATTGTCATCAATGATTTTTCTCACTAGGGAATAACCATTTGAGTGAATACCACTTGAAGCTAGACCAATTAAGACATCGCCTTCTTTAACGTTTTGCTTAGTTAGGATTTTACTTTTATCAACTAAACCAACTGCAAAACCAGATAAATCGTATTCGTCAGTGTCATAAAGACCCGGCATTTCAGCCATTTCACCACCGATTAGAGCCATGTTTCCTAACTTACAACCTTCGGCAATGCCGTTTACGATTTCTTTCATATTAGCTGGTTCAAGTTTACCAACACCCACGTAGTCTAAGAAGAATAGTGGATTAGCACCTTGAGCTAGAATGTCATTCACACACATCGCAACTAAGTCGATCCCGATATTTTCATTACGGTTATGTTTGAGTGCAAGCATTAACTTAGTTCCAACACCATCAGTACCTGAAATCAAAACAGGTTCTTTGATGCCTTTTAAGACATTAGTCAATTCATATTCAGCACCAAAGCCACCAATGGTTGAGAGAACATTGGCATTTTGGGTTGCTTTTACAATTGGCTTGATAGCGTCAACAGCATTTTCTCCTGCTTTAATATCAACACCGGCTTTTTTATATTGGTTAGTCAATTTTACGTTCCTCCGTGTAAAGTCCTAATTCTTGAGCTTTTTGATCAAATTCTTCTTGATAATCGTATAAAGGGGTTGGATAGTTACCGTCAAAGTAAGCGGTACACAAGCCATGATAAGCATTATCACTTTTGAGTCCAATGGCATCAATTAAACCTTCAACACTCAAAAATCCAAGTGAATCGGCATTGATAATTTCTGTGATTTCATCAATTGAATGATTAGC
Organism: Holzapfeliella sp. JNUCC 72; assembly: GCF_053668685.1. Taxonomy (NCBI): domain Bacteria; kingdom Bacillati; phylum Bacillota; class Bacilli; order Lactobacillales; family Lactobacillaceae; genus Holzapfeliella; species Holzapfeliella sp. JNUCC 72. Next base: position 8,690 of record NZ_JBSJYG010000002.1, on the reverse strand, counting down.
AGCAATTAATTCTTGTGTCGTTTGGATATCAATTCCGTAGAAACAAGGGAATTTAAGTGCAGGAGACCCAATACGAACGTGAACTTCTTTAGCACCTGCATCACGAATTAATTTCACAATGTATTTAATTGTTGTGCCACGAACAATAGAATCATCAACTAAAACAACACGCTTGTCTTTAACAACTGAGCGAACAGCTGACAACTTCATAGAAACACCGTTTTCACGTTTTTCTTGAGTCGGTTCAATGAAGGTTCTAGCGACATATTGGTTCTTGATTAATCCCATATCATAAGGGATACCGCTACCTTGTGCGTAACCTCCTGCAGCAGACAAAGCAGAGTTTTGAACACCGACAACAACGTCAGCATCAACAGGATTTTCTTTAGCACAAAGTTCACCCATACGTTTTCTAGCTTCATGAACAGACACATTACGAATAACTGAGTCAGGACGTGCAAAGTAGATGTATTCCATTGAACAAATGGTCAAGTTAGTATCAGTTGTGAAGTGGTCAGTTGTAATTCCTGATTTATTGATGATAATCACTTCACCGGGTTCAACGTCACGGACGTATGTTGCATGAACTTGATCAAGGGCACAAGTTTCGCTTGCAATAACGTATGAACCGTCGTCACGTCTACCAATAACTAAAGGACGAAAACCATTGCGGTCAAGTGCAGCAATTAAAGTGTCTTCTGTTGAAAGTAAGAAGGCAAAACCACCTTCAATTTGTTGAAGCGCTTCTTTCAAACGATCTAAGAAGTCATCTTTTTGGCTCATCTTGATAAGTTGTCCTAGAATTTCACTATCTGAGTCAGAGTGAAAAACAGCGCCTTTGTCTTGTAACTTCTTCTTCAAAGTATCGGCATTGGTTAAGTTACCATTATGTGCAAGTGAAAAATCAGTGAAGTTATCCAAGTGAAAAATGAATGGTTGGATATTTTTGATACCATGACTTCCGGCTGTGGCATATCTGACATGTCCCACACCAATTGAACCTTTTAACGTCTTGAAAGTTTCTTGATCGGCAAAAACATTAGAAATCAGACCTAAGTCACGTTGACGGTGCATGATTCTGTCGTCATCAGTCACGACCATACCCGCGCCTTCTTGACCACGGTGTTGTAAGCTGTGTAGTCCGTGATAAATTAGGCCAGCTGTTTCATCTGGATTAGATCCCCAAATACCAAAGACACCGCATTCTTCATTTAAACTTTTTATTTCATTAGGCATGTTAGACTGTCCTTCCAAGAATTTTTCAAATCAGAAACCTGAGCGATTAAGTGCTGATCTGCTAATTCAATATCAACTGTTGGTTCTTGTGTTAATTCACCAATTAATGTGGCAGAATCTTGCATTAAAGCTTCAAATTCTGATTTATGTTCAGGCTTAATACTGATGACAAAACGACTTTGAGATTCAGAGAACAATTGTGCAGCTGTTAGGTCAAGTTTTCCTTTAATTCCCAATTCTTGAGCAAAAGCACTTTCTGCAAGTGCGACACCTAATCCACCTTCACTTAAATCGTGGGCACTTTGAACCAAGTTTTGTTTAATCGCTTTCGATACTAATTGTTGGTTGTGATGTTCAGTTTCTAAATCAAAGTGGTCAAATGAACCGTAGATTTCACCTGTTATCATTTTTTGAATTTCAGAACCGCTGAAGTCATCAAAAGTTTGACCAACAACATAAACTAAATCGCCAGCAGTTTTGAAATCTTGTGTTGTGATGTGTTGGTTATCTTCAATCAAACCAACCATTCCAATAACTGGTGTTGGATAAATCGCTTTTTTATCAGTTTCGTTATAAAGTGATACGTTACCCGAAATAACAGGTGCGTCAAAGGTTTGACAAGCTTTTGAAATTCCTTGAACAGATTGATCCATTTCATAGAAACGTTCATCATTTTCGGGATTACCAAAGTTCAAACAGTCTGTAATACCAATCGGTGTTCCACCTGAAGCAACAATGTTTCGAGCAGATTCACTAACTGCGATTTGGCCACCAATGTAAGGATCTAAGTAGATGTAACGTGCGTTGCTATCCATTGTCATCGCAAGAGATTTGTTGGTATCTCTAACACGGATAACAGCCGCATCACTACCAGGCGCCACAACTGTGTTTGCTTGCACACGTGAATCGTATTGACGAAAGACCGATTCTTTTGAAGCTACTGTTGGTTGAGCTAAAACTTTTGATAGAGTTTCAGCAACGTCTGTTACTTCTGGAACAAAGTTTTCTTTTGTTTCAAGCAGGTGTTTTGGCTTTTGACCAACGTGTTGATATTCAGGAACGTCATCAACCAAGCTTGAAGTTGGGATATCACAGACAACTTCACCTTGATGAGTTAAGGTGTAGTGACCATCGTTGACAACTTCACCAATGGTTACGGCGTCAAGATTGTATTTTTTGAAAACATCGAAAATTTCTTGTTCATGTCCTTTTTTGATACAAAATACCATACGTTCTTGTGATTCAGACAACATGATTTCATAAGGTGTCATATGATCTTCACGCTGTGGCACTAAGTCAAGGTTAAGATTAAGACCACTTCCGGCTTTTGAAGCCATTTCAGCAGATGAAGAAACAAGTCCACAAGCTCCCATGTCTTGAATACCAACTAGAATATCAGAATGTTTGTCAATAACTTCTAGACAAGCATCTACTAATAGTTTTTCCATGAAAGGATCACCTACTTGAACAGCTGAACGGTTCAAATCTTCACCATCGCTGAATTCACTTGAAGCAAAAGACGCACCGTTAATCCCGTCACGTCCAGTTTTTGCGCCAACATAGATAATTGAGTTACCTTCACCCTTAGCAACACCAGATTTCAGTTTATCTTTATCCATTAAGCCAACACACATGGCGTTAACTAGTGGGTTACCGTCATAAGAAGCATCAAAGGCAATTTCGCCACCGACAGTTGGGACACCGATACTATTTCCGTAATGAGAAATTCCAGCAACAACTTGATCAAGGAGATACTTGTTTTTAGGTGTAGACAATTCACCAAAACGAAGACTATCAAGCAAAGCAACTGGTTTTGCTCCCATTGAGAAAATGTCACGAATAATTCCCCCAACCCCTGTTGCAGCACCTTGGAAGGGTTCCACAAAGCTTGGATGGTTGTGACTTTCAGCTTTAAAGACAACGGCTTGGTTATCGCCAATGTCTAAAACACCAGCCCCTTCACCAGGACCTTGAAGTACGCGACTTCCTTCAGTCCAGAATTTTTTAAGCACTTGTTTTGAGTTTTTGTATGAACAGTGTTCACTCCACATTCCTGAAAATAAGCCGGTTTCGGTGTAGTTAGGAAGACGACCTAGTAGTTTTTCGGAGATAGTCGTATATTCTTCTTCAGTCAAGCCCCATTCAAGGTAGACTTTTTGGTCTTTGATTTCTTGAGGTGATAGTTCAGGTTTAGTTAACACGATTTAATTCTCCTTTAAAGCTTTTTAGAATTGATTGGAATAAAGTGAGTCCTTCTTCACTACCAAGGATGGTTTCAACTGCACGTTCAGGGTGAGGCATCATACCTAACACGTTACCTGCTTGATTAGTAATACCTGCGATATCTGCGCAACTACCATTAGGATTGTTATCGTAAGTGAATACGATTTGATTATTAGCTTTTAGTTCAGTTAACTGGGCATCATCACAATAGTAGTTCCCTTCACCATGGGCGATTGGAATGTTGATGTGTTGTCCTTTGTTATAAAGATTTGTGAACAGTGTTTCGTTGTTGACAACAGTTAGAGGTTCAATTTGAGAAATGAATGACATGCTTTTGTTGTGTTGTAGAGCACCAGGTAAAAGACCAATTTCAGTTAAAATTTGAAAACCGTTGCAGACACCTAATACAGGTTTGTTTGCATTAGCGAATTCAATTAAAGCAGGAATGATGTTGGCAAATTTTGCAATGGCACCACTTCTTAAATAATCCCCATATGAAAATCCACCAGGAATTAAAGCAGCATCAAAGCCATCAAGACTAGTTTCATCACAAGAAATCATTTCAACCTCTTCTTGCAAGGCATCTTTAATCGCATAGTACATATCGTGGTCGCAGTTTGATCCGGGGAAACTGATAACAGCAAATTTCAAGATTAGTCCTCCACTTTCTCAACAGTAAAACGGAATGTTTCCATGTTTTGGTTGGCTAGTAGCGATTCGCAAATAGAACGAGTAGTTGCTTCAGCTTGTTCTTTTGAGTCACTAGTTAAAGTTGTTTCAAAATACTTACCTGCTGTAATGTTTGAAACATCTTGATAATCTAGGCGGTGTAGCGCGTTTTTGATAGCTTCACCTTGAGGGTCTAAGATTGATGCTTTATGAGTGATGTGGATTTTTGCAAGATACATATTTTTTTCCTCCAAGAATTAATTAGTTAATTTCTGCTTCAAGTCTAGCTAGAACGGTTTGGTAACCTTCGATAATATCACCAAGGTTCTTTCTGAAAACGTCTTTGTCTAATGATTGTTTGGTATCTTTATCAACTAAGCGACATGAGTCTGGTGAAATTTCGTCACCTAATACAATATTGCCATCGGCATCAAAACCAAATTCGATTTTGAAGTCGACCAATAAAATGTTTGCCTTAATAAATAATTCCTTTAAAAGTGTATTAATTTTGAACGCAGTCTGACGCAATTCTTCAATTTGATCTTCTGTCACGATATCTAAAGCAAGAATTTGGTCATTGTTCATGAAAGGATCATCAAGTTCATCGCTTTTTAGGCAGAATTCTTGTACAGGTTGCTTGAGTTCTGCGAGATAGTCAGTTCCGAATTTCTTTTGAAAACTACCGGAGGCTAAGTTTCTAATAATAACTTCTAAAGGAATCATAGTTAGTTTTTTATTCAATTGTTCTGTTTCAGATAATTGTTCAATGAAACAAGTTTTAATCCCGTTTTTTGCAAGGTAAGCAAAAATCAAACTAGAGATACGGTTGTTTAAAGTTCCCTTTTGGTCGATATCTTCTTTACGTTTACCATTTAAAGCGGTTGCGTGGTTGGTGTAAGCCACTTTGATGATGTTTTCGTCATTAGTTGTGTATAGTTTTTTTGTTTTACCTTCTGAAATTAATGTACTCATGTTTGTTCTCCAATTATCTAAATTTTTTTAGTGAGTCAAGTAAGTCTTGGCTATCGTTGCCAACAACTGTGATATGCCCCATTTTACGTTTAGCTTTGATTTCATCTTTACCATAATCGTGAAAGTGCCAGTCAGGGTGAGTCACTAAACCTTCTCTCCCCACGGTCAAATCATCACCTAACAAGTTGACCATCACAGCATTTTGATTCAATTTAACGTCTGGTAATTCAAGCCCACAAATACTTCTGATATGAGCTTCGAATTGTGAAATATTGCAAGCTTCAATTGTGTAATGACCAGAGTTATGAGGTCTAGGTGCAAGTTCGTTGACTAGGAGTTGATCGTTCTTTAGAACAAAAAATTCAATTCCTAAAACACCTGCAAGTGACATTGAATCTGCAATTTTTTTTGCAATCTCAGCTGCTTTTTGGTGAACTTTATCGGCTACTTTTGCTGGGACAACACTGGTATGTAGAATGTGGTCTTTGTGTGTGTTTTCACTTAGTGGAAAGGTTTGAACTTTTCCAGTGAAGTCACGAGTGACCATTACAGAAACCTCTTTTTCAAAGTTTTGACGTTTTTCAAAAATCCATTCAGTTTTTTCGAGTTCAGGAAGTACGGTGGCAATGTCTGCTTCGCTGTTTAAGTCGAATTGACCGTGACCATCGTAGCCACCTTCAGTTGTTTTAAGAATGCCAGGGAATCCAACTAGCATAATGGCTCTTTCTAAACTTTCTTGGTCAATTACTCTAGCGTAAGGTGTGACGGGTAAGTTGTTTTCAGTTAGAAATGCTTTCTCACGAAGGCGGTTACTGCTGATGATTAACTCATCAATATGTTGTGGAATATGAGTGAGATGTGCTACACGTTGAAGATTGGTTTGGTCAACATTTTCAAATTCATAAGTCAAAACGTCAGATTTTTCAGCTAACTCACGAAGTGCTTCTTGATCGGTGTATTCGGCAATGATTTGGAAATCTGCTACTTGGCTGGCTGAAGAATTGGGTGTTGGATCTAAAATTCCAACCTTATAGCCCATTGACTTAGCAGAAAGCGTCATCATTTGACCAAGCTGTCCACCACCAATAATTCCAATGGTAGCTGGGGGTAGTATTTTACTCGTGAAGTTGTTCATTGCTAGCAATGGCCTCCTTAGTTTGTTGAGCTCTGAACTCAGTTAAACGCTCGTAAGTTTTAGGATCAGAAATGGCAATCATTTCAGCTGCTAAGATAGCAGCATTCTTTGCACCGGCTTTACCTACAGCAACAGTTGCAACTGGTACCCCAGCTGGCATTTGCACGATGGATAGCAGTGAATCAATACCGTTTAAGGTTTTTGTAAGTACGGGAATCCCAATGACGGGAACGGAGGTGTTAGCAGCTAACATACCAGGTAAGTGTGCAGCCCCTCCGGCTGCAGCGATGATTACGCTGTAATGTTCGTTTTTTGCATTTTGCCCAAATTCTTGCAATTCATTAGGCATGCGATGTGCGGATATTATTTTTTTGTCGAATTCAATATTTAATGTCTCTAACATATCAGCTGTATCCTTTACAACAGACCAGTCTGAAATGGAGCCCATGACCAGAGCAACTTTCATAATTAATGAGTCATCCTTTCCTTTAGTAATTAAACAATAACAAAACACTAAACTATCGTCAAATAAAAAACGAACAATTTTAAAATATAGTTTTAAAATTGTTCGTAATAATTCGAAATTAGTTATAAAAAAACACTGATAATTATCAGTGCTTAGTTAAATTGATTTTTAAATTTATTTTGAACTAATAAAAGTTGAGGTTCTAAATCTACTGCCGGTACAGATTCGTCAATACATTCGTTCCAGTAGTTGACATGAATTTGATCAACTTTATTAATTGACTGTTCGACTGGTTGTCCACCTAAACCTTCTAAGGTGTACCAATAAAGGTATGTTACCTCATCAATCGTTTCTTTGAAAATGGATTCAACATATATCTTTTCTTGATTCAGAGTTAAAGTTGTTTCTTCAATGTGGTCATTTAAGAAAGTCAGCCATTCATCTGCTAACTTTTCTTTTCCTGACTTAACTCTAAAGCGTGTCAGTGAGTGGGACATTATCCAATGGCTTCTTTCGTTTTTTGTTTGATAAAGTCGGCTGAGTATTGTAATTTTTCTAACTCTTCTTTAGTAAGGTCAAGTTTGGTTGAGGTGACAACACCATTTCGTCCAATAATAACCGGATAAGATAAGTAAACGCCGTATTCTTCACGATAATTTGAGACACAAAGTTCTTCGTTTGCGTCAGACAAAATTGCCAAAGCAGCACGAACACCAGCGGTTGAAACGCCATAGTTTGTGTAATGTTTACCATTGAAAACAGTGAAACCACCAACACGAGCTTCTTGATCAATTTTATCTAAATCAAGATTTTTTTCTCTAGCAATTTCAGTAATAGGTTGCCCTAATGCTTTAACTGTTGACCAAGCAGCAAACTGAGAATTACCGTGTTCCCCTAAGTTGTAACCACTGACACAGCGAGAATCAATGTTTAAGTTTTTGGCAACAGCACGCTTCATACGGGCTGAGTCAAGTAATGTACCTGTTCCAATTACTTGATTTTTAGGTAGGCCTGTCACTTCTTGAAATAGTCCTGTAATGACGTCAACGGGGTTAGTAATCACAACTAGCACACCGTTGAATCCCGAGGCTTTGATTTTTTCACCGACATCTTTGACCTTTTCCACGTTTCCAGGCAGTTCAATAAAGCGATCGCCGTTAGAAACTAATTGCAATGAAATATCACCAATAGCAGAAATAATGACGTCAGCATCTTTTAAGCTATCGTAATCGTTAATCGTAATATTGGTGTGGAAGGGTAAGTTCGGCATTGCTTCTTCAAAATCAACAGCATCAGAAATTACCTTAGCTTCATTCTTATCAATTAAGACAAGGTCATCAGCGTAACCGCCTGCGACAATATAATGTGCAGCAGCAGCGCCAACATTTCCCATACCGATGATTCCAATTTTTCGTGACATAGTATCCAGCTCCTAAAAATTAAATTTTTAATATTAGAATCATTATAACTTAATATAACGAAAAATCAACTCTGATTCTGCTTTACCAATACTCAAAAAAAGTGGTAGAATAGCTTGACTGTAAATAAATAGGAGGCAATATTTATGAGACAACTTAGAATTTATACATTGGCTGACGCAGAGAGTGCCAAAACTTATTTTGATATTCATTGGAAGCGTCACTTAGAAAGTTTACCTAAACATCATATCCAAGTTGCTAATGTTCATTTGGAAGTTCAAACTGACAAATCGCAACCTACCCGTATCTTTGCAACGGTGTTTGCTGATGATCAATATGATCTTAACCAGTTGAATGCTGACTATATGGAGAGTCCAGAATTTCATGAAGATATGGCTGGATTTGATATGAGTAAAATTTTGAATGTAGAAACGATTGATTTGAAGCCATTTAAAGATGCTGGTTTGAATTAATGAAAGACTTTGTAATGCCAGTTTTACTTCTTTTAATCAGTATTTTCAGTTTAGTAATGACAGACCGCAGCATCTTTTGGTTAATCATTGCTTTACTG
>NZ_CM132220.1:0-1179608 GCF_053668685.1 Holzapfeliella sp. JNUCC 72 | reverse complement strand
TGCACAAGGAAAGACAAATTTATTAGAGTCGATTTATTATTTAGCCTTTGCAAGGTCGCATCGAACTAATGTCGATCGTCAGCTAATCAATTTTGAACAACCTTTTGCACGAGTTTCTTCTCGAATTTATAAAAGACAAACCTCAAATATTTTAGAATTAGTGACCTCCAGTCGAGGAAAAAAAGCCAGTATTAATCACTTGGAGCAAAAACGCTTATCAGCTTATATTGGTCAGTTGAATGTGGTGTTATTTTCGCCAGAAAATCTCAATTTAGTTAAAGGCTCTCCTGCTCAAAGAAGACGCTTTTTAGATTTAGAATTTGGCCAAATCGACAATCGCTATTTGACCTTATTAGCTCGATATCAGCGATTACTCAAACAACGTAATACATTTTTAAAAAAAATGAGTTATCAAAAAGAACCTGATTTTTTATATTTAGAAGTTTTGACTCGGCAATTAGTCGAAGTTGCAGCAATTGTCATTGAATTAAGAATGAAGTATCTGGCTCATCTTGAAAAAATGGCTCAAAAAATTCATTTTCAAATCAGTAATCAAACTGAGACACTGGCGTTTCACTATCAGACTGCTAACTATGATTTCAAACACAAAAACGACAAACAAACAGTTGTCGATTTTTTAATTGAAGCCTTTTCAAAAGTTCAAAGCCGTGAAATTAAGATGGGAACGACACTAATCGGTCCTCATCGAGACGATATTAGTTTTGAAATAAACGGAAAAGATTTACAGTCTTTTGGCTCTCAAGGACAACAAAGAAGTTGCGTTTTAAGTTTGAAGTTAGCTGAAATTAGGCTAATCAAACAAGTAACGCATGAAAGTCCAATCTTATTGCTAGATGACGTGCTGTCAGAGCTAGATAGTAAACGACAAGCAGCCTTAATTGAAATTATTGATGAAGATATCCAAACTTTTATTACGACAACCGATTTAGATAGTGTGTCAAAAGAATTACGACATCAGCCAACTATTTTCGAAGTCAGTAATGGAAATTTAGTAAAAAAAGGAGTTAAAAATGACCCAAAATAATGATGATCGCTTAAAGCAAAAGCAAGTTGATGAGTTAGAAGAACGTGCTAAGTCTTATGATGCGAGCCAAATTCAAGTTCTAGGTGGACTTGAAGCGGTTAGAAAAAGACCCGGAATGTACATTGGATCAACAAGCTCACAAGGTCTACACCATCTTGTGTGGGAAATCATTGATAACGGTATTGATGAAGCCTTAGCTGGTTTCGCTGATGAAATTAATGTTGAAATTGAACCCGATAACAGCGTAACAATTACAGATAATGGTCGTGGAATCCCAGTTGATATCCAACAAAAAACCGGACGTCCAGCACTTGAAACAGTTTTCACTATTTTGCATGCCGGTGGTAAATTCGGCGGCGGCGGATACAAAGTTTCAGGAGGACTTCACGGTGTTGGGGCCTCAGTTGTAAACGCACTTTCAACTGAACTTGACGTCACTGTTGTTCGCGATGGTAAAAAATACTATATTGATTTCACAAGTGGAAAAGTAAAAACACAAATGACTGAAATGGGCGAGGTTCCTGAACACCGTCACGGTACGCAAGTTCACTTTGTTCCAGATCCAGATATTTTTACTGAAACGACCACATTTGACAGCAAAATATTGACCACCCGTATTCGTGAGTTGGCGTTTTTAAATAAAGGGCTAAAACTCACTTATACTGATAAACGAATCGAAAACCCAGAAACGCTAACTTACCACTATGAGGGTGGAATTAGAAGTTATGTTGAATACTTGAATAAAAACAAGGAAGTTTTATTTGATACGCCAATTTATGTTGAAGCCGATCAAGACGATATTCAAGTAGAAGTGGCATTACAATATACTGATGACTATCATACTAACTTAATGAGTTTTGCTAACAACATTCACACTTATGAAGGTGGAACTCACGAAGCAGGATTCAAATCAGCATTAACTCGTGTTATTAACGATTACGCGAGAAGAACTGGTCTGTTGAAAGACAATGATGCTAAACTTTCAGGTGAAGATGTGCGTGAGGGGATGACAGCTGTTATCTCAATTAAGCATCCAGACCCACAATTTGAAGGTCAAACGAAAACTAAGCTAGGTAACTCAGATGCTAGAACAATCACAGAGCGTTTGTTCTCAGAAATTTTCGCTAAGTTCTTAATGGAAAACCCTACAGTAGGTCGTCGTATTGTTGAAAAGGGACAGTTGGCTTCAAAAGCTAGAGTAGCTGCTAAACGAGCACGTGAAGTGACACGTAAGAAGTCAGGTCTTGAAATCAGCAACTTACCAGGTAAATTGGCAGATAACTCAAGTAAAGACCCTGAAATTTCTGAACTATTTATCGTTGAGGGAGATTCGGCTGGTGGTTCTGCAAAACAAGGACGTTCACGTTTAACACAAGCTATTTTGCCAATTCGAGGTAAAATCTTAAACGTTGAAAAAGCCAGCATGGATAAAATTTTAGCTAACGAAGAAATCAGAACTTTATTTACAGCTCTAGGAACTGGTTTTGGTGCAGACTTTGATGTCTCAAAAGCGCGCTATCACAAACTAATTATCATGACCGATGCCGATGTCGATGGTGCTCATATTCGAATTCTGTTATTAACGCTATTTTATCGCTATATGCGTCCAATGGTTGAAGCAGGATATGTTTATATCGCAAAACCACCATTGTACCAAGTTCGCCAAGGAAAAATGGTGAAATATGTTGATAGTGATGAAGAATTAAAAGAACTACTTAGCACGCTATCGCCAAGTCCAAAACCCGTTGTTCAACGTTACAAAGGTCTTGGAGAAATGGATGCTGAACAACTTTGGGAAACCACAATGAATCCTGAAAATCGTCGTTTAGATCGTGTTGATCCACAAGATGCTGTTGAAGCTGATGGTATCTTTACGATGTTGATGGGTGACAAAGTAGACTCAAGACGTCAGTTTATTGAAGACAATGCGAAATATGTTGAAAACATTGACGTTTAATCAGGAGGTCAAAAATGGATAATACAAATGATAGACGAATAACGAATGTTAATTTATCGGAAACCATGCAATCCTCATTCTTGGATTACGCAATTAGCGTTATTGTTGCTCGTGCATTGCCTGATGTACGTGATGGTATGAAACCTGTTCACCGCCGTATCTTATACGGTATGCATGAACTAGGGGTTACACCTGATAAACCCTATAAAAAATCCGCACGTATTGTTGGGGACGTTATGGGTAAATATCACCCTCACGGTGATAGTGCGATTTATCAATCAATGGTTAGAATGGCACAAGATTTTAGTTACCGTTATATGCTAGTTGATGGTCACGGTAACTTTGGTTCTGTCGATGGTGATGGTGCTGCTGCGATGCGTTATACCGAAGCACGTATGAGCAAAATGGCGCTTGAAATGCTACGCGATATTAACAAAGATACGATTGACTATTCTGACAACTATGATGGTTCAGAACGCGAACCTGATGTGTTACCTGCACGTTTTCCTAACTTATTAGTAAACGGTGCAACGGGTATTGCAGTTGGGATGACCACTAATATCCCCCCACATAACTTGAATGAAGTTATCAGTGGTTTGCATTTATTAATGAAAAATCCAGACATTAGCATTTTGGAACTAATGGAAGCTATCAAAGGACCAGACTTCCCAACTGGTGGGTTAGTTATCGGTAAATCTGGTATTAAAAAAGCTTATGAAACAGGAAAAGGCACAATTACATTGCGTGCTAAAACTGATATTCAAGTTGATAAAAAAGGCAAAGAACGCATTATTGTAACTGAATTACCTTACATGGTTAACAAAGCGAAACTGGTTGAAAGAATTGCTGAATTAGCTCGTGATAAGCGAATTGAAGGAATTGTTGATTTAAACGATGAATCCGACCGTGAAGGTATGCGTATTGTGATTGACGTTCGTCGTGATGCGAGTGCAAACGTGATTTTGAATAATCTTTACAAGCTAACTTCACTTCAAACTTCATTTGGATTTAATATGGTTTCTATCGTTGATGGTGTACCACGCTTATTAAATCTAAAGCAAATGTTGACCTATTACTTAAAACATCAAGAAGATATTATTCGTCGTCGAACACAATACGAATTGACACGTGCGCAAAAACGTTTGCATATTGTCGAAGGTTTGCAAATTGCTTTAGATCACATTGATGCGATTATTTCAATTATTCGTAAATCAAGTACCTCAGAAATTGCAAAAAATCAATTGATGGATGATTATCAGTTATCTAACAAGCAAGCACAAGCTATTTTAGACATGCGTTTGGTACGTTTAACAGGTCTTGAACGTGAAAAAATCGAAAAAGAATATCGCCAACTTAAAGAAAAGATTGCGGATTATGAAGCTATTTTAGGTAGTCAAGAACGCATCAACGACATTATTTATCAAGAATTACTTGAAATTCAAGATAAATTTGGTGATGAAAGACGTACTGAACTAATGGTTGGTGAAGTATTGAGTATCGAAGATGAAGACTTAATCGAACGCGAAGATGTGTTATTAACCTTGACACATAACGGCTATATCAAACGTCTACCAGCTGATGAATTTAAAGTTCAGCGTCGTGGTGGTCGTGGAATTAAAGGTATGGGTGTTCATAAAGATGACTTTATCGAAAAACTAATTTTTACCTCAACACATGATGTCGTTTTATTCTTTACTAACACAGGTAAAGTTTATCGTGCTAAGGGATATGAAATTCCAGAATTTGGACGTGCAGCTAAGGGAATCCCAATTATTAACTTGCTGGGTATCGATTCAGATGAAAAAGTTCAAACTGTTATTAGTGTTGAAGAATCAAAAGTTGACCAATTCTTATTCTTCATCACGAAGAACGGAACGGTTAAACGCACACCAATCAGTGACTTCAAAAACATCAGAAGCAAGGGAATTCGTTCAATTACGCTTAAAGATGATGATGAGTTGAATAACGTGTTACTAACAGATGGCAAACAAACTATCTTTATTGGAACACACCAAGGTTATGCGGTTACTTTCAACGAAGAAGATATTCGTTCAATGGGTAGAACAGCTGCCGGTGTTCGTGGAATTCGCTTGCGTGAAGGCGATGCCGTTATTGGTTCTGATGTTATTGCGCCTGATTCAAATGTGCTAGTTATCTCTGAAAAAGGGTATGGTAAGCAAACAAAAGCGACTCATTACCCAATTAAGGGACGCGGTGGTAAAGGAATTAAGACGGTAAATGTGACCGAAAAGAATGGTCCTCTTGCTGGAATTCGTGTTGTTAATGGTGATGAAGATATCATGTTGATTACCGATGAAGGTGTCTTGATTCGATTTAAAGTAGCTAATGTTTCAGAAACAGGCCGTGCAGCATTGGGTGTTCGTCTAATTAAAGTTGGCGAAAACTCAAAAGTGGCCACACTAACTACTGTCCCAGAAAGCGAAACAGAAGAAGAATCAACCGAACTTGATGCATCAGAAGATAACTTGAGTAATTAAAGATAACTCAAAATATGACAATAATTAACTAGAAAATAAAACGATCTTGTGATAAAATAAATGCTCGTGAGTAATCGGTATTTATTACCGGCTGAAGTAATTCAGTTTACTCCTTGTTCTTGATCACAAATATCGGGAGCCATAGACCATAAGGAGGTGACAGTCATGGCAACAACAAAATACGAAGTAACTTACATCATCAAACCAGACGTTGATGAAGAAAGTAAACAAGCGCTTGTTGAACGTTACGACAACGTTTTAAACCAAAACGGTTCAGAAGTTGTTGAATCCAAAGACTGGGGCAAAAAACGTTTTGCATACGAAATGAACAAGTATCGTGAAGGTACTTACCACATTGTCGTTGTAAATGCAGAAAATGCAGATGCAATTAACGAATTTGACCGTCTTGCAAAAATCGATTCAGCGATTTTACGTTCAATGACAGTAAAAATCGAAGCTTAATTAACTGAGACTTTAAGGGGTGAGAAATTATGATAAATCGAGTAGTTCTTGTAGGACGTTTAACACGTGATCCAGAGTTACGTAGTACAGGAAGTGGCATCTCTGTTGCTTCATTTACTATGGCAGTTAACCGTCAATTTACAAACGCACAAGGTGAGCGTCAAGCTGATTTTGTGAACTGTGTGATTTGGCGTAAAGCTGCAGAAAACTTTGTTAATTTCACAGATAAAGGTTCGCTTGTAGCTGTTGAAGGACGGTTACAAACGAGATCTTACGATAATGCAGAAGGTCAACGTGTATTCGTGACTGAAGTAGTTGTTGATAATTTCTCATTACTTGAATCAAAATCTCAAGCTGATGCTAGAAGAAGAGAAGGCGGAAGTGGTTTTAATCAAAACCAATCCGCACCATCTTCTAACTACTCAGCACAAAGTAACAACCAAAACCAAACTAATAATGATAATCACGCATTCACTGATCCTTTCGCGGATTCAGGAAATACTATTGATATTTCAGATGATGATTTACCATTTTAAATAAAGGAGGGAAACACTCATGGCTCAACAAAGAAGAGGTGGAAGACGTCGTCGTAAAGTTGATTTTATCGCGGCTAACCATATCGAATACATTGATTACAAGGATACAGACTTGTTGAAACGTTTTATCTCAGAGAGAGGTAAAATTTTACCACGCCGTGTGACGGGTACAAGTGCAAAAAACCAACGTAAGTTGACTATTGCCGTAAAACGTGCACGTATTATGGGATTATTACCATTCGTAGTCGAAGACTAAAATGTTTCCTAATAGATAAAAATAAAAAGCTTTGCACATTCTGCAAGGCTTTTTATTTTTATCTATTGCCTACATCTACATTAAGACGGTTTTTTGACTTTTATGATAGAATAGGCATAGATATTAATTAAATCATTTTAAATTGAAATATCATTTGGGGATACTTTATGAAAAAACTACTACAAAAAATAGAGATACCAACATTTTTAAGAGATATACGTCTTGTTGTCGCAACTATCTTAATATTTGCGTTATGTATTATTGGGGCAATTATTGGACTAACGTTAAACTTGTTTTTTGGTATGATAATATTTATCATCTTTTTACTACTTGTTGTGAGCTTTGTCTACGGTACAATGATTCTGTCAGAAAATACCACGGACTTTGTATCTAATTTAAGTTATCGAATTAAGCGCGGGGAACAAGAAGCGTTAATTAAAATGCCAATTGGTATTTTGCTTTATGATGACAAAAAACAAATTCAGTGGGTAAATCCATACTTACAATTGTACTTTGGAAACAAGGAAGTAATTGGTAAAAAGATATCAGCTGTTGATTATGATTTAGCCACATTAGTGGAAAAATCTTTGGATAGTCAAACGATTGAAAACCAAGTTGTGACCTGGGGCAAACGTCAGTTTGAAATGAGCATTCAAGATGATTTAGGCGTTTTATACCTACTTGATGTCACACGATATGCGGCAATTGAGCAGCGCTACTTATCTGAAAAAATGACAGTAGGTCAACTGTTCTTAGATAATTATGATGAATTATCTCAAAGTATGGATGATCAAACGATTTCTTCTTTGAATAATTATATTACGCACACCTTAACGTCATGGGCCAATAAATATCAAATGTACTTAAAACGCGTCGATGACGATCATTTCTTGATTTTAGCACATTTCGATAAATTAAATGATGCCGAACGTGACCGCTTCACTGTTTTGGATAAGATTAGAGAAGAAACTTCTAAACAAAATTATCCAATTACATTAAGTATTGGATTTGCTTATGGTGTCGATGATTTAAATGAACTCGCAACACTAGCTCAACGTAACCTTGATCTTGCATTAGGTCGTGGGGGAGATCAAGTTGTGATTAAAAATCAAACTGATTCTGCTCGTTTCTATGGTGGAAAGTCTAATCCAATGGAAAAACGCACGCGTGTACGTGCTAGAATGGTTAGCCAAGCACTTCGAGATACCATTAAAGATCGTGATGAAATATTTGTGATGGGGCACAAACATCCTGATATGGATGCAATTGGTGCAGCACTTGGAATTAGCCGTATTGCAAAAATGAACAACAAAAAAGCATATGTTGTCTTAGATAACACACAATTGAATTATGATGTTAAACGCTTGTATGATTTGTTTTTAGATAAAGAAGCAGATGCTGAGCGCTTTATCACACCTCAACAAGCATTAAGTATGGCTGATGAAAAATCATTGTTAGTTATGGTTGATCATTCAAAACCTTCAATGTCAGAAAGCCAAGAACTTTATCAAAAACTTGAAAATTCAACTGTTGTGATTGATCATCACCGTCGTGGAGAAGAGTTCCCTGAAAACCCAATGTTGGTTTATATTGAACCTTATGCGTCATCAACTTGTGAATTAGTAACGGAAATGCTTGAATATCAACCTAAAAAAGCTGATAATATTACCAAGATTGAGGCTTCTGCTATGCTTGCTGGTATTATCGTGGATACGAAGTCATTCTCGCTTAGAACGGGAACTAGAACATTTGATGCGGCTAGTTATCTCAGATCAGTAGGGGCTGACAACAAGTTAATTCAAGACTTATTAAAAGAAGACTTGAATCAGTTTATTAATCGTAATCACTTGATTTCAACAATTGAAATCATTAAACCAGGTATGGCATTATTAAAAGGTGAAGATGATCAAATCTATGATCCAATTGTCGCAGCTCAAGCTGTTGATATGAGTTTGTCTTTAGATAGTATCGAAGCAGCCTTTATTGTCACTAGACGTGATAAAAATACGATTGGTATTTCAGCGCGTTCAGTTGGTAAAGTTAACGTTCAAGTCATTATGGAAAAACTTGGCGGAGGCGGTCACTTATCAAATGCCGCAACTCAGCTTAAAGACGAAACGATTGACGTTGCCAGTGAGCAATTGATGGCAGCTATCGACTCCTATCAAGCAGAAGAAGAACCAGAAGAACAAGAATAAGGGAGGACTATCATTATGAAAGTTATATTTTTAGAAGACGTAAGAGGCAAAGGTAAACGTGGGGAAATCAAAGAAGTTCCAAACGGTTATGCTCAAAACTTTTTGATTAAAAATAATAAAGCAAAAGAAGCAACACCTGCAGCAGTTAGTGCCTTAAAAGGTAAGAAAAACGCTGAAGCAAAAGCTTATCAAGAAGAAAAAGATGAAGCACTAAAACTGAAAGCTTTTCTTGAAGAAGATAAAACAGTTGTTGAAATTAAAGCTAAATCAGGTGAAGATAGTCGCTTATTTGGTTCAGTACCAAGCAAACAAATTGCTAAAGCATTAGAACAACAATTCAAAGTTAAATTAGATAAAAGAAAAATTGAATTAACAAACCCAATTCGTACATTGGGCTACACAAACGTTCCTGTTAAATTATTTACAGGCGTTGAAGGTAAAATTAGAGTACATGTTGTTGCTGAATAAAAGTCACGTGAGTGGCTTTTTATTTAGTTATAAAGAGAAGGTGAATTATGGATAACCAATTTATTGCACAAAATATGCCACGTGATGAAGAAGCTGAAAAATCAGTTTTAGGGGCGATATTTTTAGATCCAGAAGCAATTGTGGAAGCTTCTGAGTTAATTGTGACTGACGATTTTTATCGTCATGCTAATCAAGTAGTTTTTGCTGCGATGCTTGAATTAAATGGGCAAGATAAAGCAATAGACGTTGTGACATTGACAGATGAATTGAAACGACGTAAACAATTAGAAGATATGGGTGGCGTTTCATACATTAGTGAATTAGCTGAAGCGGTGCCAACGGCAGCTAATATCGTTTATTATGCAAAAATCGTCCAACGTAAAGCCCTACTTAGACGGCTGATTTCGGCTTCACAATCAATCATTTCAGAATCTTTTGAAGAAGATACTGATGTGACGACAATTTTAGATGATGCCGAACGTAAAATTTTAAATGTTTCTCAAGCTAATGGTCAAAACGGCTTTAAAACGATTCATCAAGTATTAGATACGACGTTAACACAAATTAATTCAATTCCTGAAAATGCAGAAAATATCACAGGACTTGGAACTGGATTTAAAGCTTTAGATAATTTAACAACCGGGTTTCATGAAGATGAGCTGATTATTTTAGCCGCTCGTCCTGGTGTGGGTAAAACAGCCTTTGCTTTGAATATTTGCCAAGCAATTGGGATTAAAACAGAAAAAACCGTTGCGATTTTTAGTCTGGAAATGGGAGCAGAGCAATTGGTCAGTCGTATGCTTTGTTCAGAAGGATTAATCGATGCCCAGCATTTAAGAACCGGTAACTTAACTGATGAAGAATGGCGTCGATTGGTTGTGGCTGCTGGGTCACTTGATAAAACTAATATTTTTATTGACGATACTCCGGGAATTAAAATGGCAGAAATTCGTGCCAAAACAAGACGTCTCCAAAAAGAACAAGGTGACCTTGGCATTGTGGTAATTGACTACTTACAACTGATTGAAGGAACCCGTAAAGAAAGTCGTCAACAAGAAGTTTCTGAAATTTCAAGACAACTTAAAAAACTAGCAAAAGAATTGCACGTACCAGTTATTGCACTGTCCCAACTTTCTCGTGGGGTAGAACAAAGACAAGACAAACGCCCAATTTTATCTGATATTCGTGAATCAGGATCAATCGAACAAGATGCTGATATCGTGGCTTTCTTATATCGTGATGATTACTACCATAGCGATGACGAAGAAGAACAAGAAAATCAAGATACTAGTGTGGTTGAAGTAATTATTGAAAAGAATAGAAGTGGTGCTCGTGGGACTGCTAACCTAATCTTTACTAAATCACATAACCGATTCTCAAATCTTGATTATCAACACGAACCTAGCTAAAAAAGACGCCTTAATAGGCGTCTTTTTTGTTTTATAGAAAAGGTAATATAATGTCTAAATTTTGTCGTGCATTGTGAAATAAATGCACAGCTACTTTGATAGCTAACTTTTTGGTTTTAGGATCAAGACCACGAAAGGCTTTGGTAAAGCTAATCGCACTTTGAATTTTACCATCTGTCAGCTGTGAAAGGTCTGTAATGTCGGCTTTTTCAAAAGCTTCAAAGATAGCCTTCCATAATAATTTGCGTCGTGAACGAGGAACTTCTTCAACCCAGCGACGTAATGTTTTATCAATAAAAATACTACCATTGGTGACCTCAGGCATTTCAATAAAGTTTGTTCGGCCAATATCCCACGTATCTGGCACATGCTGGGCCAGCAAATTACGGGTACTAGACTTAACAATAATATGAGGCTCATTGTGGTCTAGCATACGTCCAAAAATAGAACCTTGTGGAATAAATGTTAATATCTTATGTTGGATGTTTTTGTAACGTTTATTTTGGAGTAAGTTTTTTTCAAATCCTGGACCATCCAAATTATAAACATAGCTAATTCGTTCTTGAATTTTCATAGATAAATGGGTTGCCGCAAAAATAGCTAAGTTGCCACCTTTTGAATGACCCGCTACAAATAGTGTCCGTTTAGGATATTTAGCTGACATTTGTTTTAAATAAAGCGTGGCTAAAAACTGTCCATTGATGGTCGGCGCATAACTCATCACCATGTCTTCATTCCAACCGACCATAGTTGTATCTGTTCCACGAAAAACAATATAAGCTGTTTTGTTCTCAAATAAAACGGTCATTGCTGCAAATTGAATTGCAGGGTTGTAGTTGAATTTTGTTTCCCAATTGGTGATTCGTGCAGAACTAAACCGCGGACTTCTTCTAAGTAGTTCTAACAATGTTTTTTCGATTTCAGGTAAATCATCAACACGATATAAAGGATTATCAAGTAATAATCTCGCCACTTCTCCAATGGGGACAGACTGACGATACTTCATAATATCATCTAAAGGAAGATAAACTAGCGCACTCAAAATAGCTGAGTCGATAGGATTCAAAGAATCTTGCTTAATAGACAAGTCTCCGCGAAAACGTAAATAATCTAAATAATTTGCCACTAGCTAGCCTCCTTAAAGTTTTATTTCTGTTATCATCATAATCTTATTATATAATATTTTCAAAGTGTAAATTAACTGTGCTATAGTTTACTTAAAATATTATTAAGAAATGGAGCCAAGTTATGACAGCACAATCAGATATTAAATTATTAACCCAATTAACCAATGCAAGTGGGGTTTCAGGTTTTGAGGATGAAGTTGTAGATTTATTTCAACAAGAAGTTGCAGAATCTGGATCAGTCTCAAAAGATCCAATGAACAATGTTTATGTAGAGGCTAACCAAAACAAAGGAAATCGTCTACGTCTACAAATTGATGCTCACTCAGATGAAGTGGGTTACGTTGTTAAGAACATTAGACCAAATGGCTTGATCGAATTTGTTCTAATTGGTGGTCAAACAGCAATTACACTATCATCTACTAAAGTTAGAATTCTAAATGAAGACGGCCAATACATTTCAGGGGTTATTTCAAGTATTCCACCACACTTTATGACACCTGAACAAAAGACGCGTTTACCTAAAGTTGATGAATTGACCATTGATGTGGGGGCAACTTCTGCTCAAGAGGTTGAAGATTTAAAAATCAAACGTGGTGCACCCGTCACAATCGATGTTCAAACACAATATAACGATTACAACGGTACACTTGTTGGAAAAGCGTTTGATAATCGTGTTGGGACAGCCTTACTTGCTAAAACTATGAATTATCTAAAAGATAAAACATTACCGATTGATGTTATCGGGGCATTAGCTTCTCAAGAAGAAGTCGGTGCTCGTGGTGCACAAGTGACAGTGAGAAAGGTACAGCCAGATTTAGCAATCGTTTTTGAAGGGGCACCAGCTAATGACACTTGCTTCCCAGATTATGCTATCCAAACAGGAATCAAACGTGGTACTATGATTCGCCACATGGATTCAACAATGATTACTAATCCAAGATTCCAAAAATTTGTGTTAGATATTGCTAAAAAATATGATATTCCACATCAAGAATATGCCGATACACGTGGCGGACAAAATGGTTCTGTAATTGCAGGATACAAAGGGGCACCAACAATCGTAATTAGTGTTCCTGTGCGTTATGCACACACACCACATTCATATATTGCGCTCGAAGATTTTCAAAATAGTTTTGAACTAGCTAAAAAAGTAATTGATCATCTAACACCAGAAATTATTCAAAATTTCTAAAAAGTTTCATGTGAAACATTAAAGAGGAGGATTAAAATGACAAAAATTCCAACAGTTACATTAAATAATGGTGTCAAAATGCCACAAGAAGGATTTGGCGTTTTTCAAATTCCGGATTTTGAAGCATGTAAACAAGCTGTTAAAGATGCACTAGAAGTTGGTTATCGATTAATTGATACTGCTCAGATTTATCAAAACGAAGCCGCAGTTGGCCAAGCCATTCAAGAAAGTTCTGTTCCTCGAGAAGACATTTTCATCACAACTAAAATTTGGGTGAGTGATTATGGCTTTGAAGAAACGAAGGCTGCCGTTGAAAAATCAATGGAAAGATTGCAGACAGACTACCTAGATCTTGTATTATTGCATCAACCTTTTAATGACTATTATCGTGCTTATCAAGCTTTAGAATCCTTGTACGATGCCAAGAAATTACGCGTAATTGGGGTTTCAAACTTTTATCCAGATCGTTATATTGACTTGGTTAATTACTCAAAAATTGTGCCAGCTATTAATCAACTCGAAATGCACGTTTTCCACCAACGTGCAGAAGATCAACACTATCTTGAAAAATATGGGACTCAAATTGAATCATGGGGACCATTTGCTGAAGGTAAAAATGGCTTATTTACTAATGAAACATTGGTAAATATTGGAAAAGCTCATGATAAAACAGCTGCTCAAGTGGCTTTGAGATATTTGATTCAATTAGGTGCGATTATTATTCCAAAATCCGTTCATAAAGAACGGATGCAACAAAATATTGACGTGTGGGACTTTGAATTAAGTTCAGAAGAAATGGCACAAATTAAGACACTAGATTTGAAAAAACCATTATTTATCGATCACCACAGTCCTGAAGCAATTGAACGATTTGTTAATCTAGAGAAATAGAAAGAAGCTAACGTATGACAACAATTAATGTGATTTTAGGAAGTTCAAGATCCAATTCATTAGGTCGACACATTTTGAACTATTTTCGAAGTCAGCAAGAAGCCTACGAAGAGTTGATGCAGGTTAAGTTTAATTTCATTGAAATTGGTGACTATCAATTGCCATTTTTCTATGAAGCACTACCACCATTGGCTAACCCAGATAGAAAGCTTAAAGATAATGAACAAAAATGGATTGATGATATGGCTAAAGCAGATGGCTTTGTGTTTTTGACGCCAGAATATAATCATTCATTTCCAGCTGTTTTAAAGAATGGAATTGATTATTTAAGTAACCAGTTGACTGACAAACCAAGTTTAGTGATGACTTATGCCAATAATGGTCGTGGCGGTCAATTTGGTGGACTTGAATTAACACCAGTTCTTGAAAGATTAGGCAGTCTTGTTTTGCCAACACCAATTGCAATTGGAAACGTCCAACAAAACTTTAGTGAAGCAGGTAATTTATTAGATGAAGGGCCTTCAAAAGATTTCTATCAAAAACGTTTGAAACAAGGACTTCACAAAATTGCATTTTATAGTACGTTGTTTAAAAACAATCCTTATTCAGGGTTAAATTAAAAAAGCTACCTTTCAAAGGTAGCTTTTTTGGTACAAAAAAACCTCGTCAATCGACGAGGTTAAAAGATATGATGATGGGTGGTCAGGGGCTCGAACCCTGGACCCACGGATTAAGAGTCCGTTGCTCTACCAACTGAGCTAACCACCCGGTTTGCTTCAACATTGTTATACTATCACTTTACTAATAGAATAACAAGTATTAATTTATATAAAAATTTCAATTATGCTAATAATTGGTTTTTAGGTCAAACTGGCTTAAAATGAATAAGTGAATACCTAAATAAGAACAGTCAAAATTAATTTAGAGGTGAAAGACATGAGTAAAAAAATACTAGTCGTTGATGACGAAAAACCTATTTCAGATATTATTAAATTCAATCTAAAAAAAGAAAACTATGATGTTGTTGTGGCTTACGACGGTGAAGAAGCTGTTGCCCAAGTCGAAGCTGAAAAACCAGATTTAATTATCTTAGACTTGATGCTACCCAAAATGGACGGAATCGAAGTTGCACGTGAAGTTCGCAAAAAATATAATATGCCAATCATTATGGTAACGGCTAAAGATAGCGAAATTGATAAGGTGTTAGGTCTTGAAATTGGTGCGGATGATTATGTGACTAAACCATTTTCAAATCGTGAGTTAGTGGCACGTGTTAAAGCCAACTTGAGACGTGAAATGACCACACCAAATGAAGAAGAACCAGAACAAAAGATGATTAAAGTTGGTGACTTAACTATTAATCTAGATGCTTACAGTGTTTCTAAAAACGATGAAAAAATTGATTTGACTCATCGTGAATTTGAATTGCTTCATTATTTAGCTGCTCATATCGGACAAGTGATGACGCGAGAAAACTTGCTTCAAACAGTTTGGAGCTATGACTATTTTGGAGATGTGAGGACGGTGGATGTAACTGTTCGTCGTTTACGTGAAAAAATAGAAGATAACCCAAGTCAGCCGGAATATTTGGTAACTAGACGAGGTGTTGGGTACTTCATGAAGGATCCAAGTCAAGAAGACTAAAAAGCAATAGTAACTAGGAGAGTTGAATGACTTAATGAACAAAAAAATTGGTTTCTTTCAATCGATTCATTTTAAAATTTCAATTGTATTTATTTTACTGCTACTTGCAACAATTGAAATTATCGGGGCTTACTTTACTCAACAGCTACAAAAAGAAAATATGGAGTCTTTTAAGACATCGCTGCAAGTAAAATCCTATACCAATACACAATTGGCAGACCAGTTAAGTAAGACCGACACTAAAGCTGCTAATGCTGAAATAGCTAATATTATTTCTGACATGAGTAATTCTCAAAATACAGAAGTTCAAGTCATTGATAATAAAGAAACGATAAGAGCGATTAGTAATTATAGTTCGCGTGATTTAATCGGACAGCGGTCGACTGATCCAGATATAAGATTGTCCGATAACTCAAAAAGCCTTTACAAAACAAAAGTAATCAACGGTGAAAACTACTATATTCAAGTAGTCCCAATTACTTCTAGTACGGGTGATAATAGTGGTAATGTTGGGCTGATTTATATTAAAGCTAGCATGAATTCTGTCTATAGTAGTATCCGAAATGTGATGGTTATTTTCTTAACGGCATCTTTAGTTGCCTCAGTTCTAGGAGCTATTATCGCACTATTTATTGCTCGTGCAGTAACGATGCCGATTGATGAGATGAAAAAACAGGCAATCAGAATCGCAAATGGTGACTATTCTGGTCAGGTTAAAGTTTATGGACAAGATGAACTCGGACAGTTGGCTCAGGCAGTAAATAACTTATCAATACGTGTTGAAGAAGCACAAGAGGCTTCTGATTCCGAAAGAAGACGACTAGATAACGTGTTAGCACATATGACTGATGGTGTTATTGCGACAGATAGACACGGTAAAATTACCATTATTAACGAAACAGCTATGCAGCTTTTTGACTGCAAGCAAGAAGAGGTTATTGGACAATCAGTGATGGTGTTATTAAATGTCGAACCAGAAGATAACATTCAAAAATTCTTAGAAAAACGAACAGAGATGTTTGTGGCGCTAAATGAGGGCACTGATCAAGAAGTTATTTTACATGCTAACTTTTCACTTATTCAAAGAATTACGGGATTTGTTTCAGGAATGGTATGTGTGTTTCATGATGTTACAGAGCAGCAACAAAATGAACAAGAACAAAGACAATTTGTCTCAAATGTTTCTCATGAATTGCGCACACCACTAACTTCTGTTCGAAGCTACATTGAAGCATTGAACGATGGTGCTTGGCAAGATCCAGATATTGCACCTGAATTCTTGAAAGTAACTCAAGAAGAAACAGACCGAATGATTCGTATGATTAATGATTTATTGAATCTTTCACGAATGGATCAAGGGACGTCAAAGATGAACTTTGAATGGGTTAACTTAAATGAGTTTGTCTCATATGTACTTAATCGCTTTGATATGATGATTAAAAATAACCAAGAAGATCAGCAAAAGCGAAAAGATTATACAATCAAACGAGAACTGGGTTCACATGATTTATGGGCTGAAATTGATACCGATAAAATGACCCAAGTCATTGATAATATCGTGAATAATGCGATTAATTATTCACCTGATGGCGGTGTGATTACTGTCCGATTAGTTAAAGCCGCTAATCGCGTTATTATTAGCATTTCAGATCAGGGACTTGGAATTCCTCGAAAAGATATTAACAAAATTTTTGACCGATTCTATCGTGTGGATAAAGCACGTTCTAGACATCAAGGTGGAACAGGTCTTGGGTTAGCAATTTCAAAAGAGGTTGTAGAATCTCATAAAGGCCGTATTTGGGTTGAAAGTACAGAAGGTAGAGGCTCTACATTTTATATTTCTCTCCCATTTGAACCGCTGAATGAAGGAGAACCGTGGGATGCAGTTTAAAAATTATATTGTCAGATTTGTATTAGTTGGTTTAGTGACTTTAAGTCTTTTTTTAACATTCTTAATTTGGACAAGTAATCAAAGTTTAGAACAAGAAAAGTATGAAAACCCGATTATTACCAATGAAAATAATGCGCTAAATGACCAAAACTTTGCTAGAATATTTTCCCCAACGCAAGTAGTTAACTATCAAAATGGACAAAACTACGTCCTAATTAATCAGCAGAATGATTTAATTAGTAGTTTGTTAGATAAGATGAAGTCATGGAATTTAAAAATTAATCGCCAAGAAGTGTTTGATGAAAAAAGTTATTTAGATAAACTCAATAATCAAAACAATGTTCAAATCGCTTATACAGATGCCATGTCATTAAATGTATTTGCTGAAGTAATTGATAAAAAAGACTTAAAACAATCAGAGGATTTTACATTTAACCGCATTTTTATTCCTAAAGAGTTGGATAACCATATTTACTTTGCAAATGACCAAACAAAAGAGATTTTAACGGTTGAACGTGGGGGATATGATGCGCCGGGCTTTAGTAAATTAGTAGATGACTACGGCTTTAAGTCCCCCGTTAAGTTTATGAAGTTAGCTTCTAATCGCTACGTTTTGAATTATATAACTCAACCTCAACTATCTGTTTATAGTTACATGATTAATCGAGATTTGGAAGATAACTATGTTTATCGTTTACTAGGTAATAACAGTACTAGCACGCAAAATAATTACTCAACGACTTATAAATTAGGTAGTAGCAAGCGTTTAGTCGTTGATAAAGATAATGACCAATTTCAGTATAGTGATGTTTCAATAACAAATACGCCACAAGATACTCAAGGTTTATTTGACCGCAGTTTCCAGGCAATTTCGAGTCTAAAAACAAGATTAGTTGAATGGCGCTATTATAGTTCTTCAATTAGTACTTCAGATAAGCAAATCACCTATCGTAACTATGTTGAAGGGTTGCCAGTATTTAGTCAGTCTGAAAATGGTGTAGCTAGTGTCAGTTATTCTAGCAGCGGTGAAGATATGAGTTTTACCAATCAAATGTTGCAAGTCCCAATACCGCCAGACGGGAAAGTAGCAACGTTGCCTACAACATCAGAACTGATGAATCAATTAAAATTATCTGGTTACGAAAATAATCAAATTCAAGATATTGAACTTGGATTTGAATGGCAAAAAGACGCGACAAATAATGATCTAATAGACCTAGTGCCGACTTACTACGTTAAAGTTAACGATAAGCTGGCCAACTACGAGACTTTAATTAATAAAACGTCAACAAATACACTTACCACGGATAAATAGAAAGGAATTGCTATGGATTTTAGAAAAATAGAATATATCTTCATTGCGGTCTTTTTATTTATTAATATCTTTTTGAGTATTTCAGTTCAAAATCCGCCTTTTTTTGAAAATGCTTCTTCTGGCAGTAACGATAATACAATCAATTCAATTCAAAAAGATAATATTACTTTTCCTGAACTTTCAACAACAACAGATGAAAGCCAGTATTTAGCAACGCGTAATTTGACTAGCTTGTCTAATTATAATCAGTATTTAAAGAAACAGCGCGTGAGTTATGATACTGATAAGAATGTTTTAACCAGCCAATTAAATAATCCGATTCATTACCAAAAAGAATCTGTTGCTAATGATTTGGCACAATTCATGAAAAATAGTGAGAATATAATCTATGGTTCTGAATATGTGTATTCCCCTGAATTATCTACTGATTCAGAAGTTGTTTTCGTACAGCAATTAAATCTAGGTCAAGGCAAACAAATGACAGGCTTGATTTATGATGACAAAGGTCAAATTCGTTTTCAAATTAAAGGAAACGCTATAACAAGTTACATTCAAAGCTACTCTAGTGACTTAGCTCAAATAGGTGAAAAGCAAACCACTATTAGTCAACAGAGTGCGATTATTAATCTCTACAGTCAAAAAGCAATCAGCAATAATTCAAAAGTAACCTTTTTAAAACTAGGCTATAGTCCGCTTTATAATACAGCGATTCGAGGTAGTGAAATTTATGTGCCAACTTGGTATGTCGGTGTCATAACTAATAATGATAATCGCTTTTCCGTAAAAGAAGTTAACGCGTTTAGCGGGAAAGTAATGAATTAAATAAGGAGTCGTTTGTTAATGAAATTATCGGTTTTAGCCAGTGGGTCAAAAGCCAATGTGACTTATATTGAAACAAGTCACCACAAAATCTTAATTGATGCGGGTTTATCAGCGAAAAAGACAAAAGAAGCACTAGCTAAAATTGATCGAGATATCGCAGATATTGATGCAGTTTTTATTACACATGAGCATAGTGATCATGCCAAAGGATTAGGGGTTTTGATGAGACGTTATCAAATCAAAGCTTACACGAATCAAAAAACATGGCAGGCCTTAATACCAAAATTAGGAAAAGTAGACCCGGAACTTTGTCAAATCTTTGAAACAGGTGAATTAAAGTTGTTTGATGAGTTTCAAGTGTTAAGCTTTGCCACCTCACATGATGCTGCTCAACCACAATGTTATAAGATTACAGAAGATGAACAGTCTGCGGTAGTCGTGACTGATACGGGTTATGTTCCGCAGAAAATTTGGCGAACTCTCAGTGACTCCACAGTTTATGTGATGGAATGTAATCACGATATTGAATTGTTGCGTTCAGGCCCCTACAGTTGGGACTTAAAAACCAGAATTTTATCAGATCAGGGTCACCTTTCAAACTCAGATAGTGCCAAGCTTTTGGCTAATTGGGTTGGCGAAAATACAGAATATATTTACTTAAGTCATTTGAGTAAAGATAATAATACGCGTGAAGTTGCTTTTGAAACTGTAGATGAAACTTTACAGAAAAATCATATTCACCATGTTAAATTGATGAAAACACAGCAAAATCATGTTCAAAAATTGATAACTTTATAAAATTTGTAATTATTTTGTCATACAATTTTCTAAATTTAGAGTTAGAATAGAGATAAATAAGGAGGAATTGTTATGGCTAAAAATCAAAAAGGTCAAAATTCAACTAATAAAGGATGGAAATTAGTAGCTGTGAGTGCTGTTGCCGGTCTTTTGGCAGGAAGCATTCCTTTTGCAAGTGTTGGTGCCTATAATGCATTGTCAGGAAACCAACCGATTGTACAAAGTGGTAACAATGTCAGTTCAAATACCAGTGGCTCTGCAAAATTACAAAATACATCCACAGGATCATCAAATAGTGGGTCAATGACTAGCGCATTTAATAAAGTAAGTGCAGCTGTTGTTTCAGTTTCTAATTTACAGCCTGCTAAATCAAGTCAAAATAGTTTGTCATCTTACTTTGGTCAAATGTATGGAGATGATGAAAAAGCAAAAAGTACCCTACAAACTGCCAGCGAAGGTTCAGGACTTATTTATCAAACCGCTAACGGTAAAGGATACATAGTAACAAATAATCACGTTATTGAAGGTGCAACTAAACTTCAAGTTATTTTGAATACAGGTGAAGCAATCGATGCTAATGTAGTTGGTTCTGATAGCGTTACCGATTTAGCTGTTTTATCAATTGACTCTGCAAAAGTTCCAGCAACTGCTGACTTCGGTAGCTCAGATAACTTAGAACCTGGACAACCCGTTATTGCAATTGGTTCACCTTTAGGTAGCCAATATGCAACTAGTGTAACTCAGGGTATTATTTCAGCTAAAAGTCGTACTTTGAATAGTAATTCAGGAACTCAAACGACTGTTATCCAAACAGATGCAGCAATCAATCCTGGTAACTCAGGTGGGCCACTTGTTAATTCTGATGGGCAAGTAGTTGGAATTAACTCTATGAAATTGGCTCAAAGTCAAGACGGGACTAACGTTGAGGGGATGGGATTTGCTATTCCTAGTGACGAAGTCGTGACAATTATTAATCAACTTGTTGAAAAGGGATCGATTACCAGACCAAAAATTGGTGTTAGAGTAGCTAGTGTCAGTGAAATGACACAACAACTCCGTCAAAAAGTTCAACTACCAGATTCAGTAACTGGTGGTGTTTATATTGCTTCAGTAGATGACAATACATCTGCAAAAGAAGCAGGAATTCAAAGCGGTGACGTTATTACTAAATTTGAAGGTCATGCTGTAAATTCAGTAACAGAATTACATTCATTGCTTTATCAAAAACAGGTTGGCGATACAATCAGTCTTGAAATTGTTCGTGCTGGACAAACACAAACTGTCAGCTTAAAACTTAACTAAAGCTTTGATATAATTGAGATGGCTATCTTTTGATAACCATCTTTTTTGTATGTATAAAATGTGAAACATGAATAATGTTCGTGTTTAACTATGTAAAACACTAAATTAGTAAAATGCAAAATTAACAAAACCTGTGGATAACCTTGTGAATTGTGGATATCTAGGTTATTTAAAGTAGAATTAAAAATAAATAAAAACGTTTTAAATCGTTATTCTAATAGGGTTTATAGTGATTAATAAAAAAAACGAACTAAAATCACAACTTGTAAGTTGTTAAATTTTTTATAAGTGAAAGTATC
The DNA here is from genome assembly GCF_053668685.1 of Holzapfeliella sp. JNUCC 72. NCBI lineage: Bacteria > Bacillati > Bacillota > Bacilli > Lactobacillales > Lactobacillaceae > Holzapfeliella > Holzapfeliella sp. JNUCC 72. The sequence goes on along the minus strand of NZ_CM132220.1, from coordinate 1,157,498 downwards.
AACTTATAGTGGTCTGATTAATTATTATATACAATATATATGAATAGTGTTTCACGAAATAAGGGAGTTTTAGATAAAATGCCACAAAAAGTAGTATGTGTTGGAAAATTAAAAGAAAAGTATTTAAAGTCTGCAATTGATGAATATCAAAAGCGTATGCAACGATTTGGTAAGCTAAATATTGTTGAAGTTCCTGATGAAAAGGCACCTCAAAATATGAGTGATAAAGAAATCGAGCAAGTGAAAGATAAGGAAGGTGAAAAGATTTTATCTAAGATTAATGATCAAGATTTTGTCATTACACTTGAAATTTTAGGTAAAGAAATTTCATCAGAAAAACTGGCTCAAAATATTAAAGATTGGACGACTTATGGTCATAGCTCATTGGTTTTTGTTATCGGTGGTTCTAACGGATTGAGTGAAGCTGTGATGAAGCGTTCTAATTATGCTTTGAGTTTTGGAAAAATGACATTACCTCATCAATTGATGCGAGTTGTGTTATGTGAACAAGTTTATCGTGCTTTTATGATTAATAGTGGTAGTGCTTATCATAAATAAAGAACACCTTTTCGAACGAGAAGGTGTTTTTTTGTATCTTAAATCCTGAAATATGGAATATATAGTTGACATTTATATCAAATGATGTAATATATAAGTTACTTAAGGAACTTATATATTACTTTTTTAAGGAGTAACTGCTGATGGAAAATAAAGTAAAAGTAGTCCGGATTTCTGAAGGTATGCAGCAAAAAGACTTAGCTTTAAAAGTGGGGATATCAAGACAAACGCTCAGTTTGATTGAAAAAGGACAATATAATCCCTCTTTAAAGTTATGTATCAAGCTAGCTGAAGCCTTGGAGTCAGATTTAAATTCATTATTTTGGAGGATATAATTATGCAAAAAGAATCATTATATATCAGAGCAATAAAAAGATTTTATGGTGTGCAAGAGGTTGACGAATACAGAGAACAAGAAATTAACAAAATTGGAAATAAAGCATTTATGATATTGGCTATTTATAATATGATTTCTGTATTTGTCGCTGTGTTAGGACTTATGAGCTCTTTAGATAAGGAACTAACATTTTTAAGTTACATCGGGTGTAACTTTATTGTGTTACTCGCTATAACTGGTTATGCTGCGATTAGAGTTTATCGCCTAAGGCTTGATCAAATAGAGAGTTATGATAGTAACCAATATGGTCAATTAATCAAAAAAGTAAAGATGAACTCACTTTCAAGAGGGGTATTCTTTTTTATTGGAATACGTATTTTAACAATTGTGATGGATTTAGTTGATGTTCAAAACAAGAGTTCTTTGACGGATTTAATTCTGTCACCAAAAGGTAATGTTCAAGGTTTAATAGCAACAGTGATATTTGCTGGATTTATGTATGTTTTGATGAAATCTAGAATTAAAAAAGATGAATAAGGAGACAATGATGGCATTTGTTGTGGGTTTTATTATGTATGTCTTAACGTATATCGTACCCTTCAAATTATTAAATATACCATATTTAGTTACGATTCTAGCTGCAATTGGTGGTGTCACTTCTGGTGTTTTAATTGCTATTCAAAAAAGAAAACCAAAAAATAACCACTCAAAAGCTTAATTCAAAATTAGGCTTTTTTATATTGAAAATAACAGGTCCGCTAAAAAGTTGAAGCTAGACATAATTTGGGATAAACTAAACCAACAACAAAATGAGGTGACAGTAATGGAAGAAGATATTCGACAAAAAGTAAAAGAAAAAATTCAATCAGGTGATTTTGATTGTGCTAAAGAACTAACGCTTTCGATGTTTCAAGGTAAACACAAATTGTTTATTTTGTGGGAACTAAGAAAAGGTAATCCCATTCATTTCAATGAATTTACGCGCCTAATTCCAAATGTCAGTCGTAAAGTTTTGACTAATCAATTAAACGAGCTAATTCAAGATAATATGATTCAAAAAAACGATTATGATGAGGGCAACGTCAAACGTGTCAGTTATGAATTAACCCAAACTGGAAAAACAATTATGCCAATTCTTGAGGCGATGTATCGATGGGGTGAAAACCGCATTGAAGAGCTAAAAATCAGTCCTAATTACCAAACTAATTCGAGTGAAAATTAGGGAGTTACCTCAAGGTAACTAATTGTTTCAAAACAGTTCTTTCGATAAACTTTTAATTACAAAAAGTTAGTAGGAGGAACAAATTAATATGAAATTACAACTCGCAATTGATTTAGAAGACGTAAATGGTGCCATTGAACTCATCGAAAAAACAAAAGACAGTGTTGATGTTTTTGAATATGGTACGCCTTTAGTTATTAATTTTGGACTTGAAGGATTAAAGAAAATTCGTGAACGTTTTCCAGAAATCACACTACTTGCAGATGTGAAAATCATGGATGTAGCGGGATACGAAGTTGAGCAAGCTATCAATTACGGTGCTGACATCGTGACAATTCTAGGTGTTGCAGAAGATCAATCAATCAAAGATGCCGTTGCAAAAGCTCATGAATATGGCAAAGAATTATTGGTTGATATGATTGGTGTTCAAAATGTTGAGCAACGTGCACAAGAATTAGATGAAATGGGTGCTGATTATATCGCAACTCATACAGGTTATGACCTACAAGCGTTAGGACAAACACCGCTAGAAAACTTTAACAAAATTAAAGCAACAGTTAAGCAAACTAAAACAGCTGTTGCCGGTGGAATTAAAGAAGAATCAGCACCAACAATCATTGCACAACAGCCTGATTTATTAATTGTTGGGGGTGCCATTTCAACTGACGATAACCCTGCTGAAAAAGCAAAAACTTTCAAGGATATGATTGATAATGCCTAAACAATCAACTTGGCAACAAATCTTATCGGAACTACAAGCAGGTGAAGTTGAGGTTACCAATTCACAACTTGAATTAGTTAACCAAGCTAATCGCGTTTTTGTTGCGGGATCAGGCCGTTCAGGTTTGAATTTGAAATCGTTTGCGATGAGACTGAGTCAACTTGGCAAAACTGCTTTTGTCGTTGGCGAAACGACAACGCCTGCGTTTCAAAAAGGTGACTTATTGATTGTAGCAACTGGATCGGGTCAAACACCACAAATTATTAACTTCATGAAAAAAGTAATAGAATTAAACGGACAGACATGGTTATTGACGGCGACACCAGAAACTTCAGCTACACAATTAGCAACCGAAATTACTTATTTGGCAGGTAAAGGTAAGTATACTAATAATGCTCAGTCAATACAGCCAATGGGTTCATTATTTGAACAATCCTTGCTGATATTTGGCGACGCGTTTACACTTTCTTATATGTCTAAATTTGAGATATCAGAATTAGTGATGCAACAAACACATGCTAATTTAGAATAAAAAGAGGTTCACTCGTAATTGAGTGAACCTTTTATTTTTCAAAACAAATAGATTGTAAACAATTTAAATTGGTGCTACGATAACCCTGAATTATTAATTAATTTATGGAGGCAATTAAATGACAGTAAAATATGATTACGATGTTCTTTATTTAGGTGCGGGTCATGGGACTTTTGATGGCGCTGTTCCTTTAGCACAAAAGGGATTTAAAGTTGGTGTGATTGAAGCAGATAAAGTTGGTGGGACATGTCCTAACTGGGGCTGTAATGCAAAAATTACGCTAGATGCACCTGTTTTTGTTAAACATCAACAAGCTAACATGTCAGCACTTTTTGATGGTGAATTGCCAACAGTTAATTGGAAAAATAATATGAAGCACAAACACGAAGTGATTGATAATCTACCCGATATGATAACTGGGCTAGTTGAATCTGTTGGAATTGACTTGATTCATGTATTTGGACAATTAGTCGATGGTCATACGGTAGCAATTAATGACGAAGAAAAAACTGCAGAAAAGATTGTGATTGCAACAGGATTACACCCTAATCAATTGCAAATTCAGGGACATGAATTTGCTCACGATAGCCAAGAATTTTTGGCTTTAGATGACTTGCCAAAACAGATAACCATCATTGGATCAGGTTATATTGGAATGGAATTTGCATCTATTGCAAACGCTGCTGGTTCAGAAGTTACAATCATGATGAGCCGTGATGTTGTCTTACGTAACTTCTATCAACCTTACGTAGAATTAGTTGTTGAACAAATGAAAAAAGATGGTATTCAATTTGTTGAAAATGCTAACGTATCAGCATTTAAAGAAGTTGATAATGGCTATGTTGTTGAATATGGTGACAATCAAGAACTAAAAACAGATTGGATTTTGGATGCTACTGGACGTCAGCCTAATGTCGAAAACATAGGTTTGGAAAAAGTCGGTGTTGACTATGATCAATCAGGTATTATCGTTAATGACTATCTTCAAACTAGCGTGGAAAGTATCTATGCTTCAGGAGATGTTATTTCTAGCTCACAACCCAAATTAACACCGACTGCTATTTTTGAAAGTACTTATTTAACTCAATTGTTTTCACGTGAAACATCTGAAAAAATTAATTTTCCAGCAATACCTTCCGTAACATTTACGACACCTCGAATTGCTCAAATTGGTGTTTCTGTTGATGAAGCAAAAAATAATTCAGACTATCAAGTAGTTGAGACAGATTTAACACAATCAAGTTGGTATTATCAAATTGATCAACAACCTGTTGCAAAAAGGACTTTGATTTTTGATAAGAATCAACAGTTAGTTGGCGCAACAGAAGTTAGTCAAAAAGCTGATGCCGTCATTGATGCTTTAGTACCAGTTATCGAACTAAAGCCTACAAAAGCACAACTTGGGCGAATGGTTCACCTATTTCCATCCATTGCTAGTGATGTATTTGCTTCACTTTAGAATAGATAACTGTATGATTGATATTTAATAAAAAATAGTAGACTCATAAGGAGATGTAAATAATGAAAACTCAACAATACGATTATGATGTAATGTTTATTGGTGCAGGTCACGGTTCTGATGGTGCGGTGATGCTGAATAAATATGGCTATAAAGTAGCTAAAATTGAAGCCGAAAAAGTCGGCGGAACTTGTACAAACTGGGCATGTAATGCCAAAATTGTACTGGATGGGCCGGTTAAATTAAGCCGCACACATGAGCAATTAAAAGATATTGTCCAAGGTGAGTTGAAGCTAAGCTGGGAACAAAATATGGCTCATAAACATGAAGTGATTGATCCACTAGCTGATGGTATGGAGAAAAAGTTCACAGGATCAGGTATTGATGTTATTCATGGTTGGGCTAATTTTGTCGATAACCATACTGTTGAAATTGATGGCAAGACTTATACTTCTGATAAGTTTGTTATCGCAACTGGTTTACATCCACACCGTTTAAATGTCCCTGGTCAAGAGCATTCACACGATAGCAAAGACTTTTTAGATTTAAACCCATTACCAAAACGAATGACAGTTATTGGTTCAGGTTATATTGGAATGGAATTTGCGACAATAGCTAATGCTTTTGGTAGTGATGTGACTGTGATGATGCGTGGTGATCGGGTGTTACGTCAATTCAACGCTGAATATGTTGATGAAGTCGTTAACGATATGACTGAACGTGGTGTGACTTTTGTCAAAAATGCTGACGTTAAAAAATTCGATAAAAAAGATGATCATTATGTTATTGAATATGGTGAAAACAAGATTCATGAAACCGATTGGATTTTAGATGCAACAGGTCGAGTACCTAATGTTTCAGGTTATGGATTAGATGAACTTGGAATTGAATACGATACTAAAGGTATTAAGGTTAACGGCAAAATGCAAACCAATATCGATAATATTTTTGTCGCTGGGGATGTCGCTGATACAACTTATCCAAAACTAACACCAACAGCTACCCATCAATCTAATTACATTGCGCATTATATTATGGGTGACACTACTTCAGATATGAAATCATTTGTCGTGCCAACGGTTACTTTTACTTCACCTCGAATCGCTGAAGCTGGCGTTACCGTTAGTGAAGCAAAAGCTGATCCAGATAAATATGAAATCATTGAAAGTGATGTAACAGGCGACTGGTTCAGAAAAGTCAATGAAGATAAAATTGGCAAACAAACACTAATTTTTGATAAAGAAGGTCACTTAGTCGGTGCAACAGAAGTGAGTGAAGAAGCTGAAAACTTCATCAATGCGGTTCTACCTGCTATCGCACTTAAATTAAATCGTGAACAAATAGAACAAGTTGTGCCATTATTCCCATCAATCATGCATGAAGGATGGAAAAAATTATAAAGATAACAAACACTGCATCGTACTGATGCGGTTTTTTATTTAGGCTAGATGTAGCGTAGTTAGCGCAAACACGATATAATAAGTTTGTATTATTAAAATAAAATTAAAAAAACAGGAGATAATCATGGCAGAATTAAATCGTTTATATAATGTTTTTCAACCAGAACATTATAATTTATATATTGATGTTAACCGCGAAACCAAAACAATTAGCGGAACAACAACTGTAACAGGTCAAGCAAAAGACCAAAATATTGCGCTTCATCAAAAAGACTTAGCAGTTTCAGCTGTCAAAGCAAACGGTAACGCAGTTGAATTTGAAGTGGATCAAGCAAAAGATTTAATCAAATTTAGCATCGAAAATACTGGTGAAGTGACAGTAGAAGTGACTTACACAGCACCTTTAACCGATACAATGATGGGGATTTATCCGTCATATTACGAACACGAAGGTGTCAAAAAACAATTAGTTGGCACACAGTTTGAAACAAATTTTGCTCGCCAAGCCTTCCCTTGTGTGGATGAACCTGAAGCTAAAGCAACTTTTGAATTAGCACTAAAATTTGACGAGAAACCAGGTGAATTAGCATTAAGTAACATGCCTGAAACACGTGTTGAAGATGGCGTGCACTACTTTGATAAAACCGTTAAAATGTCAACCTATCTAGTGGCATTTGCGTTTGGTGACATGCAAAGTAAATTAACTGAAACAAAAAGTGGTGTTAAAGTTGGGGTGTTCTCAACAAAAGCGCACAAAGAAAACGAATTAGACTTCGCTTTAGATATCGCAAAACGTGCAATTGATTTTTACGAGGATTTCTACCAAACACCTTATCCACTTCCTCACTCATGGCAATTGGCATTACCAGATTTCTCAGCTGGTGCGATGGAAAACTGGGGTCTTGTTACATACCGTGAAGCATACTTACTACTAGATCCAGATAACACAGCTTTGAGTATGAAACAGGTTGTCGCAACTGTGATTGCTCACGAACTTGCTCACCAATGGTTCGGTGATTTGGTCACAATGAAGTGGTGGGATGATTTATGGTTAAACGAAAGTTTCGCCAACATGATGGAATATGTTGCCATTGATGCTATTCAACCCGATTGGCATATTTGGGAAAGTTTTCAAACTGGAGAAGCACCCGCAGCACTTCAACGTGATGCCACTGATGGTGTTCAATCAGTTCACGTTCAAGTGGAACACCCAGCTGAAGTTGATTCATTATTTGACCCCGCAATTGTATATGCAAAAGGTGCCCGTTTGTTAGTCATGGTCCGTTCATTAATTGGCGATGAAGCTTTAAGAAAAGGACTTAAAAACTACTTTAAAGCACATCAATATAATAATGCGACAGGTCCAGATCTTTGGCATGCACTAGGTGAAGCCTCAGGAATGGATATCAGTACAATCATGAATTCATGGCTTGAACAACCAGGTTATCCAGTTGTTAAAGCTGAAGTTGTTGATGGCGAATTACGATTATCACAACAACAATTCTTCATTGGTGAAGGCAAAGATGTTGCACGTCAATGGCAAATCCCATTAAACGCAAATTACCAAGAATTACCAGAACTGTTAACTGAAAAAAGTGTTTCTTTAGGAAACTATCAAGAATTAAGACAACAAAATGGTCAAGCTCTACGTTTGAACGTAGGAAACAACTCTCACTTTATTGTTCAATATGATCAAACATTACTAGACGATATTATGGGTGAAGTGGATCAATTGGATGCAATTGCGCAAATGCAATTATTGCAAGATTTACGTCTATTAGCAGATGGCCGTCGTGTTTCTTACGCTGACTTAGTTCCAATGCTTGAAAACTTCTCAACAAGTCAATCAACAATCGTTAATGCTGCAATTTATCGCTTAGCTAACAACTTGAAGAAGTTTGTTAAAGCAGGTACGCCAGCTAAAAAAGATTTGCAAACATTGCTTGGTCAATTGAGTGCGAACCAATTTGAACGTCTTGGATTTGTACCTAAAGCTGATGAATCAAATGATAATCAATTGACTCGTCCTTATATTTTGAGTGCCGCACTTTACGCTAAGAATGAACACGCAATGAGTGAAGCACATCAATTATTTGAAGACCATCGTGATAACTTGTTGAACTTACCAGCAGAAATCCGCTCATTTGTATTGAGTAACGAAGTTAAAAATTATGGCTCAAAAGAGTTATTTGATAACCTACTAACTCAATATCAAAAATCAACAGATGCAAGTTACAAACGCGATCTTACCGCAGCACTTGTTTCAACAACTGATGAAGAATTTGTCACAGCATTAATTTCAAAATTTGAAAACAGTGACGTGATTAAACCACAAGATTTAAGATCATGGTTTAGTGGTTTGCTTTCAAACGACAAAGGACAACAACAAACTTGGGATTGGTTGCAAAATGACTGGCAGTGGCTTGAAGATACTGTTGGTGGCGATATGGAATTCACAAGTTATATCACAGTTGTTTCAAATACATTCAAAACAGCTGAAAGATTAGCAGAATTTAAAGCATTCTTTGAACCAAAAATTAATACACCAGGATTAACACGTGAAATCAAAATGGGTATTAAAGCAATCGAAAGTCGTGTCGAATTAATTGAATCAGAAAAAGAAGCAGTAGCTCACGCATTAGCACACAAATAAGCGACATTAAAAAAGCACCGAGTTTTCAAAAAAGAAAACTTGATGCTTTTTATTTTTGCCATTCAAAGCGAAGTAGTGACCATATTTTTGAATCATGAAAACCATCAGGCAAACGTTCACCTGCACGAATGATGCCGTCTAAATGAAAGCCAGCTTTTTCAGCAACATGATTGCTCTTATCGTTATTAACGCTCGCATGAATTTCAATTTTATTAACACCATAGTCGTTGAACGCAATATCGCAAATACCGTGAACCGCGCGATGCATAATTCTTTTACCACTAAACTCACTAGCTAACCAATAGCCGATTTCGGTGGTTTTATTCAAGCTGTCAAATCGATTAAGACTAATCATACCAACTGGTTTATCCTTGTACAAGATAATCGTTGATAGGGATTGATTGTGTGCAAATTCTTCAAGTGTTGTTTGTAAGAATTTTGCTTCGTCTTGCGGTGATTTTATAAAAGATACCCAAGGCAACCAACGGTTGAATTCAACTTTATTTTTTTGAATCAGTTCAAATAGTATTTTTGAATGTTTTTGAGGTTGGGGGAGAGCAAGTTGAATCTCATTGTCGATTTTATATGTGAACATAATTTATCTCCTGTTTAATTAAATAAGCAATATTTTTTTGCTAAAGCTAAACCATTGAAAAGTTTGACACAGCAATGATTAGGTTTGTTTAAACCATATTTTTGAAGTTGTCGATTTTGAGAAAATAAAAATAAAAGGTTTGACAAACAAAATTAATCCCGCTATAGTAATCATCAACAAAACAAATAATTAGAATTTACTGAGAAAAGATGAGTAAATATTTATCTTATTTTAACAGAGAGCCATGTTAGGTGAAAGATGGTACTTAAGAAAATATTGAAGATGGTCTTGGAGTAATTTTAGATTGTGAGTCATGGTGATTAGCAATCTACGGTGTAACACACGTTACTGTGTTGAAGGATAGCTAGCATAAGTGTCCTGATTTGAGATAGTGATAATTTTGTTTTTTGATTGTCACTAACATAGGGTGGTACCGCGTATAACAGCGCCCCTAGATTTAAGCAATGTCTTAGATCTAGGGGCGTTTTTTTATTTTAAAGGAGAGTTGAAAGTATGTCAGTGAATGCGTGTAACGGATTTTTAAAACAAAATCGAGAATGGGTTAATACCAAAATGGAAGATTCCATTAAGTTAGTTATTTTGAATTTAATGCCAAACAAAAAGCAAACTGAAAGACAGTTTTTAGACTTGTTAGATGAATTAAATACTGAAATAACAGTGCAGTTTATTTATCCAAAAACGCACCACTCAAAACATACACGTCAACAAGACCTTGAAAAATATTATGCAACTTTTGATGAAATCAAAAATAAAAAAGTAGATGGGCTAATTATTACCGGAGCACCTATTGAAAAATTAGCGTTTAACCAAGTCGATTATTTAAAAGAGTTAAAGCAAATAAGAGATTGGGCTAAAGAAAATGTTAAGCAAACAGTTAATGAGTGCTGGGCCGCACAGGCCGCATTATATCAAGATTTTGGTATTGAAAAACAACCTTTAGAAAATAAATTGTTTGGCATTTATCAAGCTAATTATATTGATTCAACACATCCACTTAACTGTAATATCGAAAACTTCAATATGCCACAGTCACGTCATACTGAATCGATAATTGATGATGAGCTACCTGAGGGATTGAAAGTGATTTCTTCAAGTCAAGATGCAGGTCCATTTATTTTACAAGCTAATGAGGGTAACCAACTTTACATTAGTGGTCACCCAGAATATCAAACGAACACCTTACATGATGAATATTTGAGAGATTTAAACAAGCAACAAAAAATTCAAAAGCCAATTAATTATTATGATAAACAATATCCGAAAAATACTTGGCATAAGAGTAGCCGACAGTTTTATCAAAACTGGGTAGATTTAATTAAGGAAAATTCTAAAGTAAACGTATAAGGAGCAGTCAAAATGGAAAGTCATTGTACATGGAAAAAGAAAATCGATACGATACTAGCCCAAGCAGGAAATCGCAAAGATAACGTAACCGGAGCGATTTCAATGCCGTTGTATTTTTCAACTGCATATAGACACAACGGTTTAGGTGAATCAACTGGTTATGATTATTCACGCATGAATCAGCCAACAAGAAAAGTACTCGAAGAAGTGCTAGCCCAATTAGAAAATGGTGTTCGGGCATTTGGTTTATCTTCTGGTATGGCAGCCATTCAACTTGTTTTTACTCAATTCAAAAGTGGTGATCATATCATCGTTTCAGATGACTTATACGGGGGATCATTTCGATTTTTTGATTTATTAACTGAACAATATGGACTTTCATTCAGCAAGTGGGACGGTCAAGATTACGGTGAATTAGAGAATTTATTAAGTCAAAATATACGAGCAGTTTGGATTGAAACCCCTTCTAATCCAATGATGAAAGTGATTGATATCAAAAAAACAGCGCAGTATACACATCAATATCAAGCACAGTTAATAGTGGATAACACGTTTTATACTCCACTAATTCAACAAGTATTAGAAGAAGGTGCTGATATTGCGGTTCATAGTGCTACTAAATATTTATCTGGTCACAACGATATTTTAGCTGGAGCGGTCATTTGCAAAGACAGCCGAACAGCAGAGATATTAGAACGAAATCTGATTACCATAGGGTCAATAATTAGCCCGTTCGATTCTTGGTTATTATTGCGCAGTCTAAAAACCCTACCGATTAGATTGGCCAAACAACAAGAAAATGCACAAAAACTAGTGGCTTATTTTGAAAAATCAGATGCTATTCAACAAGTTTTATATCCTGGAAAAGGTGGCATGATTAGCCTTTATGTAAGCGACCAAATTGAACTTGATTGCTTATTGAAAGAATTAGAAGTGGTATCATTTGCGGAAAGTTTAGGCGGAACAGAAAGTTTAGTGACTGTACCAGCTGTTCAAACGCATGCTGATTTGAGTGAAGAACAAAGACAACAAACAGGTATTACTGAAAATCTACTTCGAGTATCTTGTGGTCTTGAAGATAGTCAGGATTTAATCAAAGATTTCAAACAAGCTTTAGCCAAAGCTTATCAAGAAAGCGGGGAGTAAAATGAGTCAAAACGAATTTTCAGATTGGACGAAAGTCATCAAATCAACAGCTAAGCCTGACCCAAAAACGGGTGCAGTAAATCCACCAATTTACCTCTCATCGACTTTTCAACAGCCAGGACTAGATGATTTTGGTCAATGGGATTACGCTCGAAGTGGTAATCCTACGCGTGATGTTTTGGAAGAAAGTATTGCTGAGTTAGAAAATGGTTATCGAGGGTTTGCGTTTTCAACTGGAATGGCAGCGATTTCCACAGCATTGTTAACACTTAAACAAGGCGACCATGTGATTGTAACCAAGAATGTGTATGGTGGCACATTCCGATTAGTAACTGAGGTATTAGTTAATTACGGTATTAGCCATACATTTGTGGATTTGAGTGATGAAGAAGCTTTGAAGAATGCATTCCAAGAGAACACTAAAGTGGTTTATCTGGAAACACCTGCTAATCCAACTTTACAAGTAACCAATATCCAAAAAGTATCAAAGATAGCCCATGATCATCAGGCATTAGTTTTTGCGGACAATACATTTATGACTCCTATTTTGCAAAAACCACTTGATTTAGGTGCAGACCTGGTTGTTCACAGTGCAACAAAATTTTTAGCTGGACATAGCGATATTTTAGCTGGATTAGTTGTCGCGAAAACAAAAGATTTAGCAGATAAGGTCTACTTCTTGCAAAATGCAATGGGTGCAACACTGGGTGTTGCTGATTCCTTCTTACTACTAAGAGGGATAAAAACGCTTGGTGTTCGAATGCAAACTTCATCAAAGAATGCACTAGAATTTGCTAAGTGGTTAAGAAAACAATCAATTGTGACAAAAGTGAACTATCCTGGACTTGAAACATCTGACAGTTATGATATTCAGCTAAGTCAGTCAAAATCTGGCGGTGCAGTTTTATCATTCGATATTAAAACTGAAGAAAATGTCAAAAAGTTAATTGAAGAGATTAAAATCCCAGTGTTTTCTGTTTCACTCGGTGCAACTGAATCAATTCTGTCTTACCCTCCGAAAATGTCCCATGCTGAATTGAATCGAGAAGAACGACTAGAACGCGGAATTACTGACGGGTTATTAAGATTATCAATAGGACTCGAAGATATTGATGATTTAAAACAGGACTTTGCACAAGCTTTTGAAAAATTGAACTAAAAAACAATCTTAAGGAGAGAGTAATTATGCCAAAAATTAACGGAAGAACAAGTCATTATGATACAGTAGGAAGCTTTTTAAGACCTGAAAGTCTTAAAATCGCACGCGAAAAATTTAATCAAAATAAAATTACACAAGATGAGTTAACTCAAGTTGAAAATGAAGAAATCAAAAAGTTAGTCGAAAAACAAAAAGAAGTGAGTCTAAAAATTGTAACCGATGGGGAATTTCGCCGCAGTTACTGGCACTTAGATACTTTTTGGGGATTTGATGGTATTAGTCACACGAAGCAAGAACATGGCTATTTATTCCACGGAGTCGAAACACGTAATGATTCAGCTCAAGTAAGCGGTAAAATCAAATTTAACGAAAACCATCCAGATTTGTTAGCATTTAAATACTTACAAAGTTTAGTTGAATCAGATGATGAGCTAGTTGCCCGTCAAAGTATTCCGGCTCCTGCCCAACTTTATGCAGAATTAGTGAGAGGACCTGAGAACATCGAAGCTATTGGTAAATTTTATGATAGTCAAGATCAACTGATTGAAGATGTTGCACAGGCTTATCATGATTTAATCATTGCATTATATAATGAAGGCTGTCGTCATCTTAAGTTGGATGACTGTACTTGGGGAATGATTGCTGATCAAAACTTTTTGAAAACAATATCTGCAGATTATCAGGATGCACAAAAATTAAAAGCACTTTACTTAAGTTTTAATAATCGTGCTCTAGCTGATTTGCCAGCTGATTTAGCAGTAACAACGCATGTTTGTCGAGGTAATTATGCTTCTACATGGGCAGCAAGTGGTGGGTATGAAACAGTTGCCGATACTTTATTTGCAAAAGAAAATGTTTCTGCATTCTATCTTGAATTTGATGATGATCGTTCAGGTGATTTTGAACCTCTTCAACATGTCGCACCAGGTAAGGAAGTTGTCTTAGGCTTAATTACTAGCAAAAAACCAGAATTAGAGTCAAAAGAATTAATTACAGCTCGCATTAAAGAAGCTAGCCAATATGTCCCATTTGAAAACTTATCATTAAGTACACAGTGTGGATTTGCTTCAACTGAAGAAGGGAATCATTTAACTGAAGAACAACAGTGGGATAAAATTAAACTAGTTATCGAAATTGCAAATGAAGTATTTGCAGTTGATAAAGTTAAATAAAACAAAAAAGACTTCGATTGAAGTCTTTTTTGTTTGACTTTTACGTTTAAAAAACATTAAAGGTAGACGAATAAATCTTGAAATTAGTACGCTTGATTGATACGTTAATGACAACTATCTATTGGAGGACGGCTAGAAAATGAAGAAGAAAACGATTGTAATAACAGCAGTAGCTGCTGTGACCTTGTTATTGGGGACGATATCTACTGGTGTTATGGCGAATGATTATTTGAATAGACATCAATCGCCATTAAACGAGTTTGTTGATTACCCTTATAATGGTAATATTGCGATTAAAACTGCAAAACCAACTGAAAAAATAACACTGGATGATGTGCAACCTAAGCCTAATAACATTGCAATTGCAGAATCAATTTATCAAGATTTAACCACAAGGTACCCCAACCATAAAATTGATGTCTATTTGATAACAGGTGGTCAGTATAAAGATATGGTAGAACCACAACCACAGCAACAATTTATTACTGTAGATTTTGACCAAGAACTGATTAACCAGTTGCTAGCTAATCAACAAGAATTAGTTAAGTTGAATAACTATGTTGCCGAAAAAGCTCAACAATTAGATGATAGTTTGAAATATGGCAATCCGATTTCTAATGATCAAATTATTATTGACAATTCATTCAATCGTAATCTACTAGACAAATCAGCTGCAGATTATCCCACATTTAATATTCAACATTCAAAACACACTAATATTCAAAAAATGTTAGGTGGAACTTATTATGAGTAAAAGGCCGTTATAGGCCTTTTTATAGTTGATTTAAAAGTTGGGAAGGGGTTAACTTATGTCTAAAAAACTATTATTTGGTTTTATTCTAGGAATTATAGCAATAGCTACTTTTGGAAACCTTTTCTATTTGGCTATCAGTATGTTCTTGATAGTACCTTCAATGCTAGTTTTACTTTTGGCTAGGTATGGTTATGATAAAAATAATGAAGAAACAAGACAAAAAAGAGTTTACTATATCCCGAGCCTGTACTTGTTTGTACTGATTTTTGTTCTTACAATCGTTATTTTAGGATTGTCATTTTATTATCAACTTCGATTATTATTCGTGATAGCATATGTCATAACGATAGGCTTATCTGTCTATGGCATGATAAAAGAGATTAAAAGAGGTGACATCTATGATTGATTAAAGTTAAGATAGTTTTATAATCTAAACTTAGAGGAGTAAATATGTCACTTTATCAATTTCAAAATAATCAACTAACGCGTCTAAAAGCCATTCCGTTTAAAGTTGAAAAAGAGATTCAACGTTTAGTCGAAGAAAATACTGAAGTTTTGCTGGGATTAACTTTTTTGGCGACTGAGTTTCACGTGGAACATTATCGCTTAGATACGGTTGCCTTTGACGAAACAACTAATAGTTTTGTGATTATTGAGTATAAAAACGATACCAAATATAGTGTGATTGACCAGGGATATGCTTATTTGAATACATTACTCAATCATAAAGCAGATTTCGTTTTGCTATATAACGAGGTTCATGGCACGCATAGACGCGTGGATGAATTCAATTTTGAACAAACTAAAATTAACTTTATTACCAAAGGCTATACGAATTATCAGTTAGATGCAGTGAATAATCCGGAGTTGCCAATTGATTTATATCAAATCAAGCAATTTGAGAATGGTCAAATTCAACTCGATTATATTGAAAAAACAAAGCCAACAAAGGTGGCTAAAAGTCAAACAATGTTAACTAAAGAGCAAGTTAACTTTACACAGATTAGTGAATTGAAAAACTATACTGAAGCGGATATGTTGAAGAAAGGTTCAGATGAAACAAACGACTTGTATCAGGAATTGAAAATCGAAATTTTGGATTTGAATCCCAATATTTCAATCAAAGCTCATAAAACTTATCTGGCTTTTTTGATTAATGATAAGGACTTTTGTGATATCACCATTCAAAAGAAACAATTAAAATTGTTCTTGAATTTAAAGTTTGGTCAATTGAATGACAAACTTGATTATGCTCGAGATATGCGAAATATTGGTAAATATGGGAATGGGGATTATGAAGTGACATTCAATAATCATACTGATCTACCTTATATTATCGACTTAATAAAACAATCTATGATAAAAAATGATCAGTAAAAAACCTTTAGACAATAGTCTAAAGGTTTTTGTTTTTTTTGAAAATAGTTAGAGATTGTATAAGAATTAATTGTTCAATTTATTATTTATTCTCGAACCTTTTTTGCTTATATTCGGTGTTTTTTCTTTATACAAAATAACTGCAACTTTATATGTCATAAAAACAGCGTAACTGACTATTAAACTTACAATAAATAATCCTGTTGATTTGCCTAGATGATATTCCATTTTCTGATGTAAGTTGCTATTTATCAGATTAACAGTAAATATCCCACCTAAAAGAATGTTAGCAATTAAAATAACACCGAATAATCCTACAGGTGAAACATATTCGGACAATTTTTGAGAAAAATTTTTGTAGTAGTTATTTATTAATTTGTTTAAGTAAAAAGTATTAAAAAGTAAAAACAGTGTATTATAAAAAGTATTTACTAACTGTACTAAAGTTAAATAGCCGATAATTAACGATAGAATTTCTATAACAGAAATGATTTTAATTTTAAGCAGATGTTTTCGTTTTAATTCAAAAATATCAAAATTGATTTCTTTTTTCGGATTGAGAAGATTGTCAGAATCGATACTAAATAATTGTTCAATAGCTTTAACTAAATAATAATCAGGAATTCCGCGGTTATTTTCCCAAGCAGAAATCGTTTTACGAGAAACATTGAGTTTAGTTGCGAGCTGATCTTGAGTTAGATTGTGATAGTTTCTGATATATTTGATTTTCTCACTAAATTCGATAACCGTAATCTCCTTTTATATGAGTTTATGAATCATTTTAATTATAGCGAAAAAGTTGTCGATAGAATAGGTAAATGTAACCCAAAATAGCTAAGAATTAAAGCGAACTTTTGGTATAGTCAAATACTGGTAATTCTATAACAACGGGTAGTCGTTAGGAATTACTGAGCGATTATCAAAACGCAAAGTACATTATTGATAATCAATTAATTGTTATTTAAAGTTCTAATTTATAGATTGACGAGATATCAGTAGAAGACAAGCTTTCATCGTGGGGGTATCAGCAAGTATAAATGTTCAACATTATAAGTGATAACGGGTCGAATAACACCTGATTTAATCTTATCAATCTACTGGAGGTAATGCGTAAATGACTAATACACAGCGAAAGTTAGTGTTTATCTATACAGGACTATTTTTGATTATGATTGCCATGATTTTAGCCGGAGTATCCTATTTTAGTGTTTTTCCAGGGAATGATTATATTTGGCAAATACCTAGAGTTTTGATTCTAATTTTTATGCTATCAAATGTCATAAAATTAGGTCTGTGGCTATTTAAAAGCGGTCTAAAAATAAAAGAATAACGCAATCGATAACCGTAAAAAATGATACTAGTTATCATTTTTTACGGTTATTTTTTATTTGCAATAAATCGCTTAATAATGTATTTTAAAAATGTACTTTCTAAGTACACACATATACGTTTACTTTTGAGTAAAAACATACAAAAAAGGCTTGTTTGACGACAGTCAAGCAGGCCTTTTTTGTGTGATTAATGGGCGATAAAATCTAAATTAATAAAAAGCATGTTAAAATAGAATTAATATTATAATTTGGAGGATTATTATTAAATGAAAGTGCAAAGAATCTATTATTTAGATATATTGAGAGTGCTTGCAACAATCGCTGTTATTGTTATTCATGTATCGTCTCAAAGTCTTTACTACACGGAAGATGTTAGAACTTTTACGTGGCAAAGTTTAAACTTTTGGGATAGTTTAATGCGATGGTGTGTGCCAATTTTTGTGATAATATCAGGGGTATTATTTTTAAATCCACGAAAAAAGGTTAATTTAAAAAAATTATTCACAAAAAATATTTCGCGTATTATTTATGTTGCTATTTTTTGGCATCTTGTATATGGTATTTACAATTATTTTGAAGCTAAAAATTTCTATGATGCATTGAGAATAACGATTGAAGGTTACTCGCATTTATGGTTCTTGCATATGATCATAGGATTGTACCTTATTGTACCGTTCTTGAGAAAAATAACAGAAGATATCAAAATGACGCGTTATTTCCTAGCTTTATCTGCTATATTTACTGTGCTTTTACCAACGGTTTTTGATCTTTATGATAGTTTGGCAAAGTATCGTACAATGTCGCCTTTAGTCAAAACAGTTTTTGAAAGTTTAGGTACCCTAAATTCCAGTATTTATTTCCATTTAACTTTAGGATTTTCGGCGTATTTTGTAGCGGGGTATTATTTTAATCATATCAATTTGAGCAAAAAATGGCGTTATGTATTGTACTTTCTTGGATTTAGTGGGATTTTGGTAACCATTCTTGGAACAGGAGCTATTTCGTATCGATACAGCGCAATCATAACACCTCTTTATAGTTACGTAAGTCTTAATGTTATGCTAACATCATTAGCTATCTTTATTTTTATTAAAGAACTAGGTAACAAAATTAACTGGGAAGTACAGCAAAATCACAAATGGGTAAAGTGGTTAACATATCTGTCATCGGCTACGATGGGGATTTACTTGATCCACTTCTTGATTATTCATATCCTAGTTCAAAACTTCCATCTATTTGAAATTTTTAATAACGCACTTATTGCTGTACCAATAATTACAGGTATCGTGTTTGTGATTTCTTTATTACTTACAGTCATGATACGTTATATTCCGTTACTAAAGAAATTTATGATGTAAAATCGAAAACGTTTAATTTAGTTAAAAATAATTTTGAGTATTTTTTAGGAAAATATATTATGATTATTCTTCCGTGATTTTGGCTTAAATCAAATAATAAGTTGTCTCAAATAAAATTTTCTTATTTTTACCTTCAGTTATTTTTAGTTTTATGGGAGCTGAAGAATCTAAAACCTTATAAGATGAAGATTTGGTGCTATAGCCAATATCGTTGATTTTTGATTGGCTAATATTAACGCCGTCACTAATCAATTCTTGATTATTTTGAGAAACACTGATATCTGTGTAATTATTATTAGGAACACCAATCGTTGTATGACTGTAATCGTATGGTGTATCAAATATAAGCGTGAGTTGGTTATCTTGAGAAACAATTTGACAACCAGTTATTTTCGTTGGCTGATTTAGAAGGTAGACTGTATCTTCACGTCGATTAAAAGTGCCGTCGTTATTTTGGTAGACAATATGCTGATCATGTTGTGCTTCAGAGTGTTGTGAACTGTTGTTGGGTTGATTTGAACAGCCAGTTAAAACCAGTATGAAAATTAGTCCAAATAATTTTTTATTCATAGTGATTCCTTTCATAATTTTGATTTAGTTTAGGTAGTAAGTTCTTTCAAATAAAATCTGATTTGTCTTGTAGTCAGATAATTGAAAGTAAACGGGGGTCGTTAAATCAAAAAGTTGAAAATATTTGATGGAGTTATTTTCATTGATAACCTCTTCGTATACTAAAGTGTGATCACCTTGTTTAGCAGAGACTTTAAAAAAAGTATTAGTGTTGTTTTTTGTCATCTTGATAGGTAATTCAAATTGATTGGGATTATCGTTATTACTAGTAACTGCTAGATTTTGAATGATGGTAGAACTCGAACTTTTCGGCAAAGTCAATTCGTCAGTTTTTGAATTTGTGTCAATAGGCAGTGAATTTTGCGATGATTCCTGTGATGGTAATTCATAATATTTAACTGAGCATCCTGTAAACATTATTAAAGTTAATATCGTCAACAATGTACAACTGTACTTTTTAAGCATAAAAATGTAACCTCTTTTCATAGTTGTTAATAAATTCAAATTACTAAAGATAGTCGAAGATGAACATCCCCAAATTGTTGATTTTTGATTATCTTTATTTTGTAGAGAAGTTCTTTGTAACTGATTTCAAATTCTGGGTGAGATTTAGTATACTGAAACTACAATTGGAGGCGTGAGATGTATTTTAGTCATAATTTAAAAAGATTACGAAAACAAAAATCATTAACTCAAGAGCAATTATCACAGAAATTAAATGTTTCTAGTAAAGTCATTTCATCTTGGGAGAATAGTCGAACTGAGCCTGATATGTTATCGCTTCAAAAGATTAGTGTCTTTTTTGAAACGACAATTGACGACTTGATTCATCATAATGGTGTAAGTGAAGACCATTCAACAGTTCCGATGGGCAACCGACATCGTTTATTTAGCAAACTTTTTATTATTATGCAATTGATTTTAGTTCTACTAATGTATGGCGATACTTTCCAGGTAGTTAATTTTCCAGGTGCTTTTGTATTGGTAATTGGTAGTATTTTGGTTTATGGTATCTTCTTTCGCAAAACAAAAATGCAAAATAGGGGATTTATACTAATGAGTTGCCTGCCATTTAGCTTAATGCTAATTAATTTAATTGTTTTATTTCAGCCACTCATTGCAGGTCATATCACTGGAATTACGATTGGTGCTATACCAGTTATGTTAAACATTAAAGTCTATTATATTTTGGCAGTGTTGATTATAAGTATGAGTGAGTTTTCGATTATCTTGGCGTTATTAAACAGAAAAAGCTAGTCCAGTGTTGGACTAGCTTTTTGATTAACAAGCCAATGTAACATGACAATTGCTTGTGATGTGACAACATTTTGGTGTAAGTTAAAATAAGAGAGCGAGGAATAATGATGACATTAGGACAAAAGTTACAAGAACTAAGGCAAGAAAGTAAAGCGACACAATCACAGGTAGCAAAAGAACTATATGTAACTAGGCAAACTGTTTCTAGATGGGAACAGGATCAGGCTTTGCCCAGCATTGAGACACTAAATCAGATTGCCCATCTTTATCAAACACCACTAAATACTTTGGTTTCAGATGAGAATTATGATGAACAAAAAAATAACAAGAGAATAAATATTTTAGCCTTGTTTGGTGTCATTTTGTTTAACTTGATAGTTGGTCTTGCTGTGTTTATTGTGGTTATTAGTATTGTGTTTTCGCTTTGGGTAACCCTTATTGCTTTTATTTTATCACCATTCATATTATATATATCAACATTGTCAGGGCTGCAGTCTTTTGCATTATGGCAATTAATAAGTAGTGTGTTACTTTGTATATTTGGAGCAGTATTGATTCCATTTTTATATAAGGGAACTGTTAAAGTAGTTAATATTATTAACCATTATTTAAGAGTAAACAAAAAATTAATTTTTAGTCATTAATTATAGATTCTATCAGAAATAAAAATAGCCTTTTATAGGCTATTTTTTGCTTAACTATTATTTGGATTATTAGGATTTTTAAGACGTTGTTTTCCTAAGAATTGAAAACCTTTACTTGCAACTAAAGTAAAATCAGAATTGTCGTCTCTTAATGAGTAAAACATAGAAGGATAGCGAAATTCATTACTGCTATCAATATTTTTTGCAGGAGAAGTCATACCACAAAAATTTAATTTAACAGGCAATGGCTCATTATCCTGGTAAACATTAAAGAAATTATAGAAAGCTGAATTAGCATTAATTTCACTATTAGGAATATTGCTATTTGCTTCAAATTTAACGACAAGTTTAGAATATTGAGCAGTGTCTTTTAAATAATCAGAGTATTCATTTTTTTTAACGACCTCATAGCCTACTATTTTGAGCGTAAGTGAATCAGTTTTGAGTACCCCGTTCTCAAAAGATCCTGTTTTAGAATTTGCTATTTCATTATTAAGATTGATAGTTGTTAAAGCTGCACTCTTATTACTATCACATCCTGTAATAGCTAAAACCAGTAGTAGTAACCCTGTGAACCAGAACTTTTTCATGTTAAATCCTCCAAAATTTGATTGCTTGCATTATAACATAGGAATTAGTTAAAAGATTTGATAAGAAAAAAGTTTAATATAGTAGAGTTGATATGCTGTGCTATGATAACGACAAGTTATAGGGTTGTTGGATGATTTATAAGGAGGAAGTTCGATGTCAGTTATGTTTTTAGTATTTGTATTAATTTCTTTAGGACTACTGGGTTCAGGTATTTATAAAAGGAATAAAATCTATGTTTTTATTGGATCCGTTATGTTTGCCTTAGCATTACTTGTCTTTTTGTATTTTATTTTTCTGCCTGAAAATATTTGACGTAACTAAGTAAAGGTAACTACTAAAGCCATTAAAATTATGCTACAAGTCAAACATATAAATGTTGTTAATAAGTACTTATTGAGGGGGATGTTAAATCCTCCAAAATTTATTGCTAGCGTCATAATATAATTGGAATTTTCGATTGTACCTATTAATAAAAAGTCATATCAGTTATAGTTTAAGATACAGCATTATAATTGGAGGATAATAATGAATAGAAAACAGATTAAGGAAAATGCAAAAGAATTAGTTAGTCAAAATAGGGGCTATTATTTCAAATTAACTTTCATACCAGCAGTTATGCAGTACATTGTAATTGCAATGGTCTGTGCTAGCTTTTTTGGACTTACTTCAAACTCATTGGATCTGAGCATGGATCCAGTACAGTCAATTAGAAAATTTTATTTAATTGCGACAGCAACGTGGTTAGTTATCATCGTAGTTGCACTGATCAAAACATGGTTTGATTTCAGTATGAAAATGATTATGCTGAAGTCTTATCGAAAAGATAGCAAGCCTAAAACGGGTAAGGAAGCTATCTTGTATGTTTTTAAAGATAAAAAATGGTTATATGTCATAGGGCTATTGGTACTAATTGGCATTTATAACAATATTGTTAGTTGGGTTAAAGATACACTGACTGATTTAGTCGATGCCCTTTCTGAAGCTGCTAAGAGTATGGTTCACAACGATGCATTAGCGATTGCTATTATTGGAATTGCTTTGTTAGTTTATCTGGTCATCTACATTGTGGCACTACTGTTTACAAACGTTACAGACCAAATGGCGTATACTTACTCAGACAGTTATGAAATAGGTGAAGGCGTGTTTTATGCTTTCAAAAAAGCCTATGTATTAATGACAAAAAAAGAAAATATGTTTGAATTTTTCATCTTACAATTAAGTTTATTAGGTTGGTATTTACTTAATATTTTAACGTTAGGTATTTTAGGAATCTGTTGGTTCAATGCTTATGCTGAAATGGTTTATGCAGGATTTTATGATGAGATAACGAAAAAAGAAGAATAAAAAAGACTTAACCATAACGGTTAAGTCTTTTCATTTGTTGTTACTAAAGCAAGTCACTAATTATTTGCTTAATATAATCTTTGTTAAACCAAAAAGACTGTGTCGTCATGTAATTGTCAGTATATTTCTGATTATCTTTCGGTTTTTTAACCCAATTTGATGGTGTTGGCAGTTTATTGGCATATTGATTGTTTTGATAACTTGAAAGACGAGAATGTGGTCTAACATGAACAATTGATTTATTAGTACTTTTGATTAAGTTATTATAGACACGTTGACCTTTAAGTTCTAATTGAACTCCTTCTTTCAGTTTGTGTTTAGTATTGAGCCAGGCCTCTTTGATAGTCGTATCTAACTGATGTTGTGGAACACTATAAAATTTAATGCCTTTTAGTATGACTGCGTTCGCGTTAATTTCTTTAAAAACTACAAATAAAAATTTACTTTCTACAAGGTACTTATGTAAATCAGCTTCAGGATTATCCTCTTTATCAGTCCAATTTTGATTTACTAATTCTTGAAAGCTAAACTCTGGAAACGACATATGTTCGTTAGGATTATTTTTTTCATCTACTAAAATAGACTTTGGCACTATCGAGGCTTTCTCAAATTCATCAACTTTATCTAGTTTTCCATTCTTATTAAGTCCCAAAATAGCTCTTACAATCATATTGCGGGTGTTTTTACTGCTTGAATCGATTTGAAATAACTTTTGTAGTTCGTCTTGAGTTTTACCAATGTAAGGTTCAAATTTCTCTTTGATTAGCTGTTCAAGTGATTTGTCTTTAACCTCTTCGGCATTTTTGATAATACTTTCATTTTTGTTTTCATTGAAGACGTATTGCCTTAATAAATTCGTCATAAAGCTTGATTTAAAAGAAAAGGCACGCTGTTTAGCTTTGACGTCAGAAAAAGGCTGTGTACGGACTGATTTCCGATTAGCACCTTTAGTACAAGCTGATAGATAATCGGTTAGGCTCTCGCTTAATTCGTGCGCTTTACCAGCTTTTACATACTCTTGTATGATGTGCCAATCCTTTTTGATAATTTCAAAATCAGCAGGATATTGTTTCATTTGGTAGCTGAAAACTTCTTTGAAAAACCAATCAGATTTAGGAATCTCTTGATTATATTCATAAAAAGCTAGTTCTAGGTTTTCGTTTTTTTGAATTAAATGACTACTATCAAATGATTCAGTAACGAGGTTTTCGTAATTAATAATGTTCAAAACCAGTCTTTCTTTAGCACTAATTTTGCCACTTTTTAATCGTTTAAAAGGGGTCGCTTTTAGTTCAACAATTCCTAAGTCAGGTGAACTATCAGAATCTTTTGGCTTGCCAAACCAAGATTCAAATAAGTCACCCATTAAATTTTTATCCCCTTTAACTTGATAACCTAATTGTTGAATTAAATCTTTTTGTTTAATGTCTCTAATTTGTTGTGCTTTTTGATGGACTTGCTCAACACTCAAATAATTCATCATAAATCCTCCAGTAAATTTGATCTTTTGTCTTAAACAAAGTATAATAAAGGACATCGAAAACTTTTAAATAACAATAACTATAAAATAGATAGAAGGAAACTGATACGATGCCAAAAAAATTGAAAGTACTAGAACTATTTGCCGGTGTTGGTGGGTTTAGAGTGGGACTTGAACATGCCAACAAGGAGCTCTTTGAAACAAAATGGGCTAACCAATTTGAACCTTCTCGTAAAAGCCAGGATGCCTTTGAAGTTTATGATTATCATTATCCAGAATCAAATAATATTTGTACAGATATAAACAATATTTCTGATGAAGATTTTAAAGCTATGGATGCAGATATTATCGTTGGTGGTTTTCCTTGCCAAGACTATTCAGTAGCTAGGTCAGTCAAAAACGAGATGGGTATTCAAGGCAAGAAGGGTGTTTTATTTTGGCAAATTATTCGTGCTATTGAAAATATTCACCCAAAATATCTTATCTTGGAAAACGTGGATAGATTATTAAAAGCACCATCAAAACAACGTGGAAGAGATTTTGCTGTCATGTTATCTGCTTTAAATCAGCTTAATTATTCGGTAGAATGGCGTGTGATTAATGCCGCTGAGTATGGAGGCGCACAGAGAAGAAGACGTGTTTACTTCTTTGTCTTTAGAAATGACTTACCTTACGCACAATTCTTAGATGATAAGTTTGAAACAAATAACGATGATACTAAATATGATTCGTACATTTTTAATGAGGGGCTTTTTGCAAAACAATTCAAAATTAAACAAGAACCATACAAGCAAAGACACGCTGCTTATACCTTGTCGAATGATATTGTTGAAGTATCTGATAATTTTTCAGGTAAAGTTTTCAACACAGGAATTATGCGACATGGTCAATACTTTACTATTGATACAAAAGCACTAGGTGATGAAGTACCGACACCACTAAAAGATATTGTGCAATCTGAAAATGAAGTGGATGAAAAATACTTCGTAGATGACGAAGAAAGAATTAAAAAATTTGCTTATTTAAGAGGACCTAAGAAAATCAAAAGAACAAGTCAAGAAGGATATGAATACACCTATTCTGAAGGTGGCATGTCTCCACATGAAAATCTTGATTTACCAGGCAGAACAATGCTAACCTCAGAGGGAACTACAAATAGATCAACTCATTGGTTAAAAATTAATGGTCGTTATCGATTTTTAACGCCTATTGAGACTGAGCGTTTACAAAGTTTTCCTGATGATTGGACTAAGTATAAGAAAGTTAATGGCGAAATCAAAGAAGTTTCAAACCGTATGAGAATGTTCTTCATGGGTAATGCGTTAGTCACTGACATCGTAAAAAGAATTGGAACTGAAATTGAAAATATAGAAAATAATTATTAAAAAAGCATGCTGTAAATACGGCATGCTTTTTTATATTAATTGAATTAATCCCAAAGAAATCACACCAACAATAACTGTTACTAAAAGACTCTTAGATAATATTGCAGCTAGCAAAGTAGGAATTGAAGCTAAAAGGTTTTGTATATTTAGTTCAGGTAGTTGACCGAGTCTTTGAATAAATAAGTTTTCAAACCAAAGTGCGGACATGATCACAATGGGAACAAAATTTAAAAATTCGATGGCTTTGTCGGGTAGATTAACTTTTTTAAGGACTGCAAAAGGTAACGCTCTTGAGCACCAAGTGACAAAACCGCATAGAAAAATTGTTAAAATCACAAAATTAGTTGAGGGCATTTTTGATTACAACTCCTAACGTACAGCCGATTAAAGTGACAACAATAATTAATAAATTCGACGGCAAAAAAATTAGCCCGATATACATCAAAATAAAAACGAGGCCAATCGTAATTAGCTGCAATTTTTTAGTTAATTTTTTATCACTGTTAACTTGCAAATAAAGTAAGCCGATAAACATTGCAACAATTGCAAATTGTAGCCCTAGGGATTGCGGATTTGGAATAAAATTACCAATTAGTCCACCAATAATAGAAGCTAAGAACCAAGTCGCATAGGCCACCAAGTTGGCGGTATTAAACCAGGTGAAACTCAGTTGATTCTGAGTAAAATTAATCTTATTCATACTTAAAGCAAAGCTTTCATCAGTCAACAAGGTTCCTAACCACAAGTTTTTAAGCAGTGATTCCTGTTTGAAATAAGGTGCCACAGACAGGCTCATAATAATCATACGTGAGTTGACTAAGAAAACGGCAATCACGATTGATGTAAGTGGTGCACCAGCGAGTAATAGGCCTACCAATACGAATTGCGCTGATCCCGCATAAGTAATTAGTGAAATAAGTCCAATTAAAAATACGTTAAGTCCAGAAGCTTGTCCAATAATTCCAAAGGCAATCCCAATTCCAATATAACCAAAGGTTGTCGGCAAAACATCATGTAAAGCAGTTTTGAAATCTAGTTTTGAATTCATCACGTCACTCCTCCAAGTTAAGTTAGTGACTAGAATACGTGACTTTTGAATAGATTTCAATCAAAAAAGCTAACCATTATGGTTAGCTTTTTGTGAAGAAACTAGGGATTCGATTAACTAATATCAAAATGATAACAATTGCAACAATTGTATCTGGGATGACATAACTAGCATTATAAATGAGTGAGTAAAGGGCAACAGGCTGACCTTCAGGCGCAAAACTCTGATAGAAGAAAATACCTGCTAGAAAATGATTAAGTAGTGAAAAAGCACCACCAACTAATCCTCCAAAAGTGACGTAAGTAATCGCGCTTTTTTGATGGTTGTTTGCTAGGGATTTTTTGAATTGTTTTGAAAAAATACCTGCTAATCCAATCAATGCAAATGCTAAGATATAGTCGAATAAAACCTGAATGGGATTTAAGAAGTAGCCACCAAAAAATAAAGAAATCATCCCAGTAATCAAGCCTGATAAAGTTCCTGGTAGTATACCATGTTTTAAGCTAAGCAGAATAATAGGTACAAAAGTTAGTGAAACGCTACCTCCTTGAGGCATTTGAAATAAAACAATGTAGTTAAAAACGATAGCTAAAGCAGACATAATCGCTGTTTCAGTAAAAATTTGAATTTTGTTAGTCATCATGAAGTCCTCATTTAATCAAAATAGTTGCTAGTAAAAGTTTAACAGAGTTATCAATTGTTTAAACTAAAAAAACCACTTCAAATGTGAAGCGGTTTTTTAGTAGTCATCATTAGTGATTTTGTGCTTCGAATAGTTTACCTGTTTTCATCAATTGTTCAGGCGCATCCATGATACCCATGTTTGCTTGAACAACAATCATTTTGTCAGGGTTTTCGTTAGCTGTTTGCATAGCGTTAACTAAATCTTTTTCAGTATCAACATTGATGAATAGATATTGATCATCTTTTGCACCAAATGCTTTTGAAATTGTACTGTAGTCAAGTTTTGGCACATCGTTATAAGGTTCTGTTTCACCATGGATCACACGTTCAACTGTGTAACCACTGTTTTCAATAATGAAAATAACAGGTGTTAAGTTTTCTTTGAAAGCAACACCGAAATCTTGGATAGTTAGAAGCAATGAACCTTCACCAGTTGAAAGAACTGTACGACGGTTATCGTTTTGGTTAGCAAATTGTGAACCTAATGCAGAAGGGAACGCATAACCAATTGATCCCCATAGTGGTTGACCAATGAAGTTTGTGTCTGCTTTAAGTTGTTGACTAGCTAGACCAAAGAATGATGTTCCTTGTTCAGCAACTAATGTGTTGTTACTTTGAACGAATTTTTCTAAAGCACGATCATAAAATTCTTGTGTTAGTTTGTTGTCTGTTGCTTTTAACTCGTCTTTTGCAAGTTCTGGGCGAACAACTTTATCATAGCTTTGATTCAAGTTAGTTGAAGCTAAATGATTAATAACATCTTCAAAGTTGTAAGGTGTTGTGAGTTTTCTACCGTAAACTGTAGCATCATCAAAGTTTAAACTAATTGTTTTTTCAGGGCCAAAGCTTTGTGTAAATCCACCGGTGATTGAGTCTGTTAATTTCGCACCGATTGTAATAACTGCATCAGCTTCGTCCACAAAACGATTAATTGATTCATCAGAAATTGAACCATTGTAAGTTCCAACAAAGTTTTCGAATTCTTCATTTACAGTGCTTTTACCCATTGCAAGTGTTGCGACTGGAATATTATTTTGTTTTGAGAATCCTTCAATTGCGTCGCCTAAGTTAAAGCGTTGTGCTTCATGGCCAACGATAATAACTGGTTTTTTAGCAGCTTTGATAGCTGAAGTAACGGCTTCAACTGATTGAGAAACATCTGTTTGAGCACTTTCAAACAAGCTAGGAATACCAGCTTTAAGACTTTCGTTTACAGGAAGTGCCACTAAGTCTGTTGGTAAAACGATATAAGCAGGTTTTTTATTTTCATAAATGTAGTGAAGTGTATCGTTAATTTGGTTAATAGCGTTATCTTTTGTTAAAAATGTTGTTTTTAATCCCAAAGCTTCGTGAGCTTTGATAAAACGTTTGAATTGACCATCCGCAAATGTATGGTGAACAAGACCGCCATTGTGTTGCACTTTTGTTGTTGGTGCACCAACGATTTCAAGAACGGGAACTTGTTCTGCTGTACTACCAGCAAGACCGTTGATTGCACTTAATTCACCAACACCAAATGTTGTGACGAATGTTGCAAAACCACGTTCACGGGCATAACCATCAGCCATGTAAGATGCGTTTAGTTCGTTTGCGTTTCCAATCCATTTCATATCATCACGGTGAGTAATGTGATCCAAGAATTGTAAGTTAAAATCTCCGGGAACACCAAAAACTTCATCTGAACCAAGATATTTTGTTACATCCAATAAATAATCTGATAAGGTATACATAGTCTATGACTTCTTTCTTTGATATTATTGGTCAATCAAGTTGACCTTTATTGATTACAGATACTAATATACACCGATAAAATAACAAGTCAACAAGATTGACCTATTTTTTTAAGGAGAATTTTTATGAACGATAAAAGTAGATTGGCAACTATCTTTTTTGCTTACCAGAGATTTGCGAGTTTAATTGATTATGGTGAGTATGGTTTAAGCAAGAATCAGCACCGTGTTTTATTTTGTTTATATGCTATTGAAGAAGTATCAATAAAAAAACTATTATTGATTTTGGGCATTTCAAAACAGGCCTGTAATGTCTTGATTCGCGATTTAATGAGTCGTGATTTAGTCTACGAAGAAAAATCTGAAAAAGATCGCCGCGTTAAAATTCTAAAATTAACGCAAGCAGGTAAAGATTTAAATACGAAGATGAATGCAGAACAAATTAAAATTGTTGACGCTATTTTTGATGAGACGGATAACGATTGGCAAAAAGCAATGGAAAAAATGGCTGATGATTATGTGGACGTTATCGATTAAAAATCAAAATTTGACAAACTCAAATAATCAGATTACTTTTTTATTGAGGTGAAGAAAATGAATATTTTAATTGGTGTTCCAGAATCAAATTCGAATTTAGACGGTGATGCGATTAAAGCTGCAGTTGAAAAAAGTGCACAGAAATACGATTTTAAATCGTATTTGAGTACAGAAAATTTATCAAAAGAGCAATTAGATAATATCGATGTTTTGATTGGTAATAACACTGCTGTTTTGAATCAATTACTCGATAGTGAGCAATCAAAATTGAAGTGGGTTCAAGCTTTATCAGCTGGAATTGATAACTTTCCACTTAAAAAAATTGAGGATAAAAAGATTATATTATCAACAGTTAATGGGATTCACGCAGAACCAATTTCAGAATCTGTTATTGGTATGATTTTAAGTTTGTATCGTGGCGTTGCAGAATCAGCAAATAAACGCCACTGGTTCAAACCTACTCATATGTTGAAAATGTTACAAGGTAAAAAAGTTGTGATTTTTGGTACAGGTCATATTGGAGGTAGAATCTCTGAAATTTTGACAGTATTTCATGCAAATGTTGTGGGTGTTAACCATAGCGGGCATGATGCTAGATACTTTGAACAAGTTGTCAGCACAGCTGACAGCAAAGACGCTATCAAAGATGCTGATATTGTAATTAATGCGTTACCTTTGACACCGCAAACCACGAATTTATTTAATTATGATTTCTTTAGTCAAGTGACTGCACAACCGTTATTTGTTAATATTGGACGCGGTCCAAGCGCCAATACTGACGACTTGGCACGACTAATGCAAGATCATAAACTCGGTGCTTTAGCTTTAGATGTAACTGAGCCAGAGCCTTTACCTGACAATCATCAGTTATGGACAATGGACAATGTGCTAATCACACCGCACATTTCAGGTATACACGCCGAATATTTGGATGAAGCTATTGATATTTTTAACGAAAACCTAGAACATTTTAGACAAGACGGCACAATCAAAATTAATCAAGTTGATTTTGATAAAGGTTATTAGAAAAAGGAGATAAAGAATGATTATTGTTAATGTCAGACTCACAATTAATCCTGAAAAAAGAAGCGAATACTTAGAATTTATGGCAGATTTAGTGGCTAAGTCATTAAAAGATGCCGGAAATCTAGCTTATGCTCATTACCAAGATACAACTAACGACAACCAGTACTTGATTTTAGAACATTGGGATAGTCAAGATAGCTTAGATAACCATCTAAAAACAGATCACTTAATAAGTTTCAAAAACAATATCGGTAACTTTGTTACTGAAGAACCAGAACTATTATTTTTAGAACAACAAAATAATTAAATAAAAGACGATTCGCGAATAACTTGGCTGAATCGTCTTTTTATTAAAATAAAATTAATTTTACATTTGACTTTTTAATACTAGGGTGTTTTAATGAATTCAACAACAAGTCAGGAAGGGAATTTGAAATGAATAATCTTAATCATAACTTCAACTATTATTATAGCTTTTATTACTTTAGCACAAGCGTTTGCTAGTCCAGTATTTACTGATGCAAACGCTTCAAACAATGCGTTTGCATCTAAAGCAGATAAGAGTTATAACAATTCTTTGTCGGTTAGATGCAGGTCATCTAAACGATAAAGCGATAAGCTATGATTATAGGTTTTTAAGTTGCGTTAATTAATTCTCTATAAGTAAAAGTCGGTTAGATGATATCATCTAACCGACTTTTTTATTTAGGAGGATATTAAAATGAGTCATCGAAAACTGAAAACCAGTTTATTCTTAAATTACTTAGTACATGGAATGGCGCTAATTATTCTAGCGCAAAACATTAAAGAATTAGGTGCCAATTGGGGAACACCACTAGCGACAGCATCATACGTATTATCAGGTGTTGGGATAGGTCGACTAGGTGCTTACTTAATTTTGGGTTACTTGTCAGACCGTATTGGCCGTAAAAAAGTTTTAATTTTAGGAATGATGGCTTACTTTACATTCTTTATGGCGACACCATTCAATCATAATATAACCCTATCATACGGGTTATCAATTTTAGCCGGTGTAGCTAATTCAGCGTTTGATTCAGCAACATACCCAACATTCCTTGAAATCGGCGACAAAAACAAATTTGCCAGTATTTTACTAAAAGCGTTCATTTCAGTCGGAGAGTTTATCTTACCGCTAGTGGTTGCCAGTTTGCATAGCAGTAACTTATGGTTTGGCTGGTCATTTGTTTTAGCAGCAGTGATTGTATTGATCAATTTTGTAACTATTTTAACGACACGTTTTCCAAAACAACAATCTGTGATTGAAGAAGAAGTATCAGACCAATCCTCACTTTCAAAAAATAAAAAACGTTTGGTTGCAATTTTACTAGGGATTTACAGCTACACTTCAATGGCAATTATGATTTGGTTTACACAATGGATAAGCTTATTTGCAACAGATATTTTGCATTATGATTCACTAACGTCACACACCTTGATTTCGCTATACAGTTTAGGGTCAATTATCGGTGTTTTAACTGTTTTCTTATTACTCAAACAACAATTTTCAGCGACTCGATTACTTGTGATAATGAATGTTGTGTCATTATTATCATTGATTGTCATTACGCAAGTACAACAGCCTACTATCTCAATGATTTCAGCTTTCTTATTTGGTTTCAGTGCAGCAAGTGGCGTGATGCAAATCGGATTGAACTTGTTGATTCAATTATTCCCTAAAAACAAAGGAATTTTAACAGGAATTTACTTTATGTTTGGTAGTGTGGCCTCATTTACAGTGCCAATCATTACTGGAAAACTATCACAATTTGGTATTCAAACAGCTCTTCAAGGAGATATTTTAGTAGGTGTAATTGGCACTATCGCAGTTGCAGGAATATTTATTATTTACAAGACAGTTCAACAACCTGACGACTTAGCTAGTTCTCGTCAAAAGATTAATCAAATTGATCAACAAATCATTGGGTTATTGCAACAACGATTTGAAGCTGTAACCGCTGTTAGTGAAGCCAAAAGACAAACATCAAAACCTGTTTTTGATCCTAAAAGAGAGCAACAAGTCTTAGCAAAAATTGACAATTACAGTCAAGTTAAATCATTAGCACCTCATTTCAAAAAAATCTATCAAGGTATTATGGATGCTTCAAAAGATTACCAAAACGAATTAAATAAAGTCGGAGGAAAGAAATAATGAATTACTTAACAGCAGGAGAATCACATGGTCCACAATTAACCGGTATTTTAGAAGGAATTCCAGCAGGCTTAACCCTTGATATTGATGGAATTAATGACCTTTTAGCAGCTAGACAAGGTGGGTATGGTCGCGGAAGTCGTCAAAAAATTGAACATGATCAAGTTGAAATTACAGGTGGCGTTCGCCACAAAAAAACATTAGGCTCACCTATTTCATTAGTGGTGAAAAATATCGATCACAATCATTGGAAAGAAATCATGAACCCACTGACGGATGCAACGCCTGAAAACACAATTCGCAATCTAACCCGTCCAAGACCTGGTCATGCGGATTTAGCTGGTGCGATTAAATACAATCATCAAGATTTAAGAAATGTGCTTGAACGTTCATCTGCTCGTGAAACAGCTATGAGAGTGGCTATTGGTGCTATCTGCAAGCAATTACTTAAGCAATTAGATATTGATATTGTGGGTTACGTTGAACAAGTTGGTTCTAAAAAAGCAGACAAAAAAGCATTGTTAGATGTAAAAGAAATCGAAAACCAAATTAAACAAAATGATTTAAGAGTAACAGATCAATCGCAAGTCGAAGCCATCCATGAATTAATAGATGAAACGAAGCGTAATCGCGATACATTGGGCGGTGTTATCCGAGTTGTAGCAACAAACATGCCTGTTGGAATGGGTAGCTATGTTAGTTTTGATCAAAAATTAGATGGCAAAATTGCAGGTGCTGTGATGGCAGTCAATGCGATGAAGGGTGTTGAAATTGGCGATGGTTTTGACACTTCAAAGAATCCAGGAAGTGCCGTAATGGATGAAATTGATTGGCATAAGGAGAACGGTTTTGGTCGCTTAACAGATCACTTAGGTGGTTTTGAAGGTGGTATGACAAACGGGATGCCCGTTATTGTAAAAGCTGCAATGAAGCCAATCCCAACGTTATACAAACCGCTTCAAAGTGCCGATATTAAAACAAAAGAAATGAAAAAAGCAAACGTTGAGCGCTCTGATACAACCGCTATTGTGCCGGCTTCAATCGTGATTGAAAGCGTTGTGGCAATTGAGCTAGCCAAGGTTATTACGGAAACGTTTGATGGCAGTAATATGGAACGTCTAAAACGCCAATTGGCTGAATACAGAAAAGAAGTATTGGACTTTTAGAGGAAATAATATATGAAAAATTTGATGACAAACATAACCAAAGGCTTAACAGGTGAATTAACAGTCCCAGGTGATAAAAGTATTTCACATCGTGCCATTATGCTGGGAGCACTAGCTGAAGGAAAGACAACAATTCACAATTTTTTGCAATCACAAGACTGCTTATCGACGCTTAAAGCATTCCAAGATATGGGTATTGAAATTACTAACACAGAACAACAAGTCGTTGTTTCAGGGGTTGGGTTAGATGGCCTAAAACAACCTAAGCAAGCACTTGATATGGGCAATTCCGGTACAACGACACGGTTAATAATGGGAATTTTAGCAGCACAGCCCTTTGATACGACATTGTTTGGTGATCAATCACTTAGCAAACGGCCAATGGATCGTGTTTGCCAGCCGTTGCGACAAATGGGTGCCAAGATTAAGTCCGAACAAGATAAATTACCATTAACGATTGAAAGAAGCCAGATTAAAGCAATGGCGTACGAATTGCCCGTTGCCAGTGCTCAAGTTAAAAGTGCAGTTATTCTGGCTGGATTATTCGCTGAGGGTCAAACAAAAATCATTGAAAAACAAAAAACTCGCGATCATACAGAACGACTTTTAAATGCTTTTGCACCGGGAACAATTGAAGTCAAAGAGTCAACTATTACGGTCACACCGCCCAAAAAATTAAAGGCACAATCAGTTGAAGTTCCCAGTGATATTTCATCTGCTGCCTTTTTTATGATTGCAGCAGCTATCATACCGCATTCGCATTTAACGCTTCGAAACATTAGTTTAAATGAAACGCGAACAGGGTTATTGAATGTACTTGAAAAAATGGGCGTTAACTTAAAGCGAACCAATCAACGTCTACTAAGTGGCGAACCTGTAGCTGATATCGAAGTGAAGACTAGTCAACTAAGTGCAGTTGAGTTAACTGAAGAAGATGTTCCTGCCATGATTGACGAGTTACCCGTTATTGCACTATTGTGCAGTTTTACTAAAGGTATAAGTCGAATCACAGGAGCAAAAGAATTAAGGGTAAAAGAAACTGATCGAATTTCAGCAGTAGTCACTGAGTTTAAAAAATTAGGAATCGCAATCAAGGAACTACCAGATGGCTTTTTGATTGAAGGCCAACCAGAACTTGAAGTTAAAGATTCGCAATTGGCTAGTCACGATGATCATCGTATTGGCATGACTTTGGCGATTGCGGCTTTAAAGTCAAAAGAACCATTAACTTTAGAGAATGCAGAGTGTGTGGGGATTTCATACCCGAACTTCTTTGAAGATTTAGAAAAAGTAATGAGGTAATTAGGATGGAAACGGTGTTTATTAGCGGAATGGGATTGATTGGCAGTTCTATTGCGCGTGTTATTCGACAAAAAGATGAGACAATTAAAATTTTAGCTGAGGATACGACTACTCAAAATCTTGACTATATGCATCAATCGAATTTGATTGATCAAGTTGTCGATTTTGATGAAGGCGTCAAAACAGCAGATATCGTTTTTTTGGCAACACCGGTTTCTATCATTAAAAAACAACTAGAGCAAATTGCAACTTTTAAACTTCACTCTAAAACAATTGTGACGGATGTTGGAAGTACTAAACTATCAATTATGGCAGCAGCCAAAAAGATGACACAAAAAAATCAACAAGTCCGATTTATTGGTGGTCATCCGATGAGTGGGTCGCATTTAACAGGAAGTCAAAATGGGCGACAAAATTTATTTTTAGATGCTTACTATTTTTTGATTAATGCAAATGCGAGTGAATCAGAAATCTTGCAGTTGCAAGATCTTCTCAGTGAAAGTCATAGCCATTTTAAAGTGATGGCGGCTGAGGAGCATGATCATTTGGTTGGTGTAACGAGCCATTTACCTCATATTTTAGCGACAACACTGGTTAACACAGCGAGTCAAGAACTGAAAGATTCAAGTGTAGGACTTGAAACTTCAGCTAATGGATTCAAAAAGACGACAGAAATTGCTCAAGCTGATGAAGTAATGTGGCAAGCCATTTTTTCAGAGAATAAAGACGTATTGCTCAAACAAATTAAATGCTTTGAACAAGAGCTTGACCAGTTTAAAACCGCAATTGCAACGGATAATCAATCCGTGATTACCAACAAAATCAAACAAGCAAAACAAGTTCGACAACAGCTATAGGAGGGGTCAACATGCCAATTATTTTAATCGGATTCATGGGTACCGGTAAATCAACAGTGGGAAAACTGCTAGCAAAAAGTAGTAATCAATCTTTTTGTGACTTAGATGAACTAATAGAACAAGAGACAAACATGTCTATTCCAACTTATTTTGAAAAGTATGGCGAATCGGCATTTCGACAACTTGAACAAAAATTATTAAAGCAGGCATTGAATACTTATGAGGTTTTGTCAACGGGAGGAGGCACACCCACAATAGCTGAAAATCAACAGCTAATCCAAAAAGCTGATGGCTTAACCATTAAACTTGAGGCTGATATCTCTGAAATTCGCGCCCGAATTGGCGATGACAGAAATCGTCCAATCTTTAAAAAACTTAATCGACAAGAATTTGATAACCTCAAGCAAAAAAGGGACCATGTTTACAATGCCTCTTGTGATTTGATTATTGATACTAATCATAAATCACCAGAAATGATTGCCGATGAAATTTTGAATCTAAGGGAAGTTCTTAATAGTCAAAAATTACGCTCATAATAAATGACAGTTAATTCAAGAGTCAAAAATTGGCTGAATGAATAAATTCAGATATGATAAGTGCTACCCCACATCACTTAATTATTCAAAAATGAGGAAATTTATGGTGCACTTAGATTATCAATTACAAAATCAGTGGCGAAAGCCCTCAGATGTGTTATGCCAATCTCCTATTGCTTTAACATCTGTTCAGGCTAATGAAGTATCGAGTTCACATCTCAATATTTATTTTAGTGAAGTTACGTCAAGACAAGATCAATTCATTGGTCAGCAATTTATGAGTCGTGGTTATCTAAAGCTAAACGAACAAACTTTTTGGCTGGAAAGATTTCACTTTCATGAGCACTCAGAACATTTAATCAATCACCGATATTACGATATGGAGATTCACTTTGTATTTAAAAAGGGTGATGAAATTATCGTTGTGGCTTTGTTAGGAGATAGCCAAAAAACTGCCAATCCAAAATTTGCTAAGTTGTTTAAAGATGACTGGCAGAACTTTGAT
Organism: Holzapfeliella sp. JNUCC 72; assembly: GCF_053668685.1. Lineage (NCBI taxonomy): Bacteria > Bacillati > Bacillota > Bacilli > Lactobacillales > Lactobacillaceae > Holzapfeliella > Holzapfeliella sp. JNUCC 72. Next base: position 1,119,527 of record NZ_CM132220.1, on the reverse strand, counting down.
TTAGCTGATTTTTTTCCTAAAAAGTCGAATTACTATAGCTATATTGGCTCATTGACAACACCACCATTTACACAACAAGTAAAGTGGATTGTTATGGAAGAAGTGATAAGTGTTAGTCCAGAAGATATAACGATTATCAAACAAAGTTACCCGAATAATTACCGACAAGAACAACCTCTCAAACAAAGAGAAATCAATTACCATATTACGCCTTAAAAAAAGAGCCTCTACAATTTTTGTAAAGGCTCTTTTTTAATCGTCTAAGTTATCAATAATATGATGCATGGTTTTCATAAAAGTTTGTTTTTCAGTTGTACTTAGACTTGCTAAATTTTTTTCCCACCAGTTGTTTCTGATTTTTAGAATATCAGGAATTAAACTACAACCTAGGTCAGATAGTTCAAGATTTTGCGAACGACCAACGCTTTCTTTTTTATTAATATAATTAATCTCAATCAATTTATTAACTTCACGTGTCACTAAAGCACGATCTTGTCCGAGGACTTTAGCAATTTGGTTTTTGTTAATATCTTGATTTTGATAAATGGTCAACAAAATATTTGCAGTTGTTGGGTTGAGTTTGATTTCTGCACATTGTTTGTGAGTATCGTTGTAATATTTTCTAGCAAGTATAGATACGTATTGTGATAAATTTCCTAAATCTTCCAAGATCAATCTCCTCAGTTAAAATTGCCAAAATGCACAGGTATAACTATAACACGAATTTAACATTTTTCTATGTTGACAAATCAACATAGTGGTTTTATCATTATGTAGACAAATCAACATAAAGATAAGAGGTATCCTAATGCAAGTTGAAAAAAACGGTTCTAATATTTTAATCCAAACGATGATTAATCAAGGTATTGACTATATTTTTGGTATTCCAGGCGCTAAAATTGATCAATTATTTAATGATCTAAAAAACTACCCCGATGAAAACAAGCCCAAGCTAATTGTGGCACGTCATGAACAAAATGCCACCTTTATGGCGAGTGGTATTGGGAGATTAACAGGAAAACCTGGCGTGGTTTTAGTAACTTCTGGTCCAGGTGTTTCTAATTTGGCGACCGGATTAATCACAGCGACATCTGAAGGTGACCCTGTGATTGCTTTAGGAGGACAGGTTCCTAGAAATGATATTTCAAGACTGACTCATCAAAGTATTCCAAGTCGTGAGTTACTATCAGAAGCAACTAAAAGTAGTTATGAAGTAGAAATGGCAGATAATATTTCAGAAGTGTTCATTAATGCGTATATTACTGCCACTTCTCCTAAAGCAGGGGCAAGTTTCATTTCGATTCCACAAGATGTTTTAGCAGCTCCTGTTGAAAAGCCTGCGATTAAAAAGTTTGATTTACCCGATGAGAATGCAGAAGCGACAACTGCTTCGTTGAATAAAGTAATTGAAAAAATAAAACAGGCAAAATTTCCAGTTATCTTAGCTGGAATGCGGGCATCAGATCAACGTGTTACTGATGCATTGCACCACTTACTAAGTCGATTTTCGATTCCAATTGTTGAAACCTTTCAAGCAGCTGGAATTTTATCTCACAAATATGAGCATAACTATTTTGGTCGTGTAGGTTTATTCAGAAACCAGATTGGTGATACGGTTTTAAAACAAAGTGATTTAGTTATTACAATTGGTTATGATCCAGTTGAGTATGAAGCACGTAACTGGAATTTAAGTGGGGAACGTGAAATTATCAATATTGATACGGTCGACCCAGAAATTACTAACGAATATCAACCGAACTTAATTATCAAAACCGATTTGGCTAACTCAATTAATAAACTAGCGACTTTACTACCTGAAGGGCTTAAAATTCAAGAGACCTCAAGTCAAATTATTCAAAAATTGCGTTATCAATTTGACTATGAGGAACCTGATTTCAAATTCAAAGATAAGTCATTACTTAACCCACTTCAAATCATTGAGACACTACAGAACTTTGCAGATGATAGTAATATTGTGACTGTAGATGTGGGTAGCCATTATATTTGGATGGCCAGATACTTTAGAAGTTATCAACCTCGTCAGTTATTATTCAGTAATGGAATGCAAACCTTAGGTGTGGCTTTGCCCTGGGCTATTTCAGCTTCTATTTTAAACCCTGATAAAAAGATTATTTCTGTTTCAGGTGATGGTGGCTTTCTGTTTTCTGGACAAGAGCTTGAAACGGCTGTCAGATTAAATTCAAATATTATCCATTTGATTTGGGAAGATAATGCTTATGATATGGTGAAATTCCAAGAGGAAATCAAGTATAATCAAAGTTCAGGTGTTGACTTTGGCCCTGTAGATTATGTCAAATATGCACAGGCTTTTGGAGCTGAGGGGATTAAGGTTTCAACACAAGAAGAGCTGGCCGAAGCTTTGGATAGAGCTAACAACATTAACGGTCCAGTTATTATTGTGATTCCCGTTGATTACAGTGCCAACACGCAACTGAAAACAAGTTTAATTGAAAATACCACAAACTAATAAGGGAGTGAACAAGATTAAAACAAATTACCAACCAATTGTGTGGTCTGATGAAAAAATAGACGCATTCAGACAAACTCTTTTAGCTTGGTATGACGCTAACAAGCGTGATTTACCTTGGCGAAAAGATACGGATCCTTACCATGTTTTTATTAGTGAGATTATGCTACAACAGACGCAAGTGAATACGGTTATCGACTATTATCTTAAGTTCATTAAGGCATTTCCGACTGTTTTTGATTTAGCTCGGGCCCCAGAAGACGAACTGATGGCTGTTTGGCAAGGGCTAGGATATTATTCACGTGCTCGCAATATGCAAGTAGCCGCGCAACAAGTTGTAGATGATTATCGAGGAGAATGGCCAAGAACCGCCAAGGAACTTGAGAAGCTAAAAGGGATTGGACCTTATACGTCTTGTGCAATTGCCTCAATTTCGTTTGGCGAAGTAGAGCCTGCTATTGATGGTAATGCGTTTCGTGTTTTTGCTAGGCTACTCAAAATTGAAGATGATATTGCAAAGCCTAAAACGAAAACCATCTTTTATGACATTGTCAAAAAAATAATCGACCCGAATCGACCAGGTGATTTCAATCAGGCAATTATGGACCTAGGTTCTAGTTATATGAGAGCAAAAAATCCAATTATTGAAGCGTCACCGGTTTATGAATTTGATGCCAGTGGTCAAGATGGGACTTACTTGGATTATCCAGTTAAAACTAAGAAAAAGCCGCCCCAAAAGATACTTTATTACAGCTTTGTGATCAAAACCCCAACCGGTTATTTATTAGAAAAAAGACCACAATCAGGTATTTTAGCTAATTTCTTGATGTTTCCATTAGTCAAAAAAGCAGATCTTGAAAAAGAAGCGATTAAGGATTATTTTAAAGAAAATTATTCAGTTAATTTGACTAATATTGAATTCGACGATAATCAAAAAGTGGTTCATACATTCACACATCAACAATGGCAAATTAATTTTGTAACTGCAGATTTAGTGGGTTATAATCAAGGAAGCTTGATTGAGATAACATCAGAAGAATTGAATCAACTCAATTTATCAGCTCTACAAAAGAAAATGAATAAAATTTTAGCATAAAAAAAGACTACTCAAAGGAGTAGTCTTTTTTTAATTTGCTTTTTTATCATTAAATCTAATGAAGTAAATAATTGTCATAATAATTAAGAAAGCAACCCCTACTAGTAATGAAGCACGAGTAGCAGGGTTAATGAACATATACACCAATGTCACAGCTAGGAAAGCTAGTGTTAAGTAGTTAGTGTATGGTGATAGTGGCATTTTGAATGGATGGTCTTTAAGTAGTTCAGGATGTTGTTTTCTAAATCTTAAATGACTGATTAAAATCACAACCCAAGGAACCATCCCTGGTAATACACTTGAACTATAAACTAGTTCAAAAATGTTGTTAGTGCCCGGGAATAATAGTGGAATGACAACACTTAAAAATACACCTAAAAGAATTCCTAATGTAATTGTGATAACGCCGATATAAGGAACATTATGACTATTCAACTTTTTAAATACTTTTGGAATTTGATTTTCACTAGCTAACGTATATGACATTCGGCTAGCACTGTAAATACCAGAGTTAGCACCTGATAAAGCAGCAGTTAGAACAACAAAGTTGATAATACCCGCTGCAAATGTAATACCTGCTTTTTCGAATGTGGCCACAAATGGTGAACCAACTTCGTTTAAACCATTCCATGGGTAAATTGTAACAATAACAAAGATAGCCCCAATGTAGAAGATTAAAATGCGACTAACTGTTGATTTGATAGCACGCACAAGAGTTGGTTGTGGGTCTTCAGCTTCACCAGCTGTAATCCCAACTAACTCGATACCTTGGTATGAAGCAAGCACCAAGGCTAGTGCAAACATAAATCCGTTGAATCCACCAGTGAAAAATCCACCGTGTGCCCAAAGGTTACTTAATCCTGTCGCAGGATGACCTGCAAGACCAAAGAAGATAAAGATTAAACCAACGATAATCATTAAGACGATGGTGACAACCTTAATTAGTGAGAACCAAAACTCTAACTCACCAAACATTTTAACGGAGATTAAGTTTGCAATCATTAGAAGTGCAATAGCGATTACACCAGGAACCCAAACAGGTAATCCCGGGAACCAAAACTCCATATACTCACCAATGGCAATAACCTCACTCATTCCAACAACAATAAATTGAAAAATATTACTCCAAGCGGTTAAATAACCAAATACAGGATGAATATATTCAGAAGCAAATTTTGAAAATGAACCTGTAGAAGGGTCAACGTATAACATTTCACCCAAGGCTCTCATAATTAAGTACAAGAATAATCCGGCAATGGCGTAAGCGATTAAAACAGATGGTCCAGTCCAACCAATGGTTGATTTGGCTCCCATGAATAAACCTACCCCAATTGTACCGCCAAGCGCAATCATCTGCATATGACGATGTGATAATTTTCTTTCCAAGTTCCGTACACCTACTTACTATATTTTATTCATTCATTTTACATGAAAACAAAAATGCCGACAATGTTCAATTACAAAAAGTAATAAAAATAAGCAAAAAAAGCTTGTATTTAAGGACACAATCCGGTAATATTACTTATGTAAAGGTTGTACACAACTTATATTTGTGAAAGTGAGGCGCTAATTATGAAATTAGTTATTAAGGATACAGCAAAAGATTTCTTGAAAGATAAATTACCATCAGATAAGAGACACGTTTTCTTGGCATTAGATGATGGTTCTAGCAAGTTTTCAAAAATGGGTGGTTCTTGCGCCATAGGAAATAAGTTTCAGTTTGTGTTTAGTAATCAACCAGATGATGACTATCAAAATGTTATCGAAAATAATTTTGATTTAGATTTGACTATGTCAAAAGAAGAAGAAGCCTTCTTAGGTAATGGACTGGTCTTAGAATATAAAAATGCAGCGTTAGTTTTACGTGATGATAGCGGTATTTTAGATGGTGCTGTTTCAGTAGTTGAATACACTGAACCCGCTAATGCCGACCAGTTGAAAAAAGATATGGAAAAGTTCGGTACAAAAATTTGTTAAAATAATTAACTAGCCATGCGTTGAGCATGGTTTTTTTTGTATCTTGCAGTACGAAAAGAAATATTAAGCAATTTATGATAAAATAATAATAGATTTAATAAAAAGGAAGTTGATATTTTGGATAATTCTCGACCGAAACTGACAAGAAAAATCATGCTATTTGTATTACAATCTCTAGTTTCATTTGCAGGTATAGCAGTGCTGTCTTTAGGAGCTGCAATATTGAGATTAGGTTCTGTTGGATTGGATCCGTTCACAGCAATAAATACGGGTCTTTCTGCTAAATTAAATGTAGATTTGGGTGTCTTTCAACTTGGTTTCAACTTTATTATATTCATATTTATTGTATTGCTTGATCGTAAAAAAATCGGGTTTGGTACTATAATGAATATGGTTTTAGTAGGTTTTGAAATTCAATTCTTTTATGAATCATTTAGTAACTTCTTTATTTTAACTTCAACTTTTGTTTCAATTGCTGCTGCAATTATAGGATTATTGCTGTTCACTTTGGGAAGTTCATTGTATATGGGCCCAGGACTTGGTGTTGCTCCCTATGATGCGGTAGCTCCTATTTTGAGTAAAAAGTTTCATATTAAATATAAAGTAGCACGTATTATTCAAGATTTATTGTTTATGGCAGGCGCTTTTTATTTAGGCGGTCCAGTGGGATTTGCAACAATTATTATTGCTTTCTTTGCGGGTCCACTAATTACCATGTGGAATAAACGTGTTAGTTATCCGCTAGTTCGAAATGTTAAAGAATTTGCAGCTGAGCCAACACCTAAGAGTTTAGGGAATCGCCTTGTTGCTGCAACAAAAGTTGGTTATGAAGCAGTTAGAAAATCATATGAAGAAACCTTTGAAATTCAAAAAGAAATGACGGGTTTTAGTGATGAAGAATTGCAAAACCGTATTAAAGTTGCTAAGCAAAATTATCAAGATGCTGAACGTGTTGCACAAAATTCTCAACGTCAGTATGAGATGTTAGAAAAAGAACGTGAAAACAGAAATGAATAAGTATATGAATAAGGATGGTAATAAGTGAATCAAAATAAAATAACAAAAACACTAATACGTTTTTTCCTGATTGCTGTGGGTGTTGAAATCATTGCAATCAGTATTAATCTTTTCGCAGCACCTCACAAAATTGCATTGGGTGGTGTTAGTGGAGTTTCAGTTTTACTAGATGCGGTATTTTCAATTCCTACTTACGCGACGGTTTTAGTTTTAAACTTATTGATGTTGGTCTTGTCGTATCTGTTTCTAGGAAAGAAGACAACAATAAATATTGCTTTGGGTAGCTTAATGCTTCCAATTGGATTGGCTTTGACACCAGAAATCATGTTAGTTAAAGATCCGTTTGTTAGTGTAATTGCTTCTGGCGCAATTTTTGGAGTTGGGCTAGCCCTATTGTACAGATGCAATGCTTCAAGCGGTGGAACAGCAGTGCCACCAATGATTGTGAAAAAGTATTTTAGAATTAAAGAACCCATTACCTTATTAGTAATCGATTTAGTCGTAACGTTCTTCAATATTTTTGTTACAGGATTTGAAAGCTTTGTAGTTGCCACTATAGCGTTAGTAATTTCTTCTGCTGTTATTGATTACATTGAAACCGGCCTAGATAGAAAAAAAGTGCTTTATATTATGTCGACGGAAAAAGAAAATGAAATAAGAAAAGCTATTTTGGCTTATGGAACGACAACGACTATATTTGATGTAACAGGTGGTCACAGTGGTGATGAAAACCGCATGATTATGGTGGTTATTGAGAATAATGATTACTTTGCTTTATTAAGTATTTTAGAAGATATTGATCCTGAGGCTTTTGTTTTAGTTTACAATGCCTCGGAAGTTCATGGTGGATTTTCATTAAAAGATTAGGTATACTTGATTTTATTCCTGATTTTCTATATTATAGACTAGAAAGATTAAAATAAGGAGAGATATTATGGGACACAACAAGAGAACAAACGTGCACGTCGGCGTAGGTAATGACCGTCGTCCAGTAAATAGTACAAACTTGAAAAAACGTTTACAAGATAACTTAGATGTTATTAACTTTTTGAAATCAAGAAAAAATAACGACTAATAAACTAAAGCGATGATATAGTAATATATCACCGCTTTTTTTTGAGCAAAAGTTGTTTTTAAAGTTGATATTTGATAACATAGAAAAAATTTGTCAAAAATTAGGAGGATATTTTTATGGGAATGCATGCTTACTTACAAGGACTTAACAACTTAGAAACATTGAATCGTGCACCGGGGTACTTTCAATATCAACAACATTCAGTGTCTACACACTCATTCAGAGTGACACAAATGGCGCAAATGCTAGGCGATTTAGAGGAGATTTCAGGACATACGATTAATTGGCGTGTGCTATACGAAAAAGCCTTAAATCACGACTATACAGAGCGTTTCATCGGTGATATTAAGACACCTGTTAAATATGCGACTTCTGAATTACGCGAGTTGATTGCCAATGTGGAAGATTCAATGACCGAAAACTTTATTCAAAATGAAATCCCAAAAGAATTACAAGAACGCTACCGTAGACGATTATCTGAGGGGAAAGATGATACGCTAGAAGGTCAGATTTTATCAATCTCAGATAAAATGGACTTATTGTATGAAGCATTTGGTGAAATTCAAAAAGGCAATCCACAAGAAGTTTTCATGGAAATTTATCGTGAAAGTTTGCAAAGCATCAAGAAATTTAATCACTTATATAGTGTGCAGTATTTCTTTGAAAATATTTTACCTGAAATGTTATCAGAAGACTTTCCATTTAGAACAAGAGTGATGGAAGTCACAAACTTAATTTTAGAGTAATAAAAAAACACCGCTTAAAGCGGTGTTTTTTTATTGATTCAAGTAGCGTTTTAAGAACTCTTTTGTACGGTCTTCTTTTGGATTATTGAAGATTTCTTCTGGTGTGCCTTCTTCAGCAACAACACCTTTATCCATGAAAACAATGTGGTCAGAAACATCACGGGCAAAAGCCATTTCATGAGTAACTAAAATCATAGTCAAACCAGTATGTGCTAATGCTTTCATAGAAGCAAGCACGTCTTCAACCATTTCAGGGTCAAGCGCACTGGTAGGTTCATCGAACAATAGGACATCTGGTGACATTGAAACGGCACGAGCAATCGCAACACGTTGTTTTTGTCCACCTGAAAGTTGAGCAGGTTTTGCCTTGATGTAAGGATCCATACCAACTTTTTTAAGTTGTTCCATAGCCATTTCTTCAGCTTCTTGTCGTGAACGGCCAAGAACAGTCGTTTGGCCTACAATACAGTTTTCAAGAACGTCTAAGTTGTTGAATAAGTTAAAGGATTGAAAAACCATGCCGACTTTGGAACGGTACTTGGTAATTTCAAAACCGTTACCTAAAATGTTTTCACCTTTGAAGTTAATTTCGCCATTAGTTGGATCTTCAAGCAAGTTTAAACATCTTAGTAAAGTTGATTTACCAGAACCGGAAGAACCAATAATGGTTACAACTTCACCCGGTGTAACATCTAGTGAAATATCTTTTAAAACAAGATGATTTCCAAATTTTTTCTCTAAGTTACGAACACTAATAATTGAGTCTTGGTTAGCCATTAGTTTTTCACCTCTCTTGAATTAGAAGTCACTTGTTCTTGATTAGCCATTAAATTGTAATCTTTAGGACCATTTAATTTCTTTTCGATAAGTCTGAAGATACGTGTAATTGTAAAGGTTAGAACTAAGTAAATAAATGTAATTGTTAGGTAAGTGTGGAAGAACTGGAAGTTTTGTCCAGCAATTGTTGAACCTGTGAAGAATAGTTCAGAAACTGAGATGATGCTCAAGACGGAAGTATCTTTGATGTTAACGATGAATTCGTTAGCAACAGAAGGTAAACTGTTACGAACAGCTTGAGGGAGAATGATTTTTCTCATTCGTTGGAAGTGATTCATTCCTAAAGCACTTGCAGCTTCAAATTGTCCTTCGTCAGTTGAAATAATCCCACTACGGATGATTTCAGAAAGGTAAGCCCCTGTGTTAATTGAAACAACAATTAAAGCAGCTAAAGTACGGTCTAAGTTAAGCCCAAACATTTGAGCAGCACCGTAGTAGAATACAGCAGCTTGCACAATCATCGGTGTTCCACGGAACAGTTCGATATAAACAGAAGCCAGGAAACTAGCAACTCTAGTCGTCCAACGTTTACCACGCGATTTAGCAAGTGGAATCGTTCTGATAATTCCAACTAACAAACCAATGAAGAAACCGACGATAGTTCCGATTAATGAAATGAAAACTGTCATAGCAGTACCACGAAGTAACATAGCACCATATTGTTGCCAAATATTGATGAACCAATTACCTTCAGTCGCAGGTTTTGGCTGACTGTGAACGGCTGTTGTCATCATTTTATCACGTTCATCTTCGGGAATAGTTGCTAGAATTTCGTTAACTTTTTCAAGATTTGAATCACCTTTACGTAATCCAATTGCACTTTGTGTTTCTGAAGGATCTAAATGGAAACCTTGTCCTCTTTTGAATTCAATCATTTTAAGATTTGGATTAGCACTTGAAACGCTAATGCCTTCCGGCTTTTCAGAAACGTAACCATCGATAGTTTTTGATTCAAGAGACACACGCATTGCTGAAAAGTCTTTCATAGCAGGTTCTTTGATGGCACCTTTGATTTGGTTAATAGCGTCATAGTGGAAAGTGCCAAGTTGTCCAGTTATTTTTGCACCATTGAAGTCAGCTAAGCTAGTTGCATTGGCGTATTTTCCAGTACTATTTACGACCATTACAATATTTGAAGTATAGTAGGCGTTTGTAAAGTCAATAGCTTGACGGCGTTCGGGTGTTGGTGACATACCGGCGATAATCATATCGATTTTGCCAGAAGTTAGAGAAGGAAGTAGTCCATCCCATTGTGTTTTAGCAACAACAACATTTTTTTTGCCAAGTCCAGCGGCAATTTTTTTAGCCATTTGAACATCATAACCATTAGCATATAATGATTCTCCGTCAATTTTAACGGCCCCATTGGAATCATCTTGTTGTGTCCAGTTGTAAGGCGGATAGTTAGCCTCCATTCCGACACGTAATGTATCACTTTCTTCAGCGTGTACTTGGTTAGTGGATAAATTAGCTAATCCAACAAGCATGATAATAGCTGAAAAGAAAGTTAAAAGCGGGTTAACTTTCAAAGTTTTCATAAAATTACTCCTTCATGTTTTTGATTTAACACAATAAAAAAAACCTTTAAAAAATAAAGGTTTTGAGGCATTATGAAATAAATTACTGATTATTAAATAACATAATAGCACTCCTCAGATAACTGAGACAGTTCTAGTTGTTTGCCAACTAGACCCAGAAGAATTATTGTGTAGGCAACAAGTCTTCTTCGGCGATAAAATCCTGCCTTAGCTGGTCTTTGTGAACTACACACTCGCAACTAAATAGTGATTATCGCAACCTCTATTGCATTTCTTATTAAATTACTTACATATGATACCCTTAGAATAGAATATTGTCAACGAAAACCAGGAGGAAGCCAATGAAAGTCCATATTTTTGTTTCTCATCCAGATGTTAATAATTCTGTTACGCAACAATTTTTTAAATCAACGCTCGCTTTAGCAGACGCTGAAGTCGAGGTAACAGTTTTAGATGAGCAAATTATGCAAAACCAACAATTTAATAGGAAACAACACCAAGAAAATATTTTAGCTGCAGACCATGTTATTTTTCAATTTCCTTTGTATTGGTACTCAGCACCTTACTCACTTAAAAAATGGCAAGATGACATTTTTACTAATCGATTTATAAATGAGCTAACAAAATTGAATCAGCTTAAACGAAAAAGTTTATCTTTAGTTATCAATACAGGACAACCTCAAAAAGATTTTCAACCCGGACAAAAATCACAATTTAGTTTAAATGAGATTTTAAGACCTTATCAAGTTTTTGCAAATGAATTAGGATTTAATTACCTAACCCCATTTATTGTGTATCAGTTTGCTTATTTAAATGAACAACAACACTACCAATTGTTAGTTGATTACTTAATTCACGTGGAATTGATTAAACCAAGTTTTGTGGATAAGGGTCAATTTTTGCTTAACAAAATTAGACAAAATAGTAACTTAAACGACAATATTCAATTGCAGGCTGTTGTTGATACGATAGATGAACAATTGACTGATTACAAAGATCTAAGAGATGCACTAGATGAGGTGAAGGACAATGAAGAATGATTGGATGAAGGCCATTATTGAAGAGGCATCAAAGAACGAAAATAATTATGAAAAACGTGCATTGTTGAGTTATCTCAATCAATTTCAACATCAACTAGAAGTTCGCCGTGATTTAGCAGAAGGGGAACTTGATGGTAGATTGTGGAACCATGAACAATGGTAAACAAAAAAGACTGACAATTGTCAGTCTTTTTTGTTTAGTCGCCCCATTCTTCAACAGCTTCGTTGATTGAGCCGCCTTCCCATGAAAAGTCGTTGTACCAAAGTGAACGTTTTTCTTGGTTCATGCTGTATAATTTTTGCATATCTTGAGCAGATAATTCAAAGTCAAAGATGTCAGCATTTTGTTGGATACGTTCTTCATGAACAGATTTAGGAATTGTGATAATACCGCTTTGGAAGTTCCAACGTAGAACAACTTGAGCAATTGTTTTGTTGTACTTATCAGCAATTTTTTGTAGTTCAGGATCAGTTAGAACAGCGCCACCGCCAAGAGGTGACCAAGCTTGTAAATGAATACCATGTTGTTGGTTGAATGCTAAAATGTCACGTTCTTGAATTAGTGGATTGTATTCCATTTGGTTAACAGCTGGAATAATCGTAGCGTGATCAAGTAAGTTTTGCATACGTTCGTTATCAAAGTTTGAGACACCAATTGCACGAGCTTTACCAGCTTTGTAGATTTCTTCAACTGCACGCCATGTATCCACGTATTTACCGGTTACAGGCCAGTGAACAAGTAGTAAATCAACGTAGTCAGTTTGTAGACGTTCTAATTGACCATCGATTGCGTCAAGTGTTTCTTGGTAACCTTGGTCACCACCGAAAATTTTAGTTGTTAAAAAGATGTCTTCGCGGGTTTTACCAACAGCTTTAAGTCCTTCAACAAGACCTTCACCAACACCGCGTTCATTTCCATATTGTTTAGCAGTATCAAACATTTCGTAACCATGTTTTAAACCTAGCATAACTGCTTCTTTTGCTTGAGTGTTGTTAGATTTCCAAACACCAAGTCCCATTTGAGGAATACTTGTACCATTATTTAAAGTGATACGTGTAGATAAATCGAAACTCATAAATAAAATCCTCCTTTAATTTTTCACTTCTATAAAAACATTTCAGCTTAATAATTTCAAATAAAATGTTTAGAAAATAGCTGTTTCACATGAAACTTTTAAGCATTTATCACGAAAAATTCATATTAAGTTGATAGGATATACTTGAAAAAGTAGGTGAAAAATTGTGTATTCATTTTTGAAATTTTTGTTTAAATTAGTAATTGAACTTTTAATTTTAGGTGGATTTTGTTGGTTTTTGTTTACCCAGGTTATTAATATCGGTATTATAAAAGGGCAATCAATGGAAAAAACATTATATGATGGCCAATACACGATTTCTGTGAAAATGATAAAACCTAATCGTGGGGATGTTGTTGTGATTAAGTCACCTGATAATCCTCAAGTTCGCTATATAAAACGCGTGATTGGCGTAGGTGGAGACACTATCCAAGTTAAAGATAATCAATTGTATATTAATGGTCAGTTGACCGAAGAGCCTTATTTAGCACCTGATGTCAAAACGGAAGATTTTATCTTAGGAGATTTCACAGGGCGTGCTCACGTTCCTTATGGGTGTTACTTTGTGATGGGAGATAATCGTTCAAATTCATTAGATAGTCGTTCTTTTGGTTATGTGACACCAGATAATTTAGAAAGTGTCGTCAAATTAATTGTCTTTCCATTTCAAGATTTCAAAATTGTCTAATAGTGAAAGAGGAACAAGATGAGTACTAAAAATTCAGTCGCAGTTATCGGTAGTTTAAATCGAGATGTTATTTTACAAATCAATGAGTTGCCACTTGCAGGTGAAACAATTCAAACCCAAAAAGCTATCAGTTATGCTTTTGGTGGTAAGGGCTCTAACCAAGCTGTTTCATGTGTTCGAAATGGCAGCAAAGTTGCGATGGTTGGTTGTTTAGGCCAAGATGGGCATGGTAATCAATTCAAAGAAATGCTTCAAAGAAACAACATTAATTCACAATTTGTTAAACAATTAGCCAACGAAAATACAGGACAGGCTTATATTTTATTGCAAAGTTCTGGTCAAAATTCGATTGTGGTATCAGGTGAAGCTAATCATTTGTTAACTCCTCAAATGGTACAAGAAAGTCTACCTGTTATTCAGAATTCGGACTTTGTTTTAGCTCAATTTGAAGTGCCACTAGCTGCTATTGAAGAAGGATTTGCATTGGCTAGAGCTAATCAATCTAAAACCGTTTTAAACCCAGGTCCAGTTATTGAAGCAGACTTTGAACAACTCTATTCTTTGACGGATATTATTATTCCAAATGAAACGGAAAGTGAAAAGTTAACGGGTATTAAGATAACAGATGATCAAACACTAGCTGAATCTGCTGACTTTTTCCATCAAAAAGGGATTGAAGTTGTCATTATTACTTTAGGAAAAGAAGGCGTTTATTACGCTAATGCAAAGACAACTCAATCAGGCAAAATCAAAGCACACGTCGTTAAAGCTATTGATACAACAGCCGCGGGAGATACTTTTATTGGGGCATTACTTTCTCAGTTGAAATTAGATTATTCTAATTTAGAAGAAGCCATCAGTTATGCCAATTTTGCTTCTTCATTAGCTGTTCAAAAATTAGGCGCAGTTGATTCAATACCAACGGAAGCAGAAGTTAAATCCAAAATAAAAAAGCTTAGCTAATTAGCTAAGCTTTTTTATAATGTATGGCCATCACGCAAACAATAATTAATATTATAGCGCTTGAAAAATTCTTTTGGTGACAATTGATAGAGTGCTTGCATGTTTTCGGGATTCATATCAACATCTTGTAGCACAAATGATGCTTGATGATCTGTTTTATCAATACCAACTAAATAAGTTGTATTTTGTTGACTAATAAGCTCACTTGGATTCCACAATTCAAATAATTGTGACAAGTGTTGATGATTAAGCTGACGTTCAGATAAAACGGGGGAGACAGACATTGTTTGGTTTAATGCGGGCAATTGAACACCCATATTTTGATAGAATTCTGTAACAGCATTAAGTCCCTTAATAATGGCACCACGTAGTTTGCGGTTTGTGTCGATTGTGTTTTTGTGCATGGTTTTAAGTAGTTTTTCAGCTGCCTCAAAAGCCAATGGGTAAGTGTGATGTAAAGTTGTGTTTCGTGTTTTAAATCCTTCACAAAAAATAAATGTGTCTAAGATTTGTAAAGCACGTGATAACTTTAAGAAAGCACTATCATCTGGTTTTTCTTCAGGAATAACAGCTAAAACACGTGTCAAAATTGCCTGTTGAACTTTATAAGTTAAAACATCCAAATCTTTTAGAGCTGGGATAATTAACTGGTGGATTGCGCAGGTTGTCGTGAAATCGCCAACTTCACTGATTACCTGTGATAAATTATTTTGGTTTAACGGAAAAGCGAGTGAGGCATTAACAACGTTTAAACCATGTTGTTTAAGGTGTAGTAGTTCATGTGCGACACAAAAGTTTAAAAATTCTTTTTTTGGAACGTGGATTTCATAAGTATCAGCACTGATTGGTTTTGTGAATGAAGCTTCTGGATCCAGTCCTTCTTTATGGTCGTCATTGACTTTAATAAGTAATTTGGCATTTAGTAATGTTTCAACTTCTGTTAATAAAGCTGCGACATTAGGATATAAATCAGTAGTCAAAATTTTTCTCCTTGTTCTTAAAATTCTTCATATACTGCAGGATCTTGATTCTTTTGACGGCCATCTGGTCGGTCTAAGTTACAAATACGGTCAACTTCTTGTTGCGATAATTCAAAGTCGAAAATATCTTGGTTTTGTTCTTGTCTGAGTTTTGAACTAGACTTTGGAATTGCAATAACATCTAGTTGAAAAATCCATCTTAAAATAACTTGATAAACAGATTTGTTATACTTGTTAGCCAATTCAGTTAAAACAGGTTCATCATTTACAAAACTGGTACGATGTAGTGGACTCCAAGCTTGTGTAATAATGTCATTTTTGGTATTGAACTCACGTAGTTCTGGTTGTGAGAAGTAAGGGTGCAATTCAATTTGGTTAATTGCTGGGTAAACGCCTGTTTCTTCTTTCAAGACGTCTAAGTGTTCAGGCAAGAAATTGCAGACACCAACTTCCTTGATTAAGCCTTCTTTTTGAGCATCAAGTAAAGCTTTGAAGGCTTCTACATAAAGACCTTGTTTTGGGTTAGGCCAATGAATTAGATAGTAATCAACATAATCAAGGCCTAAATTAGTAAGGGAAGTTTGAAGTGCTTGTTTGGCATCCTCATATTTTTGAAAGCGACCAGGTAATTTTGAAATAACCTGGATATCTTCTCGTTTGAGCCCACTTTCTTTAATAGCCTGTCCAACTTCGCGTTCGTTTTGATAGTTATAAGCAGTATCAATCAAACGATAACCACAGTCGAGTGCTGACTTAATACTAGCCACACCATCTTCTCCGGTTAATTTGTAAGTCCCAAAACCTAATGCGGGAATTGGGTTATTGTTATAAAGTGAAAAATTAGGAATCATCAAAAAACCTCCTTAG
This sequence comes from Holzapfeliella sp. JNUCC 72, assembly GCF_053668685.1. Lineage (NCBI taxonomy): Bacteria > Bacillati > Bacillota > Bacilli > Lactobacillales > Lactobacillaceae > Holzapfeliella > Holzapfeliella sp. JNUCC 72. The sequence continues at coordinate 1,103,139 of NZ_CM132220.1, read as the reverse complement.
TTTAATTTATCTGGCAAACTGTTTTTATAAGAAACAGTATTTGGTTGATCGGCTGATAAACTAGTTAAAATAGTAAAGCTGTTATTAGTTGAATACGGTATTTTGAGACCAGGTGAATTATCATCGAAGTCCTCTAAAACCGTGATTGTTTTTCCTTGTATGTTAACTGAAAATTGACCGGATTTAATTTTGACCATTTGACTATTAAATTCTTCAAAACTCCCATCAGGGTTGTAGTTAACGTAGTCAATAGTTTGGCCATCACTTGAAACACGAGTCCAAGTTCCGATTAACGATTCAGATGGATATTGTGGCGCAAATTTAAGGCTATTTGTCATATAAAACGATGAATCTACAGTCGTGACATCGGTAGATCTTGAAAATGTGCCTAAATTATCTACAGAGACTTTAGTATCGCCTTCATTGAATCTAAAATAAAGATAAGTTTCACCAGCATGTTGAGCAAAGTACGATAGCTTTAATAGGAGAACATCATCATATTCACCAGCTACCAAGTATGATCCAGACGCTTGATAATCTGCGTTTTGAAAGGTATAGGTGCCATTGCTTTTAAAAGAAAACGAGATGTTAGATCCAGACCAATTCCCAACAAAACGATGGTGCTTGGCTTCGGGCGTAGGGGTGGACGATGAGAGATTATTGATTGCGGAAGAATTAGATTCCGATACGATTTCTTGACTCATCATTGCGACTTCTGTTTCACGTTTTTGGCCTAAGTTTGATAGTAGCATAAATAACAATCCGGCCAAAATAATGATAGTGGCAAAGACAACAAGAACGATTTTTTTTGATTGGCTAAATTGGCGCAATACATAACCTCCCTTCAATACTATTATCTCTAAAAAAACCCTATTTGTAAAATAGGGTTTTAAAGTATAGGCGATAATAAACGTGAGACTTGTTGTTTTAGTTTTAGAGATTGTGATTGTTGGTTAATCATATTTTGAGTTAGAAGTGTGCAGTCTTTTATATCATGCTTGAAGTGTTGAGCAAGTTGACTACTGATTTTTTTGTCATAAAAGAATGCATTAGCTTCAAAATTAAGCATATAACTTCTGAAATCTTGATTCATAGAGCCAACTGTTGAGAATTTGTCATCCACAATGACTGTTTTGGCATGTAAGAAGCCGTTATTATAAATATAAATTTCAATGCCATATTTAGTTAGATAGTTAGCGTAGTATTGTGTTGCACGATAGATAAAGGGATGATCGGGCTTGCAAGGAATCATAATCTTAACATCAATTCCTGAACGAGCGGCAATAACCAGTGTCGAAATCATTGAATCGTCTGGGACAAGGTACGGTGTTTGAACCCATATTTTGTGACGAGCAATATTCATTAATCGAATAACACCATTTTTCAAAAAGTCTTCTTCTTGTTCAGGACCATCAGAAATGATTTGAACAGCGGCATTATCACGACTATTTAAACTAGGCTTTGGAAATAATTCAGGTCTAAATTCAATTTTGTTGTTTTTATCTTGAATGGAGGCATTAAAATCTAAAACAAATCGTTCTTGCAGTAGTAGTGTGGCTGGCCCCACGATACGAACATGGGTATCGCGCCAATAGCCGAATTTTTTCTTTCGTCCTAAGTATTGATCGCCAACATTAAACCCACCAGTCCAACCGATTTTACCATCAATAACGACGATTTTCCGGTGAAGATGATAGTTAAGTCGATATTTACGAATCATATTACGTGAAGTGATGAAAGGCACGACAATGCCACCTAGACGTTCGAGATTATCGAAAAAACTGCTACTATTTCCAACAGACCCCCAAGGATCGTAAATCAGTTTAACTTCGACACCTTCACGTGCTTTATCTTCTAGTAGTGTGATAAAGTCATGACCAATTGAATCGTCATAGAATGAGTAGTACTCGACATGAACACTATGCTTGGCTTTAATAATATCCTTGAATAGGTTCTTGAATTTAGAAGCACCATCAGTAAAGAAATTGACATCATTTTCTTTTGAGAGTGGATTTTTATGATTGTAATTGAAATAGTCGACCACTAAACGTGCTTCTTGTGTTGTGTCATTTGGATTATCATAGTTGAGACTTTCTTTCTCTAACTCTTTAGCATAGTCTAAGCCAACTTCTTTTTGTGTACTAATCGACATTAAGTTTTCTTCGGCAAGTCCGCGTCCAAAAAAAGCATAGAGCAAAAAGCCTAACACGGGAAGAACAGTTAGTAAAATAAACCAAGCCCACGTTGTTGCGATACTACGGGGACGTTTGAAGACGAGGTAAATTGAAAAGATAGTATTTAAAAAAAGTAGAATGAAAAGAAGGGGTCTTAAAATGTTCACGTTAAAAAATCTCCATTAGTTGATTGAGTAGTTAATCATCATTTCGATTGCTGAACAATAGAACTAGACGTAGCAATTGTAGGAAAGTACTTAAGGCTGAGGCAATATAAGTAAATGCAGCTGCAGTTAGGACTTTTTTGACAGCAGAAAGTTCAGTTTCGGTCAGTAAATTCTGGCTTCTCAGTGAAGCGACAGCTCTTCTTGAAGCATCAAATTCAACCGGTAAGGTCACAACTTGAAAGAGTAATACCGCAGCAAAAGCCAAAATACCAATATTGATTAAGGTCTGGTTCATCCCAAGAAAAACACCAATTAAGATAAGTGGCATTGAAAGGGATGCACCTAAGTTAGCCACTGGAACTATTCGGGCTCTTAATCGCATGGGGACATAATCATGAGCATCTTGGATAGCATGACCAACCTCGTGGGCTGCAACACCCACAGCAGCAACGGATGAATTATCAAAAGTAGCCTCTGATAGGTTCAGTGTTTTGTTTTGACCATTGTAGTTATCAGTCAAGTTACCTTCAATAGCGTGAATGGTCACATTTTGGATGTTTTGATCAGCTAGGATTGCTTGTGCGGCTTGTTCACCAGTTAAACCTGAATTGCTGAAAACTGTACTGTAGCGAGAAAAAGTCGATTGGACCAAAAACGAGGCAATTGCTGAAAGGCCCATGCCAATCAGAACAAGATAAAAGTAGGGATCATAAAATAGTGGAAACATCGAATTCACTCCATTTCGTTTGAATATAAAAATCGATTTAAAACATCAATTGCATAATAGTTATCATGAATTAGACTGTGTTCACCAAATTCGCCCAGAAGTTCAAATTCATGGAATTCTTTAACGATTGGTGACAGAATGTATTTAATAGATCTTGCTGAGATAACTGAGATATATTTATCTGTGTTTGAATCGTCATCAACGTTGCCGTACATATTTAAGATACGAACATTTTTTGGGAAGCGATGACGTTTAAGCAAGAGTTGTAGGTAGCGCAGATTCATCAAAATTGGTCTACCTTTTTTGGTGAGACGGTTAACATTTGGGAAATCCCCAAGATAAACAACACCGTCAAAAGGACCAGCTAGCAATACGAGTTTGTTTAATCGAGGGAAGTGCTTTGAGCGGTGTTTTTTCATTGCCTCAAGGACTAAACTGGTCGCACCTAAAGAATGTCCCACAGCGTTAAACTGTGTAAAATGATAGGTGTTAGCTAAAGCTGGTAGAATCATATCTAGATATCTGGTAATGCCAATATTACCCACGAACCTATCTTTAAAAACCACTTGTACAATAGGATGAGGCCCATCACCTAAATCACCATCGTAGTCAATGTTTCCGAGCAAGTCGATTGTAACGCGCAAGAACGTTTTATTTTGGCTATATGTCATTGCGGCATCGACCATTTGTTGTGTAGACGAATCATTACCACGAAAACCGTGGACATAAAAAGTTGGGATTTGTTGACTTGGCTTGATATCAGGTTCGCGTTTTTTGTAGCGGTATTTTTTGCTAAAAAGACGCAAGAAGGGTTTTAAAAGACCAAAGCTAGTTAAAATGCCCATTACAATAGAGAGGTAAGAATCTGTTTTTTTCTTTTTCATTGACTAACCCCCTCCGTGTAATGTAATAGTATTATTTTACATTAAACTTGTTAAAATGAGAAATATAAAGGAATTGTCTGGAGGAAATTTTATGAAATATTACGCAGTAAAAAAAGGTCGTAAATCTGGTATTTATGAAGATTGGGCAAGCGCCAAAGAACAGGTAATGGGTTATAAGGGTGCTATTTATAAGAGCTTTACGACTAAAGAGCAAGCGGAAAGCTTTATGAAAGGCATGGCAAAAACAGCATCCAAAACAACAGCTACACCCTCTCAAAGTCCTAAAACAATCAAAGTGTTTACAGATGGAGGGTCAAGAAACACTGGAAATTACCGTGGTGGACAAGTCAAGGCAACGGATAAAGCAGCGTGGGCTTTTTTAATTCAAACACCTGGACAAAATTATGAAGGGACAGGATTTGAAGCGGGTGCCACGAATAATCGAATGGAAATTACAGCATTACTTAAAGCAATGGCTGGTATTCAATCATTGAATTTAGATCCTGCTGAAGTTGAATTTATTTTAGATTCAAAATATGTGTTAGATGCAATTAGATTAAATTGGTTAAAAGGTTGGGCCAAAAATGGGTTTAAACGCAAGAATGGCGAATTGAAAAATAAAGAGTTATGGCAAAAAATGTATGACTTATTGCCAGAATTTGAACAGTCAACTTTTTCATGGACAAAAGGTCACGCGACAAGTCAAGGTAATGTCTATGTTGATGAACTGTTAAATAAAACAATGGATCAAAACTAAGAAAGAAGTTTTTGAATTTTGATAAATAATGCGCAAGCAAAATTAAATAATGTTAGACAACTAAGTTCAGAGCAAGAAACTGTAATTGATGAACTGTTTGAACTAGTTAAAAAGCATGTATCAGACGACAAACCTTATGTTGTGTGGTTAGATGGGGATGCAGGTACAGGAAAAAGCGTAGTTTTAACGGAGTTGTTCAAAAAAATTCAACAAGAAAATCGCACACAAAAAGATAGTGTACTTCATCAAACAATTAATTATCTGACTGTTAACCATGCTGAAATGATTAAGGTTTATAAAGAAATTGCAGGAAAAGAACAACATTTATACAAAAAAGATATTCAAAAACCGACACCTTTAATTAATCGGCTACAAAAACAAAATAAGAAATCCGATGTTGTCCTAGTAGATGAAGGTCATTTATTGTTAACGCAACCAGACCGCTACAATAAATTTAATCAAGTTAATCAGTTAACTGAACTAATTAATCAGTCTCGTGTGGTTATTGTCGTATTTGATGCACATCAATTTTTGAAAACTAAAAGCTTTTGGACAACGAAAACCTTACAATCGATTTTAAATAATTATCATCATAAAAAAATATCATTAACTGAACAATTTAGATTAAAGGCACCTCTAGAAGTGTACCGTTGGATTGATAGTTTTGCTAAGAATCGCCAACTATTACCTTATCCGGATTCTGGTAATTATGATTTTCGATTATACACAGACCTAGCTGAAATGTACCAAGATTTAAAGCGAAAAGATCAGGAATATGGGTTATCGCGCTTAATAAGTACAGCGGATTATCCTTATAAGATGGATGGCCAGTTGTATTACGTTGAAGAACCAGGATTCAAATTACCTTGGGACCATGACATTGATCCCAATTTGCCCTGGGCGCAAAGACCTGAGACAATTAATGAAGTTGGCTCTATTTATACAATTCAAGGTTTCGATTTGAATTATGCAGGCGTTATCTTAGGACCGGGTATTACTTATGATGAAAAGCAGCAGCAAATCGTTCCAAAACCTGAATATTATCAAGATTTTGAAGCATTTAAAAAGCGATCTGATGAAGTATCAAATGAGTCATTGGCGACAATTAAAATGCAAATCATGATGAATGCCGTCAATGTTCTGCTAAAACGTGGTGTTCATGGATTATTTATTTATGCTAGTAATCCAGAATTGAAAGCGGCTTTTGAAGCAATTAATTGCCATAATCATAGGCAATAAACCTTTAACAAAGTCTTAAAAAAGTGTAAAATAGTTTAGAAAAGCCATTTTTATATGTAGAATGAGGATGATAAACGCTATGAAAGGTGAAGATAAAGAATGTATGAAAAGCCATTATTAACAGTTTTAATGCCAGTTTATAATGTTGAGGGTTATATTAAAAGGGGTTTAGACAGCTTACTAGAGCAAAAAAACAAAAATTTTGAAGTATTGGTTGTTAATGATGGTTCAACAGACAGTACACCTGAAATTGTCGAGTCATATCGTCATCAATTTCAACATTTAAGGATGGTTTCACAGCCTAATATGGGGTTATCAGCCGCGCGAAACACGGGTCTTGATAATGTTGAAACGCCGTATTTAACATTTTTAGATGGTGATGATTGGGTTGAGCCAGAATTTACAGATCACTTTATCAAAAACATGTCAGAACGTAACGTTGATATGGCAACAAGTAGTTTTTTTATTGATTATGAAGGTAAACCAAGCAAAGTTGCTCATAAAAAAAATGAATCTAAAATTTTGGATAGAAGTCAAATGGCAACGCAAGTCATCAGACCTGGTGGCAGTGTTAAAGGTTATACTTGGAATAAGTGCTATCGTATTGATTTGATTCGCCAACATGATTTGAAATTTGACGAAACGATTTCAATTATGGAAGATCAATACTTTAACTTAAAGTATTTAGAAAAAGCACAAGGCTCTTTTTTCTATAGCACAAAGCCGCTTTATCATTATATTCAACGTGATGATAGTTTGATTCATAATATTGATTTGAAAGAGTTTGCAGTTGCTATGGTGAAATGTCACGGTCTTTACATCAACCTAAGTATGTCTAAAAAGAATAATCGACCTGATAAAAAGCAAAAAATGTTGGAACAAGAGATTGAAACGAGTATTGAAGAGGAAAAAAATGAATATCAAAGTCAATAATATTTCATTAAACTACCAAAAACTTGGCTCAGGACATCCGTTAATTTTATTGCATGGTAATCAAGAAGATAGTCGCATTTTTGATCGCCTAATGGCGGCCTTGAGCGCACAATATACTGTTTACATAATCGACACCCGAGGACACGGACAAAGCGAAGCACCTTCAACATATGCCTACCAAGATATGGTGGAAGATACTGCCAGCTTTATCCGCAAATTAAATTTAAGACAGCCCTACTTATTTGGGTTCAGTGATGGTGGTATCATTGGATTAATGCTTGCAAGTCAGTATCCTAATATTTTAGGTAAGCTTGTGGTTGCAGGGGCTAATACTGATGTGTCGGGATTAACTAGAAAAGAACGATTAAAACTAAAATTCGAAAACCTAGTTAAACCGAATCCATTGGTTAAATTGATGCTGACACAACCACCTATTACAGATGCACAACTGAGACGCATCACGGTTCCTGTTTTAGCAATGGTAGGGGAAAAAGATGTTATCACGATTGAACATACGCGTGAATTTTCTAGCAAAATTAAGCACTCAAGATTAATGGTAATGCCAAAGCAAACACACGATAGCTACATTATCCACAGCTTATATTTAGCACCTACCTTGAAAAACTTTTTCAAATAAAAAAATCCTAACATCATGTTAGGATTTTTTTATTTGGATAATTCAATGATTCTATCGACCACTGTTTCAAGATAATCAATAGTATTTTCAAGTGGCGTTGATGTTGTAATATCAATGCCTAATTTATGAGCTGAATCAATTGGGGAAAGTGAGTTTCCAATTGCTAAAAAGTTTAGCCAATTCTCACGTTCTGTTTCTGGATTATCTTTGAATTTTAAGAATTCTTGTGTCGAAATCGTCAAAGAAGCCGAATAAGTGTAGCTGTAAAGTCCCATATAGTAGTGACTTTGACGCATCCAGGTTAACTCAGCACCTTCGTTATATTCAAGGCTATCTCCATAAAATTGTTTTAGCACATCGAGTTTAATCTTATTAAGAATTTCGGCATTAAAGCTTTCACCATCATCAACTAATTGATAAACCTTTTGTTGAAATGCAGCTTCAAGCAAATGTGTCACGAAGTTGTGGAAATAAGTATTATTAAATAACTTACCTAAGGCAAATCGTTTTTGTTGGTTGTTTTGACTAGTTGTAGATAAATAATCTGTTAACAGCAACTCATTAAATGTTGAAGCTGTTTCCACAATGTAGGTGGATGGATTAAAATCGAGATAAGTATTGGCTTCACTGCTTAAAATACCTTGTCCTGCGTGTCCCAATTCATGTATCAAAGTGTAGACATCCGAAAGGGTATTTTGCCAAGATAATAGAATTTTTGGTTTCTTTTGGTAAGGTTGTGCACAAAAAGCACCGGTTTCTTTACCTTTATTAGCTGTAAAATCAACCCATCTTTCATCAAATCCCTTTAAAATCATGTTTTGATAGTCATTTCCTAAAGGTGCTAGGGCGTTTTTGATGTAGTCTTTTGATTGTGCAATAGAAACTTGTGGTGAGTAGTCAAAATCAATATCAATCAGGCGATCGGCGAAAGTTAGTCGATCTAAGTTGTGTTCGTTTTTCAAAAACTTGAGATATTTTTGTACGACCGGACCAAACTTAGTCATGATTAAGTCGATTTGACGATTGAACATTTCTCGTGAAACTTCTTGATTATATAGTAGGTAGTCGATAACAGAATCAAAACCATATAAATCGGCTAAAACTTTTTCGCTAGTTACTTTGTTTAGATAATTGGCAGCTAGTGTGTCTTGATATTTGCGAAGCTGTTTTGAAAAAGCATCAAAAGCCGCATGTCTGACATCGGTGTCATGATGAAAAGCGTAATAGTCTTCATACAGGCTAAAGGAGAGTGGATAAGTTTGACCATTAACTGTGAAATCATCAAAAGACAAATCAGAGCCGATGACCTGGCCATATAATCGACTAGGCCCTTGAAGAACGGGCATTAGTTTATTCAGTGTTTGTTCAACTTTTTTGTTAGGCGCAATCTTTTGCTTTTGTTTGAGATTTCTCAAGAATCCAGTGAATTGGGGATTATCTTTCATTAATTTTTTGAAGTTTTCGTGAGGCAACTTTAAGAGTAAATCTTCAAAGAATTGTAAATCAGTTGTCAATTCTGCCTCAATTTGGTCGCCACGAAACGCAATATTACTATTTTCAGTATTAGTTAAATCAACAGACTGATTTAAAAAAGCATAATTCAATAAAATATCTGCGTGGTACCACAATTCATTGTAGTCAAAAAGTGCGTCCTTAATTTCGTCCATATTAAGTGAACGATTAGCGTACTGTTCACAGAATTGCTTAACCTGATCCATCAAATTATCGGCCTGATTCAAAAAATCAGTGTTATTCTCACATAAGTCACTTAAATCGTAGGTATAATCTTTTTCGACATCTTTGCGATTAAGGTTGGCTTTTTTTATGCTCATTTGAAACCTCCAAATAATAAATTTGAATCGATTATAGCATTTTTTAACTATTGACGACATTTATTTGGTAAACTAGAATTGAAAAATAACAAATATAAAGGTGAGATTTAATAATTATGTCGACATCAAAACATTCGATTAAGTTACTAGGACTAAACGGAAACCTACCTTTAGCTGAAAAAATCGCAGCTAAAATAGGTGCTCCTTTACTTGAAACAAGTACACGTCATTTTAGTGATGGCGAAATTCAAGTTAATATTGATGAAACAATCCGTGGTGATGATATTTACGTTATTCAATCACTACAAGATCCAATCAATGAAAATATTATGGAAACGCTAATTGTGATTGATGCTTTAAGACGTGCATCAGCACATGAAATCAACGTGGTGTTACCTTACTTTGCTTACTCACGTGCAGACAGAAAGACACATTCAAGAGAACCAATCACAGCTAAACTTTTAGCGAACATGATTGAAGAAGCTGGTGCTGATCGTGTGATTACACTTGATTTGCATGCCGACCAAATCCAAGGATTCTTTGATATTCCTGTCGATCACTTACAAGCTATTCCTATCTTGGCGAAATATTTTATCTCTAAACGTTTTGAAGAAGAAGATATCGTGATCATCTCACCTGATCATAGTGGGACAAAATTAGCTAGAAGATTTGCTGAATACTTCAACGCACCGATTGCGATTATTGATCAACGTGGTCCGCATTACGATACAGATGCTGTTAAGGACGTTATTGGAGATGTCGAAGGTAAAACAGCGATTGTAGTTGATGATATGATTGATACAGGTGTGCGTTTTGCATACGCTTCAAAATCATTATTAGCTGCTGGTGCTAAACAAATTTATGCTGCTGCAACGCATGCATTATTATCAAGTGGTGCTAGTCAATTATTGAACGATGCTCCAATTGAAGAAATTGCAGTAACCGATTCAATCGAATTGCCAAAAGAACAATATCCTGAAAAAATCAAACGTTTATCTGTTGATTATCTATTTGCCAATGCAATTGAACATATCTACGATAAAAAATCAATCCACTCTGTTTTTGAAGAACAACAAAAACTATAAAAAAAAAGAAAGTGCATATTATGCACTTTCTTTTTTTTTTCTGTTACTTATTAATCTTCGAAAACTTTAAAACGTGTATTATCATCTACAAAGTCTTTATCGCCAGCTGGATTTTCGACAGAACCAAATGGCATTTGCGCTCTTAATACCCAGTTTTCTGGAATATCAAAGGCTTCTTTAACTTGATCATCAATGATTGGGTTATAGTGTTGGATGTTAGCACCAATATTATTTGAAGCTAGAGCAGTCCAAACACTAAATTGTGCGCCACCAAGACCTTGTTCGCTCCAGTCATGCATGTTTTGTGCATAAGGTGCGAATTGTTTTTTACTTTCTTCAATAGCATCTTGGTCACTGAAGTAAAGGATAGTCCCAATACCATTTTTGAAAGATGATACACGCGCTTTTGATTGTTCAAAAGCATCATCATCTGACATGATGCCACGTAGGACATCAATTGTGATATCCCAAACTTTATCAGAAGAGTTACCAAACAAGATAACGGCACGAGTTGTTTGATTGTTAAAAGCAGTAGGTGCCTGTTTAATTGCGTCTTTGATTAGAGTTGTAATTTCTTCTTTTGACTGAGGAACATTTTTGCCCAAAGCATAAATAGAGCGACGTTGAGTCATTAAATCAATAAATGAGTTATTCATAGAAAATACCTTCCTGTTCTTATTTTTAGTTGTTACTTTTAATATCACAACTTAATTGTAAGAGTCTTTTTGGTATTTGTCAATTAAAAAGCTTAGTCTATAATATCGTAAATCTCAGACAGTGGCAGACGTTTTTTAGGAGTGATGTCTTCATCACGGTAACCAAACCCAGCCATTAAAGAAACACCGAATTTTTCACGGTCTAAAATACCTTTTTGTGCTAAATAATCTTCGACTTTATCAATATTAAATCCTTCGATAGGGCAACTATCAATGTCTAGGAATGCAGCAGTTGTCATCATGTTAGCTAGTGTGATGTAAGTTTGTTTAGCAGCCCAGTGATAAAGGTCATGAGCATTATCAAGCTTGAAATCATTTTGTTGAAAGCTAGCAACACGTTTTAAAAATGGTGATTCTGGATCATATGTGCGTTTGCTGACGGTTTCAGTGAAGTGTTTGACATAATCACTTGTTGGTGTAACATCCTTACGAGCTAGAAAGATAACGAAGTGACTGGCACCAGTTAAACTAGGGTTGGCTCCCCAAGCAAATTCTTTCAAACCTTCTTTAATAGTGTCATTTTTAATTAGTAACATTTTCCATGGAGAAAATCCAAGTGAACTTGGAGATAGGCGACCTGCTTCAACGATTGTTTCCCAATCACTATCAGAAATCTTTTTATTACTATCAAATGATTTTGTTGCATATCTTCTGTTCATTACATTTAATATTTGTTGGTTTTTAGTCATTAAAAATCCTTCTTTCTTATTTTTTATAAGTATAATTAGTTTAACGTACTTTTTTTAATCATTCAATTGATGTATAGTATTAAAAGATTAGAAAATATCACCAACTGACATTGGAGGGTTTATCATCGCAAACACAAAATTCAGTAACGCTATTTATATTCTAGTAGCAATTGCAACTAGTGATAATGAACAATTATCAAGTCAAAAAATCGCAGCACAGTTCAATGGTTCTGCCTGTGTTGTTAGAAGAATTATGTCAGAACTGAAAAAAAGTGAACTAATTAGCAAAACGCGTGGATCTGCTAGAACGACGCTTCTAACAGATCCTAAAGACATGACGCTACATCAGATTTTTAAGGCAGTAACACCTGATTATAAGATTTTGAATGTCGATGAAAAAGTTGATCAATCGTGTCCAATGGCACTTGCGATACCTGAAGTTTTAAAAACAAGGTATGCGAAATTGCAACGAACCATGGAAGACCAGTTAAAAGAACAAACTTTACAAGACGTTATCGACGATATAAAAAAAGCACAACCTCAATGAGGTTAGTGCTTTTTTTATTTGGACTTAATAAAGGTCTCGCCATCCGCTTTTGGAGCAGTTGATTTACCGATAAAGAAGGCAAGGACAACAATTGTAATTAAGTAAGGTGCGACTTTGAAGACAACGTCATTCCAACCAGAAATAATTGGGATGTAAGCACCTACAATTGATAAACTTTGTGCAAATCCAAAGAATAAAGCGGCAAACATAGCGCCAATTGGATTCCATTTACCAAAAATCATTGCAGCAAGTGCCATAAATCCTTGTCCAGCGATTGTTGAAACATTGTAGTTTAATGTAATTGCTTGTGACATGATGGCACCACCGATACCACCAAGCATTCCTGAAATTAAAACAGCTGAGTAACGCATCTTGTAAACACTAATACCTAATGTATCAGCAGCTTCAGGGTTTTCACCAACAGATCTTAAACGCAAACCAAAGCGAGTTTTGTAAAGAACCCACCAAGAAGCAAAAGCAAGTAAAATCCCAATCCAACCAATCACTAACGTGTTACTGAAGAAAATATCACCAATAACAGGGATTTTTGAAAGTAATGGAATATCAGTTGTCGACATATTTTGTTGGATAATAGGGGTTTGACCTTTACCATCGTAGATAACTTTAGTTAAGAAAACAGCAGCAGCAGGTGCTAACATGTTCAGCACAGTACCACTAATGATGTGGTTAGCACGTAAGTTAACAGTTGCAACAGCATGAACAATTGAGAAAAGCAAACCACAAATTCCACCAACAATTAAGGCTAACCAAGGTGTGGCAGCACCGAATGTTTCGTTGAAAGAAATACTGAAAACAGTTGAGGCAAAAGCACCAATTACCATGATACCTTCTAGTCCAACGTTAACAATTCCACCACGTTCAGAAAAAGTACCACCTAGTGATGTAAAAATTAATGGAGAAGCATAAATCAAAGTAGTTGAAACGATTGTCATTAAAATTGTCATTGTGTTCATTATGCTTTACCTCCTTTTGATTTGTTTGTTTTCATTTTTTTAGAAATATATTCAAATAAGTAACTTGCACCAACAAAGAAGATAATTAAAGCAATCACAATATCGACAATTTCTGAAGGTGTATTTGAGACAACCGGAATGTTTAAGCCACCAATTTTTAGTGAGGCAAATAATAGTGAAGCAAAGACAATTCCGATAGGGTTACCATAAGCTAATAAAGCGACAGCCAATCCATCAAAACCAACAGAAGGGGTGCTTGCTAGAACTAGAATGTTTTGATAGTTACCAATCCCATCAACAGCACCACCAATACCGGCAAGTAGTCCTGAGAGTGTCATCGCTAAAATGATAACTTTCTTGGTACTCATACCAGCATATTTTGAAGCATCTGAGTTCAAACCGATTGAACGAATTTCGTATCCAACGGTTGTTTTTTTCATAACGAAAGCCATGATAATAGCAATCACAATTGCGATGAATAAACCGTAGTGGAAAGTAGAGTTATTCGTTAATTCCATTAAGAAAGGAGAGCGCAGAGAAGCACTTTGTGGAATAGACTTACTGTAGTCAGCATCACCATTTGCTAGGAATGATTTTACAATCCAGTTGGATAGATACAAAGCGATGTAGTTTAACATAATAGTTGTGATAACTTCGTTTGTTTTAAGGTAAGCACGAAGAACACCGGCAATTCCTGACCAAATACCACCAGCAATTGCACCAGCTGCAACGGCCCCAATGATTAAAATAGTTCCCGGTAGTGAAGGGAATGATAGGACAAACCAGATAGAAGATAGCCAACCAACAAGGTATTGACCAGCTCCCCCGATATTAAAGAATCCAGCAGAGGTTGCAACTGAAAATCCAAGACCAGTTAGAATTAAAGGTGTTGCTTGACGAAGTGTTTCACCAATTGAGTTTGGATCTCCCCAAGCCCCTGTGAATAAAGCTTCATAGGTCATGATAGGATCATAACCTAGGCATAACATAATAATTGCACCGAGTACGAAACCGGCTAATATCGAAATTAAGGGTATACTTAAACGACTTTTCCAATTCTTTGACATATTATTTATCTGCTACCTTTCGTTTGCTTTTTTTGATTTTATCAAGAGGTGTTCCTGCCATCATTAAACCAAGTTCTTGTTCAGAAGTCTTGCTAGCATCAACGATTCCCATGTTTTCACCATTGTGCATAACTAGGATACGGTCAGAAACGTTCAAGATTTCATCTAGTGAGAAACTGACAAGTAAAACACCGTTTCCTTTATCACGTTGATCAACAAGACGTTTATGAATATATTCAATCGCACCAACATCAAGACCACGAGTAGGGTTAGCAGCAATTAATAACTTAGGATTACGTTCAACTTCACGAGCAATAATGACTTTTTGTTGGTTACCACCTGAAAGTGCACCAGTTTCACTTTTTTCGGAATAAGTACGAATATCGAATTGTTCAATTAGGTGACGAGCGTGTTCGTTCATATAATTGTAATTCAAAACACCGTATGATGAATCAGGTTTACGATAGTAACTTTGTAAGGCAATATTTTCAGATACGGTCATTGGCAAAATCAAACCAAAGCGTTGTCTATCTTCTGGAATATGACCAAGACCTGCTTCGGTAACTTTGCGAACCTTCAAGTTAGTAATATCTTTGTTATCTAATGTAATTGAACCAGATGAAGACTTTTCAAGTCCACTAATAGCTTGAACTAGTTCGCTTTGTCCATTACCGTCAACACCGGCAATTCCTAGTACTTCACCCGCATGAACATCGAAGCTAAGGTTTTTAACACGTTCAACTTTTTGACTATCTTTAACAGATAGGTTTTCAATTTTCAGAACAGCTTCACCAGGTTTTGATTTAGTTTTATCTGTTTTGAAGTTAACTTCACGACCAACCATCATGTCAGCTAGTTGCTGTTCAGATGAATCCTTAACTAAAACACTACCGATGATTTGACCACGACGAATAACTGTACATTCATCAGCAACTTCTTTGATTTCATCTAATTTGTGAGTAATTAAGATAATTGATTTACCTTCTTGAACCATTTCCTTCATGATTGCCATTAATTCTGTGATTTCAGAAGGGGTTAAAACAGCTGTTGGTTCGTCGAAAATCAAAATATTAGCATCACGGTAAAGCAATTTAAGAATTTCAACACGTTGTTGCATACCGACAGAAATATCTCTTACTTTAGCATCTGGATCAATTTCCAAGTGATATTTTTCGGATAAATCCATAATTTTTTGTCTAGCTTGTTTAAGGTTTAAAATACCAGCTGCCTTAGTAGGTTCAGCACCTAAAACAATGTTTTCAATTACAGTGAAATCATCAACTAACATGAAATGTTGGTGAACCATTCCGATTCCAAGATTGTTGGCATCTTTTGAAGAAGTCATTGCAACTTTTTCACCGTTAACGAAAACATCACCACTAGTGGGCTGATACAAACCAGATAAAACGTTCATCATGGTAGACTTACCCGCACCGTTTTCACCTAGAAGTGCATGGATTTGTCCTTTTTTAATTTTTAAATTAATGTCATTATTGGCTTTAAAATCGCCAAATGCTTTTGTCATATGCTTAAGCTCAATCGCACATGAAGCTTGATCAAAATTTGATTGCATCTGTTGAATCTCCTTCGTCATCCATTTATTACTACTATTATATCGAAAAACAACCAATTGTTAAATAAAGGTTAAGCATAAAAATAAGAGCTGAAGTTAGTTTCAGCTCTTACTATTTGGTTGTGAGTTAAAAAACTAAGATTATGGTTTTTCTGGAACAGTTACTTTTCCATCAATAATGTCTTGTTTAGCTTGTTCAACTTTGTTCCAAATATCAGTTGATAATTGACCTTTAGAAATATCAACACCGTTTTCTTTCAATCCGAAGACTTTATGTTGTTTACCTGGGAAGTTACCAGCAAGTGTTTCATTTGAAACTTCTTCAACAACTGTATTTAAAGCTTTGATTGATGAAGTAAGTGTTAAATTACCACCATCATATTGGCCTTCTTCAGTCTGATCACGGTCACAACCGACAACGTAAACTTCTTTACCACTCTTACGAGCATCTTTTGCACTTGAGAAAACGCCAAGTCCAGCACTACCAGCAGCTTGATAAATAGCATCGTTACCATTGTTGTACATTGCTGTTGCGATAGATTTTGCAACGTCAGCTTTATCAAAAGCACCAACGTATTTAACATCAACTTCGATGTCAGGAACAGCGGCTTTAGCACCAGCTACATAACCGGCTTCAAAACGGTTGATAACTTCACCTTTTACACCACCGATAAAACCGATTTTTTTGGTTTTACTATTTAAGGCAGCAGACATACCAGCAAGGTAAGCTGATTCGTTGTCTTTAAATGTTAGTGAAGTAACGTTATCTAAATCAGGAACAACAGTATCAATAATCGCAAACTTTGTATTTGGATTTTGTTTAGCACCATCTGTTACAGCTTTATCAAGTTTGTAACCAATAGCGTAAATTAAGTTGTAGTTGTTTTTGATTAATTTGTTAATATTTACGGGATAATCTGAATCTTGGTGAGATTGAACGTAATCATAACCACCTAATCCTTTAGTTAAGTTATGTTCTTTACCCCATTTTGTTAAACCTTCCCAAGCGGATTGGTTGAATGATTTATCGTCAACTCCGTTTAAATCAGTTAAAAGGGCTACGGCAAGTGAGTTACCTTTGTTTTGTGATTCAGAATTGTTTGAAGCCGAACGATTTGTACAGGCTGACAATGGGATGATGATACCAAGTGCTAAAATAGCTAAGCTTATTTTTTTGACTAATTTATTCATATTTTCCTCCGTTATAGACGTATCGTCTAAAATGATTACATGAATATAATAACAGAAGACCACAGAATTAAAAAGTAAAAACTGTATATTTTTAATAAAAAAGTAATTAATGTTCGTATTTAGTTAATTTGTGTATAAAAAAACAACTAGCCTAAACTAGTTGCTTAATTGTAATTTTTAAATCTAGATAGTGATTTTACCTGACATAATGTCTTGTTTAGCTTGTTCAACTTTTGCCCATGTATCATCGCTTAGTTGACCTTTAACTAAATCAACACCGTCTTCGTTAAGACCATAAATTGTGTGTTGTCCACCAGGGAATTCACCGTTCGCATTTTTATCAGCAACGTCTTTGATAACACTTGATAAGTTTTTGATAGAAGAAGTTAGAGTAACGTTACCGCCACTGTATTGCCCTTCGTCAGTTTGGTCACGATCAGCACCGATAACCCAAACTTTGTCACCACTTTTAGCTGAATCTTTGGCTACTGAGAAGACACCAGTACCTGTTTCACCAGCAAGTTGATAGATGACATCAGCACCTGTGTTGTACATTGCAGTTGCCATTGATTTACCTAAGTCAGCACGACTGAATGAACCAGCGTATTTAACATCAATTGAGATATCTGGGTTAACAGATTGTGCACCAGCACGGTAACCTTTTTCAAATTTACCTAGGACTTCACCTTGAACACCACCGATGAAACCGATTTTGTTAGATTTAGTTGAAAGCGCAGCAGAAACACCAGCAAGGTAAGCGGCTTGTTCATCTTTGAAAGTTAAAGATGCAACGTTTGATTGATCAGAGATGACATCATCAACGATTGCAAAGTTTGTATTTGGATTTTGTTTAGCAGCATCACCAATTGATTTAGATAAACGGTAACCAACACCGAAAATCATTTGGTATTTGTTTTTGATTAGATTGTTAATTTGAGAAGTTAAGTCTGAATCTTGTGTTGCAGCAGCGTAGTTGAAGCCACCTACACCTTTAGTTAAACTTTTTGATGCTCCCCATTGTTGAAGTCCTTCCCAAGCTGATTGGTTAAAAGACTTGTCATCGATGCTACCTAAAACGGTAACAGCTGTGGGTGTTTTAAATGTTTGATTGACTTCACTAGCTGATTGGTTAGCTTGTTTTGAGCGATTAGTACACCCAGTTAACGCTAGCGAGAATACAGCTAATGTTGAAATAATTCCAAAAAGATAACGCTTCTTCATATATATAGACCTCCGAAATAATTAAAATAGTAAAAATATTCAAAACCTCAAACATGTTACTAAATTTTTTTGTTTAAATCAAGTATTAGAGTGGATATTTTTGCAAATTAATATAAAAATGGTCACAACTATCAAAATAGTCTGTTGTCACTTTAGGTAATCTTGTGGTAGTATTTCTAAGGAGTAATGTAAATAATGTCATTATATTATGGTAGGAGTTGTTTTTATGGCGAATGCAACACAATCAGTACAGCCAAGATATCAACAAATAGCAATTGGAATTGCCGAGCGAATAGTTGAAGGTCGCTATGTTGAAGGCGAAAAGTTGAGAGCACGTTCAACTATTGCAATGCAGTTTCAAGTTTCACCCGAAACCGCAAGAAAAGCGATTACAATACTAGCTGATCTTTCAATAGTAGAAGTTAAACACGGGTCCGGCTTTTTTGTTTCTTCAAAAGCCCGTGCACAAGAATTTATTAAGCAACATCAAGATGTTCGAAGCTTAACTACAATTAAACAAGATTTAAATCACAGTATTAAAAGACAGCAGTCAGAATCAAAAGAATTCATTACGTTATTGAATAAACTAGTTGACCAAACTAAACGTTTTAATGAAGATAACACATTGATTCCTTATGAATTATTAGTAACAGAAGATTTTGAAGATCACTCTAAAAATATTAGCGAGTTAAACTTTTGGCACAATACAGGTGCAACAATTGTTGCTGTTAAGCACAAAAATAAGATGATTGTTTCACCAGGTCCCTTGGCAAAAATTGAAGTTGGCGATGTCATTTACTTTGTAGGTGATGAATTCGCTTACCAAAGAGTTGTGAACCTCTTGATGTCAAGGTAACCTGAGGGCGTTCATTTGACAAAAGTGACCCTAGGTGTTTTAATAGTGTGGTCACTTAAGAAATTAAGACATAAAATATATGGAGGTAACCATGCCAGTAGTAGAAGTTAAAAATTTAACAAAAGTCTTTGGTAAAAAATCCAAAGCGGCACTAGAAATGGTTAAAGATAAGAAAAGTAAAAACGAAATTTTACGCGAAACAGGGTCAACTGTAGGGGTCTATGATGCAAGTTTCAAAGTCGAAAAAGGTGAAATCTTTGTTATCATGGGTCTTTCAGGATCCGGTAAGTCAACATTGATTCGTTTAATCAACCGTTTGATTGAACCAACTGACGGTTCAGTTATGGTCGATGGTGATGATATTGCTAAAGTAGATAAAGATAAATTACGTGAAATTCGCCGTACAAAAATGAGTATGGTTTTCCAAAACTTTGGTCTTTTTCCAAATCGTACAATTTTAGAAAATACAGCTTACGGATTAGAAATTCGTGGTGTTGAAAAAGAAGAACGTAACAAACGTGCAGGGGAAGCACTTAAAAACTTACATTTATATGACTTTAAAGATCAACTACCTAGTCAATTATCAGGTGGTATGCAACAACGTGTTGGGCTTGCCCGTGCACTTGCAAATGATCCAGAAGTTCTATTAATGGACGAAGCGTTCTCAGCTCTTGATCCATTGATTCGTAAAGAAATGCAAGATGAACTGTTAGAACTACAACAAAAATTACAAAAAACAATTATTTTTATCACTCACGATTTAAATGAAGCACTTCGTTTAGGTGACAGAATTACAATTATGCGTGACGGTAAAATTCAACAAATTGGTACAGGGGAAGAGATTCTAACAACTCCTGCCAATGACTATGTTAAAACATTCGTTCAAGATGTTGATTATTCACGTGTGTTAACAGCTCAAAATATTATGGAACCGGCTTCATTGCTAAATATTCAAGCAGAAGGTCCAAATATTGCATTGCGTCGTATGAAGCATGACCGTGTTTCAATGCTTCTTGCAGTTGATCGCGATCGTAAGTTACAAGGTGTTATTACAGCAGATGCTGCACGTGACGCCAAAAATTCAGGAAAAGATTTAGTAGAATACTTAGATACTTCAATTCCTACAATTGCAAAAGATACGACTGTTAACGATATCTTTAATATCATTTACGATGCTAAAACACCGGTTGCTGTTACAGAAAACGGAAAAGTTTTAGGTGTTGTTATTCGTGGTAGTGTTATTGAAGCATTAGCAGATGAAGATGCTGAAAGTATCGATACTAATGATATTGTAGATGTTCAACCTGAAAAGGGGGATAAATAATGCTATTCAACATGTCAGTTCCTCAACTGCCAGTTGCTGATTGGGTTGAAGCCATTACGCAATGGCTAACAACCACTCTTTCTGGTTTGTTTGGATTTATCCAAACAGTAGGTCAAGGCTTAATGAACGGTATTACTAACTACCTAACATGGATTAATCCTTTCGTGATGATTGCCATCGTTGTAATTGGTGCGTTCTTTATTTCAGGACGTAAGTTCGGTTTAGCCGCATTTAGTTTAATCGGATTACTGTTCGTTGAAAACCAAGGTGCTTGGAGCGACTTGATGAGCACATTTACCTTGATTCTGGTCTCAAGTTTATTAGCTGTAATTATTGGGATACCACTTGGTATTTGGTCATCAAAAAGTAACGGTGCACAAGCTGTTATTACACCAATTCTTGATTTCATGCAGACAATGCCAGGTTTCGTTTACTTGATTCCTGCTGTTGCTTTCTTCGGTATTGGTGTTGTACCTGGTGTATTTGCATCAGTTATCTTCGCGCTACCACCAACAGTTAGAATGACAAACTTAGGTATCCGTCAAGTTCCGGGTGAATTAGTTGAAGCTTCTGAATCATTTGGTTCAACAGCTAGCCAACGTTTATTCAAGCTTGACTTGCCACTTGCTAAAAACACGATTATGGCTGGTGTTAACCAAACAGTGATGTTGTCACTTTCAATGGTTGTTATTTCATCAATGATTGGTGCACCAGGTCTTGGACGTGGTATCTTATCATCTGTTCAAAGAGCGCAAGTGGGTAGTGGGTTTGTTAACGGACTATCTATCGTTATTCTAGCGATTATTATTGACCGTTATACACAAGGTCTTAACCGTATTATGAGTGAAAATATTGCTGATGAAGCTGCTCGTCAAACGAAAAAACGTAACCGTCTAGTTGGTACTATTGTTGCATTAGTTGTATTAGTAGGTGGATTTATTACACAAACAGTTGTAGCTAGCCAATCAGGTACAACATCAAAAGGTAATATCACACTAGCCTACTTTGAAATGGACGACGCTGTCGCAACAACAAACGTAGCAGCACAAATCTTGAGAGATGCTGGTTACAATGTTGATGCAACACCACTAGATAATAGTGTTATGTGGCAAGCAGTTGCTAACAAGCAAGCCGATGCATTACTTGCTGGTTGGTTACCATTAACCCATAAAGCACAATATGAAAAATTCAAAGATCAATTAGATTTATTGGGTGCAAACTATGAAGGTGCGCAATTAGGATTAGTTGTGCCATCATATATGAACGTTAACTCTATTGATGATCTTAAAGATCAAGCAAACAAAACAATTGTAACTAATGAGCCTGGTTCAGGTGCGACTGCCGCAACTAAATCAGTAATCGATCAATATGCTAACCTAAAAGACAATGGTTGGAAGATTGAATCATCATCTACAGGTGCAATGGCTGTTTCACTAGGACAAGCTATTAAAAACCACAAAGAAATTATTATTAGTGGTTGGACACCTCACTGGATTTTTGGTGAATATGATGTCAAATTCTTACAAGATCCTAAAAAAGGATTTGGTGAATCAGAAACAATTAATACCTTTGCTCGCCAAGGATTAAAAGATGATAAGCCAGAAGCTTACAATATCTTGAAACAGTTCAAATGGGACGATAAAGATATTAATGAAGTAATGCTTGCTATTCGTGGTGGTAAGTCACCTCAGGATGCTGCCAAAGACTGGATTTCAAAAAATAAAGATAAAGTTGATGGCTGGATTAATAGCAGCAAATAAAAAAGTCACCTACATGAGTTGTAGGTGATTTTTATTAGCTAAAGTGACTATTTTTCTACTTTAAAAAATGGATATATTTGTCACTTTGGTGTTAAATATGTTATTATATATATGTCAAGAATTTGGAGATAATTTATTAAAAAATTTTATTTCTCAAATATTATTTTTTCACTAGTATCCCACTGCAACAGCGTTTTTATCAGTTGTTGTAGGAGGTGCTAGCGGTAGTTAATAGCAATTCTAAATTAATATAAGATGAAAATGAGACTTACATATTAGTAGTAATCTTGACAAAAAGTGCCTTTTTATGATTATATGTTATAGTCTGTTAATCATCTTAACAAAATTTATGGAGGTAACCATGCCAGTAGTAGAAGTTAAAAATTTAACAAAAGTCTTTGGTAGAAAAACTAAAGCCGCTCTAGAAATGGTTAAAGATAAAAAGAGTAAAAATGAAATCTTGCGTAAGACCGGTGCAACTGTAGGGGTTTACGATGCAAGTTTCAAAGTTGAAAAAGGCGAAATCTTCGTTATTATGGGTCTTTCAGGATCTGGTAAATCAACATTGATTCGTTTGATTAACCGTTTAATTGAACCAACTGATGGTTCAGTTATGGTTGATGGTGATGATATCGCTAAAGTAGACAAAGATAAATTACGTGAAATTCGCCGTACAAAAATGAGTATGGTATTTCAAAACTTTGGTCTTTTCCCAAACCGTACAATTCTAGAAAATACAGCTTACGGATTAGAAATTCGTGGCGTTGAAAAAGAAGAACGTAACAAACGTGCAGGAGAAGCACTTAAGAACTTACACTTATACGACTTTAAAGATCAACTACCTAGTCAATTATCAGGTGGTATGCAACAACGTGTTGGTTTAGCCCGTGCGCTAGCTAACGATCCAGAAGTTCTTCTAATGGACGAAGCATTCTCAGCGCTTGATCCATTGATTCGTAAAGAAATGCAAGACGAATTACTAGAACTACAACAAAAATTACAAAAAACAATTATTTTCATCACTCACGATTTAAACGAAGCACTTCGTTTAGGTGATAGAATTACAATTATGCGTGATGGTCAAATCCAACAAATCGGTACAGGGGAAGAAATTCTAACAACTCCTGCTAACGATTACGTTAAGACATTCGTTCAAGACGTTGACTACTCTCGTGTGCTAACAGCACAAAATATTATGGAACCTGCTTCATTATTGAATATTCAATCAGAAGGTCCAAATATCGCACTACGTCGTATGAAACACGATAAAATTTCAATGTTACTTGCTGTTGATCGTGACCGTAAGTTACAAGGTGTTATTACAGCGGAAGCTGCACGTGATGCTAAAAATACAGGAAAAGATTTAGTAGAATACTTAGATACTTCAATTCCTACAATTGCAAAAGACACAACTGTTAACGATATTTTCAATATCATTTACGATGCTAAAACACCGGTTGCTGTTACAGAAAACGGAAAAGTTTTAGGTGTTGTTATTCGTGGTAGCGTTATTGAAGCATTAGCAGATGAAGATGCTGAAAGTATCGATACTAATGATATTGTAGATGTTCAACCTGAAAAGGGGGATAAATAATGTTACCTAATATGTTAATTCAACAACTTCCAGTTGCTGACTGGGTTGAAGCAATTACAAACTGGTTAACCAATACATTCTCTGGTCTATTTGGATTTATTCAAACAGTAGGTCAAGGATTAATGGACTGGATGACTAACTACTTAACATGGATTAATCCATTTGTAATGATTGCCATCGTTGTAATCGGTGCGTTCTTTATTTCAGGACGTAAATTCGGTTTAGCTGCATTTAGTTTAATCGGATTATTATTCGTATTGAACCAAGACCTATGGTCAGACTTAATGAGTACATTTACATTGGTACTTATCTCAAGTTTAGTTTCTGTTGTTATTGGTGTGCCTCTTGGTATTTGGTCATCAAAAAGTGATCGTGCACAAGCCGTTATCACACCAATTCTTGACTTCATGCAGACAATGCCAGGTTTCGTTTACTTGATTCCTGCTGTTGCTTTCTTCGGTATCGGTGTTGTTCCTGGTGTATTCTCATCAGTTATCTTCGCGTTACCACCAACAGTTAGAATGACAAACTTAGGTATTCGCCAAGTTCCTGAAGAACTTGTTGAAGCTGCTGAATCATTTGGTTCAACAGGTAGCCAACGTTTATTCAAACTTGACTTACCACTTGCTAAAAACACAATTATGGCTGGTATTAACCAAACAATCATGTTATCACTTTCAATGGTTGTTATGTCATCAATGATCGGTGCTCCTGGTCTTGGACGTGGTGTTTTATCTGCTGTTCAAAGAGCACAAGTTGGTACAGGTTTCGTTAACGGTATCTCACTAGTTATCTTAGCTATTATTATTGACCGTTACACACAAAACATTAACCGTCTAATGTCAGCAGAATCAAAAGCTATTGACAAAGATGCAAAACTAAAACAAATGAAAGTTCGTCGTGGCGTTTTAATTGGATCGGTTGTAGTAATCGTTGTTAGTGCAATTGTTCAAGCTGTGATGGGATAATCATCATTACGATGTGTTAATTTATTGAGAAGAGAAAAAAGAATTAAATTTACTACTTTATTTGAGAGCATAAATTAGTTCTTCTTATCAACTCTTTGAATCAACATTTTGACATTTTGATAATAAACAAAAATACGCTCTCTGGTTTCTTTAGGGAGCGTATTTTTTTGCATCTATTATAGGTATGAATCTACTAAATTTGGAGGATAAAAGTAATTATGAGTAAATTGAAAAAAGTGATGTTAGCTGTGCTGATGACAGCCGTTATTATGCCACTGGCAGCTTGTTCATCAGGCGACAGCAAATCATCAGGCGATACTTCAAAAACCGTTAAATTAGCTTATATGGAGTGGGATGACTCAGTTTCATCCACTAACGTTGTTGCTGAAGTTCTGAAAGAAATGGGCTACAATGTTCAACTGACACCCCTAGATAACGCTATTGTATGGCAATCTGTTGCGAATAAACAATCAGATGCAATGGTATCTGCATGGTTACCTCTAACACATGGTCAGCAATATGAAAAATATAAAAATCAAATTGACTTGGTTGGTCCTAGCTTATCGGGAGCTCAATCAGGTCTTGTAGTTCCCTCATATATGACAAATGTAAATTCCGTTTCTGATTTAGTTAATCAGGCTAATAAAACAATCACAGGGATTGAACCTGGTGCGGGAATTATGACAAGTGCAGAAAACGCGTTAAAACAATATTCTAACTTGAAAGATTGGAAGTTAATGCCATCTTCTACAGGGGCAATGACAGCTACTTTAGACAAGGCTTATAAAAACCAAGATGAAATTGTTATTACGGGTTGGGAACCACACTGGATGTTTACAAAATATGATCTTAAATTCTTGGAAGATCCAGAAAAATTAATTAGTTCACCAG
This sequence comes from Holzapfeliella sp. JNUCC 72, assembly GCF_053668685.1. Lineage (NCBI taxonomy): Bacteria > Bacillati > Bacillota > Bacilli > Lactobacillales > Lactobacillaceae > Holzapfeliella > Holzapfeliella sp. JNUCC 72. The sequence goes on along the minus strand of NZ_CM132220.1, from coordinate 1,077,333 downwards.
AGACAATTAATACTGTAGCTCGACAAGGACTTAAAGAAGATAACCCAGAAGTTTACAAAATACTTAAAAACTTTAAATGGGATATGAGTGATATTGGTGACGTGATGCTTGAGATGAGTAGTGGTAAAAAAGCAGATCAAGCTGCCAAAGACTGGATTTCTAAAAATCAAGATAAAGTTAACAGTTGGAAAAATTCATAATTGTAGTATAATAATGAACATGCGCTATCAACCGGATAGCGCATTTTTTATTGCCGAGATAAGTTGGAGGAAAAATATTTATAATGAAATTTGCTAGGAAAATTAGCATCATGTTGTCACTATTGTTTGTTGGGTTGAGCTTTACAGCATGCTCCCCTAAAAAAGAAACTCAAGCTGCGAAGTCTTCGAATAAGATTACGCTAGCTTACAAGGAATGGGATGATGCAATTGCATCAACATTCGTAGTAGGTGAAGTTTTGCAAGATATGGGGTACCAAGTTGAAATGGTACCTCTAGACAACATTTTTATGTGGAAGTCAGTCGCTGATGGCAGCGCTGATGCTATGGTAACGGCATGGTTGCCCACAACCAATGGTCCGGAATATAAGCGCTACAAAAACAATGTGGATATTATAGGTGAAAGTTTAGTAGATGGAGCCAAAGCAGGATTTATCGTGCCTTCATATATGTCAGTTAATTCAATAGCTGATTTAAAAGATGAAGCGCATAAAACAATTACTGGGATGGAACCAGGAGCTGGAATTACAGCTAACGCTGAAAAAACCCTGAGAAGATATCCTAACTTAAAAGGATTTAAATTAATGCCCTCATCTTCAGGTGCCATGTTTTCTTCCTTAGATAAAGCTATCAAAAACAAAGAAGAAATTATTATCACAGGTTGGATGCCTCACTGGATGTTTAATAAATACGACGTGAAAGTTTTAGATGATCCACAAGGCACAATTAGTGCACCAGAAACAATTACAACCATTGCACGAAAAGGATTACAAGACGATAAACCAGAAGCCTTTAAAGTTCTTAAAAACTTCAAATGGGATTTACCAGATATTAACGAAATCATGGTTAAGCTAAGTGACAATGTCGATCCTAAAAAAGCTGCTAGAGAGTGGATTGAAAAGAATCCTGATAAGGTAGCAAGCTGGAAACAATCTTGATAAAAGATGAAATTATTCTTAAAAAATTCAACTTTTCTTTGAAAAAAATTCAAAAGTTGCTAAAATAGAAGTGTTGATTTTCGAAAAATATCAAGGAGGAAATTTTAATGAAATTAATGAAAAAGATTTTATTAACAGCTTTTGTAGCCGTTGCTGCAGTAGCCGTTACTGCATGTTCATCAAACAACAGCAGCAAGAATTCAGACTCATCAAAATCAGTTAAATTAGCCTACGTAAACTGGGACAGTGAAGTAGCTTCTACAAACGTTTTAAGTGAAGTCTTAAAAGGTATGGGATACACTGTTGACGCTGTACCTATGGATAACGCTGTTATGTGGCAATCAGTTGCTAACAAGCAAGCTGATGGTATGGTATCAGCATGGTTACCAAGTACTCATGCAGAACAATACAGTAAATACAAAGATAAAGTTGAATTATTAGGTGAAAACCTACAAGGTGCTAAACTTGGTTTAGTTGTTCCTAAATACATGGAAAACGTAAACTCAATTTCAGACCTTTCAGATCAAGCTAAGAAAACAATTACAGGTATCGATGCCGGTGCTGGTGTTGTGGCAGCTGCTGAAAAAACAGTTAAAGAATACGATAACTTGAAATCATGGCAAGTACTACCTTCATCTTCAGGTGCTATGGCAACAGCCTTAGATAAAGCATACAAGAACAAAGAAGATATCGTTGTAACAGGTTGGGCTCCACACTGGATGTTCGCTAAATACGATCTTAAGTTCTTAGAAGATCCAAAAGGTACAATGGGTTCAGCAGAAACAATTAACTCAATCGCTCGCCAAGGTCTTAAAGAAGACAAACCTGAAGTTTACAATGTACTTAAAAACTTTAAATGGACTAGCGAAGACATCAACAGCGTAATGCTTGCAATTAGTAATGGTGAAAAACCAGAAAAAGCTGCGCAAGATTGGATTGCTAACCACCAAGACCAAGTTAACTCATGGAAAAAAGCTTAATTAAGTCTTGATTAAAAGAATACTAGTTAATAACTAGTATTTTTTTTTTAGCCAACTTTAATTCAAAAATACCAGGAGGAATTTGTATGAAACATTTAAAAAAAGTTTTATTAACAGCTTTCGTGGCATTTCTAGCAGTGATAGCGACCGCTTGTTCAAGCAACAAACAAACTGACAATACATCAAACTCAAACAACGCTAAGAGTGTTAAGCTAACTTACGTTGAATGGGATAGTGAAGTTGCTTCAACTAATGTGGTTGGACAAGTCTTAAAAGATATGGGATATAATGTTGAATTGACACCTTTAGATATGTCATTTATGTGGCAATCAATCGCAAACAAGCAAGCTGACGGTATGGTAGCTGCTTGGTTACCTGTCACTCATGAAGCACAATACAACAAGTATAAAGACCAATTAGAATTACTAGGGTCTAACTTTGAAGGTGCTAAGCTTGGATTGGTAGTGCCTAAATATATGAATGTGAATTCAATAGCTGATTTATCAAATGAAGCTAAAAAGACTGTAACAGGTATTGACGCTGGTTCAGGAACAATGAGTTTAGCTGAAAAAACACTTAAAGAATATGATAATCTAAAATCATGGCAACTAGTTCCTTCATCTTCAGGTGCTATGACTGCTGCGTTAGATAAGGCATACAAAAACAAAGAAGAAATCGTGGTTACTGGTTGGCAACCACACTGGATGTTCTCAAAATACGATCTTAAGTTCTTAGAAGATCCAAAAGGAACAATGGGGGCAACTGAAACAATTAATTCAGTAGCACGTCTAGGTTTAAAAGAAGATAAACCAGAAGTTTATAATTTATTGAAGAACTTCAAGTGGAGCAGTGAAGATATCAATGGGGTAATGCTTGCAATTAGTAATGGTGAAAAACCAGAAAAAGCAGCTCAAGACTGGATTGCTAACCACCAAGAAGAAGTTAACAAGTGGAAAGAATCTAAATAAAAGCGCTAAAAAACATCACTAAAAATAAGTGATGTTTTTTATTTTGGATAAATCTCAATTAATACGTGATATTTTTGAAATTATTGTTACAATGAAGGCATAAATTGATTATGTTTTGAAATTACTAGGAGGAAAAATAGAAAATGACTGCTAACATAGACGTCCCCCGGCTGCCGATAGCTGAATGGATTGATGCATTTGTGCAATGGTTTACACAAACATTCGCGCAATTGTTTAATGTTATTCAAACAATTGGACAAGGGGGTATCGACTGGATTAGCGACTTTTTAATTTGGATTAATCCATTTGTGTTAATGCTATTAATTGTTGTAACAGCTTATTACATTTCAGGTAAGAAACTAGGGCTGACAATTTTTAGTTTTCTAGGACTGTTATTTATCTACAACCAACACTTGTGGAACGATTTAATGAGTACATTAACATTAGTGATGGTTTCAAGTTTAATTGCACTAATTATTGGGGTTCCTTTGGGAATATTAGATGCTAAAAGTCAAACTGCGTCAAAAATAATCACACCATTCCTTGACTTTATGCAAACAATGCCAGGGTTTGTTTATTTAATTCCGGCTGTTGCTTTTTTTGGAATCGGTGTTATGCCTGGTGTTGTTTCATCAGTGATTTTTGCTTTGCCACCTGTTGTTAGAATGACAAACTTGGGTATTCATCAAGTCCCTAAGTCTTTGGTAGAAACATCTGCTTCATTTGGGTCAACTGATACACAGCGACTATTCAAACTAGATTTACCTTACGCACGTAATACGATCCTAGAAGGGGCTAATCAAACGATCATGATGTCTTTATCAATGGTTGTGATTGCATCCATGATTGGCGCTCCTGGACTTGGTCGAGGTGTGCTATCTGCTGTTCAACGTGCTCAAGTGGGGCATGGTTTTGTAAATGGGCTAGCACTTGTGATTATGGCGATTATTATTGACCGATTTGCGCATAACATCAATCGCCATATTGCTCACCGAAAACTAGTTGATGCTAAAAGCCGAAAACATCAACATAAAGTTCATATTATTGCAGCAGTTGCTTTAATGCTGTTAACAGTTTCTGGCGGTGTTGTTCAAGCAACAACTGCTTCAGCTAGTCACTCTAAAGGCCATATTAAGTTGGTTTACGTTGAGTGGGATGATGCTGTGGCAACAACTAACGTGGCAGGTGAATTGTTACGTGAGGCAGGTTATGACGTTGATATTATGCCATTAGATGATGCAATCATGTGGAAGTCAGTTGCCACTAAACAAGCAGATGCAATGTTGTGTGCTTGGTTACCAACGACTCATAAGAACGAGTATGCCGAGTACAAAGATCAGTTAGATTTACTAGGTGCTAATTATGATAAAGCTCAAGTTGGTTTAGTTGTACCTGATTATATGAAGGCCAATTCTATTGAAGATTTGAAAGATGAAGCCAATAAAACGATTACAGGAATTGAACCTTCTGAATCAATTGTCGATTATGCACAAAATGCGACAAAACAATACGCTAACTTAAAAGGCTGGCAAGTCAGCACTTCTTCTTCTGGTGCAATGGCAGTTGTATTAGGCCAAGCTGTCAAAAATCACCAAGATGTTGTTGTGACAGGCTGGTCACCTCATTGGATATTTGCTAAATATCATCTTAAAATTTTGCAAGATCCTAAAAAGGTAATGGGTGAGTCTGAAAAAATCAATACGATCGCACGACAAGGATTGAAAGATGATTATCCAGAAGCTTATAACTTGCTTAAAAACTTTAAATGGGATGAGCAAGATATTAGTGAAGTGATGTTAAGAATTAGAAACGGTGAAAATCCACAAGAAGTTGCAAAATGGTGGTTATCAAATCACGCATCTCGCGTACAAACTTTTAAACAATAAAAAAAGACGACAGTTTGTCGTCTTTTTTTATTGCCAGTCAAATCCTTGGTCTTTAAGTATTTTAGCGATATCAAGTCTTTTACCTTGAATTAAGTGACCACCTTGAGCAATTTGAGAAATAAACGAGTCAGTTCTATTGTGTGAATCACGACTAGCGTAGTAATTTTTGATGTCGGTGTTATACTCATTAAAGGATGTTGAGTTGATATGGTTTAGGTCATAACTATTTTGAAATAGTCGATGGTGATGATTTAGTTTAGGTTTAACGTCAGGATTATCATCAGGATACCCGAATGCCATCGCAAAGAGAGGGAAGGTGTATTTGGGTAGTTTTAATAACTCAATAACCTTTTGTGCATCATTCAAGATGCTACCGAGATAAACGGAACCAATTTCTAAACTCTCAGCAGCTAAGTTAGCGTTTTGAGCCATTAAAGAAGTATCAACAATCGCATTAATAAGCGAAATGGGTTTTTGATACATAAAGTGGTCTTGATTGTTAGTTTGTGCAATAGCAGTATTACGATATTCATCGGCTATGAAAACAAGCAGTAAACCATTATTAGCGACATATGATTGTCCAGAAATCTCAGCTAGTTGTTCTTTGATTACAGGGTCTGAAATTTCGATAATCGAACCAGCTTGTCTAAACTGAGTTGTTGGTGCGTTAAAACTGGCAGTTGTAATTTGCTCTTTATGAGTTTTGGAAAGGGGTTTATCTTGAAACTTGCGAATACTAGTTCGTTTGTTAATTAAATTTAGAAAATGATGACTTGGTTCTGACATAAAAAACACCTCTTGTTAAAATGATTAGCTAACAGGTTAATCAATATTTTGTGTATTGTAAAGTGTTGTGATGGAATTTTAATGAGATTTTATAGAATATGTTATAATTTAGGAATAGTATTTAAATAAAAGGGCTGAGGTGCATATTAATGGCTACAAAAGAATTGAAAAGGTCTAAGCGGACAACATCAACAGCTAAAAAAGTTACAAAAACAAAGCCGAAGCGATTAACCGGTTTTTTAGTGAGTGACATTTTAGTGATTATACTGTCCGTTTTATTAATGGCTACTTACTTAAATCCCAATTTTGTAAAGTCTAATCTGAATAATTCAACACATATGACTAACTATATCAACCGTCAATTTGTTAAACTATCTAACTCTGTTACAACAGATCAAAATCAACTATCAGCAAAGCTCTTAAATGAAGAGCAATCAAACGACGTGATGAATAATATGATTGATTACACTGCTGGTATTCACAACTTTAGAAATAATAGTTTACAAATTGCATCCGAAATCAAAATAACACTGATTAATGTGATTGATGATAGTAGTGCCACAAAAGCAAAACGCGTCAAAACAGCACTGCAAGAAAATGAACAAACTTCTCAATATGCGGTTTTAGGAACATTTGATTTAGATGGCTTAACAACCTTATCTAATGCAGTGACTCTATTTTGGATGATTGCAATTGGTGTTTTATTGATTGCTTTGATTCTATTAATTGTTATCTTAAATAGAATGAGAAAGTCAAAAATGAATTTGAAATTAGCAATCAAAGAGCTTCTATCAGTAGTTTCTCGACTAGGATTAGTTTTAACGATATTATTTATGATTTTAGCTGTTATAACTTCATTATTTGACTTTTCAGGTGTAATAGGTGAATTTGCCGCTGCAATTATTCAATATACCTCTTACTTGTCATTCAATGTTGTTTTAGCTGGGGTTGTCATGTTTATTTCTGCTAGTATTTTATCTCTATTAACTAAGCCCTTAATCGACTAAAAAAGCTTTTCGATAATTTATCGAAAAGCTTTTTTTATTAATTAAATTAACTTTCTTCATCTGCTTTTTTTTCATCATGTTCACTTTTTTCATCATCTTCATCACCAATACCTGAGTAAGGGAAGATAACGATTTTGTGTGATAAATAATTAGCCATATAAATTTGGTTAAGTTCATAACCTCTTAGTTTAAGTTGTCTCATTAACCAATCTTCATCACGATTGATAACATCTAAAGCATCTTCATCAATTTGACCATCCATAATAATAGGATATTTAATGGTTTCATCGCCAACTTGAGTAACTGTCAATTGCCCATTTTGTTCGACTACACCACGTTTAACTTTGCGGATATCAAAAGCACCTGTGGAACGTAGTTTGAAGGATAAGTCGTGAGCTGATAGACCAATACTATTTAAAACTTCGACATTGATTTTCCCATTTTTAATCACGGTTACGGGTGAACCATCGATAGCACGTTTAAAGAAACGACTATGATTAGTTAGTAACTTAACAAATGAAACAATAAATGACCAAACTAATAAGACAATAAAGAATTGAAGTAACGTCACGTCTTTACTGTAGAGCATTCCCCCGATAACGCCCCCTAGGACATAGTTTTGAAGTTGATCAACTGCGTTACTAGGTGCTAAGTTTCCTTTACCAAAGACGTTAATTTGAAGAATTACAGTTGCAAAGGCTAACGTTAATTTAAGCCCAATATCAACATAGTTTACCATTGTTTTTCCCCCTAGTTATTTATTAAAAGTAATATCTTTTGTGTTAATTAAGTTGGTTTCGGTTAAATCGTAGGAACTAACGGCGTTATCATTATTAAACTGCACTTTATAAAACCGTCCCTTGCTGCCACCAATATTCAAAATCATACCGCTAGAAAGTGAGGTTTGATTAACGAATATTTGATCAGTTTCGGTGTTTTGGTTGACCTTAACAGCATCAAGAAAAGTTTTAACTTGCGTTGAATTATTAAATGAATTGTGTGCTTGTTGAAAACTTGAATATTGATTAAGTACCAATAGAGCAGAAAAGATAACTAGTACCACTAAAATATCACGATTACGCATAGAATCTTTATTCCTAAAGTAATCAAAGGCTGTCCATGCTAAAAAGCCAAGGACAATAATAATTAGGGCGAAACGAATGATTAAGCTTAAATCGCTTTGATTCCCCTCAAAAAAGCTATATGACCAAAAATCTGTTAAAAAGTAAAACATTCTGTTCAATACTCCTTTACCTGTAGCTAAATTTAAATTACACTAATTGGTTGTGGGTAATTAAAATCATATTTTAATCACTAACATACTTATCATAACGCTATTTTAAAAAATTTTCTATTTTAAAATAGCAGTAAAAAAATAGGAGCGATTCATTTTGGATAAAGATTCAAATAAATTAGGATTTTGGAGTATCGTCCTACTTGGAATTAACGGTATTATTGGATCAGGAATATTTTTGCTACCTAATAATGCCTATAAATCCATGGGAACAGCAAGTATTCTTGCCTTTTTATGTGCAATGATTTTAGCTTTATTTATTGCCTTAGTTATTGCTGAAAACGCCTCATTATTTAATGATGATGGCGGACCCTATCTCTATACTAAAGAAGCTTTTGGAGATTTTGTTGGTTATGAAATTGGAATTGTTAATTGGATTGCACAGATTGTCGCATTTGCAACTGTTGTGAATGGATTTGTAACGACTTTGTCAGGTGTTTCGTCAATTTTTAATGATCCGATAGTCAAAAATATTACGATTGCAATCGTCTTTTTACTGTTAGCAATTTTGAATATTAGGGGCCTTAAATTGAATCGAAATGTGAATAACATTTTGACAATTTCAAAACTAGTGCCACTAGTTCTTTTTTTAGCAATTGGTATTTTCTTTTTAAATGGGGCGCACTATCAACCAATAGTGGCTGAAGGTGTATTAGAACCGAATAACTTTTCACAGACAATCTTTTTGATTTTTTATGCCTTCGGTGGATTTGAATCCTTACCACTTGTAGCTGGTGAAATGAAAAACCCACGTAAGAATTTACCACGTGCGATTGTAGCAACCATTTTAATGGTTTCATTAATTTACGTTTTATTACAAATCGTTTCGATTGGAATTTTAGGAAGTGACCTTGCCAATAGCGTAGTGCCAGTACAAGATGCCTTTACTAAAATTGCAGGACCATTTGGTGGTGCAATTGTGGCTGCTGGAACGATTGTAGCTAGTGCAGGTGCTTGTGTTGCAGGCGCATTTTGGATGTCTCGTCCAGGAGTTGCGATGTCAGAAAATAAAATGCTACCGCAGTTCTTATCACAAAAAAATAAATTTGATATGCCACACTACGGAATTATAGTGTCTATGGTGATTGCGTTTCTAGTTTCATTAAGTGGCAGTTTTGTGTTCTTATCACAAATTAGTTCAGTAATTACCTTTGTTATTTTCATTCCAACCACTTTAGCGTTAATTGTTTTTAGATTTAAACATAAAGAAAGAAAAGGCGCTTTTACGGTTAAAGGTGGATTAACAATTCCTATTTTGGTTATTATTTTTAGCGTTATTTTACTGACACAGACCACTTTTGTACAATGGATTTCACTTATTTTAACATTTATGGTCGCAATTCCGTTTTATTTCGTATATTATAGAAGAAACTAACTTTTATATAGTTATCATTTAGAAAGGACGTTGAGATTGTTAATTAAAGAGACCAACTTAAAATTATTAATGACAATTCCATTTTGTTTAGTACATCATTCTAATATTTAAAACGCATATTTTAAATATTAGGAGCAGATGTATGACTTATCACCAAGTACAGGAATTTCTTTATGATCACCGACATCTTGTTAATTTTAGCTAACCAATCATTGTATGACTAAAAATTAATAGGAGATTATCATTATGAAGAAATCAGATCAAAATAAAAATAAGCTTGGCTTTTGGAGTATTGTATTACTCGGAATTAACGGTGTAATGGGATCAGGAATATTCCTGCTACCAAACAACGCCTACAAATCAATGGGGACAGCTAGTTTACTAGCCTTTGTATTTGCCTCAGTTTTAGTTTTACTAATTGCTTTAGTTATAGGTGAAAATGCCTCACTTTTCAAAGAAGATGGTGGACCTTATCTCTATACCAAAGAAGCATTTGGAAACTTTGTAAGTTATGAAGTTGGAATCTTAAATTGGCTAGCACAAATATTTGTGTTGGCGACTGTTGTTAATGGTTTCATTACAACACTTGCAGGAATATCACCAGTATTCGCTGATGGATGGGTTAAAACGGTGTCCATTATGGTCACATTTTTAATCTTGATTGTCTTAAATGTTAGAGGGTTAAAATTAACAAAATATGTTAATAACTTGATGACTTTTTCAAAATTAATTCCATTGTTCTTATTCTTGTGTATCGGAATTTTCTTCTTGAAAGGTCAAAATTTTCAACCTCTTGCCTTACCACAGTCGTTTGAACCTGCTAACTTTGCTCAAACCGTCTTCTTAATTTTCTACGCTTTTGGTGGATTTGAAGCGCTACCATTAGTAGCGGGTGAAATGGAAAATCCTAGAAAAAATCTACCTAGAGCATTAATTGTGACAATATCTTTGATTTCAGTTATCTATATCGCACTACAAGTCGTTTCAATTGGAATTTTAGGACCAGATTTAGCAACCAGTGTGGTCCCAGTACAAGATGCCTTTCAAAGGATTCTTGGACCTGTTGGCGGTATTTTAGTTGCTGCTGGAACGATTATTGCTAGCGCTGGTGCAAGTGTTGCAACTGCATTTTGGACACCACGTCCAGCAATTGCACTTTCAAAAAACAAAATGTTACCTGCATTCTTATCTAAAGAAAACAAACGACAAATGCCTTACATTGGAATTATTGTGACTTTAGTCATTTCAATGTTGATTTCAATTAGTGGTAGTTTTGTTTATCTTTCACAAGTAAGTTCAGTCATTACGTTCTTGTTATTTATTCCAACGACATTAGCACTTGTTGTGTTTAGATATACTAAAAAAGAAGAAAGAACCTTTAAAGTTAAAGGTGGAAAAACAATTGCAATCCTAGCCGCTTTAATCAGTATTGTCTTATTGACACAAGCTTCGCTAGATCAATTTATTGGAGTATTTATCGTTTTAATTTTGGCGATTCCATTTTACTTTATATATGATAGAAAAAATAATACACAGAAAGGATAAAACACAATGGAAACAGGACACCTGATGTCGGTTCCTTTTTGTTTGATGTATTGGCGCTCCTAAGCCGTTAATCAAGCAAAAAATATATTAAAAGGAGCCAGTAGTTATGAAAACTCAATTGCAAAACAGTTTACAAAATAAAATAGGAATGGAACTTACTCATTATTATTGGCGCTACTATCAAAATAACTAAGCAAACAGTCAATTAATTTTCGATAGGAGTGTTTTATAATGGGAAAAAGTGAACAAAAAGAAAAGAATAAATTAGGTTTTTGGAGTATTGTATTAATTGGAATTAACGGAATTATCGGATCAGGAATTTATCTTATTCCAAATTCTGCTTATGCCAAAGTGGGGACAGCAAGTCTATTGACCTTTTTATTAGCTGCTGTACTTGTTCTAACAGTAGCATTGTCTATTGCCCAAAATGCGTCATTATTCAAAGAAGATGGTGGCCCATACTTGTACGCTAAAGAAGCTTTTGGTGATTTTGTAGGGTACATTGTCGGATTATTAAATTGTATGTTACAAATTACAATTTTGGCCACTATCATTAGTGGATTAGTTAAAATTTTGGGCGGTTCATTATCATTTCTAAGTGGTGAATTCACACAAAAAGTGTTAACTGTTGCTATATTTGCAGTTCTAGCCATTATTAACTTGTCAGGTGTAACATTAGCGAAGTACATTAACAATATTATGACTATCGCTAAGCTGTTACCATTAGTTTTATTTATCGTTATTGGTGTTTTCTTCATTAAACAAGGAAATTACTCACCAGTCGTACCACCTCAAGGAATTAGTTTTGATAGTTTTTCACAAGCTGTTTTACTTATTTACTTTGCATTCGGTGGTTTTGAATCATTACCATTGATTGCTGCGGATATGAAGAATCCAACACGTAATTTACCACGTGCTTTAGTGACAATTATTGCACTAGTTTCAGCATTTTACATCTTATTGCAAGCGGTATCTATTGGTATTTTAGGAACAGAACTTGCACAAAATACAGTGCCGGTTCAAGCTGCCTTTGGTCGAATTCTAGGACCAGTTGGATCAGGAATCGTGGCTGTTGGTAGTGTTGTTTCAATGGCAGGAGCTGCAATGGCTGTTGCTTTATGGGCACCTAGACCTGTTGGCGCTATGGCGCAAAATGGTATGCTTCCTAAAGTCTTAGCTAAGAAAAATGCTAAAAATGTACCAGCGGTAGCAATTATTGTAACTTATATATTATCTATGCTGTTATCTTTATCTGGTGGTTTTGAAATTCTATCACAACTAACTTCTGTGATTTCACTGGTAATTTTCTTACCAACAACATTATCTGTGATGGTATTCCATTTCACTAAAAAGGATATTGAACGTCCTGTTAATATCAAAGGAAGTTTGTACATTGCGGGATTTGCAACGATTTTAATTTTGATATTATTAACGCAAACCTCTGCAGTTCAATTAATGAGTGCAGGAGCTGCTATTATCTTTTCAGCAGTAATGTACTTTGTAACACAAAAATCACGACAAAAATCTTAAGATAACTTAAAGAGTGTGCCTTTATGGACGCTCTTTTTTTGTACAATGTTATAGTGAAAGTAACTTATATTTATGGAGGAATTATTTTTGGAAAGTTTATCAAAGTTTAAATCGATTTATTTATGGCTGTTCATAGTTGGAATTGTCTCGCTAGTCATTCCAGCATCCATTATCTTTTTTGTGCCAACAGCTATTTTGATTTTGGGAACTGTTTATATTATAGCTAAGGCTCCTAAAGAAGCTGTTAGAAAACGTGGGGCAATTGTTTTGTTGTTTGGGGCAATGTTTACAATTTTGTCATACCTGTTATTTCAAACAGTTCATGTTGATCAAGAGCTACTAAAACAGATAAGTGAAAATGCGCAAGCTGTCGATGAACAAAAACTATCTGAATACATGGTATCCTTAATTCCTGGTGGATTCGTTATGTTTATTGGTTGGATTATTCGTATCGTGGGTGTTGTTCTTTCATTCAAAGAATACAAATATCTTAAAAAAGAAGAAGCCTAATAAGGCTTCTTCTTTTTTAATGCCATTGAGATTAAAAAGAGTTCTAAAATACTTAATATAACTAGCAGAATAATGGCATTATGTGCACCATTAACATATGAGTGAGTCACTTGCTGAGTTTGTGCAATAATAGTTGAAATAACTGCAGTCCCCATTGCACCAGCAAATTGTTGCAATGTATTTAGAAGTGCGTTTCCATCAGCGTTTTGTTCTTTTGGCAGTTGTTTTAGACTGTTAGTCATAATATTACCAAAAGAAAAACCTAGCCCAATCATATAAACAATATAGAAAACAGTGATTAATAGATTTGATAGACTTGAGCTAAATACTAAAAATAGCAAAGTACCAATTAAAATTAATGCAGATCCCAATAAAATTGGTTTTTGTGGGCCAAATTTGTCTAGTATTAAACCGCTAAAAGGTGATAATATCGCACCCATTAAAGCAGCAGGTAATAATAATAGTCCGGCAACAGTAGCGTTGCTAGTGTTCACGAGCTGGATATAATTGGGTAAGATGAAAGAGAACGATAGTGTTAGAAATTGTAAAACAAAGAATGAGAATAGATGTAAACTAAATTTTTTGTTTTTCAAAATACTAAAGTTGATAAGCGGGTCATTGATTTTATTTGAACGAATGATTAAGGCTAACAAACCAAGTATACCAATTGATATGAAACCAATAACTGATAAACTAAAAAAAGAGTGTGTTCCCATATTACTTAGACCAATGATTAATCCAACAAAAGTTAAAATAATGAAACCAAGGCTCAAATAGTCAAAAGAAACATGAGTAGTTTGCGAAATCTGTTTGATTGAGACAAAACCAATCAAAAATGTCATGATTAAAACGGGAATTAATAGAACGAAAATGTAACGCCATCCTAAACCAGTGATAACCAGACCACCGAAAGTAGGGCCGACAGCAGGCGCAACAGCAGTGATTAGTGAGCCTACTCCCATCATAATCCCGATTTTTTCTCTTGGAACTTGTTCTAAAATGATATTGAACATCAGCGGTAATGCAATTCCTGTTCCAATACCTTGAATGATTCTTCCCAGTATTAAAAGTGTAAAGTTTGGTGCCATAGCATCAACGACTAGTCCGATAATAAATGCAAAGATTGCCGAACTAAACAGGGCTTTATTGGTGAACCGTTTTTTTAAGGTGGCAGATAAAGGGATGATAATTGATAATGTTAATAGATATGATGTAGTCATCCATTGAACTGTTGCTGTTCCAATTTGAAATTCACTCATCAATGCAGGAAAGGCAATATTCATGGCTGTTTCGACAACAACGCCACAAAAAGACATGATTCCAGTTGCAATAATAGCAATGAGTGTTTTTGGATTAATTTTAGTGGCCAAAAAAATTCCTCCTTTATTTGTTGATGTAGTAATTTAGAACTGATTCAAATGTGTCTAACTGTTCTTTTGTAAAGGTACTGTATAGTTCTTCTTGTTCAAGTTTCATGTAGTTTTTGATTGAGTCCATGACTTCTTTTGATTTGTCAGTTAGGTAAATAAACTTTTGGCGACTGTCTTCGGGATTTTCAACACGGTAGATTAAGTCTTTTTTTTCCATTAGTTTTAACAAATTCGTTGCAGTTGAACGTTTAATAACAAATTCATGTTCAATATCTTTTTGTAAAGCAGGACCATTGGCAAGACTGATAAAATCCAAAATCGACATTTGCGTACTGGTTAGTTCATACTGAGCAGCAAAGGTATTGAAACTTCTCGTTAGGTTATTTGAAGCGATTTTCAGTAATCGACTCATATTTTTTTTCATTTAGGGCCTCCTGTTTTTAGTTAGTTAGCTAACAAAAATACATTGTAATGAATTTCTTATATAATGTCAATAAAAAAACCGTTCAAAAAATGAACGGTTTAATAGTTAGCCTTTAAAAGCATCAAGTGCACGCTGACGGGCAAATTTATGATCAACAATTTCTTGTGGATAATTCAATTCTTGACGTTGAGCGTCAGTAGGTTTGTGGATATCTTTGTTCGATAGACTAGCAAGATTAGGTAAATGTTGGCGAATAAATTGACCTTGTGGATCAAAGCGTTCGCTTTGGGTTGTCGGATTGAAAATTCTAAAGTAAGGTGCAGCATCGGTACCAGTTGAAGAAGCCCATTGCCACCCACCAATATTAGAAGCTGAATCATAATCTATCAATTGTTCACTGAAGTATTTTTCACCCCAACGCCAGTCAATTAATAAATCCTTAGTTAGGAAAGAAGCAACTACCATTCTTAGACGATTGTGAAGTTCGCCAGTTTCTTTGAAATGTTTCATAGCAGAGTCTACTAATGGGTATCCTGTTTCACCATTAACCCACTTGTCAAAGTCTTCTTCACTATAGCGCCAGTTAACTTTGCGATACTCAGTTTTGATTTCAAGGTTGTTTGCATCAGGGTTGTAAGCATAAACCATGTTGTAAAAATCTCGCCAGCAAAGTTGGCGAATAAAAGCCTGCTTGGCATCACTTTCGGGAGCATGCTGAATTAATCGCCAGTAAACTTCACGAATTGAAATTAATCCGGTTGTTAAATCTTTTGATAAGTCACTTGTCCCATTTAAAGAAGGAAAGTCACGATCTTTTGGATAATCTTCTAAACGATTATCGATGAAGTCATCATATGACTGACGCACTTTCTTTAAGTCGATATGATCGAACTGATGGGCGTTTTCAATTAGGTTTTGAAACTTTTCTTTGCCTTCCTTGAATAAATCATCATCTTGGTTTTGTTGGGCTAGGGTTTTAAATTTATCCAAATCAATTTTTTGAAAAGCAGGTTTAGTTAATTTTTTCCATTGATTATAGTAAGGTGTAAACACTTTAAAAGGTGTTTGATCTTTTTTGAGCAATTCGTAAGCACCGATAAGATGGTGATCCATAAACCCGTGGAAGTCGATGCTATGATTTTGTGCAACTTTTCGAATAAGATGGTCGCGCTTAAGTCCATAGCCACGCTCAGAAATGTTAGTGTAAATTGCCTTTGCATCAGGAAATTGTGTAAGTAGTTTATTGAAACTATCTTCGGTATCACCATAAATAAAATGCAAAGGCTGATTAATTTTTGTTAAGTTATCATTGAATGCCTTAACTGATTGAAAAAAGTAGTCTTGACTTTTACTACCTCTAAGCAGTTGTGGATTGTTAATCTGAAATACGCACATTAGGGGTTCATTTGTTTTCATTGCTTCAATTAAAGCAGTATTATCGTTGAGCCTTAAATCGTTTTTAAACCAAACAATTATCATAAAAATACCTCCATAATAGTAATTAGTTTCATTTTAGCATTATTGAAATTATTTTTTTCAAATTAGCTATTTAAAATTGAAAAATTCGAGTTAATTCATCACAAAAAAACGATTTTTTGAAAAATTTTGTTACACAAATCAGAATATAAATGGTACGATTATAGGTGATAAATACACGACGGAGGGGTTTTCATGTCAAAGACAGTTCGCGAACTTTCAGAAGAACTTGGCGTTTCAAAAACGACAATCAACAAGCTACTTAAAGACGAAAGTAGACAACAATATGTTGAAAAAGTAGGTAACAAATTTGTGATTTCAGATGAAGGTGTTGAATCAATTACAGCACACTTTGAAAATTCTGACTCAACAAAAGCAAAAACTAAAGCTAAGCCAAAAGCTAAAGCTAAACCTGAAATAACTGAAAACAAAGAAGAAAAAGTTGTTGAAGAATCTCAAGATGTTGCCTCAAAAGATGAAGCAGCAGAAGATTCAGTAAAGGTTACAGAACTTGAATCAGAACTTGAAAAAGCAAAAACTGAACTTGAAAAAACTCAAAAAGCTTTAGAAGAAAAAGAATCAGAATTAGCTCAAAAAGACGACAAAATTGATTCATTAAAAGATAAAGTTTCAGAAGTTAAAGAAGCTACATCATCAGATAAAAAATCAAAACCTTGGTGGAAAATTTGGTAAAAAAATAATCGCATAGTGACTATGCGATTATTTTTTTTATCCTTTTCCATCCATGAAAGCAGGATAAAGTGTCATACCACCGTCAACGAATAAGGTGATACCTGTTACATATTTAGATTCACTGGAAGCCAACCATGCAGCAGCCGCTGCAACGTCTTTTGGCTCACCGATTTTTTTCATTGGAATCATGCTAGTGGTTTCTTCAAGTTGTTCTGGATCATCAAATTTTTCAGCATTAATTGGCGTTTTAATTGCGCCTGGTCCGATATTGTTAACTCTAATATTATGACGTGCATACTCAGATGCCATCGTTTGAGTTAGCAATTTAACGCCACCTTTACTTGCTGAGTAGTGTGCAAAAGTAGGCCATGGAATTTGTTCATGAACACTTGAGATATTAATAATGCTACCTGGCTTATCTTCATCTAAGAAGTGATTAAGTGCTTTTTGGCTACCCAAAAAAGTACCAGTTAGATTGACATCAATAACGCGTTGCCAGTCTTTAAGTGTCAATTTGTTTGTTTCATGTTTGTTTTCCATGCCAGCATTATTGACCCATACATCAAGTCCGCCAAATTCAGAGACCGCTGTTTCAAGTAGGTGAGAAACACCTTCTTCTGTTGAAATATCTGCGTGAATAGCAATAGCGTCTCCACCATGTTTTTTAATTAAATCAACAACTTTTTGAGCACCTTTTTCATCGGAATTATAATTGATGACAACTTTCATGCCTTCTTCGCCAAATCGTCGACTAATAGCAGTACCAATTCCTTTAGAACCACCAGTAACAACAGCGACTTTTTGATTTAAATCTTTGTACATAATATACCTCCTGTTTGCAATTATTGACTAATTTGCTTAACCCATTGTTTAGGTCCTAAGTAGTACCAAACTTCTTGACCAACGGTGATTGTTTGACCATACGGGAGCGTTTCGCCAACGTTTAAAAAGTGGTAAGTCGATTCACGATGACTTGGATACGGGCTAGTATAGACTTGACGATCAAGCATTCGAGAAGAAACGTCAATTAGTCCCGCTTTAATATCGGGATTTGAGAATTCAAAGAAATCCTTGAACCATTGATCATATCCTAGATTGTAAAAGTCATTGCCATCTTGGTAAGAGCGACCAAAGACCAAATACTGGAAGTTGTTGCGTGATTCGAGAGAATCGCGAATAGATTCAGCTTTTTTCATCAGGGTTTCGCGGAATTTATTCGGTGCAATATCTACTTTTGGTGTTTGAGTAGTTGGTTTTGTTTGCGTTGTGTTTGGTTTTGTAGTGGGGGTTTGCTTTTTTACAGCTTCTTCGTCAGTTAATGTGATTTCTGGTTGATTAGCTGCAACTTGATTAAATAGTTTGAAGTTGTAGCTATAAACACCCTCAATATCAACATAGTATTCATGGGTTGATACTAGAGGTAAATCTCCTGGGGAAAAAGTCAAAATAGTGTGGAAATTACCAAATTGATCTTGGCTGTAGTTTGACACGTTTTGAGCATCGACAACTTGTCCAGTATCAACGTCTTTAATTGTGATTTTTGGTGTTGTAAAGATTGCTTTGTCAGATAAATAAACTGACCAAGGTGTATTGCGACTATTCACCATTTCAATTGGAAATAGTGTACTAGCAGGGTATGTAACGGTGCTTTTTGAAGGTTGCTTAAAAATATCATTACCATACATTACAGGTTGCACAAAGTAACGAAAACCATTGTTCCCATAAGCAGCCCCCACACCGGTTTTGCTAATACGAGTGGATAACAACCAAGCACGGTGACCAGTATCATTACCTGATAGATTGTAGTTATCACGAACTAAGTCAGTAATCACATCACCAGCACTTTGGTCATAAATATTAAAGTTTAAGTTAGATGAATTAGAAACTTGTTGTGCAGTACGCCAGTCTTCATCAGAAATGAAGTCGGGCTTTGTGGCATTGGGTAAACCATGTTGATTTTTGAAAGGTGTTGCTTGTGCCGCAGCCATAATTGAAGCGGTTAACTGCGCATCATTATTTTCTTCTGGTAAAGAAGTGATAGCAGGTAAGCCAAATAAGTCACGGTAATAGTTGATGTAGGCAATAGTATTTGAAATATAACTATTAGGTAACTTACCTGGATTGAACGGATCAATTAAGCTGGGAACATCTTGATAAAGCGTCTGTGAGTTAATTGGTGTTTTATCTAAACTGTTGTAGCGTGATTGAATGTTTTCAACTTGTTGCTTTTCGGCTTTTGTGAATGTAGCGGCCTCGGTATTATTATTTTGAGCCCCTACTAGTAAAGTCATTGAAAATAGTGTACCAAAAAGCAATAAGCTTTTTCTATTCTTAAATTGTATCATAAAAACACTCCTCCTATTACTGACATTATAAGCAAAAATTAGGAAAAAAGTTAACTTTAAAGTTTATATTTAAAAAATATTTTTGAATTAAATTAACTCGTAGTATAATACAACCATACTACAGTAATTAACTGAGAGGAAATTTTATATAATGAAAAAAACTAAAGTTGGTTTAATTTTTGGCGGAAACTCTTCTGAATATGAAGTATCAGTTCAATCAGCTAAAAACATTTATGAAGCTATCGACAAAACAAAATACGAAGTTTACCCAATGGCGTTAACACAGGCAGGATTTATGGTTGATTTAGAAACATCAAAACAGCTATTTGATAATCCACATCTTGAAGTACAAAATAAAGCGGCTGTTGCAAATATTGCAAATATTGCACAATTAGGTGACTACCAAGATGTTGACGTCTTCTTCCCAATCGTTCACGGTAACATTGGAGAAGATGGCGCTTTGCAAGGGCTATTTAGAATCTTAGACAAGCCATTTGTTGGTTCAGATGTCTTGAGTACAGCTGTCACAATGGATAAAGATTTCACAAAGATTATTGCTCAAAGCGCAGGAATTAAAGTGGCAGATTGGGTGATTATTAAACGTCATACAAAAGATCAATGGACTTATGACAAAGTTTCACAAAAACTAGGGTCAACTGTTTTCATCAAACCATCAAACCAAGGCTCTTCTGTTGGAATTAGTAAAGCGATTGATGAAGAAAGTTTCAATAAAGGACTTGCAGAAGCTTTTGAATATGATGACAAAGTACTAGTCGAAGAAGCTATTAATGGTGTTGAAATTGAAGTGGCTGTTTTAGGAAATGAAAATCCTAAAGCAAGTGGTGTGGGTCAAATCACAACACCTGAAGGTCAATTTTATAGCTACGAAAACAAATATATTGATGAATCTGGTGCAACGTTAGCTATTCCAGCACCTATTTCTGAAGAACTTACTGAAGGAGTGAGAGCCGAAGCCTTGAAAGTTTATGACATCTTAGAATGTTCAGGACTTGCACGTGTTGACTTCATGTTACAAAAGTCTGACTCTCAAATTATCTTCAATGAGCTAAATGCATTACCAGGATTCACTAATATCAGTATGTATCCTAAACTATTTGAATTAGCAGGAATCAACTACCCAGATTTAATTGATTACTTGATTTCTTACGCTAAAGAACGTTTTGCCCACAAAAAAGAATTACATCATACAAGATAAAAAGGTCGCTACTTTTAGTAGCGGCTTTTTTAAAGCGTAAGTTTTCTTAAAGCTTAGAACAATAATCTTTGGAAAAACGCGCTGAAAGCGTTAAAATATGAAAGTATGCAAAACGCATAAATTACATAACCGGATAGGAAGATAAGGAATGTCGCCTGTAACTCAACGTGCAAAAATCAATCGAGATTTTATCATTTACTGTTTAATTGGAGTCAGCGGTTTAGTTGTTGATTTTGGAAGTTTCTATATACTACACACGATTATTGAGTCAACTCAAGTAGTGAACTTTATCAGTTCAACACTTGGTTTAACTTCAAACTTCTTTTTAAACGCACATTTTAATTTCAAAGTTAAAGATAACTTGTTGAAGCGCTACTTGAATTATTATGTTGTTGGATTGGTTGGAATTTTATTTAGTAACTTGATTTTGTTTATTTTTACCACTCAGTTAGGTTACAATGTTTTTATAATCAAACTGCTAGCTTTAGGAGTTGTGACTGTGGCACAGTACACCTTCAATAAATTTGTAACATTTAAGCAAGCAGCTGATGACGAAGTAACAGATAACTAAATTTTACAAAAAAACGTAATCAAATCTCGAACTTTGATTACGTTTTTTTTGGAGGGAACTTTTGTGGAAAAAAGCTTAATTTATAAAAAAATCATGCATGAATTGCAAACCCAAATTTTAAATGGCGATTATCAAGAAACGATGAAGTTGCCAGATGAACGAACATTGAGTCAAACTTTTGACGTTAGCCGTAGCTCGATTAAACGCGCGCTTAAACTTTTAGCTGATAAAGGTGCTGTCTTTCAAAAACGTGGTTCAGGAACTTTTATTAATCCGTTGTTTGTCAAAAATGACTCGGTCTTTCACTATAAAAATGGCTCTAACTTGGGAATTAGTGATAGTTTTCAAATGAATGGTCAATCGCCTAAAATCAAGTTACTGTCATTCAATGTGGAACGTTGTCCAAAAGAACTAGCCAAAGACTTATTTATTAAAGATACCGATTTTGTCTATGCATTTAAGCGTTTGCGTTCTTTTGATGATCAGTCGTTTATGATTGAAACCGGTTATATTCCAATCAAAATTTTACCGCAATTAGAAGCCAAAACATTAACTGAGTCACTGTTCAAATATGTCGAACAAGTCAAAAAACAAGGTGTAACAAAGTCTTACCTCACAATTGGTGTTAGTCCTTCAAATGAGGAAGACAGAACCGAATTGAACCTATTGTCCACAGAGCCAGTTGGAACGTTATCAGGTATTTTCTTCTTAGATGATGGGACACCATTTGAGTATTCACAAATGCGTTTGCGTTATGACTATATGAATTACCATACATTTGTTTCTTTAGAAGATTAAGATTTTTTAAATTGGTACGAACCTTTTTTGTAAATGGTTGACGAAATCGATACTGAAACTTTATACTAGTTGTACTAACTAAAAGCGAATTATTTCGGAGGAAGAATTACATGGTAGACTACAATTCAAAACAGTATTTTGATTTAATGACCAAATATTGGCGAGCAGTCAATTACGTTTCAGTTGGTCAACTTTACTTGAAAGACAACCCATTACTTAAAAGACCACTTGAGGCTGAAGATTTAAAAATTCACCCAATCGGTCACTGGGGAACAATTTCTGGTCAAAACTTTATTTATACACACTTAAACCGTGTGATTAACAAGTATGATTTAGATATGTTCTACATTGAAGGTCCTGGTCACGGTGGACAAGTGATGGTTTCAAATGCTTACCTAGATGGTTCTTATTCAGAAATTTATCCTGAAGTTTCTCGCGATGAAGAAGGAATGACTAAATTATTTAAACAATTTTCATTCCCAGGTGGAGTGGCTTCACATGCGGCTCCTGAAACACCTGGTTCAATTCACGAAGGTGGCGAACTAGGTTATGCACTTTCCCACGGTGTAGGTGCTATTTTAGATAATAAAGACACGATTTCAGCAGTTGTAATTGGTGATGGTGAAACGGAAACTGGCCCACTTGCAGCTTCATGGTTCTCAAATGTTTTCATCAACCCTGCTAAAGATGGTGCAGTTTTACCAATCGTGCACATGAACGGTTTCAAAATTTCAAATCCAACAATCCTATCTCGTAAAACAGATGCAGAATTAACCCAATATTTTGAAGGTATGGGCTGGAAACCTTACTTTGTTGAAGGTGACGATGCTGATAAATTAAACCCTGAAATGGCTAAAGTAATGGATGAAGCGATTGAAGAAATCAAAGCTATCCAAGAAAACGCACATAAACAGGGTGCTGAAAATGTTACGCGTCCTAACTGGCCAGTTCTAATTGTACGCACACCAAAAGGTTGGACAGGTCCAAAAACATGGGATAACAACGTAATTGAAGGTTCATTTAGAGCTCACCAAATCCCAATTCCAGTAGATCAACATCATATGGAACACGTTGGTGCCTTAACTGACTGGTTAAATTCATATGGACCAGAAGAATTATTTGATGAAAATGGTCGTTTAATTCAAGAATTAGAAGACTTAACACCAAAAGGTAATCGCCGTATGGCAATGAATCCAATCACAAACGGTGGGATTAATCCAAAACCACTTAAGATGCCAGATTACCGTAAATATGCATTAGACAACTCAAAACGTGGTCAAGTTGTTGCTCAAGATATGTTGGTTATGAGTGATTTTATCGGTGATATTATCCGTAAAAACCCTGATAACTTCCGCTTATTTGGTCCTGACGAAACAATGTCTAACCGTTTATACGATGCATTTGAAGCTTCACCTCGTCAATGGCTAGAATCAACTGAACCAGGTGTTGATCAATACATCAGTCCTGAAGGACGTATCATTGATTCACAATTATCAGAACACCAAGCAGAAGGTTTACTTGAAGGTTATGTTCTAACAGGTCGTCATGGATTCTTCTCATCATATGAAGCTTTCTTGCGTGTAGTTGATTCAATGATTACCCAACACTTTAAGTGGTTGCGTAAAGCCAATGAAATGCCATGGCGTAATAAATACCCATCATTAAACGTGCTAGCAACTTCAACATCATTCCAACAAGATCACAACGGTTATACTCACCAAGACCCAGGTATTATTACTCACTTGGCTGAGAAAAAACCAGAATATATTCGTCAATACTTACCAGCTGATGCCAACAGTTTGTTAGCTGTTATGGACAAGACACTTCGTTCAGAAGAAAAAGTGAACTTGATTGTGGCTTCAAAACAACCTCGTCCACAATTCTACAGTATTGAAGAAGCAGCTGAACTTGTGGATAAAGGACTTAAAGTGATTGACTGGGCTTCAACTGATAATGGTGAAGAACCAGATGTTGTGATTGCGGCAAGTGGTATGGAACCAAACGTTGAATCATTAGCTGCAATTTCAATCTTGCATGAACAATATCCAGAGCTAAAAATTCGTTTCGTAAACGTTGTGGATATCATGAAACTTCGTTCACAGAAATTTGATCCTCGTGGGTTAAGTGACGATGAATTTGACCGTATCTTTACTAAAGATAAGCCAGTTATCTTTGCTTTCCATGGTTACGAAACCTTAATTCGTGATTACTTCTTCGATCGTACAAACCGTAATGTCTTCCCTCATGGTTACCGTGAAAACGGTGATATTACAACACCGTTCGATATGAGAGTTGTTAATGAATTAGACCGTTTCCACTTAGCACAAGATGTTGCTAACCAAGTATACGGGACAAAAGCAGCAGGATTTTCAAGTAAGATGGACAGCATTTTACAAAAACATCATGATTATATTCGTGATATTGGTGATGACCTTCCTGAAGTACAAGAATGGCAATGGCAACCATTAGATTAATAAAAAAGAGAACGCTTAAAGCGTTCTCTTTTTTATTTGTTCTCAGCAATAACTGCTGTTCCAGAGCACATGACCATTAACATTTCATTAGCCATATCATAATCGAATTTAACACCGACAATATCTGTAGCACCAACTGCTGCCGCGCGTTTTTTCATTTCTTCAATCACTTCGGTACGAGCTTGCATCATTTCATTTTCGTAACCTCTTGAACGACCACCGAAAACATTACGAAAACTTGCACCGATATCACGAAACATATTTACACCGGCAACAGCTTCACCGAAAACAATATCGCAATATTCAATTATTTGTTTACCTTCAATTTGATTTGTTGTTGTGACAATCATCATGAACCTCCTAAAATTTATCTTGTATGGCTAGTTTACGCCTTAATTAATAATATTTAATTAAAACCAATATGAAATTAACCTAAATTTAAATAAATATGATAGGCTAAAATGTGAAGTGTTATCTATAAGGAGGAAAATCATGACAACAGAATTGAAAGTTAGTCATTTAAATAAGAAATATCGTACCAAAAAAGCGCTAGACGATGTTTCTTTTGAAGTTAAGTCTGGTCAAATTGTTGGGCTGGTAGGACCTAATGGTTCAGGTAAAACCACATTAATGAAAGCAGCACTAGGGCTGATTAAAGTGGATGGGGAAGTTGAAATTCAAGGTGAGCCCGTCACTTTCTCAAAACATAAACAACTTGAAAAAGTAGGACAGTTAATTGAATATCCAGCTATTTATCCATTTTTAACTGGATATGATCACTTAAAGATGTTTGCTGACGGTAAAAATCAAAAAGCGCGTATTGATGAATTAGTGCAGGATTTGGGGATGCAAGATTATATCAAGAATCGTGCTAAAAGTTACTCACTAGGAATGAAACAAAAGTTAGGAATTGCGATGGCTTTGATTAACAATCCTAGTCTAGTAATTTTAGATGAACCAATGAACGGTCTAGATCCACATGCAGTGATTGAAGTCCGTCAATTGATTCAAAAACTAGCTAAGCAAGGTGTAACTTTCTTGATTTCAAGTCACATTTTAAGTGAGCTAGAAAAAGTTATTGATCATTTAATTATTTTTAATGAAGGTAAAGTTGTTCGTGATACAACACCTCAAGAACTAAATGGCTCCTACAAGATTCGTGTGGTTATTAAAACAAATGATGACCGTGCTGCTTGTGAAACCTTGAATAATGCAGGATTCAAAATGCCTAAAACAAAAGTTAGCTTTTTGCTAAAAGATGAGACGACTTTAGCAGTTGTGATTAAGTTCTTAGTTGAACAAGGTTTTGATATCTTAGATGTGGATAAACAATCTTCTGACTTAGAGTCATCGTTAATGAAGCTACTTTATCCAAATGAATCAACTCAAGGAGGAGAAGCATAAAATGGGGACATTAGTTAAAAACGAGTTATTTAAGTTACGTAAAAAAAGTACAACTATCGTAATGCCATTGATTATGATTGGACTGATGATTTTAGTAACAGTTTTAACAGCGTCAGCTGGTGATATTACGAGCTATGCAGACATTATGGCGGCAGGATCAGCTTGGTTAGTGATTACTTTGATTTCTGCAGCAGGAAGTATTCTATCGATGGAATACGAGTATGGCACAATTAAAGAATTGTTTTCATCAAAATTTTCTCGATCAAAGATTTTGATGAGTAAGTGGTTAGCTATTTTTGTGTATTCAATTTTATTGAATGTTTTGATGATAGCTTCAACTTTTATTATCTATTTTATCGGTCGTGCAACAACTTCCAAATTTATTTTTAATTGGTCAGATAAAATGCAAAATATGGGCGATGTTACGGTTGTTGAAAACCTAGTGAAGTCATGTGCAGGACTCTTTTTACAAACTTGGTTATTACTTTCTGTCGTCTTCTTAGTGGCCAGCGTTATTAAAAAATCTTCATTGGCCGTAACTTTAGGTATTGTGGTTTACTTTGCATCTTCTATGATTTCTGGGATTTTAATGTCGCTGATGATAACATTTAAACTAGATTGGTTAAAATATTCACCATTCAATATGTTATTAGTAAACAATCTTGGACTACCACATGATAACTTACTAAATGTAGCTCATTTGGATGCTATCAGCTTGGTTAGTGGTGCATTAATTTATACAGTTATTTTCTTAATTATCGGGTTATTATTCTACCGCAGAAAAGAAGTTTAATAAAAAAGCATTGAGTTTTTACTCAATGCTTTTTTAGTTTGTGCTATTAGTGTAAATAAATTTCACGTAACTTTTTGATTTTATCATCTGTTACGCCAAGAATATCTTTCAAGTAGTTGTCGATACCACCGAAATCCTTGTCCATTAATTTAAGTGCATAGTTGATGTAGCCTTCTTGAACTGAAACTAAATCTTTTACAGCTTGATAAGTAACTGGATCGCCACCTTTTTCTTCAACAAGACCTAAGCGGTTGTCGATATAAGGTTTTGAAGCTTGGTTAGTTAATAAGTAATCTTCTTTGATTGTTTCATAGTCCATGCCAAGCGCATGCATCAAGAAGACACCTGCCATACCTGTACGATCTTTACCTGCTGTACAGTGGAAAAGAAGTGCTTCGTTATCTTGATCGTTTTTGAGTAAGTAGTCAAAGAAATTGCGGTAAGCTTTTTGAGCTTTTTCACCTAAAACGATATCGTGATAAGCATAAATCATACGGTTAAAGCCAAATTTTGGATCATCTGTTGTTTCATCGGCTAATTCTGTTGCACTTTTAGAGTTATCGGTTAAATCTTGTGAAAAAACAGGATTCCAAACGTAATGAACACCTTCAGGAACACGGTCAGGTACTGCTGTGATTTCTTCTTGTGATCTAAAATCCATATCATAAGTTAGTCCGTGGTCTTTTAGGACTTGGATATCTGCATCACTTAAATCACCTAAATGGCCACTACGTAAAAGTTTGTTTGGTTTAATTGTTAAACCATCTTTATTTTTGTAGCCGGTAAGTTCACGGAAGTTTGAACCGTTTTTTACACCAATCATATTATATGCCATTGGATTTTACCTCGCTTTATTTTTAATAAATGTTACATTCTCTATTTTAAGCTAAAATCAGCAATACCTCAAAGTCTTAAAGCCAATTAGTGCAGATAAATGGCTTTTAATTTTGCGATTTTTTGGGGTGTTAAATCCAAAACTTCTTCAAGGAAAGTTGGCATATCGCCATATTTTTCATTAATTAAGTTAAAAGCATAGTCAACGTAGTCACTTCTAACAGTTGCAAGGTCTGTGATTGCTTCGATGGTTGCTTCATCTGCATCGTTTTCATGAGCAACAGCTAAGCAACTATTCAAATATGCAGTAGTGGCGGGATTAGTTAATAAGTAATCTTTTTTGATAGTATCCTCATCAAAATCAAGTGCTGATAATAAGAAAATAGTAGCCATTCCTGTGCGGTCTTTACCTTCTGAACAGTGATATAAGATAGCTTGATTATCTTGATCATTTTTGAGTAGATAATCGAAAAATGTACGATAAGCCTGTCTAGGATGGTCGTTTAAGATGATATCGTGATAGCAACTAATTAAATGCTTATAACCAAATTTAGGGTCATCAATTTTATTTTTAGCGATATCAACTGTTCGAACAGCATTTTTAGCGACTTCTTCTGAGAAAACAGGATTTTTAATATAGTCAGCATCGCGTAGTACACGATCAGGCATAGCAGTAATTTCATGGTCAGTTCTGAAGTCCATATTATAGACAACACCATAGTCTTCTAAAAATTTAATGTCATCGTCGGTTAGTTGACCTAGATGACCGGAACGAATCAGTTTGTGAGGTTTTATCGTTAAATGTTCGCGATTAACGTAACCGGTTAATTGACGAAAGTTTGAACCTTGTTGGATGGGAAGGAGTTGATTTTTTATGATATGACCTCATTTCAGTTGGGTTATAGTTAGCAAATTGTCAGCTTCAGGATATCATAATAAGAATAAGGGTAGAATTTAATTTTTTATTTTACGTATAATTTATCTTGATTATATATTAATGTTCGTATATTATATAAATATAACGTCTAATTCGGAGGAATCGTTCATGAAAAAAATTAAAAGTCTTATTGCTATTGTAGCCGTATCATTATTAGCTGTGATGTTAACCGCATGTTCAAAAAATAATTCAGGTTCATCGTCAGAATCAACAAGTGCTACTGCTAAAAGCTATGTTCCACAATCTATTAACCTACAGGTAACGCCTAGTGTTCAAGCAGGTGAAATGGAAAACTTAGCCAAACCACTTGGTCAAATGTTATCAGATAAATTAGGCATTCCAGTAAACGTAACTGTTGCAACAGATTCAAACTCAATGGTTGAAGCAATGTCATCTAAAAAAGTAGACATGGCATTCTTATCACCAGGTAACTATGTTAAAGCCCATCAAAGAGGTGCTGCAGATGTTATCCTACAAGCGCAGCGTTATGGTCAAAATGATGGTAAAGTGACTGATCAATTAGTTGACAGTTACCGTTCAATGATTACGGTTAAAAACGGTAGCAGCATCAAGAGTTGGGAAGACCTAAAAGGTAAGAAAATTGCTGTTCAAGCAGTAACTTCTGCTGCAGGTTACATGTTGCCAGTTTTAGAATTGAAAGATAAAGGACTTGATGTCGAAACTGATGCACAACTTGTAACAGTTAAAGGGCATGACCAAGGAATTATCTCAGTTCTAAATGGTGATGTTGATGCTGCCTTTACTTTTGAAGATGCAAGATTGAATGTGCAAAAAGATGATCCAAATATCATGAATGATGTGAAAGCGGTTTACTTCACTGAACAACGCATTCCAAACGATACAATTAGTGTTCGTTCAGACATGGATGAAGCTTTCAGAACAAAATTAGCTGATGCAATGATTGAAATTGCTAAAACTCCAGAAGGACATAAGGTAGTTAAATCAATTGCGAGTCATGAAGGTTATGTAAAATCTGACGACTCAAAATTCGCAAGTATGTACAAAATTGAAGAAGCACTACAAAACAAATAATTAAGCAAATAAAAAACACGCTAAGCATAAAGCTTAGCGTGTTTTTTATGTATACTTTAAAAGATTTCAAATAATTCTTTTTTTGGTTTTGGTTTTATTTTTACTATTTTAATTAGATTATTTTGAATTTTGAGACCTAATAACATCTGTACATTTGAATAAATACAAGGTAAGATATTAGAGATTGTGTTTTCAAAATAATGAAAGGTTTTGTTATATGAAATAATTAAAGAATGATCTGGAATCTTCTTTTTCAATAAGGAATTAAGGTGTCTTATTGAAAGGACTATTGTAATACATTTTTCAAAAAAATAAAAGTCTTTTATTGATTTTTATTTAATTTTATTTGTTGAGTTAATGTTAACGTTTTGTT
Organism: Holzapfeliella sp. JNUCC 72; assembly: GCF_053668685.1. Taxonomy (NCBI): domain Bacteria; kingdom Bacillati; phylum Bacillota; class Bacilli; order Lactobacillales; family Lactobacillaceae; genus Holzapfeliella; species Holzapfeliella sp. JNUCC 72. The sequence goes on along the minus strand of NZ_CM132220.1, from coordinate 1,047,535 downwards.
AATTATCTGAACTATTGAAGATAAACAAGTGATGATAGTGATAGAAAAACGAACATTAAACGTGTATAATAGTTATATTGTTGGGTATTCCCATTTATCAAAATGAATTTGAGGAGTTTTTATATGTCAAAGGGTTCAAATATGCAGCCAATTATTGAATTGACTAATGTCACTAAAGTTTATCCAAATGGTGTTAAAGGATTGAATGATATCAACCTGACCGTTGAAAAAGGGGAATTTGTGGTAATCGTTGGTCTATCTGGTGCCGGTAAAAGTACGTTACTTCGTTCAATCAACCGTCTACACGATATTACAGAAGGTGATATCAAAATTGATGGCCAATCAATCACGAAAGCAAAAGGAAAATCTTTGCGACACATTCGTCGTGATGTGGGTATGATTTTCCAAAGCTTTAACTTGGTTAAAAGAATGTCAGTTTTAAAAAATGTTTTAACTGGACGTGTAGCTTACTATAATTTCTTAAAATCAAGTTTGGGTTTGTTCTCAAATGAAGATAAATTACGCGCATATGAAGCACTTGAACGTGTAGGACTAGAATCAAAATTATATAATCGTGCAGATGAATTAAGTGGTGGACAACAACAACGTGTCTCAATTGCACGTGTGTTAACGCAATCACCTAAAATTATTTTAGCTGATGAACCCGTAGCCTCACTTGATCCAAAAACAACCACTCAAGTGATGGATGATTTAAGAAAAATCAATCAAGATTTAAAAATGACAGTGATGGTTAACTTACACTCTGTTGAGTTGGCTAAAAAATACGCTACTCGTTTTATTGGAATTCGTAACGGGGAAATTGTGTTAGATTGTCCAGCAAGTAAAATCACAGATGAAAAGATTAAATCTGTTTATACTGCTTCAAAAACAGAGGAGGCAGCTCAATAATGGAACAGTTACCAAAAAAGCCGCTTAATTTAAATAAATGGATTGTAACAGTGGTTATGATTTTGGGTTTTATCTATTCTGTTATGATCACTCAGCTGGATTTTACACAGTTATTTGCTAACTTAGGCGATTTTACCGAAATTTTAGTTAAAATGTGTTCACCAGACTGGGGCTATTTGGATAAAATTACAAATCCTCTGCTTGAAACAATTAAAATGTCCATCTTGGGAACTTTAATTGGATCTGTTATTGCATTTCCATACGCATTATTAGTGTCACAAAATATTGTCAAAAATAAAATTGTAACAGGTGTATTTCGATTTATTTTGAACATCATCAGAACAATTCCTAACTTATTACTGGGAGCGATTTTCGTTGCTATTATCGGAATTGGCGCCGTAACGGGGGTTTTTGCCTTAGCCGTATTCACATTCGGTATGGTAAGTAAATTGTTCTATGAAGCAATCGAAACAATTGATGAAGGCCCAATTGAAGCCTTAACAGCTGTTGGTGCTAGCAAAATGCAAATCATCCGTTATGGTGTTTTACCTCAAGTAATGAGTTACTACATCAGTTATGTGCTTTATGCATTTGAAATCAACGTTCGTTCTTCAACAATTTTAGGTTATATCGGTGCCGGAGGAATTGGATTATTCCTAGAACGTGCATTAAGCATGTACCGTTATGACCGTGTGGGATTAATTGTTTTAGTCACATTTATTGTAATTCTAGTGATTGATGAAATTAGTAACCGTTCAAGGGAGGCTTTGACAAAATAATGCAGTCAGTTAAACGTTTACCAAAACAAGAAAAATCAACAATTAAAACGGTCCGCAATATCGTTATTTTTGCATTAGTTTTTGCAATTATTATTTGGTCATTCACAGGCATTCCTTTTACGGGAATTAAAGAGCAGGCAGGAAAAATCACAGCCTCAATTTTTAATGGCTTAATTCATCCAGATCTTGACTATGTTTGGCGTGGAGACGGTGAAGATTTAATTAGTAACTTAGTTGCGACGATTGCGATGGCATTTTTAGGTACGTCAATTTCTGCTATTATTAGTGTGCCATTTGCTTTTTGGGCAGCTCGAAGTAAATATAAACATCGTTTTACCTCCGCTACAGGTAAAATTGTGTTAACATTTATAAGGACTTTTCCAGAAATTGTTCTAGCCTTAATGTTCATCAAAGCTGTCGGCCCTGGTGCTTTTGCCGGAGTTATGGCTATGGGAGTTCACTCCATTGGGATGCTGGCTAAGTTATTCAGTGAAGCAATTGAGAACTTAGATGGCGGAACAGATGAAGCAGTTATTGCATCTGGAGGATCAAAACTAAACGTCATGATGTTTTCAACTTTTCCACAAGTTTTACCTGAGTTTGTTTCAAACACATTGTATCGTTTTGAATTATCGATTCGTGCAGCTACAACTTTAGGGTTAGTAGGTGCTGGGGGAATCGGTACACCACTTGTGTTTGCATTATCAACACGTGCTTGGTCTCGTGTAGGTATTATTTTAATTGGGATTATTGTGATGGTAACACTTGTCGATTTTGTTTCAGGTAGCATTAGAAAACGTCTAGTTTAAAAATTATTTATCGGAGGATTTTATGAAAAAGATTATTAAGTTAACAGCACTTATTGGTGCGTTGTTAGTAACCTTAGGGTTAACAGCTTGTTCTTCAGGTTCAAAAACAACTGAAAAACAAACTGAAGATCCCAAAAGTTTAACTGTTCAGTTTGTACCAAGTCGTCAAGCTGATACAATGGAAGCACGTGCTAAACCTTTGGCTGATTTATTATCAGAAAAACTGGGGATTCCTGTTAAAGTAAGTGTTTCAACAGATTACACTTCAATGGTTGAAGCAATGGCTTCTAAAAAAATTGATGTTGGTTTCTTACCACCTGATGGGTATGTAAAAGCGCATGATCGTGGTGCAGCAGATGTTTTACTTCAAGCGTTGCGTTATGGTGTTAAACAACCAAATGGTCAATCAACAACTGATTTAGTTGATGGTTACCGTTCAATGATTGTGGCCAAATCAGATAGTGGCATTAAATCTTATGAAGACTTAAAAGGTAAGAAAATCGCTGTTCAAAATGTTACCTCAACTTCGGGTTACATGATGCCAGTGGCTGATCTTAAAGAAAAAGGCTTCGATGTTGAAAAAGATGCGCAATTAGTGACAGTTAAGGGTCACGACCAAGGTATTATTTCAGTACTAAATGGTGATACAGATGCAGCGTTTGTATTTGAAGATGCAAGAACATTATTGCAAAAAGACAATCCAAATATTATGTCTGAAATCACACCAATTTACTTTACTGAAATGATTCCAAATGACACAATTAGTGTTCGTTCAGATATGTCAGATAGTTTTCGTCAAAAATTATCAGACGCATTTATTGACATTGCTAAAACAGAAAAAGGTCATGAAATCGTAGCTTCAATTTATAGTCATCAAGGCTATGAAAAAGCTGATGACTCAAAATTTGATCTTATTCGTAAGTATGAAAAATTAATTAATGACTAGTTAAGTATTGAAAAATCCTTTAAGTTGAGACTTAGAGGATTTTTTTATCTTACAAAATAGTACAAATGTGACGTTATCTAAAAACTATTGACATTTTATATATAAAGTGTAGCATAGTACACATAATTAAGTAGCTTGCTACATATTTTTGGAAAGAGGTTTTGTATGGAAAAAGAAATGAAATCTGAATTCACCCAAACGCTGGGATTTAAAATTAAAATCTTGAATACCTTATTTGAAAAGTATTTAAATCATAAAGTTTCAGCAATTGTTCCGGATTTAACTCATACGCAATTAAGTGTATTAATGCATATTTACTACGCGGATAACCAAAATATTTTACAAAAAGAATTAGAAGAAGTAATGTACTTAAGCCATCCAACCATTAGAGGGATTGTTAAACGACTCAATAAGTTAAGCTATATTGAATGTAAAAAAATATCATCAGATAAAAGACAAACGGTTTTAGAGTTGACTTCAAAAGGTAAAAGCCTGATAAAAAATAATAATGAAGATTTAACTAGAGCCTTAAAATATACAGAGTTCGTATTAGATAAAAATATGACCTCAAGTCAAAAAGAAGAGTTAATGAACCAAATGGATAATTTAATTGAGAACTTCATAAAAAGTAAGGAGGAATAAAAAATGTTTAATGAAAGAGCAATTGATATCAATGGTAAAAGTTATAATAAAACATTGATGATGTTCATTTTGCTTTTGGGATCATTTATCACTTTGCTAACTGAAACATTTTTAAATAACGCGTTATTAACTATTATGGAATCATTTGATATTGCCCAAAGTGAGGCACAATGGTTGAGTACAGGATATCTACTAATTGTAGGACTAATGGTTCCTATCTCAGCATGGGTTTTTAAGAGATTCAAGTCAAAGACGATTTATGTGAGTATGATTGCAATCTTTTTGTTTGGTTCATTTTTAGGATATATCGCGCCAAATTTTGAAACATTACTAATTGGGAGATTTATCCAAGCTATTGGAACTGGGGGATTAATGCCATTTGTACAAAATATTGTATTAGTTTTATATCCACCCGAAAAACGTGGTGCAGCACTTGGAACGACTGGATTAGTCGTTGCGGTTGCACCTGCGATTGGACCAACACTATCAGGGTTAATTTTAGCTCATTACTCTTGGAGAATGTTATTTTTAGTCATGACCGTTTTAACAGCAATTATTTTTATTACATCATTATTTACTATTAAAAATATTACCAAAAACGAAGCTGAAAAAATCGATTTTCAATCAGTTGTTTATTCAACAATCGGGTTTGGATTATTACTTTATGGATTATCATCTTTGGATACACCTACAACGATTGGTTCTGCGTTAATTTATATTAGTTTAGGATTAGTTGTTGTCGCGATTTTTGCAATAAGACAGAAAAAAATTAAAAATCCTTTGGTTAATATCGATGTTTTTAAGAACAAGCAATTTTCATTGACAACGCTATTGACCTCGCTCATTACAATTAGTTTGTTAGCAGTTGAATTGGTATTACCGCTTTATTTACAAGATATTCGCCATGAAACAGCACTATTAACTGGACTGGTTTTATTACCTGGTTCCATTGTTATGGGGATTATGAATCCCATAACTGGAAGGATTTTTGATAAATATGGGATTAAAATTGTGACAGTTATTAGCTTTTTATTATTATCTATTGGTAATATACCAATGCTGTTTTTTAATGAAAACACGTCACTTATAGTAATTGTTGTTTCTTATGCGATGCGAATGTTTGGAATTTCATTTGGGATGATGACCACTTTCACTGCCGCAATTAATTCATTACCCGAAAACTTATCGGTTCATGGAAATGCGGCGGCCTCAACTCTTAGACAAGTAGCAGGTTCATTAGGGACAGGAATTCTGACAATGGTTATTGCCCTTGTTACTAACGCAACATCTAATGCTGGAAGCTCAAACTTTGTATCAGCTTATCAAGCAGCATTTACTGTTTCATTGGTTCTGTCATTGGTAGGATTGGCATTATCGTTTAGACTATCATCCAAAAAATAAACGAAGACTCCCTTTTTATAGGGATGTTTTTTTTTGTTTATAGGTTTAGGTGATATAATAAATGATAAGAAATTCAAGAAATCAGGGTGGATAATATGGTAATGAAGTCTATTTTAGGTTTGATTGATAAAAAAACGAAAAATTTGTCAATAATTGACAGAAGGTCGAAAACCGGAACATATGCCGGAATTGTGGGTCTGATTTTAAATATCATCTTAGTCGCAATTAAATTAACAGTAGGGCTAATATCAGGTTCTGTAGCTATTATGGCAGATGCGATTAACTCATTGTCTGATGCAGGTTCTTCGGTCTTAACATTAGTCGGTTTTCATGTTTCAGGTAAAAGACCTGACTCTGGTCATCCTTATGGACATCAGAGATTTGAAGATATTTCAGGCTTGATTATTGCGGTTGTAATGTTGATAGTAGGGGTTCAGTTTGTTTTTGAATCAATTGGTAAAATTATTTCGCCAACCGATATCGATTTAAGTTTAATTTCTTTAATTTTTTTGGTTGTATCATTTGTGATCAAATTGTGGCAAGCGATTTTTTATTATAAATTAGGTAATAAATTGAAATCTAAAACATTAATCGCTACAGGAGTTGATGCAAGAAACGACTTGATTACGACTGGATCAATTATTTTCAGTTCGTTACTTTTTTACTTTTTAAATATTAATATTGATAGTTATTTGGCTCTAGTAGTTGCAGTTTTCATTGTTTATTCGAGCTTTAAATTGATTACTGAATCAATCAACTTATTAATGGGTTCTCGGCCCGAAGATGAACTACTTGAAAAAGTAGATCAACAACTAATGTCTTACAAAAATATTTTAGGTTATCATGATTTGATGGTACATGAATATGGTCCTAATCGAATTTATGCGGTAATTGATATTGAACTAGATAGTACTTTGAGCTTGGATAAAGCACACGAAATAGTCGATCGAATTGAACGTGATTTTGGTAAGAAGTTCAATATCAACTTGGTGGCACATATGGATCCAATTGATATTCGTAGTCGAAAAGCAACCCATATTATGCAAACTATTCGCGAAGTAATCAATTCATATGAAACGAATCTAAAAATACATGATTTTCATGTTGAAACACTAAAAAATAATGACCACCTTATTCAATTTGATATTGTTGTTCCTAATGATAGTCCCTTAACTGATGACGAATGGCTAGTTGAGATTAATCATGCCCTTCGAAAACGTTTAGGAGATGTGACAGTTCAAATTAATTTTGATCACACTAATTTAGGTGTCGACCGTTCGTTAATTTAACTGCATAAAAATAAAAAATTTGCTATAATTTATAGCTATAAGTGCCCTAGGAGGATATTATGAGTAAATTAGCAATTTTGCAATTATCAGATGAAATTACAGACTTACAAAAAGAGATTGTTAATCAAAGCCAGTCAATTGACTTGGCAAAGCTTTTCAAAACGCTTGATGACTTGAAAGTGTTAAATCAAAAAGCTGAAACATACGTTGAGATGACACAAGATGATTACTACCAAAATGAATCAGATCACCGTTTGACACTTGAAAAAATGGATCAACCATTAGCATCATTGTCAGACCGAATCTTAACCAATCATGTCGATGGACTTCCTGAAGAAGAACAGCTGAATTTTGATTATAACCATGAAGCTGTTTTAGAAAATGATAAATATGATCGTGAAATGGACTTTCATGTTTTATCTTATAGTTTAAAAGTAATTAGTGCAGCAGCGGCCGTTGTTGGCATGGATAACTTATCAAATGCATTATCAAAAGATGCGATTGTTTCAATTATCTTAGCAGCTCACAATCTACAAAATCGCTAAAAAAGGTCACTTCAATTGAGGTGGCTTTTTTATTATGGCCGATTTTCTAAATCACTCTAAACCATGTCTGCTATATGGTAAAATAAGAGAAAGTTACCAAAAGTCTTGTAATCAGAATTATAAAAGAGGGAAGCTAATGCTTAGAAAGATTCAATCTAACTTGAAGAAGTTAAAAAGAAAAGTTGATCCTTTTGACAATATGCAACGCTTTACTAAAGTTGGTCAGTATCACGTTGGGGCTGTTGAAGCGACACCACATCGTCAAAACTATTATTTAGTCGTGAAATATAATAGTCAAAAGGTATTGAAACAATATTTGATACCAGAAGATGAAAGCTTAGGGCTTAAAAGTTATCAAAGATCGTGGTCAAAAAAATTAAAACGATTCCATGCATTTGAAGAGATTTCGTCAAAAAGACGCTATATCATGGAAGAAAATATTGAAAAATTTGCTGAACGAGTTCAAAAATTCATTTTGCCCGACACATTAAATGTTGGGCTAATCACAGATACATATGATAAACAGTTAGTTTCATCTGATTATTTAAAAAGTGACGGGTTACAGCAAATTCAAGAGTTTAATACATTAAGTGAGCTAGAGCTGCTTGACTTAAAAGTTCATTTAGGTAATTGGATTTCAGGTTGTGACGAAGGCTATGCTTCTCAAAAGCGCTTACTTGAGATGCGTGATGCTTTTCAAGATGGTGCAATTCCATTCGTCAATTTAAAAGGGAATTGTGACGATAATGAAAGTTATGATGAAAAAGCAGAAAAATGGCCTAGTTTTGGTGAACGTGAGTTTGAAGATATCATGTGGCACAAAATGTATCAGCAAAAAGGCTTGCATGCCATCTATTCAGGTAATGGTGTCAGTTACTATGATTATCAAAATTTTAGATTGATTTTTATTAACACAAGTGATGTGCCTTATGAAATTGATGATCAGGGTAAGAAGCGATTTATAACCAAAAAAACGCTAGCGGTTAGAGAAGACCAAGTAGAAGAAATTATTGAAATATTATCAATTAGTCATCACAAGCGTATTCTGTTTATGGGTCACAGCGTTCCTGTAACACGTCGAGGGGACAACGCGTTGAAATATAACGGGCGAACTTTGCATGAATTGTTTGCTGCTTTTAACCAAAAAGCTTCGGGACATCTAAGCAATCGAGGTGTACCAGTTGAATTTAAACTCAATAATCAATTTGATTTTTCAAAAGTCGTTGATAGCCAAATCGTGAGTTATATTGGCGGTCATCATCAAAGTGAGTCGAATTACCGAATAAATGGAATTGATTATATAACATTGAACACTAGTTCACGTTTGAAATCATCAACTAATTTTAATAAGCGAGAAAAACGAGAACTTGATACGCCTAATGAAGTAGCTGGTTATGTATTAAATATTAATCCAAGTGAAAATGAATTACAGTTATTTGGGTATGGGGCTTCAACTTTTCGTAAAATTTTCAAAATATAGTCCACAAATTAACTAAAAAGGGTTACTATAGTTAATTGTGATAAATGATATCAAGAAGTGCAGAGGAGAGATGAGTATGTGTGGAATCATTGCTTTTGTTGATCCAAGAGGAACAAATAAAGAAGGATCAATCACATCAATGATGGATATGATCCAACACCGTGGTCCAAATAGTGGGGGAAGTTTCATTAATGAAACTGCAGCACTTGGATTTAGAAGATTATCAATTATTGACTTGGCGGGTGGTACTCAGCCAATTTATAACGAAGATGATACTAAAGTTATCACCTTCAATGGTGAAATTTACAATTATAAAGAAATTCGTAGCGACCTAATTGAAGCGGGTCATGAATTCAAAACACAATCTGATACAGAAGTACTACTTCATGGTTATGAAGAATATGGGATGGCTAAGCTGCTGGACAAAGTCCGAGGCATGTTTGCGTTTTTGATTTGGGATAGTGACGCTAATCAATTAGTTGGGGCACGTGATTTCTTTGGAATTAAGCCACTTTACTACTATAATCGTGACGGTCAATTTATTGTCGGTTCTGAGATTAAGTCATTCTTGGAACATCCAGATTTTGTTAAAGAATTGAATATTGAAGCGGTTAAGCCTTATTTGATGAATCAATATAACGATTTAGAAGAAACATTCTTTAAAGGGGTTTACCGTTTCCCAGCGGGACATTGGTTTACTTATAAGGATGGCGAATTGAATATGCACCAATATTGGGATGCAGATTACACGCCAAACGATTTAAGTTTTGAAGATACAGTTGAACAAATTCATGAGGTTATTTCTGAATCTGTTAATTTACACAATGTTTCAGATGTACCTGTGGGAAGTTTTCTGTCAGAAGGTATTGATTCAAGCTACATCACTAGTATTTTAAAACCTGAAAAAGTGTTTAGTGTTGGGTTTGATGACAAAACTTATGATGAAGTTAAAAATGCCCGTGACTTAGCCAAAATGAAAGGCTTTGACTTTTATGAATCACGTGTCAAGCGTGATGATGTATTGCGTGATTTTGAAGAAATGCAATATCATATGGATGAACCTGATGGGAATCCAAGTGTTGTGCCACTTTGGTATTTAGCCAAATTAGCCAGAAAACACGTAACTGTTGCTTTATCAGGTGAAGGGGCAGATGAGTTATTCGGTGGTTATGTGAACTACGGGATGCATTCACATAATACGGTCATTAAAGTTTTTGCCAATGGATTAAAACGTCTACCTAAAAATGTGAAGGCTAAATTGAGTCGCAAATTGTCAAAATCACGTAACTTTAAAGGTAAATTGCACTTATACACAAGTATCACAGAGCCAAGCGAATATTATGTAGGACAAGCTAAGATTTTTGATGAAGATTATCCCTCAATTTTTTCTGCACAAGATGCAAACCAAGTTTTACAACCTGTCTACCGTAATAAGATTACCGTTAAGAGCATTTACAAGCCAGATTTTGAAAAAGTAAAATCACTAGATTATGTTCGTCAAATGCAATATATCGACTTACACCACTTCCTAGTCAACGATATCTTACAAAAAGCGGATAAAATTTCAATGGCACATTCATTAGAAGTTCGTGTGCCATATTTGGATCGTAAGGTTGCCGATTTTGCAAATAGTATCAAGACTTCTTATTTGGTGAATAATAAAGATACAAAATATGCACTTCGTAAAGCAAGTGAAGCAGTGGTACCAAAGGAATGGTCACAACGACCAAAACTTGGCTTCCCAGTTCCAATCAAAAAATGGTTAAGAACTCAAGCCTTTTATCAAACAGTGAAGAAGCTGTTCTCTGAAGAATTTGTAAGAGATGTTTTTGATCAAGATAAACTACTTAACTTACTTGAACAGCACTACACAGGCGAGGCTGATTTACAACGTCAAATTTGGACGGTTTACAGTTTCCTTGTTTGGTACCGTGCTTACTTCATTGATTTTGAAGAAACAAAAGCGAAATATCGTCGTGTTCAACCTGAAGTCAAAGAAATGATTGACCAAGGTAAATTAGTGAACACTTAATAATTTAAAGTAAAAAGATTTCGATTTAAAATCGAAATCTTTTTTATTTGGACAAGGTGTAACCAAAATAATGCTAGCTTTAATAAGCATGAGTCGGTAACCTGGTAGGCAGTAAGGGGTATTGCAATGGATGTAGCAGAAAGATTAAAAAAAATCAGGCAGCAACGACAGTGGTTACAAGAAGAATTGGCTAAAAAATTATATGTGACAAGACAAACCATTTCTAGATGGGAAACAGGCGCGAGAGAACCAACACTTAGCGCTTTAACAGATATAGCACAGGTTTATCAAATGGATTTAGAAGAATTATTAGGTGGTAAGTTAGTCGTGAAGAAAAAAGAATTAAATTGGTTCGCCATTTTGGGATTAGTGATTTTTAATGTTGCATTTTTAGGTACAATTGGCGTTTTATTGGGGTTAGTTTTATTTTCATTATATTTTATTGGAACGATGAGTTTGATTTCAACGATAGCTTTAATTCAGCAGCTATTGTTCCCATCACCTTATCAAACAATTGATATGGCAATGAAATATCCATGGTCGATAGCATTGTTACCTATTGTTGGTGTTTTATTTTTAGTGGGTGCAGTTTATATCACGAAATTTTTAACGCATTATGGTTACAAGTATTTTAAATACAGTATTTCAAAATCTTATTATGAAGTCAGATAATAAAAAGCGATGTTTATAAGCATCGTTTTTTATTTTGAACAGCTTTGATTGGGAATCCGATTAAGTAATAGTTTATGATGATAGAAAAAGCAGAATTAATTAGGAGGAATCGTAATGAGAAAATGTGACTGGTCACAAAATGGCCATCAAAATATGGCGCAATATCACGATAACGAATGGGGATTTGCGGTTTTTGATGAAACCAAAACTTTTGAGCTAATGATTCTTGAAATGATGCAGGCGGGACTGTCTTGGCAAACTATTTTGAATAAACGCTCCGGGTTTCAAAAGGCATTTTCAAATTATACAATCGAAAAAATTGCACAGTACAATGCGTATGAGGTTGAAAAATTGCTTTCAAACAAAGAAATTGTCCGCAATAAACGTAAAATTGAAGCAATTATTTCAAATGCACAGCTACTTTCAAGACTTCATGTAGAAGAGGCGTTTAGCTTGAATGCTTATTTATGGTCATAATGTGCCTTTGATAATGAATTATGAAACACAAGCGAATATGCAGGGTTCTACAGCTATTTCAACAACGATTAGTCGTGAGTTGAAAAAACGAGGATTTAAATTTGTTGGTCCAACTATTGTGCAATCATGGTTAGAAGCGTTAGGAATGATTAATTCTCACCTAACGACATGTCCCATTAAACAGCAATGTGAAAACTTTTTTGATAAAAACTACACATTGTAGTTTGACAACTTATGTTTGTAGGTGTATTATTTCGAGTATCAGTTAAGGAGGTTATGAAGTGGCTAAAAGAAATACAGTTGGTTATGACAGAGTTATTGAAATGGCGATTGAAATTATCGAGAATGACGGTCCTGAAGAATTAACTTTTGGGAATCTGGCAAAAGCTCTAGATATTAAGTCTCAATCTTTGTATAACTATTTTAAAAATCAAGCGGAACTACTTGAAGAGCTGGGCACTCAATTTGTGAAATATTTGCATCAAGAGCTGATTGAAGGTTTGATCGGTTACTCAGGTAAGAAAGCATTGATTAAATATGCTGAGATTATTCGAAATTACTTTGCAGAACGCGGGCAATCGATTGCTTTGATTCATAAAGTTAAAAATTACGATAAAAACTCAGAGTTTTTTGTTGAGATGGAAAAAGTTATTCAGTTAATTGATCGCATTTTGGATTCAATTGATTTGCATGGTGTAGATAAAACTTCTTTTGGGGAAGGTTACATCAGTCAAATCCTTGGATTCTTGCTCATCGAACAATTAGGATTTCTTGATCAATATGGATTGCCTCATAACGATGAGAGTTTTCGCCAGATGCTTGAACTCTCAACTAAGATTATTGATTAGATACATCACGAAAGGATAAGAAATCATGAGTCAATTTTTCAAAAAGCATTACCATGCACTCATCGGTTGGATACTGGCATTAGTTATTGCGGTTGTTGCACTTCCTAATGTTGGTGAGTTAACGACTCAAAATTCAGCCGTTAAGTTACCAGATAATGTTCAAACACAGCTTGCTGAAACGATGAAAAATCAGTGGAGTGACTCGCAAAAAGATACGACTGAAGCTGTGATTGTTTTCCACAATGAAGGAAATGCACTTTCACAAGAACAAAAAGATCGTATCAAAGAAACTGTGGATAAGTTACGCCAAAACGAATCTGAATACGGCATCAAGAGTATGACAGCTTCAATGGACAACGAATACACACAAAAACAATTGATTTCACAAGATGAAACGACCCAATTATTACAATTGAACATTGATAAAAATCACGGGACACTTTCAGAAATCGAAAATCAATTGAATGAGGCCGCTAAAACTGACGGTGTGACAACTTATGTGACAGGGGCAGATATTTTAACTAATGCTTTCAGTCAAAAAACACAAGATGGGATTAAGAAAACAGAGGTTATTGCGGTTATCTTCATCTTCATTGTGTTGATTTTAGTCTTTAGATCGCCTGTTGTGCCGCTAGTTTCTATTGCAACTGTTGCAGTATCATTCATTGTTTCACTAAGTATTGTGACTAACTTAGTGGCACACTTTGGTTTTCCATTCTCAAACTTCACCCAAGTATTTATGGTTGTTGTACTATTCGGGATTGGAACTGACTACAACATCTTGCTGTATGACGAGTTCAAAGATCAGCTCAGTCTGGGCGTCTCGAACTCAGAAGCGATGCAAGTTGCCCGTAAAAAAGCAGGACATACGATTTTATACTCGGGAACTTCTGTTTTAATCGGGTTTGCAGTTTTAGGACTCGCACAATTTTCAATTTACCAATCAGCAGTTGGTGTTGCAGTCGGAATTGCGGTATTAATTCCAGTGTTACTAACACTAAATGCATTCTTCATGGTAACTTTAGGCAAGAAACTATTCTGGCCAGCTAAGAGCTTTGAAGGACATTCAACAAGCAAATTCTGGCACATGCTTTCAAAAAATAGTGTTCTAAGACCAATATTAAGTTTATTAATTGTCTTAGTCATTATGTTGCCATTATCCTTTATGTACTCAAATCACCTTAACTACGATGACTTAGATGAATTGGGTAATGATACGCCAGCTAAAGTTGGTTTTGAAGTGGTTCAAGCGCACTTCTCAAAAGGAACTGCTGAACCGACAACACTTTATATTCAAAGTGATCAAACTTTAGACAATACACAAAACCTAAAAGATATTGATAGCTTAACTCAAGCTATCAAAGCAATTCCAGGTGTCAAAACAGTTACTTCTACTACACAACCTGGTGGTGATCAAATTGACAAACTTTATGTTGATAGCCAAATGAAAACCGTTAACTCAGGAATTTCTGAAGCTCAAAAAGGAGCAAAAGATTTACAAACTGGATTAGTTGGAAATGGTCAATCATCACAAAATAATGGTCAATTGCCAACTGACTTGTTAACAGGTGTTAATAATGCAAGTAGTGGCTTAACACAACTACAAAGTGGTAGCCAACAACTTGTGGATGGCTTAACACAGCTTAATGACAAATTAGCAAGCCAAACAAGTGGTCAATCTCAAAGTCAAATCACACAATTAGTTGATGGATTGCCACAAATTAACTCAGCTATCCAACAATTGAATGGTGCGCTTCAAAATGCCGGCACTTCTGGTGTTGATACAAGTAGCCTTACTCAAAAACTATCTCAAGTAGCTGCACATACTAAAGCAATTGGGGATGAATTAACTCAAGCTGGTCAAACCCTAACTGGATTACAAGCTGAACAGCAACAACAAAGCGCACAATATCAACAAATGCTTAGCCAGTTACCTGAATCAGCTCGCCAAGCTATTGTGCAAAAAGATCAAAAAGTGCAACAAGCTTTAGCACAAGTTGGTCAAAATATTCAAAATGCGGGTAGTCACGATCAACAAATTGGTCAACAACTACAAGCAGTGAGTCAAGATTCACAACTATCAGGTATGATGCAACAACTGACAACATTGAAACAACAAGTACAAACACTTGCTGATAAATCAAATGTCGCATTACCAGGTGCAACACAAGCACTTAACCAATTGTATGGTGGGTTAACTCAAGTTCAATCAGCTGTTGCTCAAGGAAACACTGGTGCCCAAGCACTTAACGGTGGACTTGCAACTATGACTGAAAAAATGCCACAAATGGTTGATGGTGTTAAGAAAGCAGGCGATGGTGCTGGTCAATTGAACACTGGTTTAGGTACTGCTTATGACTACTTGAACAATTACCAAAACTCAGCTTCTGCTAAAACATTCTATATCCCATCAGATCAAATTCATGGAGAAGAATTCCAAAAATCATTAGATACTTACTTATCAAGCGATAAAAAGACAACTAAATTAATGATTATCCTGGATGAAAACCCAAGTTCTGATGAAGCTATCCAAAAAATTAATGAGCTAACCAACCAAACTAAAGGTATTTTGCAAAATGGTTCACTTAACAATGCACAAGTTGCATTTGGTGGTCAAACAGCTAAAATTGCAGATACTCAAAAAACCGCTAACGATGACTTCATTCGTACAGCAATGATTATGGTGTTGGGTATTGGTATCGCATTGATTTTTGTGACACGTTCAATCTTGCAACCCCTTTACATTTTAGGAACATTGTTACTAGCTTTCCTAAGTTCAATGACAATTACTAAATGGGTGAGTGCAACATTCCTTGGACATGAACTATTAACTTGGAACACACCATTCTTCACCTTTATCATGATTTTCGCATTAGGAGTAGATTACAGTATCTTCTTAATGATGAAATATCGTGAGTTTGGAGCAGAAGGTTTACAACCAAGTGAACAAATTATCAAAGCTTGTGAAATTATTGGAGCTGTTGTGATTTCTGCCGCTATCATTCTAGGTGGAACATTTGCTGCATTAATTCCAAGTGGTGTATTAACCTTGATTCAAGTAGCACTAGGTGTGATTATTGGTTTACTAATTTTGGTCGTTATTTTACCAATGATTCTATCAGCTGCTATTCGACTAACTTATGAAACATTCAATTTCAAAAAGTTATTCAAAAAAGACAAATAATTAAGCTAAATCTTATATAGACAACTTTAAAAAGACAGACAAAACCGACTCTCGCTTGAGAGTCGGTTTTTTAATGGTAAAAAATAAATTTTAGTTAATTTTAAACCTTTAAAATTGATTTTTAGCGATTAATTTGGTAAAAGTACTTAATATCTATTTCTTGTATGGTAAAATAGAATGGAATTTCTAAAAACCATATGACAATATTAAGGTGAACTAAATGAATGACAATCAACCAAAATTCACCCCGATATTACTTGGTAGTGATATCAATGTTTATGGAATGGCACGCTCATTTCACGAAGCATACGGGATGAAAGTAAAAGCATGGGCTTCAGGTAAGTTAGCTGCAACACGCTATACCAACATTGTCGAGATTGAAACAATTCCTAATTTTGGGGATGACGATGTTTTTATCCAAGCTATGCGTCAAAAAGTAGAAGAATACAAAAACCATCCTGAACCAGTAATTTTAATTGCTTGTGGGGATGCTTATGCAGAATTATTATCAAAATACAAAGATGAATTAAAAGAAACGTTTATCGTTCCTTACATTGATTATGATTTACTTGAAAAATTAAATCATAAAGATACTTTCTATCAAACTGCTGAGGAGTACGATTTACCTTACCCTAAAACTAAAATCATTGATGAAGAACAGTTTAATAATGGTGAGTATCAAACATTGCCATTTGACTATCCTATTGCACTTAAACCTGCCAATAGTGTGAAATGGGCTGAAATTAGTTTTCCTGGTAAGAAAAAAGCCTACACTATTCAAGATGAAGCGGAATTGAAACGTTCTTTAGAACAGATTTATGCACATAATTACCGTGATCGCATTATCTTGCAAGAATTTATTCCTGGGGATGATTCTAATATGCGTGTCTTGAATGCGTATGTTGATCAAGATCATCAGGTTAAAATGATGTGTCTAGGTCATCCGTTGCTTGAAGATCCAACACCGCATTCAATCGGAAACTATGTTGCGATTATTCCAGAATACAACCAAGCTTTATATGAACGTGTTCAAAGCTTCCTTGAAGCGATTAAGTTCACGGGGTATGCTAACTTTGACATGAAATATGACTATCGTGATGGTGAATTCAAGTTCTTTGAGATTAATTTGCGTCAAGGACGTTCAAGTTTTTATGTCACACTAAACGGCTACAATCTAGCTGAATGGGTGGTTAAAGATTACGTGACTGGTGAACTTAAATCTCAACCAACTACATATGCCAACCAAGCAGGTAACAAGCATATGTTATGGCTTGGTGTCCCTGAAAAAGTATTTAAGAAATACGCAGTGGATAACAAAGATAAAGACTATGCGCTTGAATTAATTCGTCAAGGTCGAGTGGGAACAACCGTCTTTTATGATAAAGATATGGGCTTTAAACGCTTCTTCTTGATGAAATATATGTTCCATAATTATATTGGTCGTTTCAAAAAGTATTTTGAAGAAAATAAAGGCCAAAACATTTAAAGAAAACGCCACTTGTTTAGCAAGTGTGCGTTTTTTTGTTAAGGAGGATTACAAATGCTCAAAAATAAAATAGGTGTGGTCATAACTTGTCTAGTACTAGCCATTCCTTTAGCCTTAATTTATAGTTTAGCTTCGTTACTGACGCATCCCCAAAACCTCAATTTCACAACAGATTTCATCCTTGCTTATTGTGTTATTTTACCCATTCAAACTTTAGCTATTATCGGCTATTTTATCCATCAAAATAAAAAGCGTTAATCTCAGCCGTTAATTTTTGACTTGCACAATAACAGGACTATAATAATCACCGTAAAATAAATTTATACATATTACACGGAGGTTTTTATTATGGTTGAAGAATTATCTTCAGAAGTCATGAAACACTTAAAGAAGTTATCAAATAGCGACAATGTTGTGAGTGCGCTAGCAATTGATCAAAGAGGATCATTGAAACGTATGATTGCATCTGCTGCTAACCAACCCTCTAATGAAACTGAAATCGTTGACTTCAAGAAAGCGGTATCCCGTGAGTTAACAAAATATACCTCAGCTATTTTGCTCGACCCAGAATACGGCCTTCCTGCATCAAAGGTTAAAGCTTCAGATTCAGGATTGCTACTTGCATACGAAAAAACAGGTTATGACGCAACAGAAGCAGGTCGTTTACCTGACTTACTTGAACACTGGTCAGTACGCCGTTTAAAAGAAGCCGGTGCTGATGCGGTTAAATTCTTACTTTACTACAACCCAGACGAAAGCGAAGACATTAACCAAAGAAAACATGCCTTTGTTGAACGTGTTGGTGCAGAAGCTAAACAATATGACTTACCATTATTTATGGAAGTGGTAACTTATGATAATAATGTGACTGATGCTAGCTCAGCAGAATTTGCAAAACTAAAACCTGCTAAAGTGCTAAAATCAATGGCTGAATTTGCTAAACCACAATACAATGTCACTGTTCTAAAAATGGAAGTGCCTGTTAACATGAACTTTGTTGAAGGTTATGGTGATGGTGAAGTGGTTTACACGAAAGAAGAAGCTAAGAAATACTTCAAAGAACAAAGTGAAGTTACAACAAAACCTTACATCTTCTTGAGTGGTGGTGTTTCATTTGATATGTTCAAAGAAACATTGAAATTAGCTAAAGAAGCCGGTTCAACATTCAGCGGTGTCTTATGTGGTCGTGCAACTTGGAAACCAGGTGTTCAACCATTCGCTGCTGAAGGTGAAGAAGCTGGTGACAAATGGTTACAAACTGAAGGCCGCCACAATGTTGAAGAACTTAATGCTATTTTGAAAGAAACAGCTACTCCTTGGACAAACAAAGTACAAGAAGCTAAATAATAAGCTTAATCTCTTCTCAAATAGAAGTCAGCGAGAAATTGCTGGCTTTTTGTTTTCTCATGTTTATTTAATTGTGTTATCATAGTAAACATACAAACAAGAAAAAGGTAGGTTTAGTTATGACACATTATATGAACATTCGTGGTGGTGCAGGTGACATTACCGTCCCTGAAACAAAATCACCCAAAGATAATCTTTATTTGGCTGTTAATGCTGAATGGTTGAAGACAGCCGAAATTCCAGGAGACAAACCTGCAACCGGTAGTTTTAACAAAATTGCTGAAAATGTTGAAAAAACATTAATGGCTGATTTTGAAAACTTTGCCTCGGGCAAAAAAGAACCACAAACAAATGAATTAAAAGAAGCTATAAAGTTATATCAATTAGCACTAGACTTTGATAAGCGTAATGCAGATGGTGCAGAACCTATTCAAGAAGATTTAGCCAAATTGACTAACCTAAAAGACTTTGATGACCTTAACCAACAGGCGGGTCAATTATCAAAGACAGGATTTGCTTTGCCAATTGATTTTGGTGTCAATATTGACATGAAAGATACCAAACACCATATTTTATTCCATAGCGGTCCAGGCGTCTTCTTACCAGATACGACTCAATATGGTACTGAACAAGGGGATCAGTTATTAGCTGTTTATAAAGATCAAACTGAAAAATTATTACAATTAGCTGGTCTTGATGAAGCAACTGCTAAGGCTTACGTCAAAAATGCTCTTGCATTTGATGCTAAACTATCAAAAGTGGTTAAAAGTAACGAAGAATGGGCAGACCGTCCAGCTGTTTATAACCCTTATTCAGCAGCAGATTTCAAAAAACACTTCAAGAGTTTTGATGTTGAAGGGTTGATTACGGAACTGGTTGGTCACATGCCAGAACGCTTGATTGAAGCTGAACCAAGATTTTTAGAACATGCTGAATCATTAGTAAACCCAGATAATTTTGACGAAATCAAAGGTTGGATGATTGTTTCTTATATCAATAGTGTTGTAGGATCACTTTCACAAGAATTCCGTGAAACTGGATTTGCTTACAACCAAGCACTAACAGGTGTTAAAGAAATGGCTAAGCCTAAAAAACACGCTTATCATTTAGCAAACAGTCGTTTTGCAGAACCTGTCGGAAACTATTATGGTGAAACTTACTTTGGTGATGATGCAAAACAAGATGTGACACGTATGGTTAAAAAGATGGTACAAATCTACAAAAACCGTATTCAAGCAAATGACTGGCTTTCAGATGAAACTAAAGAAAAAGCCATTGTCAAACTTGAAAAAATTGCAGTTAAAATTGGGTACCCTGACAAAATTGAAGCCATCTACTCAAAATTCAAAATCACACCAGCAGAACAAGGTGGCACTTTATATGGCAACTTATCTGCTATGAGTCGCATTTCAATTCAAGAAAACTTAGACAAGTTGACCAAAGAAGTTGACCGTACAGAATGGGCAATGCCAGGTAACTTAGTGAATGCTTGTTATGATCCAAGTCGTAATGACATCACATTCCCAGCAGCTATTTTGCAAAAACCATTTTATGATTTACATCAGTCTTCATCTGCTAACTATGGTGGAATTGGTGCAGTTATTGCGCACGAAATCTCACATGCTTTCGATAACAATGGGGCACAATTTGATGAATACGGTAATATGAATAACTGGTGGCAAGACCAAGATTTCACCGAGTTCAAAAAACGTACGCAAGATATGATTGATTTATTTGATGGCGTTGAATATGGCGATGGTAAAATTAATGGTAAACAAGTTGTTTCAGAAAACGTGGCTGATGCAGGTGGGTTATCTAACGCAATTGAAGCCGCAAAATCAGAACCAGATGCTGATTTGAAAGAACTATTTGAAAACTGGGCCCGTGTTTGGAGCCAAAAAGCTGAAAAAGCTTACATGCAAATGTTGCTAGCTGTTGATGTTCATGCGCCAGGTCCAATGCGTGCAAACGTTCAAGCACAAAATATGGATGAATTCTATGAAGTCTTTGATGTTAAAGAAACAGACGGCATGTATCTAGAACCTCAAAAACGCGTTAATATTTGGTAATATAAAAAATCTCTACGACTTTTTGTAGAGATTTTTTATTTTTCTAAAGTGTTGCTTCTATGATATGATAAAAATATGTTATTTTAATATTTTATTAATTTTAAAGAAAAGGAGGTAATCATGTTATCAAAATTACTAGAGAGTAGATGGTTCAACCGATGTTATCATGCAATTCATAAAGTTTTTGTGTTTGATGTGACGGCGTTATTTTATAGCGGGTTGTCAGTTATATTAATCTTACTGTATTTTTATGGTCAGATGTATATCGTTAATCGTTTAGAATATCCGGAAAGTTATTTTGTTGGTCCAGGTAGTTTTTATGATGTTGTTTATCTACTGGGTAAGAATGATCATGTCATTGCCCCTTTATTAGTCACAGCATTATTTTTAATTATTCCAATAATCATTAGTTTAGGATCAATCGTACGATTTAAATTTCGAGGACGTTATTTCTTTATCACAGTATTAACCATGAGCATTATTTATATTGGGTTATACACATTTGTGATTAATCGACGCGATTATCGATTTTACCCGGTGAATTACTTCAATATGACAAGTTTAGTCATGTTCTTTATTTTATCTATGATGCTACTTTATGCTGGTTATTTAATTTACCAAAAACAAAAAATTGACAGGGGAGATATTCTCGATGAGTAGAACTGAAAACGCGAAGTTCTTAAATTTCATTATGATCAAAAAGCAAGATGAAGTCGTGATTTTGAATCGTCTTGATAAGTTCAAAGGCTATACTTTTCCTGGTGGACACGTTGAAGCAGGAGAATCGTTTGTTCAAAGCGTTAAACGTGAAGCTAAAGAAGAAACAGGATTAGACATTGATCATATTCAATTAGTGGGAACTTGTCAGTATCAAGAGCAAGATTATCGTCGTGTGATTTTGTGTTATCAAGCCGAAGCTATTACCACAAGTTTGAAGGCTAGTTCAGAAGGTGGGGTTTTCTTTGCGAAACTTTCAGAACTTGATGAAACTAATTACTCCAGTGGCTTTAAAGAACTACTAGCTTTATGCACCAATCCTAACTATACGGAGTTAGTTTTTGAATCCTTGCCAAATGGCGATTCAAAATCCACTTACTACTAAAAAAGCACCTGACTATGTCAGCGTGCTTTTTTATTTGAGCTTGGTAAGTAGTTGAGTTAACATACGGCGCTCTGTTGGTGTTAGTCCCCATGTCAGTGAGCGAGTTGTTTGCGTAATCACGTTATCCACTTGTGGATAAATGCGTGCGCCTTTTTCAGTTAAGGCAATAATCGCCGTGCGACGATCAACGAAGTCTTGTTGTTTATAAACCAAGTCCAAGTCAATTAAGTGCTTGAGTTGACGTGTAACGTTACTTGCATTGATAGAAGTGTCTTGGATTAAGACTTCCTGCTTGATTTGTCGTTCTTTAGCCACTTTCAAAAAGAAAAAGTAGTTGGTGCTATTTAATTGAAAAGGCTTGAGGTTTTGATTTAATTGATTTTGAAATTTGCGAGATAATAAAGAAAATAACGGCAACATATCGTTTACTTTCGCCATAACAAGCCTCCTAAAGTGATAGTTTTAACACCCCTAAGTATACACTAATTTTCACCAAATAGGAAAAATCACGAGACTCGATATTGGTAAAAGTAATGAGTTGGGTGTAGGCTCAAGGTAACAAATTAAAATAGAAAGAAGTGTGCAGATATGTCTTTAACAACAAAAATTGGTAAAAGTGATATCGTAACAAAAAAATTAGGTCTAGGAACCAATAAAGTTGGGGGACATAATTTGTTCCCTAACCTAGATGACCAAGAAGGACGAGAAGTCGTTCAAACAGCCATTGATGATGGTATTCAAATGCTTGACACCGCATTTGCTTATGGCTTGGGTCGTTCTGAAGAATTGATTGGTGAAGTACTTGCTCAAAATCCAATGCGCCGCAAAAATTTAACAATCGCTACCAAAGCAGCTCAAGATCCAGCGCAAGAAATGGCGATTAATAATGATCCTGAATTTTTGAAGCAAGCAGTCCACGATGCTTTGAAGCGTCTACAAACGGATTATATTGATATCTTTTATATTCATTTTCCAGATAAAAACACGCCCAAAGATGAAGCAGTTCGAGCTTTACATGAATTAAAAGAACAAGGGTTAATTCGTGCTATTGGGGTGTCAAACTTCTCACTTGAACAATTAAAAGAAGCTAATAAAGACGGTTATGTTGATATTGTCGAAGACCGCTACAACTTATTACACCGTGAAGCAGAAGATGAATTATTCCCTTATTTACGTGAAAATAACATTTCATTTGTGCCATTTTTCCCACTTGCTTCAGGATTATTAACAGGTAAGTACCATGAATTGACTAGCTTTGCAGAAGATGATATTCGTAGCCAAGATGCTGATTTTCAAGGGACACGTTTTGAACAAATTATCAAAAATATTCAAGAAGTCCAACAAATTGCAGATGCTTATGGTGTGAATGTTGCTCAACTAATTCTAGCTTGGTATATCAAAAATCCAGATGTCTCTGTTGTTATCCCTGGAGCACGTGTTAAAGAACAAGTTGAATCTAATACACGTGCACTTGAAATTATTTTGAACCAAGAAGATTACGATAAAATTGATGAATTATTTAAGCTCTAAAAGCTGTGCTATAATAAGATTGTTTATAAAATCTTATTAGGAGGATGGGGTAGTCACAATGAGACAATTATTTGCATTATTTTGGCTAGTACTCGGTGTCATCTATTTGTTTTTTAACATTTCAGATTTGTTCACCGCATTTTCATTCAAATCAGTCTTTTTAAGTTTAGTCGCCTTATTTGTAATTGCCATTAGTATTGGTGATTTAAAAAATAATCGACAGTAAAAAAACAGCTACTCAAAAGGTAGCTGTTTTTTATGAATTTAATTAAAGGTGACGACTGGCCATCCATTTAATCATTTCAGGATCATGGTGATCAAAGAATTGACTCGTTTGGGTATCTAGTGTTTTGATTTGATCCATGTCTTCTTTTGACAATTCAAAATCTAACACATCAATGTTTTGTGCCATTCGTTCTGGGTTAACTGATTTAGCCAAAGGAATAATATTGCGTTGTACTAACCAACGTAAAATTACTTGGGCAACTGATTTGTGATATTTTTGACCGATTTCAGATAAGATTGGGTTTGTGAATAAGCCGTTTTTACCTTCAGCAAAAGGTGCCCAGGCTTCAACTGTTATACCATAATCTTGTAGGTAATTTACTTTTTCAATATTTTGATTGAAGGGGTTCACTTCAATTTGGTTAACCATGGGTTTGATTTTGCTAAATTCTGCTAGGTTAGTTGCTTGGGCAACATCAAAGTTTGAAATACCAATTGATTTCAACTTGCCTGCTTCATAAGCGGCTTCCATTGCACGCCAAGCACCAAAGATATCGTTATAAGGTTGGTGAATTAAAAGTAAATCAAGGTAGTCAAGTTGTAGGCGGTCTAAAGAGTCTTGAATAGCTTGAGGAGCTTTGTCGGCAGTTACATCTTCAACCCACAATTTTGAAGTAACAAATAAATCTTCACGAGTGACAAGGCCTGCTTCAATCGCTTCTTGAATGGCTTGTCCAACTTCAACCTCATTGCCGTAACTGGCAGCAGTATCGATTAAACGGTATCCTGTTTTAATCGCATCAAGAACAGCTTGTTTTGTTGCCCCTTCTTCACTGATTTGAAAAACACCAAAACCAAGTTCTGGAACAGAAATATTATTTGTTAAGTTAGTCATTTGTTAGTCTCCTTTTTCATCTTTAGCATGATAAACTAATTTTTCATTTTCATAATTAAGCGTATGATCTTCAAAGTGATCAATTTTGTAAGAAAGATAGCTAATTGTTTTTTGTCTTTCTTCAACTTCTTTAAGTAGTAAGTCTCGTTGTTCAATCAATAACTGTTTGCGATAATCATTGGTATTGTCTTCACTGCGAAATAGTTCAACGAACTCAAACAAGGCTTCAATTGACATGCCCGCATTACGCAAGACTTTAATATAAAAAACCCAGTTCATATCCATTTCTGAATAATCTCGATAACCGCTGCTATTGCGTTTGATTTTTGGCAGTAAGCCAATTCTTTCCCAATAACGTAACGTATCTTTTGAAACATCGAATTCCTTACTGACAGCATCAATTGTCATTTTTAGCACCTCTTTTCAAAACAAGTTGTTTAATTGATAGACTCAGTCTAAACCTTTAAGTCCACTTCAAGGCAAGTGTTTTCTAAAAAAATAAAAAATGTTCAACTCACAACTTAATGAGTCGAACATTTTTGGGTTAAAGTTCTTCAACCAATACCTCAACATGAGGCGTTAGGCTGTAGAACTTTTCAATTGAATAGTTGGTAATTTGTTTAACATTTGAAAAAATCACATTCGTTAAAGCTTCACTCACACAAGAAAAGTACTGCATGAGTAAGCCATCAAACATCGGCTTGATTGTGCCGTTAATCATACCATTACGCTGTCTAACTGGAATGGCTTTTGGAATTTGGTTGTAGATATGTACCGTGATTTTGACTGCACTAGCAATAGGCAAGTCTTGGTACATCAATTTAGCCTCTTGGCTCAACCTAGCGGAATATTGCTTAATTGCGTCTAGGGTTGTGAGATTCTCGAATTGAAAATCTTCTTGTTTGGTTTCGATGTCATTAGCACCGAATGTTAAATGGATCAATAAAAAACTCCTTGGTTACGTTCATAAATTCATGTTGCTCAACTAAGGCAACTTGATAAGTGTACCACGTTTTTTAGTCAAAACCTAATAAAAAAAAGACAGTCACTTAAATGTGGCTGTCTTTTTTGATGAAATTAAGAAATTGAATCGTGAACTGAACCACGTTCTTCATGGTACCAGTTGTTCCAATCTGATAATGTTTCAAAGTTGTGAACTTCTTCGTTACCTTGTTCAGCAATATCATTAATTAACATTTTGAAACGGTCACCTTGATTGAATAAGCATTTACGCATTAATTCATAGTCAGGCACGTTAATGTTTTGGATGATGAAACGGTTCAAGTCCATTGTTAAGTGGTGTGGACGGTCGTAGTAAGTTAATAATTCAAGATTATCATTCTTTAGACGATCAATATAAAATAACACGAAGCTTTTGTCTTTATCTGAGTATTCAGGGTAGTCAACTTCTTCTTCAACATTGTATGTGAAAGGACGGTCAAAGATTGCGCGATCTTTGTTGTAAAATTCATCAGCAAAGCGTTCTTGAACACTTTCTTCTGTTGTTTCTTGTTCTTGTTGTAAGTCTTTTTCTTCAGCCATTTTTAGGCTCCTTTCTTAGTGTGATTCACCAAGGAATTCTTCTACATCTTCCATTGTAATAGAACTATGGTGATTTGCAATAGAAAAACGGTGCAACTTCTGCAATTGTTCATCAGAAAATTCTTTTTCATCAATTCCAAGTGCTACCAAGCGTTTGCGAGCTTGAATGAGTTCTTGAATAGTTGAGAGGTTGGTTAATTCTGTTGTCGGTTTTGAGCTTGGTTGATCAGTAGCTGTCACTTTTTGTTGGGTTTTGAATTTAGCCTTGTCCGCATCTTGTTTATCTTTGGCAGATTTTGCAAGGGATTCAAATTTTGCTTTGATATCTCTAAAAGCAGGTTGCGTAAAGTGTTCGTCCGCTAGAATTTGATTAGCTTGATCAAGGACTTCTTGATAGCGACTCTCATTAAAGAGTTGACGCAGATTATTTAGTTTTGGGTTGTAGTCAGACTGAATGGTGGTAAGGGCGTTGTCAATCGTACTAACCCAATCACTGGCTGTTTCACTCATCATAGCATTGCCGTGTTCAAGCGTTTGTGCTTGGTTGAAGTAGTCTTTTGCTGTGACTAAATCAGAGTTTTTGAAATAATTCACGGCTGTACTTAAGAGTTGGGCTTGATTCTGGTAGGTCTTGGCAACCCCTTTGTCATCATAAATGGTGCTGGCTTCATTGAATTGCTGTTTAGCACTTTGATAGTTTCCTTTTTTAGCGGCATCTTGGGCTAAATTGAAAACGAGATTATAGTGGTTTTGTTCAGCATTAGCGTTAAGTGAACCATTAGCAAATAGCATGACTGCTAGACCAATAGCCATTACACTAGCAACTGCTATCACCACCGAAAAAATCGACTTTTTCATCTGTGTCCTCCGTAAGGTAAAAGTAAAACTGAAACTTCAAGTTTCTATATTATCGGTAATTATCAAAAAAAACAAGATGACTTGTCCAGTTTACTCGATTTCAAACGTTACTAAAGATGTAAGCAATTTGAAGCTAGCTCAAAAGAACTTACACACTTATATAAACAATAGAGGAGAACAATATTATGACCGATACAAGAGATTTCATCAGTGCTAATTTAGAACTAACTTATTCAAATGAAGAAAACAAGGCCTACAAGGGCGGCATTCATACCCGTCGCTTCAGTGATATTCGAGAATCTGCAACGTCAACTGACATTCAAACATTTGGCCAAGCGATTGAATCCCTCACTGCAGGAGATGTGATGCAAAAAGCCGTACTCGTGACCCGCGAAATGATTCAAACTGATAATGGAGGACAAAACTAATGACTAATGAAACTTTAACTTTACAACTTGAATTCAAAGACGCTGACAAGAAAACACGTCAATTAAATTTAGAACACACTAAACCAGACCTATCCGCTGAACTCGTGCAACAAGCCATGAATCAAATTGCAACCAGTCACTTGATTGACAAAAAAGGAGTCGATGCGTATCAATCACCACAAGCTGCTCGCTATATTCGTCGAACTGTATCTGATGTATTTGCTGCTGCAAAAAATTAGGGTGTTGCTTGAACTATTATTTCAATTAACTTAACTGAGAAAGTATCCTTTGTGATGAGGGATGCTTTTTTAGTTTACAGTTATGTTTCAATTATTTTACAGTTGAGTAATAGAGTTGTTAACAAGCATAGAAAGGACGTTTATTTCCCTTTAAATCAACGATTATCTATTTTGTAACCAACCAAAAAGCCTTTGCATTATTATAATATTTTGTTACAATGTTCATGTGGTTATGCGAATGACCTAACTAGATAGACTTAATTCAACCTGTACAGCATGCGTGATCTTTTCATGACGGATGACTACCCAGGTGGATTTATAGACCGCCTGATTCGTAAGTAAGGGTTAATGTACATTATGGGTTTACCCAATATGTTAAGTCGTTTAGCTAAGGGTTCGTAACTTAACAATCTAAAGGAGGACACCACAATTATGAAAAAATCAATCAAATACTTTGGTGTGACAGCTGCTGCTTTACTAGCTGTTGCGCCATCAGTTGCCCCAGTAGTTGGTCACGTTGCACCAACTACAGTTTCTGCCGCAGGAAGTGACGATGGTTCATCTCAAGCAAATGCTCTAGAAAAATCAATTAATGAAACTAATACTTCAGAAAAATATGCATCTGCTTTATCTGGAGAAAATAGTACTAAATTAGGAAATGCTTTTACTGATTTTGCGGGTGAGCTTGCAGGAAGAGCATCTCTAGAGTCTGGAAAGACTTATAAACTTTCTGCGTCAGTTGATAATACAAATAAAAATCAAGCAGAGTTGAAAAGTAAATTAGATACAGCATCAGATTCAACTGCAGTTTCAGTTAAATTTACATTCACCGACCAAAATCCTGCCGAGGGTAGTGACCCTGCTAAAAAAGATGTTTATGTAAACTTCAAAAAAGCTGTAACACCTGCACCTGCACCTACAGCACCTACAACAGATAAAACAGCTTCACAAATTGCCCAAACTGTTTTAGATCATTTCAAATCAGCAGATGTTTCGGTAATCGATAAAAATCAAACAGACTTAGAAAATCTATTTGAAACTGCTTACCAATCACAAGTATCTTACAGCAACTTTTCTAATTCAGCAAAAACAGGCGAAATTGTTGCAAAAACTTTAGACCCATACTTCAGTATTACCAACATAGCTGAACAAGATAGAGATAACCAAAACACTTACTCATTTAAACATGCAGGAGATAACTGGTCAGCAAAAGATACAGCTAGAACAATCTACGACAATACTCGCGAAGCAGGTTCATCATATTCTGTTGACTTCGTAGTTGAAGCTAAAACACAAAACGTAGATACAGCAAAAACAAAAACTGTAACACTTAAATTTACTAATAGCCAACAAAGTACAGGTACAGCACATGTAGACTTTGCTTCAGGTATTGCTAAAAAAGGTTCATCTATTTCAAACTTCAAACTTGGTTATGAAGCTGTTAAATCATTAAAAATGACTGATGAAAAAGGTTCAACAATGACACCTGATATTAACAGTCTAACAGCAAGTATCGCAAATGGTGATGCTGGAGACAACGCAGTTATTGGTACTGAAAATGGTGTAGACAAATTTGTTAAATTTGGTACA
Organism: Holzapfeliella sp. JNUCC 72; assembly: GCF_053668685.1. NCBI lineage: Bacteria > Bacillati > Bacillota > Bacilli > Lactobacillales > Lactobacillaceae > Holzapfeliella > Holzapfeliella sp. JNUCC 72. Next base: position 1,018,211 of record NZ_CM132220.1, on the reverse strand, counting down.
GCTGTTCAAACTCTAAACTTCACTGTTCCTGTTGCTTTAAATGGTAACGGTGGTGCTATCATTCCTTCAAAAGTTAACGATGTTCCTAAAAATGGTGCAAAATTTGACTTAGGAAACGGTGTTGTTTTAACTCAGAATACTCCTGATAGCAGCGTTCCAAAAACTCAAGATGGTAAAAGTGGGTTGGTAAGTTACTCAATTACTCGTAACGTACAAGTTTACGCAGATGATAACAATGCACAACCATTCTTCGCTATCAAAAACACATCACTTCCAAATAACACACTAGCAACTCTACCTACTTTGGAAGCAAACAAAAATAGCAAAAACAATTACGAAGTTAAAGATGGTGCAATCCAAGCATCAGACAAAGACAGCAATGTAAATAGCATTACATCAAGTCTACAACAATCTGTACAAGCTTTTGCTGGAGATCAAAATAACGTTGTAGTTAATATTACTAAAGATCAAGTGATTTCAGCCTTGACTTCAGCTGGTGCAACATACAACAAAGAAAAAGATACAGTTAATGGTTTAACAGGTAGAAACGTATTTACTTTAACTGTTTCAAGTCCTATTAACCAAAAACAAGCAACACTTAGATTTGTTGTAAACTTCCAAACAGCTGAACAAAAAGCTAAAGAAGATAACCAACCACGTATTGCATTCTCTACAAATGCTTACAAAGATGGTGAAACAGTTAAAGCTGATTCATCAGATGCAGTAACACTTTTCCAAGGTCAACAATTCAAGCCACTTGCAGATGTAACAGTATTTGAAAACAATGGTGGTTTATTATCAACAGATGCCGATAAAAAAGCAAATTACTACGCTGATGCTCAAAAAGTTTCAAAAAATGTACCACAAATTGATAACTCACAAGTTTCAATTAACATGCAACAATTTAACAACAATGTTCCTGGTGAATACGATGTAGTTTACTCAGTAACAAATGCTCAAGGTTTAACAACAAATGTTACTCGTAAAGTTAGAGTTCTAGCATTGAACAACGTTGGTATTGATAAAGTTGTTAACTATAAAGCTAACGCTAGCGTTCTAGTTTGGGGTATCGCAGGTGATGCTGTTAACCCTTCAACAGACTTCATCGCAAATGGTACAACTGTTAAAACATTTGATACAAAAACTGTAGACGGTATTTCATATACACGTGTTAAGAGTGCCCAAGGTAACCAATGGGTACAAAGCAAATACTTTGATGCAAATTCAAACAACGATGACACACCAGCTCAAAACAACACAAACACATCATCAAACCAAGAAACACCAATGCAAGGCGAGTTAACAATTAACTACGTACCAGGATTCCGTGTATTCTTACGTGATGGTCAAGCAAACATGCAACAACAATCAGTTGGTCATGGTGAAGCTTACAAAGTTTGGGCAGTGAAAACTGTTGGCGAACACAAATACTACCGTATCGGTACAGATGCACAATGGATTGAAGACACATACGCTCAATTCTAATTAACATCTGACTAGATATTAAAAGACAATCTCAACTGAGATTGTCTTTTTTTTATGCTTGAATATAACATTTTGGTTACAAGTCAGGCCTTAACCTTGTTTAGCTGAGTTAAAGTTGGTACGATTAAGATAATAAGATGATTATAAAGAGGAGAGTAACTATAATGAGTAAAAAGTTTCTAACAACTACGTTAGCTGCTGCAACAGTTCTGTCTGTGTCAGCTTTGCCAGCGTCACATTTGTTGTCACAACAAGCTTCAAGCAATACCGTACAAGCTGCTACTAATGACAATGCGCAATTCATTGAAAGAATTGCCCCATATGCCCAAGCACAAGCAATGAACTATGGTGTTTATCCATCTGTTATGATGGCACAAGCAATTCTAGAAAGTGCATGGGGAACATCTGCCCTTGGACAAGCACCTAACTACAATTTATTTGGGATTAAAGGATCATACCAAGGTCAATCAGTGATGATGCCAACAAGTGAATGGGATTACAATGCGGGTAAATATATTCAAATTCAAGCACCATTCCGTAAGTATCCTGACTTTGGCGCATCATTTGGTGATAATGGAGATAAACTACGTAACGGTTTAACAACTAATTCTAATTTCTACAACGGAACATGGATTGAGAACACAACGAGTTATCAAGACTCAACTAAGTGGCTAACAGGTCGTTATGCAACTTCTCCTACTTATAACACAAACTTAAATCGTGTGATTGAAACTTATAACTTAACTCGTTTTGATCCTCAAGTAACATCAGTTAATGGACAAGTTCAAACGAAGACAGCTGCTAACTTATATAACACTTATACAGGTGTAAAGACCAAGTCTAATACAGCAACAGCAGGACAAGTCTTCTCAATCAACCAAAAGGTTGTTTTACCGGATAACAGTGTCTACTACCGTCTAACGAACAATCTATGGGTAAGTGACAAAGATGTGACTTCAAACATCAGTCAAGGCCCAACTAATCCAACACCAACGCAACCAACTAATACAGCTGGTGAGAAAGTTAAGAGCACTGCTTCTTTCTCAGGTTCAGCTCGTATTAGCGGCAATGTTTCTGCTTACCAATTAAGTATGGATAATACCTTTAACGTTTCTAAGCAATTAGCTAACCAAAGCGTTAAGCTAGTTTCAAAGGCTACAACAGAGCAAGGTAACACATATTACCTAACTAACCTACTAGGCGTTTGGGTCAAGGCATCTGACATTACATTAGATAAGACAGAAGTGAGTCAAGCACCCGAAAACCCTGTGAATAAGACAACAATTGCCGCAAAAGATATTCGTGTGCAAGATGACTATAATGTTTATAGCTTGAAAGATAATACATTTAGTATTTCTAACAACACTAAGAACTTTGGTAGTAAAGACGTCAAAATTATCCAAAAAGCCACACAAGGTGATAGAACTTATTACCTATTATCTTCAGATGGTACAAGTGAACTTGGTTGGATTGATCAAACAGGTGTAACTGATCGTCCAGCTGAACAACCAAAAGAAGAGCCTAAACAAGAAAAAGAACAAATCAAACCTCAAAGTGTTACGCCACAAAAAGTAACGGTTAATGCTAATGCTAAGACTTACTACTTGATGAATAACAGCTTTGTTGCAGCAGGTGAAAAGTCACCTTCACAAATGACAGTTATCCAAACTGCCACAAGTAACTCAGTCGGTTACAGTTTGCTATCAAAGGATGGTAAGACACCATTTGCTTGGGTACCTACTGCAGATGTTACAAACGATAATTCAACAAGCAATACCCAAAAACCAGCTGATGATAAGGTAACAACGCAAGATGTAACGCCACAAAAAGTAACCATTAACTCAGGAGCAGCAAACTACTACTTAATGAACAACGGTTTTGTGAATGCAGGCGAAAAACTACCATCATCAATGACTGTGATTAAGACAGCGACAAAAGGGTCAACTCAATACAGCTTAGTTTCAAATGATGGCAAAACTCCTGTTGCTTGGGTGCAAAGTTCAGATGTGAAAGCTGCTAATAATACGCAACAATCAACAGACAACAAAGTTACCACCCAAGATGCTTCAGGTCACAAGGTAACAGTCAACACTAGTGCCAAGACTTACTACTTGATGCCAAATGGTTTTGTTGAAGCTGGTGAAAAGTCACCATCATCAATGACTGTGATTAAGACAGCAACAAAGGGTTCAATCCAATACAGCCTATTATCACAAGATGGTAAGACACCATTTGCTTGGGTTCAAACTTCAGATATTAAATCAGACAGCACAACCTCAAATACAGCTGATAATACTAAAGTGACAACTCAAGCTATTACACCTAAATCAGTTAAAGTTTCACCTGATTACAATACTTACTACTTACTATCAAGCGGATTTTCACGTTTTGGTAATTCATCAGACTTTACTAACTCACAATTCAAAGTTATCCAAACTGCAACTCAAGGTAACAAGAATTACTCACTACTTTCAACAGATGGTCAAACACCATTTGCTTGGGTATCAAGTGAGGCAGTGAGCGACAGCCAAACAACAACAGCATCAACCTCAAACAATACAAATGCTAATATCTCACTAACTGATGTATCTCAATCAGCAACGGTTGTAAACGGTGGTAATGCTTTCTACTTAACAGGCAATAACAGCTCATTAGCCCTAACTAGTGCAGGTAAGAGTGATAGTTATACAGGTTCTGTTCAAGTTATCAAAAAAGCGACTCAAAACGGTAAGAACTACTACTTAGTTTCAACAGATGGTCGCACAGGACTTGCTTGGATTGATGAAGCAGGGTTATATTTTGGCGGTAATTCAAACCAAAGTAGTGTGCAAATTACTAAAGAAGATGGTCAACCTGTCTGGGTTCAACAAAGTAACCCAATGTTCCAACTACGTAACAACAGATTCGAACCTATTCAAGGTAACGGCAGCGCCGTTAATGATTCATACCTCTTAACTGAAAGTGCAAAAGTTGGTCAAACAACTTACTATCACGTTTCAAAAAATGGCGGTGGTAATGACTTTTGGACGACAACACTTAAATTCCAAAGCGGTCGTTTTACGAACCCTATTTCTGTATCAGGTATTGCAAAGATTAACTACATTCCTGGTTACAGTATTCGTGTGTGGGATCAAAATCAAAAACCAACTGATAATTTCTTAAAACATGGGACAGAATGGCGCATCTTAGGTGAAGCACATTCAGATGATAAGACTTACTATCAAGTTGGATTAAATCAATGGATTGACGGTCAATACGTACAATTAAGTAACTATAATAGATTTAACTAATCAAACAAAAAACCTCTCGTAAGAGAGGTTTTTTTATTTTGTCGCAAAATAATAGTACGCATTACCTATAGATTATGCTAATCTTAAATTATTATAATATAAGGAGAGTAAAATGAAAATTAAGTCGCATCCAGCATTAGAATTTTTTAAAGGGAGAATTATCTCACACGAGTTTTTGCAAACGGAGGAAGCAAGACAACAGATTGAGTTTAAAGATAGTCACGTACTATCAGAAAAAGTGATTGCTATGTACTCATTTTTTGATGCGCCGATATTTTCAGGAGTGAAAACAATTATTTTTGATTTGGATCATGGGGTTATCGGGGTTAGAGCATCAACCAGACAATTAATGAACGATTTTGTAAAGTCAGGAACGTTGAACTTCTTACATGACCGTTATCTAAGACGCTACTTTAAAGCGTCACACTTACATACCTTTTGTTGTGGCACTTATACGTTCTTTTCGTTAAAGGGTTATGCCAAGCAAGTGACAGATTGGGTCGGGTTACATCATATTTTAGATGTGAGTGATAATCAGCGATTCGTCTTATTTAAGTCACTTGTTGGATTAGACTTTCGTTTTCAAGGGTTATTTGCTGTGGTTCATAAATTTGTGAACGAATCGGTTTCGATGTCAGCTTTTGCTCATCAGATTTTGCGACTGTTCTTGGATGAGCGCGGGTTATTATTTGCACCAAGGGACAACTTCGTTAAGCGTTCTCTAGCGTTTAACGATGACTATATTTTGCATCATTATCGACTGTTATTTCCAAGAAGTACGGAGAAAACAGTCTTTTTTTGTACCCTTATGAAAGAAGAGGCACTCAAGATTGCTTACCAGTTACTCAAAAAAGAATATGATTTGATTATTGAAGAGCGTGAGTGGCTGCAACTGATTGATTACCGACTAAAGTCTAAACTTTATTTGTGGTAATTTTGCCCGCTGGGTAGTTGATGCTAAAGGCAGTATTTATGACGTGCACTTTATTGTGGGGGAAGTGCTTGTTGCAGTGGTGCGGGTTAGAAGACTTAAGCAAGCGGAGGAAGAGCCAACGTGATTCTTATATTCTAAGACTACCACAAGCGCTTGTGGCAACTTTTAGATGAAGAGGTCACAATAATGGAACAAGCATTCAACCAAGCACTAAGTAATAGTCGTGTCATCCATGGCGCGATTAAAGCTGCTGGAATTTATCACTATCGTATGGATTATCAAGATTTTGTCCAAGAAGGCATCATTAATTACGCAAAGGTTTACAAGAAATACCACCCACAAGAAGAACTCACTAAGATTAATCAACTCGCTTTTCAAAAAATCAAATGGCAAGCAATAGATCAACTAAGAAAGCAAATGCGACAAAGTGTTGAAGTTACAACAACAGAAGAACAGTGGGGACTGTTTGAAGAAAATAGTCAGCTTGAAATTGCTGATGTGATTAATCAATTATCATTTAAGATTCAAGACAAGAAACGACTAATTGCGATTTTTGATTCAGGATATTCAATGTGTTATTTAGCCCAGAAAGAAAATATTTCAACTAAATATCTACAACGATTAAAGCAAGAATTAAAACGGCAAATGACAAATAATTAGCCGTTAGTTTTCAATTGTATTACAAAACCGCCAACCGTATTGAGTCTTGATAGGTTAAATGTTAATTTATTAATATCGAGACTAATTTTTGAAAAGCTCATGATGGAGGAAACATCTTTTAATGAAATCAAATAACAAGAAAATGCTAAAGTTAGTTAGTGCATCATCTCTAGCACTAACTTTGACTTTAGCTGTTCAAAATAATCTAACTAATCACCAAACTGATAACCAATCACAAGTTGTACAAGCTGCAACTTCTCAAGTTAATGACTATATCAAAGCAAAAGGGTTTGCGAACCCAGCAATCAACATTTCGGCTTCTACATTCACTTCTGATGGCACATATCGTTATGGCCGTCCTGAAGGGATTGTGATCCACGAAACAGCTAACCCAACTTCAACAATTTATAATGAAGTGTCTTACATGAAGAATAACTGGGATGATATTGGCGCTTATGTTCATGCTTTTGTAGATAAGTCACAAGTTATCCAAATCCATAATCCTGGTCGTAGTGTCTGGGGTGCTGGTGCAGTTGCTAACAAGCGCTATATTCAGGTTGAATTAGTACGTGAGAAGACTTTTGATGGCTTTGCACGTTCTGTGAATAACGATGCTTATTACGTGGCAAGTTTACTCAAAACTTATAACTTACCTGTGGATAGTGCAGAATACGATGGTGCCGGAACAGTTTGGTCACATAATGCTGTTTCTAAGTTCTTAGGAGGAACAAACCATACTGACCCTGTTGCTTACTTTAACAGCTATGGTTATAGCATGGATCAGTTTATTGACCTTGTTAACCAAAAATATCAAGCACTTGGTGGCAATACTTCTTCACAATCACCAAAGCCTGAGCCTACACCAACACCATCTAATACCGTTTCACAATACGGTGCAACAGAAAAACAATACACAGTTAAATCAGGGACATCAGGTTACTTATATAGTTTATCTTCAGACAATAAATTTAACCAATCATCACCAGCGTCAACTTTAGCTAATGGTCAAATTTATTCAACGAATACCAAAGCGACTTACAACGGTGAAACCTACTCACTACTTAAAAACAGTAGTAATGTGCCATTTACTTGGATTAAAGATGCCGATTTAGTTGAATACATTAAGAACCAAGATCCGATTACTTCTCAAACTGGTACAAGCCTGCTTGGTACGATTAATGCCGGACAACCAATTTACCAATACACAGATGAAGGCTACAAGTCAACAACTTCAGCAACTAGCCAAGCAACATTAACATTGACAACTAAAGCTGTGACAAAGTCAGGTAAGACTTATTACTTAGCAACTCTAAATGGTCAAAACTATGGTTGGGTTAGTGATAATAGTATTTCAGTTGTTAAACCTGAAGTATCAAACTTTAATAGTCCCGTGACAGTTAATGGGAATCAACCTGTTTACTACCTAACAGGAACAGGCTTTGGTAATGCAGGATATTCAAATGCACTGAGTGATATTTCTCAAATCACACAAAAAGCAACCTACAACGGTCAAACTTACTACTTATTATCAAACAGCCAAGGTAGTCCATTGGCTTGGATTAATAGTAATGGTGTGTCATTAAAAGCTAAACCAAAACCAGTTCTTTCAGATTTCACAAGTAATGCGACAATCAAGGGTGGTTACAACACTTACTACCTAACGAACAATGGCTTCACTAATGCAGGAAACTCAAGTCAGCTAACAGGTATTAATCGTGTGCTCCAAAAAGCCACTTTAGAAGGTCAAACTTACTACTTAGTAGGTAACGGCTCAACACCGATTGCTTGGATTAGTGAAAGTGGTGTGACACTTCAAAGTAATACGCCGGCTCCAACACCACAACCTGAAAAACCATCAATCAGTAGTTTTAGCATGAGTAATATTCAAGTTGCATCAAACCAACCAGCTTATTACTTGGTAAACAACAGCTTTAGTGATGCTGGTCAAAAGAGCCAAGAATTTAGTGCTACTCAAGTTATTCAAAAAACAACTTACGCTAACAAGACCTACTACTTATTAGCTGACAGTGCAGGAACACCGGTTGTTTGGGTACCAGCAGACGCTGTTTCTCAAAAAGCAAACCCAACACCACAACCACAAAACAACCAACCAACTTATTCAGATGTGGATCAAGCTGCTTCATTGAATAGTAACTACAAAACTTACTATATGATGGATTCAGGATTAGTGGATTCAGGGATGCTAACACAATCTGTTTCTTCAGCTAAACGTGTTATCAAAAAAGCACAAATTGACTCAAAAACATACTACTTAGTATCAGATGGTCAATCTCCACTAGCTTGGGTAGCTGAAGCAGGTGTGAACTTCAATACCACAACCAATACAACACCTCAAAAACCAGCAGTTTCACAAGTGACACCGCAAAACATTACTTTAAAAGGCAACCAAAATGCTTACTACTTGATGGATAGTTTTGTGGATGCAGGTGGTTCTTCACAATTTGTTAACGTAGCTAAACAAGTGACTGCAAAAGCAAGTTATAATAACCAAACCTACTACTTAGTATCAGATGGTCAATCTCCATTAGCTTGGGTACCTGAATCAGCGGTGTCATTTAGTTCAAACACTAACAACACTGCTAGTACAAAACCCACTGCTAGTCAGTACACAATGAGTGATGTGAACCAATCAGCAACTATTCAATCTAACTACAAGATTTATTACTTAATGTCTGAAGGTATGGTTGAAGGTGGATTAAGTCAAAATCTACAAAATGCTAACTCAGTAGTCAAAAAAGCAACTTACAACAACCAAGCCTACTACTTAGTATCAGATGGTCAATCTCCACTTGCTTGGATTAGTTCACAAGGTGTGACTTTGAAGTCAAACACTAACTCATCACAACAAAACATCACATCAACTAGTGGTATCGTGACAATTAACTATCCAAATGCATCAATTGCAATCTGGGACAAACCAGCTTCTTCAACAATTGATGGTCGTTACTTGCCACATGATTCACAATGGCAAATCTTTGCTAAACAAACAACAGCTGATGGCCGTGTTTGGTATTGTGTAGGTACTGATCAATGGATTGATGCACAATATGCAACTTTAGCTAACTAATCGTCATTTAAAAAGCAAAACCTTAATTGGTTTTGCTTTTTTTGTGGGCTTATGTCAGGTTTTCTGACAAAATCGATTTTTTTTTACAAAAATTTGAGATAATATTTAACAATGAATGATTATAATTAGTGGATTTTCGGAATATGATAAAATTGGTCTATCTGTTACTTTGTTAACATAAGATAACTTTTTTATGGTATATTAGAAAATATAATGGAAAAGGTGAGAGGGATTTTTATGAAAAAAAGCATCGTAGCAATACTTGCAGCGATTGTATCAGTAATATCAATTGCACTTGTAACGCCACAACATGCATCAGTAAATGCGGCAGAAAAGAAAGTTTACCAAATTGGTACAGATGTCACTTTCCCGCCGTTTGAATTTGCTAATAGCACAGATGGTCAATACGTGGGGATTGATATTGACTTAATGAAAGCTGTTGCTGAAGAAGAAGGTTTTGAAGTCAAAATCTTACCACTAGGATTTAGTGCTGCTGTTCAAGCTCTTGATACTGGTCAAGTTGACGGTATGATTGCTGGAACAACAATCACTAATGAACGTAAGAACAAGATGGACTTTAGTACACCTTACTATCACAGCGGAATTGTTTTTGCTTCTGCTAAAGGTAGTGATGTTAAGTCAATTGAAGACGTAAAAGGTAAGCGTGTCGCAGTTAAAACAGGTACATCTGGTGCCAAATACGCGACTGAAAACGCTGAAAAATATGGTTACCAAATTGTGAACTTCGATGATAGTAATTCAATGTATCAAGATGTTATCACAGGTAACTCAGCTGGTGTCTTTGAAGATATGTCAGTAGTTTCTTATGCGATTAACCAAGGAACAGCACTTCAAATTGCATCAGAAACTTTATCAAATGATCCTTATGGCTTCTCAGTCAAAAAAGGTCAAAACCAAAATTTATTAAATGCCTTTAACCAAGGTCTTGAAAAACTAAAACAAAACGGTACTTACGACAAAATCGTTGCGAAATATGTTGGTGAAGAAGCGATGAATAACCAACGCCAACAAAAGAGTGACGAAAGTAGTTGGAGTGGATTACTAAAAGTTAACGGTTCTTCTTTAATGGAAGGGCTAAAACAAACCATGATTCTAACCGTGATGGCGATTTTCTTTGCTACCATATTTGGGATTATCTTTGGTTTGATGGGCGTTGTCCCAAGTAAAATCTTAAATGGCATTTCAACGACAGTTATTTATATTTTCCGTGGATTGCCATTACTAGTACTGGCATTGTTCATTTATACAGGTATCCCAAGTTTAACAGGAGTTAGAATTCCAGCTGTTGTTGCCGGAATTATCACCTTAATGTTCAATGAAGGGGCTTATACAGCGGCCTTCATTGCAGGTGGGATTAAGTCTGTTGATAAAGGACAAATGGAAGCAGCACGTTCACTTGGATTACCATTTGGTAAAGCCATGAGACGAGTTGTGCTACCACAAGGAATTAAGTTAATTATTCCATCATTTATCAACCAATTCATTATCACATTGAAAGATACGTCAATCTTATCAATTATCGGATTAGTTGAACTAACACAAACAGGTAAGATTATTATTGCTAGAAACCTTGAAGGATTCAAAGTTTGGGCAATTATTGCACTAATTTACTTAGTAATCATTACCTTATTAACATGGGCTTCTAAATATGTAGAAAGAAGGTTGAACAAATAATGGCTAAAAAAACCGAAAACATTATTAAAGTTCGTGACTTGCAAAAGAGTTATGGCGACAATCACGTGATTAAAGGCGTTGATTTAGACGTTAAACGTAACCAAGTTGTGGTTATTATTGGACCTTCTGGATCAGGTAAAAGTACTTTCTTGAGAATGCTCAACCATTTAGAAGAACCAACAGGCGGAAACATTAATATTGATGGTCATGACTTGAACAGTAAAGAAACTGACATCAATAAAGTCCGTGAAAAAATCGGCATGGTGTTTCAACACTTTAACTTATTTAATAACTTAAACGTGATTGATAACTTGACTTTAGCACCAAGAGAACTTGGATTAATGAGTCAAGAAGAAGCTGAAAAGAAAGCGCGTCAATATCTTAAACGTGTGGGTCTAAGTGACAAAGCAGAAGTCAAAGTTGACTCACTATCAGGTGGACAAAAACAACGTGTCGCAATTGCGCGTTCACTTGTAATGAACCCAGATGTGATGCTTTTTGATGAACCAACAAGTGCGTTAGATCCTGAAATGGTTGGCGATGTTTTAGGCGTTATGAAAGACGTGGCTAAAGAAGGAATGACCATGCTTGTGGTTACTCACGAAATGGGATTTGCTAAAGAAGTAGCAGACCACGTGTTATTCTTTGATCAAGGACACATTATTGAACAGGGAACACCTGAACAAATCTTTGATCATCCACAACACAAACGAACACAAGACTTTTTATCAAAAGTACTATAAGCAAAAAACAGCTGAAAAAATCAGCTGTTTTTTTATTTTAGTCAAGGTCTTGCGAGAAAATTTAAATAATGTTAATCTTTTATTTATCTGAATCAATCGCGTTTAAACTAAATAAAAAGGAGGGAATCCTGGCTGTAACGAATTGTCGTGAATGATTCTGTAAATAAATTAGATTTTTATAGGAGAAGAAATAATGATTATTAATGAATAAAAAATTATCTATTAATGTAATACTAGCTATTTTAGCTGCAGGTGTAATGACGTTTAGTGGGGTAGTTGTGGAGACGTCGATGAGTATCACGTTCCCAACTTTAATCTCAGAATTTAACATCGGAATTAGTACGGTACAGTGGATGACTACTATTTACTTACTAGTATTATCCAGTATTATCCCGTTATCCAAATTTTTGAAGAACAAATTTAAAACACGCAATTTATTTGTGACTGCGAACGTACTGTTCATTATTGGTTTAGTACTTGATATTATTGCCCCTAACTTTTGGTTATTATTGATGGGCCGATTTGTTCAAGGAATAGGAACAGGGATTGCGTTACCGTTGATGTTTAATATTATCTTAGAAAATGTACCAAAAGAAAGACTAGGTTTCATGATGGGAATCGGCTCATTAATTACCGCTTCAGCATCAGCTGTTGGTCCGACTTTTGGTGGTGTTGTTCTAAGTACATTAGGTTGGCGTTATATTTTCATCTTGTTAATTCCAGTTTTAGTGATTTCTCTTGTATTAGGGTTATCCACAATCGGCAAGTTGAACAATGTATCTGAACCTTCTGAAAGATTCGATTTGCTAAGTTTTGTATTGATTATACTGACTTTTGCGGGCTTAATTCTAGGAATTAGTAGCATCAGTCATCACAGTTTAGCAAGTTTGACCGTTATTTTACCTGTGGCAGTAGGTGTTGTCTCATTATTCTTTTTTGTTAGTCGACAAAACAGCCAAGTTTCACCACTTTTAAATGTTAAAAGTCTAAAAAATACATCGTTTGCTAAGTATGTATTCAGTTTTTTCGTCACTCAATTCGTCACATTGGGATTAGCGTTTATCGTCCCTAACTATGTTCAATTGGTTAATCATAGTAATTCAACAGTAGCTGGTTTGATCTTGCTACCAGGTGCTGTTTTAGGGGCGGTTATGTCACCTATTTCAGGTATTTTACTTGATCGACTAGGTGCCAAAAAACCAATCATTACGGGTGTGATTTTGACAATTATCCCGTTACTGATTTTGAGTATTTTTGCTTATAATTTAAGCGATGTGTTTATCACAATTTTATACACGATTATCATGTTAGGAGTAGGACTTTCATACGGTAATATCATGACTCAAGGATTGAGTTACTTACCTGGAGAAATGAAAGCCGATGGTAATGCTATTTTGACAACTGTTCAACAGTTTTCAGGTGCAATTGCTACAGTTATTGTTTCAACAATTATTGATTCAACGATTCAAGCGAGTTCAACTAGTGAAACAGTAGCAACTAGCCAAGGGTCAATGTATGCAATGATTTTCCTTTTGGTCTTAACGTTAGTCCAAGTTGTCATGATTTGGTCAACAAATGCCAAATCAAATCAATAATTAAATTAAAAACCACCAGTAACTTTTGAAATCTAAGCGCTTTCAGTGTAAAATAAAGATGTAATAACACAAATGCGAAGGAGAAATCAATCATGGCAAAATTAGTATTTATCCGTCACGGACAAAGTGAATGGAACCTAAAAAACCTATTTACTGGTTGGGAAGATGTTAACCTATCAGAACAAGGTGTTGAAGAAGCTAAAGCAGCAGGACGTAAACTTAAAGAAGCAGGTATCGAATTCGATCAAGCTTACACATCAGTTTTAACTCGTGCTATCAAAACTTTACACTTTGCACTAGAAGAATCAGGTCAACTTTGGGTACCAGAAGTTAAATCATGGCGCCTAAACGAACGTCACTACGGTGCGTTACAAGGTATGGACAAAAAAGAAACAGCTGACAAATACGGTGAAGACCAAGTTCACATCTGGCGTCGTTCATACGATACATTACCTCCACTATTGAGTGCAGATGATGAAGGTTCAGCAGCAAACGACCGTCGTTACGCTGACCTTGACCCACGTACTATTCCTGGTGGAGAAAACTTGAAAGTGACTTTAGAACGTGCTATTCCTTTCTGGGAAGACCACATTGCTAAAGACCTACGTGCAGGTAAAAACGTTATTGTTGCAGCTCACGGTAACTCACTACGTGCTTTAACAAAATACATTGAAGACATTTCAGATGAAGACATCATGGATGTTGAAATGGCTACAGGTCAACCAGTTGTTTACGACTTAGACAAAGACCTAAAAATTACAAACAAAGTTAAACTTTAATTTTAAATAATTATTTAAATTGTAAGGTTTAACCTGACAAAAAACTCTTGATATCGTAAGATAATCAAGAGTTTTTTATTTGAAAGGAAAAGGATAATGAAAAAAATTATTGGAATTATTGTGTTAGTTGCTATTGTATTAGTTGGGGGATTTTCATTTAAGTATTACAGTGATACGTATAAGAGCCAAGATGCTTATGCTATCGTTAAACAAGCGCCAACAGTTGAAGCAGAAAAAGATAGTAACGGTCAATTAGTAGCCGATAGTAATAATAAACAAATTTATAGCTATAATTACAAAGAAACTTTTGTATTTGAAAATGGGACAAAACAAGATACTGAATTTTCAGTTAGAAGCATTAATAAAGATAATGTTCCATATGCTGTTGGTCAGTATGTGAAAGGTGAGCTATCAAAAACACGTGTGAATAACACAACGCTAGTCGAAAAATCACAAGTGCCACAGTCAGTTGTAAACCAATTAAAATAGTGTAATAAAAAAACCTTGAATTTATTTTCAAGGTTTTTTATTTTGCAATTAGTTTTGAGGACCATTAGCAATATTCCAACTGATAGTTGCATTGTAAGCTGTAGCATTAGCATTACCAGCTGGGATAAAGATTGTTGTTGCATCTGGATCGATTAAATCAAGCCAAGTACCTGCACCAGTACCAGAAGTAGCGCTCATAATACTTTGAGCTTGGTTAGTGTCAGAAAATTCGAAAGGTGTCTTGATAGTTGGCGCTGTATTTTTGTTTCCATATGCAGCAGTGGCTGTTGAAGCTCTAGAGCCAATAGTTAACTTAGCACCTTTTAAAGCTTGACTACTACCATCTGTGGCAACAAAATCAGTGATTTTAGCTGTCAGATTCCACCCAGTTTGTTTACCTCTATTATCAGTTACTTGAATAAAAGGTGTCTGCTCTGCTTTGCCAGCTTTATCGGATAATTTATATGTTTCATCTTTATTTGAAATTGTTTTAGTACCAAAATCGAAGTTTGAAACATAGTCAATACTTAATGGCCCTGGAGCACCTGTACCTGGGTTTTTAGGATCATCAGGGTTTGCGGGTGTGTTCGGATCAACAGGTTTTGATGGATTTTTAGGGTTAACGATACTTGGTGTCTCTTTATTTTCATTGAATCCTACCGTAGCAGTTGAGTTAGCTCCAGTTTTTGCTGTAGGTGTTGCGGGTTCTTCTGCGGCATGTACGGTTGTTGTTAAAGCTAATCCAAGTAATGCGCTGGTGCTTAATAAAGTTAGAAGTTTAGTTGATTTTTTCATTATTTTTATCCTCTTTTTTTCTATTTTTAATAATTAAGAAAATAATTACGATAATCAATACGATAATCAGTAATAACAATAATAGTGACAAGTATAGCCAATAGTTAACTTTAGGCTTGATGACAGACTCATGATCAACGCTTTTGGAGTTGTCGTTTGTAACTTCAAATTCTTGATTCCAAGTCCACGATTGATTACCAGAAGTAGCAGTTCCAATTGCGTGATATTTTCCGGCGGGTAATGCGCCATTTGTAAGAGGAATTGCTAAATTGAAATCGCTATTTGGTGCAACTTGACCGTTGGTTGTTTTATAACTTTCAACAATTTTGCCAGAAGAATCTTGAATTGTGTTTTCAGTACTCATCTGTTTAATGATTGCTCTTGCAGAATTACTCAAGTTGACTTTTACGTAGGGATAAGCATTTGAAGTTGTCATTTCAGCTTTGTTTGCTATTAGTTTTGGGACAGCCGTTATTTCTTTAGATGTACGCAATTGAACGGCATTTGAATAAGTAAAGCGGTTGGTGATAGCAAAGCTACCATTATCTGATTGTTTATTTTGAGTATCTGAATCGTCTAAATAAACTGTGATACCTCCTAAAATAACGCCATCAAATTGTTGAGAGGGATATTTTAGGTTAAAAGTAACAGTTTGTGACGTATTAGCAGGTACTGTTATTTTTTGTTTACGATTGGCTATTAAATCACTAAACATAGGGCTCAAGAGGTTATTACGTTCGTGTTCATCATAAGTAACAGCAATACCATCTGATGTTGTTGCATTATTAGCTTCAACAACGAATGTACGAGCAGAATTATCAGAGTTTTGAACAACAAAAGATAAGTCTTGAGAAGTGTTAGGTGTAATCAGCAAATCATCATAGTCGTTAGCATTCAGCTGATTATCAGGGTGAATGGCTTGCAGTTGGAAAGGGATTTGGGATGTAGCAAAAACGGTCTGATTATTATGAGTAATACTAAGAAAACTCATCAGAAATACCGCCACAAATAGTAAATAATAAAATTTAGCTTGAATAGTTTTCATAAAAAATACTTCTTTCTAAGAATTAAGTTAGGGACCAATGACGACAGACCACGTTGCTTGGCTAGAGTATTGTTCAGCATTCACCTGATTCAAATCAACATTTAAATTGAGTCCTTTTGAAGGTGTAAATGTAACTGAATATAGCTTAGCTTCGATAGTCTGCTCATTATAAACTGTTATTGCACTATCTGTGTTTAATATGGTGTCACCAAAAAAATATTGACTTGGTAATATTTCTTGGTTAGCTGTTTTTAGGGGAGAAATTTTGAAATTGAGTTGCCAAGGTGTGCGTCGAGTTTTTATTCCTTGAATTACAATGGCTTGATTTTCTATTGAAAACAATCTTTGCTTTTGACTTCGAATTACAAAGTTACCAAAATTAATGTTTGAGGCAGATACAATTTGTAGAAAATCAGAATCCTTTGGAAGTTCGGTTTTTGTTAAAACTTTTTGCGTCGTACTAACAGTTTTTCCACTAGACTTTGAAAAGGCGGTAGCTTTAACAATATTTCCAGCTGTGAAGTAGTTGTTTTTTGGTAATTGAAAACTGAAAAATCCATTAGCATCAGCTACTGTATGATATTTTGTGGATTTATCAGCTAAGTTATAAGAGCTTAACGAACCGTTTGGAATAGCTCGATCACCCGAAAAAGTTACTAAAGCGTTAGGCTCAGTTTGTCCCTGTAAGGTATAGCTATTTGATATTGTTTGTAAATCAGTTAAAAAATCAAGGTCAATTGAAATGTCAGGATATCCCTCAAACCGTAAATGTCCGAAATTTTGAGTTTGATAATTATTTTTGAGACTATCAATAGTTGTTTGGCTATTGGATTGTGCAACAGCAGTAGATCCTGAATTAGTATAGTTAACATTTAAGGAGTACACGGAGTCCCAAATGTAATTGGGATTTTTTGTATTTGTTGAATTCCAAGCACTTATTTTTTGAAGTTTTGCAGAAAAATTACCACTTATTTCAAATAAATTAACGGTATTATCTGCTGCAATGTTATTTAAATTAATATCAACTAATTTAGCACTGTTAAGAGAAATTGAGCTTGAGGAAGGGGATTTAAAGACTGATAAGTATTTACTGCTTCCTTTTAAATCAATTAACAAGTTACCATCCTGATTGACCTCTAACTGACTATTACCTGTTTGGTTAATGATTCCTACTGTCAGGTACTTTGATAGTCCAGATCGTTTAATATTACCTGTAATAGCTAAAGTAGCAGATTGTGATATTTTCAACGAAGATGATGGGATGTTAATAACTGCAACGTTGGTTGACTGACCAGTTGTATTGAACTGATCATCCACAATAACATTCAGCTGAGAAGCATTGTCTAGTGATAAATTACCTTTGATATTAATAGCAGATTGCGGTCGATCTTTTCTAGTGTTAATTGAAAGTTTTGCCCCTTTTCCGCAGGAAATACCACCATCTAGTGTTAAAACAGAGTCATCATTTTCTCCACTACCGCTATTATTAAAAGTAGACAAACTAACATTGCTATTTTCACCTAAAGAAATACCACCATTATTTCTCAAAACAAAAACACCAGCCCCTTCGGTACTACCGATATAATTTGCGTTTGGTTCAAAGATAATATTTGTTCCTTCAATATTAACTTGTGGAATACCTTGGGTTCGATAAGTTGCATTATCTGCAGGAGAGACGTAGGAATTAGCTGCTGATTTATTTGAAACAGTACCAGCGAAGATAATATCATACGTATAGGAAGCAGTTAATTGTGCACCTTCATAAGATGAGTCTTTATAGCGTATATAGCCATCCCCGAACGGTCTATTTGTTGCTGATTTAGAAGAGGTTGCACCGGAGTATGTAAAAGGGCCATAGTAATTTTGACCATACATTTTTAGGTTATTAATATCAATTTGAACAGTCGTATTTTTTTGTACAGCGTTACCGTTATAAAAACTGATGCCCCTAAAGTCAATGTAATGATTATTGCCATTTATCTTTATTGATCGTTGAGGTATATATCGGTTAAGGTAAAAACTGAGCTCATTATTTACGATGTCAGCTTTGACATTAATCGTTGTAACGTCTTTGTTCAATAGTGCATTATTCAGTTGAGACCAGTTTGATACATCAGTTCCACTATCATCATTTGCAAATACAATAAGTTCATTGTTGTTTCGATTATTAGCTTTAAAAGATTGAGTACAGAATAAACAAATAAAGCTTAATAAAATCGTAACAATTAGTAAGTTTAAGCAATGATGTCTTTTCAAATTAACTGCCTCCCTTTTCAAAGACAATTTTAAATCTAAAAGAAATTTTAAACAAAAAAAAGAACTTATTTTGAGCATGTTTTAGTCAGATATATCAATATTATGAAGTATCTGCATATTTAGTTTACTGTACCTCTTAATATTTAGCTTCAAAAAAATTATTTACTTAATAGTTAATTAATTAATTAAAGTTAAATGAATAAAAAGAGCAGAAACTTATTAAAGTTTCCGCTCTTTTTATTCATTTATTTTTTCAGAACCTCATTTGGATAGCTATTTTCAGTTAAAGCTAAATGGAAATTTTCATAACTTGTTGTAATCATACCTTCAAGAGCAGGTTTTGTTAAAGAACCCATGTGAGGTGTGATAATAGCTTTAGGGTATAAATTAGTTAATTCTGTAATGGTTTCGTTAGGTAACTTCTCAGAAGGATCAAAGTTGTGACCAAATACTTGGCTTTCATCAACTAACACATCTGCAGCAAATCCACCTAAGCGATTTTCTTTTAAAGCGTCAATAACAGCATCATGATCGACTAATTCACCACGAGCAGTATTAACCAAAATACCAGTTGGCTTCATTTGGTTGATAATTTCACGACTGAACATTTTTTCGTTTTTACCACGAACATAAGGGGCATGGATTGAAATAATATCACATTCTTGTGCAAGTTCATCAAGACTAACGAATTTTTCAACCGTATCAAGTGAGAATTCTTTCACACTCAAGTCGTAAGCTAATACACGTGCGCCAAGTGCTTTCCACATTTTCGCTTCAGCATAACCAATATTACCCATTCCAATAATTCCAACTGTACTTTCATGAATTTCTGGACTAAAGAAATCAGGTGTTACTTTAAACTGTTTTTGAGATGTACGATTTGTTGCTAAAGCTGTATGACGGAAAAGCATCATCGCTTGTGTAAAGGCAAGTTCAGCAACAGAGCGAGGTGAGTATCCTGGAACACGTGTGACTTTCATGCCAAATTCTGCAGCAGCATCTAAGTCAATATGATCAAATCCAACTGTTCTTGTGAATACCAATTTGATGCCGTATTCTGCCATTTTTGCTAAGTTTTGGCGATCAGCAATACAATTTCCACGAAGTAACACCGCATCGCAATCTTCAATTAAATCAATATTATCGTGAGTTAAAAACTCCGGTAATAATTTTAAATCGTAATGATATTTATTTAAATTTTCAAAGTAAGGGGCTTCATAAGAATGAACACCATAACAACCAATTCTAAAAGTCATCTCAAAAATCCTGCTTTCTAGTTAAAAATAGGGGTTTGGGCAATTAAGTTTAAAATTACAATCCAAATTGGAATTGCAATAACGGCACTAAAAGTTGAAATAAGTGAAGCATTTGATGTTAGCAAAGCATCACGGTCAAAACCAATGGCATAAGCTGCAGCAACTGTAGCAGTTGGTGTTGCCATCATCACAATCACTGTTGCAAGTGCCACGTTATCCACAGGTAAGATGTGGGTAAGTGTTAGCAATGCTAGTAAAGCTAAGTTAAATAGGGGAACTAAAACAACTTTGTTGAATGAGTAGTACCAAGATAACTTATCACTGGCAGCTTTTTTGAATGGAATTGAACCTAAGGTAATCCCAATTGCAAGCCATGCTAGTGGTGAAGCTAGGTTTGCTAAGTAAGTTAGCGGTTTGTAAATCCAAGGAGCAGTTAAATCAATTCGATAAAAAGCAACGTCTACAGTTTGCTTAGTTGAACTTTGTAAAACAGAAACGTGAGGGACTAAATCTTGAGCTAGCCATAGAAACAATCCAAGGAATGTCGCAATAACAACTGGATTTAAAAACATCTGTTTAATATTTTTCATTTCTAGTTTTAAGCCTGATAATTTGATGTAGGCATATGAATAAAGGAAAATGCGGTAACCAATATTGAAAATTGAACTATACATGACACCTTTAGCACCCCAAACGGCTCCAACAATTGGAATACCGAAGAAAGTTGTTGAACCAAAAGTGGTCAAAACAGCTAAAACTTCTTCTTTGTCTTTAGGAAGTTTTTTGTAAAGCAATGGGGATGCAAGAATTAATAATATGTAGATTACAATTCCCCAAATTAAGACGTTCATACCTTGGCTAAGTGTTTTGCCATCGATATTTTGCATAAAAGAGTTAAAAGCTAATGCCGGTAAAGCAACGGTCAAAACAACTTTTGATAATGTTTTACCGACTTGATCTGTCAGAATATTCTTTCGGCGCAAGAAAAATCCAAGCATAATAATAAAGATAGTTGATGAAACCGCGCTAATAACATTCATGTTAGTTAACGTTTCAGATAAAGATTTCCACATTGTGAAAATAGCCTCCAATAAATTTTTGTAGTCGTCAATGACAAGCGGTATTATAGCAACCTCAAACTTCAATTGTCGTTAATTATTTGCTAAAACAGTTAAAAAAGTGCGTTTTTGGGCTGTTTTTTAAGTTAAATCACATTTTTGGTCTGCATTTTAGCGGTCCATTTAAAAAAGTGGTTCCTACCACTTTTCAAATTAAACTCTCAAAAATTTTATGTTATAATTATAAAAATGGTTTTTAATCTACGCTTGTTGTCAGTTTGTTGGTAACAAGCGTTTAAAACGAAATTTAATTGAGAAGGTTGTCGAAATGAAGAAAAAACCCATACTTATTGGTGTTACCGGTGGATCAGGTAGCGGTAAAACAAGCGTTAGTCGTGCGATTTATGATAGTTTTTCAGATCATGCGATTACAATGTTAGAACAGGATTCTTATTATAAAGATCAAGGCCACATGCCTTTTGAAGAGCGTATGAATATTAATTATGATCATCCATTAGCTTTTGACACAGACTTATTAATCGACCACTTAAAACGATTAATGAACTATGAGTCAGTCGAAAAGCCTGTTTATGATTACGTTTCTCATACAAGAAGTGATGAAACCATTCTTCAAGAACCAAAAGAAGTTATTATATTAGAAGGTATTTTGATTTTAGATGACCCAAGATTACGTGATTTGATGGATATCAAGATTTATGTTGATACAGATGATGACATCCGTATTATTCGTCGAATCAAACGTGATATGCAAGAACGTGGTCGTACACTTGACTCAGTGATTGATCAGTATCTTTCTGCAGTGAAGCCAATGTACCACCAGTTTATTGAACCTACAAAACGCTATTCAGATTTAATCGTGCCAGAAGGTGGCGAAAACTTTGTAGCGATTGATTTAATCAAAACGAAAGTTCGCAGTATTTTATCTCGCGAAGGAAAGTTATAGGATAAATTATGAAAATTTTGGTGACAGCTTTTGAACCGTTCGGTAAAAATACGATTAATGCATCAGCTGAAGTTTTAAAAAAGCTACCTTCTCAAATCAAAAATAGTAAAATCGAAAAGCTATTATTGCCAACAGTATTTAAAAAGGCCACTGATGAGTTAATGACTTTTTTAAATCGATTTCAACCAGATGTTGTCATTTCAATGGGAGAAGCAGGTGGTCGTTCGCAAGTTACGGTCGAACGAGTTGCCATTAATATTGATGATGCACGTCTACCCGATAACGACAATCAAAAGCCAAATCAAGAATTGATTCGAGCAGATGGTGATGATGGTTATTTTGCCACACTACCAATTAATGCTATTGTTGATGCTATTCAATCAATTAATATTCCTGCAAGCATTTCGAATACTGCAGGAACATATGTCTGCAATCATGTGATGTATGAGGGTCTTTATTGGGCAAAGAATCAAGAAAAAATCGTTCAGTCTGGCTTTATACATTTGCCTTACTTACCTGAAGAAGTTGTTCAAAGCGGCCAAAATCTACCCTCATTATCGCTTGATTTGATGACAAAAGCGATTGAATCAGCTATTAAGACTATAATAAAAAGTTAAAATAAGTCGATATCAGTTTACTTATTTTGTTACTATGTTATATTATTTTCAAAAAGATTTGAGGTTCTTTCCCCTATGAATGACCGTAATAATGAATTTTTAACACGTTCACAAACGAATCATTTACGCAAAATGAATCAAAAAAAGCGCCGAAATAAACGAATTCGTCGCTTTATTTTGGCGCTTTTTGCGTTGGCAATTGTGTCTTCAGGGATGTACGTGTGGTATTTATATGCACAGTCAAAATCAGCGATTAATCAATCTTATCAACCGACTAGTAAAGATATTGAAAATCCCAGAACAACAGATGCGTTTAATGGTGAAAAGTCTTTCTCTATACTATTATTAGGAACGGATACTGGGGCTGAAGGTCGTGAAGAGTTGAACGGGAATAGTGATACAATTATGGTAGCAACTGTTAACCCCAAAACACAAAAAATAACCTTAACCAGCATTCCACGTGATACGATGGCAGAAATGGTTTCAAGTAAGAATTTTAACATTCAAAAAATTAACGCCGCTTATAACATAGGTGGTGCAGATATGGCACTTTCAAGTGCTTCAGAGTTGTTGAATATTCCGCTTAATTATTATATGACTATCAATATGGGTGGACTTGAGCAAGTGATTGATGCCGTCGGCGGTGTTGATGTTGATGTTCCATTTGACTTTAGTTATGGTTGGACGAACTTTAAAAAAGGTAAAATGCATCTAACCGGTCATGGTGCACTTGACTATTCGAGAATGAGGTATGAGGATCCTGAAGGGGATTATGGTAGACAAAAACGCCAAAGACAAGTGATTGAGGCAATTTTGAAGAATGCGATTTCGTTTAATTCACTCCAAAACTTCCAATCAATTTTGAATTCTGTTTCCCAAAATATTCGAACGAATGTTACCTTTGACGATATGGTCTCAATTTTTATGCATTATCGTTCATCGGCTAGCCAAATCGAATCTGATTATTTACACGGTATGAATGCTTACATTGGTGGTGCATCTTATCAAGTAATGGCTACAAGCGAGTTACAACGTGTTTCTGATAAGTTGAGAAAAGAATTGAGTCTACCAACCGAAAAAATCGAAAATAATGAAACACGACAAAATCAGTTGAACACAACTTTCTCATTTGAGGATTATACAACTGATCAAACTTACTACCTTTATTCTAAAAATAACGACAATTTACTTTGGAATGGGTCAAATTAGCAGGTTTTTTCCTGCTTTTTTGTTTTAAGAATGAAAATTATTAAGGGGATTAAAATGTTTAGTCACATGGATTTAAAGTTAACAATTTTATTTATTGGATTTGTATTTGGAAATTTTGTCACAGCATTTTTTGTTTCAAAGCTGTATACTGATAAAAAACCAACTGAATTTGGTTCCAAAAATGCAGGAACTGCTAATGTAGGTGCTGTTCTTGGAAAACAAGCGGGATTTTTAGTTTCACTTGGGGATGTTTTAAAAACAGTGATTGCGATTGTTTTATCATGGTATCTTTTCCCAGAAATCCCGCAACCGTTAACAACTTTATATGCTGGTATTGGATTAGTTGTTGCCCATAACTTCCCATTTTGGCAAAACTTTAAAGGTGGAAAAGGAGTTGCTGTAACGGGAATTGTCGCGATTTTGTATAATTGGCAAGTTGCCATTCCAGTACTGTTAGTGGCTTTGGTTATTATGATTATCACAAAGAATTTGACAATCCCGCCATTGTTTGCGATCACAGGAATTACAATTGTCTCTTTTATTGTGAACCATAACTTCGAAGCTTTTATCTTAATGGCAATTTTATCAGCCTTGATGTACAATCGCTTTTGGTCAGATATTCAAGATATTATTCATGGTCGTGCTAAAGAGGTTGACGTTTTAAAATCGGTTAAACAAAAATATCAAAAAAAATAAGCGTAATCCTACGCTTATTTTTTTTCTTTTATGATGTAAATTGGTCGATTCTTAACCTCTAAAAAGATTTTGCCGACGTATTTACCAATAATTCCTAATGACAAGGTTAAAATACTGCCGATTAATAAAAGTACCACAATCATTGAAGGCCATCCAGGTGTTGGATTGCCAAAGAATACTGCGCGGAAAATAATAACGAGTAGTGCGATACTTGATGCAATAAATGATAAGCCACCAATCCAACTTAATAGTGTCAGTGGAAACTCAGAAAATGAAATAATGCCATCCATTGAGTATTTTAGAAGTTGTCTAAATGACCAACTAGTTGTGCCAGCCATACGATCTCTGTTTTTGTAGGGAAGATACTTTGTCTTGAATCCAACCCAACTAAACATGCCTTTTGAAAAGCGATTATATTCGCTTAATTCAAGCAGTGCATCGACCATTTGCCTTGTCATAATTCTAAAGTCACGTGCGCCATCAACAATTTCAGTTTCAGAAATCTTGTTAATAATTTTGTAGAATAGTCTTGCGAAGAAACTACGAATTTTTGGCTCCCCGTCACGTGATGTTCGACGTGCACCAACCATGTCATAGCCTTCTTCTTTGATAGCTTTCATCATTGTAGGAATCATTTCTGGTGGATCTTGGAAGTCAACATCCATCAATCCAACATAGTCGCCAGTAGCGCTTTGAAGACCAGCATAGATAGCAGCTTCTTTACCAAAGTTACGAGAAAAGTTAACAAAATGAACATGTTCAGGATCTTTTTGATAAACTTTATCTATTTCTTGTTGAGTCTGATCACTTGAACCATCGTTAATGTAAAGTAATTCATAGTCATAAGGCAATGTTTCAAGTAACTGACTCAAGGCATCGTAAATCAGAGGGACATTTTCTTGCTCATTGTAGCAGGGCAAGATAAGCGATAATTTCTCATTCATTTTAATATCTCCTTTTTGCAGTTTTAATAATATCATAAATTAGATTGAATTCTTACCGAAAATTTTTAATGTTGACAAAATTTAAAACCTTGGCTATTCTGTATATAAGTTATTCATGGCAATAAGTAGCAACTTAGCTCAGCGTTACAGAGAACCGGTGGTTGGTGGAAACCGGGCAGGCTAAGGGTTGTCGAAATACCCGCTAATGACTAATAGCTTCGGATGAATTCCGTTATCAATCTTAAGAGGGAGCATTTTGTGTGCTCTGAATTTTGGGTGGTACCACGATTAAATTAACAATTATCGTCCCTAGCTATTTAGCTAGGGGCTTTTTTTATTGAAAAAATTAGGAGGAAGTTCAAATTATGACAGACTTTAATATTATTGAAGACTTAGAATGGCGTGGAGCCGTTAATCAACAAACTGATGAAGAAGGTCTTGCAAAACTAACCGAAGAAAAGAAAATTAAAGTTTACTGTGGAGTTGATCCAACAGGTGATTCACTTCATATCGGACACTTAATTCCATTTATGATTTTAAAACGTTTCCAAGAAGCCGGACACAAACCAGTTATTTTGATTGGTGGAGGAACAGGCTCAATCGGTGATCCATCAGGTCGTAATTCAGAACGTCAATTGCAAACACAAGAACAAGTTAAACACAACGAACAAGCTTTAACTCAACAAATGGTTGATTTATTTGGAACTGAAAACTTCCAAATTGTGAATAACTATGATTGGTTATCAGAAATCTCACTACTAGGATTTTTAAGAGATTATGGTAAGTTATTTAACGTCAAAACGATGTTGAATAAAGAAGTAGTTGCGAGTCGTTTAGAAGTTGGTATTTCATACACAGAATTTACTTACCAAATTCTACAATCAATCGATTTCTTGAAACTTTACCAAGATCACAATGTGCAGTTACAAATTGGTGGTGCTGATCAATGGGGTAACATTACGAGTGGGACTGATTTAATTCGTCGTGTTGAAGGTAGTGAAGCTAAGGCTTATGGTTTAACTATTCCATTGATGTTAAAAGCTGATGGCACTAAGTTTGGTAAAACCGCAGGTGGTGCAGTTTGGTTAGATCCTGAAAAGACAACACCTTATGAATTCTACCAATTCTGGTTAAACCAAGATGACCGTGATGTTGTGAAATACTTGAAATACTTTACTTTCCTAAGCCATGAAGAAATTGATGAATTAGCAGAAAAAATCAAAACAGCTCCTGAAAAACGTGAAGCACAACGTCGTTTGGCTCAAGAAGTGACCGCTTTCGTTCACAGTGAAGAAGCTGTTAAAGAAGCTGAAAATATTTCTCAAGCGCTATTTTCTGGTAACATTCAAGACTTAACTGTTTCAGAAATTGAACAAGGATTCAAAAATATGCCTGAAGCAACTATTTCAAAAGAAAAACGTAATATCTTGGACTTCCTAGTAGACGATACAAAAATCGAGCCTTCTCGTCGTCAAGCACGTGAAGATGTCAAAAATGGTGCTATTTACATCAATGGTGAACGTCAACAAGAATTAGACTTCGAAGTTGACCCAACATCGCATTTTGATGGAAAATTTGTTATTGTACGTAAAGGTAAGAAAAAATACACATTAGTTCACGTTCAATAAGGAAGAATAGTTCATGGATAATCACTATTATATGATTAAGGCAAAGGCAAAGCAGCTTTTGTCTAGACACCAACCTTACTATATTAGCCTGACAGCTTTAGGTAATATTGGATTTATTATTACTCGCTTTGTTGCGACAATATTTTTAATAATGATGCTTTCTCAAATTATGCAGGCTAGCACGTATTATTATTACGTGAGTGATAGTATAAATTCATTTAATATTGTGATGTACTTCTTTGGCATTGCTTTTTTAGGTTCACCTGGGCTCTTATTAGTTAGTTGGCTTAATCGGGGAATGGATATCAAGTTTTTAGAGTGGTATCGAAAAGAAGAAGTGAGTGACGATGCTTCAGGAATAAAAGATAGTTTTGCGTTGTTTAGTCATAATCGTTTTTTCCCATACACAATCTTAAGTGTTCTGGTTTTGATAACAAAAATGATTACAGCCGGTATTGCCGGATTAATCGCAGCGTGGTCAACACTATTCATTGCGTTATTTAATAGTCTAGATTCAACCACTAACTTTTTGGCCACAATCGTAGGTGCGCTTGTTTTTTGGGTGATCAAAAATATACTTGATTTGTTTATTAGTCAGGTTTATCTGGTCTATTATGATTTAATGAATCAAAATAAAGCAAGCTTTGCATTAGCATTAGCGCAAAGTTTGAAAATGATTTCCAGGAATTTAACGCCTTATATTTGGCTTAATTTATCATTTATTGGGTGGAATATTTTAGATTTTTGTTGCTTTGGTATTTTAAGGCTAGCTTGGTTAGATGCCTATATCAGAATGACTTATGTTGGGTTTTATGATTACATGAAAGAAAAAGAAAGTGTCGGGTAATCCCGATGCTTTTTTATTTGAATCAAGATGATGATTATGACATAATCAAATTTATTAAATGGAGGAATTAACACTTATGAATCGTATTGAAATCAAGCAAAAAGCACGAGATATAATCACAGAGAATAGAGGTTATTATTTTGCTTTGACATTAGTTTCATCATTACTTATTGTATTTCAGTCAATTGGAACTGTTAGTCAAATCGCACAATTAATCCAAAGAATCATCAACGAAATTGCGAATAATACACTAACAACTGAATCTGTTATACGCGCGACTGAATCAGGTGATGGCGATATGATGAGTAACTTATTATTTACAACTATTTTCACCTTGCTAATTATGAGCGTTAGGATGGTCCTTTTAATTGATTATCGAAAAACGACTCGCGACAAACAGTCAGGGATTAAAGATACTTTTTATATTTTTGGTAAAAATAGATGGGTGCCAGCAATCTTCGTGTTGATATTAAATGCGTTGTATCTGACGGTGCTAGGAACAGTATTAACGCTAGGATTTATTTTAATAGCAGGATTTATTTTTGTCCCTATTCTCTTAGCAGCTAATCATAATACGATCGTTGTTATTATCGTTAGCATCTTGTTACTTGTTTTTTCGTTGTTTATCTTAATGGTGGCTATTATCTGTCAAAACTTTACTAGTCAAATTACTTATCTCTTATTAGATAGTTATGGTAAGGGTGAAAGTTTTTCTTCTGCTTTTACACAAAGCTTTGCTTTAATGACTAAAAAAGAAAATATCAAAGAGTATTTAATGTTACAAGCATCATTTATTTTCTGGAGTTTACTTAATAGATTAACATTGGGGATTTCTGGATTGATTTTTTCAAATGTTTACATCGAAATGAGTTATGCTGGGTTTTATGAACAAATTAAATCAAAATAAAAAAACTTACTGCTTGGCAGTAAGTTTTTTTATTTTCTAAGTTGCGCAAGTAAAGCTACTTTTTTAGCATCTGAAACATAAGTTCTAGATTTGAGTACTTGATAATCTTTTTTGATGATTTCAAGTAAAATACCTTTGTAGAATTCAACTGCTAACTTCAATCCTAAATGGCTTTTTGAATCAGAAATATCAGCGAGCAATAAATCGACTTTTTGATAGTAATTTAGAGCTTCAGTTGTTTTTTCTTTAATGAGTTGTACAAGATCATCTGATGCAGTGGTTGCTTTGAGATCGACTAAGTTGACTTGATAGTAATCAAGCTGTGACTTTGGCAGGTAGACTTTGCCCGCCAAGGCATCTTCCTTGATGTCACGCAAGATATTGGTTAGTTGCATCGCTTTACCCACGTCAATAGCAGCTTGATGGTTGAAAGGTTGGTTATCATTTAAAATTGGCATCAGCATTAAACCCACAGTACCTGCCACATCATAGCAATAATCATCTAAATCTTTAGATGTTGTGATGGGAGTTTTATTGAAGTCTTTATTTTGTCCTACAATCATGTCGTCAATCCAGCGGTAATCAATGTTAAAGTTTTGGAAAACTAATTTCAAAGCTGGCCAGGGTGCTTGAGTTGTGGATAATTGACCTTCTTTGAATTGTTGCCATTGCAATTTTAATTGTTGAAAGTTGTCAGACTCTTGATAATCAACACTGTCATCTAGCAGACGTAAAAAATGGTAGAGGGCATAAATACTGTTACGTTTTGCAATGGCTAGTGGCTTGAATGCAAAATAAAATGAAGATGAGTGCTTTTTAGTCACTTTAATAGAATCTTCAAATAGATTTTGATGTTGTTTGAAATGCGCATTTAAATCTTTAGTCATTAGGTTCAATATCTTTCTTAAGTTCATTTGCAGCTAACTGACCACTCGTAATAACAATCGGAACACCAGCCCCTGGATGAACACTAGAACCAGCAAAATAGAGATGTTCAGCGTAAGGGTATTTATTGTGGGGTCTGAAATAATTACTTTGTAGTAATGTCGGTTTCAAACCAAAAGTGGCGCCATTAGCAGCATTAAATTTGTTTTTGAAATCATCAGGTGTATAAATTGTTTCACTGACAATATGAGATTGTAAATCTGCCATACCAGGTAATTCAGAAACTTTATTTAAAATTTGTTCTCTAAATGTGGCAATAGTTTCGTCGTTCCAGTTATCGTAAAGTTTCAAGTTAGGAACTGGGACCAAAATATAAATTGATTCGCCTTTATCGTCAGGTGTGAAACTACGATCTAACTTAGAAGGCATGTATAGATAATAAGATGGATCTGTGGGCAAACCAGACTGCTCTAACTCTTTGATGTTTTTTGTGAAGTCATTAGCCATCTTTAAATTATGTAAGTTAAGTTGATCATATTTTTTATCTGTACCTAAATATAATAAGAAACATGAAGTCCCATATTCTAACTTATCAATTTTATCTTGTTGATATTTGCGTTTTTTAAGTGTTGAATCTTGAATCAAATGATTCATGGCATAGGGGAAATCAGCGTTAACGATAACACCATCAGCAGGTATTTGTTTGCCCGCAATCTTGATACCAGAAGCCGTTTTGCCATTAAAAGTAACTTGATCTACTTGAGTGTTAAGGTGAATTTTTCCTCCTAACTCTGTAAATCGTTTTTCAAGGGCTCTTGCATATTGATACATGCCACCATCAATGAACCAAACACCATAAATTAGTTCAATCATTGGGATGATGTTATAAATAGAAGGGCCATTGTAGGGAGAAACACCAATATACAGTGTTTGAAAAGCCATTAATTTGACCAAATCTTCATCCTTAAGATATTTTTTTAACGAACCATATGATGAACCAAAAGTTTTAAGTTTTAATGCATTATAGAGTGTTTTGGGATTCCAAAAATCAATTGGTTTACGAAATGATCGTTGAATGAACTGATCTTTAGCAACTAGATAACGTTTATAAATATCATTGAGATAACTTAAAAAACCAGAGAACTCACTTGGTGATACAGACTCATATTGGGATGCAAGTTTAGTTAAGTCAGACGTTAGGTAAGTTTTGTCATGGTCATTCACGAAGACATCCATAAAAGGTTCAAGACGTGACATTGTAAAGTAGTCGTCAGGGTTAACACCTGTATCATGAAAAACTTGTTGATAAATGTGTGGCATCATCACGATGGTTGGACCAACATCAAATTTGAAGCCATCTTTTTCAAATCGAGCCATTTTGCCGCCCACTTGGCTGTTCTTTTCGTAGATTTCTACTTGATAACCCGCGTTTTGTAAATAAATAGCAGCAGATAGTCCACCAATACCGCTACCTACAATAATAACTTTTTTCATAAAAGTCCTCCTAAAATTTAAGCAGAATACGTTGTATTTATTATAGATAATTTTTCACAAAATACCAAAAAAAAGCTATTAAAAAACATAACCTCATAATTCGAGATTATGTTTTTTATTTTAGTCGTTAATTTTTACAAAGATGTAGTCAGCGGATTTTGGGCTGATGTTTAAAAATCGGCCGTGAGTATCGCTAACATTAATAGTACCGTCAAATGGCTGGTGGCCTAAAATTGTTAGTTTGTCACCAATTTTAAGATTGAGACTATCAAAATACATCAAAAAGTCGTGATTATCAATAACTCTTGTAATTGTAACTGTTTTGTTTTCTTCGACTTCACGCAAAATCTTTTCATCTTCATCAAATGCTAGTGGTGAATTATCAGGAATGATGCCTCCATGCGGGCAGCGTTCAGGTTCACCTAAAAACTGATTAAGGCGAGAAATTAACAAGTCATCTGTTGCATGTTCAAGCGTATCAGCAGCATCGTGTAATTCCTCGATACCATATCCTAGTTTTTGACTTAAAAACGATTCCCAAATACGATGTCTTCTAACCATTTTTGTTGCTAGTTTTTGACCACTTTCAGTCAAAGCAATTTGGTTGTAGGGTGTGTGTGTCACTAACCCATCATTTTGAAGCGAGCGCATCATTTCTGTTACAGAAGGCGCGCTAACTTGTAAGACATCTGCAATATTTTTGTTTGTTATTTTTTTTCTATCGTAGCTTAAATCAAAAATTGTTTTTAAATAATTTTCTTTGTTGGCTGATAAGTTCATGTTTTTCACCAATCCTTTGACCCTAGTATAACAGAAATTAAACGAATTCATTAACCCTAAATATAAGGGTGTTACAAGTTGAAATTGTACCAAAAAAGGCGTATAAAGAGAATAGAAATATTTATGCGGCCATAGCTCAATGGTAGAGCATCTGCTTCCCAAGCAGAAGGTTGCGGATTCGAGCTCCGTTGACCGCTTCACAAAATCTATTGACAATCATCGGTATGATTGTGTATATTATTTGTTGTAGTTATTTGCCACTTTAGCTCAGCAGGTAGAGCATCACCATGGTAAGGTGGGGGTCGCCGGTTCAAATCCGGCAAGTGGCTTCATTAAAGGTCGTCTTCATTATTGAAGGCGGCTTTTTTTATTTTGCATATCTAAAGGATTCAGGTAAAATAATAACTGATTACG
This sequence comes from Holzapfeliella sp. JNUCC 72, assembly GCF_053668685.1. Lineage (NCBI taxonomy): Bacteria > Bacillati > Bacillota > Bacilli > Lactobacillales > Lactobacillaceae > Holzapfeliella > Holzapfeliella sp. JNUCC 72. Next base: position 985,658 of record NZ_CM132220.1, on the reverse strand, counting down.
ACTAAACGATCGGAGGCAGTCATTTTGAATTTATTTGAGAATGAAACGCATCAAAATTATCTAAGATACCATATTTATCCAAAGCAAGGATTATTAAACGATCCTAACGGACTTTGCTATTTTAATGGGGAATACCATGTTTTTTATCAACTAAACGAAGAAAAAACAGACCATTCAGTTAAAGCTTGGGGACATGTGACTTCTAAAGATTTAGTTCATTTTGAAAGACAAGATGTTGCATTACGTCCTGGTGAAAATAATTACGATAGTGGTGGTATTTTTTCAGGTTCAGCTGTTGTACACGATAACCAGCTTTATCTATTCTATACAGGGGTTATCATTGAAAACGGTGAAGAACTTGAAGCTTATCAATGTCTAGCAACATCAAAAGATGGTCGCAATTTTGAAAAACAAGGACCTCTATTTGAAAATTCTAAAGGTTATCATATCTTTCATGTGAGAGACCCTAAAGTTTGGTTAGGAAAAGACCAAAAATGGCATATGGTGATTGGGGCTCAACTTGAAGAAACTGCTCAAGGTGATATTATTCATTACCAATCAGATGATTTATTGAATTGGGAATTCACAGGCTCTATTTTTGAAGATAATCATGAAAATCTAGGCTTTATGTATGAATGTCCAGATTTGATTCCATTTGATGAACAAGATGTTTTAGTCTTTTCACCACAAGGAATTGAAAATGAGCGTTATCGTTTCCAAAATAATTACCATAGTGGGTATTTTGTGGGTCGCTTTAACTATGAGACAGCAAAATTTGAGGTTAAGTCTGAATTTGAAGAACTTGATTATGGATTTGAATATTATGCACCTCAAAGTTTTAGTCATGATGGGTCAATCATTCAATATGGTTGGATGGGTATGATGCCAACTGAAAAAGAACAACAAATTCCGTCAATTCAAGACAATTGGGTTCATAATTTAACCTTACCAAGAGAGTTGACACTCAAAGGTCAACATCTCTATCAAGCACCGATAAAAGCGCTTGATAATCAGTTCGAAAAGCAAGTCACTTTTTCAAAAACACAAACAGTCAATTCAAAAGCGATGAAATTATCTTTTAACCCTGACTCTGAATTTGAATTAGATCTGTTTAATCACTTGAACTTATCTTATGAGTCAGGTGTCTTAACTTTAAGAAGATCTGGCTGGACAAAAGCGACAAAAGATGAAGTGAGAAGATTGAAGGTTAAAAGTATTAATCAAGTGGCTATCTACTTAGATTATTCAACCATTGAAGTCTTTATTAATAATGGTGAATATGTGATGTCAGGGCACTACTTTGGCCAACAAAGTGATATAATAACACTAACCAAAGGAGAGTTTGAGGTAGCTTATAGCTATTACGCAAATTCTTAGGATTTTCTAAATACAGTTGCATTTTAAAGGCTATTAACTCACAATTTACCTTATAGGAGGCTATTTTATGCTAAAAAGAAATATTAAAGTTGCAGGATTCCTAGCTTTAGTAGCATTGTTGCTAACAGGTTGTTCAGGTAACAACTCAAGCTCTGATTCTGTATCAACATCATCACAACAAACATCAAGCTCACAAAGCAGTGAACAAAGTTCACAATCTTCAACTTCTTCAAGTTCAAGTAGTGAAAGTCAATCAAGTCAATCAGAAAAACAAGCACAGGCATCAAGCTCAAGTTTAAAAGAAATTGACAAACAAATTTATAACTTAATTTTACAAGATATGAAGAACCGTCATATTGCACAATCAAACTATACAATTGACGATTACATTTACCAACCTTCTGCCGGAGCTAACGAAATTACAACTTATCAAGTACTTGAAAATCACCAATCTGCAAATATGAAAAACAATGGTGCTGATCCAAATACTGCTCCTGTTGTTGGAAAATACCAAATGCGTGCTAATGGACATCTTTACTATTATGATCCAATCGAAAACCAAAATATCGATACTGGCTACGCAGCTGGATAAAAGCTAGACTTTTCTAGCTTTTTTTTATAGGGTAAAGGATGAAACTTTGATATAATAGCGGTAGTTTTTTTCGAAAGGTTGCTAAAAATGAACACCCCAAATTCAAAAATCGGAAACTTAACTCGTTATTTTATTTATTTAATCATTTATTTCATTTATTTATTCTTTCAATCTCAAGCAATAGAACATGGTACGAATCATTTGTTTTGGACCATTGGTCTAATTGTTATATTCGGTTTGTCTTGCTACTTCTATTTAAGACAGTTTGTTTTAGAAGAGCGTCGTTTTTTCAAGCGAGAGTATGATTCTTGGTCTGTTCATATTAAGTTAATTGTGATTGCAACGGCGATTATTGCTTTGATTAGATTATATGTATCATTTCAACAATATAGTGGGCATCTAGCCTTAACTTCTCCTCAAAGTTTTTACTTAGCTAATGCTACGACAACTTTATTTTGGTCAAGTATCGTTTTTAAGGGAATATTGATGTCAATTTTACAAGGATTTATCGTAAATGGCTTTTTCTTTAATTACTTTTTTAAGCGTAATACGTTAATTGATACACTATTAGGTTTAGTAATGTCAGGCTTAATCTTTTCTATCTTAAACTTTTCACAGTCATTTGTTTTGTTTACATTACATTGGTTGATAGGAATGGTTATCTCATTTGTTTATTTAAGGACATATCGCGTGAGTATCTCTGTTTATTTACTCGCAGTTAATGCCATTATGACAATTATTTTATTTTAAAAAAAGCTTAGCAAATTTTTGCTAAGCTTTTTGTTTATCTAAAAATGTGGGTAGTTGTGTCGGAACAACTAAGTTCAACTCATGCATTGCACGACTGGCGATAGTGTATAAAATCTCGCGATCACCTTGTTGTGGATAATTTTCTTTTGAAACATTATCCACAATGACACTGTCAAACTCAAGTCCTTTAGCTAAATAAATAGGTAAGATACAGAGCCCTTTTTTAAGGCTACGGCTTTCTTGAGTCAGTAGATTGACATCAATTCGAGCTTTAAGTTTTTGATAAAGTGCTTCGGCTTGATTTTGAGTTTTGGTAATAATCGCAACCATCGGATACTTTTCAAGTTGGCGATTAATTAGCGAGACGTATTGCGTCATGTCATGTGCGTTTTGAGTTAAGAAGTGAGTTTTTGGAGCGGGACCTTGCCGACTAAATGACTCAATATGATCATTTTTATCGAGAAGTTCCTTAGCAAAATCAGTAATTTGCTTAGAACAACGATAGCTGGTGTTAAGTTCAATGTACGTTTTGGATTCGTTTTTAAAGATTTCAGGTATTTGATCATAGGTATTTGTATCTTGATCGTAAGAAGTAAAGATATTTTGTTTATAATCGCCTAAAAGTGTTAGTTTTGCTTTTGGGAAGCAGTGACGAATATAAGCCATGAATAGTGGTGAATAATCTTGCATTTCATCAATGAATAAATGCTTAATAGCAAAGTTTTGACCAGATCCTGTTAATAAATCACGCAAATACAAAATAGCAATGGCATCATCTACTCTTAAAAAGTGGTTTTCAATATCTTGATCAACTGAAATAATCATTTCATTAAATGCTTCTTTTGATACTGAAGGAAGGTTAACTTGCTTTAAGAATTGCAAGTAGGTCTGATAATTATCGATGAATAGGTCATTGTAAATTGCGTCATATAATGGCTGATAATCTTCTTTGGCAAGTTGATAATTCAAAATATCTCGTTCTTCGTCAATTGTTTCATCATCACTGACGAACTGTTCATGATAGTAGTGAAAATCAGAATCAGATAAGTTTTCAACTTGTTCTTCAACGATATCACTTTTTGCATGATCAACTACGCGTTTTTTAAGAAGTTCAATTAAGTTGTTTTTAGTTTGTCTAAAACGTTCACTCAAAACAAGTTTTTGAGGCGTTTGTTGATAAATTTTTAGAATTTCTTGTTGGCTAATGACAACTTCACCATTTAAAGTTAAATCATTGAAAGCCAAAGTATCACTAGGTGTGCGTTTGAGATAATCTTGAAGTGCTTGATAGAGGTTAAGACTTTCTTTGAATTGTCTGATTTCTTTAGCAGCTTGTGGGAACTTATGTTGATCACGTTCAAAACGATCAAATAACGATTCAATGCGAAATCCTTCATGACGTTTCATTAAGAAGTCAGATAAGGTGACTTGTCGCATATTTTTTTCACCTAAGCTGGGTAAAACTTCAGAAATATAATGGCTGAAAAGGTGGTTAGGCGAGAATAAAATGATTTGGTCGGCATTAATTTCGCTTCGTGAATGATAAAGTAAATAAGCAATCCGTTGTAAGATAGCAGACGTCTTTCCGCTTCCGGCAACCCCTTGCACGACTAAAACGTCAGAAGAGGTATCTCTAATAATCTTGTTTTGTTGATGCTGAACAGAGGCAACAATATTTTTAAGATGTGTGTCACTGTTTTCATTTAAAACATCCTGTAACATTTCGTCACCGACTGTTTCATTAGTATCAAACATTTTAGTGATTTGGCCGTTTTCAATTTTAAATTGGCGTTTTTTCAATAATTCAACATCAGCTAGATGTCCTGTTGGTGTACGGTAACTGGCATTTCCTAAAGTCCCGTTGTAATAAAGTGATGAGATTGGTGCTCGCCAATCATAAACGAGAAACTCACCATCATCGTCAATTAAAGAAGAAGTCCCAATGTAAAGTGACTCTTTTTCACCATCTTCATCAATATCAATTCGACCAAAGTAAGGTGTGTTTTTAAGTAGATTTAAACTTTTTTCTTTATTTTCAAGAATTGTTTCACTTTCAACGGTTAAAGCAACAAGTTGTTTTTGTTGTTGAATCGCAGCGTTCGTTTCCATTTGGTCATCGACTTCGATTGTATTAACTTTAGCTGTATCACCGTAAGAAGATTCGACTTTTCGACGTTCTTTAAAAGCAATTTCCAATTGTTCTTGAGTATCTTTTAATTGTGTATCAACTTCGTTAACGACAAAGTCAACACGTTGTTGTTCTTGTTGTTTTTCATTATTTTGTGTCAAAAAATCACCCATTTCTTAAAAACTTGTACAAATAAAATGACTATAATATTGTAGACCCATTTAACAATTAAATAAATAGTAAGTTAGGGAATCTTTAAATAGATTTTGACAAATTAAAAAGATGTGGCTACAATATTAACAACTTAATAAATAATCATCTAATGTTTAGAGTAGTACGATAATTGACTTTTTTCAAAGCGAGCAGTGAAGGTGAGAGACTGCAAAATAGATTATCTGAATGGACTAAAGTTGTTCATTAGAAAAGTGTCGTTAACTTTACTAACGAGAGTGAAAGTTACATAGTAACTTTAAAACTGGTGGCACCGCGTATAAATTCGTCCCGTTATATATTAATTTTTAATATATAGCGGTTTTTTTATTATCAGGAGGAAATTTTATGACTAAAAAAGAAGTTTTATTAACAGGAGATCGTCCCACAGGCAAAATGCATTTAGGACATTATATTGGTTCATTTAAAAACCGTGTCAGAATGCAAAATAGTGGTGAATATGAGCCATATATTATGATTGCCGATACCCAAGCATTAACAGATAATGCCCGTAATCCACAAAAAATAAAAGATAGTTTGATTGAGGTTGCGTTAGACTATTTAGCTGCTGGATTAGATCCAAAAAAATCAACAATTTTTGTCCAATCACAAATTCCGGCATTACATGAATTAACTGCTTATTACTTAGACTTAGTTTCAGTAGCTCGTCTTGAACGTAATCCAACAGTTAAAGCTGAAATCAAACAAAAAGGATTTGGTGATAGTCTACCTGCTGGATTTTTAATCTACCCTGTTTCACAAGCAGCAGATATTACAGCTTTTAAAGCTACAACTGTTCCAGTTGGGGACGATCAAGCGCCAATGCTTGAACAAACACGTGAAATCGTGCGTACATTCAATCACACTTATGGCGTTGATACTTTGGTTGAACCTGAAGCAGTTCTACCACCAAAAGGACAAGGTCGCTTGCCAGGCCTTGATGGTAATGCCAAAATGAGTAAATCATTGGGTAATGCGATTTACTTATCAGATTCAAAAGAAGAATTAACTAAAAAAGTAATGTCAATGTATACTGACCCAACTCACGTTCGAGTAGAAGACCCTGGACATGTTGAAGGTAACATGGTCTTTACTTACTTAGATATTTTTGATTCAGATAAAGAAAAGGTCGCACAACTAAAAGCTGACTACCAAAAAGGTGGCTTGGGTGATGTCAAAATCAAACGTTATCTAAACGAAGTTTTAGAAAAAGAATTAGCCCCAATTCGTGAACGTCGTGCAGAGTTTGCAAAAGATAAACAAGCAGTTTATGACATGCTTGAAGCAGGTTCTAAAAAAGCGAATGCGATTGCTGAACAAACCGCTAAAGAAGTTAGAGAAGCTATCGGGTTCAACTATTTTTCAAAATAAGATAGACTACTTCATAAATTAATGATAAAAAGGGTGTCATAATCTTTGTTATACTGAAGATGTTGATGCCTTTTTTAGGTATTGTCGTTTATAATTCGTTTTGAAAGGATAAAGTTCAATGAATTTAGAACAAAATATGAATAGTCGATTAGACAGGGTAAAACCTTCGGTTATGATGAACTATAACGCTGAAGTGGCTCAAATTGAAGACGTTATTCGATTAACAGTCGGAGAGCCAGACTTTAATACCCCCGAACACATTAAAGAAGTAGCGATTCAAGCGATTCGTGATAATGAATCACACTATACGACTCCTCAAGGTAATCCAAAATTAAGACAAGCTATTGCCAAATTTTTAGCTAAACACTACAACGCACACTATGATGCAAATGAGGAAGTTTTGGTGACGGTTGGTGCTAGCGAAGCCATTTATGATAGCTTGACAGCTATCTTAAATGAGGGCGATGAAGTTATCGTTCCAACGCCAATTTTTCCACAATACGCACCAATTATTGAAGCAAATGGTGGTGTCGTAAGATTTTTAGATACAACAGCAGACGATTTTGTTTTAAAACCTGACAGGATTGAAGAAGCGATAAAAAACGCAAAAGGCAAAGTAAAAGCGATTATTTTAAACTATCCGAATAATCCAACAGGTGTCACTTATTCTCGAAAAGAGTTAGATGAACTAGTCGAAGTCTTTAAAAGACATGAAATTTTTGTAATTAGTGATGAAATTTATAGTGAATTAACCTATGATAGCACTCATGTTTCAATGGGTGAATTACTAAAAGAACAAACGGTTTTAATCAATGGATTGTCTAAATCACATGCGATGACTGGTTGGCGAATTGGGATGATTGCTGCACCAAGTGAAATTATGAAGAAAATCAGTTTGGTGCATAAATTATCGGTTGTTACAGCACCAACCTTCATTCAGATTGCAGCGATTGAAGCATTAGAAGCTGGTGAATTTGATGCAGAAGATATGAAAGCTGATTATTTAAAACGTCGTGATTATTTAATTCATGCGTTATCTGAACTAGGATTTGAAATCAAATTACCAACAGGTGCGTTTTACTTTTTTGCTAAGTTACCTCAGCAAGTTAACCAAAATGGCTATGAATTTGCTTTAGATTTGGCTTATCAAGCAAAAGTTGCGTTTTCACCAGGTGAAGCATTCTTCGGCCATGATAATTACGTTAGAATTAGTTATGCTGCAAGCATGGCACAGCTAGAAGAGGCTGTTGCTCGTATTTCTAAATATTTATCAAAATTAAGTTAAAATAATTGCATGCTTGAGTGACTAAAGTATAATTAAGTACCATAGTTTATTGAATTATTTTTGAAGGAATGGAGTATATTCTATTATGAATCAAAACAAACGTCGTGTTAGTCCATGGGTATGGGGTATTTTAGCAGTAGTTGTTGTGATTGCAATTTTCTTTATTTCAACTTACAACAGTCTTGCTAAAAGCAGTCAAGATGTGGACTCTCAATGGGCACAAGTTGAAAACCAAATGCAACGCCGTTACGATTTAATCCCTAACTTAGTAAACTCTGTAAAGGGAAGTATGGGACAAGAACAAAAAGTTTTTGGTGATATTGCTAAGGCACGTACAAGTTATGGAAATGCCAAATCAACACAAGAAAAAATGGATGCTAATGGTCAACTTGATCAATCTGTTGGCACATTGATTAATGTGATTGGTGAAAATTATCCAACATTGGGATCAAACGCTAATGTTCAAACTTTAATGACACAGCTTGAAGGAACAGAAAACCGCATTGCAACTGAACGTAAACGTTATAATGATGCTGTTTCAACTTACAACAAAACAGTTGTTGGTTTCCCTAAAAATATCGTGGCTAATATGATGGGATTAGGCTCAAAAACATACTTTAAAGCAGTTGATGAAGCCAAAACTGCGCCAACCGTTGACTTTGGTAATACAACAGGATCATCATCCTCATCAGCAGCCTTGATTCTTCCACAGTCAATGAGAGTAATTTAAGGCAGTGAAACGCCTTAATTTTAGTCTTTTAAGTGGATTATTGGTGGCGTTAATCGCGATTATTTTGAGTAGTAATCAGCAAACAACGACTGTGGATGCGATGATTAACATCCCTAATACACCCTATTATGATGAATTAAATATTTTATCAGATAAGACTAAAGAAAATATTGAAGATCAAAATCAACTTTATTCAACAAGTAAAGAAAAACCACAAATTGCAGTAGCTGTTGTTGACTCAACAGAAGGTGATTTGAACACTTATGCTACTGATTTATTTCAAAAGTGGCGCTTAGGTAATAAAAGCGATAACAATGGTGTTTTGATTCTTTTTGGTTATAACGAAGGTAGTCAAAATGTTCGAATCGAAGTCGGCTATGGTCTTGAAGGTGCTTTACCCGATTCATTAAGTAAACAAATTTTACTCAATGAAAAAGATAAGCTTAAATCAAAAGACAAAGCGACAATTGACCAAGGATTGAACAACGTCTTCAGTGCAGTAAGTGTGGTTGTTGATCAAGAATATCAGCTCACGTCACTACAGGACAGTGGTGTTCAAAACAAAGTTAAGAAATACCGAGAAAACGCTAAAAAAGATAGTTCAGACAATTCTGGACCGGGTATCTTTTCGATTATTGTGATGATTATCATTTTCATTATTTTTATTTCGCGAGGTGGCGGCTCTGGTCGAGGTGGTTCCGGTGGAACTGGCTTCTTACTAGGGATGCTACTTGGTGGCTCTTCAGGAAATTCATCTGGCGGTGGATTTTCTGGCGGTGGCGGCGGTTTTTCTGGTGGCGGTGGTTCATCAGGAGGCGGCGGTGCCAGTATTTAAACACTCATCTAAGATGGGTGTTTTTTATTTTGTGAAATAAACCGATAATAGTTGACTTCATCTTGCCAGCGCTATATATTGAACGTAAGTTACACAAGCGTAACTAATCTGATAACTGAACAGTTAGGTGAGGCTCCTATATGGATATACGCTATTGCCCAGAACATCGACAGATGCCAATGGGTCAAACAGAAATAGTCGGAGTAAGGCTTTTTCCAGATAGCTATACAATTTTTGTAAACGCCATATAGTGTTAAAACTGAGCGAGTGTTCAATGTACAATGTGTCACATTTTACCCCCTTATTTAATTTTGTATCATGGCAAAATATAAGGGTTTTCTAGAAATAGCTGAGTACTTGCCTTTTGTTTTTGAAAGGAAGTTGACAAACATGTTAGAAAAAAAGAGAAATGGCGTTATGCAACAACAGATTGAAAAAATTAAGTTGTATGCACGCCAAAGTAACGAGGAAGTTCTAAGTGAGTTGCATACTAGTTCTTCAGGATTATCCGAAGAGCAAGCGATTAATCACCAAGAACAATATGGTGAAAATAAAGTTTCCCATGGTAACGGTGACACTAAGGTCAAACAATTTATTGAGGCTTTTGTGACACCCTTTACTGTCGTGTTAGTCGTATTAGCTATTGCATCCTTTATGACGGATTGGGTCTTTTCAGCACCACAAGATCGATCAGTAGCGACAACAGTTATCATGCTATTGATGGTTATTATTAGTGGATCGATGAGCTTCTTTCAAAGTCGTCGTTCAAGTAATGCTGTGGATAGCTTGATGAAGATGATTCAAGTGACTACTAATGTTATTCGTCAAGGTAAGTCATTTGAAATTGCAACCGAAAAGGTGGTAGTTGGCGATATTATTTCACTATCAGCTGGTGATATGGTGCCTGCAGATATGCGCTTGCTACAAACAAAAGACTTGTTTGCTAGTACAAGTTCATTAAACGGGGAATCTGCCCCAGTTGAAAAAATTGCAACAGCTAAGCCAAAAAATAATGAAGATTATTTAAGTTATCAAAATATGGCTTATTCTGGTACTAACATTGTGAGTGGGAGTGCTTTAGGAGTTGTTGTGGGAGTTGGCTCAAAAACTGTCTTTGGCCAAATTGCAGGTGAATTATCCACAAAGAGTAAACAAGTTACAGCCTTTGATAAAGGTATTCAATCAACTTCATGGTTATTAATCAGATTTATGTTGGTTGTTGCACCACTCGTTTTTTTGATTAATGGCTTGTTGAAGGGGAGCTGGCTTGATGCGTTGATTTTTGCAATTGCCACAGCTGTTGGGTTAACACCTGAAATGTTGCCCGTTATTGTAACCTCTAACTTGGTTAAAGGATCAGTTGAAATGTCAAAACATGGCACTATCATGAAGAACATTGATGCGATTCAAAACCTAGGTTCTGCCACAGTTTTAACAACCGACAAAACAGGGACATTAACACAGGACAAGGTTGTCTTAGAGTATCACTATGACTTAAACCATACCGAAAAGCCTAAAGTATTAACTTATGCCTACTTGAATAGTTATTATCAAACGGGCTTAAAAAACCTAATGGATAAAGCAATTATTGCAGAAGCTGGCAAAGAATTAGACACCGACCAAATTAAGTCTGATTATCGCAAAATTGATGAAATCCCATTCGATTTTAAACGTCGTCGAATGAGTGTCGTAGTTGAAAACAGTGATGATGAACGATTATTGGTAACTAAAGGTGCGGCTGAAGAAATGCTAGAAGTCAGTCGTTATTATGAAATTGATGGTGAAGTTAAAAAGCTTGATAACACCATGCGTGATAAGATTTTAAAACAAATTGAATCTTTGAATGAAGACGGTCTTCGCGTAATTTTGTTAGCTTATCAAAAAAATCCTCGTCCAGCAGGAGCGTTTTCTGTTGCAGATGAACGTGATTTAATTATTTTGGGTAACTTATCATTCTTGGATCCACCAAAAGAATCTACTAAACAAGCACTAGAACAACTAAAAATTGATGGTATTGACGTTAAAATTTTAACAGGTGATAATGAATTAATTACGCGAGCTGTTGCAAAACAAGTTGGCTTAAATGTGGATAAGATTTATTCGGGTCAAGAACTAGAAGATAAATCGACAGATGAGTTAGCTAAAATTGTTGAGTCTCATAATATTTTCGTTAAGTTAACACCTGCGCATAAAAGTATGATTATTCGTCAGCTTCGTGCTAATGGTCATACTGTTGCATTTATGGGTGATGGCATTAACGATGCACCTGCGATGAAAGAAGCAGATGTGGGGATTTCAGTTGATACGGCAGTTGATATTGCTAAAGAATCAGCGGATGTTATTTTACTTAAAAAAGACTTAAAAGTACTGGATACAGGAGTTCGTTTAGGACGTAAGGTATTTGGTAACACGATGAAGTATATTAAGATGACTTCAAGTTCAAACTTCGGGAATATTTTTTCAGTTGTTTTTGCAAGTTTATTTTTACCATTCTTACCAATGCAACCTTTGCAATTGTTGCTATTGAACATGATTTACGATATTTCATGCTTGGTGATTCCATTTGATGTCATGAGCGAAAAGTATTTAGAAACGCCACGTAGCTGGTCAACTAAAGGGCTTAAGAAATTTATGTTTTACTTTGGACCAACCAGTTCAGTGTTTGATATTTTAACTTTTGCATTTTTATTCTTTATTTTAGGACCTGCAATGTTAGGTCACACTTATTTTGATTTGAATCAAGCACAACAATTACAGTTTATGATGATGTTTAATACAGGGTGGTTTATTGAATCGCTTTGGACACAAGAAATGGTGATTCATGCACTTCGTGATAAACGCATTCCCTTTATTCAAACTAAAGCTTCATTTCCACTAATGGTTTCAACCATTGGTGCTGGAATTATTGGAACAATTATTCCTTATTTAAATTTTGGGAAAGACTTAGGATTTGAATTATTACCTATTAGTTATTTATTCTTTGTGTTATTAATGTTAGTTCTTTACTTTGTTTTAGTGACAATTGTAAAGAAACGTTACTTAAAACATGAAGATGAATTGATTTAAAAAAGATTGGCGATTTCGCCAATCTTTTTTGTTAGCCTTGCCATTGTGAAATAAAAATCGCTATAATTGAGAGTATATCTAAAAAAGAGCAGTATTAAGAAGAATTATGATTGTGATATACTGTAAACGATTATAAATAAGGAGTTTAACTATGTCTGATAAAACATTTTACGTCACAACCCCCATTTATTACCCATCTGGAAAACTAACGATTGGAAACGCTTATACAACAGTTGTTGCTGATGTTTTAGCACGTTACAAACGTCAAAAAGGCTACGATGTCTTTTTCCTAACAGGGACAGATGAGCATGGGCAAAAAATCGAAGAAAAAGCAGAAAAAGAAAAAACAAATCCAAAAGCTTATGTTGATAAGATGGCTGCTAGCTACAAAGAACTTTGGGAAATGTTAGATATCACTTACGACCGTTTCATTCGTACAACCGATGAAGATCACCAAAAAGGTGTGCAACAAATTTTTGAAAAATTACTCGCACAAGGTGATATCTATCTAGGTGAATATGAAGGTTGGTATTCAGTTAGTGATGAAGAATACTTTACAGAATCACAATTGGATGAAGTTTATCGTGATGAAAACGGTAAAGTAATCGGTGGTAAAGCACCTTCAGGACATGAAGTTGAACTAGTGAAGGAACCAAGTTACTTCTTCAAAATGAGTAAATACGCTGACCGTTTAGTTGAATACTACAACAATCACCCAGAATTTATTCAACCTGAATCTCGTCGTAACGAAATGATTAATAACTTCATTAAGCCAGGTCTTGAAGATCTTTCAGTTACACGTACAACAATTGACTGGGGAATTAAAGTCCCTTCAGATCCAAAACACGTTGTTTACGTTTGGATTGATGCGTTGGCCAACTATATCACAGCGCTTGGTTATGGTTCAGATGATCACAAATTATATGACAAATTCTGGCCTGCTGATGTGCATTTAGTTGGAAAAGAAATTGTTCGTTTCCACACAATTTACTGGCCAATTATGTTGATGGCACTAGACTTACCGCTACCAAAACAAATTTTTGGTCACGGTTGGGTCTTGATGAAAGACGGTAAAATGTCTAAATCAAAAGGAAATGCTGTTTACCCTGAAATGATTGTGAACCGTTTTGGTTTGGATGCTCTACGTTACTACTTAATGCGTGAAATTCCATTTGGAAATGATGGTATCTTTACACCTGAAGATTTCGTTGAACGCGTGAACTACGATTTAGCTAATGATCTAGGGAACTTATTAAACCGTACAGTTTCAATGATTAACAAGTACCATCAAGGACATGTCCAACCACTTGGTGAACATCTAACTGATTTTGATGCTTCACTTGAAGAAAAAGCAACTGAAACAATTGCTAAATACGATGAATTAATGAACAGTTTCCATTTCTCAAAAGCTTTAGATACTGTTTTTGAATTCGTACGTCGTGCTAACAAATACATTGATGAAACACAACCTTGGGTGCTAGCAAAAGACGAAAATAAAGCAGATGAACTAAAAGATGTGATGTCACACTTAGCTGAAAGCTTACGTTTAATTGCATTATTAATTAAACCAATTATGACACAAACACCACATAAGATTTTTGAACAGTTAGGTCTTTCAGAAGATTCAAAATCAGCTCATGAACTATCATTTGGTGCTTATGACTGGAATCACGCTGTTGCAACAAAAGCAACACCAATCTTCCCAAGACTTGAAAAAGAAGTTGAAATCAAATACATCAAAGATCAAATGGCAAATGCCAAAGATAAAAAACAAAGCCGTTCACAAAAGAAACAAGCTTCTGAAAAGAATGCAGACAAAGCTAACGATAATGAAATTCAATTCGATGACTTTGTCAAAGTTCAAATGAAAGTCGGCGAAGTTTTAGAAGTTGAAAAAGTAGAAGGTTCTGACAAATTACTTAAATTCCAACTTGATTTTGGCGAAGAAAAACCACGTCAAATCCTATCTGGAATTGCTAACTTCTATCCTGAAGAACAAGAATTAAAAGGCAAAAAAGTAATTGGTGTTATTAACTTGAAACCACGTAAGATTTTTGGTCAAATGAGCCAAGGAATGTTACTTTCTAGCGAAAAAGGCAAAAAAGTGCAATTAGCAATTGTGGATGATTCACACGAAAACGGAGCTGAAATCGGATAATGAAATTATTTGATGCACATACGCATTTAAACGATACGCCTTTTTTAGGTAAAGAGGCAGAGTATATTCAACATGCAAAAGATTTAACGGTTACGGATATGGCCATTATTGGGTCAAATCCGGACATGAATCAACGTGCAGTTGAGCTGAGTGAAGAGTTTGACCCGCTTTATGCAGTAGTTGGTTTTCACCCAGATGATGCAAAACTATACAATGAACAAGAAGAAGCAGTTTTAAAAGATTTGCTTCAAAAAGAAAAAACAGTTGCAGTTGGCGAAATTGGACTAGATTATCACTGGGATGCTTCAAAACGTTCAACACAACATGAGGTTTTCGAACGTCAATTGCAGTTGGCATATGACATGAAGTTACCAGTATCTGTTCATACAAGGGATGCATTTGAAGATACTTATGCGATTTTGAAAAATTTCGGTAAAGTTGACACTTATGGTGGTGTTATCCATAGTTTTAATGGTAGCCCTGATCAACTACAACAGTATTTAGACCTTGGATTGAATGTTTCTTACAGTGGTGTGGCTTCTTTTAAAAACGCCAAAGAAGTTCATGAATCAGTGATTCAAACACCGCTCGATAAAATGATGGTTGAAACAGATGCGCCATATCTGACACCAACACCTTATCGTGGTAAGCAAAATGAACCAGGTTATACTTACTATGTAGCCAAAGCAATTAGTGAATTGAAAGGAATCGACGTAGAAGAAGTTGCAGATGCAACTTATCGTAATACGTTGAAATTTTATAATCTTGACTGAATTTAAAATTGAAGAAGTGGTTGTTGTGGAAGGAAAAGATGATATCAAGCGATTGAATCTTTATTTTCCAGGCATCAAGACGATTCAAACTCAAGGATCTGCGATTTCAGATTCAATTTTAGACCAGATTGAGACGGCTTATCATAAGACTGGGGTCATTGTTTTGACTGATCCAGACTTTAATGGTGAAAAAATTCGAAAAAAAATTTTAGAACGCCTGCCCAAAGCTAAGCAGGCGTTTTTGCCGCGTGATAAAGCTGTTCCACAAAAGTCTGGTGGGAGTTTAGGGATTGAACACGCTTCAAAAGCGTCATTGCTTGAAGCTTTAAAGGGTGCGCGTTTGACACAACAACTTTACGAACCTGAAGTATCGCGCCATGATTTAATAGAACATGGGTTAGTTTTTGGGCCTAATGCGCGATTTTTAAGAGAACAACTAGGTAATCAGTTAAAAATTGGTTACGGGAATGCCAAACAATTAGAGAAAAAATGTGCGACATTTCAAATTACAAAAGAAGAATTTGAAAACGCAATGCAAAAAGTGAAGGAGAAATATGAAGAGTTTACCCATCGGTGATCCGATTAAGACATCACAGATTATTCATGATTACGGTTTGAGAGCAAAGAAAAGTTTAGGACAAAACTTTCTAACTGACTTAAATGTGTTGGAAAATATTGTTGAGAGTGCTGAAATAACACCTGAAGATCAAGTGCTTGAAGTAGGGCCAGGAATTGGTTCTATTACGCAACAGCTCGCTGAAACAGGCTGTAAAGTCGTTAGTTTTGAAATTGACCAACGCTTTATCGCGGTTTTAGATGATGTGTTAGGCGAGTACGACAACGTGGCTATTATTAATCAAGACGTCCTAAAAGCAGATTTAGAAAAAGAATTATCGGCGTACTTTGACTTAGATAAACCAGTTAAAATCGTTGCTAACTTACCTTACTACATCACAACACCGATTATGTTTAAGCTATTAGATAGCCCATTGAAGCTGACTTCGATGACAGTATTAATGCAAAAAGAAGTTGCTGATCGTATTGTTGCTGACCACGGTTCAAAGAACTGGGGGCCATTATCAATTGCAGTTCAAATGGTTGGTGATCCTGAAATTAGTTTTACAGTACCACCCAAATCATTTAACCCAGCACCTAAAGTGACTTCTGCTATTTTAAATCTAAGACTAAAAGGTGATAAATATCAAGATGTTGAATTTGATCATCAATTGTTTGATGAAGTTGTTAATGCCTGTTTCAAACAAAGACGTAAAACAATTTATAATAATTTGAAGCAAGCGTTTGGTTCAAAAGGTAAGTCTCCGGAAGATATTAAAGAAATCTTAAATAATGCGAACATTCCTGAAAAATATCGTGCTGAACAATTAACAATTAATGACTTTATTCAGTTGACTAATTGTCTTTCTTTCGGGTAAAATTATATAGTTTGAGACTAAAAATTTGCTATCCCTTGACAAATTCGCTATAATAGTGTTGCAGGGGAGAGTGAATATATGCTAATGACATTACAAAAGATTAAGCAACAGCTTGAAGACCATATTGGTGAAGATATTACAGTTGTGGCGCAAGCCGGTCGTAAGAAGATTACTCGACGTAAAGGAACACTAACTAAAACTTACCCATCAGTATTTTTGGTTGATTTGGACCAAGAAGAAAATCACTTTGAAAGAGCTACTTACAGCTATACTGACTTATTAACTGAAAATATAAAATTGGAATTTGAAGTTGTTCAAGACGCTTAAATTTTCCCGAACAATCATTAGTAATTTTATAGAATTACTAGTGGTTTTTTTTGTTTTGCGGTATCCTTGATACAGAAATATATACGGAGGCACATTTTATGAAACGATCAGAACGTCTTATTGATATGACGCAATATCTTTTATCAAAACCACACACGCTGATTTCGCTACCTTTTTTTGCGAACAAGTATGATTCTGCCAAATCATCAATCAGTGAAGATCTTTCTATTCTAAGAAAGACTTTGGCAACGAACCAAAACGGCTACCTACAGACAATAGCTGGTGCTGCTGGAGGTGTGCGTTACATTCCATTTATGGGACGAGTAGACGCAATCAATTTGGTTGAAGAATTGATTAAAAATGTTGATGATGAAGAAAGAATTTTACCTGGTGGTTTTTTATATCTATCAGATATTATTGGTAATCCTCAACTTTTACAAGCAATTGGTAAGTTAATTGCGACACATTTTGCTTTTAGTGATATTGATGTTGTGATGACTGTTGAAACAAAAGGTGCGCCATTAGCTGCTGCAGTTGCTAGCTTCTTAAATGTGCCGTACGTTATTGTTAGAAGAAAGCCAAAAATTACAGAGGGCCCAACTATTAGTGTGAACTATGTTTCCAGTTCAGGCACTCGTTTTGAAAAAATGGAATTAGCTAAGCGTAGCTTAAAGCCACACTCAAACGTGCTAATTGTTGATGACTTCATGAAGGGTGGCGGTACCATTAATGGTATGGTTAACCTTGTTAACGAGTTTGATGCTAATGTGAGTGGTATCTCTGTTTTATGTGAAGCTAAGTCTTCTGAAAAATCAGTTGCAGATTATGTTTCGTTATTGAATCTTGAAGAAGTTGATTCAGCAAACAAAGAAATCAAAGTTAATCCTGGAAATGTTATTGAAAGAACTAATTTCGAGGTGTTCTAATTGGGCTATGTACAAGTCATTAAAACAGCTGTTTTATTATTTCCAATTTTAGCTTTAATTATTTCACTCCCAGTATTTATTAGACAATATCATAAGTACCAGGCCTTTGTTTTTTGGCGAGGAATTATGATTTACTCGTTTGTCTTCTATATGCTAGTGGCCTATTGTTTGATTATTTTACCATTGCCTGACATTCAGGCAGTGGCAAACCTCAAAACGCCAACTTATAACCTACACTTATTTCAATTCGTAACAGAATTCAAAAATGAAACACCTTTGATTTTAAGTAAACCGCAAACTTATTTGCAAACACTTAAAAGTGCTAGTTTCATTCAACCTTTATTCAACTTGTTCCTAACGATTCCATTTGGTGTTTATCTCAGGTATTACTTTAAACGAAGCTTCAAGCAAGTTTTAGTGCTGGGATTTTTACTATCATTATTCTTTGAACTGACACAGTTAACGGGGCTTTATGGTATTTATCCAAGGTCTTATCGTTTATTTGATGTTGATGATTTGTTATTGAATACGTTAGGTGCGATTTTTGGTTATGTACTGACACCAGCAGTGACATTTTTATTCCCAACTCAAGACAAATTGTCACAAAAAGCAGGCTCTTTAAAGAATAAGGTATCGCTTATTCGCCGTGCGGTTGCTTTTGTGACAGATATGATTATTCTGGGCATAATGGCTTCAGCTATAGCAATTGTTTTAAAAATGGCACAAATAGCTAATCACTCAATTGTAGCTAATGTTTTGGCGGGAGTTATTTTGTTTGTTTTAATACCTTTAATCAAGGGACAGACTATAGGAAAATGGGCCGTTAAAATAAAAATAGTTGATGCCAGAGACGGAACAAAACCTGGCTTTTGGCAATTGATTTTTCGTCAATTTGAATTATATGGTGTTATTATCCCGTTCATGACAGTTGCCACACCTTATGTGTTATCGCTGTCGGGGAGAATTGCTGAAGATAAGTTGACGCAACTTTATTTCCTATCAATTTTTATGTTGTTTCTGAATTTATTATTTGTCGGCTATTTGGTTTGGCAAGCGTTTAAGCCATCGCCCGTTTTATTTTATGAACGATGGTCAAGGACCAAACAAGTGAGTCAGATAACAGAAGAGGAGAGCTAATCCAATGGATCAAAAAAATATTATTATTTTGGCTGCTGGTCAAGGAACCAGAATGAAGTCAAAACGTTACAAAGTCTTACACGAAATTTTAGGTCGTAGTATGGTCGACCACGTCTTGACACAAGTTGAAAAACTCGACCCACAAAACATTGTAACGGTTGTTGGTCATGGTGCTGATGAAGTTAAAAAGGCGTTAGGTGACCGCACACAATACGTTTTACAAGCAGAGCAATTGGGAACAGGTCATGCGGTAATGCAGGCTGCAGAGCTGCTCAAAGATAAAACGGGTAGTACTATTGTGGCTAATGGTGATACGCCGTTATTAACAGCTGAAACTTTTGAAAAGTTATTTGATTCTCATCAACAACTTCATGCAAAAGCAACAGTTTTAACAGCAAAAGCCCCTAACCCTTCAGGCTATGGTCGTGTTATTCGTAATGAAGACAACGAAGTAATCAAGATTGTTGAACAAAAAGATGCTTCCGAAGCTGAAAAGAGAATTGATGAAATTAACACAGGTGTTTACTGTTTTGATAATCAAGCACTATTTGATGCTTTAAGTCAAGTAAACAACGATAATGCTCAAAATGAATATTACATCACTGACGTGATTGAAATCTTGAAGTCTCAAGGTGAAGTAATTTCAGCTTATCAAATGTCAGATTTTGATGAATCAATGGGAGTTAACGATCGTTTAGCTTTAAGTCAAGCAACTAAAGTGATGCGAAACCGTATTAACAAGAAACATTTATTAAATGGTGTAACCATTATCGATCCTGAAAATACATATATTGATGTTGATGTTGAAATTGGGTCTGATACAGTTATTGAACCAGGTGTTTATTTGCAAGGGCAAACGACAATTGGTGAATCTTGCGTGATTACAACAGGCTCAAAAATTGTAAATAGCAAGATTGCAGATAATGTTACAGTTAAGTCTTCAACAATTGAAGATTCAGTGATGGAAAGTCATACAGATGCTGGTCCATATGCGCACTTACGTCCTCAATCTCATATTAAAAAATATGCCCATATTGGAAACTTTGTAGAAATCAAAAAAGCCGTAATTGGTGAACATACTAAAGTTGGTCATTTGACTTATGTTGGGGATGCAACTTTAGAAGATCATATTAATATTGGCTGTGGAGTTACTTTTGTTAATTATGATGGTGTCCAAAAATTCCATACAACAGTCGGGTCTCATAGTTTCATTGGAAGTAGTTCAAATATTATAGCTCCTGTGAACATTGCGGACCATGCGTTTGTTGCAGCGGGATCAACAATTACAAAAGATGTTCCAAAACATGCCATGGGTATTGCACGACAAAAACAAACTAACAAAGAAGACTTTTGGAAACGATTACCGTTGGCACAAAATCCAGATTGGAACTAGAATTGGTTTATTTTTTAGTCTAATTTTGGTATTATGTTTTTTGGATTGTAAGAAAAGTGGAGGAAAAAATGACAGATCAGTATTCAGATAAAAAGATGAAACTTTTTGCATTAAATTCAAATCAACCTTTAGCACAAAAAATTGCAGATACAGTTGGTTTAGAACTAGGAAAATCTAGTGTAAGACGCTTTAGCGATGGTGAAATTCAAATCAATATTGATGAATCCGTTCGTGGTTCAGAAGTCTTTATCGTGCAGTCAACAAGCGCCCCTGTAAATGATAATTTGATGGAGCTATTGATTATGATTGATGCACTACGTCGTGCTTCAGCTAACAGTATTAATCTAGTAATTCCTTACTATGGTTATGCTCGTCAAGACCGTAAATCACGTTCAAGAGAACCTATTACAGCTAAATTAGTGGCTAATATGATTCAAAAAGCAGGTGCAGATCGTGTGCTAGCACTAGATTTACACGCTGCTCAAATTCAAGGATTCTTTGATTTACCTGTCGATCACTTAATGGGTGCCCCATTACTTGCTGATTACTTCTTAAATCAACATTTAGACGAAAACACAGTTGTTGTGTCTCCTGATCACGGTGGTGTTCCTCGTGCTCGCCGTCTAGCAGAATTCTTAAAAGCCCCAATCGCAATTATCGATAAACGTCGTCCAAAAGCCAACGTTGCTGAAGTGATGAATATTATTGGTGATGTTAAAGGTAAAAGAGCTATCATTATTGATGATATGATTGATACTGCAGGTACAATTACGCTAGCTGCTCAAGCATTGAAAGATGCTGGTGCAACTGAAGTTTATGCAAGTTGTACTCACCCTGTTTTATCAGGTCCAGCAATTGATCGTATTGCAAACTCTGCAATCAAACAACTTGTTGTGACAGATTCAATTAACCTACCACAAGAAAAAATGATCGATAAAATGGTTCAAGTTTCTGTAGGTCCGCTAATTGGAGAAGCGATTAAACGTATTTACGAAGATGAACCCGTAAGTCCATTATTTCAAACACGTTTTCAATCAAAGAAAAAATAAGTCAATTAAAAAAGCTTACTGAGTAAAATCAGTAAGCTTTTTTGTTAGCATTATTTGTTTTGTTGTTTCAACAAGTCGCGAATTTCTTGTAAGTATACTTCTTCTTGACTTGGTTTTGGAGCAGCTTTTGGTTTTTCTTCTTCTTTCTTTCTAAGACTATTGAATGCTTTTGCAATCAAGAAGACAACGAAGGCTGTAATCAAGAAGGCAATCACATCGTTCAAGAATTGACCAACTAAGAAGTTAGCACTTCCAATTGAAAAATGAAGATTTGATAGATCGATTTGACCTAGGAATAAACCAATAAACGGATTCAAAAGATTCTTAGTTAATGAGGTAACGATGCCAGAAAAGGCACTACCAATTAAGACCCCAATGGCTAAGTCTAAAACATTCCCACGAGAAATAAATTGTTTAAATTCTTTAAGCATAATTATGCTTCCTCCCTTTGTGTAAGTAGTTCACCATTTTTTATGTAACTTTGAAACTCGGCGTAAAGTTCTTGAAGTTCTGGGTCCTGCGAGTCACCTTTAATCATAACTCGAGGAAAGTAGAAGCGTTCATCTCCTTCTTGTTTACCAGAAATAGCTTCAACAATTTTACTTAATTTAGAAAGCTCCATCCAGTCGGAGTCGCTAACCATAATTTCAATCTGTGTTTTAGGTTTCTTTTGATCAGGATGATAAGCATCGTATGGCAAGTCAAAACTATCATTCAATGCCGTGTAATAATCAGAATTAAACCCAGCTTTTTCAACAAGAGCTTTCAAATACTTGATTTGAGGTTTGCTTTCGTCGGTAATCTGCACAGATTTAAATGGTTTGCGATCCAGGAATTTGCCTGCTAAATCACTTAATATTTTATCATGATGGTAGCGTAAAAGCGAAAAATTAGCATTCAATACACCATCATCTAGGTTTAAGTAGTCTTCAAGTGTGAAATTATGTTCTAAAAATGGCACAAGTAAGTCAGACATACTGTTTTTAGGAAGTTCACCCTGTTCATAAACATATTTTGCACGTTCAAGTAGGTGAGTTAACACAACTTCCATTCCGCGTGAAGCAGGGTGGAAATAAACTTGTTGGTACATTTGAAATCTTGATAAGATGTAATCTTCAACAGCATGCATCCCATTTTTTTCAAAAGTGATACCACCTGAATAAGGACGCATCACACGTAAAATACGCGTTAAATCAAACATGCCATATTGTGTTCCAGTCATGTACGCATCACGTAACAAGTAATCCATACGGTCTGCATCAATTTGGCTTGAAATCATTTGGACAACTTGAGGATTTGGATAAGTCTTGTTGATAACACTTGCAACTTTTTCTGGGAAATCAGGACTAACCTTTTTCAAAACCTGATTGATTTCTGTTTTTTCAGAGGTAATAATTTCTTGTGTGAACTGCTCGTGATCGGTGTGAAAAATATGTTCAAATGTGTGTGAATAAGCACCATGTCCCACGTCATGAAGTAAGGCAGCAGCTAAAGCAACAATGCTTTCGCTATCATCCCAAAGGCCGTCTTCAGCTTCTTTTGAGGGGTAGTTACGGTTAAAGTTATTCACAATTTGACGTGTTACTTCATAAACCCCAAGTGAGTGAGTGAAGCGAGAATGTTCACCGCCATGGAAAGTAAATGCAGCACCGCCAAGTTGACGAATACGACGTAGACGTTGGAATTCACGCGTATCAATAAGTTCGAGAATAAATGGGTACTCAACGTGAATATAGTTGTGCACAGGATCACGCAATACTTTTTCACGCGGTAATTTTTGGATAGATTTCATTGAGATAATCTCCTTTATATTAGGCATAGTTACAATTAAGATTAGTATTTTTATTTTAACATTTTTAAGATTAATTTGATAAATCATTTTAGTGTTAGACTTGATGGCTGTTGTCTGATATAACTAAGGAGAAACCAGGACAAAGGAAAGATAAAAAATGGCAAAAGAAGTTCAAGTATCTTTAATTACGCAAGTACACCAAGAAGGTGAAGTTGAGACGTATCAATATGAAGCTCCCGGATTGCTTGATATTGTATCTGATTCACAAGTTTTGACTTATGCAGAAGAATCAGGTGTTCAAGTGGAATTTAGAATTTTTAGTACCTATGTTGAAATGACACGTACTGTTGATGATAAAAATAGGTCAAGTTTGCGTTTTGAACGTGGTAAAACACACTCAGGTAGCTTTTTAGCTCAGGGATTTCCACTAGAATTTACGGTTGAAACGGATCAATTAGACTTAATCCAGGCTTCAATTGATTCACAAATGCTCAAAATTGACTATAAATTGTTCAATCATGGTCAAAAAGTTGGGGATTATATGTTAAAATTGATTTTTGAAGCATAGTTTAGTATTATGAAGAGTAGACTTTTGAAAGGACGTGCATCACGTGAAATTGGATGTATTTAATGGCCAAAACGTAGAAGAACTTTCAATGATTGAAGTAGCACATGCAATCTTGGAACAAAGAGGCGAAAAAATGGCCTTTGCTGATTTAGTAAACGAAATTCAACGCTTTTTAAACAAAAGTGACGAAGTAATTCGTGAAGATTTACCACAATTTTATACAGATTTAAATATCGATGGCAGCTTTATTTCACTAGGTGAAAATGTATGGGCACTACGTTCTTGGTATCCATATGATTCCGTTGATGAAGAAGTTAACCACCCAGAAGATGATGACGAGACAACTCGTGATCGTAAACCTAAGAAGGTTAATGCGTTCCTAGCAGCTGTTGAAGATGAAGATATTATCGATTACGATTCTGATGATCCAGAAGATGAAGAATTAGACGTTGAAGACGAAGATTTTGATTCTGAAGACTTAGATGACGACGATAAATCAGACACATTGCCAGACGGTATTGAAGGTAAATTAGCTGATTTAGATGATGATGACGAAGACGAATAATTCAAATTATTAACTTGATTTTTTAACTTAAATCTTGTAATATACTTTTTGGGCGTCTTTACAGATACGTCAGCTCCCTGATATTCAGGGAGCTATTTTTGTTTTCCCTGACTTTTTTAGAAGGAGATTGATTATATGACCAAGTATATTTTTGTAACAGGTGGAGTAGTTTCATCCCTAGGAAAAGGTATTATTGCTTCTTCCTTAGGACGTTTATTAAAGAACCGTGGATTAAAGGTGACAATGCAAAAATTTGATCCTTATATCAATATTGATCCTGGAACAATGAGTCCATACCAACACGGTGAAGTTTTTGTTACTGACGATGGTGCAGAAACTGACTTAGATCTTGGTCATTACGAACGTTTTATTGATATCAATTTAAACCGTTACTCAAACGTAACA
Source organism: Holzapfeliella sp. JNUCC 72 (assembly GCF_053668685.1). Classification (NCBI taxonomy): domain Bacteria; kingdom Bacillati; phylum Bacillota; class Bacilli; order Lactobacillales; family Lactobacillaceae; genus Holzapfeliella; species Holzapfeliella sp. JNUCC 72. Next base: position 960,788 of record NZ_CM132220.1, on the reverse strand, counting down.
ACTGGTAAAGTATATACTGAAGTTCTACAAAAAGAACGTCGTGGTGAATACAATGGTGCAACAGTCCAAGTTATTCCCCACATTACTAACATGATTAAAGAAAAAATTATGCGTGCAGCAACAACAACTGATTCTGATGTTATTATCACAGAAATCGGGGGAACAGTTGGTGATATCGAATCAACACCTTTCTTAGAAGCACTAAGACAAATGAAAGCTGATGTTGGTTCTGAAAATGTAATGTACATTCACTCAACTCTAATTCCTTATTTAAAAGCTGCTGGCGAAATGAAAACAAAACCAACACAACACAGTGTTAAAGAACTTCGTGGTATTGGTATCCAACCTAACATGCTTGTTTTAAGAACAGAAAGTCCTGTTGAACAAGAAATGAAAGACAAAATTGCAAACATGACTGATGTGCCAGTTGAAGCAGTTGTTGAATCTGTTGATGTGGATAACCTTTATCAAATTCCATTAAACTTACAAGCACAAAATATGGATCAAGTTGTACTAGATTTCTTACATCTTGATGCACCTGAAGCAGATATGACAGAATGGAAAGCCTTACTTAACCGTGTTCAAAACTTGAAACACAAAACAACGATTACTTTAGTTGGTAAATATGTTGAATTGCAAGATGCTTACATTTCTGTTTCTGAAGCTTTGAAACATGCTGGATACGCTTTTGATTCAGATATTGAAATCAAAAAAGTTCAAGCAGAAGACATCACAAAAGAAAATGTTGCCGATTACTTAAACGAAACAGACGGATTAATTGTTCCTGGTGGTTTTGGTACACGTGGTCTTGAAGGTATGATTGAATCTATTCAATACGCTCGTGAAAACGACATTCCATTCTTTGGTATTTGTTTAGGAATGCAAATGGCTAGTGTTGAATTTGCACGTAATGTTGCCGGTCTAAAAGGTGCTAATACAGCAGAAGTTGATTTTGATATTGAAGATAACATTATCGATTTAATGGCTGACCAAAAAGATCAAGAAAACATTGGTGGAACACTTCGTCTTGGTCTATATTCAGCTAAGTTAAAACCTGGCACAAAAACTGCTGAAGCTTACGATAATCAAGATGTTATTCAAGAACGTCACCGTCACCGTTACGAATTCAACAATGAATATCGTGACCTACTTGGCGAAAAAGGCTTGGTATTTTCAGGAACATCTCCAGATAACCGTTTGGTTGAAATTGTGGAAGTTCCAGGCAACAAGTTCCATGTTGCAGCACAATACCACCCTGAATTTATGTCAAGACCAAACCGTCCTGAAGGACTATTTAAAGCATTCATTAAGGCAGCTTCTGGCTTAGATGAAGTTGATATTTAAAGTTACATTAAAAAGTTGTCGATTTCGACAACTTTTTTTGTATCCATGGTAATACTTGCTGTTAATATCTTGTAATTTTTGCATTTTTCTTATAACATTAAAGTAACGTGCGTCATCAATTATATGACAGCATGGTAATAATAGTTAAAGGACGTTCTTCCTAATGAAAAAAATGATAATCAATGGCGGAAAGGCGTTAAAAGGCGATGTTTACATTGGCGGTGCCAAAAATAGTACAGTAGCATTAATCCCTGCGGCTATTTTGTCACACACGCCTGTTGTCTTAGAGTCTGTTCCCCGTATTCAAGATGTTGACAATTTAATGTCATTGTTAATGGATATGAACGTCACCAGTGATTTTGAACAAACAACTTTAACCATTGACCCAACCAACATCGAATTAAGACCGTTACCACATGGTAAAATCAAGAGTTTACGCGCTTCTTATTACTTTATGGGAGCTTTACTCGGTAGATTTGGTCGCGCAAGCGTTGCGTTTCCTGGAGGAGATGACATTGGTCCAAGACCAATCGATCAACATTTTAAAGGGATGGAATGTTTAGGGGCAAAAGTTGAAAATGTGGCTGGTGAAATCGTTGTATCCGCACCAAAAGAAGGTCTAAAAGGGGCACATATCACACTTGATATGACTTCTGTAGGTGCAACCGTTAATATTATTTTGGCGGCCGTAACAGCTACAGGTAAAACTGTTTTAGAAAACGCTGCAAAAGAACCAGAAATCATTGATTTGGCGACTTTCCTAAATAACATGGGAGCTAAAATCCGCGGTGCTGGAACTGATACAATTCGTATTGAGGGTGTTGAAAAGCTAGAAGCTAAAAATGCACACACTATCATTCCAGATCGTATTGAAGCCGGAACATATCTTTCTTTAGCAGCTTGTATTGGTGATGGTGTTTGCTTGCATAATATCATCAGCGAACATTTAGATTCATTCTTAGCTAAGGTAGAAGCAATGGGCGTTAATATGGATGTGAATGAAGATTCAATTTATGTTTACCCTTCGGGGGATTTGAGTATGATTCAAGTCAAAACGATGCCTTACCCAGGATTTGCGACAGACTTACAACAACCGATTACACCGCTGTTGATTTCAGCTAAAAGCGGTGAAGGTGTTGTGATTGATACCATTTATCCAAAACGAGTTAAACACATTCGTGAATTAAACAAAATGGGCGCTAAGATTAAAGTTGAAAACGATATCATCTTAGTTCACCCGGGTTCAAAACTAACTGGTGCAGAAGTAATTGCTGATGAAATTCGTGCCGGTGCTTCATTGATGTTGGCGGGATTAATGGCTGAGGGTCAGACAGTTATTCATAACGCTGATAATATTTTACGCGGTTATGACCGTGTTGAAGAGAAGTTGCGTTTGCTAGGTGCAGATGTTACAGTTTGCGAAGATGATTAAAAAAAGATGCTTTGCATTTTTTTTTAAGAGATGTTAATATTTATTGTTGTAATAATTATCTCTAGTTTGGCACACAAACTAGGGCAAAGGAGAAATGAGCTATGAAGAAAAGCATTCACCCAGAATACCACGAAGTCGTATTTATGGACTCAGCGACAGGTTTCAAATTTGTTTCTGGTTCAACAAAAAATTCTGATGAAACTGTTGAATTTGAAGGTAAAACATACCCTCTAATTCGTATGGAAATCACATCAGACTCACACCCATTCTACACAGGTAAACAAAAATTCACTCAAGCAGATGGTCGTGTGGATCGTTTCAACAAAAAATACGGTATCAAAGGTTAATTCTGAAAACCGAACAAAAAAACACGTTCTTATTAAAGAACGTGTTTTTTTATATTCAAAATTATTCTGCTTGGTCACGCCGTAATTCGCGTGTGTTAATTGTTACCCAAATCAAGTTAATTAAAACAAGTAAACTTGTGGATAAGAAAACGCCAGGGTAACCAAAACTACTTGAAACAAACGAACCAATTAAAGGTCCAGCAACATTTCCCATGGCTTGGAAAGATTGATTATAACTAAAAATCCGACCAGAAACTTCGTGCGGTGAATATTTAGCGAGTAGGGTTTGAACTTGTGGCAACATTGCAGCATCAGAAATCCCGACCAATAATCGCAGTATGCCCAGTTGCCAAACGTTATGCACGAAGGCTTGTGGGATGTAGAGGATTAAAGCAAAGATAATCCCGCCGATTAATATTTTTTGGGTTCCAATTTTATCCCCGAGTCGGCCAAAAAGTGGTGCTGCCACCAGCGTGGCTACCCCAGGAAGAGCCGCGACAACCCCGCTGACAATCGCCACAGCGCCACCGTCGTTTAACAACTGCTTAACATATAAACTCAAAATAGGGTTAACTGAGTTATTAGAAGCTTGAATGATTAAAGTTGTCACAAACATACCTAAAATTAATTTTGGATAAGGTAGGTTTTGAAAAATTTTACGGATGTTCAATTTTCTTTGTTCTTGTGAGATAGGTTTGAAATCTTCTTTAACTAAAAAGACAGTTAAAAAGAAAACAATGAACAGCAATGTCCCCGTAATAAAGAACGTGACACGGTATGAGAAGGCTTGGGCAATAACGCCACCAAATAAAGGTCCTAGTAATGTTCCTGAAACCACACCAGTTGTTAGTGTTCCCAGTGCTTGCCCTGATTTTTCTTTTGGAACGGTCGTTGCAATCAAAGCATTAGCATTACTGACATAACCAGAAAAAACACCTTGAAGTAATCGTAAGATAACGAGTTGTTGAACATTTGAAACGACTCCCATTAAAGCGATGATAACGCTCATTCCAAGAGAAGCTCTAAGCAACATTAATCGTCGCCCTTTTGTATCGGCTAGCTTACCCCAGATGGGTGAAACTAGTGCCATAACTAAGAAGGTTGATGAAATGGTAATCCCACTCCAAAAACTTAATTGAGATTGTGAAAAATCACCTAAGGTATCAATATACAAACTCATAAACGGTACAATAATACTAAATCCCATTCCGACCATGAAACAACCGAACCATAATACTTTCAGATTCCGTCGCCAATTAGGGTCGTAGGATTGTGTCAGACTCTCAGACATTTATAATCCTCCTCATCAAAATAATTAATAGTACTATTCTACTGCTTTTATTAGACAAATAACAACAGTAAAATAAGATAGTGCTTTTAATTACTTACCAAACGCAGTATAATGAACGATGTGCAATTTTTATTTTTCACTAGTTCAGGAGTTTTTAAATGAAAATGATGCTTTCAGAGATTGCTAAAGCAATCGATGCAACAATTGATTCCAACCAGGATGTTGAAATCACAGAGGTACAATTTGATAGCCGTCTAATTAACGAAAATGCGTTATTCGTGCCAATTATTGGTGAGCGAGATGGTCATGACTTTGTATTTGCCGCAAAAGATTCTGGTGCAATTGCAACACTTTGGCAAACAGATCACGAAATCCCAGAGGATTTGGGACTAGCTGTTTTAAAAGTGGATGATTGTCTGGCAGCTCTTCAAAAATTAGCGAAATATTATTTACAAAAAGTTAATCCAAAAGTTGTTGCTGTTACAGGTAGCAATGGAAAAACGACAACAAAAGATATGATTCGTGATGTTTTGTCGACACAGTTTAACGTTCACGCAACAGAAGGTAACTTTAACAATGAGATTGGGGTTCCCATGACCATTTTGAATATGAAGATTAATACCGAAATGTTAGTGTGTGAAATGGGGATGGACCGTCCAGGTCAGCTAACTCAACTTAGCCAAATTGCTTCTCCAGATGTTGCTGTGATTACGATGATAGGAGAAGCGCATCTTGAATTTTTTGGAACACGTGAAAAAATCGCGCAAGCCAAAATGGAAATTACTTCTTACTTAAAAGAAGATGGCTACTTAATTTATAACGGTGATGAGCCTTTGCTTAATAACTTAGCGCAAAACATCGAACAAGATAAATTAACTTTTGGTTTTGAAAATACCAACCATCTTTATGCAACAAATGTTGAAACAAAGCAAAAGCAAATGAAGTTCCAAACCAACCTTGATGAAGATATTAACTTTACTTTACCTGTAATTGGTAAACATAATGTATCCAATGCACTAGCTGCGATTGTTGTGGGTGAAGTACTGCAAATTGAACCTTCAAATATGCAAGACGCGTTGAGTCATTTTAATTTGACTAAAGACCGTATGCAGTGGTTAGAAGGGGATGCAGGAGAAGAGATTATGAGTGATATTTACAACTCTAATCCAACCGCTACCAGAGCTTCGTTAAGTGCTTTTTCTAACGTTTCATTAGCTAATGAAACTAACCAACGCATTGTTGTGTTAGCTGATATGCTTGAATTGGGTGAACAAGGCCCAGAACTACACGCGAACCTTGTGACCGCGTTTTCAAAAGACGCCATTAACCAGGTTTATTTATATGGCCCCTTAATGGCTAATTTATATAATCAGCTAATCAAAATTTATCCTGAAACCGACTTGCACTACTATGACATTGATCATAAGCAACAATTAATTCAGGATTTACAAGCAACTATTCATGCAGGTGACCTTGTTCTATTAAAAGGTAGCCATGGGTTGCATTTGAGTGAAGTTTTACAGGCACTTTTATAAAAAAGTAGCCAAATTAGGAGGATATTTTTTGAAATTTGATGAATTAAATTTGAACTCGGAGATACTACAATCTATTAAGCGTGCTGGATTTGAAGAAGCAACACCAATCCAAGCCCAAACAATTCCTTTAGTATTAGAAGGAAAAGACGTTATCGGCCAAGCTCAAACAGGTACAGGTAAAACAGCTGCTTTTGGTTTACCTGTATTACAAGAACTAAAACCTCATGCAGGTAAAGTACAAGCTATTGTTATCTCACCAACACGTGAATTAGCAATCCAAACACAAGAAGAACTTTACCGCTTAGGTCGCGACAACAAAGCACGTGTGCAAGTTGTTTATGGGGGATCAGACATTTCACGTCAAATCCGTTCATTAAAACAAGCACCTGATATTTTGGTAGGTACTCCAGGACGTTTACTTGACCACATTAAACGTCGTACAGTTGATTTAAGTCAAGTCCAACACGTTGTGTTAGACGAAGCTGATGAAATGCTAGATATGGGATTTGTGGAAGATATCGAAAGTATCTTAAGCAATGTACCAAGCAAGCACCAAACTTTACTATTCTCAGCTACAATGCCAAAACCAATCATGCGAATTGCAGAAAAATTCATGCAAGACCCTGAAATTGTGCAAGTAAAATCAAAGAACTTAACTGCTGATAAAATTGAACAATACTATATTCGTTGTAAAGAATTTGAAAAATTCGATATCATGACACGTTTATTCGATGTTCAAAACCCAGAATTGACTGTTTTATTCGGTCGTACAAAACGTCGTGTTGATGAATTAACTAAGGGATTACAATTGCGTGGTTTTAACGCTGAAGGAATCCACGGTGATTTATCACAACAAAAACGTATGTCTGTTTTACGTCAATTTAAAGCAGGAAAACTTGATATCTTAGTTGCAACTGACGTAGCTGCTCGTGGATTAGATGTTTCAGGTGTAACTCACGTTTACAACTATGATATTCCTCAAGACCCAGAAAGCTATGTTCACCGTATCGGTCGTACAGGTCGTGCTGGTAAAGATGGTGTGAGTGTAACTTTTGTTACAGCTAACGAAATGAGCTACTTACGCTCTATCGAAAACTTAACTAAGAAAAAAGTATTACCTCTAGCACCACCTTCAGAAGATGAAGCCTTCAAAGGTCAACTAGATAAATCATTAGATCACATCAAATCATTACTTGGTAATGCCAAGAGCCTTTCAAAATATGAAGAAAGTGCTGATCAACTATTAACAGAATACGATGCAAAAGAATTAGTTTCTGCTTTACTTAAAGAAGTAACTAAAGACCCATCAGATGTTCCTGTTAAGATTACTTCAGAACGTCCATTACCAAACAAAAACCGTGGTGGTAACCGTCGTCGCAATAACAACGGTGGCCGTCGTCGTAACAATGATCGTCGTGGTGGAGACCGTAATCGCGGTGGTAACCGTAATCGTAACAACGATCGCCGTAACAATGACCGTCGTGGCGGAAATGGCAATGGTGGCAACCACAAAAAAAATCAAAATCAATCAAAAAGCGGTAACTTTACAATCCGTAAAAAATAATTAAGAAAAGAATTGGAAGTTATTTCCAATTCTTTTTTAGTTTAGTATTGAATTTGTGTAAGAAGGAAGGCTTTTGCCAAAATGATTATTGGATTAGGCATTGATATTACACCGCTCGAACGAATTGAACGAGCTTATCAGCGTAATGCTCGTTTTGCAAAACGAATTTTAACAACAAATGAATATAAAAAATTTATGACTTGTACCGAAAAAGAAAAAATCCGTTATTTAGCAGGACGTTTTTCTGTTAAGGAATCTTTTTCAAAAGCCTATGGCACAGGGATAGGCAAAGTGAGGCTTCAAGATATTGAAACGCTTAGTGATCAGCGGGGGAAACCCATTACAACTGTCAAAAATTTCACTAAAAAAATTCATGTTTCTATCTCTCACTCACACACCGATGTGATATCACAAGTTATTTTGGAGGATTTAAATGATAATTGCAGCTAATCGACACGCACAAGTGAATGTTAATCTTGGAGCAATTAAACAAAATGTTAAACAACAAATTGAATCTTTTGATTCGAATGTAGAAGTATTTGGGGTTGTCAAAGCCAATGGTTATGGTCATGGTATGGTTCCAGTTGCACAGGCTGTTTTGCAGGCAGGTGCAAAAGGACTTTGTGTGGCGATGATTGATGAAGCCATTGAATTGAGAAGGCAAGGTATTTTATGTCCTATTTTAGTGTTAGGCATACAAGAACCTAGTCTGGCTTTGTTGGCTGCTGAATACGACATCTCACTGCCTGTTGGTGACCTTGACTGGTTAAAGCAAACTGCGAGTTATCTAAAATCATCTCAACAGCTTAAGATTCATTTAGCTGTTGATTCAGGTATGGGGCGTATTGGATTCATGGATGCGAGTCAAATGCCTGAAATCGAAAGCTATTTGATGAATCATCAGGCTAATTTTGAAGTTGAAGGTCTATTTACGCATTTTGCAACAGCTGATGAAGCTGATGATACTTATTTTAATTATCAAGTAAGTCGCTTTAACGCAGTTAAAAAAGAATTGAGTCTTAAGCCAAAATATATTCATATGACTAATAGTGCAACTAGTTTGTTTCATCATGACGTGCATGGCAATATGGTCAGAATTGGCATTGGATTATATGGCTTAAATCCATCAAGTAGCCCAAGCGCGCCTGATTTGGCGTTGCCATATACTTTAACTCCTGCATTATCTTTAACGAGTGAACTTGTTTTTGTCAAAGAAATCACGCCAGAAATGGGTGTTAGTTACGGGGCTACTTATAAAGCTGATGAAAATCAGTGGATAGGAACTATTCCTGTTGGTTACGCTGATGGGTGGTCACGAAAGATGCAGGGCTTCAAAGTTAAAGTTGGTGATGAATATTGTCCAATTGTTGGTCGAGTATGTATGGATCAATTCATGGTTAAATTAAGCAAGCCTCATCCTGTTGGAACTAAGGTCACACTGATTTCTGATGATCCAGCTGAACCAAATAGCGTCACAAAAGTAGCCAATTATTTAGATACAATTCATTATGAAGTGATTTGTGGTTTGACGCCACGCTTAAAAAGGGTATACCATAACAGTATAGAATCGGAGTAAAAGGAGTATTATGATGTCGGATACACGTGCTATTTCGATTGAAATTGATCAATCTTGGCAAGGTGCAATGAATATTTATTGCGATTCTCATCAAATGAGTAATGACAAATTTATGCGGTTAGCCATTGAAGAATACTTGGCAAACCACGAACCAGTTGTTTCGGAATTTGCTAAAGGTTATCAACAAATGGGTAAAATTAATCGTGAGATTTGTCACGAGTTTGATGCTTGTGAAAAAGAACTAGATGTTGAATTATAGTCCCAACCGATGATGATAAAAGCAAAGGAAGATTAGGATGGCTAAACATATCAAACGGGGGGATGTTTACTATGCCGAACTGTCACCTGTTGTAGGTAGTGAACAGGGTGGACTTAGACCGGTTTTGATTATCCAAAATGATATTGGAAATCGCTATAGCCCAACAGTTATTGTCGCAGCAATTACGACAAGGATTCAAAAACCAAAAATGCCAACACATATCGCTTTTGAACCGCAAGGCAAAATTGACTATCCTTCGGTCATTTTACTTGAACAAATTCGGACGATTGATAAAACAAGACTAAAAGATCTGGTTGCTGAACTTTCAGATGATAAAATGCAAGAAGTGAACCAAGCACTATCAATTAGTATTGGTCTTGAAAGTCCTTCGTTTTCTAAAAAAGTTAAAGTAAAATAAACATAAAAAAATCGCCTAGATTAATTTCTAGGCGATTTTTTAGTTATCTTCTGTAATTTCATCAGGTGAAATTTCATTGTCGCGAATTGTTTGACCAGTTTGAAGGTCTTCAACACTTGGTACAGCGAATCCTTTTTTCTCTAGTTTATCAATAATGATATCTAGTTTATCAGTTGTGATTCCAGCAGGTAAGGTGATCAATGTTCTTCTAATCAAGTCGTTTTTGTTAGCGTCTAGCACAACACAACCCGCGATTGAACAATATTTTGAAACAATTTTGGTCATTTTGGCTAGTTCGCCTTGCTCACCAGCTGATAAAATAGTCAACACGTAACTTCCAACGTGAATATTCCAAGCATCAGACAGCATGCTAAGCAATTTTGCGTGAGTTAAAATACCGTAAAAGTGATTTTCTTCATCTAAAACAGCAATGTAAGGTAAATCCTTAATATTGAAAAAGATTTGGAAGAACGGTGAGTTCACTTGAATTGTTTTTGTCGCATTTTTTAGTAGGTGAGTAACAGGTAATGTCATATCACCACCACGAGACTTGTGGCGATAGATGTGCATTTTATAAATGTTACCTCGGAATATTTTACCGGAATCATCCACAATTGGCACACAACGATAGCCGGATTCTTCAAGAATAGCTAAAGCTTCTTCAAGCGTTGCTTTTTCGTTGATTGTAGTTAAAAATTCCTTCTTTAAGACAAGAGATTTTAAAAGCATAATAGCTCCTTTCATACTTCTTTGTAGATAAGACAAAGCTTAACACAATTTGTATTAATGATAAATGAGTCTACCATTAAATATAGGGGATGTTATGATTAAAAGCAAGCGAAAAACACAAAAAAATAGCCAAGTACTAGACTTGGCTATTTTTTAAATCTTTAATTTAAGATTATTGACGACCTTCGATACCTGTTTCAGCGAAACCTTTTTCAACAATTTCTTTCAATTGTTTAGCTGAAGCATGCATGTTTTGTGATTCTTCGTCATCTAGAGGCATTTCAATGATTTGTTTGATACCTTTACGTCCGATAACTGCTGGAGCACCGATAAAGATATCGTTAACGCCGTATTGACCTTCCATAAATACTGAAAGAGGTAATACTGAGTTTTCGTCATTGAAGATAGCTTTAGTAATACGAGCTAATGAAGCACCAATTCCGTAGAATGTAGCACCTTTCATGTTAATGATTTTGTATGCTGCATCACGAACATCTTCGTAGATTTCTGTTAAACGACTTTCTTCGATGTCGTTTTGAGCTTTAACCCAGTCAGTAACTTTAACGCCACCAACATTTGCGTGTGACCAAGCAACGAATTCTGTATCACCGTGTTCACCTAACATGTAAGCGTGAACTGATTGAGGGTTAACGTTCATCATGTCACCGATTCTTTGACGTAGACGAGCACTATCTAGAGATGTACCTGAACCAATAACGCGTTCTTTAGGGAAACCTGAAAGTTTCCATGTAGCGTATGTCAAGATATCAACAGGGTTAGCTGCAACTAGGAATAGTCCATCAAAACCTGATTCAACAATAGGATCAACGATTGATTTCAAAATCTTTAAGTTTTTACTTACAAGATCCAAACGAGTTTCACCTGGTTTTTGAGGAGCACCAGCTGTAATAACAACTAAGTCTGCATCTTTTGCATCTGAATATTCAGCAGAGTAAATTGTTTTAGGAGCTGTGTATGCTAAGGCATCAGATAAATCGATGGCATCCCCTTTAGTTTTGTCTTTAGCGATATCTACGATACCGATTTCTTGAGCAATCCCTTGGTTTACCATTGAGTAAGCGTAACTTGAACCTACTGCACCGTCACCAACAAGAATAACTTTTTGACGTTCTGTTTGTGTTGCCAAGATTAATCATCCTTTCGAGTAATAATTATTTATTCATCTATATAATAACATATTTTAAAAATCCTATCTGCATATAAAAATTTTTTTTGAAATTTTTTGAAATTCTTTTAAAGCATTGGTGTTAATATAATCGAATTATAAATTATGCTATAATTTTAAGCAGTTATGATATATAGAAGATAAAGGATTTTGACAAATATGAAATTAATTGTTGGGTTAGGTAACCCAGGAAAGAAATACCAAAAGACAAAGCATAATGTTGGATTTATGGCTATTGATAAATTCTGCGATAGTCACCAACTAAACTTAGATAGTGAAAAATTCATGGGAAGTTTTACTAAAACAGTGATTAACGGAGAGTCAGTAATTTTGGCGGAGCCGTTAACTTATATGAATGAATCTGGGCGTCATGTCTCACAATTGGCACACTTTTTTAAAGTTGAGCCAGAAGATATTTTAGTGATTCAAGATGATATGGATTTACCTATGGCCAAAATCAGATTGCGTCAATCAGGATCTGCTGGTGGTCATAATGGGATTAAAAGTATTATTAATGGCTTAGGAACAAAATCTTTTCCAAGATTAAAAGTGGGTATTAAGCATCCCGAAAACGCAACAGTTGTTAACTGGGTATTGAGCCCATTTACTGGCGAAGACGCTAAAGCAATTGACGATGCGCTAGAAACAGTTGTTGAAATTTTAGAAAAATTCGTCGCAGGAGAACCATTAAACAAATTAATGAATAAATACAATTAGTCAAAAAGAAAAGGGGTTTTGAATTGTGAAAATTGTTGATTTTATTAATAAAAGTGACCCCTTTATTGAGTTTGTTAACCAAGCTAAAACATCGAGTCGTTCGTTACTGACAGGGGTTAATCCAAATGCTCAGCCAATCTTTTTGAAGGCTATTTTGCAACAAGTTGAACAGCCACTTTTAGTTGTAATGGAATCGACTCATAAAGCAGCTGGGTTATATCAAAGTCTTTCTGCCATTATGGATGATGACAGTCTACATTATTTTGATGTTGACCCTTTAATTGCAACTCAGGGTGCAATCTCGTCAACTGAAGAACTCACAAGTCGAATTGAAGCCCTTAATTTTTTGACGACTCAAAAAGCAGGTATTGTGGTAACAACACCACAGTCTTTAGCTTATCCACTAACAAGTCCAGAAGAATTTGCTAAATCTAGTTATCATTTAGTTGTTGATCAAGATTATCCATTAGATGAGTTAAAAGAGTGGTTAGTTAAAAGTGGTTATAAACGAGATCAAATGGTGGTTAAACCAGGTGAGTTTGCTTTAAGAGGGGATATTTTAGATATTTATCCACTAACTCAAGCTCAGCCTTTACGACTAGAATTTTTTGGTGATAGTTTAGAAACTATTAAGTTATTCGATGTTGAAACACAACGCAGTTTAACAACAAAAGATGAAGTCGATTTATTACCAGCTAAAGATCGCGTTTTTGAAATCGACCAATTAAAACAAGCGGGGCAAAAGTTAGCTGAAGAATTAGTTGATAGTCAAGGTAAAGATGAGTATCTAGACCAAAAGCAAGCAAGAGATTTATTACTTGATGGTATTTTGCCAGAAAAAATTAGTTTTTATATGAATTATCTTCAAGAAAATCAATTTAGGTTGCTTGATTATTTAGTTAAAGACGGGTTAGTTGTTTTAAACGACTTGCCTGCTATTAATGATAATGTTCGTGAAAACAATTTATTAAATGAGCAATATCAAACGCAAGAATCAAATGAAAAACGCTGGTTAGCGTCACAAAATCAGAAGTGGACGTTTTTCGATAGTTTCAATCAAGATAAGCATCCCCAATTGTTGTTATCTCTCTTTCAAAGAGGGATGGGTCGGCTAAAATTAGACCAGATTTGTGACTACAAAACACAAATTCCGCAACAATACTTCTCTCAGATGCCACTGATTAAAACTGAAATAGAACGCTATCAGTTACAAGAACAAACGGTTGTGATACAAGCTGATAGTGAAGATCGTGCCAAAAAATTAGCACAGACCTTTGAAGATTTTGAAATCACGGTTAACTCACACTCAAATGGTGATATTACTTCTAATCAAACACAGTTAATCGTGGGAGATTTGCCTCATGGTTTTATTTTAACTAATCAACGCTTTGTCTATCTGACTGAGCGAGAATTGTTTAATGCAAAACCTAAAAAGAAGCGCCAACGTGTTGAAAAAATTGAGAATGCGCAACGAATCAAAAATTATAGTGAGCTAAAACCTGGTGACTATGTTGTTCATGTTAATCATGGGATTGGGCGATTTGAAGGAATTCAAACACTTGTTACAAACGATGTACCAAAAGACTACATTACGATTACCTATCAAAAGGGCGATCAATTGTTTGTACCAGCTGATCAGCTAAAACTTGTTCAAAAATACGTTGCAGCTGAAGGAAAAAGCCCCAAGATTAATAAACTAGGTAGTAGTGAATGGGCAAAGACAAAGCGTAGTGTTGCAGCTAAAATTGAAGATATTGCCGATGAGTTGATTGAACTTTATGCGCAACGTGAAAGTGAAAAAGGGTTTGCTTTTTCACCAGATACGCAAATGCAACGAGATTTTGAATCAGCCTTTCCTTATGTGGAAACAGGTGATCAAATCCGTAGTATCAATGAAATCAAACAAGATATGGAAAAAACACGACCAATGGATCGATTGTTGGTCGGAGATGTTGGGTTTGGTAAGACTGAAGTAGCTGTTCGAGCAGCATTTAAAGCTGTACAAGATAATAAGCAAGTGGCCTTTTTGGTACCAACAACTATTTTGGCGCAGCAGCATTATGAAAACATGTTGGAACGGTTCAGAGACTTCCCTGTTAATATTGCCGTTGTTTCTCGTTTTCAAACAGCTAAACAAGTCAAAGAGATTATCGAACAGCTTAAAGAAGGACAAATTGATATTCTTGTAGGAACTCACCGTTTGTTATCACAAGATATTAAGTTCAAAGATCTGGGTTTGTTGATTGTGGATGAAGAACAACGTTTTGGTGTAAAACATAAAGAACGCCTTAAAGCGTTAAAAGCACAAGTCGATGTGTTAACCTTAACAGCTACCCCAATTCCAAGAACACTTCACATGTCGATGGTTGGGGTGAGAGACTTGTCTGTTATTGAAACTGCACCAACTAACCGTTTCCCTATCCAAACTTACGTGATGGAGCAAAACGAAAGTGTGATAAAAGAAGCTATCTTACGTGAAATGAGACGTGATGGGCAGGTCTTTTATCTGCATAATCGTGTTGAAGATATTGAAAGTGTGGTTTTCTACTTACAACAGCTTGTTCCAGAGTCACGTGTGGGGTATATTCATGGTCAAATGAGCGAACACCAACTAGAAAACGTCATGATGGACTTTATTAATGGTGAGTATGATGTGTTGGTTACCACAACAATTATTGAAACAGGTGTCGATTTACCTAATGCCAATACGTTGATTGTGGAAAACGCCGATTATTACGGACTATCACAGCTATATCAATTGCGTGGTCGTGTGGGTCGTTCAAATCGTTTAGCATATGCTTACTTGCTTTATCAAGAAAATAAAGTCTTAACTGAAGTGGGTCAAAAACGTTTAGAAGCCATTAAAGACTTTACGGAGCTAGGTTCAGGATTTAAGATAGCTATGCGTGACTTATCTATTCGTGGAGCTGGTAACATGTTAGGGAAGCAACAGCACGGATTTATTGATGCTGTTGGATTTGACCTTTACTCACAAATGCTTGAAGAAGCTGTCAAAAAACGCCAAGGCAACAAAAAAGCAATTAAGACGACAGATGCTGTTATCAATCTTGATTTACAGGCGTATATTCCAGATGATTACATTGTGGATCAACCGCAAAAAATTGAAATTTATAAGCGCATTAAGATGATTGATTCAAGCGATGAAATCCCAAAGATTGAAGATGAATTGCTAGATCGTTTTGGTGACTATCCAGAAGCGGTTGAGCATTTACTTCAAATTGCTGAGTTAAAATTATTAGCTGATCAAGCCCAAGTTAAATTAATCAGGCAACAAGGATTGCAATTGACAGTAACCTTTGATGCCAAAGCAACAGAAATTTTAAAGGGAGCAAAAGCTTTTAAAGCACTTAGTGAAACGACATTAAAAGCTAAAGTCGCGCTAAATAAAAAACAAGAATTACAAATTAGTTTAATGACAACAAAAGATATGCCGGTTAGAAAATGGATAACTGAATTAAGTTCATTTTTAAGTGCGGCATCTGATTTGTTAAATGAAAAGGAGACTACCTCATGAGAATTGACCGTTTTTTGAAAGTATCAAGAATTATTAAAAGAAGAACTATCGCAAAGGAAATGGCTGACCAAGGTCGTATTAAAGTTAACGACAAAACAATTAAATCCTCAACCAAAGTTCAAATTGGCGATATTTTAGAAGTGAGCTTTGGTAACCGTACTATTAAGGCTCGTATTTTAAACTTGTTAGAAACAACTAAAAAAGCTGAAGCACAAGATCTTTACGAATTAGTTGACTAATTAGGGGGAAATAAAATGGGTCGTAAAGTTAAGCACACGTATCAAATTGCTTCAAGTGAAAAGAGTGTTTTCAAAAAACAACGCCATGAGCGTAAGGTTCATATTAGAAGACGTCGCTTATATGCGGCATTGTTTGGGTTCATTGTATTATTGACAGGGATGCAAATTACTAAGATGACAATGGATACACACAATTTGAATGTTCAAGCAGAAGAAAGCCAGCAAAAGTTAGATACTTTATTACAAAAGCAGCACTTGCTGGCTAATGAAGAACAAAGATTAAGTGATCCAGACTATCTTCAAAAGGTTGTTCGAGATAAATACCTTTACTCAAAACCAAATGAAGTGATATTTGATATTTCAGACAATAGTCAATCAAAGTAAGAGAGGAATCATATGATTAAACAAGGCCAAAGATTAAAAGGAACGATTAACAATGTTGCTTCGTTTGGCGTTTTTGTAACGCTTGCTGGCAAGCATCATGGTTTAATCAAGCGACAAGAACTTGAATATGGCAAAAACGATGATTGGCAAATGTATTATGATGTCAATCAAGAACTTGATTGTGTGGTTTTATCAGCTGAGACACCTCAAAAGATAGCACTTTCACAAAAACAGTATGATAATCCAGAACTTAAAGATTTATCTAATCCCTTAGAAGCGGACCAAACGCAGTCTTTTTCTAAGAAGATTGAGCAAGTGTTGAAACAGGCTAATGAGTTTCTTGAGAAATATGCTGCTGAACAATGAACCAATTGCGACAAGCATTCAAAGAAAACTTAAAAAGCTTACAAATTGACGAAAGATTGGCTAAGATTGTTGTGGCAGTATCTGCAGGCCCTGACTCAATGGCATTGCTAGATTTGCTATATCACAGTCTATACCAACCGAAAGAACAATTGATTATTGCTCATGTTAATCATCAATTAAGGGCTGATTCAAAGCAGGAGCTTGCTGTGTTAACTCAATATGCACAAGAAAAAGGTCTAACAATCGAAAATTATGATTGGCCTAAGAAACACCAGCCTAAAACAGGTATTGAAGCTGCAGCTCGTAATATGCGTTATCAGTTTTTACATCAAGTTCAAGCAAAGTGGCAAGCAGATTACGTGATGACCGCTCATCATGGTAATGATGTACTTGAGACGATGATGCTGAAGTTGGTTCGAAGCGGAGATGCACAAGAGATGTCGTCATTGGCGGTTAAACGCCCTTTTTTTGACGGATATCTGGTTCGACCATTGCTTATTTTTTCAAAAAAACAATTGGTGGATTATCTAAAAGTACAACAGATAACGTATGTTATTGATGAAACCAATCATAGCGACTTTACATTGCGAAATCGAATTCGTCATCATGTCATGCCAATAGTTGAAAAAGAAACCAATCATTTAATTGAAAATGGGCAACGTTATCAACAAAGTGTCGCAAAATTAACGCAAGCTCAAGTTCGACTTTTTGAATTAGTGACAACAATCAAACCCGTAACCACCAGATTATATCAAGGTAAAATTAAAGATTTTACTAAAATTCCTGACACTAATTGGTCAGATTATCTGAGTTATTTAACAACGCAGACATTTAGTGATAAAGTATTTTTATCTGAACAGCAATTCAAACAGCTGAAACATATTTTGATTGAGGGAGGCGCCCTCACAATTACAAAAAATATTCAACTTTTAATCAAAAATGATGATTTCTTTTTGATGTATCCCCCAGTACACTGTCGCTCTAAATTAGTTGGGTTAAATCAACCGATTTTGTTTTGTGGCCAACAGTATTTAGTCAGTGAAGACGCGAGCTTTGCTGGCTATGATTGTCTAGCGACATTTGATGTACCTTTGAATCAAACATTGTATTTAGGGTTTACGCCTGATCAATTAGTACTTCTTTCAAATGGTCAGCACCAAAAAGTGAAGAAGGTTTTTGCTAAAGCGAATATTCCAACAATCTTGAAGGGCTATTACCTCTCAATTTATGGATCAGATATTTATTGGATTCAAAATATTTATCATTATAATTCTTTGCCTCAGCAGTCTAGAAAATTATATTTCTTTGTGGCAAAATAATAAGAAGTAGTTTATGAAATCGGAGGTTACTTATGAATAAAAGTCCAAAAAAATTTAGGAATAATATATTCTTTTATATTATTGCTGTAATCATTATTTTGGCAGGCTTTAACTGGTTCTTTAATGGTGGAAGCAGTAAAGCTGTCAAAAATGTTAGTTATTCAGAATTTATTACGCAACTGAACGATAATAGTATTGATAAGTTCAGTATGCAGCCAGTTAATGGTGCTTATACGGTTTCAGGAACTTATAAAACAAGTCAAACAAACCAATCGTCAAATAACTCGATGTTATCAATTTTGACAGGTGGACAAAATTCATCAACTCAAAACTTTTCAACAACGATTTTGGCAAATGATAACACTGTTAAGCAAGTGACAGAGTTAGCACAAAGTAAAAATGTTAACGTTTCTATGGATGGTGAGCCTCAAACAGGTCTTTGGATTACGTTGTTAGGTTCTTTTCTACCAATCATCATTATTGTTGTTATCTTCTTCATTATGATGGGTGGTGCTCGAGGCGGCCAAGGTGGCGGTGGAAACCGTATGATGAACGTTGGTCGTTCAAAAGCTAAGCCTGAAGACCCAGCTAAAAATAAAATTAGATTTAGTGATGTAGCTGGTGCCGAAGAAGAAAAACAAGAACTAGTTGAAGTGGTTGAATTCTTGAAACAACCTAAACGTTTTGCTAGTCTTGGTGCTCGTATTCCATCAGGTGTTTTACTTGAGGGACCTCCCGGAACGGGTAAAACCCTTCTAGCTAAAGCCGTTGCTGGTGAAGCTAAAGTGCCATTTTACAGTATTTCTGGTTCTGACTTCGTTGAAATGTTCGTCGGAGTTGGGGCTTCTCGTGTTCGTGATTTATTTGAAAATGCTAAAAAATCAGCACCAGCTATCATCTTTATTGATGAAATTGATGCTGTTGGTCGTCAACGTGGAGCCGGCATGGGCGGTGGAAACGATGAACGTGAACAAACCTTGAACCAACTGTTAGTTGAAATGGATGGATTTACAGGAACAGAAGGCGTTATCGTAATGGCCGCAACGAACCGTTCTGACGTTTTAGATCCTGCTCTACTTCGTCCAGGACGTTTTGACCGTAAAGTGTTAGTGGGTCGTCCAGATGTTAAAGGTCGTGAAGCTATCTTGAAAGTCCACGCTAAAAACAAACCTTTAGCAGATGATGTAGACTTGAAATTAGTTGCCCGTCAAACACCAGGATTCGTTGGGGCAGATCTTGAAAACTTACTTAACGAAGCAGCTTTAGTGGCTGCAAGAAGAAATGATACTAAGATTACTTCTCTTGATATTGACGAAGCAGAAGATCGTGTAATTGCTGGTCCTGCTAAACGAGACCGTAAAACGTCAGAAAAATATCGTCAAATTGTGGCTTACCACGAAGCTGGACATGCCTTAATTGGTCTTGTTCTAAGCGACTCAAGAACTGTTAGAAAAGTAACAATTGTCCCTCGTGGTCGCGCTGGTGGTTATGCGATTACGCTACCTAAAGAAGATCAATACTTACTAAGCAAAAAAGACTTAGAAGAACAAATTGTTGGTTTAATGGGTGGACGTACAGCTGAAGAATTAATCTTCAACAGCTTATCATCTGGTGCTTCAAATGATTTTGAACAAGCAACTCAAATTGCGCGTGCAATGGTAACGCAATATGGTATGAGTGATGTTTTAGGGACAGTAGCATTGGAACAAGAAGGTCAAGCAGCTTATGGTCAAGGCCCTTCATACAGCCAAGATACTGCTGCAAAAATCGACCAAGAAGTTCGTCGTATTATTAACGATGCACATACACGTGCTGCTGAAATTATTAAAGAATACCACGAACAACACGACTTGATTGCGAAAGCTTTACTTGAATATGAAACATTGAATGAAACTCAAATTCTTTCATTATTCAAAGAAGGTAAAATGCCAGAACAACCAACTGAATTTCCTAGCGAAAAAGAAGCTGCTGATTACAAAGAATCAAAGCAAGCTGCTGATCAAAAGGATAAACAAGTTGAAGTGAAAAATGCTAAAGAAATTAGTGACCAAGAAAAATCAGAAAAAGACTTAGAAAAAGAAGTTACATCTGGTAAAAAAGATGTTGATTCTGATACAATAAAAAACGATGATAATAATCGTAAAGATAAATAACAAAAACAGAGCCTAGTGGCTCTGTTTTTTAATGAGGTGTAAAAAACAATGAAAGATTATTTAATTAAAGCCATATCAAAAGATAAAGCCTTTAGAATTTTGGCTGTTTCAGCAACCGAATTAGTATCGACTGCACAACAAAAACACGATACTTATAGTGCTTCATCTGCAGCTTTAGGCCGTGGATTAATTGGGACATTATTATTAAGTACAGCAACCTTAAAAGGTGACGATACATTAACGGTTCGTATCCAAGGTGACGGTCCGGCTGGTGCGTTAGTTATTGATGGTAATGCTAACGGAACAGTTAAAGGTTATATTCAAAATCCCCACGTTCATTTGCCACTTAATGAAAAAGGTAAAATTGATGTTAAGGGTGCTGTAGGGACAAATGGGATGTTCAGTGTTACTAAAGACTTGCATATGAAAGAACCCTTTACAGGTCAGGTTCCATTGATTTCTGGTGAGCTAGGTGAAGACTTTACTTACTACTTAGCTAAATCTGAACAGATTCCATCAGCTGTTGGCTTATCATGTTTTGTTAATCCAAACAATACAATTGGTGCTGCTGGTGGATTTATGATTCAAGTGCTACCAAACGCAAGTGAAGAAAGTATTGCCAAACTAGAAGATAGTCTTAAACAATTACCACTAGTTTCTAAACTAGTTCGCGAAGGCAAAACACCTGAAGAAATTACAGAAATGATTTTCCCTGAAGGTGTGGACATCTTAGACACAATGGATGTTGCCTTTGAATGTGACTGTAGTAAAGACCGTTTTGAAAAATCACTAGCTACTTTGAAAAAAGCAGAGATTGAGGCTATGATTGAAGAAGACCACGGTGCTGAAGCAGTATGTAAATTCTGTAATGCACGCTATCATTATAGTGAGTCAGACTTGAAAGATATTTTAGCAACACAAGGCTAAAACTGGTGTTGAGGCTTTTTGGATAAACTGATAAAATAGTACAGGTAAAAATGAGGAAGAGTGTCTATGTGGAAAATTGGAAATGTGGAAATTCCTAATCGCATTGTTGTCGCACCAATGGCTGGTATTTCAAACTCAGCTTTTCGTATCACAGCAAAAGAATGTGGTGCAGGATTAGTTGTTTGTGAAATGATTAGTGATAGAGGGATTATTCACCATAATAAAAAAACTTTAGATATGCTTTTTGTAGACCCTAAAGAGCACCCAATTAGTATTCAAATTTTTGGTGGAACTGTGGAAACATTAGTTGAAGCAGCGAAATTTGTGGATCAAAATACACAAGCTGATATTATTGATATTAATATGGGTTGCCCAGTGCCAAAAGTCGTAAAAACCGATGCAGGAGCAAGATGTTTGCTTGATCCTAATCGTATTTATGAAATGGTTAAAGCGGTTGTTGATGTGGTAGAAAAACCCGTGACAGTTAAAATGAGAACGGGTTGGGATGAAGACCATATTTATGCGGTTGACAATGCCCTTGCTGCTGAACGTGCAGGAGCTAGTGCGGTTGCCATGCATGGTAGAACACGTAAGCAAATGTACACCGGTAAAGCTGACTGGGATATTTTGAAGCAAGTTAAAGAAGCCCTTTCAATTCCATTTATTGGAAACGGTGATGTTAAAACACCAGAAGATGCTAAACGCATGCTTGATGAAGTTGGAGCCGACGCGGTTATGGTAGGGCGTGCAGCTCTAGGTAACCCGTGGATTTTAGGCCAAATGGAACATTACCTTGAAACCGGGGTAATTGAACCAGAGCCAACACCAAGAGAAAAAATTGACTTGGCTAAGTTACAATTGAATCGCTTGGTAGAACTAAAGGGTGAAAAAATTGCCGTGCCAGAATTCCGTCAACAAGCAGCTTACTACTTGAAGGGAATTCCACGTGCTGCAAAAGCTCGTGCAGCAGTTAACCAAGTTTTCGCTAAAGAAGAAGTTTTTGAAATTCTAGATGACTTTGTCGCTCAATATGAAGCTAGAGAAAAATTAAAATCGGAGGGTAAATAAGTGGCTAAACAAGATAATCATCACCAAATGAACGACCAATTACGTGTTCGCCGTGAAAAATTACAAGAATTAATTGATAATGGAATTGATCCATACGGTAGTCGTTTTGAACGTACAGCTGTTGCAAAAGACTTACACGATCAATATGAAAACGAAGAAAAAGATGCGTTAGATGAAAAACACGTGACTGCAACTATCGCAGGTCGTATGATGACAAAACGTGGTAAAGGTAAAGTTGGATTTGCTGATATTCGTGATAACTCAGGAAAAATGCAAATCTATGTACGTAAAGATACTGTTGGTGAAGAAAACTACAAGATTTTCAAACGTGCTGACTTAGGTGATTTCCTAGGAATTACAGGTGACGTGATGAAGACAGACATGGGTGAGCTAACAATTAAAGCAACTCATGTGACTTTCTTATCAAAAGCACTACGTCCATTACCAGATAAATACCATGGTTTGACAAACATTGAACAAAAATATCGTCAAAGATATCTTGATTTAATCGCAAACCCAGACAGTTTTGACCGTTTCCAAAAGAGAAGTCAAATTATTTCAACAATTCGTCGTTACCTAGACCAAAACGGCTTTACTGAAGTTGAAACACCAGTATTGCATGACCAAGCTGGTGGTGCTGCTGCAAGACCATTTATTACACACCACAATGCGCTAGATATTGATCTATACTTACGTATCGCGCTAGAATTGCACCTAAAACGTTTAATCGTTGGTGGAATGGAACGTGTTTATGAAATCGGTCGTGTATTCCGTAATGAAGGGCTAGATACAAAACATAACCCTGAATTTACAATGCTTGAATCCTATGCAGCTTACTTTGACTTTAAAGATGTAATGGATCAAACAGAAGGTATTTTCCGTTACATTGCTAAAGAAGTGTTTGATACAGATACTATTACTTACCAAGGTGAAGAAGTTAAGATTGGTCAACCATTTAGACGTTTACACATGGTTGATGCGATTAAAGAACAAACAGGTGTTGACTTCTGGCGTGAAATGTCACTTGAAGAAGCTCGCAAAATTGCTGACGATCACAATGTTCACTATGAAGATTATTGGCAAGTTGGACATATCATTAACGAATTTTTCGAAGAATTTGTTGAAGAAACTTTAGTCCAACCAACCTTTGTATATGGCCATCCAATCGAAGTTTCACCACTTGCTAAGAAAAATAATGAAGATTCACGCTTTACAGATCGATTTGAATTGTTTATAGTTAAGAGTGAGTTCGCTAATGCATTTACTGAACTTAATGATCCTATCGATCAAAGACAACGTTTTGAAGCACAAGTTGCAGAACGTGAAGCCGGTAATGATGAAGCAACTGGAATTGATGAAGATTACATCGAAGCATTAGAGTATGGTATGCCACCTACAGGTGGACTTGGAATCGGAATTGATCGTTTAGTTATGCTATTTACTGATGCACCATCTATTCGTGACGTTTTACTATTCCCAACTATGCGTCCAGAACATCATGACCAACCAAACGAAGAATAATCACTAAAAGCAGGATATCCTGCTTTTACTACGAGTCGTTAGCTCAGTTGGTAGAGCATCTGACTTTTAATCAGAGGGTCGGCAGTTCGAGCCTGCCACGACTCATTTAATACACAATGTGTATTAATGCGGAAGTAGTTCAGTGGTAGAACATCACCTTGCCATGGTGGGGGTCGCGGGTTCGAATCCCGTCTTCCGCTTTTTGATAACCTACAAGTAGTGTGGGTTATTTTTTTATCCCTAAAAATAGCTAAATTTTAAATTAGAGAGCATTAGTTGTACAATGAAGATAGGGAAAAGAACGAACAGTGAAAAAGGCAAATAATTAATTAAGAATGAGGTTAATTTCTATTTTAATATTTACATTTAAGAACAAATACTTTACTGTATACTTCTATAATAGATTGGCGGTGTAATAATGGAGAATATGTTTACAGATAGTGCAAAAGTCGCACTAACAATTTCACAAGAACAAGCAACCTACTTTAAACATCGTGTGATTGGCACAGAACACTTATTGTTAGGTTTAGTTATGGAATCACATGGAACAGCAGGTCACTTACTACGTGAATTAGGGGTATCCACAACAGATATTCGTGAAGAGATCGAAACTTATACAGGGTATGGTGTTGAGTTATCAACGCCAGTTAAGGGCGAATTTTTACCTTATTCTCCTAGAGCTAAGCAAGTCATGACATTGTCTGGCCAAATTGCGCGACAATTAGGTGCTGACAAAGTTGGTACAGAACATCTGTTAATGGCGCTAGTGCAAAATGAGAATGTTTTATCTGGTAAAATTTTGAAAAACCTAGGTTTTAGTTTGTCACGAATTTATCAAGAATTATTACAACAATTAGGTATTCAAGATAATGAAAACTTTAAAAAACCAGAACTAAATACATCAAAGACACAAACTAATAGACAACAAGCTGGTAAATCTAAGACACCGACTTTAGATAAATTAGCTAATAATTTAAATGACAAAGTTAAACAGGGTCAAGTTGATCCGGTTATTGGTCGTGATTCTGAAACGCATCGTGTTATTCAGATTTTGTCACGTCGAACAAAGAATAACCCAGTTTTAGTTGGAGATCCTGGTGTAGGTAAAACAGCGATTGCTGAAGATTTAGCAGCAAAAATAGAAGCAGGACAAGTGCCAGCTGTCTTGAAGAAAAAACGCGTGATGTCACTTGATATGGGGTCTTTAGTAGCGGGGACGAAGTACCGTGGTGAATTTGAAGATCGCTTGAAAAAAGTGATGGACGAAATCAAACAAGACGGCGAAGTTATTCTATTTATAGATGAACTTCACACGCTAATTGGTGCAGGTGGTGCAGAAGGTGCTATTGACGCTTCAAACATTTTGAAGCCTTCTCTTGCCCGCGGTGACATTCAAGTTATCGGTGCCACAACGTATGATGAATACCAAAAATACATCGAAAAAGATTCAGCACTTGAGCGTCGTTTTGCGCAAGTAAAAGTAGACGAGCCAACGACAAAAGAAACAGAACAAATTTTAGCTGGATTAAAGAAAACCTACGAAAACTTCCATGGTGTGACAATTTCACAAGAGGCTATTGATGCGGCTGTTGAAATGAGTCAACGCTATATTACTAACCGTTTCTTGCCAGATAAAGCCATTGATTTAATTGACGAAGCAGCAGCTAAAGTTAAAATCGAAGGGTTTGAAGAAAGTGAAGATCAGCAAATTATTCCGCTTGAAAAAGACCTAGAAGACTTGTTGAATCAAAAAGACAAAGCAATTTTTGATCAAGATTTCGAACAAGCAGCTAAGCTGCGTTATCAAGAAACGCAACTTCGTCAAACAATTTATCGAATGACCGAAGAAAAGGTAAAAGCTCAACAAGCTAAACAACAAGTGACACGCGAAGACGTTGCTGAAGTTATTTCAACTTGGACTAAAATTCCGCTAACCCAACTTGATTCTAATGAAACAACACGTTTGCTTGACCTTGAAAAAGAACTTCACCAAGAAGTTATCGGCCAAAATGATGCGGTAATGGCTGTTTCAAAAGCGATAAGACGCGCTCGTGCGGGAATCAAAGATCCTAACCGTCCAATCGGGTCTTTCTTATTCTTAGGGCCAACAGGTGTTGGTAAAACGCAATTGGCAAAAGTGCTAGCTAAAACAATGTTTGGTTCTACTGATAATCTTATTCGAGTAGACATGTCAGAGTTGTCAGAATCTTACAGTTCATCAAAACTAGTCGGTTCTGCTCCAGGATATGTTGGCTACGAAGAAGGTGGTCAATTGAGCGAACAGGTTCGCCAAAATCCGTACTCTGTTGTTTTACTAGATGAAGTAGAAAAAGCACATCCAGATATTTTTAACTTGTTATTACAAGTGTTAGATGATGGTTACCTAACAGATGCCAAAGGTCGTCGTGTTGATTTTAGAAATACAGTAATTATCATGACATCTAACTTAGGTGCACGTGCAATGAAGATTGATAAGACAGTTGGTTTTTCAAGTAATGAAGACGAACAACGTCAAGTACAATTGACAAGTAAAATAAAACAAGCTACACAAGAGTTCTTCACACCAGAATTCCTAAATCGTATTGATGAAACGATTATCTTCCAAGAATTGCAAAAACCAGAACTACGTCAAATTGTGTCACTGATGTTAGGTGACTTAAAAGCACGATTATCTGAACAACAAATCGAATTATCTGTTTCAACAGCAGCATTAGACACTATTTTAGAAGCTGGTTTTGATGTTGAAAATGGTGCTCGACCAATTCGCCGCGCAATTCAAGACAAACTTGAAAATGAATTAAGCGACCAATTACTTAGACAAGATATTAAAGCAGGCGACTTAGTTAAGGTTGGTTCTTCTAAAAAAGAACTAACTTTTAAGGTTGTTTCACAAAATCAAGCACAAAAAGCACAAAAAGGCGATAAAGTCCACAATTAACTTGACATTTATAAGCTATATGATTATAATTTGTATGATTGAAATTGGCTGTTGAAGTGCAGTATTGCTCTGATCTATTGTCCAGAGTGATGATAAGAACAAAAATGGTACCCGTGTGCCGTTTTTGTTTTTTTATTGTCTAAAAACACCTTTTTTGATAGTTGTAACGTAAATGTAATATTACGTGTTTTTAACAGAAAGGATGGTCTTCTCTTGGTAGGTTCAAATATAAACTATGGTAAAAACCGTACTAGAAGAAGTTATTCACGAATTAAAGAAGTTTTACAACTTCCTAATTTAGTTGAAATACAAACAAGTTCATACGATTGGTTCCTAGAACGTGGACTAAAAGAAATGTTCGACGATATTATGCCAATCGATGATTTTGCTGGTAATCTGTCATTAGAGTTTGTGGATTATAAATTATCCGAACCTAAATATACGATGGATGAAGCAAGACAACATGATGCAAACTACTCAGCTCCGCTTCATGTGACTTTGAAATTAACAAATAACGAAACAGAAGAAATCAAAACTCAAGAAGTTTTCTTTGGTGATTTCCCATTAATGACACCACAAGGAACTTTTATCGTAAATGGTGCAGAACGTGTTATTGTTTCTCAATTAGTACGTTCTCCAGGTGTTTACTATAACTCTTCATTGGATAAAAATGGTCGTACTAACTTTGGTACAACAGTTATTCCAAACCGTGGGGCTTGGCTAGAATTTGAAACAGACGCTAAGGATATTTCATACGTACGTATTGACCGTACACGTAAATTACCTATCTCTGTTTTGATGCGCGCATTAGGTTTTGAATCAGATAGTGATATTTTAGAAATTTTAGGTCAAAGCGATTCATTAAGCTATACCCTAGAAAAAGATATCCACAAAAACCCACTAGATACACGTACTGAAGAAGGATTGAAAGATATTTATGAACGTCTTCGCCCAGGCGAACCCAAAACTGCTGACAGTTCTCGTTCATTATTATACGCAAGATTCTTTGATCCAAAACGTTATGACTTAGCGCCTGTTGGACGTTACAAGATTAACAAAAAACTTTCATTAAAAACACGTCTATTAAACCAAACGTTAGCTGAAACATTAGCAGATCCTGATACAGGTGAAGTTATTGCTCAAAAAGGTGACGTAATTGACAATCACTTAATGGAAACATTAGGTAAATTCTTAGATAGAGAAGACTTTAAAACTGTCACATACCAACCTTCAGAAGAATCAGTAATTACTGATCCAATGGTTGTTCAAAAAATTAAAGTATTTTCTAAAGAAGATCCTGAAAAAGAAGTTAATATCATTGGTAATGGTCACATTCCTGCAGATATTAAACACATTACGACAGCCGATATTATTGCTTCAATCAACTACTTCTTGAACCTACAAGAAGGTATTGGTGAAGTTGACGATATTGACCACTTAGGTAACCGTCGTATTCGTTCAGTTGGTGAATTGTTGCAAAACCAATTCAGAATTGGTTTATCACGTATGGAACGTGTTGTACGTGAAAGAATGTCAATTCAAGACGCTTCAACTGTAACACCTCAACAATTGATTAATATTCGTCCAGTTGTGGCTTCAATTAAGGAATTCTTTGGTTCATCACAATTATCACAATTTATGGATCAAACTAACCCACTTGGAGAATTAACTCACAAACGTCGTCTATCTGCCCTTGGACCTGGTGGTTTGACTCGTGATCGTGCCGGATATGAAGTTCGTGACGTTCACTATACTCACTATGGTCGTATGTGTCCGATTGAAACACCTGAAGGACCTAACATCGGGTTGATTAACTCACTAGCGTCATACGCTATTGTGAATAACTATGGTTTCATCGAAACACCATATCGTCGTGTTGACTGGACAACTCACAAGGTAACAGACAAGATTGACTACTTAACAGCTGACGAAGAAGATAACTACATTGTTGCTCAAGCTAACTCAAAACTTAACGATGATGGTTCATTTGCTAACCCAACTGTTTTGGCACGTCACCGTGATGACAACCTTGAAATTAGCACAGATAAAGTTGACTACATGGATGTTATTCCAAAACAAGTTGTTTCTGTTGCTGCCGCATGTATTCCTTTCCTTGAAAACGACGACTCAAACCGTGCGTTGATGGGAGCTAACATGCAACGTCAAGCTGTGCCATTGGTACGTCCACACGCACCACTTGTTGGTACTGGTATGGAATATCGTGCAGCTCACGACTCAGGTACAGCACTTCTAGCCAAAAATGGTGGTACTGTAACTTACGCTGATGCACGTCGTATTGAAATCACAACTGATGAAGATGGTATTGATACTTACTACGTATCTAAATTCAGACGTTCAAATGCTGGTAAATCATACAACCAACAAACATTGGTTCGCCAAGGCGACCGTATTGATGCTGGTGATGTTATCGCAGATGGTCCAGCTATGGAAAGTGGCGAACTTGCTTTAGGTCAAAACCCTATTATTGCGTTTATGACTTGGAACATGTACAACTTCGAAGATGCGATTGTTTTATCAGAAAAACTAGTTAAAGAAGATATCTATACTTCTATCCACATCGAAGAATTCGAATCAGAAGCTCGTGATACAAAACTTGGACCTGAAGAAATCACACGCGAAATTCCAAACGTTGGGGAAGACTCATTAAGAGACCTTGACGAAACAGGGGTTATTCGTATTGGTGCTGAAGTTCATGATGGCGATATTTTAGTTGGTAAAGTAACACCTAAGGGTGTAACTGAATTATCAGCTGAAGAACGTTTGTTACACGCAATCTTTGGTGAAAAAGCACGTGAAGTTCGTGATACATCACTACGTGTACCACATGGTGGTGGCGGAATTGTGCAAGACGTTAAAGTCTTCACACGTGAAGCTGGTGACGAATTATCGCCAGGTGTTAACAAACTAGTTCGTGTTTACATTACACAAAAACGTAAAATCCAAGTTGGTGACAAGATGGCTGGTCGTCACGGTAACAAGGGTACTGTTTCAATCGTTGTTCCTGAAGAAGACATGCCATTCTTGCCAGATGGAACACCAGTTGACATTCTATTGAACCCAATGGGTGTGCCATCACGTATGAACATTGGACAAGTTCTTGAATTACACTTGGGTATGGCCGCAAGAGAATTAGGAATTCACGTTGCATCTCCAGTATTTGATGGTGCAACAGATAGCGACTTATGGGACACAGTTAAAGAAGCTGGTATGGCTTCAGATGGTAAAACTGTTCTTTACGATGGTCGTACAGGTGATGCATTTGATAACCGTGTATCAGTTGGGGTTATGTACTACATGAAACTAGCTCACATGGTTGATGACAAATTGCACGCTCGTTCAATTGGACCTTACTCACTTGTTACACAACAACCACTTGGTGGTAAAGCACAATTTGGTGGACAAAGATTTGGTGAGATGGAAGTTTGGGCACTTGAAGCTTATGGTGCTGCTTACACCTTACAAGAAATCTTAACTTACAAGTCTGATGACGTTGTAGGTCGTGTTAAAACTTATGAAGCCATCGTTAAAGGTGAAAACATTCCAAAACCTGGTGTACCTGAATCATTCCGCGTGTTAGTTAAAGAATTGCAATCTCTAGGACTTGATATGAAAGTGCTAGACATCAATAAAGATGAATTAGAATTGCGTGACATGGATGATGACGATGATGATGTCGTAAATGTTGATGCTTTATCAAAAATGGCTGAAAAGCAAGAAGCTCAAAAGCTGGAAGAAGAAGCTCACAAAGCTAATGATCTTTTAAATAATGATGAAGTTTCAAAATAGTAGGAGGTTAAGCTATTGATCGATGTTAACAAATTTGAGAGTATGCAAATTGGCCTAGCATCTCCAAATAAAATTAGAAGCTGGTCTTATGGTGAAGTTAAAAAACCAGAAACGATCAATTATAGAACATTAAAACCTGAACGCGATGGGTTGTTTGACGAACGTATTTTTGGTCCTACAAAGGACTGGGAATGTGCTTGTGGTAAATACAAACGTATTCGTTATAAAGGGATTGTTTGTGATCGTTGTGGTGTTGAAGTCACACGTGCCAAAGTTCGTCGTGAACGTATGGGACACATTGAATTAGCTGCTCCTGTTACACATATTTGGTACTTCAAGGGTATTCCAAGTCGTATGGGTCTTGTGTTAGACATGAGTCCTCGTCACTTAGAAGAAGTGATTTACTTCGCTGCTTACGTTGTAATTGATCCAGGTAAATCAGACCTAGAACAAAAACAATTATTAACAGAAGCTGAATACCGTGAAAAACGTGCTGAATTTGGTGCAACATTTAATGCCAAAATGGGTGCTGAAGGAATCAAAGAATTACTTCAAAGTGTTGATCTTGAAGGTGAAGTTAAATCACTTAAAGAACAATTACAAACTGCTCATGGACAAAAGAGAACACGTGCTATCCGTCGTTTAGACATCTTAGACGCGTTCAAAAAATCAGGTAACTTACCTGAATCAATGGTAATGGAAGCAATTCCTGTTATCCCACCTGACCTACGTCCAATGGTTCAACTTGAAGGTGGCCGTTTTGCAACAAGTGATTTAAACGATTTATACCGTCGTGTTATTAACCGTAATAACCGTCTAAAACGTTTGCTTGACTTGAATGCACCAAACATTATCGTTCAAAATGAAAAACGTATGTTACAAGAAGCGGTTGATGCTTTAATTGATAATGGTCGTCGTGGCCGTCCTGTTACAGGACCTGGTAATCGTCCATTGAAATCACTTTCACATATGCTTAAAGGTAAGCAAGGACGTTTCCGTCAAAACTTACTTGGTAAACGTGTTGATTACTCAGGTCGTTCTGTTATCGACGTTGGACCAACACTTAAGTTCTACCAAGCAGGTCTTCCACGTGAAATGGCACTTGAATTATTCAAACCATTTGTGATGCGTGAATTAGTTAAAAATGAACTAGCTTCAAATATCCGTAATGCTAAACGTAAAATTGATCGTCGTGATGATGACATTTGGGATGTTTTAGAAGAAGTTATTAAAGAAAGACCTGTTCTACTTAACCGTGCCCCTACGCTTCACCGTCTAGGTATTCAAGCGTTTGAACCGGTTCTAGTTGAAGGTAAAGCTATTCGTCTACACCCACTTGCAACTGAAGCGTATAACGCTGACTTTGATGGGGACCAAATGGCTGTTCACGTGCCTTTATCTGACGAAGCTCAAGCAGAAGCTAGAATGTTAATGCTTGCTGCTCACCATATTTTGGCACCTAAAGATGGTCGTCCTATCGTTACGCCTTCTCAAGACGTTGTTTTAGGTAACTACTACTTAACACTTGAAGAACGTAAACGTGAGGGTGAAGGTATGATTTTCTACTCTGCTGAAGAAGCATTCCGTGCTTACCAAGCAGGTAAAATTCACTATCACACACGTATTGGTCTATCAACAGACTCAATGCCAGAAAAACCATTTACAGAAAACCAAAAAGGTAAAATCTTGTTAACTTCATTTGGTAAACTTGTGTTTAACCAAATCTTGCCAGAAGATTTTGTTTACGTGAATGAACCAACACAATCTAACTTGGTAAGCGGTCTATCAGATGACCACTTCTTAAACCCAGGTGAAGATATTCACGAAAAACTAGCCGAAAAACAATTAGTAACACCATTCAAGAAAGGTTACTTGAGTGATGTCATTGCTGAAGTCTTCAAAGTTTACAAAGTTCAAAGAACTTCTGAACTACTTGACGACTTGAAACAAGTTGGTTATGAAGTTTCAACAGTATCAGGACTTACAGTGGGTGTGGCTGACGTGCCAACACTACCTGATAAAGATGATATTGTTAACGATGCTCATAAGAAAGTGGCAACTGTTGCTAAACAATTCCGTCGTGGTTTGATCACTGATGAAGAACGTCACGAACGTGTTATCAGTGTTTGGAACGATGCCAAAGATACTATCCAACAACGACTAATTGATGACTTTGATCCATCAAACCCTATCAACATGATGAGTGACTCAGGAGCTCGTGGTAACATCTCTAACTTTACTCAGCTTGCTGGTATGCGTGGTCTGATGTCAGCTCCTAACGGTGGTATGATGGAAGTTCCTGTTACATCTAACTTCCGTGAAGGTCTAACAGTTATGGAGATGTTCATGTCCACTCACGGTGCCCGTAAGGGAATGACTGATACGGCGTTGAAGACAGCTAACTCAGGTTACTTGACTCGTCGTCTTGTTGATGTTGCACAAGATGTTATCGTTCGTGAAGATGACTGTGGTACTGACCGTGGTTTAGTTGTTGCATCTATTAAAGAAGGTAACGAAATGATTGAACCATTATTCGATCGTTTAGTTGGCCGTTATACACAAAAATCAATCTTCCATCCTGAAACAGGTGAAGTACTGGTTAAACCAAATACTTTACTTGATGAAGAATCAGCACAAATGGTTATTGATGCAGGTGTTGAAACAGTGACAATTCGTTCAGCCTTCACATGTAATACTAAACATGGTGTTTGTCAAAAATGTTACGGACGTAACTTGGCAACTGGTGAAGAAGTTGAAGTTGGTGAAGCAGTGGGTACTGTTGCTGCGCAATCAATCGGTGAACCCGGAACTCAGCTTACAATGAGAAACTTCCATACCGGTGGGGTTGCCGGGGGTGAAGATATCACTCAAGGTCTTCCTCGTGTGCAAGAGTTGTTTGAAGCTCGTAATCCTAAAGGGCTTGCAACTATTACAGAAGCTGCCGGAACAATTACTTCTATTGAAGAAAATCCAGCAGATCACACTCGTGAAATCACAGTTGAAGGTAATATTGATACTAGAACTTATAGTGTGCCTTATACAGCAAGTATGGCTGTTGCCGAAGGTGATGAAGTTCGTCGTGGGGACAAATTAACTCACGGTTCAATTGATCCAAAACAATTAATTCGTGTACGTGACGTGTTATCTACAGAAACTTATATCTTGGATGAAATTCAAAAAGCTTACCGTATGCAAGGGGTAGAAATCTCAGATAAGCACGTTGAGGTTATGGCTCGTCAAATGCTACGTAAAGTGCGTATCCTTGATCCAGGTGAAACAGATACATTACCAGGTACATTGATGGATATTAGCGAATTTACAGACAGTAACCGCGAAACAATTATCAATGGTGGTGTGCCAGCTACTGGACAATCAGTTATCTTGGGTATTACAAAAGCATCTCTTGAAACAAATAGTTTCTTGTCAGCTGCTTCTTTCCAAGAAACAACTCGTGTCCTTACTGATGCTTCTATCCGTGGTAAAAATGATCCACTTCTTGGACTTAAAGAAAACGTTATTATTGGTAAAATCATTCCAGCTGGTACTGGTATGGCCAAATACCGTGAGATGGAACCAATTGCTAAAAATGCAAAACCATCTTCAGTTTACTCAATCGCAGATATTGAAAAACAAATGCAAGAACAAGAAGAACAATCAACTAACTAGTTGGTACCAAAAAAGCGATTCACTTTATAGTGAGTCGCTTTTTTATATGCTTAAAACCTTAATCAATAAAAAGCTTATAACTAGGTAGGGGACAAAAGGATGTTCCGCTTTTAAATTAGAAAATTGACAAGCAATTAAAATTAAACATCCCATAATTAAAGTGTCGTTAGCTAGTTCAAAGGAATAATTAATTCCAATAGCAAGATAAATGAAGCAATCGCCTAGTCCCATTTTTTTGAAATAGATACTAATCAGTAGAGCAATTACTGTAACTAGTCCGATGAGGTAATCGGAAGAATTAAAGTCGTAGTGATAGGCGCCAATTAAAATGCTGGGCACAAGCGCTAAAGGATAAATATAGTTATCGTGGCAATCGGTTAAACTACAAAATAGTAGTGTAAGCAGTAAAGGATAGTTGCACACTAAATCAGGTGCATAATCACTTAGCCAGACAAAAAGTAAATGGATGATTAAAATAATATATTTTGAATTTAATTGTGAATCAAAGTCCGGTGTTCTAAAATTCGGATTAAAAATAAAATACCAGCTGAGTAGCGTAAAAGAAAATGTCGATAGTAATATCACAAGCAGTCAACCTCCACAAATAATTACGAAATATTTTTATTTTTATATTGACGATGTCAAAAATAAGTGATAGATTTGTATAGGTATTTTATTAGAATATTAACCATCCAGCGAGCAAAAATGACACTCCTGGATGTGTGTGTTTAAATTATTAGGAGGATATCTTTTATGCCAACAATTAACCAATTGGTAAGAAAAGGTCGTAAGTCCAAAGTTTCTGGTTCAGATGCACCAGCTTTGAACTACGGTTATAACAGTAAAAAGAAAAAATTAACAGATAACCCTGCACCACAAAAACGTGGGGTTGCTACTCGTGTTGGAACAATGACACCTAAAAAACCTAACTCAGCGTTACGTAAATACGCTCGTGTACGTTTGTCAAACATGATCGAAGTTACAGCTTACATTCCAGGTATCGGACACAACTTGCAAGAGCATAGTGTTGTCTTAATCCGTGGGGGACGTGTAAAGGACTTGCCAGGGGTTCGTTACCACATCGTTCGTGGTGCGCTTGATACTGCTGGTGTTGACGGACGTAAACAAGGTCGTTCTAAATACGGTGCTAAAAAATAAAACGTAGGAGGAAATTTTAATGCCAAGAAAAGGTAACGTGCCAAAGAGAGACATTTTGCCAGATCCAATCTATAACTCAAAACTTGTTTCTCGCTTAATTAACCAATTAATGATGGATGGTAAACGCGGTAAAGCTTCTACTATCTTATACGATGCATTTAACATCATCAAAGAAACTACTGGTAATGAACCAATGGAAGTATTTGAAGAAGCTATGAACAACGTTATGCCACTTCTAGAAGTTAAAGCAAGACGTATTGGTGGAGCTAACTACCAAGTTCCTATCGAAGTTCGTCCAGCAAGAAGAACAACTTTAGGTCTTCGTTGGATCGTAAACTACTCAAGATTACGTAACGAACATACAATGGACGAAAGACTAGCAAACGAAATCATGGATGCAGCTAACAATACAGGTGCTTCTGTGAAAAAACGTGAAGACAGTCACAAAATGGCTGAAGCTAACCGTGCGTTCGCTCACTACCGCTGGTAATATAGTCTATTTGTTTTTTAAAAGGAGTAAATTAAATGGCAAACAAACGTGCATTCCCGCTGGATAAAACACGTAATATCGGTATCATGGCCCACATTGATGCTGGTAAAACAACTACTACAGAACGTATCTTGTACTATACAGGACGTATCCACAAAATTGGTGAAACTCACGATGGTGGTTCACAAATGGACTGGATGTCACAAGAACAAGAACGTGGTATCACAATTACATCTGCTGCTACAACAGCTCAATGGCATGATAACCGTATCAACATCATCGATACTCCAGGACACGTTGACTTCACAATCGAAGTTGAACGTTCACTTAGAGTTCTAGATGGTGCGATTACAGTTTTAGATGCGCAATCAGGTGTTGAACCACAAACTGAAAATGTTTGGCGTCAAGCTACAACATATAACGTTCCTCGTATCGTTTTTGTTAACAAAATGGATAAATTAGGTGCTGACTTTGATTACTCAGTAAGCACATTGCATGATCGTCTACAAGCAAATGCACAACCTATCCAAATGCCAATCGGTGCAGAAGATGATTTCGAAGGAATTATTGACTTAATCGAAATGGAAGCTGATGTCTACAGTGATGAAGATAAATTAGGTTCAAAATTCGATAAAGTTGAAATCCCTGCAGATTACTTAGAAGAAGCTCAAAAACGTCGTGCTCAATTAATTGAAGCTATTGCTGACGTTAACGATGACATCATGGATAAATACCTTGAAGGTGAAGAAATCACAAATGCTGAGCTAAAAGCTGCTATCCGTAAAGCAACTCTTGACTTAGAATTTTACCCAGTTCTTGCTGGTTCAGCCTTCAAAAACAAAGGTGTTCAAATGTTGATGGACGCGGTTGTTGATTACTTACCATCACCGCTTGATGCTACACCTTATAAAGCTGTAGATCCAAAAACTGATGAACATGAAGAACTAATCGCTGGTGATGACAAAGACTTTGCAGCTTTAGCATTTAAGATTGCAACTGACCCATTCGTTGGTCGTTTGACATTCTTCCGTGTTTACACAGGTACACTTGAAGCTGGTTCATACGTATTAAACGCTTCAAACAACACACGTGAACGTGTTGGTCGTTTACTACAAATGCACGCTAACCACCGTGAAGAAATTCCTGAAGTATTCTCTGGTGATATTGCTGCTGCTATTGGTCTTAAAGCTACAACAACAGGTGACTCACTAACAGACTTGAAACATCCATTAATTCTTGAATCAATGGAAATTCCAGCACCTGTTATCCAAGTATCTGTTGAACCTAAATCAAAAGCTGACCGTGATAAATTAGATGTTGCTATCCAAAAACTTTCTGAAGAAGATCCTACATTCCAAGCTGAAACAAACCCAGAAACAGGGGAAACATTGATTGCTGGTATGGGTGAACTTCACTTAGATATCATGGTTGACCGTATGAAACGTGAATTTAACGTTGAAGCTAACGTTGGGGCTCCTCAAGTTGCTTACCGTGAAACATTCACAAAACCAGCTACAGCTCAAGGTAAATTCGTTCGTCAATCTGGTGGTAAAGGTCAATATGGTGACGTATGGATCGAATTTACACCAAACGACGAAGGTGAAGGATTCGAATTCGAAGACGCTATCGTTGGTGGGGTTGTTCCTCGTGAATACATCCCTTCAGTTGAACAAGGTCTTAAAGAATCAATGGAAAACGGTGTTCTTGCTGGGTACCCATTGATTGACGTTAAAGCTAAATTGTTCGATGGTTCTTACCACGATGTCGATTCATCTGAATCTGCTTATAAAGTTGCTGCTTCTATCGCATTGAAAGAAGCTGCTAAAAAAGCTGGTGCTGCTGTTCTAGAACCTATCATGAAAGTAGAAGTTATTGCACCTGAAGAATATCTTGGAGATATCATGGGTCAAGTAACTGCTCGTCGTGGTCGTGTTGAAGGTATGAACGCTCGTGGTGGTGCGCAAGTTGTTAACGCATTTGTGCCACTTTCAGAAATGTTCGGTTACGCTACAACACTTCGTTCAGGTACACAAGGTCGTGGTACATTTACAATGGTATTTGACCACTACGAACCAGCTCCAAAATCAATTCAAGAAGAAATCATTAAGAAAAATGGTGGAAACACATCTTCTGATGCTGAATAAAATTAACAAAAAATCTTTTACCGAAAGGTAAAAGATTTTTTGTTTAGCCCTTGTAATTAGGATTTCTGTGAAGTATAATATTATACGTGCTGATTTTGAAGAGGATTTGATAGTCTTCTTTGACTATTAGCAATAAAAATTAGAGCGATGAAGCGGAAGGTTGCGACACACCCGGCTGCATTGCCACAGTGGATGTGTTCGGATAATTTTCGCCGAGCAAGTCATCTTTAAAAAGAGACGAGGAGGTAAAAAAATGGCAGGTCAAAAAATTCGTATCAGATTGAAAGCTTATGAACATAGCATTTTAGATCAATCTGCAGAAAAAATTGTGGAAACAGCAACAAGAACTGGTGCTGAAATCTCAGGTCCAATTCCATTGCCAACAGAACGTAAACTTTTCACAGTGATTCGTTCACCACATAAACACAAAGACTCACGTGAACAATTTGAAATGCGTACACACAAACGCTTAATTGACATCGTGAACCCAACACCTAAAACAGTAGATTCATTAATGAAATTGGATTTACCTAGTGGTGTAGATATCGAAATTAAACTATAATAATTAATAAATAAAATTACGGAGGTGTAAACATGGCCAAAAAAGGAATCTTAGGAAAAAAAGTTGGAATGACACAAGTCTTCACAGAATCTGGTGAATTAGTTCCCGTAACAGTTATCGAAGCTACTCCTAACGTTGTTTTACAAGTTAAAACAATGGAAAGTGATGGTTACGAAGCTGTTCAACTAGGTTACAAAGATCAACGTGACATCTTGTCAAACAAACCAGCTAAAGGTCATGCTGCAAAAGCTAAGACTTCACCTAAGCGCTTCATTAAAGAATATCGTAATGTTGAGCTTAGCGAATACGAAGTAGGCTCAGAAATTACTGTAGAAACATTTACTGAAGGTGACAAAGTAGACGTAACCGGAGTAAGTAAAGGTCATGGTTTCCAAGGTGCTATCAAGCGTTGGGGTCAATCACGTGGACCAGAAACACATGGTTCAAGATACCACAGACGCCCAGGTTCAATGGGATCTATTATCAACCGTGTATTCAAAGGTAAACGTTTACCAGGACGTATGGGTAACAAACAAGTTACAGTTCAAAACTTGGACATCGTAAAAGTTGTTGCTGACAAAAACGTTATCATGATTCGTGGTAATGTTCCTGGTGCTAAAAAATCAACAGTAAGTATCCAAACTACTGTAAAGAATAACAAGTAAGAAAGGAGGATAAAAATTGCCTAACGTTAATGTATTAGATCAAACAGGTAAAAATGCAGGTCAACTTGAATTAAATGAACAAATCTTTGGTATTGAACCAAATGAAAGTGTTTTATTTGATGCAGTGATTATGCAACGTGCTTCTTTAAGACAAGGAACACACTCAGTTAAAAACCGTTCTGCCGTACGTGGTGGAGGTAAGAAACCATGGAGACAAAAAGGAACTGGACGTGCTCGTCAAGGTTCTATCAGATCTCCTCAATGGCGTGGTGGTGGTGTTGTATTTGGTCCTACTCCACGTTCATACGCTTACAAATTACCTAAAAAGGTAAGACGTTTAGCTCTTAAATCTGCTCTTTCACAAAAAGTTGCAGGTGAAGACATGGTAGTTGTTGATCAATTATCATTCGACACACCAAAAACAAAAGAATTTGCAAACTTCTTAAACAACGTTAAAGTTGATACAAAAGTTTTAGTAGTTGTTGATTCAGAAAACAAAAACGCTGCTTTATCAGCTCGTAACTTAGAAAACGTTACAATTATTCCTGCTGAAGGTTTAAACGTATTGGATATTGTAAATAACCAAAAAATCGTTTTAACTAAAGCTGCTGTACAAAGTATCGAGGAGGTGCTCGCATAATGGAAGCTCGCGATATTATTTTAAGACCCGTTATTACGGAAGCTTCAATGGGCGCAATGGATGCTCGTAAATACACTTTCGACGTTAATGTAAACGCTGACAAGACTCAAGTACGTCGTGCAGTAGAAGAAATCTTTGACGTTAAAGTTCAAAACGTAAACATCATGAATGTTCGCGGTAAACAAAAAAGAGTTGGCCAATATGTGGGAACAACTCGTCGTCGCAGAAAAGCTATTGTAACTTTAACTGCTGACTCAAAAGAAATTACAATTTTCGAAAACTAATCATATAGGAGGTAAGTCAAGTGGCTATCATTAAACACAAACCAACGACAAATGGTAGACGTCATATGACTGGCTCTGATTTTGCTGAAATCACAAAGAAAGCTCCTGAAAAATCTTTGCTTGATTCACAAAGCAGTAAAGCAGGCCGTAACGCACATGGTCATATTACGGTAAGACACCGCGGTGGTGGACATAAACAAAAATACCGTATCATCGATTTCAAACGTAACAAAGACAATGTAAAAGCAACTGTTAAGGCTATCGAATACGATCCAAACAGATCAGCTAACATTGCACTTGTTGCTTATCATGATGGTGTAAAATCATACATTTTAGCACCTAAAGGCATCAAAGTTGGACAAATCGTTGAATCAGGTGAAAATGCAGATATTAAAGTAGGTAACACATTACCACTTAAAAACATTCCTGATGGAACATTAATCCACAACATTGAAATGAAACCTGGTAAAGGTGGACAACTTGTTCGTTCAGCAGGTACATCTGCTCAAGTTCTTGGACAAGAAGAAAAATACACATTAATTAAACTTAACTCTGGTGAAGTTCGTATGATTCTTTCAACTTGCCGTGCAACAATCGGTTCAGTTGGTAATGAACAACACGAATTAATCAACATTGGTAAAGCTGGTCGTAAACGCTGGTTAGGTTTCCGTCCTACAGTTCGTGGTTCTGTAATGAACCCTAACGATCACCCTCACGGTGGTGGTGAAGGTCGTGCACCTATCGGACGTCCATCTCCAATGTCACCATGGGGCAAGAAAACTATGGGTGTTAAAACACGTAATAGTAAAGCTAAATCAGAAAAACTTATTATTCGTCATCGTAAAGGCAAATAGTAATAGTTAAACAGTAAGGGAGGTCTAGAAATGAGCCGTAGTATTAAAAAAGGTCCATTCGCTGACGCGCATTTATTGAAAAAGGTCGAAGCTCAAGCTGATCAAGAAAAAAAACAAGTTATTAAAACTTGGTCCCGTCGTTCAACTATTTTTCCAACTTTCATTGGATACACAATAGCTGTCTACGATGGTAGAAAACACGTACCAGTATTCATTTCAGAAGACATGGTAGGACACAAACTAGGTGAATTCGTACCTACAAGAAAATTCCATGGTCATTCAGGAAATGACAAACAAACTCAAGGTAAATAGAAAGGAGAATTCGTCTGATGGCAGATACAGTTACAAGCGCTAAAGCTAAAGTAAGAATGGTTCGTCTTGCACCTAGAAAAGCCCGCTTAGTTGTGGACTTAATTCGTGGAAGAAACGCAGCTGAAGCTTTGGCTATCTTGCAATTCACACCTAAAGCTGGCTCACCTATCGTGGCTAAAGTTTTAAAATCAGCAATTGCAAACGCTGAACATAATTTTGATTTAGAATCTGCAAACCTCTACGTTTCTGAGGCATATGTGAATGAAGGACCTACTTTGAAGAGATTTCGTCCGCGTGCCAAAGGTGCGGCTTCTCCTATTAACAAGAGAACAAGTCACATTACAATTGTAGTTTCAGAAGCTGAATAAAAAATAATAAGGAGGTCAATTTAATGGGTCAAAAAGTTAATCCAATAGGCTTTCGTCTTGGCGTTATCCGCGACTGGGAAGCTAAATGGTACGCTGAAAAAGATTTCGCAAACTTCTTACACGAAGATTTGAAAATCAGAAAATTCATTGAAAAGAAATTAGCAACTGCTTCAGTTTCACAAGTTGAAATTGAACGTGCTGCAAACAAAGTTAACATTTCAATCCACACAGCAAAACCAGGTATGGTTATTGGTAAAGGTGGTTCTGAAGTTGAAGCTTTAAGAAAACAAATTAATGCGCTAACTAACAAACAAGTTCACATTAATATTGTTGAAATCAAAAAACCTGATTTGGATGCAACTCTAGTAGGTGACAGCATTGCTCGTCAACTAGAAGCTCGTGTTGCATTCAGACGTGCACAAAGACAAGCTACTCAAAGATCAATGAGAGCTGGTGCAAAAGGTATTAAAACTCAAATCTCAGGTCGTTTAAATGGTGCTGACATGGCGCGTAAAGAATGGCATACAGAAGGTACAGTTCCTCTTCACACATTAAGAGCAGATATTGACTATGCTTGGGTTGAAGCAGCAACTACCTACGGACAAATCGGTGTTAAAGTATGGGTTTGTCGTGGAGAAGTATTGCCAACACGTAATGAAAGTACAATTAATAAGGACGCGAAAGGAGGAAACTAATCGTGTTAGTTCCTAAACGTGTTAAACACCGTCGTGAATTCCGTGGTAAAATGCGCGGAGCAGCTAAAGGCGGTAAACAAGTAAGTTTCGGTGAATACGGTTTACAAGCTGTTGAATCTCACTGGATCACAAATAGACAAATCGAAGCAGCACGTATTGCTATGACACGTTACATGAAACGTGGTGGGCAAGTTTGGATTAAAATTTTCCCTCATAAATCATATACAGCAAAAGGTGTAGGAGTACGTATGGGTTCTGGTAAAGGAGCTCCAGCAGGTTGGGTTGCTCCAGTTAAACGAGAAAAAATCTTGTTTGAAATTGGTGGCGTTTCTGAAGAAGTTGCGCGTGAAGCTTTAAGACTTGCATCTCATAAATTACCAATTAGAACCAAGTTCGTAAAACGTGAGGAAGTAGGTGGCGAATCTAATGAAAGCTAATGAAATTAAAGAATTAACCACTGAGCAAATTATTGCCAAAGAAAAGCAATATAAAGAAGAATTGTTCAACTTGCGTTTTCAACAAGCCACAGGGCAACTTGAAAATACAGCTCGCTTAAAGCAAGTTCGCAAAAACATTGCTCGTATCAAAACAATCTTGCGCGAACAAGAATTGAACAATAAATAAGATAGTGGAAGGGAGTTATAAACTTGAGCGAAATTAACGAAAGAAATAGTCGTCACGTACACCAAGGACGTGTTGTCTCTGATAAAATGGACAAAACAATTACCGTAGTTGTTGAAACACAAAAGAAACATTCTGTGTACGGAAAACGTGTTAAGTACTCTAAAAAATACTACGCACACGATGAAAACAACGAAGCTAAAGTTGGAGATATTGTTCGTATCATGGAAACCCGACCATTGTCTCGTTCAAAACGTTACCGTTTAGTAGATGTTGTAGAAAAAGCAGTTATCATCTAATCTAAAATAATGCGAATAATCTCTTAGGCGAGAGGAGGAACTCAAGTGATCCAACAAGA
Organism: Holzapfeliella sp. JNUCC 72; assembly: GCF_053668685.1. Lineage (NCBI taxonomy): Bacteria > Bacillati > Bacillota > Bacilli > Lactobacillales > Lactobacillaceae > Holzapfeliella > Holzapfeliella sp. JNUCC 72. The sequence continues at coordinate 917,316 of NZ_CM132220.1, read as the reverse complement.
AACAAGACTTAAAGTTGCTGATAACTCAGGAGCACGTGAAATTTTAACTATTAAAGTTTTAGGTGGTTCTGGTAGAAAAACTGCCAATATTGGTGATGTTATTGTTGCAACAGTTAAACAAGCAACACCAGGTGGCGTTGTCAAAAAAGGTGACATTGTAAAAGCTGTTATTGTAAGATCTGCATCAGGTGCAAGACGTGCCGACGGATCATACATTAGTTTTGACGAAAACGCAGCAGTTATTATCAACGAAGATAAAAGCCCTCGTGGAACACGTATTTTTGGGCCTGTTGCTCGTGAATTACGTGAAAATGCATTCATGAAAATCGTGTCATTGGCACCTGAAGTTTTATAGAATCTGATTGATAATAGGGAGGTGCGCACATGTTTGTTAAAACAGGCGACAAAGTTAAAGTTATTGCCGGTAAAGATAAAGGCAAAGAAGGTTCAGTCTTAAAAGTTTTAAACAAAGAAGACCGTGTGGTTGTTGAAGGTATTAATATGGTGAAAAAACATAGTAAACCTTCTCAAATGAATCCCCAAGGTGGTATTCAAGATCAAGAAGCACCTATTCACGTTTCAAACGTTATGTTGATTGATCCAGAAAACAACGAAGCAACAAAAGTTAAATTTGAAATCGTAGACGGTAAAAAAGTTCGCGTTTCAAAGAAAACTGGTAAACAATTATAAAATTAAGAGAGGAGGACAATAAGTGGCTAATCGTTTAAAAGAAAGATACGTTTCTGAAATTACACCTGCTTTGGTTGAAAAATTCAATTACAAATCAGTTATGCAAGTTCCAAAAATTGAAAAAATTGTTTTGAACATGGGTGTTGGTGATGCTATCACAAACGCTAAAAACCTTGATGATGCTGTTAACGAATTAACATTAATCTCAGGTCAAAAACCTTTGATTACCAAAGCTAAAAAATCAATTGCTGGCTTCCGTTTACGTGAAGGTATGTCAATTGGTGCAAAGGTTACTTTACGTGGTGACCGTATGTATGATTTTCTAGACAAATTAATTAACGTTTCGCTTCCTCGTGTTCGTGATTTCCATGGTGTTAGTGCTAAGTCTTTTGATGGACGTGGTAACTATACATTAGGTATCAAAGAACAACTTATCTTCCCTGAAGTGGATTACGACCAAGTAAATCGTGTTCGTGGATTAGATATTGTTCTTGTAACAACTGCAAATACTGATGAAGAAGCAAGAGAATTATTGACTCAAGTTGGTATGCCTTTTGCTAAATAAGTTTAAGGGAGGTCAATTAATTGGCTAAGAAATCACAAATTGCTAAAAACCATCGTCCAGCTAAGTTTTCAACACAAAGCTACACAAGATGTGAAAGATGTGGACGTCCACATTCTGTTTACCGTAAGTTTAAACTATGCCGTGTTTGCTTGAGAGAATTAGCACATAAAGGTCAAATTCCTGGCGTTAGAAAAGCAAGCTGGTAAAAATCTGAAAAAAGGAGGCAGCACATCATGGTCATGACAGATCCAATCGCAGATTACTTGACACGAATCAGAAATGCCAACATGGTAAAACACGATTCATTAGAAGTTCCTGCATCAACAATGAAAAAAGCGATTTCTGAAATTTTGAAGAATGAAGGCTTTATTCGTGATTACGAAGTTATCGAAGATAACAAACAAGGAATCATCAAAGTATTTCTTAAATATGGCAAAAATAACGAACGCGTTATTACTGGCCTAAAACGTATTTCTAAACCTGGTTTAAGAACTTACGTTGGTGCAAATGATGTACCTAAAGTTCTTAACGGATTAGGAACTGCAATTATCTCAACATCAAATGGTGTAATTACTGACAGAGAAGCTCGTGCTAAAAATGTCGGTGGCGAAGTGCTCGCTTACATCTGGTAATTTTTTGAAAGAAAAGGAGGGAAACTCATGAGTCGTACTGGTTATAAAACAATTATTGTACCAGAATCTGTAACAATCACTAAAAATGGTGACGACGTTACAGTTAAAGGACCAAAAGGTGAAGTAACACGCTACTTTGATCCTAAAATTACTTTTGAACAAAAAGATAACGAAATCAACTTTGAACGTCAAAGCGATGACGACAAAGCACTTCATGGAACAATGCGTGCTAACTTAAACAACATGGTTCTTGGTGTAACTGAAGGTTACTCTAAAGCATTATCTCTTGTTGGGGTTGGTTACCGTGCACAAGCTCAAGGTCAAAAACTAACATTAAACGTTGGTTACTCTCAACCTGTTGAAATGACAATTCCAGAAGGTATCGAAGTTGAAGTACCTTCAGCAACAGAACTTGTTGTTAAAGGAATTAGCAAACAAGCAGTTGGCCAATTTGCGGCAGAAATTCGTGATACACGTCCTCCAGAACCTTATAAAGGTAAGGGAGTTCGTTACAAAGACGAAATCGTACGTCGTAAAGAAGGTAAAACTGGTAAATAATTAACTTAGAAATTATATGAGGTGATACTGTGATTACTAAACCAGATAAAAACAAAACACGTCAAAGACGCCATAAACGCGTTCGTGGTAAAATTTCTGGAACTGCTGAGCGCCCACGCTTAAGTATTTTCCGTTCAAATAAAAACATCTACGCTCAAGTAATTGATGACGTAGCGGGTGTAACGCTTGCAAGTGCCTCAACTCTTGATAAAGATGTTAAAGATGACGCTACAAAAGTAGAACAAGCTAAACAAGTTGGTGCTTTAGTAGCTAAAAGAGCAAAAGATGCTAAAATTGAAACAGTCGTATTCGACCGTGGCGGTTACTTATACCAAGGCCGTATTCAAGAATTAGCTGACGCTGCTCGTGAAAATGGACTACAATTTTAATAAAGAGGAGGTTAACTAAATGGCAAATATCGATCCATCTCGTTTAGAATTAGAAGATCGTCTAGTTAGTATTAATCGAGTAACTAAAGTTGTTAAAGGTGGACGTAGACTTAGATTCGCTGCTATCGTAATTGTAGGGGATAAAGCTGGCCACGTAGGTTTCGGTACTGGTAAAGCTCAAGAAGTTCCTGAAGCAATTAGAAAAGCTGTTGAAGCTGCTAAGAAGAGTTTGATTGAAGTGCCAATGGTTGGTACAACAATTCCTCATGAAATTGTTGGTCAATTTGGTGCTGGAGACATTCTTTTGAAACCTGCTGAAGAAGGTTCTGGAGTTGCTGCAGGTGGCCCTGTTCGTGCCGTTCTTGAACTTGCTGGTGTTGCTGATGTTACAAGTAAATCACGCGGAAGTAACACACCAATCAACGTTATTCGTGCAACATTAAACGGATTAGACAACTTAAAAACTAAAGAATCAGTATCTGCACTTCGTGGTGTAAATGCTGATACATTGCAAGGCTAGGAGGAAGTTATAGATGGCTCAATTAAAAATCACTTTAAAAAGAAGCGCAGCTCATCGTCTTCCAGCCCAAAGAAAAATTGTTAAAGAATTGGGATTAGGTCGCGTACATAGCTCAGTTATCAAACCTGATAACGACGCTATTAGAGGTGCACTATTCAAAATTTCTCATCTTATTGATGTAGAAGAATATAAAGGTTAATCACAAGGAGGTGCTCGGTTATGAAACTTCACGAATTAAAACCTGCTGAAGGATCAAGAAAAAACCGCAAACGTGTTGGTCGCGGAACTTCATCTGGTGTCGGTAAGACAGCTGGTCGTGGACAAAAAGGTCAATTAGCACGTTCAGGTGGTAAAACACGTATTGGTTTTGAAGGTGGTCAAATGCCATTATTCAGAAGAATGCCAAAACGTGGATTCAAAAACATTAATCGTAAAGAATATGCTGTTGTCAATCTTTCCGATTTAAATCAATTTAAAGAAGGTACAGAAGTAACACCTGCTTTATTAGTAGAATCTGGTTTAGTTAAGAAAGAATTATCTGGTGTTAAACTTCTTGCCAACGGTGATCTTAAAGTTAAATTGACTATTAAGGTTAACAAATACTCTGAAGCTGCAAAATCTGCAGTAGAGGCTGCTGGCGGTTCAATTGAGGTGATCTAATGTTCACCACTTTGAAAAACGCATTTAAAGTAAAAGAAATTCGTTCTAAGATTTTCTTCACATTGTTTATTTTGCTACTATACCGCATTGGGTCACACATTATCGTCCCTGGCGTTAACGCAAGTGCGTTAGCTAATCTAACAAAAAGTGGAACAACAAGTTTAGTTCCAATTTTAGATACAATTAGTGGTGGTGGCTTGGCAAACTACTCCATCTTTTCGATGGGGGTTTCGCCATATATTACGGCACAAATTGTTGTGCAGCTACTCCAGATGGATATTGTACCTAAATTTGTGGAATGGGGTAAACAAGGTGAAGTTGGCCGTCGAAAGATAAATCAGGTGACAAGATACTTATCAATTGTACTTGCATTTATTCAAAGTATTGGAATCACACTAGGTTTTAATGCGTTAAGTGGCTTAGGTTTAGTTAAATCACAAACTCTATCATCTTATATAACGATTGGTATTATTTTAACAGCGGGAACCATGTTACTAACATGGTTAGGTGAACAGATTACAGATAAAGGTATTGGTAATGGTGTATCGATGATTATCTTTGCCGGTATTGTGGCAAGATTTCCACAAAGCGCGCATGAGTTATATCGTGACGCCATTACAAACAACAATCCAGCCGATCGTGGACAAGGCGCACTATTTTTAGTCGCTGTTGTTGTAGCGATATTGATTATTACGATGATTGTGACATATGTTCAACAAGCCATTCGTAAAGTCCCAATTCGTTACACAAGAAGAGCAACTAGTGGTGGATCAGAAAGTTATCTTCCATTGAAGGTTAACGTTGCTGGTGTTATTCCAGTTATCTTCGCTAGTTCTCTTATTGCCACACCGGCAACGATTTTAGTAGCCTTTCAAAATTCTCATGGTGAAGAAGCATGGTTCAAAATCATGAATAACATCTTCAGCATGCAGACTCTAACAGGAGCTCTAGTTAATACATTATTGATTGTATTATTTACTTTCTTCTATGCCTTTGTACAAGTTAACCCTGAAAAAGTGGCTGAAAACTTGCAAAAGCAAAGTGCATTTATTCCAGGCGTTTGGCCAGGACAAGAAACACAAAAATACATTTCAAAATTATTGATGAGACTTTCAGTAGTCGGCTCCATCTTTTTAGGATTTATTTCCTTAATTCCACAACTTGCTTCAAATATCTGGGGATTACCTAGTTCAATCGGACTTGGCGGAACCAGCTTACTGATTGTTATCGGTGTTGCACTTGAAGCAATGCGTCAATTAGATGGATTACTGATGAAACGAAAATATGTTGGATTTATTAGATAGGCTGTTTAAAAATGAAAAATATTATTTTAATGGGGCTTCCGGGTGCTGGTAAAGGTACTCAAGCCGAAATGATTGTAGATAATTATAATATTGCCCATATTTCAACGGGTGATATGTTCCGAGAAGCAATGGCCGAAGGAACCAAGGTAGGACTTGAAGCTAAATCATTTATTGATGCTGGTAACTTGGTTCCAGATGAAGTGACAGCTAAGTTAGTTGAAGAAAGACTTGGCAAAGCTGATACAGATGATGGATATATTTTAGACGGTTTTCCTAGAACAACTGTCCAAGCAGAAATGCTTGAATCAATCACAGCAAATGTCAATAAACCATTGCAAAAAGTAATTAATATTGAAGTTGATACAAAACTTTTAGTTGAACGTTTATCAGGTAGATTTATTTGTCGAGACTGTGGCGCAACATATCATAAAGTTTTCAACCCAACAAAAGTTGAAAACACATGTGATCGTTGTGGTGGCCACAACTTTTATCAACGTGAGGATGATAAACCCGAAGTTGTTAAAAAACGTATCGAAGTTAACTTAGAAATGAACACACCATTGATCGATTTCTATCGTGAAAAAGGGTTACTAGTTTCAGTTGATGGAACTCGTTCTCGTGATGAAGTTTTCGCTGATATCAATGAAGCTTTAAGTTCGTTGAATTAGTATTTATTGTTCTAAAGTGGTATAATATTTTGCTGTAGTATATCGTGTTAAACAATCAGGAGGAAAATTTTGGCAAAAGATAATGTCATCGAAATCGAAGGTACAGTGGTTGATACTCTTCCTAATGCAATGTTTAAAGTTGAGTTAGAGAATGGGCATACAATTTTAGCTCACGTTTCTGGTAAAATTAGAATGCACTACATTCGTATTTTGCCTGGTGACAGAGTGACTGTTGAATTGTCTCCATATGATTTAACTAAAGGCAGAATCACTTATCGTTTTATTAAGTAGTAGATTTAGACAACTCAGGAGGTTATCAAGATGAAAGTAAGACCATCTGTTAAACCAATGTGTGAAGATTGTAAAGTAATTAAGAGAAATGGCCGCGTTATGGTTATTTGCTCAAATCCAAAACACAAACAAACTCAAGGATAATAATTTATAAATACGGAGGTGTTATAATGGCTCGTATTGCTGGTGTTGACTTACCCAGAGATAAAAGAATCGTAGTTGCATTAACATACATTTATGGTGTAGGTAATACAACTGCTGCAAAAATCTTAGCTGATGCTGGTGTGTCTGAAGACATTCGTTCTAAAGACCTAACCCCAGATCAAGAAGATAAAATTCGTGCGGAAGTAGATAAAGTCCGTGTCGAAGGTGACCTAAGACGTGAAATTAGTTTAAACATTAAACGTCTTAAAGAAATCGGTTCATACCGTGGTATCCGTCACCGTCGTGGTTTACCTGTACGTGGACAAAACACAAAGAACAACGCAAGAACACGTAAAGGTCCAAAAGTTGCCATTGCTGGTAAGAAAAAATAAGAACTAATTAAGGAGGGAAATTAATGGCTGTTAAGAAAACTTCTCGTAAACGTCGTAACAAGAAGCATATTGAATCTGGTGTGGCACACGTTCACTCAACATTCAATAATACTTTAGTGATGATTACAGATGTTCAAGGTAACGCTGTTGCCTGGTCTTCTGCAGGATCATTAGGATTTAAAGGTAGTCGTAAATCAACACCATTTGCTGCTCAAATGGCATCTGAAGCTGCTGCTAAACAATCTATGGAACATGGATTGAAGAGTGTTGAAGTTGCAGTTAAAGGTCCAGGTGCTGGACGTGAAGCTGCTATTCGTGCTTTACAAGCAACAGGTTTAGAAGTTACAGCAATTCGCGATGTTACGCCTGTTCCTCATAATGGATCAAGACCACCAAAACGTCGTCGTGTTTAATTATTTGCTGAATAAAGCACTATACGTTTTGAAAGGGGTCCCAATTTATGATTGAATTTGAAAAACCAAGTATAACAACTGTTGAACAAGATAGTAGTTATGGTAAATTTGTTATTGAGCCTTTAGAACGTGGCTATGGAACGACGTTAGGTAATTCACTACGTCGCGTATTGCTTGCTTCCTTACCAGGAAGCGCAGTATCATATGTCCAAATTGATGGTGTGTTACATGAATTTTCAACGATTGATGGCGTTGTCGAAGACGTTACGCAAATCGTTTTGAATTTAAAACAACTTTCATTAAAGTCTCTTTCAGAAGAAACTAAAGTTGTGGAAATTGATGTAGTGGGACCTGCACGCGTAACAGCAGCAGACTTGCAAGTAGATAGCGAAGTTCAAGTATTGAACCCTAGCCAATACATTGCAGAAGTTGCTGAAGGCGGACATTTACACATGAACGTTGCCATTAAACAAGGTCGCGGTTATGTTTCTGCTGATCAAAACAAAACAGATGATATGCCAATCGGTGTTGTTCCAGTTGACTCATTGTTTTCACCAATCGATCGTGTAAACTATCAAGTGGAAAGCACTCGTGTAGGGCATCGCAATGACTATGATAAATTGACGCTTGAAATCTGGTCCAATGGCTCAATTGCACCAAATGATGCACTTAGTTTAGCCGCAAAGATTTTGACAGAACATTTAAATGTCGTTGTTGAAATGTCTGATGAAGCACAACTTACTGATATCATGGCAGAAAAAGAAGAAGCAAAAGAAGAACAAAAGCTTGAAATGACTATTGAAGAGCTTGATTTATCTGTTCGTTCTTACAATTGTTTAAAACGTGCAGGAATTAATACTGTGCAAGACTTATCTGACCGTTCTGAATCAGATATGATGCGTGTTCGCAACCTTGGACGCAAGTCATTAGAAGAAGTTAAACAAAAACTATCAGATTTGAATTTATCTTTACGTCAAGAAGACTAAACATAAAAGTGTTAAAGGAGGGAAAGCTATGGGTTACCGTAAATTAGGTCGTAATAGTTCTCAAAGAAAAGCTATGTTGCGTGATTTATCAACTGATTTATTAATTAATGAACGCATTGTGACAACTGAAACTCGTGCTAAAGAAGTACGTAAAGCAGTTGAAAAAATGATTACTTTAGGTAAACGTGGAGACTTACACGCTCGTCGTCAAGCTGCAGCGTTTGTTCGTAACGAAGTTGCTGACATCCGTGAACAAGAAGAAGATGTAGTTGTACAATCTGCTTTACAAAAGTTATTTAGTGATATTGCACCTCGTTACAAAGAACGTAATGGTGGTTACACTAGAATTTATAAAACAGCACCTCGTCGTGGTGACGGTGCGCCAATGGCTATTATTGAATTAGTTTAATAATATCTATTACTTAAAAAACGATCATTTCTTAGATGTGAGAAATAGCGTAATGATGATGGAATTTATTCCAAGTCTAGCTTAGATAATAATTAAAAATTTATTATCCCATCTTTGAATGATTTTTTTTTTGCTCAAAATTTACTATAATGGAAGCTATAAAATAATGAGTGGGTAAAGATATGAGCAAAAATATAATAGAAGTTAAGAATTTAACCTACACTTATTCTCAAAATGAACAACCAACATTAAAAAATCTCAGTATCTCGATTTCTGAGCAAAGTTGGACGTGTATTTTGGGACATAATGGTAGTGGAAAGAGTACTTTAGTTCGCTTACTTACGGGACTTAAAGAGCCAGACACTGACTCTCAATCGCAAATTCTAATCAATAATGTTGAAGCATCCGAAGAAAAGTGGTTTGATATTCGTAATGACTTAGGTATTGTCTTTCAAAATCCGGATAACCAATTTGTTGGTGCAACGGTAGAAGACGATATTGCATTCGGTCTTGAGAATCGAAATATCGAACCAGATGAAATTGAACGACGCATTCAAGAAGTGTTAGACTTTGTCAAAATGTCAGAGTTTCGAAAGATGGAGCCGTCAAAACTCTCTGGTGGTCAAAAGCAACGTGTCGCCATTGCTGGTATTTTAGCAATTAGGCCTAAAATTATTATTTTAGACGAAGCGACAAGTATGTTGGATCCACAAGGACGAAATCAGATTCACCAAGTCATTCAAGAAATTAAATCAAAATATCAAGTGACCGTTATTTCAGTAACGCATGATATTGAAGAAGCAACAAAGGCGGATAATATCTGCGTGTTGTCTGATGGCCAGTTAGTTAAACAAGGAACACCAAAAGAAGTGTTAACCAATGAAAAATGGTTGACCGAGATGGGACTGATGTTACCGTTTGCTAAACAATTATCGGTTGAACTAGGTCAACATCATGTCAGTGTTCCGCGTGATATTTTAGATGAAAGTGAGCTAATTGAATACCTGTGGAAATTAAATTCGAAAACGTAAGTTATATCTATAGTCAAGGGACTGAGCTTCAAAAGTACGGCTTATCCGACATTAACTTTAAAATTAAATCAAAAAGTTTTACAGCCATTGTTGGTCATACTGGTAGTGGTAAATCGACGTTGATTCATCAAATTAACGCTTTACTCAAGCCTTCAAAAGGCAATGTGCGCATTGGTGATGATTTTGTGATTAATAACGAAACAACGAGTAAAGGACTCAAACCATTACGTCAAAAAGTTGGTATGGTCTTTCAGTTTCCTGAAAATCAATTATTTGAAGAAACAGTTATTAAAGATATTATGTTTGGTCCACTTAACTTTGGGTTTAGCCGTAAGGAAGCAGAGGGGTCTGCTTATTATTGGTTGAGGCGAGTGGGATTAGACGAGTCACTGGCACAAAAATCACCTTTTGAACTATCGGGTGGTCAAATGAGGCGTGTTGCAATTGCTGGTGTTATGGCCAGCAATCCAGAAGTATTAATTCTAGACGAGCCTACAGCAGGACTAGATCCAGTTGGTCAAAAAGAAATTCTATCCTTATTTAAGGATTATCAAAGTCAAGGGCATACAATTGTGCTAGTCAGTCATGATATGGATATTGTTGCTAATTATGCTGATGAAGTATTAGTATTAGAAGGTGGCAAGTTGCTCAAACAAGAGTCACCGCAAACATTATTTCAGGATGAAGTGTGGTTAAAGGCGCATGCCTTGAATCAACCAAAAGTGACTAATTTTGCACAAAAATTAGCAGCTAAGGGCTTTGAGTTTGAGTCAATGCCAATTACAATGACCGAATTAGTTACTGTTTTAGCATCAAAATTTGGTGGAAAGTTGGCTGAAGATGGATAGATTTTTATTAGGACAATACATTTATGGAAATTCTTATGTGCATCGACTCGATCCACGCGCAAAGTTGCTAGGAACATTTGGATTTATTATTTTAATTTTTCTTGCTAATAATTTTTGGACATATGGCGTTATTGTTTTATTCACACTTTTTGCAGCTTATATGACAAAAATATCAGCCAAAATTTATTGGCAGGGATTAAAGCCGATGATGTGGTTGATGATATTTACCGTTGCTCTACAGATTCTCTTCACTAATGGTGGTGATGTGTATCTCAAATGGGGAATTATAACGATTTCTCAATACGGTATTATTAACAGTATTTTTATATTGGTACGGTTATCATCAATCATTTTTATGTCGACTATTTTAACAATTACAACACCGCCAATGTTAATTGCAGATGCTTTTTCATCTTTGTTGAAGCCATTGAAAAAAGTGAAGTTTCCTGTTGATCAATTCTCAATGATTTGTTCAATTGCCTTGAGATTTGTACCAACGTTAATGGAAACTGCAACGAAAATCATGAACGCTCAACGTGCTAGGGGAGCAAGCTTCAATGATGGAAATATTTTAAAAAGAATTAAGTCAATTATTCCAATGTTAATTCCGTTATTGATTAACAGTATGAAAATTGCCATCGACTTGGCAGAATCAATGACAGCAAGAAATTATCAACTAGGTCAACCTAGAACACAATTTAGACGTTTAAAATGGCACAAGACGGATTTATACGTCTTATACTACTTTGCTATTCTAACTGTCTTATTAATTGTTTTGAGGAGGTTTTAAGCGTGCCACGTTACAAAATGCAAGTACGCTATGATGGCCATGATTTTCACGGATTCCAAAGACAACCTAACCTAAGAACGGTTCAGGGTGTGATTGAATCTGGGCTAAAGAAAATGATGAAAGGTCAAGAAGTAATGACCCACGGATCAGGAAGAACTGATGCTGGGGTGCATTCGTATGGCCAAATCATTCATTTTGACTTTCCAAATGAAATTCCGGCTATTAATATGTTAAAAGCATTGAATAGCTTAATGCCTCTTGATGTAGAGTTTGTGGAATCACAAATTCAAGAAGGCTTTCACAGTCGTTTTGATGCAAAAGCAAAGTGGTATCAATATCGTGTAGATTGTGGCCGATATACAGATCCTTTCAAGCGTTTTTATACTGGTCACTACCCTTATCCACTCGAAGTTGAACGCATTCAGACAGCCTTAAAAGACTTGATAGGTGAGCATGATTTCACAAGCTTTGCAGCAAGTGGCGGTGTGATTGAAGATAAAGTTCGAACAATTTATTATGCTAACGTGACAGAAGACAAAGCAAATAATGAATTGATTTTTGATTTTATTGGGAATGGATTTTTGTATAACATGGTTCGCATATTAGTTGCGACCGCACTTGAAATTGGAAATAATCGACGTGATATTCACGACTTTATTAGACTATTTGAAGTGAAAGATAGACAACAAGCACGTGGAACTGCTCCGGCTAGCGGACTTTATTTGAAAAAAGTTTTCTATGATGAGGTTCCACAAAAATATCGACAAGATATTTGAATATAGTTGACATTTCTAGAAATGTATAGTAAATTATTATCTGGTATTGTTTGTCCACGATAAGCCCCGGAAACTTATTGTATTATCAAACATGCGAAGAAACTGGAGGAAAAAACATTGCGTACAACCCCATTAGCTAAACCAGGTGAATTCAACCGTAAATGGTATGTTATCGATGCAAGTGGCGTCTCATTAGGACGTGTTTCAACAGCTGTTGCAACACTTCTAAGAGGTAAAAACAAACCTCAATACACACCAAACGTTGACACTGGTGATAACGTTATTTTAATTAATGCAGAAAAAATTGTTTTGACTGGTAATAAAGCTAGCAACAAGATTTACTACCGTCACAGTAACCACCCAGGTGGATTAAAATCTGTTTCAGCAGGTGAATTATTGGAAAATAATCCACAAAGATTAGTTGAATTATCAGTAAAAGGAATGCTTCCTAAAAATACTTTAGGTCGTCAACAATTCTCAAAATTACACGTCTATGCTGGTTCAGAACACGAAAACCAAGCTCAACAACCCGTTGAACTAGACATTCAAACACTAATCTAAGGAGGAACTTATTGTGGCTCAACAAGTAGCATATCTTGGAACTGGTCGTCGTAAGAATTCCGTAGCTCGTGTACGTTTAGTACCTGGCTCAGGTCAAGTTACAGTTAACAACAAAAAAGTTGAAGACTACATTCCATCAGCAATCTTAATTCAAGACTTAAAACAACCTTTAGCAATCACTGAAACTGAAGGTTCATACGATGTATTTGTGAACGTTAACGGTGGTGGATTCTCAGGTCAATCTGGTGCTATCCGTCATGGTGTCGCTCGTGCATTGTTACAAATCGACCCAGATTTCCGCGGTCCTTTAAAACGTGCTGGTCTATTAACTCGTGACCCTCGTATGAAAGAACGTAAGAAACCAGGTCTTAAAAAAGCTCGTAAATCAGCACAATTCTCAAAACGTTAATTTGTTGTTTTACACATCAAAAAACACTCTCCATTTGGAGGGTGTTTTTTTTGTGTGATTTTATGGTTATAATAAGGCTAATATTTGGATAATTAATATAAATTATTTCAGCTAGTTTTGAATTAGGGTGGATAAAGGTATGAAAATAACTAATCATTTTGGTGTTTATGGTGTTTGCTATGAGAGTCAAAAATTATTATGTATCAAGAAAAATGCGGGTCCTTATAAAAATAGATTAGATCTTCCAGGAGGAAGTCAGGAGTCTGGTGAGGGATTGACTGAAACACTGGTTAGAGAAGTATCTGAAGAAACAGGATTTACGGTATTATCTTATTCTAATCCTAGAATATATGATGCGATTGTTAGAGAAGAAAGAGCAAATTTTGCTGTTCATCATATTATGGCTTTCTATAATTTTAGAATAGATGATACTGTCAATAAAAAAGCGTTACCTGAACTAGTAGCTGATGGTAAAAATGACTCTGAAACTATCTGATATAAATATTCAAAATACCTCACCATTGGTTTTAAGAGTCAAAGAAGAACTACAAGGGAATCCGGTTCTGGATAAAATGGTATATAATAATTGGCAAGTTAAATAACAAAAAAGCATGGCTACAATAAGCCATGCTTTTTATAATTCTTGTTTAGCAATATCAATTTGATGTTGAACTTGATCAAAGCCAGTACCACCAAATGAATGGCGGTTCTTAACAGCGTGATAAGGATCAAGTTTGTCATAAACTTCAGTTGTGATATTGGGATTAATCGCTTGATAATCACTTAAAGTGATATCTTGCAAGTAAGTGCCTTTATGAATACAATCTAACACCAATTTGCCGACAATTTCATGAGCTTCTCTAAAGGGTGTTCCTAAGTTAGCTAGGTAATCGGCAAGTTCTGTCGCATTTGAGAAGTCTTTTTTCGTTGATTGAGCCATATTGTCACGATTAACAGTCATCGTTTTAATCATACCTGACATCACTTTTAGACAATGGGTGATGGTGTCGGCACTATCGAACACACTATGTTTATCTTCTTGCATATCTTTATTGTAGGCAAGAGGAAGTCCTTTCATCGTAGTCAATAACTGCATTAAATTACCGTAGACACGTCCAGTTTTACCCCGAATAAGTTCAGCCATATCGGGATTTTTCTTTTGGGGCATGATAGAACTACCAGTTGAATAAGTATCAGATAATTCCACAAACTTAAATTCATGACTACACCATAGAATAATTTCTTCACAAAAACGGGATAAATGCATCATGAGCAGTGAACTATTACTCAAAAATTCCAAAATAAAATCACGATCACTGACAGCATCTAAACTATTGGGATAAACGTCTGCAAAGTTCAGTTCATTAGCCGTTAGTTGACGATCAATAGGGAAGGTTGTCCCAGCAAGAGCCGCACTTCCTAGTGGTGAAATATCGACACGTTTGAAACTTTCAGTAAATCGTTCTTCATCACGTTTTAGCATTTGATAGTAAGCCATCAAATGGTGACCAAATGAAATGGGTTGAGCATGTTGCAGATGGGTATACCCAGGAAGAATCGTTTCAATATTATTTTGAGCTTGGTCAACTAGCACTTTTCTGAATTGATTAATTAATTTAATGACCTCATGAGTCGCATCTTTAACGTATAAATGAATATCTGTTGCCACTTGGTCATTACGACTACGAGCGGTATGTAGTTTGCCTGCAATAGGTCCAATTTGTTCCGTTAGAAAACTTTCGATATTTAGATGAATATCTTCGTTTTCGACTGTGAATTCAAGTAAACCCTGATGAATCTTTTCTTGAACTTGTTTAAGTCCAGTTGTAATTTGATTGACTTCATCTTCAGTTAAAATACCTGTTTCACCTAACATTTTGACGTGTGCAAGACTGCCTGCAATATCTTGATCAGCTAGTTGTTGATCAATATCAATTGAGGCACCAAATTCGTCAATCCAGTGTTCATTTTTGCCGTCAAAACGACCTCCCCAAAGTTTTTTCATTATAATCACCCTTCATTACTTAATTTAAATTTGCTTTTGTTTTAACTTCTGATTGGACTTTGCTTGGTAGTCCCCAAAGTTTGATGAAGCCAACTGCTGCATCTTGGTCAAAGGTATCTGCTGAAGTATATGTTGCTAGGTTTTCATCATAAAGGCTATTAGCTGATTGACGACCTTCGCAGATGACATTACCTTTGTATAATTTAAGACGGACATCACCGTTAACATATTTTTGAGTGCTCTTTAAGAATGCGATTAAAGTATCAGTTAGTGGGTTAAACCAAAGACCGTCATAGATGATTTGTGATAATTGTTGTTCAATAACAGGCTTGAAGTGAGCTAGTTCGCGAACAAAAACCAAATCTTCTAATTCTTTATGGGCTTTAAGTAGTGTCATAGCACCCGGACATTCGTAAACTTCACGGGATTTAATACCAACTAGACGGTTTTCAATGTGATCGATACGGCCAATACCATGTTTACCTGCGATATCATTTAATTTTAAAATAAGTTGTGCTAGTGGTAGTTCTTCATGATTAAGTGTAACAGGGATGCCAGATTCAAATTTGATTTCAATTGTTTCAGCTTCATCTGGTGCTTCTTCAAGAGAATTCGTAATGTCATAAGCGCCTTCAGGAGGGGTTTGCCAAGGGTCTTCTAAAATACCACATTCACAAGCACGTCCCCACAGATTCTGGTCAATTGAATAAGGATTATCCAAGTTTGCTGGAATTGGAACATTGTTTTTAATAGCGTAGTCGATTTCTTGTTCACGAGACCATTTCCATTCACGAATAGGTGCAATAATTTTAAGATTAGGATCTAGTGCTGCAATAGCAACTTCAAAACGAACTTGGTCATTTCCTTTACCTGTACAACCATGTGCAATAGTCGTTGCGTTTGTTTCATGCGCTAGTTCAACTAATTTTTTAGAAATGAGCGGACGAGAAAGTGCGGAAACAAGTGGGTAGGAATCTTCATAGAAGGTGTTACCTTGTAATGCAATTAAAGCAAAGTCTTGTGCAAATTCTTCACGTGCATCAATTGCGTAAGATTCGCTTGCACCAACTTGCAATGCTTTTTGTTTAATCGCTTCAGTATCTTTGCCTTCACCAATATCTAAACAACAAGCGATAACATCATAACCTTCGTCTGAAAGCCACTTAATAGCGACAGAGGTATCTAGTCCACCGGAATATGCTAAAATAATTTTTTCTTTTGTCATAATAAAACGCCCCTTTAATTTTTCTTTAATTATTATGGGTTAATAGTAGCAGTCAAAACTAGCCGAATCAATGATTTTTGGATAATTATACAAAAATAAAGAATATTCATTTTGCCTTTCTTTTATTATCAAGTGATTAAGCCAATCAAGATGTATATTTTTTATCATGTTTTTTGAGACCACAGTTAAGAAAAAAGTGTAAAAGATATCAAAATTAAACCGTTTGTTATAAAATGAAGACAGAAAAACAAAAGGAGATATCGGTATGAAAGATAAAGTTTCAAAGAATTTTTTTAGTGTGGCCATCCTTAATGTTGTTATCACATTAGCGGAATTCATTGGTGGATTTATGTCAGGATCATTGGCTTTACTTTCAGATGCTGTGCATAATTTAGGTGATGTGGGCGCTATCATTTTATCTTTTGTTGCACATTTAATCGGAAAGAAGAAGCAAAATTCAAATAAGACATTTGGTTATAAACGAGCTGAAATTATCGCAGCATTTGTGAATGCATTTATTTTACTGGCAATGACGGTTTATTTGGTGATTGAAGCTTTTGAACGACTAAATGATGAAGTGACAATTGATGGCGAGTTGATGTTGATTATTGCTGTGATTGGCTTGATTGCTAACTTTATTTCAATGTTAGTGATGCATCAACATTCAAAGGATAACGTCAATATTAAGTCAGTATTCTTACATATGTTGTCTGATGCATTATCCTCAATAGGTGTTATCATCGCAGCAATTTTGATTAATGTTTATCATATTATGTGGATTGATGCGGTTATTACGGTGATTGTGTCAGTTGTTTTAGGGTATGAAGCTATTAAAATCCTAAAAAACACATTGAATATTTTAATGGAGTCAAACCCAAATGTTGATTTAGAAAAAGTTGAATCAGACTTATTAAAACTGGACTTAATTAATGCTGTGCATCATGTTCATGTTTGGCAATTCAGTGATGCAGAAATCATGTTAGATGCGCATATTAATGTCGATTCAAAAATTAAAGTCGAAAAGCTAGATGGACTATATGATCAAATTAATCATGTATTGAAGCAAAACTTTGGGATTTCACATGTTACAATTCAAGTAGAAAGTGCCAGAGGACTTAACGAAAAGATTATTCCTCATGGTGAAAATGAACAGTAAGAGTCAGGAGGTTAAAATGTGGTAAATCTGTTATTAGTGAGGCATGGACAAAGTACTGCAAATGCAACGAATACTTATACAGGCTGGAATGATGTTGATTTAACAAAAAAAGGTGTTTCTCAAGCTAAAGCAGCTGGCTATAAGCTTGGTCAAATTGATGATATCAACATAAAAAAAGTGCACACTTCAGTTTTGAAGCGTGCAATTAAAACAGCAAATATTATATTAGAAGAGCAAAGATTGTTATACTTGCCCATGTTGAAAAGTTGGCGTTTGAACGAACGTCACTATGGTGGGTTAGGTGGCTTGAACAAAGATGAAACACGTCAAATATATGGTGTTGAGACTGTTCAAAAATGGCGCCGTAGTTTTGATGCCGTCCCACCAAAATCAGACAATAAACATTTTGACCATCGTTATCGCTTGATTCCACAAAAATCATTGCCAGCATCAGAAAGTCTTAGAATGGCTAGTAATCGTATAATTCCGTATTTTGAGGAGCAGATTGCACCTGAATTGCTATCGGGAAATGATCAGCTTGTAGTAGCACATGGTAGTACAATTAGAGCCCTTATTAAATATTTGGAAGCAATCAGTGATAAGAATATTGATGGTGTTGAAGTGAATAATAGTGAAATCATTCAATATCAGTTAGATGATAAGTTAGCGATTTTAGCTAAAAAAAGGTATTAAAAAAGAGCGAACAGTTAAGTTCACTCTTTTTTGTTTGCCGATTATTATTCAGCTAATGCACCCATTGGATCCCAAGGAGCTAATACATGTGCTTCTGAGTTTTCGTAGATGCCTTTTTGATCAGCAGTTAAGAATTTTTTGTTAATAACAACTTGGTAAGTAAATTCTTCGAACCATGAGTCGCTCATCACAAAGTAACCTTTATGACCGACTTTATCTCCCCATGAGTTTTCAACTTTCCAACGAGTTGGTTGACCTTCAACTAAGTCAACACCTGTGATAACCATAGCGTGAGTCATTAGACTTTCAGCGTAACCTAAACGATCACCTTTAGTCATGTGTAAATCAACATCGAATAGTTCATCTGGTTTGTAAATTTCAGTATCCATAATACCAGCTTGACGGTCTGAACTTTGACCAACATCTGAACCAAACCAAACGGTTTCGCCAGCTTCTAGTTGGGCAATTGTTAGACGTTTTAGTTCTTCAATTTCAAGATTTAAGTGACGAACTTCACGTCCACCTACAACGTTTCCTAGTAGCTCAACATTGTAAGCTTGGTTAAATGGTTTATCTTCAGTTGGGGCGTTAATAACTGAAACGTAATCTTCAAGGTTCCAGCCAATGTATTTTTCAAAGAATGATTGAGGTGTTAATTGTGCATCACGATGGTATTTTTTGTCTGTATCGCGGTATTCAAAATCAAATGTTTTAGGAGGGTTACCTAAAGCATAAGCTAGCATACGGTA
Source organism: Holzapfeliella sp. JNUCC 72 (assembly GCF_053668685.1). Classification (NCBI taxonomy): domain Bacteria; kingdom Bacillati; phylum Bacillota; class Bacilli; order Lactobacillales; family Lactobacillaceae; genus Holzapfeliella; species Holzapfeliella sp. JNUCC 72. The sequence goes on along the minus strand of NZ_CM132220.1, from coordinate 898,452 downwards.
AACTTCGCTTAAGAATTCGTTTTTGCGAGCTTCAACTTGTTCTCTAGGTGTTTCTTTGTCCATTAAACGACGTAATTCAACAGCATCACGACGTAATTTTAAGTTCAAGTTTTTGTTTAGTTGAGCAGATTTTGTAGCACTGAATGTTTCAGGCATCACTGATTTAGGAACTAAACCATATTTTTGAACTAGGGCTACTAGCATATCCCATTGACCACCATCTTGTTGAGGTGTTGTTAATAAGAAATCAACTTTACGGTCACCAAGAGGTAAATCTGAAGTTTCGATAACATTTTCGTAGAAGAAGTTTGCTTTTTCGAACTTGTCCCAGAAGAATGTGAAGTTTTGTGATAATTCAAAACCATTGATTTTGAATTCTTTTTGGAATGGGTGACGCATTGTGTTCAATGCAGCAAACATCCAGCAACGACCTGATTGTTTTTGATTTGAAACTTCGCCAGTTTCAACTTCTACTGAAAAAGTAGGGTCCATTGCAATTTGTGAATCCATGTTTTGACTACTTGCATTAATCCCGTTAGTCATAACTGCGCGTTGTAAAACACGTGCTGAAGGGTGTTGTGCAAAATCTTGTTCGATTTTAGCTAAATCTTGTTGTGAAATATCTTTAGACATAAAGGTTCCTCCTATGTAATTTGAATCTTGAAGTCATTGTACCTCAAATCAATTGATTTTTCTAATATTTTATTAATATTTTATTAACGAATATTATCGATACAATTTGGGCCTTCTTCACGACCAACGATGACAGTGTTGACTGTGTCAAGGAATAAACCGTGTTCAACTACGCCAACTTGGGATTTTAAGTATGCACCTAGTTCATGAGGATTTTGAATTTGACCTAAATGTAAATCAACAATTAAATTACCAAAGTGAGTTCTTACGGGTTCCCCATTTTCATTTAAGCGTAATTGAGGATTAAGCTCTTTTTGTTCAAATTGAAGCATTAATTGATGTTGCGCTTTGTCTAAAACCTCAACAGGTAGAGGGAAAGAACCAAATGGTTCAGCAATCTTACTTTCATCAACAATCCATAGGTTACGTTTTGAAGCAGTTGCAACAATTTTTTCTAGAGTGTGGGCAGCACCACCACCCTTAATTCCTTGATAGTCAGGGCTAATTTGGTCAGCACCATCAATAGTTAGGTCAAGTTCATCGATATCGTTTAAATCGACAACTTTAATTCCTAAGCTTTCAGCTTGGCGTTTTGTTCTTGAAGAAGTTGAAACGGTTGTAATATTTAGATTTTCTTCTTTAATACGTTTGCCTAAAGCATCAACTAAAAATGTTACAGTAGAACCTGTTCCAAGTCCAAGTTTCATATTGTCGTGTATAAAGTTAGCGCAAGCGTATTCAGCAGCAGATTTTTTTAATGTATTTTGATCCATAATGGGATTAGGTCCTTTCAATAATTAATGGTTATACCAAATTTTTTGATAGTCTTTGTTTTTGATAAATTCTTTTTTTGCATATGAACAAAGAGGTTGAACTTGTTGGTGATTTTCAATTGCAAAATCGACAACCTTTTTAACGAGTTCAGCTGCGATTCCTTGTCCGCGGAAATCTGGACGCGTAAAAGTATGTTCAATAACCAGTACTTGATTGTCTTTGATAGTATCAAATCGAATTTCAGCAACTAATTTTTGCTCGTCATCTAATTGATAAAAACGATTCTTTTCTTCTAAAAATTCCACATTATCACCTCCATCTCTATTGTCTAAGAATTTTTTGGTAATATCAATGAAATTATACTTTATCTTGTTTATAATAAACCTTACAAAATGAAATGAGGGAGCTCTTTATGAAAAAACGAGGATTTGAGATTGTATCACGATACCAAGGAATGGGATTAAATATTCCTAAAAGACAAACTAAGGGTGCAGCTGGTTATGACTTTGAAGCTGCTGAAGATTTTGAAATCCCATCAATTTGGCGATTGAATTTTGTCCGTATTTTTCGTTTGATCAAAAACGGCCATAAACTAACAAAACAAGACGAACAATTAGCTAATGAAACACTTCGTCCATTTTTAGTCCCAACAGGAATTAAAGCTTATATGGGTGAAGATGAGTATTTAATGTTAGCTAACCGTTCTAGTAATCCAATTAAGCGTCAATTAATTTTGCCTAACGGAATTGGGATTATTGACTCAGATTATTATGGTAATGAAAATAACGAAGGCGAAGTTTTCATTCAGGTTTTAAACTTTGGACCTAGAACACTTAGAATTAAAAAAGGTGAACGTATCGGGCAAGGTATCTTCATGCCTTACTTAACGGTTGATGATGAATCAAATGATCAAAAGGAACGAACAGGAGGATTTGGTTCATCAGGTGAATAAAGGAGAATAGAGATTGGCGAAATCAAGAATAGAGTATACCTGTCAAAACTGTGGCTATCATTCGGCAAGTTATTTAGGAAGATGTCCTAATTGTCAGGCTTGGAATCAGTTTGTTGAGACTAAAAAAGAGTCGGCTAAAGTATCAAGCAAAGCAACACCAAGTAGAAGAATGACAACAACAGGTATTCGACAACCGCAGCATCTAAAAGAAATTACGTCAACCAAAGAAAATCGAACATCAACACAGTTTGATGAGTTAGATCGCGTTTTAGGTGGCGGTGCAGTGAAAGGGTCATTAGTCCTTTTAGGTGGTGATCCAGGGATTGGAAAGTCAACGCTACTTTTACAAGTATGTGGTGAATTAGCTCAAAAACAAACGGTCTTGTATGTATCTGGGGAAGAAAGTCCGACTCAAATCAAAATGAGGGCCCAACGTTTAGGAATCGATTCTGAACAACTATATATTTATTCGGAAACCGATATGAGTGAAATTCGCCAACAAGTCAACGAAATGAAACCTGACTTTTTGATTATTGATTCGATTCAAACTATGAATGAGCCAGAATTGGATGCCGTTGTGGGTAGTGTGTCACAAGTGAAAGAAGTTACTTCTGAGCTAATGAAGATTGCTAAAAATGACCAAATTACAGTTTTTGTGGTGGGACATGTGACAAAAAGTGGTGGCATTGCTGGACCAAAGATTTTGGAACATATGGTGGATACGGTTTTATATTTTGAAGGAGAAGCTCATCATGCATACCGCATTATTCGCTCTGTTAAGAATCGTTTTGGTGCGGCGAATGAAATTGGCATGTTTGAAATGAAAGGCGAAGGCCTTGCTGAAGTCAAAAATCCGTCTGCTATCTTTTTAGATGAACGATTGCCCAATAGTACTGGGTCTGCTGTTGTGGTTTCAATGGAAGGAACTCGCCCAATCTTGGTAGAACTCCAAGCACTAGTCACACCGACAGCATTCGGTAATGCTAAACGAACATCGACTGGACTTAACACGCATCGTGTTGCATTAATCATGGCCGTTCTTGAAAAACGTGGCGGATTATTATTACAAAATCAAGATGCATTCTTGAAGGCAACAGGTGGTGTTCGTTTAGATGAACCCGCTATTGATTTAGCAATTGCCGTAGCAATCGCATCCAGTTATAAAGAAAAAGAGATTAATCAAACAGACTGTTTTATCGGTGAAATTGGCTTAACTGGTGAAATCAGACGTGTGACACAAATTGAAGACCGAATTAAAGAAGCACGTAATTTAGGGTTTAAACGTGTGTATATTCCTAAGAATAATCTGACAGAGTCATTGCGTCAGTCTGAAGGGATTGAAATCGTTCCTGTAGTGTCGATTCAACAGGCACTAAATTACCTGTTTTAAGCTTTGAATTTTTTAGAAGAAACCTGTACACTTATAGCGTATTACAAATGAAAGAGGCGTTTGGATTGAGTAAAAATAAAATGAGAGTGCGTTATGCACCAAGTCCTACAGGACACTTGCACATTGGGAATGCAAGAACAGCATTATTTAACTACTTATTTGCTAGACATAACAAGGGTAAGTTTATTGTTCGTATCGAAGATACTGACACAAAACGTAACATTGAAGATGGTGAAACTAGTCAATTAGATAACTTGAGATGGTTAGGAATTGACTGGGATGAAGGTCCAGATGTTGGTGGTAAATATGGTCCTTATCGTCAATCAGAACGTAAGGATATTTACTTAAAATATATTCAACAATTATTAGATCAAGGTTTAGCTTATCATTCATACAAAACAGAAGATGAGTTGACAGCAGAACGTGAAGCCCAAATCGAAAAAGGAATTGCGCCTCACTATGTTTACGAATACGCTGGTATGAGTGATGACCAAATTGCAAAATCACAACAAGAATCAGAAGCTAAAGGTCTAACACCTGTTGTTCGTTTCCGCGTGCCAAATGAACTTTACGAATGGGACGACATCGTTAAAGGTGAAATTAGCTTTGAAGGAAATACAGTTGGTGGCGATTTCGTTATTCAAAAACGTGACGGCATGCCAACTTACAACTTTGCGGTTGTTGTTGATGACCACTTAATGGAAATTTCACACGTTTTACGTGGAGATGACCATATTGCAAACACACCAAAACAATTAATGATTTATGATGCATTAGGATGGGAACGTCCACAATTCGGTCACATGACATTGATTGTGAATACTGAAACAGGTAAGAAGTTATCAAAACGTGATGAATCAATTTTACAATTCATCGAACAATATCGTGAACTTGGCTACTTGCCTGATGCAATGTTCAACTTCATTACTTTACTAGGTTGGTCACCAGTGGGTGAAGATGAAATCTTCTCAAAACAAGAGTTAATCAAAGCTTTTGACCCTGAAAGATTAAGCAAATCACCAGCGTCATTTGATGCTAAAAAACTAGAATGGGTTAACAACCAATATGTTAAAACAGCTAACCCTGATATGTTGTTAGATTTATCTCTACACAACTTAATCGAAAAAGGTTTAGTTGAAAAAGATCCAACTCCTGAAAAAATTGAATGGGTTCGCCAATTAGTTTCACTTTATGCTGAACAAATGAGTTACACAGCTCAACTTGCAGAATTTGCAGACATTTTCTTCAAAGAACCAGATACACTTTCTGAAGAAGCAATGGCAGAATTAGCTGATGAAACAGCACCTGTTGTTTTGAAAGCTTTCCACGATAAGCTAGAACAATTAGACCACTTTACAAGTGTTCAAATTATGGCTGTTATCAAAGAAATTCAAAAAGAAACTAAAGTTAAGGGACGTAAATTGTTCATGCCTGTTCGTATTGCAACAACACGTTCAATGCACGGACCTGGAATTGGTGAATCAATTGAATTGTTAGGTCGTCAAAAGACTATGAAGCATATTCAACAAACACTAGATCAAATGAAATAAATTTAAAAGCGACTTGAGTTAGTCAAGTCGCTTTTTTTATTTTGCGGTTTATAATTGTGCTCACAACTTATATAATAAAACTATTCATTAAAAAACTAGAAGGGATCCGCAACGATGATAAAAATCTTCAATACGTTAACTCGAGAAAAAGAACCATTTAAACCTATTCATGAAAATGAAGTGAAGATGTATGTCTGTGGACCTACTGTATATAATTATATTCACATTGGAAATGCTAGAAGTGCAGTATCATTTGATACAATACGTCGTTATTTAGAATATAGAGGTTACCAAGTAACCTACGTTTCTAACTTTACTGATGTTGACGACAAGATGATTAACCAAGCTAAGAAAGAAGCGATTACGGTTGATGAATTAGCCAATCGTTTTATTGAAGCTTTTATGGCAGATACAAAAGCGCTAAATATCAAACCAGCTACTCATAATCCAAGAGCAACACACATGATTGCCGATATTATCGAATTTATTGAAGCTTTAGTTGAAAAAGGCTATGCTTATGAAGTTTCGGGTAATGTTTATTTCCGCGCTCGCCATTTCGAGCACTATGGCGAACTGTCAAAACAAAATATTGAACAACTTGAAAATGGTGCGTCACAACACTTAACACAAGAAGAAGTGGCCACAAAAGAAGACCCACTTGATTTTGTTTTATGGAAACCTCAAAAAGAGGAAACAGAAATCGCATGGGATTCACATTTTGGAAAAGGTCGCCCAGGTTGGCATATTGAGTGTTCAGTAATGTCAACTAAGTTACTTGGTGAAACTTTTGATATTCACGGTGGGGGACAAGATTTACAGTTTCCACATCACGAGAATGAAATTGCACAAAGTGAAGCGAAGACAGGTCAAAAATTTGTAAATTATTGGATGCACAATGGTTTTGTAACTGTTGGTAACCAAAACGAAAAGATGAGTAAATCAGCAGGTAATTTTGTAACAGTTCACGACTTACTAAAACAAGAAGATGCTACCGTTTTACGTTTCTTTATGGCAAGTACACAATATCGTCGTCCAATCCATTACAATGACGATAACATGCAAGAAGCACGTGAACGCGTGCAATACTTTAAGAACCTTTATCAAAATATTGATTACCGTCTAAATGACCAAACTTCATCTCAAGAAGATGTTGAGTTATCACAGCTACTTAACGAAAAAATTAGCGAATTCAAATCTGCAATGGATGATGATTTTAATGTTCAAAATGGTCTAACCGTTCTTTATGAATTGATGCGTGCGATTAATCAGCACTTACAAGAAGAAGCTGTTGATAAAACTGTTTTAGCTGACTTTAAATCAGAATTTGTCAAAATCATGACTGTTTTTGGGGTACAGTTTGACCAACAAACAGATAACTTATCTGAAGAAGTAGAAGCATTAATTCAAAAGCGTGATGAAGCCAGAAGCCAAAAAGATTTCAAAACTAGTGATGAAATCAGAGACCAATTAAAAGAGATGGGGATTGTAATTGAAGACACTCCTCAAGGAACAAGGTGGAAGAGAAATGAAAATTAAAGATCCGTCAATTTTGAATGCCGTAACACTAGCCTACGTTGGTGATGGTGCATACGAAATTTTGATTCGTCAGCATTTAGTGGAATCTGGTATTGTGAGACCCAATCAGTTGCAAAAAACAGCAACGCAATATGTTTCAGCTAAAGCACAAGCAGCCTTAATCACACGTATGCAAGATGAAGATGTTTTGACTGATGAAGAGTTAGCAATCTTCATGCGTGGACGCAATGCTAAAAGTCATACAAAAGCAAAGAACACCTCAACTGCAACATACCACCTTTCAACAGGATTTGAAGCAGTCTTTGGCTTTTTATCATTGAATCATCAAGATGAGCGCGTGATTGAGTTAACGAATTGGTGTATTGAAAAAGTAGAATCAGGAGCAAATAATGAGTATAGATTCAAATAAAGTCTCAGAAGAATTTGTTTACGGTAAACATGCTGCCGTTGACTATCTAAAGAACAATGAAGGAACACGTGTCAACAAAATCTTTTTACAAAATGGTGTGAGTGCCGATTTTGAAAAGGAAATTAGAGGATTAGCTAAAAAAGCACGTGTTGTAGTCCAAGAAGTTCCCAAAAATAAAATCGAAAAATTAGTTGGTCATCAAGCTAACCATCAAGGGATTGTGTTGACAATTGCTAGCTTTGAGTATGCGGATTTAGATGAAACACTGGCTCAGTTAGAAGATAAAAATCCGATGATTTTGATGTTGGATTCAATTGAAGATCCTCACAACTTAGGCTCAATTTTGAGAACGGCTGATGCAACAGGTGTTGACGCAATTATTATTCCAAAACATCGTGCAACAGGATTGACAAGTGTTGTCGCTAAAAGTTCAACGGGTGCGATTAATCATGTGCCAGTTATTCGTGAAACTAACTTAGTTAATACTGTTAATAAGATGAAAAAAGCTGGTTTTTGGTTCTTTGGGACTGATATGAAAGGACAAGATTACCGTAAATGGGATGCAAAAGGTAAGACTGTTTTGGTTATTGGAAACGAAGGAAAAGGCATTTCGAGATTGTTAAAAGAACAAATGGATCAAATGTTAACTATTCCAATGGTTGGACATGTTCAAAGTTTGAATGCGGGTGTAGCAGCTGGTGTTTTAATGTACCAAGCTTTTACTTCACGTGAAGTATAAAAATAGAAGTGTTGCATATGCGACACTTCTATTTTTTTGATTAGATAAACCGAATGCTTAGGTTATTAAATTTATTATCTTGTTATAGTTAAAGAGCCACATGGAGGGGCAAATAATGAATAAGAAAACAGATAATGAATTAGTTAAGTTAGTCCGTCTATCTAATGACGATGCATTGAACGAGTTAGTTGTTCGTTACCAACCTATGATTAATCGTGTGAAATTTCATTACTTTTTGCGAGATTATGATGAAAGTGATTGGCAACAAGAAGCTATGATTATTTGTTATGAGACAACGAAGTTATTTAAAATTGAAAAAGCAGTTAAATTTGGGGGATTCTTCAAACTCAGATTGCACAATCACGCTAAAAGTTTGTTGAGAAGAGAGTCTGCTCAAAAGCGAAAGTCACAGACAGAAGCTTTTTCTTATGAAAAGAGTTCTGAACTAGGGATTGTACCAGCTCAAGTTTATTATGAAGTGACACTTCAGACATTGAGATTTGTTGATCATCGTAAGTTAAACAAACTAGTCCGGTTGCTGTCGCCGATTGAAGTAAAAGCATTACAAGTTATGCTGGGGGTTATAGATGAGAATTCTTTGACAGCTATTGAACGTAAACAATTGAGAGCGGCAAAAGATCGGTGTCGGAAAAAAATATTACGATTTTTAGAAGAAGATGAGTCTTAATAATTGCATTTTGATGAAGGTGGAACTACACTAAGATTGTAAAAAATAAATAGGAGGTAGTTACTATGGCAACTGCATATGTTGATCAAAAATTATTATTGGACACTAAGATGTCTGATGCGTTTGATTGGAGCACTAGCGACATCCCTGTAAGAGATGCCCTATGGGACTACTTCATGGACCACAATAACAAGAACACATTGGAGACAGAATCAAAAATGCGTCCATTTATGGACTGTGAAGATTCAAAAATCAAAGAATTTGTCGAATCTCATTTGAAATAAGATTCATCCAAAAAGAATCGCTATTAACTAGCGGTTCTTTTTTTGTGTCAGGTTTTTCTTGTCAGGTTGTTAAAAATAAGATAAAATTTAATCTATATCTAATTTTCGACAAAAGAAAGACGGTGAGTACATGAGTAATTTTGTTCAGGGACTGTTCAAGAAGCGAACAGTTGATTTGAATCAAGTTAAACATAGTAAATTAGAAAAGACATTAGGCGCTCTAGGATTAACATCCATGGGGGTAGGAGCTGTTGTTGGTGCTGGTATTTTTATTACACCTGGTATTATTGCAGCGCTTCATGCTGGACCAAGTGCTTATTTATCTTTTATTATTGCCGCCGTGGTTTGTGCTTTAGCAGCTTTATGTTATTCAGAGTTTGCTTCAACTATTCCGCTTGCAGGTAGTGCTTATACTTATGTTTATGTTGTTTTTGGTGAAATTGTAGCTTGGATTATCGGATGGTCCTTAATATCTGAATATTTATTCGCGGTTTCGTCGGTGGCGGTTAGTTGGTCATCGTATTTCCAAAATTTATTGAGTGGTTTTTCAATTCACTTGCCAGGCTTTTTGACACAAGCTTATGAAAATGGCCATGGTGGTGGAAACCTAGTTGCGGGTCTTGTTATTTTAGTTATTGGATTTTTACTTAGCTTAGGTTTGAGAGAATCAACTAAAATTAACGAAATTATGGTGTTCATTAAAATTGCAGTTATTGTACTGTTTGTAGCAGTTGCTGTATTTTATGTAAAACCAGAAAACTACTCTCCAGCAATGCCATTTGGTTTCTCAGGTGTGCTATCTGGAGCAGCGATTGCATTTTATGCTTATATCGGTTTTGACGCGGTTTCAACAGCTGCTGAAGAAGTTAAAAACCCAAAAAGAGATATGCCGATTGGGATTATTTCAAGTCTAGTTGTAGCTTCAGCATTGTATGCAGCAGTTGCAATCGTTTTAGTTGGTGTGGTTCACTACACACAACTAAACGTTGGGGATCCTGTTGCGTTTGCACTACAATTGATTAACCAAAACTGGGTATCAGGAATTGTTTCCCTAGGTGCGGTTGCAGGGATGACAACTGTTTTGCTTGTAATGGCATATGGTGGAACTCGTTTGATTTTTGCAATTAGTCGTGATGGCTTACTACCAAAATCATTATCAAAGGTTAATCCTAAAACACACGTACCAGTAATTAATACAGTTATCTTTACAGTTGTTGCAGCTATTTTTGCAACATTTATTCCACTAGACAAAATTACTGAGTTAGTAAACATTGGAACTTTATTTGCTTTTGCGACAGTTTCAATTGGAATTATTTTCTTACGTAACTCAAAACAATATGACCAATTAGACCACCCATTTAAAGCACCATTTTATCCAGTGCTACCAGTTGTTTCATTTTTAGCATGTCTATTCTTGATGTCACAACTTAAAGCCTTAACATGGCAAGTGTTTGGTATTTGGTTCGTCTTAGGACTAATTATTTACTTCACATATGGTCGTCATAATAGTAAAGTTCAAAAAGACTAAACGATTTCGTTTAGTTTTTTTGTTTGGTAATATGACTTTGTTTTGACTTTAAAAAAAGTTTTTGCTATTGTTATATTGACTTATTAAGGAGAGAACTATGCCATTAAGAAAAGTAGCTTTGGCCTGTGTTAATTGCGGATCACGTAATTATACAGTGTCTGAAAATAAAAACCGTACAGAACGTTTAGAAGTTAAAAAGTTTTGTAAACATTGTGGAAAACATACTTTACACAAAGAAACGAGATAGGAGTTATTATGAAATTTTTAAAAAGTGTTTTTGCTGAAATGAAACTAGTCTCATGGCCTACACTTAAAGAAAACCGCCATGATACATGGGTTGTTATCTCAACAACAATTATGTTTGCTGTTTATTTAGGATTGTTAGACTGGGCATTCAGCTCACTAATGACTTCAATCTTTTAATTGATTGTCAAAATCTTAAATATTTGATATACTCAAGTCGCCGATAAATCTCCATGCTGTATGGGGATTTTTTATTTTGCAAAAAATTAAGGAGTAAAGTCACTATGGAATCACATGAGAAAAAGTGGTATGTCTTGCATACCTATTCAGGATATGAAAACAAAGTCAAAACAAACTTAGAATCTCGTGCTCAAACTATGGGTATGGAAAATCATATTTTCAGAGTCGCAGTACCTGAAGAAAAAAGTTACGATAAAGAAGACAGTGGAAAAGTTGAAATGGAAAAAACTTTCCCTGGATATGTCTTAGTTGAAATGGTCATGACAGATCAATCATGGTTTGTTGTTCGAAATACTCCTGGTGTTACAGGATTTGTTGGTAGTCATGGTGCCGGAAGTAAACCCGCTCCGTTACTAGACGAAGAAATTGATCATATCCTACAGCATATGGGTGCAACAACTCGCTATAGTGAAGAAGATTTTGAAGTTGGCGAAACGGTTTCTATCAAAGAAGGTGCTTTTGAAGGCATGGCTGGTAAAATTGTTGAAGTTGACCGCGAAAAATTCAAATTGCATGTTGAAGTAGAAATGTTTGGTAGAGAAACAGATACTGAACTTGACTTTAATCAAGTAGAAAAATTCTAATAAAATAAAAATAGACTTGCAAAACTCACTTTTTAGTGTTATGTTAGTCAAGTATGTTTAGTATATGTGGGAGGGGAAATATACATCCCCACTATAACCACACACGGACTTGAGGAGGTATGTCACGTGGCAAAAAAAGTCGCAAACATTGTTAAATTACAAATTCCTGCAGGACAAGCAACTCCTGCTCCCCCAGTTGGACCTGCTCTAGGACAAGCTGGGATCAACATTGTTGGTTTCACAAAAGATTTCAACGCAAGAACTGCTGACCAACAAGGAATGATTATTCCTGTTGTTATTACAGTTTATGAAGATCGTTCATTCGATTTTGTTACAAAAACTCCTCCAGCAGCTGTTTTATTAACTAAAGCAGCCGGAGTAGCTAAAGGTTCAGGCGAACCAAACAAAAACAAAGTCGCTGAAGTTACAAAAGATCAAGTTAGAGAAATCGCTGAAACAAAAATGCAAGACCTAAACGCTGCTGATGTAGAAGCAGCTATGCGCATGGTTGAAGGTACTGCTAGAAGTATGGGATTTGTTGTAAAAGACTAATTTCATGACAGCGTCGGATTGTTAATGAAAGTTAACAAATCAAGTGGGAGGATTATAAATCCGATGACCACATTTGCAAGGAGGAAAACACATGCCAAAGCATGGAAAAAAATATATTGAAGCTTTGAAAAAAGTTGATTCAAGCAAACAATACTCAATCGAAGAAGCTATTTCTTTAACAAAAGAAATGGATTACGCAAAATTTGACGCAACTGTTGAAGTTGCATACAACTTAAACGTTGATCCAAGACAAGCTGATCAACAAATTCGTGGAGCACTTGTTCTTCCAAACGGAACAGGTAAAACTCAACGTGTTATTGTATTCGCTGAAGGTGAACAAGCTAAAGCCGCAGAAGCTGCAGGTGCAGACGTTGTAGGTTCTGACGACTTAGTAGAACGCATTCAAGACGGATGGTTAGATTTTGACGTTGTGGTTGCCACACCTCAAATGATGGCCAAAGTTGGACCATTAGGTCGTGTACTTGGACCTAAAGGTTTAATGCCTAACCCTAAAACTGGTACAGTTACAATGGATGTTGAAACTGCAGTTAAAAACGTTAAAGCTGGACAAGTAACATACCGTGTTGATAAAGCTGGTTTAATCCACGCACCAATCGGTAAAGTTTCATTCTCAGATGAAAAACTTGTTGAAAACTTTAACGCTCTAAACGATGTTATTTTACGTGCTCGTCCAGCATCTGCTAAAGGACAATACGTAACTAGCGTTTCTGTAACTTCAACATTTACACCAGGTGTTCACTTGAACCCAAACGCTTAATTAATTGATTGACATCAATCAATGAACTAGGCTATACTGTAATTATGATTTCTACCTAAGACTCGGGTGATAGTTAATCTATCTTAATTTCCCGCTGAGGCCAGAAAATGATGCGAGTTTAGACTCCATACTTTTTTGGTATGGAGTCTTTATAATTTGGTAGACAAAAATCATAATATAAAATGGAACATAGTGAGGTGAAATAAATGAGTGAAGCAGCTATTGCTAAAAAAGCGCAACTTGTAGATGAAATTGTTGAAAAATTCAACGATGCAACTTCTGTTGTTATCATCGACTACTTAGGTCTAAACGTTGACCAAGTTACAAACATGCGTCGCGAATTACGTGAAAATGGCGTAGAAATGAAAGTTGTTAAAAACACAATTTTACGTCGTGCAGCTGATAAAGCAGGTTACGAAGGTCTTGATGAAACTTTCACAGGTCCTACTGCTGTAGCATTCTCTAACGATGATGCTGTAGCACCTGCACGTATCATTGCTAAGTACGCTAAAGATATCGAACCTCTTGAAATCAAAGGTGGTATTATCGAAGGTACTGTTGCATCTCTTGAACAAATTCAAGAAATTTCACAATTACCAGGCCACGATGGTCTATTATCAATGTTGTTATCAGTGCTTCAAGCACCTGTTCGCAACTTTGCTTATGCGGTTAAAAACGTTGCAGAATCAAAAGATGATGACGGTTCAGCCGCTTAATTAAATAACAATAATTAAACTAATTATTATTCATTCGGAGGAAATAAAATGGCTTTAGATACACAAAAAATCATTGACCAAATTAAAGAAGCTAGCGTTCTTGAATTAAACGACCTAGTTAAAGCAATCGAAGAAGAATTTGGCGTTACAGCTGCTGCTCCTGTTGCTGCTGCTGGTGCTGCTGGTGGCGATGCTGCTGCAGAAAAATCAGAATTTGACGTTGAACTAACTGAAGTTGGTGGCGAAAAAGTTAAAGTTATTAAAGCAGTTCGTGAAATCACAGGTCTTGGCTTGAAAGATGCTAAAGGTCTTGTAGATGGCGCACCTTCAGTAGTTAAAGAAGCTGCTGACAAAGATGCTGCTGAAGACATGAAAGCTAAACTTGAAGAAGTTGGCGCAACAATTACTCTTAAATAATTGTTCATTTCTTAAAAAAGATGCAATCATAATGATTGCATCTTTTTTTTGTTCACTATAAAATTAAGAAAAAGAGTAATTGAGGCAAATAAATGGAAGAACAATATTTTACACAAGCGCCAACATCAGATCACCATTATCAAGAAGTTTCCCTTGATATAGATAAAACACATCTTAAATTCAAAACGGATAATGGTGTGTTTTCAAAAAACAGAATTGATTATGGGTCACTCGCTTTACTTAAAGCAATTACAAATTCAGCTGAATTTGTAGCAGGAAATTTATTAGATTTGGGAACTGGATATGGACCAATGGGTCTTTATTTAGCCAAAATTTTTCCAGATCATTTAGTTCATATGGTTGATGTTAATGAGCGTAGTTTACAACTGGCTAGCGAAAATGCCAAAACTAATCAAATTGACAATATCAAAATTTATGAATCCAGTTGCTACGATAATGTTAACGGAAAATTTGCGGGAATTGCGACAAATCCACCTATTCGTGCGGGCAAAACAATTGTTTCAACAATGTTAAAAGATGCTTTTAATCATTTGATTGAAGGTGGTCAATTATGGGCAGTTTTACAAAAGAAACAAGGCGCACCTTCTGCTAAGAAATTGATGCAAGAAACTTTTGGGAATGTGAAGGTAGTAGCTAAAGACAAAGGGTACTACATTTTACAATCGGTGAAGGAAGCTTAGATGATTTCAAAAGAAGATAAGCAACGATTCATGCAAGTCGCATTTGACGAGGCTAAAAAAGCACGTCTAAAAGATGAAGTACCTATTGGTGCTGTAGTTGTGAAAGAAGGACAAATCATAGGTCTGGGACACAATGAGCGCGAAGAAAAGCAAGATGCCACCTTACATGCTGAAACAACAGCAATCAGAATGGCTTGTGAAAACTTGAACAGCTGGCGTTTAGAAGATTGTCAGTTGTTTGTAACGCTAGAGCCATGTCCGATGTGTGCTGGTGCGATCATCAATAGTCGAATTGACACGGTTTACTATTCAGCTTTTGATCCTAAAGCAGGGGCTTGTGGATCAGTACTTGATTTGTTTGCTGTTGAAAAGCTCAATCATCATCCAAAAGCTTATGGTGGCTTGTATTTAGACCAGGGTAAACAAATTTTAAAATCCTTTTTTCAAGATATCAGAAAACGTCAAAAACTTCTGAAAAAGGGTAGAAAAAATAACACAGATACGTTATGATAGATAATGGCCGTAGGGCCTTAGGCAATGTTGTCCTTATGAATCGTGTCAGGTTCGGAAGAAAGCAGCACTAAGTTTGTGATAGCATGTGCCTTTTAATGAGAATATAACGAACTCATAGTCGTATCGGCTATGAGTTTTTTACGTAAAGAGGGGAATTATGAGTTATCAAGCCTTATATCGAACATGGCGTCCACGTCAATTTAAAGATGTTATTGGACAAGAAGTCATTACCCAAACTTTAAAAAATGCGTTGATGGCTGATAAAGTGAGTCATGCTTACTTATTTTCTGGCCCACGTGGGACAGGGAAAACAAGTTGCGCTAAAATTTTAGCGAAAGCCGTCAACTGTACGAATTTAAAAGATGGGGAACCTTGTAACCAATGTGAAAACTGTATAGCTTCAGATAATGGTAGCTTAAATGATTTACTTGAGATTGACGCTGCATCAAATAATGGTGTGGATGAGATTCGAGATATTCGTGATAAAGTTAAATATGCACCCTCACAAGGTCAATATAAAGTGTATATCATTGATGAGGTTCATATGCTTTCAATGGGCGCATTTAATGCACTATTGAAAACGCTTGAAGAACCACCTGAACATGTTATTTTTATTTTGGCGACTACTGAACTTCAAAAAGTTCCAGCAACAATTATTTCAAGAACACAAAAATTTATTTTTAAAAATTTACAAGTTAAAACGATTGCTAATCATTTAATCGAAGTTTTAGATGATATGCAAATTGGCTATGAAGCTGAAGCAGTTGCAATGATTGCAAAAGTTTCTGATGGTGGAATGCGTGATGCATTAAGTATTTTAGATCAAATTATTTCTTTTAATTCTGGTAGTCAAGTAACAGTTAAAGAGGTTGAAGAAACTACGGGATATGCCAATACTAGAGCCATTCAAACTATTCTAACAAGCGTGTTAACTAAGGACTTGACGACAAGTTTACAACAAACCGTTGATTTGCAAGCTAAAGGCATTACAGTGAAAAACATTTTAACTGAAGCGATTGATGTCTTGACTAGCTTATTGCTTGCTCAAAAAGAGACTGAAAAAGAAACAGAACTTACAAAGTTGGTACAAGATAGTTCACAAGAACAACTGCTTGCAATGATTGAATATGCAAACGAAGGGCTTAATAATTTAAAATATAGTACACAGCAAAAAACACTATTAGATGTTTTTATTGTAAAGTCTATTAATTATTTACCTACAACTGGTGCAGTTGATAATCATATTCAAGAGGAATTAGCAACGTTAAACCAAAAACTGAACCAAGCCCTCAAACAGATTGAAGACTTAAAGTCAAAACCTGTTCAGCAACAACCAACTGTGCAAGCAACAGTTAAAACACCAAAACCGTCTGTTGAGAAAAAACGCCGTCATAATTATCAACAACAAGTTTATGATGTATTAAGAACAGCTACTAGAGGTGATTTAAAGCAGGTAGTGGGCGTTTGGGAAGATGTATTAAAAGCACTTGCACCCTCTAAGCGTGCTATGATGGAAGTCTCAAAGCCAGTAGCAGCAAGTCCAAAACAGGTCGTTATTGCGTTTGAATACGATATTTGGTTTGAAAAAGTTTTAGACGATCAAGAACTGTTGGATGATTTGAATCGTTACTTGGAATTAGAGCTAAAAGAATCACGTCAAATTATCTTAGTTCCAGCAGCAGAATGGCCCGTACTAAGACAAGACTTTCTTAAAAATCATAAAGATGAAATTAAATCGTCAAATTCACAACAAGATGATAAAATACAAGAAGAGAAACCTGAAAGTGACGTTGTGTCAAAAGCAAAAGAACTTTTTGGTTCAGAATTTATATCAATAAAAGATTAAGGAGATGTATCGCTTATGATGGGTGGCAGAAATATGGCCGGCATGATGAAACAAATGCAAAAAATGCAAAAAGAGGTTAAAAAAACACAAGATGCTTTAAATGAGCAAGAATTTGTGGGTAAATCAGCAAACGATTACGTTACAGCAACTTTTAAAGGTGACAAGACAATGGTTGATTTACAAATTAACCCAGAAGTGATGGATCCAGAAGATCCAGATATGGCACAAGATTTAATTATTGATGCTGTTAACCAAGCTATTACACAAATCAATCAAGAAACAGAACAAAAATTAGGTAAATATACTAAAGGATTAATGTAAGAAAGTTAGGCGATGATATGCAATATCCTTTGCCAATCGCTAAATTAATCGAAAGTTATATGAAGCTACCGGGTGTCGGTCAAAAGACAGCTACTCGGTTAGCTTTTTTTACGTTGAATATGGAAACAGAAGATATTCAAGATTTTTCGAAAAGTTTAGTTGAGGTTAAAACAGAGCTTCATTACTGTTCTATTTGTGGCAATATCACGCAAGAAGACCCTTGTGAAATTTGTCGAGATGAACGCGTGGACCGCAGTACAATTTTGGTTGTTGAACAACCAAAAGATATTTTGTCATTTGAAAATATGGGCGAGTATTTTGGGTTATATCATGTCTTAAACGGTGTGCTTTCGCCAATGGACGGTGTTTCGGTTGATGATTTAAATATCAAATCATTAATTAAACGACTACAAGATCATTCGGTGAAAGAAGTTATTTTGGCTTTGAATTCTTCTTCTGAAGGAGAAGCAACAGCAATGTACTTGAGTAAACTGATTAAACCTTCAGGTATTAAAGTTTCGCGACTTGCTAGTGGTCTTGCTGTGGGGTCAGACATTGAATATGCAGATGATTTAACTTTAAAACGTGCCATGACAGGACGACAAGAAGTGTAAAGCTACTCATTAAGAGTAGCTTTTTTATTTTGCACTAAATTAAGGCCGATATATTAGCCTTTCAAAGAGTTATTTACAGAAAATGATAGTAAAGTCCCTTTGCTAAAAGTACGAAATTCAAGTAGAATTTTGTACTAAGGGAGTGTTCATAAATGACTGGACGATTTATTACTTTAGAAGGACCAGATGGTTCTGGCAAAAGTACAGCATTAAAACAATTAATCAAACTTTTTAACCAACAAACACAAGACAATTTAGTGTTAACAAGAGAACCAGGAGGTTCTACGATAGCAGAAGCTATTCGCGAAATTATTTTAAATCCTGATTATTCAGAGATGGATGATCGCACAGAGGCCTTACTTTATGCGGCTTCAAGAAGACAACATTTAGTTGAAACTGTCTTACCTGCACTAGAAGCTGATAAAACGGTAATCAGTGACCGTTACTTAGATAGTTCTTTAGCTTATCAAGGTGGCGGACGTGGTCTGGGAATTGAAAATGTAGCCGAAATGAATCAGTTTGCTACTGAAAATGTTATGCCAGATTTAACATTATATTTTGATGTTAACCCTCAAATTGGGTTGAGTCGTATTGACCAAAATCGAGAAAAAGATCGTCTAGAACAAGAAAAAGAATCGTTTCACCAACGTGTTTATGAGACTTATCAAGAACTTTATAATCGCTATCCAAATCGAATCGTAAAAATTGACGCCAACCAACCCAAAGAATCTGTGGTTGATGATACAATTAAAGCGATGAAAGACAGATTTCCTGAACTTTTTTAAAATCTGTTCAAGGAGGATATCAAAATGAAATTAGTGACAGCAATTATACAAGATAAAGATGCACATGAGTTGGAAAACGTGTTAGCACAAAATCATGTTTCAACAACTAAGTTAGTGTCAAAAGGGGGCTTTTTGAAAGCTCAAAATATTACTTTTATGATGGCGGTTGAAGATAATCAAGTTGAATACGTACTAGGCCTAATAAAAAATGCAGCTAAACGCCGAAAACAAATGGTTTCACCTTCGGTTAGCTTAGAAGTAATGGGTGAAGAGTCAATGCTACAACCTATTGAAGTTGAGGTTGGCGGAGCCACGGTAATGGTGACACCGATTGAACAGTTCCATCAATACTAATAAGGATTGAAAGTATGTCACAATTAATGTTAGATAATTATAATCATCAAATTGCCAATCAATTAGCACAGGCTGTTGATAAGCAAACACTGAGTCATGCGTATTTATTTGAGGCAATCCAGCATGATCAAGCATCAAAAACAGCGCTTTTCTTAGCTGCTTATATGTTTTGTGAAGCAACAGATAAGCCCTGTAAAAAATGCTCACAATGTCAACGTGTTTTAAATTACAATCATCCAGATGTCTTTTTGATTCAAAGTGACAAACAGACAATCGGAGTGGATGAAGTTCGTGAATTAAAATCAGAATTATCTAAAACACCTATTGAAGGAGAGCAACGATTATTCATTATAGATCGTGCTCAAAAATTAACACAACCAGCTGAAAATGCGCTACTCAATATTTTGGAAGAACCTGCTTCAGATGTTGTTATTGTTATGATTGCACCAAACCGTAAACAATTGTTACCAACAATCTTATCGCGTTTGCAAATTATTGAATTTGATCAGCAAGTAGCCCAATCTGATTGGGCTGATCGATTGTCACTTGTGCAAGCCAGTGACAAGGCGTTATTATTGGCTTTACAAAATGCGGGGATTGAATTTGAACAATTAGCAGAATTCAATGAGCTAGAAAACTTTTTCCACGAGGTTAAGGATTTACTGGCACAAATCATAGTTAGGAATCAATCAGCTTATATTAAATTTCAGACTATCATTAAGCCAATGGTTACAACACCATCAATGCAAGAAGTCTTCTTTAAAAGTCTGATGATTCTTGCTACAGAAAAACTAGAAAAACAACAAGAAGTTAGTGCATTATCACTGATTTCTGCTTTAATTGAGGTGTCACGTCGTCGACAGTTCAATGTTAATTTTGATAGTTTAGTCGATTATTTATTTATTCAGACAATTTTTGCACCATATCAGGGGAGGGCCTAAGTATGACAGAACCATATCAACAATTTGATGAACTACTTAAGAAAATGCAACTGATGACAAGTTCAATGGAGTCATTAAATGAATCTATTTTGGATACTTTAAAGGAAAACACAGAACTAAAAGTCGAAAACCAGTTACTACGCGATAAAATCAATCAGATTGAAAATCATGAAGAGCCTGTTAAAGCCGCACCAAAGATGAATGCTTTGAAGAATCTAGAAGAAATTTATAATTCAGGTTATCACGTTTGTAACATGTACTATGGCTCTCATCGCCAAGAACAAGAAGACTGCATGTTTTGTTTAGATTTACTGTTTCATCAAAGACAACAAAAGCAAGGATAAGTTATGAATAACCAAAATAGTTTTGAAAAGTCACAAACAGGAAAATTATACTTAGTGCCAACACCTATTGGAAATTTATCTGATATTACAATCAGAGCTAAAGAAATTTTGAATCAAGTTGATTATATTGCAGCAGAAGATACGCGTCACACAGGTCAACTACTTAAAAATTTAGATATCAAAAAACCAATGATTAGTTTTCATGAGCACAATACACAAGAAAAGATTCCTGATATTCTAGAACGACTAGAATCGGGACAAACGATTGCGCAAGTCAGTGATGCAGGGACACCAGCAATTAGTGATCCGGGAGAACTATTAGCTAAAGCAGCTATTGAAAAAGACTTGGCTGTTATTTCAATCCCAGGACCTGCAGCGTTTTTGACAGCATTGGTGGCTTCAGGATTGGATGTTCAACCGTTTACTTATGTTGGTTTTCTACCCAGAAAGAAAACACAACAGCTTGAAAAATTGGAAGAAATCAAGGCAATAACACATACCACAATTTTTTATGAGGCGCCTCATCGTTTGAAAAAGACGCTAGCTAATCTAGCT
This sequence comes from Holzapfeliella sp. JNUCC 72, assembly GCF_053668685.1. NCBI lineage: Bacteria > Bacillati > Bacillota > Bacilli > Lactobacillales > Lactobacillaceae > Holzapfeliella > Holzapfeliella sp. JNUCC 72. The sequence continues at coordinate 877,465 of NZ_CM132220.1, read as the reverse complement.
GAAGTTTTAGGCGAGAGTCGTCGTATTGTTTTGGCCCGCGAATTAACCAAAATTCATGAGCAATATTTAAGAGGAACAATCGGTGAAATCATAGCACACTATACTGATAATGATCCTCGTGGAGAGTATGTTTTACTGATTGAAGGGATGCAAGATACCATTGAAGAAGAAGTATCTTCAGATGACCTAGTATCTTACGTTGATCAAAAAGTAACGGCTGGTGTTTCTAAAAAAGATGCTATCAAAGAAGTTGCTAAACAATACAACATTTCAAAGAATGAATTATATGATTTATACCACCGAAAATAAATAAAGGAGTAACTGATGCCACGTTATTACGAAAAAAAACATCAAATACAATTTTATGAAGTCGATGTTACGAGTCACTTAACGTTATCTTCATTACTCAACTTAGTGATAGCTGCATCTGGTGAACACCTAGAAGAAATTGGGGTCTCATCACAGGAGCTAATCGATAGACACTTAGGTTGGGTTGTAACGCAATATCACATGTCAATTAATAAAATGCCTGAAACAGGTCAAACTATCTATATCAAAACAGCTGCAATGGAATATAATCGATACTTTTGCTACCGCAGTTATTGGTTATACGACGACAATCATGAAGAGTTGCTAGAGATTAATAGTGTTTGGATTATGTTAGACTTACAAACACGCAAAATGGTTTCTTCAGATCCAGATATTATGTTAAAAACCGGTGCTAAAGAAATTCGTCGTCCACAAAAATTTCCACGTATTAAATTACCAAAAGATCAACTAGCAGTTGATAAGTCATACTTTGCCGAGTATTTTAATATTGATGAAAATGAGCACGTTAGCAATTCACATTACTTTGATTGGATGATTTCAAGCTTGCCTTTATCCTTTATTAAATCTCACCAAGTGAAATCTTTAGACATTAAATATGAACACGAAATTTTGTACCATGACAGCCCAAAAAGTCATGTGTATTTTGATAATGAAACCAATAAAAGTTATCATAAAATTTCAAATGGAGATTTAACTGCTGCTGAATGTATTATTCAATGGTAAAAAAATAACTTGTCGAAAATTCGACAAGTTATTTTTTTATGAAGTGGCATTATTAACAAATTCTGCTAGTTTATGGCCGTGCATTTCTGCACTTAGCCCAACTAAAAGCTTGATGCGGGCTTTTTGTCCGTTAAGACCTCGACAGAAAATAACACCCATCTCTTTTAATTCAACACCACCACCAACGTAATGGTAAACGTCTTCGGCAATACCGTTAAAACAACGTGATACTAAAACAATAGGGATTTGTTTATCAAGTAATTTTTGGATTGCGGGAAGTGTTTGAGGTGGCAAGTTTCCAGCACCTAATGCTTCAATGACCACACCTTTTGTTTTTGGATGATCTAATAATTCAAATTGAAGTGGACTCATGCCAGCGTATGCTTTAACTAAAAAAACTTCTTCTGTTAGGTCGTTAACCTCAGCTGTTGTTTGTGCGATTAATTCTTGGAAGAAGTGTACGCGATTTTTGCTGATTAAGCCAATTGGACCAAATGTCGGTGTTCTGAATGTTGCGACATTTGTTGTATGTGTTTTGGTAACATAGCGTGCAGTATGAACTTCATCGTTCATCACAATTAAAACGCCTTTATTTTTTGCGTTATCACTAGCAGCTGTTAAAATTGCACTTTGGAAGTTGTGCAGACCATCGCTGCCGATTTCATTTGATGAACGCATTGCACCAGTTAAGACAACAGGAAGATTATTAGGCAATGTTAAGTCTAAAAAGTACGCTGTTTCTTCAAGTGTGTCAGTACCATGAGTAATGACAACGCCATCAATATTTTCTTCATCAAATCCTTTTTGAATGCGCTTTTTCAATTGCAACATGTGTTCAGGTGCAATATGTGGTGAAGGTAAATTAAAGATATCTTCAACAACCAAATCAATTTCAAAATCGAAATGATGTGTTAATTTTAACAATGGATTTTCTTCGTTTTGAATCACCTCACCGGCTTCATTTTCAGACATTGAAATTGTACCACCAGTGTGAAGAACTAGAATTTTTTTCATTTATAAGACCCCTTTATATCCGTTCCTAATACCATGTTTCCTATATTTTATCAATAATGTAAGTCAATTGCTAATATGCTAAAATTAACTTGTTAATAAATTCTTAAACATTGGATATCTAAGGGAGAACTAGCTTAATGAAGAACAGAAGTCTGAGCAATATCAACTTTGTCGTAATTTTTGCGTTAATGGTTGCAATTAGTGTTGTGTTACAAAAAATATCTTTTGGGACACCAATCACTCAAGTTGGATTAGGATTTATTGGAACAGCTTTAATGGGCAGATTTTTTGGTCCAGTATGGGCTGGTATAGGTGCCGGATTAGCTGATATTTTGAATTCAATAATTCTAGGTGTATTAGGTGGTTTTTATCCTGGATTTACATTATCGGCTGTTGCAACAGGGGTTATCTATGGAATCTTTTTATACAGACAAACGCTTAGTGACGATTGGCGAAAAATCTGGCGAATTATTGTTAGTGTATTATTAGTAACCGTAATTGTTTATGTGATTATGAATACTTTATGGATTACGCATATGACCAATGGCAATTTTGCACACTTATTGGGTATTAGATTACCTAAGCAATTAATTTTACCTTGGATACAAATGTTGATTTTAGCATTAATAACAATTGCGTTAGACCGTGTTAAAATAGAATCAATATTAAATAGATACTCTAAGTAAAGAAAGCGAAGCGAAAATAGTGAACGTATTATCAATGAGTACAGCTACAAGCCAATTGTCTGTAGCTTTACAAACTGCAAATCAAGTAGTTGAAAAAAACAGAACAGATAGTCGCAATCATAGTATTCATTTGATGCCGACAATAGAAGCAATTCTTGAACAAGAAAATTTAAAACTAAGTGAAGTTGATGCCTTTGTAGTTGCAAAGGGTCCTGGCTCATATACCGGTGTTCGAATTGGTGTAACCGCGGCTAAAACAATGGCCAAAGTACTAAACAAAAAACTATACGGGGTTTCAACATTGGCACTTTTAGCTCGCAATAGTTCAGATGAAGAAGCGCTAATTGTGCCCGTGATTGATGCTCGTAATCATAATTTTTTTGCAGCAGCTTTTTCAGTGAATGAATCAGGTTGTTACCAAGAGCAGCTGAGTGAACAGCATATTGGCTTTGAAGATTTAGTCAAACAACTGACAATTAAGGCTGAACAACTGGGTAAAAATCAATTGATTTTTGTAGGTGAATCACTAGAAGCACAACAAGAAGCGTTCCCTGATTTATTCAATCAAGCTGATATCAAGTTAGAAGTTGCAAAAGATAATTTAGTTCATGCGGAGTCAGCAATAACAATGATTGATCAGTTGACACCTGAAGATGTTGATCAATTTGTACCTGAATACTTAAGAAAAACACAAGCAGAAACTGATTGGGCAAAAGCTCATGGTAACCATGATGGTGATCAGTATGTTGAAGAGGTTTAAGGCAATTTTAGGTTTTAATCAACTATTTTTTAGTTTGCCTATTCATGAACAGCCTCTTTATTTAACAACTGAGGATATGACGTTTAAACTGGTGAAAGCAGATTTAATGCATTTAAATGCATTAATGGCAGCACAGCGGAAGATTTATCAAAGTGCGCCTTGGGACAAGTTTGCATTTAGACAAGAGTTATTGAATACGCATCGCCGATTATATCTAGCACTTTTTCATCAAAAAGAGCTCATTGGTTATATTGGGATTAAGTTTACACCGTCGTTTAGAGAAGCTCATATCACAAATGTGGGGATTATACCTGATTATCAGAATCGACATCTGGGGCAGTATTTGATTCAGTTGGTTTGCGATTATGCTGAGCAGTTAAATTTAAATAAAGTGAGTTTAGAAGTTCGAATCGACAATCACAAAGCACAATATATTTATCAAAAAATGGGATTTAAAAAAGTAAGGATTCGAAAAAATTATTACTTTTTTGAAAAAATTGATGGGGTCACAATGGTGAAACCCCTATAAAGGAATTGAACAAACGTAATGAGTGAAACAAAGCAAAATTTAATTTTAGCATTTGAAACAAGTTGTGATGAAACAAGTGTTTCGGTAATTAAAAATGGACATGAAATATTATCAAATATGATTGCAACTCAAGTTAAAAGTCACCAACGTTTTGGCGGTGTTGTACCCGAAGTGGCTAGTCGTCACCACGTTGAAATTATTACTGCTCTAATCACAGAAGCACTTGAAGAAGCACATGTGACTTATGAAGATTTAGATGCTGTAGCTGTAACTAAGGGGCCAGGTCTTGTTGGTGCCTTATTAATTGGTATTTCAGCTGCTAAAGCTGTGGCAATGGCGCACAATCTTCCTTTGATTGGGACTAATCATATTGCTGGCCATATTAAAGCAGCTAATTTAGTCGATAAAGTTGAGTATCCAGCATTAGCACTTGTAGTTTCGGGTGGACATACAGAGCTAGTTTATATGAAAACACCTAGTGACTATGAAATAATCGGAGATACACGAGATGATGCAGCCGGTGAATCTTATGATAAAGTTGGTCGTGTTTTGGGAATCAATTATCCAGCCGGAAAAACGATTGATGAGATGGCTCATAAAGGTGCTGAAACTTTTGATTTTCCGCGTGCGATGATGAAAGAAGATAACTACGACTTCAGCTTTAGCGGACTCAAAAGTGCTTTCATTAATACAGTTCATCATGCTGATCAAGTTGGTGAAACATTAGATAAGAACGATTTAGCTACAAGCTTTCAAAATGCTGTTGTTGAAGTTCTTGTTCATAAAACACTTAAAGCAATCGCAGAGTACCAACCTAAAACGTTTGTTTTAGCAGGTGGTGTTGCGGCTAATCAAGGACTAAGACAAGCGCTAACTGAGGCAATTAATCAAAAATTTCCAGAATTAAAAATGATTATTCCGCCGCTTCGCTTATGTGGTGACAATGCCGCAATGATTGGTGCGGCAGCTTACCAACAATTTTTAGATAAAGATTTCAGTGATATGAGTTTAAATGCTGAACCAGGTCTTGAATTCCCTTATGAAGGGGAATAAAAAATAACCATCTTCTTATTTAAGAAGATGGTTATTTTTTATGGATTCAATGAACTTTTTTGAAAGAAAAAATTAAGGAGTTTTAAAGGTTTTTTTAGTTCATACATTTATTAATAAATGTATGATAAGTTAAAAATAATGAATTGGAGAGTCGATTCAAAAACAAAAGGGTTATATTTAGGGGGATTTTTTGATGAAGCGTTTATTTGTCTTCGTCTCGTTTTTGTGTTTGTCTATATTTTTAGCGTTTTCAATTAATGCTAAAAAGGAATTGCTTTATTATACGGATTATCCAAGTGTTACAGTTAAAGGACTTTCTAAGACAACAGAAGTTGCAAATCGAGAAAAATTAGTCAATCAATTGCAACAACTAGGACAAGAGACTAATAGTTTGATAGCAAGGAGAGTTGCGGCACCCAATGACCAAGGGGTGCAGCGATTTACATACGATCCTTATGGTATTGGGAGTCTACCTGTTGGACTTAATCGGGCTACTCAGGAAGAAGCAAATTCTAGTAGTTTAGTTAACAGCTATTTAATTGCTTCAGGTAGTTTAACGGCAAGACAACTTGAGAAAAAAATGAATGAATCAGGGTATGAAACAAAATCATATGAAGGGAATCGAAATCTTTTTGATAATATTTTATATGTATCAATTAACGAAACAACATTTGTTTCACTATTAATTTTTGTCCTGACTTTTATTGGCACTTCATTAGTAGTTAGAATTAAAAGATTAAGATATGCAGGAATTGAACTTGTTTCAGGGAAGTCAATTTTGAAAATTGTAATCAAGCCGGTTTATGATGATTTTCTAATGATTATGGGCAGTATAATTTTAACGACAAGTCTAGGATTTGGCTTGTTAAGTTATTTACATGTTTTTTCGTGGAAATTACTAGGATTACTAACTGTGACTTTATTAACTTATGGAACAATATTACTATTTTTATCCATTATATTAACTTTAATCGAAATTTTGAGTTTAAAGAGATCATCCTTAATGAGGGTTATAAAAGGCAGCTTACCGACTAAATCATTAATGGCAACTATGTTAGTCAGTCAATTTCTGTCTATTATGATGTTGATTTTGGTGATGATATTTGGGTTGAAATTTTATAGCGATTATCAGGATTTAGCTAAATCAGAGCAAACGTGGGAACAATACCCAAATTATTACAATGCGACATTTGGACTAGGTGGCATTGTTGCTAAAAGTAAAGAAGATAATATTCAATATTTTACACCGTTTCAGGGATTGGCTAAAGATGCTATAACTAATCATGATGCAATATTAATTAAAAAGAATTATCAACAACCTAAGACTATGGAAGAACAAATGGCAGTTATGCAAGATAAATCAAAAGTTGAATCTTTGTATGTTAATCTTAACTATTTAAATCATGAAGATATCAAAATAAGCTCAGAATTCCAAACTAAGGTTAGTAATTTTCAAGAGGGAGAATTTGCTTTGATTTTACCTAAAAAACTAGCAAGTCAAAAGCAAGTTATCATTGAAAAATATAAAGCAGAGATTCAAAATTACGCTAGTAAAACTGACGATATTAGATCTGACAGGCTTTATTCAGTAAAAGAACCTCTTGTGGAATTTGTTGAAGATAATCAAGAACGTTTTTTGTTTAATAAATCAAATTTAGATGGTCTACAATTTGCAATTGATCCCGTAATGGTTGTAATTAATGACAAATCTATTTCAAAATCGATGCCAAGTTGCTTATTTTGGGGGATTAGTGCCATTAACGATGTTTACTATAAAAATTACGATGAAACAATTGCGTTATTAAAAAAACATCAGGTTTATCAAGAAGTATCTTACTTAGAAAATATTAAGTTTCAATATGCAAATAATACTAATGAACTTAAAATTAAATTAACTTCAATTTTGATAGGAGCAATTTTGGCAATTGTAACCAGTGTCATTTTATTTAGTGCCATGAATTTGCTTTACTTTGAACAATTTAGACGAGAAATATTTATCAAGAAGATTAGTGGTCTATCTTTCTTTGAAATTCATAAAAAGTACTTGAGCTTTGAACTAGCCATGTTAGGTTTAGGAGCAGGAATCCCCGTGATTTTGGGTGCTAATAGCCTAATAGCAATTGGAGCTTTAGCAGTTATGATATTAGTACTCACTATTTTGTTGTTTATCCAAAATAGAAATGAGCAACAAACAGCAATGACAGTAATGAAGGGGAAATAAGAATGAAAAAATTATTCTTGAGTTTATCAACATTATGTGTTGCTATTTTTATCACATTATCGATTAGTAGTCGCAAACAAGATATTGATTATCGTATTTATCCATCAGTCACGGTACATGATGTTAACCGAGATGCTGACAGTGTGTATAGCCGGGACACGGTAGATAACCAGTTAACACAATTAGCCCATAAGACTAATAGTACTATTGGAAAGTTAGTAATTAAGCCGAACAAAGCCGGTGTAGTTAATTATCAATTTCAAAAGTATGGTGAAAGCAAATTACCTCAAGAACTTGAAGAAGTCTCATTGGCTGAGAAGGATAAGACAGCAGTTGTAGCAACATACATTATAACTTCGGGATCCTTATCGGTAAGTGAGCTTCAGCAATTATTTCAAAGTTCAGGCTATGTTGCTTCTGCTTTGAGTCAAACGTCATTGCCGAGATTATTCGTTCAAGTAGCAGCAACATATGTTAGTATCTTAATCTTTTTAACTTTTGTTTTAACTTTTGCAGGTATTATTATCGTGTCTAATTTAAAACAAGTTAAACAGGCAGGTATTCGATTAGTTTCTGGTCAATCATATCGAAATCTTTTCAGTCAATTATGGTTAGATGATTTTCTGCCATTAGTGATAACGACAGCAGGGAGTTATTTGCTAGGGTTAGCATTATTATCTGTTTTGGGATTATTTGCCTCAACATATGTTTTAATATTGACTTTGGGGCTAGGATTATATTTTTTAACTTTAGTTACAACAGCAACAATTTTGAATTGCATAAATTTATTAACTTTAAGGCAAGAAAAACTAATCACGTTGATTAAAGGTAAACTATCTTTGAAAAAGATTATGGCTATTGTTTCAACTAATCAATTAGTTGGTGTGTTTTTGATGGGGTTGATGTTGTTTTTGGGGACAACTTATTATAGTAGTTACCAAGAACAAGTGAAGGCTACGGATTCATGGCAACAAAATTCGCAATTTTATCAATTTGATTATTCTGTTGCTTTTGAAACTGGTAAGTCACAAGATAAGAAAAAATTAAAAGAAACTTGGTATGACGTTGCAAATGAAGCTGTTAGTTCAGGATTAGCGATGTTAGTCGATGGAACGTATTCTTCAACTAGCCATGCACTATACGTCACACCTAATTATTTAATTAATCAAAATATTGAGTTAGATGGTGAATTAGCTAATAAACTAATGAATTTAAAATCGGGAGAATTTGGGGTATTAGTTCCAGATAACCTGAAAAATCAAGAAACTCAAATTGTGCAAAATATAACAGCGGATGTACAAGACTTATCAGATCAGGATAAAGGCCCGGGACAAGACTACTTAATGACTGTATCACCGATTGTTGCCACAATTAAAAGTGGTAGTTCCAGATTTATGATGAATACTTCAAATATAAATAGTCAGCAATTTATAAGTGACCCAGTTATCGTAGTGTTAACACCGGAGTCAACAGGAAAAACAGAATTGTCAGGATTATTTTGGGAAACTAATATGTTGTTTTATCAAAACTATGATCAAGCTTTAGCACTATTTGAACGTCATGGTGTAAGTCAATATATTTCTTATCTCGAAAAGGCACAATCCTTATATTTGAATAACGTTAATGACATGAAGACTCGCACAATTGCCTTAATGATTGGTATAGTTTTAATGATAGTAACAATCGTAATTTTATTTAGTACGATGAATTTGATTTATTTTGAACAATTTAGAAGAGCTATTTTTATTAAAAGATTATCAGGCCTTAATTTTATAGAAATACACGGCAAATATCTTTTAAGTGAGTTCTCGGTATTAATAAGTGGTGTTTTGATTTTTTGGTTATTATTAAAAGACTCGGTTATCGCAATAATAACATTAGGCTTAATGAGTTCGATATTAGGTATTATTATGTATATCCAAAACAAAAAAGAACAAAAAGCAGCCATAACAGTAATGAAGGGGAAATAAGAATGATAAAAGTTGAAAATGTAACAAAGGATTTTGATAATCGTGAATTATTTACAAATTTAAATTTGAATTTTGAGAAGGGAAAAATCTATGCTTTAATCGGTCCGAGTGGAAGTGGAAAAACGACGTTACTCAACATGATTGGTCATTTAGAAAAGATTACAAAAGGCGATATCACTTATGATGGTCAGTCACTAAAGTCAATTTCTGCTCATCGTTACTTTAGAAATGAGTTAGGCTATTTGTTTCAAAATTTTGGATTGTTAGATGCTCAATCTATCAAAGATAACTTAGATTTAGGACTTGTAGGTCAAAAAATTAAAAAGCAAGAGAAAGTAGAAAGACAAAAATTAGCTCTAAAGCAAGTAAACTTAGATTACCTGAGTCTTAATCAAAAAATATTTGAATTATCTGGGGGAGAAGCTCAGCGTGTCGCTCTGGCGAAAGTGATTTTAAAAAATCCACCTCTTATTTTGGCTGATGAACCAACTGCAGCACTTGATCCTAAAAACGGACAAGAATTGATGGAGTTATTGCTCTCACTCAAAAATGATGATCGGACGATTATTATTGCAACACACAATCAAATGATTTGGGAAAATGCTGATGAAGTGATTGATCTAAGAAATTATCGCAATTAAAAAAAGACAAGGACAGTTAGTCCTTGTCTTTTTATTCGTTTTCTTCTTGTTGAGTTAGCCAATATTCCCAATTGTCATTTTCGGTTGTCAATTTTTCATTGATTGCATCAATTTCTGACTGAAATTCTGACATTTTACTATAGTCTGTAGCATATTCAGGCTTAGCCATTTGTTCTTGGATAGCTGCAATTTCACTTTCGTATTTTTCAATATTTTCTTCAGCTTGGGCAATGCCACGCTCAATTTTACGAAGTTCAGCTTGGCGTTTCTTTTGTAGGGCATAGTCTTCTTTACCACCACTATTATTTTTAGTTGTCTTTTGTTGAAGGGCAATATCATCTGGCTTGATAATTTGTTCTTTCTTTTCCAAATAGTAATCGTAGTTCCCATCGAAGACGTAAGCCTGATTGTTTTTGACTTCAATTGTAGTTGTAGCTAGTTCGTTAATAAAGTAACGGTCATGGGATACAAAGACAAGTGTGCCATCAAAATCACGAAGTGCTTTTTCGAGAACTTCTTTTGCATCAATATCTAAGTGGTTAGTAGGCTCATCCATAATCAAGAAGTTGTGATTCTCCATTGATAAAACGGTCAAAGCAAGACGCGCACGCTGTCCACCTGAAAGTTGACCCACGCTTTTTTCGATATCATCAGCGCCGAACAAGAAACTCGCTAAGACACTTCTGATTTCTTTTTCGGGTGTTAAACGATGACGGTTCCAAACAGTATCAATAACTGTTTCTTTTGGATTAAATTGTGAGATTTCTTGATCATAAAAACCAACTGAAACGTTAGCACCAAACTTGTAGCTACCAGCAAGCGGTTCGAGCTGTTTAACTAAAGTTTTTAGTAGGGTACTTTTTCCAATTCCATTAGCTCCCAAGATAGCAACACGATTATGCTTGTTGACTTGTAAGTTAATGTCATTAATCATAGGTTCGTTTTTTTCGTATCCTACACTCATATGGTTAATAAGGAGAGCTTCTTTACCACTTTGCTTTTCAACATTAAATTTCATTGTCATTTGACTTTGATGTTTAGGGGGTTGAATGCGTTCCATTTTATCAAGTTGTTTACGACGACTTTGCGCACGTTTGGTTGTGGAAGCACGTACGATATTTTTTTGGATAAAGTCTTCTTGTTTTTTGATTTCAGCTTGTTGTTTTTCGTAAGCTTCTTGATTTTGACGATCCATTAATTCACGTTGCTCAACATATTTTGAGTAATTACCAGTAAAATGCGTTAACTTTTTGAAGCTTAATTCATAGATTTCAGTTGTAATAGCGTCTAAGAAGTACTGGTCGTGAGAAACAGCTAAAATAGCACCTGAATAGTTTTTCAAGAAGGTTTCAAGCCAGGTTAAAGTGTCCACATCCAAGTGGTTAGTTGGTTCATCTAATACCAACAAGTCTGGCTTTTTAAGCAAGAGCTTCACAAAACCAAGTCTGGTTTTTTCACCACCTGATAATGTACTTATCTCTTGATGGTACGTTGATTCATCGAATTTAAACCCATTTAGTACGGTTTTAATATCGGTTTCGTAAGTAAAACCGCCATTAATTTGATAATCGTACTGCATTTGATCATAGCGTTTTAACAGCTCTTCATCTGGTTGAGATTGCTTAGCTAGCTGTTCTTGAACTTCAGTCATTTTATTACCTAGTTCAATTAAAGGGGTAAAAACTTGAAGCATTTCATCCCAGATAGTTTGATTAGTGTCAAAATTATGCTCTTGGGCAATGTAGCCAATTTCAATATTCTTAGGTGTTGAAATATGACCAAGTGAAGGCTCTTCTTGTCCTGTAATCATTTTGAGCAGTGTACTTTTACCTGCACCGTTTGGACCGACTAGACCAATACGGCTTTTATTTTGAATTTCGATATCTAGATTTTCAAATAACACATCACTACCAAAGTGGCGTGCTAATTGATTTCCTTGTAAGATAATCATTATTTCACCTCATTTTTATTCACTGTTTAGCATATCATAATTCGGTGCTTGATAAGGGATTTTAAGCAATTTTTAGCATTCTACTTTTTTTCTGCTAAAAACTTGCACTTTTTCATAAAGATGATATTATTTATTTAGAAGTTAGCACTTGATAAATAAGAGTGCTAATTATTGTAGGAGGGAAATTAAATGTTAAAACCTATTGCTGATCGCGTGATTTTAAAAGTTAAAGAAGATAAAGAAGAAACAGTGGGAGGTATTGTACTAGCAAGCAGTGCTCAAGACAAACCTCAAGTTGGTGAAGTTATCGCCGTTGGGCAAGGTGCTCGAACTCGTGACGGTCAAAGATTACCATTGACTGTTAAAGTTGGAGATAACGTTTATTACGATAAATACGCAGGTACAACTTTAAAATATGAAAATGAAGATTATTTAGTATTAAAAGAAAACGATATTTTAGCAATTATTGATTAATTTTTTTAATGAGGTGAAGTTAAAATGGCAAAAGAAATTAAATTTTCAGAAGATGCACGTCGTGCAATGTTACGTGGTGTTAACAAATTAGCTGACACCGTTAAAGCAACAATTGGACCAAAAGGTCGCAATGTTGTGTTAGAAAAAAGCTATGGTTCTCCAGAAATTACTAATGATGGGGTAACGATTGCTAAATCAATTGAATTAGCAGACCATTTTGAAAACATGGGAGCTAAATTAGTAGCTGAAGTGGCTTCAAAAACGAATGATATTGCAGGGGACGGGACAACAACCGCTACTGTTTTGGCACAAGCAATTATTCAAGAAGGACTAAAAAATGTTACTTCTGGTGCCAATCCTGTAGGTATTCGCCAAGGAATTGAATTAGCTACTAAAAAAGCAGTTGAAGAACTACATAAAATGTCACACAAAGTGGCTAATAAAGATGAAATCGCACAAGTTGCGTCAATCTCAGCAGCTAATGAACAAGTTGGACGTCTGATTGCAGATGCGATGGAAAAAGTTGGTAATGATGGTGTTATCACAATTGAAGAGTCAAAAGGAATTGAAACAGAATTAAGTGTGGTTGAAGGGATGCAATTTGATCGCGGTTATTTGTCACAATACATGGTAACTGATAACGATAAAATGGAAGCAGACCTTGATAACCCATACATTTTAGTAACTGATAAGAAAATTTCAAATATTCAAGAAATTTTGCCTCTATTGCAAGAAATTGTTCAACAAGGGAAAGCCTTGATGATTATTGCTGATGATATTGATGGAGAAGCATTGCCAACACTTGTGTTGAATAAAATTCGTGGAACCTTCAATGTTGTCGCAGTTAAAGCACCAGGTTTTGGTGATCGTCGTAAAGAGCAACTAGCTGATATTGCAGCTCTTACAGGTGCAACCGTTATTACAGAAGATTTAGGCCTAGAATTAAAAGATACAAAACTAGAACAACTTGGACAAGCTGGTCGTGTTACTGTAACAAAAGACAATACAACAATTGTTGAAGGTGCAGGCGATAAAGCGGCTATTGCAGAACGTGTTAATACCTTGAAAAAACAAATTGCCGATTCAACATCAGACTTTGACCGTGAAAAATTACAAGAACGTCTAGCAAAATTAGCTGGTGGTGTAGCTGTAATCAAAGTTGGTGCAGCAACTGAAACTGAGTTAAAAGAACGCAAATATCGCATTGAAGATGCACTAAATGCTACTCGTGCAGCTGTTGAAGAAGGATACGTTGCTGGTGGTGGTACTGCATTGGCTAACGCCGTGAAAGCAGTTGCTTCTCTTGAAGAAACTGGCGACGTGCAAACAGGTATTAATATCGTCAAAGCTGCTCTTGAAGCTCCTGTTCGTCAAATTGTAACGAATGCAGGTCTTGAAGGTTCTGTTATTGTCGAACGTTTGAATAATGAAGACCCTGAAGTTGGCTATGATCCCGTAACTGACAAATGGACCAACATGATTGAAGCTGGTATTATTGATCCAACTAAAGTTACACGTTCAGCTCTACAAAATGCCGCATCTGTTGCCGCATTGATGCTAACAACTGAAGCTGTTGTGACTGAAGTTGATAAAGATAATGAAACAAATCAAGCACCAATGAACCCAGGAATGGGTATGATGTAGCCTATTAAATTTCATAAAAAGAAGCCTATGGAAGTTATAACTTGCCGTAGGCTTTTTTATGTGGCACAATAACGCTGTTGTAAATCTTAAATTTTTTTAAAATTATGGTAGATTTTACAGATTAAATAGCGTAATATTTGTGAAGTTATTGAAAAAGTTCATTATGTGGAGGTGCCCGTGATGGGACAATTTAAACGTTTGATTTTAGGAAAGCCTTTAAAATCAAATGAAGAAGGCGACCAAAAGCTAACGAGATTCAAAGCACTTGCAATGTTGAGTTCAGATGCTTTATCTAGTGTGGCTTATGGTACTGAAGAAATTGTAATGGTGCTGGTAACACTTTCTGCAGCTGCAATATGGTATTCACTACCAATTGCCTTTTTTGTTTTAGTGTTACTACTATCCTTAACTATTTCTTACCGTCAAATTATTCATGCCTACCCAGATGGTGGTGGGGCCTACAAGGTATCTAGTGATAACTTAGGGAAATCATCAGGATTAGTTGCTGGTGGTGCACTATTAATTGACTATATATTAACGGTAGCGGTTAGTGTTTCGGCTGGTTCTGAAGCGATTACCTCAGCAATACCGGCTCTCTACGGGCATCAAGTTGCAATCGCAATTACAATTATTGTTATTTTAACTGTTTTAAACCTACGTGGATTAAGTGAATCTGCTAATTTCTTAATGATTCCGGTTTATCTTTTCATTGGGTCAATTTTACTCATGATTGGTGTGGGATTATTCAAAATTATGTCAGGTCAAATTCCTTATCACGCTGCATCTCCTGTTGGTGGTGTTGTGCCAGGGATAACGGCAGCTTTAGTTTTAAAAGCTTTCTCAAGTGGGTCATCATCATTAACTGGTGTTGAAGCAATTTCAAATGCGGTGCCATTTTTCAAGAAGCCTCGTGCTAAAAATGCCGCTGGAACTTTAACTATTATGGCTGTTATCTTGGGGATTTTCTTTGCGGGTATCACATTCTTAAACTACTGGTACGGTATCGTACCTGAAGAAAAAGTAACCGTACTTTCTCAAGTTGCTGCCAGAACATTTGGTGGTGAAAACATTTTCTACTACATTATTCAATTTGCGACTGCCTTTATTTTGGCTGTTGCAGCTAACACTGGATTTTCAGCATTCCCAGTGTTGTCATCAAATCTAGCCAAGGATAAGTTCTTACCACATAACTATATGGATCGTGGTGATCGACTAGCATACTCAAATGGTATTTTAACGCTAGCAATCGGCTCAATTATTTTAATTACACTATTTGGTGGAGTAACTTCAAAATTAATCCCACTGTATGCAGCAGGAGTGTTTATTCCATTTACGCTGTCACAAAGTGGTATGATTGTAAAATGGTATAAAGAAAAGCCTAAACATTGGATGGCAAAAGCATTTGCTAACTTCGTTGGGGCATTCATTTCTTTTGCAATTTTGATGATTTTAATTGTCTTTCGTCTAGGCGAAATTTGGCCACTATTCGTGATTATGCCATTCTTAGTTTGGTTCTTCTACAAAATTAGAAATCACTATGAAAACGTTGCCGAACAGTTACGACTAGAACAAGAAGGTGCTAAATATCACCATTATGATGGCTCAACAGTTATTGTGCTAGTTTCGAATGTTACGCAAGTGACGAAGGGTGCAATTGCTTACGCACAATCAATTGGAGATTATGTAATTGCGATGCACGTTTCAATGGACGAAAATCCAGACAAAGAACGTGAAACGCAAGAACAGTTTAGAAAAGACTTTCCGAATATCCGTTTCGTGGATGTTCATTCATCTTACCGTTCAGTTATTAAACCTGTTGTTAGGTTTACTGGTGTGATATCAAAGAATGCACAGCAACGTAACTTTTCAACTACAGTGTTGATTCCACAGTTTGTTCCAAACAAACAATGGCAATTTGCATTGCATAATCAGACAGCATTAAGATTGAGACAAGCCTTTAGCAAACATGAAAATATCATTGTTTCAACTTATAGCTATCATCTAAAAAAATAAATTAATCTGTTAAATAAGGGACATAAATTGTTCCTTATTTTTTGTTATAATTAAAGTGAAAATAAAAAAGGGAAACGATAACTATGGCAAAATCACAAACTCCAATGATGAAACAATATTATGAAATCAAAGAAAAGTATGCGGATGCGTTTTTATTTTATCGTGTCGGTGACTTTTACGAACTTTTTGAAGAAGATGCGGTTTTAGGTGCAAAGTTACTAGAATTAACCTTAACTTACCGCAACAAAAATACCGAAAATAGAATACCAATGGCAGGAATGCCACATCATGCCATTCAAAATTATATTGATAGTTTAGTTGATAAAGGTTATAAAGTGGCAATTTGTGATCAAGTTGAAGACCCAAAAGATGCCCAAGGAATGGTGAAACGAGAAGTCGTACAATTGATTACACCTGGGACTATGATGGATGAAAAACCAGAACAGGCTACTCAAAATAACTATTTGACTTCTGTTACTTTTGAAAAAGAAGCATATGGCTTGAGTTACTCGGATTTGGCAACAGGTGAAGTCCAAACCACTCACTTTGATTCATTTGAAGAAGTATTTAATGAATTGCTATCACTACAAACAAAAGAAGTAATTTGGTCTGGTGAACTCACACAAGCTCAGCAGTCGATATTAAAAAAAGCTAATATTTTAGTATCAGCTCCTGTAACTGAGTCACAAGGCGTGAGTGAACAGGAATTTGTCATTCAACGATTAAATAATCTTAGTGAGTTGTCAGCTACAAGACAGCTTATTCAGTACATTGTTGAAACTCAAAAACGCCAACTTGCTCATTTGCAAATCGCAAATAGCTATGAAGCAAAATCATATTTGCAAATGAGTCATATTGTTAAACAAAATCTTGAAGTCACACAATCTAGTAAAACTCATAAGAAAATGGGGTCACTATACTGGTTAATGGATAAGACCAAAACAGCTATGGGAAGCCGACTATTGAAGCATTGGTTAGAACGTCCATTAGTGTTAGAAAAAGATATTCAATATCGTCAAAATATGGTTGAAGCTTTACTTGATGATTTCTTTACTAGAGAAGAAATTAGTGATGCACTCAAAAATGTTTATGATTTAGAACGTTTAACCGGACGAGTTGCTTTTGGAAACATTAATGGTCGTCAAATGCGTCAATTAGGGCAGTCATTGAGTCAAATTCCAAAAATCATTCAGTTATTGGACAGCTCAGATAATGAGTTTTTACAAAAATATGCAGATGAAATAGTCGACTTATCTGATTTAGGTCATAAAATTCTAACGGCTATTGTCGATGACCCACCAATATTAATTACCGAAGGTGGCTTAATTAAAGAAGGCTTTGATCAACAACTAGATGACTATTATCATGCCATGCATAATGGGACAAAATGGTTAGCCGATTTGGAACGAAAAGAAAAAGAAGCCACAAATATTCCAAGTCTAAAGATTGGTTATAACAAAGTTTTTGGGTATTACTTGGAAGTAACCAATACGCATAAAGACAAAGTACCTGAACGTTATGAACGAAAACAAACACTTTCTAATTCTGAACGATACTTAACGCCAGAATTAAAGGAAATGCAAACTTTGATTTTGCAAGCACAAACGAATTCCGTTGATTATCAATACGAATTATTTGTTGCTTTACGCGATGAAGTCAAAAGCCATATTAAATTGTTACAGCAGCTATCTCATAGTATTTCGGCTTTAGATGTTTTAACTAGTTTCAGTATTTTAGCTGAAGATAAGAGATTAGTCAGACCTCAATTGACAACCGATCATGTTATTGAAGTACAAGATGGGCGCCACCCAGTCGTAGAGGCTGTTTTGGAAAATGATCAATATATTCCTAACAATATTGAGATGGGTGAAGATACTGACATTTTCCTAATAACAGGTCCTAACATGTCGGGTAAAAGTACCTATATGCGACAAATGGCATTGATTGCGATTATGAATCAAGTTGGATCATTTGTACCAGCTTCATCGGCCAAATTGCCCATTTTTGACAAGGTATTTACGCGTATTGGTGCGGCAGATGATTTGATTTCAGGGCAATCTACTTTTATGGTTGAAATGAACGAAGCCAATCAAGCCTTAAAGAACGCGACTTCTAAATCATTAATCTTGTTTGATGAAATTGGAAGAGGGACTGCTACTTATGACGGCATGTCTCTAGCAGGTGCTATTATTAAATACTTGCATCAAAAAGTAGGTGCTAAAACGTTGTTTGCGACTCACTATCATGAATTGACTACTTTAGACCAAGAGTTACCACATCTTAAAAATGTTCACGTTGGTGCTAGTGAAAAAGATGGTAAATTAACATTCTTACACAAGATTATTGCAGGTCCAGCTGATCAATCTTATGGGATACATGTTGCTAAATTAGCAGGATTACCTGAAGAAGTTATTAATCAAGCTAATGAAATGCTACAAGAATTTGAAAGCCAGGATGTGCACCAAGATAGTCAAGATTATGACAATCAAATGGACTTATTTAGACCTGAACCAGTTATTGAAAAAACGCAAACCAAAATGCAAAGTGACAGTATGACAAAAATCGATAACCAAATTATTGATGAAATTAAATCTGTCAATTTAATGAATAAAACACCATTTGAATTAATGAATTTAATTAATGACTGGCAACAACAATTGTCCAAAGATTAGCAAAAGTAAGGAGTTGCAAGATGACACAAATTAGAGAGCTTTCTCAAAAATTAAGTGATCAAATTGCTGCGGGTGAAGTAATCGAACGCCCTAGTTCAGTTGTTAAGGAACTGGTTGAAAATGCGATAGATGCTAAGGCAACTGAAATTGATGTTACGTTTTTGGAAGGTGGACTGAAACAAATTATCGTCTCTGATAATGGATTGGGAATTGCAGAAGATGATTTGCCATTAGCGTTTAAACGTCATGCGACAAGTAAGATAACGACAACAGACGATTTGTTTAATATTTTAACATTGGGTTTTAGAGGCGAGGCATTATCAAGTATTGCGGCTGTTTCACAAGTTGAGATTTTAACAAATACCGGTGAGACTCAAGGTGTCAAAGCTAAAATATCGAAAGGTGAAATTAAGTCCAAAGAGCCAATTGCTGCCAAAAAAGGAACGCAAGTGGTTGTGAATGATTTATTTTATAATACGCCGGCAAGGCTAAAGTATCTAAAATCACAAAAAACAGAAATTGCTAAGATGATTGATGTTGTCAATCAACTAGCTCTAAGTTATCCTAACTTATCATTTCGATTGTTTAATGGATCAAAAAGAGTTAGCCAAACAACAGGAGATGGCGATTTAAAAAAGAATATTGCCAATATCTATGATCGTCAAATTGCGCAAAAGATGATTCCATTTTCATCAGAAAATATGGATTTTGAAATTTCGGGTTACTTATCATTACCTGAAATGACACGATCAAACCGTAACTATATGTCGATATTATTAAACGGTCGATTTATCAAAAACTATCAATTATCGAGAAGCATCATCAGTGGCTATGGTAGTAAACTAATGGTAGGAAGATTTCCAGTTGTTGTGTTGAATATCAAGATGGACGCAAATTTGGTCGATGTCAACGTGCACCCAACTAAACAAGAAGTTCGTCTTTCAAAAGAAGCCCAATTAAAAGAGTTAATTGAGCGAACTTTTAAGCAAACACTTGCAAAGAACAACTTGGTTCAAGATGGACTCGAAAACCTAGTTCGACCAGCTAAATCTCAGCCTACTTATCAGCAGACAGATTTGACCTTATCAAAAAATAAACCGCGTCAGTTCAACTATCCAAATGGTCAAAAGTATTATCAAATCGAAGAAGCCGACGAGTCTTTTGAAATTAATGAAAGTGATAAAGTTAAATTATCGAAAACTTGGAATGAAAATGTTAAAGCGCAAGTTCAAACGCATCCCTTTGAAGAGGAAACTAAAACAGATCAACCGTTAGAGGCAGTACAAGAAACGAAAACATCGTCATTTCCAGACTTATACTTTGTAGGACAGGTACATTTAACCTATTTAATCGCACAAAGTGATGACGGGATGTATCTAGTTGATCAACATGCTGCGCAAGAGCGTTTGAACTATGAAAAATATCGTGAAACGATTGCTGAAGTCTCAAATGACCAACAAACATTTTTAACACCAATGACACTTGAATTGTCTAGTTCAGATTATTTAAAGGTTCAAAACTATCTAGAAGAACTGCAAACGCTAGGGATTGAGTTACGCCCATTTGGGGGAAATACGTTTATTATTAATTCGCACCCAACATGGATGGTTGAAAATCAAGAAAGTTTGATTCGAGAAATGATTGATGCCATTTTGGATAATCCAAAACTAACTTTAAAACAGTTTAGAGAAAAAACAGCAATTATGATGAGTTGTAAAAATGCAATTAAAGCCAATCATTATATTAAACCGTCAGAGGCACAGTCATTACTTGATCAACTTTCTCAAGCAAAGAATCCGTATAACTGTCCTCATGGTCGGCCCGTGCTTATTCATTTCAGCCAAACTGATATTGAAAAAATGTTCCGTCGCATTCAGCAAAGCCATCAACGCGATGATGGCGAAATAGGAGAATAATAATGTATGAATATTTAAAAGGGACAATTGTCTCAATTAAGCCCGAGTATATCGTGCTCGAAAATAATGGGGTTGGGTATCTTGTTTTGACACCGTATCCTTATCACTACAAGCAAGATGCGTCCGCACAGATTTTTATTGAACAAATTGTAAGAGAAAGCGAACTCACACTATATGGTTTTAAGAGCTTAGAAGATAAGCAATTGTTTAATTTGTTAAATCGTGTTAGTGGAATAGGGCCACGCAGTGCTTTAGCAATTATGGCTAGTGAAGATGTCAGTGGGCTTGCTGAAGCTGTTGACTCAGGAGATATCAAATATTTAATGAAATTCCCTGGTATTGGTAAGAAAACCGCTTCGCAAATTGTACTTGATTTACAAGGTAAAATGGCAATCTATCAAGATGATTTATTTACAATTTCAGATAAATCAGATAGTCAACTTACTTCAGATTCAAAAGAATTTGATGAAAGCTTGCAAGCACTACAAGCACTCGGTTATACCCAACGTGAAATTGATAAAATTAGTCCAAAATTAAAACAAGCTCAACTGAATAAAGTTGATGAATACGTTAAAGAAGGGCTTAAACTACTACTAAAAAAATAGAAAGGAGCTAAGTTGTGAGTGATCGAGTAATTAATCAAGAAGCGAGCCAAGATGATAAAAATATTGAACTTTCTTTAAGACCGCAGTACTTAAATCAATACATTGGTCAACATAAAGTTAAAGATGAGTTATCGATTTATATTCAAGCCGCAAAGAAAAGGCAAGAATCATTAGATCATGTTTTACTTTATGGACCGCCAGGATTAGGGAAAACGACTTTAGCCTTTGTGATTGCCAACGAGTTGGATGTTAAATTACGCAGTACAACAGGACCTGCTATCGAAAAAGCAGGTGACTTGGTGGCTTTATTAACGGAACTTAATCCAGGAGATGTGCTATTCATTGATGAGATTCATCGACTTCCTAAAACAGTTGAGGAAGTTTTGTACTCAGCTATGGAAGATTTCTATATTGATATCATTATTGGTCAAGGTGAGGGGACTCATCCTGTTCACATTCCACTGCCACCTTTCACCTTGATTGGTGCGACGACTAGAGCTGGGCAATTATCGGCTCCATTAAGAGACCGTTTTGGAATTATAGAACATATGAATTATTATGAAGAAGAAGACTTACAGCATATTATTGAGCGTTCCTCTTTGGTTTTTAATTCTAAAATTAGTGAAGCTGCTGCTCACGAGCTATCAAAACGTTCAAGAGGAACCCCTCGTATTAGTAACCGTTTATTAAAGCGAGTGCGTGACTTTGCAGAAGTTAAAGAAGAATTAGAAATTAGTCTAGCAACAACACAGCAAGCCTTGGATCAGTTGGAAGTTGATGAAGCAGGACTTGATCAAGTTGACCGTAAGCTGTTAATGATGATGATTGAAACCTATCAGGGTGGTCCTGTCGGCATCAAAACACTAGCAGCTAATATCGGTGAAGATCAAGAAACCGTTGAAACTATTTACGAACCTTATTTACTACAAAAAGAGTTTATTAAAAGAACACCTAGAGGACGTTCGGTTACCGCCAAGGCCTATGATCATTTAGGTATAAAATTAACGGAGAGATAACATGCAATCAATAGATGAATTTGATTATGAATTGCCAGAAGAACTTATTGCGCAAACCCCACTTGATCAAAGAGATCATTCTCGACTATTAACTTTGAATCATCAAACGGGTGAGTTGAATGACCGTCATTTTTATGACTTAATTGATGAATTGCAAGCAGGCGATGTTTTGGTGATGAATAATTCACGAGTTTTACCTGCGCGATTATATGGTCAAAAAGCTAAAACCCATGGTCATGTTGAATTATTATTGCTAGCACAAGAGCAAGGTGATAATTGGGAAGTTTTAATCAAACCAGCACGTAAAATTCATGTGGGTGATGAACTAGAATTTGGTGATGGTCAGTTGACCGCAGTAGTTAACAAAAGACGTGAGGAAGGTAAATTTCAAATCGAGTTTTCGTACGAAGGAATCTTTTTAGAAGTACTTGAACAGCTTGGTCAAATGCCATTGCCGCCTTATATCAAAGAACACTTGGAAGATAATGACCGCTACCAAACTGTCTATGCTAAGGAAAATGGTTCAGCAGCAGCACCGACAGCAGGGCTGCATTTCACTCCTGATTTATTAGCTAGGATTGAACAAAAAGGCATTCAGTTAGCTTATGTGACGTTACATGTTGGACTGGGCACTTTTAGACCGGTTGTCTTTAGTGATATTGATGAACATAAAATGCATCGTGAGTTCTATCAATTAGATGACGACAATGCTAGGCTGATTGGTCAGGCTAAAGTAGAAGGTAGGCGCGTTATCGCTGTTGGTACAACGACCATTCGGACACTTGAGACAATTGCCAGTCGCTTTGATGGAGAGGTAAAAACTGATAGTGGTTGGACTGATATTTTTATCAAACCAGGTTATGAGTTTAAAGCCGTCGATGCTTTTGTTACTAATTTTCACTTACCAAAATCTACTTTGGTGATGCTTGTGGCGAGCTTTACGGGTAGAGATAATATTTTGAATGCTTATCACCATGCTGTAATAGAACGTTATCGTTTTTTCAGTTTTGGGGATGCAATGTTTATTTATTAATTAAAAACAGAATAGGAATAATAAATTAATGGCAGCAATTGAATATAAATTATTACATGTTGATAAACAAACAGGCGCACGTTTAGGAGAGGTTAAAACACCGCATGGTACCTTTCAAACACCAATTTTTATGCCTGTAGGAACACAAGCAACTGTCAAAACAATGTCACCAGAAGACTTAGAAAAAGTGGGTGCCCAAATTATTTTGGCAAACAATTACCACTTGTGGCTAAGACCTGGTGAAAAAATTGTTAAAGAAGCTGGCGGATTGCATAAGTTTATGAATTGGAATCACCCAATTTTAACTGATTCTGGTGGATTTCAGGCCTTTTCTTTAACTGATAACGTGAAGTTTAATGAGGAAGGTATCTCCTTCAAAAATCATTTATCAGGAAAGCCAATGTTTTTATCACCTGAAAAAGCAATTCAAGTGGAAAACGACTTAGGTGCCGATATTATTATGAGTTTGGACATGCTAACGGATTTCCATAGTGATTATGCCGAAATGCAAAAAGCAGTGAATCGCACAACTCGATGGGCTGAACGTGGTCTTAAAGCTCATAAAAACCCAGACACCCAAGCATTGTTTGGTATTGTTCAAGGTGGCGGGTATGAAGATTTGCGTAAGCAAAGTGCACGTGATCTTGTAAGTCTAGATTTTCCTGGGTATTCAATCGGAGGATTGAGTGTCGGTGAAACAAAAGAAGAAATGAATCAAGTTCTTGATTACATTGTGCCAGAGTTACCTGAAGATAAGCCACGTTACTTAATGGGTGTTGGGACACCGGATGCTTTGATTGATGGTGTGATTCGTGGTGTTGATATGTTTGACTGTGTCTTGCCAACAAGAATTGCACGTAATGGGACAGTCATGACTTCAAAAGGTCGTCTTGTTATCAAAAATGCGACTTATGCACGTGACTTTGGTCCGATGGATGATAATTGTGATTGTTACGCTTGTCGCAATTATTCAAGAGCGTACATTCGCCACTTGCTAAAAGCAAAAGAATCTTTTGGAATTCATCTAACTAGTTATCATAACCTTTATTTTCTGTTAGACTTAATGAAGCAGGTTCGTGAAGCTATAAAAAATGACCGTTTAGCTGATTTTAGGGCTGAATTTTTTGAAAATTACGGTTATAATAGTAAACATATGAACTTTTAGTAAGAAAAATTAGACGAGGTGCCTTTATGGATTATAGTATTATTATTTTGATATTGATTGTAGTTGGATTTTACTTCTTTATGATTCGTCCAGCTCAAAAGCAACAAAAAGAACGTCAAGAAAAAATGTCAGCAATGAAAAAAGGTGATAAAATCATCACAATCGGCGGTCTTCATGGTGTGATTGAAAGCATCAACGAAGATGGCAAAACAATCACAATTGATGCCGATAACTTATTCTTAACATTTGAACGTAGCGCTATTCGCCAAGTAACTCCAGGTGAAGAAGTTCAAACAACAACTGAAGATGATGAAACAAAAGAATTAGATACGAAAAAAGAAACAACTAAAGAAGATCAAGAAAAAGAAGATTAGTCGTTTGAGGAAAACACCTAAGGGTGTTTTTTCTTTTTAAAACAGGTACAATACGCCTAGAGACCTATAAAAATGTATGAACTTCGATGAGGGAGTGAAAACTATGAAAAAAAACTTACCCGTTTTGTTTGTGATTTTTGGTGGTTCAGGAGACTTAGCCCATCGCAAACTTTATCCAGCCCTATTTAATTTGTTCCGTAAGGGTGCACTTCAAGAAAATTTTGCTGTTGTTGGAACAGCTAGACGTCCTTGGAGTGACGATTATTTTCAAG
Source organism: Holzapfeliella sp. JNUCC 72 (assembly GCF_053668685.1). NCBI lineage: Bacteria > Bacillati > Bacillota > Bacilli > Lactobacillales > Lactobacillaceae > Holzapfeliella > Holzapfeliella sp. JNUCC 72. Next base: position 852,403 of record NZ_CM132220.1, on the reverse strand, counting down.
AAACGGTTCGTCAAGCCATTATCGAAAATGTTCAAAATGTTGACGATAAAGTGGTCGCAGATTTTAGTCACCACTTTTTCTATCAGTCACATGATGTGACCGATGAAAGTCACTATATTGAACTGAATGACAAAATTGAACAATTAGAAGCAAAATTTAATACCCAAGGTAACCGTACGTTTTATCTAGCAATGTCACCACAATTCTTTGGCACTATTTCACAACATTTAAAAGCTCAAAACTTGGTGACAGACAGTGGCTATAATCGTTTAGTAGTCGAAAAGCCATTTGGACACGATCTTGAAAGCGCTAAAGTATTGAACCAACAAATTGGAAATTCTTTTGCGGAACAAGATGTTTATCGTATTGACCATTACTTAGGTAAACAAATGGTCCAAAATATTATGTACTTGAGATTGACTAATCCATTATTTGAATCTATTTGGAATAGTGACCACATCAAAAATGTCCAAATCACATTAGCTGAAAGTTTGGGCGTAGAAAATCGTGGTGGTTATTATGAAACAGCGGGAGCTTTGAGAGATATGGTGCAAAATCATATTTTCCAAATCGCATCACAGGTTGCAATGAAAAAACCTGCTTCATTAACATCAACAGATATTCATCAAGCTAAACAAGATGTGTTAAACAGTATTCAAATGTATGATTCAGATCAAGTTAACCGTTACTTTGTACGTGGTCAGTATCAAGGAGATGGCTCTGAAAAAAGTTATCTTGAAGAAGAACAAGTTTCACCTAATTCAAAAGTGGAAACCTTTGTTGCAGGTAAGTTGATGTTTGATCAAGGTCCCTTACAAAACGTGCCTTTTTATGTCCGTACAGGTAAAAAGTTATCTCAAAAAACAACGCGTGTTGATTTAGTTTTGAAATCATCACATGAGTTGTTTGAGCAAAATCAAGACAATATTATTTCAATTGAAATTGATCCGGAAAACAAATTAATGGTCACTTTAAATGGTAAGCAATTATCACAAACTGATTTATCAAATCTACAAATGAAATTTGCTTATTCAAAAGATGAAGTTGCACAAATTCCAGATGCTTATGAAAAATTGTTTTATGATTTCTTAATTGGAGATAGAACAAACTTTGTTCACTGGCATGAAGTGAAGACAACGTGGGAATTTATTGATCAAATTGAAAAAACTTGGCAAGAAGATGCTCAAAAACCATTTGCTTATCAAAGTGGTTCAATGGGTCCAAAAGAGGTTTCACGAATTTTTAAAGGAACAACTGATAGTTGGGTATTTGAAGGTTAAAACTGGCTTTTTTAAGTCAGTTTTTTTGTCTGATATGAGGAATTAAAATTGTGGCAATACAAGATTGGTTACCTAAAAATAAAACAAATCGAAAAATCATTCATTTAGATATGGATGCATTCTACGCATCTGTTGAAGAGTTATCAAATCCAGCTTTAAAGCAAAAAGCGTTAGTTGTAGCACATGATCCACGAAAAAATAATGGACATGGTGTCATCACAACTAGTAATTACCATGCTAGAAAATATGGTGTTTTCTCAGCAATGCCAGCAACGAAAGCAATTGAAAAAATACCCAAAAATGAATTGGTTTTTGTAACCCCAGACTTCAAAAAGTACCGCAAGGTGTCAAACCAAATTCATCAGATATTTCAAGAAGTCACTGACTTGGTTGAAACCGTTGCTTTTGACGAAGCTTACTTAGATGTGACTCAAAATAAGCTGGGCAGTGACAAAACGACCATTGATCTTGCCAGTTATTTACAAAAAAGAATTCTAAAGGCGACAGGATTAACTTGTTCTGTGGGCATTTCTTATAATAAATTTTTAGCTAAACTAGGGTCAGAATATGCTAAACCGTTTGGTCGAACCATTATTTTGCCAGAAGTGGCTCAGCAATTTTTGAAAGATTATCCGATTGAGAAATTTCCAGGTGTTGGCAAAAAAACATTAACCCGCTTGCACGATCATGATATCTATACACACGAGGACTTAATCAGTGTAAACATTCATGATTTCTTACGGGAATTTAAGCGTGCAGGGTATGACTTATTGCAACGTGCTTTTGGAATTGATTTAAGACCTGTTAAAGCAAATCGTTTGCGTAAGTCTTACGGAAAAGAATCTACTTTTTTGGAACCGATTCATACTAAAATCAAAGCTAAAAGAATGTTAAAATCATATTGTGATGAAATTCAAAATCAACTAACTTCAGAACGTCTAAAGGCCCATACGGTTGTTTTTAAAATTAGAGATGTTGATTTTAATACATCAACTAGACGACAAACTTTAACACAAGCAGAAGATCAAAGTGCTCAGTTCTATCAAGTGGCTTGTCAGCTACTCGATGAATTTGAGTCGGAATTGTCTGTAGGTGTCAGGTTGTTAGGCGTTTCTGTTACAAATATCTTAGATTTTGAAATTGAATCGATGTCATTGCCGTTATTTCAAACGCGATAAAATAATCACAAATGAATAGCTGAGGAGAATTATATGCAAAAAGTAACTGAAATATTAAACTTAATTGAACAGTATCAAACAATCATTGTGCACCGTCATGAAAATCCAGATCCAGATGCACTAGGATCCCAAGGTGGCCTAGTGGGTGCAATTAAAGCCGGATTCCCAGACAAAAAAGTTTTAAAAGCGGGTGGAGAAGTAGGAGACTTGGCCTGGTTTTCAACAATGGATGACGTGGCCAAGGCTGATTATGAAGGTGCATTAGTTATCATTGTTGATACAGCTAATCGTCCAAGAATTAGCGGTGAATACTATGATTTAGGAAAAGCACTAGTCAAAATTGATCACCATCCTAATGACGATGTTTATGGCGATATTGATGATGTTGATACCACTGCCTCTAGCTGTTCTGAAATGATTACTGAATTTATTCTTGCATCTAATGGTAAATTAGTATTAAATCAAGAGGTTGCTAAATTATTGTATGGTGGTATTGTAGGCGACACAGGACGCTTCTTGTTTAACAACACCACTCCTCATACCTTAAAAATGGCACAAGCTTTACTCGAAACAGGTATTGATCATAGTAAAATATCACGTACGCTTTCTGAAGTTACTTTTAAACAAGCAAAATTACAGAACTTTGCATTAGAGTTATTGACGATTGATGAAGTGGGGATGGGTTCTATCACCATTACAAAAGAGCTGATGGCTAAGCTAGATATTACTTTCCAACAGGCAAAGGCTGCTGTTTCAACACCAGGACGCTTAAAAGAAATTAAAGCTTGGGTAACTTTCGTTGAACAAGAAGATGGTGAATTCCGTGTTCACTTGCGTTCAAAGGGAACGATTATTAATGAAATTGCTAAAAAACATGAAGGTGGCGGACATCCACTAGCTTCTGGAGCCATCGCTAAAGACGAAGCTGAAATGAAACAAATTGAAACTGAATTGCATCATGCAATTGAAAACTATAGTAACGAGGACTAAAAATGATAAGTATTTTTGAAAATGACTATTTAACTGATGCAGTTAAAAATGGATTAATTGAAATCGGATTTAAAAAACCAACGCCAGTTCAGACTCGCGTTATTCCAAAACTCTTAAAACGCCAAAGTGCTGTGGTTCAAGCACAAACTGGTTCAGGTAAAACTCACGCTTTCTTGGTACCGCTAGTTAATAATCTAGACGTAGATATGAAGCAATTACAAGCAATTGTAACTGCACCAAGTCGTGAACTTGCTCAACAAATTCACAAAAACTTAGAGCAATTATTACAAGCATCAGGTTTAGATGCCAAAGCACAACTTCTAGTTGGTGGTTCAGATCGCCAAAAACAAATTAAAAAAGTTGAAAGCCAACCTCAAGTAGTTGTGGGGACACCAGGTCGTATTTTAGATTTTGCTGAAAAGAAAATTCTAAACTTAGATAACGTTCAAACATTTGTTATTGATGAAGCAGATATGACACTTGATTTAGGTTTCTTAGATGATGTTGATAAAATTGCATCAAGATTACCACTTAAACTCTCAATGAGCGTTTTTTCAGCAACAATCCCAGCTAAGTTAAAACCATTTTTAACAAAATATATGGGACACCCTGACTACATTACAATTGATAATCCAGAGATTATTTCCCCAACAATTCAAAATGATTTAATTGAAGTTGACGGAAAAAATCCAAATGCGACAATTTATCAGTTGCTAACAATGGGACAGCCTTACTTAGCGTTGATTTTTGCTAATACCAAGACACGTGTTGATGAAATTCATCACTACTTGAGTTCCCAAGGACTTCAAGTTGCTAAAATTCATGGTGGCATTACAACCCGTGAAAGAAAACGTGTGATGCGACAAGTTCAAAACCTTGAATATCAATACGTTGTGGCAACTGACTTAGCTGCTCGTGGAATCGACATCGAAGGGGTTAGTCATGTTATTAATGCAGAACTGCCTAAAGATTTAGAATTCTTTATTCACCGTGTTGGTCGTACAGGTCGTAACCAAATGTCAGGAACAGCGATTACATTGATTGAACATCGCCAGTTAAACTTAGTCGCTGAACTTGAAAAAATGGGGATTAAATTTGCGCCTAAAAAGATTGAAAAAGGACAATTAGTTGATGCAACTAGCCGTCACCGTCGTACTGATCGTCAATCTAAGCAAGAAAAATTAGATCCAAAAATTCGTGGTTTTGTTAAAAAAGCAAAAGTTAAGAAAAAGCCAGGTTACAAGAAGAAAATTAGAGCTGAAATTGAAAATGATGCACGTCAAAAGAGAAAACTAGAAGTTCGTCGTAAAAAGCGTCAAACTCGTCGTGACCGCAAAAATCAAAATTGACATCAAAATGACTTCACACTATAATTAAGGAGTCAAAGGACATACATTGTGAATGAAGGCTTAATAGAGAGAGCTAGCTGGTGGAAATGCTCAAGTCACATCGCAATGTGCTACCGATGAACTCATTTTTTTAATAGCAATAACAAAGAGGTTAACAAACACTGTTGCAATCAAGGTGGTACCGCGCTTTTTAGCGTCCTTGAATTTGTAAGAGTGTTTTTTTATATTAAATTTAAGGAGATACAAGCATGAAAAAATTATCTAGTGCTGAGTTTAGACAACTATTTTTAGACTTTTTTAAGAGTAAAGATCATATGATTGAACCATCTGCATCCCTAGTTCCTGTTGATGATCCAACATTACTTTGGATTAACTCAGGGGTTGCTACTTTGAAAAAATACTTTGATGGAAGTGTTGTTCCTGATAAGCCAAGAATTACCAACGCTCAAAAAAGTATTCGAACAAACGATATCGAAAACGTAGGTAAAACAGCGCGTCACCATACATTCTTTGAAATGTTAGGAAACTTTTCTGTTGGTGATTACTTCAAAGAAGATGCGTTGAAATGGGCATGGGAATTCTTAACTAGTCCAAAATGGTTAGACATGGATGAAGATAAACTATATGCAACTGTTTATCCAAAAGATACCGAAGCTAAACGTATCTGGCACGAAGTTGTTGGATTACCTGAAGACCACATTATTGATGTTGATGATAACTTCTGGGATATTGGTGGGGGTCCTTGTGGTCCTGATTCTGAAATTTTCTACGACCGTGGACAATCTTTCAATGATGTAGCAGAAGATGATCCAGAAAACTATCCTGGTGGCGAAAATGAACGTTATCTTGAAATTTGGAATATTGTATTCTCAGAATTCAACCATTTGCCAGATGGTCAATACGTTGAACAACCTCATAAAAACATTGATACGGGAATGGGACTTGAACGTGTGGTTTCTGTTTTACAAGATGCGCCAACAAACTTTGAAACAGACTTATTCATGCCAATTATCCACACAGTAGAATCATTTACTGACGGTATTAAATATGCAACCGACAAACAACACGATGTTTCATTCAAGATTATTGCTGATCACGCAAGAACAGTTAGCTTTGCAATTGGAGATGGGGCATTACCTTCAAATGAAGGTCGAGGTTATGTTTTACGTCGTTTAATTCGTCGTGCAGCTTTAAATGGTCAAAAACTAGGTATTAAAGGTGCTTTCTTATACAAACTAGTTGAAGTTGTTGGCGATATTATGAAGTCATACTACCCAGAAGTATTGAAACAAAAAGATTTCATTGAAAAAGTAATCAAATCAGAAGAAGAACGCTTCCAAGAAACTTTATCTGATGGATTGAACTTATTAAACCAAGTGATTGATGAAGCTAAAGCTAATAATCAAAAAGAACTATCTGGCGAAGATACTTTCAAATTGTTTGATACTTATGGCTTCCCTTATGAATTAACATTTGAATATGCAGAAGATGCAGGTCTTGGTGTTGATAAAGCAGGTTTTGATGAACAAATGCAACAACAAAAAGACCGTGCCAGAAATGCACGTTCAAAAGTACAATCAATGGGCTCACAAAACGAAGTGTTGCTTGACTTAACAACACCTAGTGAATTCACAGGTTATACAACTGAAAAACAAGAATCAACTCTAGTAGAACTATTGGTAGACGGTGAATTAGCTGACAAAGCTTCTGCAGGCCAAGCACAATTAATCTTTGATGAAACACCTTTCTATGCAGAAATGGGTGGCCAAGTTGCTGATATTGGGTTCATTTACAACGATAAAAATGAAGCTGTTGCTAAAGTGACAGATGTTCAACATGCACCAAATGGTCAAAACTTACACTATGTTGAAGTTTTAAAACCACTTGAAAAAGGGGCACGTTATGAACTTGAGATTGATCATGAATTCCGTCGTAAAGTTAAACGTAACCATACTGCAACTCATATGCTAGACCAAACACTAAGAGAAGTATTAGGTGAACATACTAAACAAGCTGGTTCTTTAGTTGAACCAACTTACCTAAGATTTGACTTTACAAGTTTTGATGCTGTTTCAACTGACGATATTAAGCAAATTGAACAATTGATTAACGAAAAAATTTGGCAACAAATTGACGTAACAACTGTTGAAACTGATATTGAATCAGGTAAGAAGATGGGTGCGATTGCTTTATTTGGTGAAAAATATGGTGATCAAGTTCGTGTTGTTAATATTGGCGATTGGTCAATTGAATTTTGTGGGGGAACACACGTTAACAACACAAGTGAGCTAGGTTTATTCAAGATTATCTCTGAATCTGCTGTTGGTGCTGGTGTGCGTCGTATTGAAGCGGTGACTTCACAAGAAGCGTTTGAATACTTAAACAACCACTCTGCAATCTTAAAAGCAGTTAAATCAGACGTTAAAGCAACTAAAGATGCTGATGTTGAAAAACGTGTACAACAACTACAAAATGACAACAAGCAACTTCAAAAAGAATTAGAACAAGCGAAAGCAGAAATTAACCGTCAAGCTTCAGGTGATTTATTCAACCAAACTGAAGAAATTAATGGCTTAAGCGTGGTTGCGGCAGTGGCACCAGTTGATGACATGAAAGACCTACGTCAACTGGCAGATGACTGGAAAGGTCAATCTGTTTCAGATGTTTTAGTTATTGGTGCACAAGGTCAAGATAAAGCAAGCTTGATTGTTGCCTTGGGTGATAAAGCTTTAGATAAAGGCTTTAAAGCAGGCGACTTAATCAAAGAATCCGCTTCACTATTTGCTGGTGGCGGTGGTGGCCGTCCTAACATGGCACAAGCTGGTGGTAAAAATCCAGACGGTATTCCAGCAGCTATTGATAAAATCAAATCACTTCTAGCAGATTAAAGTTTCGCTAATTGTAATACTTGTAAAAATCAAGTAAAATGGGATTAGAGAGTAAAGGAGGATTATTATGAGTTCACTTGATAAAACGATGCATTTTGATTTTAGTCGTTACCAAAATAAAAATGTCAGTCAAACACTAGAAAGTGTCTATCGATCACTTGAGGAAAAAGGATACAATCCTATCAATCAAATTGTAGGCTATCTAATGTCTGGTGATCCTGCATATATTCCTCGTCACAATGATGCTAGAAACCTAATTTTGAAACATGAGCGTGATGAATTAATTGAGGAATTACTCAAAACTTATTTAGGTAAAGAAAAGTAATGAGAATAATGGGACTAGATGTCGGCTCCAAAACAGTTGGGATTGCAATTAGTGATCCCTTTGGATGGACTGCACAAGGAATTGAAATTATTCCCATCAATGAAAACGAAGGTGTTTTTGGATTTGATCGCGTAGAAGAACTGATGAAAGACTATGAAGTCGAAAAGTTCGTCGTGGGTCTACCCAAAAATATGAATAACTCAATTGGTGAGCGTGCAGAAAAATCACAAGAGTACGGCAAAAAATTAGAAGAACTATTTAACAAACCTGTTGTTTATGTTGATGAACGTTTAACAACAGTGCAAGCTGAAAGAATGCTAATTGAACAAGCTGATACTTCTCGTCAAAAACGTAAGCAAGTTATTGATAAATTAGCAGCTAGTTTAATTTTGCAAAACTATTTAGACATGCAATAATACGGAAAAGAGGAACAATTAATGGCATTTAAAATTAATGATCAAAGTCAATTACCAGCAGAAGACCGTCAAATCACTCTAGTGGATGACAAAGGTAAAGAAGAACTGTTTGAAGTCTTATTTACATTTTATTCAGACGACTACGATAACTCATATGTCTTGTTATACCCAGCAGGTGTTGGAACAGATGAAGATGTTGAAATCCAAGCATTTGGCTTTAACGCTGATGAAAATGGGGATGCAACAAAAGGTGACTTATTCCCAATCGAAAGCGATGAAGAATGGGACATGGTTGAAGGTGTATTGAATACATTCTTAGACGATGACCGTTTAAGTGGTGAATAAAATTACAAATTAAAAAAGCTAGCTAAGTTTATCTTAGCTAGCTTTTTTTGTAAGTTAAATTAATTTTTGGGTAATGGCACAAGTGTTGAACTTGTTAAAATTGAGCTATTTGTTTGTTCTGCAATTGCTTTTGCATCACTGGCATCAATTCCTTCAAAAGGTGTAATAACAATGTTTTGAGTTAGTGATTTGTCTTGGTTAAGTTGGTCGATATTCTTTTTGATATTAGAATCTAGCGGACCACCATGGCTTAAGACGCGAGTAATATCATTTTCTACTAACCAATCTAATGCCTCTTGCTTGTACTCAGGTTTAATTTCATCAAAAGCATGATTAAAGACGATTTCCATTCCTTGAGCAGCACCGATAAGCATTTCCATTGCTTCGACATCAAGTCTTTTAGCAGAAGTTAAAGCACCAAAACTAACGGCATCAATCCCTAACTCCTGTGCTGTAAATAAATCACGTTCCATGATTTTGAGTTCAAGGTCATTATAGTTAAAATTGCCAGAACGTGGTTTAATCATGGCAGTAAGTGATAGCCCTTGATCTTGCAAGTATTTGGCACCTTCAGTTAGAACACCATGACTTGCTGTTGTTGTTCCACCAGCTAAGTTATCAGCTAGTAGAATACGTGTTGCACCGTTGGCAACAGCTGCGGGAATATTTGTAAAGTTTTCGACAAGTACTTCTTTGATTATCAAATGAAAGGCTCCTTTTTAAATTATCCTATTATTTTAACAGACCGAAGAATAAAACAACAACAATCGCTAAAATAATTCTATACCAACCAAATGCAGTGAAGTCGTGTGATTTGACGTAGTTCAATAAGAATTTGATTGATAAGTAAGCAACAACAAATGAAACAATCAGACCAACTAGTAAAATTGGTAGTTGTAAACCAACAAACTGTCCGCCGTGACTAAAGAATTTGTATAGTTTAAGTAAAGAAGCTCCAAACATAGTAGGAATCCCTAAGAAGAATGAGAATTCAGCAGAAACAAAACGAGAAGCACCAAAGAACATGGCACCTAAAATAGTTGATCCAGAACGAGAAGTTCCTGGGATTAAACTCAGTACCTGACAAAATCCAATGGCTAACGCAAAACGATAAGTAATTTTGTTTAAGTCATTTAAAGCAGGACGACGAGTTTTGTTGAAGCGTTCTAGTACAATGTAGAGAACACCATAGATAAACAATGTGGAAGCAATAACAGGCCATGAAGTTAGGTGTTCATCCATCCAGTCATTTAAAGGTAATCCAATAATGATGGAAGGAATGGTGGCAACGATAACTTTTGACCAAAGTGACCAAGTTTGTTTAACTTCAAGTTGTGATTTTTTGGTAGAGAAGGGGTTTAATTTGTGGAAATATAGCACAATTACAGACAAAATTGCCCCTAATTGGATAACTACCATAAACATACTGATGAAGTCAGGAGATTGGTCAAGATGAAGGATATCATTAGCTAAGTACAAATGCCCAGTTGAACTGATGGGTAAGAACTCAGTGATTCCTTCTATAATACCTAAAATAATGGATTTAATAATATCAAACACGGAAAAAATTCCTTTCGGTTATCTAGAGTTTAGTTGAGTTAATTAAGAGATGAATAAAACACGTGTGGCTTCAGGAACGGCAACATCTTTTTCAAGTAGTGTTAGTCGTCCTGATTGTGCATCCCTGCTAAATAATGTGGCATTATCTGTATTTTGGTTGGCGACAATTAGGTAGCTTTGGGAATCGTCCCAGTTAAAGTCACGAGGGAATTCACCTTCTGTACTAACAGTTTGTATTTCAGTCAAATGCTGACCTTCGTTAGAAATTTCAAAGACACAAATAGAATCATGCCCACGATTAGAGGTATACAAGAAACGATTATCTTTTGAAATCAAAATTGCAGCAGCACCGTTGTGATCAGTATGATCATTCGGTATTGTTTCAATCGTCTCAAGATGGCTAAGCTGACCGTCTGTGTAAGTTAAAATTTCAACCTGGCTAGAAAGCTCACCTAAAATATACAAAATAGAGTAGTCAGAGTTAAAGACAAGATGACGAGGACCAAAGCCTTCAGCGGTTTGGTAGTGGCTATGTTGAGTTAATTGATAATTATCAAAGTCAATGTTATAAACAAAAACGCCATCACAGCCTAAATCCGCTACAATTAAGCGACCGTCTGGTGTTAAGTCAGCATAATGTGGATGTGCTTGAGTTTGCTCTGGTTTAATACTACTGCCTTCATGTTCAACGGAATCTTTCAGTGACAAAGTACCGTCCGCTTTAATTTGGTACAGGTCGATAGTTCCACGATGGTAATTGGCGGTGAATAATAGATTAAACTCGTGACTAATGCCAACATACGCAGGTGGAGGACCTGGCGTTAGATGAGAGTCAATTAGTTGAGGGTTACTGTCATTTAAATTATAAACAGCAATACCACCTAATTCACCTTCTTTAGCAATCGTATATAAATTATTTTTATGACTAACTTGGAAGTATGTAGGACCCTCTACATTAACTAAAGGGGTAACATTTTCAAGTTGGTTATGAACTAAGTTAGCTTGGTAAATACCTTGGCTGGTTTTTTTGGTGTAACCACCCAGTAAAACGCGATGCTTCAAAATTAATTCCTCCTTAATTTATCTATTTCGAAGTATAGCATAAATTATTTGTGACTATATGCTAAAATTAAACTATGTTATTATAAAATTAAAATAAAAAGGGAGTTAGTTTGATGGAATTTAAAGCAGTTATAAAAGCAATTGGATCAAAAGCTTTCGATAAGCATATTTATATTTTATTTGAGGAAAATATTAGTTCAGATATTGCTGAAGTTAGTATCCAACAAGTATTTGAAAATAATCAAAATAGTGATGAATTTAACATTAAATCAGGGGATGCTATTGAAATTGATGGCCAAGCATTCAACGTTCACCAAGTTGGTCGTTTAGTAAACGATAATTTGAAAGATATTGCCCATGCTGTATTAATGTTTGGCCCTGTTGAAGGTGAACCAATGGAAAATACTATTTATTTAGATGGTGACAAAAACCAAGATCACTTATTTAAATCTGGTAGTACAATTGTTTACAAGATTAAATAATAAAGTTAGGTCGTGTCTTTATGGATAAGAAACAGTCTAAAAAGGTTTTGAGAACTTGGTTCGAACAATGGTTTCTAAACAACAAAGCGACAGTTATCTTATTGAATGTTATGCTTTGTCTCTTAATCATTTTTGGCTTAAACCAGGTCTCTTATATTTTTGCGCCTATTTTTACGTTTATAAATGCCATTTTGATGCCGGTACTATTTGCGGTTGTTCAGTATTACTTGATGAATCCTGTAGTTAACTTTATGGAGAAAAAGTTTAAAGTTCCTAGAGTTTTTACAATCATTGCATTATTAATTTTGGTGCTATTGATAGTGATTTGGATTATCTTTACGCTGATACCAATAGTGCAGTCTCAGATTGAGTCATTATTGCGCAACTGGCCTCAAATTTGGGAAACGTCCAGAGATACGTTGAACAATTTGAGTCAAAATCCTAGATTATCATCTTTCCAACAAACATTTGAACAATATGCTGATCAAATTCAAAAAAGTATTTCTTCAAGTTTGAATGAAAGTGTTAACGGGTTCTTTAACCAAATCGGTTCAGCAGTGAACTTTGTTTCAAGTATCTTTATTACATTAGTAACAGCGCCGGTTGTGTTGTTCTTTATGTTAAAAGATGGCGAAAAAATCAAACAAAATATTTCAAAGGTTGTACCAACGAAATATCGCCGTTCAACTGGTGAATTGTTAAGTGAAATTAATCAAGCAATTGCAGCTTACGTTAGAGGTCAATTAACAGTCGCCTTTTGGGTAGGTGTGATGTTTTCTATTGGTTATGTTGCAATTGGACAAAGCTACGGGATTATTTTGGGAGTATTGGCAGCAGTTTTAAACTTAATTCCTTATTTTGGAACGTTTATTGCGTTAATACCTGCTTTAATTATTGCAGTATGTACGCCACCGTTTCCTGATATGTTAATCAAGGTGCTCATTGTATTTGCAATTGAACAAATTGTTGAGAGTCGTGTTATTAGTCCAATGGTTATGGGTAATAAGATGAATATGCACCCAGCAACAACTATTCTGTTATTGATTGGTGCTAGTGCTGTTGGTGGTTTGCTTGGGGCAATTGTTGCAATTCCCGTTTATGCAGTAGCTAAAACAATCGTTTTACGCGCATTTAGAATTTACAGTGATAAGAGCGGTCTTTACGAGCAAGAAGAGCAACTGCCTGATAAAACGCAAGAAAAAGAGTCTGAGAACGCGTGACTGATGTTGCGAAAACACACGATAAGTAGTATAGTAGAAATACGGCTTTGACGTAGGCTTTTATTAGGTAAACTTGATAAAAACTTGCGAAAAAATCCCACTAACGTAACGCCTTGCTGTGTCAATCACCGAGGTGGTACGTTTTTTTTTTGGTAAACAAGGAGAAATAAAAAAATGACACAAAACCATATTGTTTTATACGAACCTTTAATTCCTGCAAATACAGGAAATATTGCAAGAACTGCTGCAGGAACAAAAACAAGCTTACATTTAATTGAACCTTTAGGATTCAAAACTGATGATAAGCATCTTAAAAGAGCGGGATTAGATTACTGGAATGATGTTGATATTCATTACCACAAAAACCTAGAAGCTTTTATGGAAACTTTAGGTGAAAACGACGAACTGTTTTTGATTACTAAATTCTCATCAAAAACTTATGCCGATGTTTCTTATCAAGATCCAGATAAAAATTACTACTTTATGTTTGGAAAAGAAACAACAGGATTACCTGAAGAATTCATGAAGGAACATGAAGAAAAGGCTTTGAGAATTCCGATGACAGATAAAATTAGAGCACTAAACTTGTCTAACACGGCGGCAATTATTATTTATGAAGCGTTGCGCCAACAAAACTTTTTAGATTTAAAACGTGAATTACATTATGAACATGACAAATTAAAAGATTAATTAATATTTTGGAGGTATGAACGATGGAATTGAAAAAAAATCAGGTGATTGTAAACTCTTTTCATTATGATTTAGTGAAACCTGAATCAGAAGTCAAAAATGATTTAAATGTGACGATGAACCGTATGAATATTACCCACAGTAATGGTGAACTAGATAAAGGTGAAGAAGGCCACTACTTTGAAATGAAAGTACCTTTTGAAATTGTTCCTCAAGATAGTGGAATTAAAGTTACGGGCCAAGTTAGTCAATTGATTCAAACCATTGATTATTATGGTGAAGCTAACGAGTTAGACGGTGGCTCACTTGAAGAGATGACACGTCCGTTAATCGAAAAAATCGAAGAACTAGTTTATGCTATTACAGAAGTAACTTTAGATGAACCAGTGAAGTTGACTTTTAGACCTAACAGATAAGAAATTAGATTTAAATGGTGAGATAAAGATGGTTAAAAAGAAAAAAGCGCCAGCAACAAAAAAGAAAAAGCCTCAGACAAAGAAGCCTAAAAAGAAAGATTTTAATTTTGTTATTGCAGGAATCATTATTATCTTTATTTCAATTTTTTCTTTCTTTAAATTTGGTTGGCTTGGTAGTCAGTTAGCAAATTGCTATCAATTCTTCGTAGGAGAAACGGTGTGGTTTGCTGCCATTGCGACCTTCATAATTGGATTTGGAATGATTATCTATGAAAAACTACCCAAACTTTCAGCAAAACGCTATGTAGGGTTTGGTCTAGCTTATTTATTTGTGCTCTGTATTATTTCAACAATTTATTTCAACAAAATTGGGTTAGCAGCTGACTATCTAGGATCGTTTTTACACTCTGCAACTGAGGGATTTAAAAGCCCAGGTAGTAGTAACTTTAGCGGTGGAATCCTCGGAGTAGGGTTATTTACAGTCTTGAACCCGTTAGTTGGAAATGTTGGGATTTATTTAATTTCGGCTATTTTGATTATGGTTGGGTTGCTATTGTTTTTTGATGTTTCTTTTGCTAGTTTTATCAATATTTTTCAAGATAATAGTAAAAAAGTGATTAATCAAACACAAGATGTTGTCGAAAACTCAAAACAAAAATATAGTGATTTTGTAGAGAAGAAAAAGCAAAAAGTTGAACATAATGTCGACTTTCCTAATACAACTGATTTTGATAATCAAACAGACAATAGTAAAAAGTCTACACCTACAACTGAAAACAGCATATCAAAACCAGATTTTCATGAAGTCGAAAAGCAACCAGAAAAACAAGTTACCCAAGTTCATCCAGAAAATAAGCAGTCAACTGATTCAACAGAACTTGAAGATAATAAATATGCCGATTTTAGTCGAAGAGAAAAGTTTAAATCTCAAGCAGAAACAGATTCTAAGCCAGTACTAGCACGAGATGAAAAACCCAAAGCTAGTCAATTAGCGGAAGTTGAATTACCAAAAACGCAAACAATGGAAGAAAGTCTTGAACAGTCAAGTGATGCATCAGAAGATATCACTGCAAAAACGCCAACTGATCAAACAATTTATCATAAACCACCTTTAGACTTGTTGACACCATCACCTGTGGTTGATCAATCTGAAGAACGTGAGTTTATTGAAGAAAATAAAGAGAAGTTGAGAAAGACGTTTGAGAGTTTTGGAGTTAAAGTTGAAGTCAAAAAAGCAGACTTAGGCCCTTCAGTTACCAAATATGAGGTACAACCTGATATAGGGGTTAAAGTTAGCAAAATTGTTAACTTAGCTGATGACTTGGCTTTGGCCTTAGCTGCTAAAGATATTCGAATTGAAGCACCGATTCCAGGTAAACCTTATGTTGGTATTGAGGTTCCGAATAAGCAAACATTGCCAGTTTACTTTAGAGAAAGTATTGAAAAACAAGATGCTGAAGATAGACAAAAGCCGTTATCTGTTCCTTTAGGGAAAGATGTTACGGGTGAGATTATCTCTGCTGATTTAACTAAAATGCCTCACTTATTGATTGCCGGATCAACTGGTAGTGGGAAATCAGTTTCAATTAACGCTATTATCACTAGCCTATTAATGAAAACAACACCGGATGAATTAAAGTTGATTTTGATTGATCCCAAGATGGTTGAATTGTCCGTTTATAATGGTATTGCACACTTGATGATTCCAGTAGTGACCGATGCTAAAAAAGCGGCTAATGCCTTGAAGAAAGCAGTAAAAGAAATGGAACGTCGTTATGAATTGTTTGCTGCTTCAGGTGTTCGAAACATGACGGAATATAATCACAAAGTTGAGCAAAACAACGAAGATACTGATAATCCAGTTATGACAAAATTACCATATATTGTTGTCATTATTGATGAGTTATCTGACTTGATGATGGTAGCCGGCAATGAAGTTGAATCTGCAATTGTTCGATTAGCACAGATGGCGCGTGCTGCTGGTATTCATATGATTATTGCAACCCAACGTCCATCTGTAGATGTTATTACTGGTTTAATTAAGGCTAACGTACCATCAAGAATCGCGTTTGCGGTATCGAGTGGGATTGATTCTCGTACTATTTTGGATAGCCAAGGTGCTGAGAAACTACTCGGACATGGTGACATGCTATTTGTTCCAATTGGATCGAATAAACCAACCCGAATTCAAGCCTCATTCATTTCAGTTGAGGAAGTCGAACGTGTTGTTGACTTTGTGGCGAAACAAAAAGAAGTTGAATATGACGAAAAAATGCTACCGAACACTTCTGGCAATGGTGACCACGATAGTGATGAACCCCCAGAAGATGAGTATTATGATGAAGCAGTTGCCTTAGTCCAAAAACAACGTTCAGCAAGTGTTTCGATGCTACAAAGAAGATTCAGAATTGGTTACAATCGCGCAGCCAGATTAATTGACGAGATGGAAGACAGAGGCGTTGTTGGCCCTTATGAGGGTAGTAAACCTCGAAAAGTCTATGAAATAGAAACGAATCAAAATGAAACAGAAGGCGAGTAGTATAATATGACAACTGCAAAAATACTAAAAAATGATAATTTTAAAACAGTCAGTATTGGCTGTTTTTTTAAGTTACCACTAACAAAGAAAAATTTATCTTACTTAACACTTTTAAGTAATTACCAACAATTAGGTACACAAAAATATAATAATCAACAAAAATTAGAAGCACATGCCGATTATTTATATGCGGCAAAGTTTGAGACTAGACCCCAAATCTATGGCAATACTATTGTTGTGCGAGCAGAGGGCAATTTTATCGAACCTGATTTGGTAGCAGATGAACACTATAATTACGAGACAATTGTGCATTTTTTTGAAGAGATGATTTTCAGACCGAATTTTAGTAATGCACCTGAGCATCAGTTGGAGCTGGCAAAAAAACAAGTTAAACACGATTATGAATCTTTCAGTGAAGTGGCTTCAAATAAAGCCTATCAATTGTTTTTCAAAGAATTTTATCAAGCCTATCCAGATTTTCAAAACCCAATATTTGGTGACTTAGAATTAGTTAATCAATTAACTGTTGATGATTTGAAGAATTATTATCAAAAATTGATTAAAGCGCCTGCAACGGTTATTGCATATGCCAAGCATCCTGAAAAAATGACAACCATTTTGCAAAGTACAGCTTTTGATCAGTTAGAAGGCGAAAACTTTGGGCAAAAAGACTTAAAAACAAAAGTAGGTCAAGTTGATTGTGAGCTTGAATTTGATTACGGCTACAATCAAGCTCAATTGGTCTATGGTTATCAAACCCAATTAGATTATCAAACGCCAATTCTAGGACTGGTTTTTTCTCAAATTTTGGGTGGAGATGAGTACTCGTTATTATTCCAAGAAGTTAGACAAAAAGCAGGGCTGGTTTACTCGGTTTTTAGTGATTACTACTTCTATAACAACTTAGTCATGATTCAAACCAGTTTAATTTCTGATTCTGTTAGTGAAGCTTCAAAAATAATTGAGGCTCAAGTTAAAAAGATAAGCGATAACCAATGGCAAGGTGAATTATTACAAACAGCAAAACAACAACTAATTAGTCATCGACTTATTTTAGAAGAAATGCCTCAGTTTAAGGTGCAATCAGAATTAATTTCTCAATTAAGACAAATTGAAAAATCAGATTTTGCTGAGCAAGTTAATGCTGTTACTAAACAACAAATTGTTGATTTTGCCAAACAGTTAACGAGACCAATGAAAGTTTTAATTAAATAGTTGAAAGGAGCTATTATGCAAACTAACCAATATCATGAGCAAGTACATCAACATACTTTTGCAAATGGATTTGATCTTTTTTATATTGAAAAAAAGGGCTTTATGCAAAAGTTTGCAGGTGTGATGATCAATTATGGTGGTGCTGATCAACCACATGATTTTACATTACCTGCAGGAACGGCTCATTTTTTAGAACATCAACTTTTTGCAAAACCATATGGTGATATTACTGATAAATTTGAGCAGTATGAAGCATCTTCTAATGCCTTTACCTCTTATAATGAAACGATGTACTTTGCGAATTTTACACATCACACGTATGAAAATATCAAAACACTAATCGAATTAGTTGCTAATCCATACTTTACAGAAAAGAATGTTGATACTGAACGTGAAATTATTATGCAAGAGTTAAAAATGTATCAAGATATGCCTGATTGGCAATTGAATAATCAACTCATGCACCTTATGTATGGTGAAGAACCCTTGAGTCAAGAAGTTGTCGGGACAGAAGCTTCTCTTGAAACCATTACTTCAGACACATTGACAGCGGCATACAATAACTATTATTCTGCTCAGAATATGAAGCTAGTTGTTGTTGGCGATTTGGACTTTGAACAGCTAATAACTGAAATTGAAGCACAGGTGTTAGAGATTAATAACCATCCAACAGTAATATCTGAAGTAAAGAATAAAGATACCCAAAGTGATTCTCAGTTAATTAAAATTGAGGGTAAAGTGGAATCTCCCAAGTTTTCAATAGGAATTAAGTTTAGTGAAACTGACTTTGCAGTAAAAAGACCGCAATTATATATTGTTATGCAAATCTTAATGGAAAACTTATTTGGGCTAAGTGGTCAACTTTATCAAAAGTTGCAAAACCAAGATTTAATTAATGGTGAAATCGATTTTGATATTAATTTCAATCGCCAAGGAGACTTTGCTGTTATTAGTGGTTCATCTGAAAAACCTGAAGAAGCAGTTGAAGCAATTACAGAGGCTTTTTATCACGCTACAATTAATCAAGATGATTTTGAAAAACAAAAACGTAAATTATTTGGACAAGAAATCCGTCAGTTAGATGATTTTGAAAGTTATGGGATTGAATTTATTGAAAGTATTTTTGATCAAGAAGACTATTATCAATATTACACGGACATTCAAGAAATCGACTTTGAAGATTGCATTGACCTAATTGATGAAATTAAAAATAAATCAACTTCTCAAACGGCTATTTTATTTAATCAAAATAATGTTGACAAATAGACTAAACCACAGTTTTAATATATGGTATAATTAGCTACAAAGTTTTAGAAAGATGGAATGTTGGATATGAATGAAATAGGTCAAAGACTGCATGATTTACGTGTTGAAAAGGGGTTATCTATTGATGATATACAGGCACGTACTAAGATACAAAAACGTTATTTAATTAATATTGAACAAGGAGAATTCGACCAATTACCTGGTGAATTTTATGTTAGAGCTTTTATTAAGCAATATATTCAAGCTTTGGGATACGATTCAAAAGAGTTTTTTGCAAGTGTTGAAAACGACTTACCAAAAACAAATCCAGATACATATGTAGAAAACTCTATTGATAATAAAAGCGATGAAGTAAAGCGCACAACTAATAATAAAAAAGGAATTTGGAAAAATTACTTACCCCATATTATTACGACGCTAGCTATCATTATTGTGTTAGCATTGATTGTTTTCATTTTTAGTCGTGTTTTTGCAAAACCAGCTTCATCTAATAACAACGACAATCAAGTGATTATGACAAGTCGTTCACAATCTGAGTCAAGTGAAAGTCAAAGTAGTAGTTCAAGCGAAAGTCAGTCAAGTTCTTCTGAATCATCTGTTGCTTCAAGCTCAAGTGCATCAAGTGCTTACAGCATTAAGTTGACAGGTACAAATCAATATACTGCATCTAAGTTAACTGAAGCTGCACATAACTTAGTTCTAAAAAGTAAAGGTCAAGCGGTTTGGTTGGGTGTAACAGTTAATGGATCAATGGTTTGGCAAGGAACATTATCTGCTAACCAATCACAAGTTGTTTCATTACCACAAAATGCCACAACAATGACCATTAATAGTGGAAACATTGGTACAACGCAACTGCTTCTAAACAATCAAGAAGTACCTTTAGAAAATGCTGATCAATTGGGCATGACTCGCCAATTGACAGTTAACTTTGAGGGCTAATTATGAATTTGCCTAATCAATTAACTGTTTTTAGAATTATTTTGATTCCTGTTTTTATTTTAGTATTAGTAGGTGGCTTTTGGACTGATACTATTGCAATCTTGGGAACATCGCTTCCAATATTCCAACTGGTTGCAGCGATAATTTTTATTGTGGCATCATTTACAGACTTTTTAGATGGCTACATTGCTAGAAAAAATAACTTAGTGACAAACTTTGGTAAATTTGCAGATCCTTTAGCTGATAAAATGCTAGTCATTACCGCGTTTGTTTTACTTATTGCGATTGACAAAGCACCTGCATGGATGATTGCAATTATTGTTTGTCGTGAATTAGCTGTGACAGGACTTCGATTATTAATTGTTGAGGAAAATGGTGCTGTTCTGTCAGCGGCTATTTTGGGTAAAATTAAGACATTTTCACAGATGACAGCAATTATATTCTTATTGTTGAATAATGTACCGTTTACAGTTATTCATTTACCAATAGGTGAGTTACTACTATGGATTTGTTTAGTCTTCACTGTTTGGTCAGGTATTGATTATTTTTATCAAAATAGACAAATTTTTGCAGATTCATTCAAAAAATAACGTTCTTTTCAGAGCGTTATTTTTATTAGTTGACGTAATTAAATAAAAGGTTAACAAAGCAGAACATTTGTTCTGTTTTGCTTGCAATTTTAGAAGAGAACAATTAAACTATATATCTACGATAGTCATCTCGATAATTGAGATGAAGGAGGGACAAATTTGGTAAAAGACGAAAGAAAAGCCGCTTTGGATATGGCGCTTAAAAAAATTGAAAAAAACTATGGTAAAGGCGCTATTATGCGAATGGGCGAAAAGGCTGATACGCGTATTTCTACAGTGTCATCTGGATCTATTGCTTTAGATACAGCGTTAGGTGTAGGTGGTTTTCCAAGAGGCCGTATTGTTGAAATCTATGGACCAGAAAGTTCTGGTAAGACAACAGTAGCGCTACATGCCGTTGCTGAAGTTCAACGCAATGGTGGAACAGCTGCTTATATTGATGCTGAAAATGCGATGGATCCAGCGTACGCGACTAACTTAGGTGTTAATATTGATGAGCTATTGTTATCACAACCTGATACAGGAGAACAAGGACTTGAAATTGCTGATGCACTTGTTTCAAGTGGTGCTGTTGATATTGTCGTTGTTGACTCTGTTGCAGCGCTAGTACCAAGAGCTGAAATCGATGGTGAAATGGGTGACTCTCACGTTGGATTGCAAGCCCGTTTGATGTCTCAAGCTTTAAGAAAGCTTTCAGGCCAAATCAACAAAACTAAAACAATCGCTTTATTTATTAACCAAATTCGTGAAAAAGTTGGTGTTATGTTTGGTAATCCTGAAACAACACCTGGTGGTCGAGCATTGAAATTTTATTCCACTGTTAGACTAGAAGTTAGACGTGCAGAACAAATCAAAAACGGTACAGAAGTTCGAGGAAACCGTACTAAAATTAAAGTGGTAAAAAATAAAGTAGCTCCACCATTCAGAATAGCTGAAGTGGATATTATGTATGGTCAAGGAGTTTCTCAAAGCGGGGAACTGGTTGATATGGCTGCTGAAAAAGATATCATCAAAAAAGCAGGTGCTTGGTATTCATACGGAACTGAACGAATAGGTCAAGGTAGAGAAAATGCTAAGCAATATCTTGAAGATAATCCACAAATGTACGAAGAAATTAAGCACAAAGTAAGGCAAGCTTATGGCTTGGAAGAAGCTCAAACATCTGAAGAAGAAACAACAGATGAAACAAATGTTACAAAAACAGAAGATAAGAAATAAATAAAAAGCGATGGGCGCAAGTGCTCATCGCTTTTATTTATTGACATTAGTTGTTATGACAATTACTATTAAATAGTGTATTAATTTAGATAAAGTGATAGGGGATTTATAATGGATATTATTATAGCGATAATCCTAGCTATTGCGACATTGTTTATTGGTTTACTAGTAGGATACGGACTTCAAAAAAGAGCTTATGCTATTAAAGTGAACTCTGCAAGAGATGAAGCAAGTTCAATTGTGAATGATGCTAAACGAAATGCAGAAACTTTAAAAAAAGAAACACTTCTGCAAGCTCAAAAAGAAGCATACAACTACAGAAATCAAATTGAAGATGAGTTAAAGCAAAGACGTGACACTATTTCAAAGCAAGAAAATCGCCTAGCTGCTCGTGAAGATACCATTGACCGAAAAGATATTTCTTTAGACCAAAGAGAAAAGCAAATTCGTCAAAATGAACAGCAAGTAGATGCTTTGAAAGCTGAAGTGACACAACGAAAGCAAAACGCTGACGAGTTAGTGGCTCAGCAAGAAGACAAGTTGCACCAAATTGCACAATTGTCTAAAGAAGATGCTGAAGAACTGATTTTGACTAAACTTTCTGATGAACTAAGACATGAACGTGCGAACTTAATTCAACAGAATCAAGAACAAATCGATAATTCTGTTGATAAACACGCTAAGAATCTTTTAGTTCAAGCCATTCAAAAGGGTGCTGCTGAGACAGTTGCTGAAACGACTGTTTCCGTAGTTAATTTACCTAATGATGAAATGAAAGGGCGTATAATAGGTCGTGAAGGCCGTAACATTCGTAGTTTTGAAGCGCTAACAGGGATAGACCTTATTATTGATGATACGCCAGAAGTGGTTGTTCTAAGTGGATTCGACCCAATTAGACGCGAAATTGCAAAACGATCACTTGAAAAGTTAATTGAAGATGGTCGTATTCATCCTGCACGTATTGAAGAGATTGTCGATAAGTCACGTAAAGACGTGAACGACGATATCTATCAAGCAGGTGAACATGCATTAATTGAATTGGGTATTCATAATATGCATCCTGATTTAATCAAAATTGTCGGACGTTTAAATTACCGAACAAGTTATGGACAAAACGTATTGAATCACTCTATTGAAGTGGCTCAACTTGCCGGTAACCTTGCCGCTGAACTCGATCTAGACGAACAACTAGCTAAAAGAGCAGGATTATTACACGATATAGGTAAAGCTATTGATCACGAATTGGAGGGGTCACATGTTGAGATAGGGGTTGAATTGACAACTAAGTATCATGAACCTAAAGTTGTTATTAACACCATTGCTTCTCACCATGGTGATGTAGAACCAACTTCTTTCATTGCATTACTCGTGCAAGCTGCTGATACTATTTCTTCAGCTCGACCAGGAGCAAGATCTGAATCACTTGAAAATTATGTTAGAAGGCTTGAAAAACTAGAAGCTATAGCTAACAACTTTGACGGCGTTAAGCAGACCTTTGCGATTCAAGCTGGGCGAGAAATTCGAGTTATGGTATCGCCAGAAGAAGTTTCAGATGATGAAATTGTCATCTTATCACATGAAATTCGTCAAACAATTGAAGATCAACTTGAGTATCCAGGTAACATTAAAGTAACGGTTATTCGAGAAAAAAGAGCTATTGACTATGCAAAATAAAGCGAAGATATTAGTATCTTCGCTTTTTAAATTGTATTTAAAGTGGGTCACTTGTATAATTTGTAATAGATAAATTAGTTATTGGAGCAAAAAATCATGTATAACATTATAGTCAATTTGTTTTTAACGGTTATAATTTCAGCCTTTATAACCCCGTTTGTAAGACGACTAGCTTTTGTGTTGGGGGCAGTTGATAATCCTAACGCGCGTCGTGTTAACAAAAAGCCTATGCCCACAATTGGTGGCCTAAGTCTATTTATAACCTTTTCAATTTCAACTTTTGTGCTGTTACGAAACCAATTTCCAACACATGAATTATTTGGAATCTTTTTAGCAGCTTCTGTGATTATTTTAACTGGGATTGTCGACGATATTAGAGAATTAAAGCCCCGTTATAAAATGATGGGGATGATTCTAGCCTCAGTAATCATTTACCTATTAGCTGGTATTAAAATGGTTCATTTTTATCTACCATTTTTTGGCCTAATCAATTTAGGCTGGCTAAGTTTTCCAATTACTATTTTTTGGATTTTAGCGTTTACTAATGCAGTCAACTTGATTGATGGATTAGATGGATTGGCTGCTGGTGTTTCAATGATAAGTTTATTGACTATGGGTGTTATTGGATTCTTTTTCCTAGTAAACACAGACTCTTATGTTTCGTTGATGGCATTCGTATTAGTTGCCGCTTTGATTGGCTTCTTACCTTACAATTTTCATCCAGCCAAAATCTTTTTGGGAGATACGGGTGCGTTGTTCTTAGGGTTTATGATTGCAGTATTATCTTTGAAAGGCTTAAAAAATGTTACGCTAATTTCATCAATTGTACCGATTGTTATTTTAGGTGTTCCAATTACAGATACAATTTATGCCATGCTTAGACGTGTTTTGAACAAAAAACCGATTTCACAAGCAGATAAGCACCATTTACACCATCAACTGATGCAAATGGGCTTTACACATAGACAAACAGTCTTGGCTATTTATGGAATTTCATTAATTTTTGCGTTTTGTGCAATGTTATTTGTTTTATCACCCGCACAAGGCGTATGGTTCTTACTAATTGCAGTAGCGTTTGCATTAGAAATTTTTGTAGAATCAATTGGACTAATGGGACCTAATCGCAAACCATTGTTATCTTTTATTAGACGAAAAATTCAAAAAAATAATCATAATGAAAAAGTGGTTTCAAAAATGGATCACAAAGTAGATAAAAAAAATAAGTCCTAATAATTAGGGCTTATTTTTTATGCGGGCAATTCGTTGTAACGCGCTTTGCCTATCTCAAATTCGACATGTCCATTTAGAATTTGAATAATTTTTTCTTTTGTGGGCTCAATATCAACTTCATCCAGGAAAATACCAATTAAGATATCACTACCGAATTCTTTTTTGGCTAAGACAATTTCGTTTTGTTCTAAGAAATAGTCAATCTTTCCTAGATTTGGATAGTCAACGTGGAATAGCAATTCGGGTTGAAGAACACGATGAACGACCCCAATTTCTTCTGCTCCTTTAGAAACAGCATTGCTATAAGCGCGGATTAAACCACCTGCTCCTAATTTAATTCCGCCAAAATAACGGGTAACAACGACTACAACATTTTGTAGATTCATCATTTTCAAAGCTTCAAGCATTGGGACACCGGCAGTTCCTGAAGGTTCGCCATCATCGTGAGCACGTTGGTGCTCATTGTTTTCACCGATAATATAAGCACTGCAGTTGTGAGTAGCACTGCGGTGTCTTTTTTTAATTTGGTCAATAAATGCTTTGGCCTCTTCTTCATCGAAAGCGCGTTTGAAGGTTGCAATGAAACGACTCTTTTTGATAACGATTTCAGATTCAGCTTCTGCTTTAATTGTATAATAATTCATGAAATCACTCCTTAATAGCGTAATTATTAATATGATTAAACGAGATAAAATAAGTGGACGTCAATTTTTAATAAAAGGGTTTCAAAAAGAAAAAGCTAGCCGATGGGGACAACTTGTGCCAGTAATCTCTAATGACAAGTGTTTGAGATGCGGTCAAAGTCAGTTTTATACACTACCTACGCAAGTCAGACAATGTACAGCTTGTGTTGAATTAAGAGCCGTTTTTGAGACCGATTTTTTGCTAAGGGTCCCTAGTGTTGACTTTGAAAAAGTAACTGGTTCTATTTTAACATGGGGCGGGAGTTTGACTAAAGAACAACAAAAGATTTCACAGCAATTGGCTTGTAACCTAAAAGGAAAGCAAGACACACTAGTTCATGCCGTCACAGGAGCAGGTAAAACTGAAATGTTATTTGAATCAGTGGCTTTTGCTTTGAAAGAAGGGATGCGAGTGGCAATATGTTGCCCACGGGTAGATGTTGTAGATGAATTATTCGATAGGATGTCAGTGGCTTTTTCAAAAACTCAGATTGGTAAGTATCATGGAAATGCTCATCCACCACTATTTAACTATCAATTAGTTATTTGTACGACACATCAATTGATGAAATTTTTTGAGGCTTTTGATTTAATTGTAATCGACGAAGTGGATGCCTTTCCCTTTGAAATCTCAGTTATTTTGCATAATGCGTTAGATCAGGCACTGAAGCCAACTGGTCAAAAGATATTGCTAACAGCAACACCAAGTCAAGTACTGCTCAAACAAGTTAAAAAAGGCGAGTTAAATTATTTGTTATTGAATAAGCGATATCATGGTCATAAGTTGCCAGTTCCAAAGTGTCACCTGCTCTGGCAAAAAGAGACTATTGGCCGATTTAGGCTTGATTTTAGGTTAAAGAAAATACTAAATCAATTTATAAAAGACAAGAAACCTATTTTGATATTTGCAGACAAAATAGCAAACCTACCAGATTTGAAAGCCAGACTTAACCGGGTTTATCCTAATCTAGTAATTGAAACGGTTAGCTCAGTCGATTCAGAACGTCATCAAAAAATTTCACGGTTTAGATCAGGTGAGATTGAGTTATTATTAACGACCACTATTTTAGAAAGAGGCGTTACTTTTGAGAATGTGCAAGTGGTCGTTTTAAACGCTGATGATGCTATTTTTAAAACGTCATCACTTGTTCAAATAGCAGGAAGAGCTGGGAGAAAAAAGGATTTTCCTGATGGGGAAGTACACTTTTTTTATCATCATTATACAGGGGCTATCAAAAAATGTATTAAACAAATTAAGAGGATGAATAAATGGGAGTAATGTGTTTGATTTGCAAAAAGCCAATTATGGAGACTAATCTGTATCAGTTAGTAATTCAGCGTAATCAAGCACAAATTTGTGAGGGATGCTTGGTTCAGTTTGAGGCGATTTGTAACTTTGAAATAACCTGCAAAATGTGTCGAAAACCACTGGAACAAAAGAAAAATCAGTGTGGAGACTGTCAAAAATGGCAAAAATTGTATCCAAATGATTCCCTAAAAAATGTTGCTTGTTATCGGTATAATCAAGCATTTAAAACTGTAATTAAGCGTTATAAGCGTTCTTACGATGCATCAATAAGCGAAGTTTTCGTTGCTTTAATAAAAAGAATAGCTATCCCTAAAAGTTATGATTATTATGTTAGTCTTCCTACCAGTAGTCAGCATTTTAAAGAACGGCAATTTGATCACGTTGCATTGATATTTTCAAAAATTTATCCGTTAACCCCACTTTTAAAGTATATAAACGATAGTAACTATCAAGCACAAGGTGAGAAAAATAGACGAGCACGATTGAAGACGCAACAAATGTTTGTGTGTGATAATTTCGATTTTGATGAGACAACTAAAATCTTATTACTTGATGATATTTATACGACTGGACGAACACTATATCACGCAAGAGATGCTATCCAAAAAACAGGATTTAAGGGACAAATTGATAGTTTGAGTATTGCTAGGTGAATTTATTCGCTAAAATTGCTACAATTTAATGGTTATACAATTTAATTTTTTGACTATAAATGATAAAATATTATCGGAAGAGTTAGAAATACTAATTATCAAAACATAATTGAGGGAATTTATATATGGCAAATATTTTAAAACGTTGGATTGAAAATGATAACCATGAAGTCAAACGTATTAGTAAGATAGCAGATCAAGTTGACGCTCTTGGTAAAGAGTTTGAAGCTTTATCTGATGAAGAATTACAACAAAAAACACCAGAATTAAAGCAACGCTTAGAATCAGGTAAAACATTAGATGATATTTTGCCTGAAGCTTTTGCGACAGTTCGTGAAGCTGCTAAACGTGTTTTAGGTCTTTATCCATACCACGTTCAAATTATGGGGGGTATTTCCTTACATGAAGGTAATATTTCAGAAATGAGAACGGGTGAGGGTAAAACGCTGACAGCGACAATGCCAGTATACCTAAATGCATTGAGTGGAAAAGGGGTTCACGTTGTAACAGTTAATGAATACCTATCTTCTCGTGATGCAACAGAAATGGGAGAACTTTATAAGTGGTTAGGCCTAACTGTTGGGTTGAACCTAAATCAAATGTCTTCAGATGAAAAGCGTGAAGCTTACAATGCAGATATCACTTATTCAACAAACAGTGAACTAGGGTTTGATTACTTGCGTGATAACATGGTTGTTTATAAAGAACAACGCGTGCAACGCCCATTAAACTTTGCTGTTGTTGATGAGGTTGACTCTGTCTTGATTGATGAAGCAAGAACGCCATTGATTATTTCTGGGCCTGTTGAAAATGCGACAGTAAATTATGTTCGTGCTGATAAATTCGTTAAAACTCTTAAAGAAGAAGACGATTACACTATCGACTGGCCAACTAAGACGATTAGTTTGACTGAAGATGGTATTCGTAAAGCGGAAGAAACTTTCCACTTAAATAACTTATATGATATTGAAAATACAGTATTAAACCACCACATTGATCAAGCATTAAGAGCCAACTACACAATGTTACACGATATTGATTATGTGGTAGATGACGGTAAAGTTATGATTGTTGATCAATTTACTGGTCGTGTAATGGAAGGTCGTCGTTATTCTGATGGTCTTCACCAAGCTATTGAAGCTAAAGAAAACGTTAAAATCGAAAACGAATCTAAAACAATGGCTAACATTACTTACCAAAACTTGTTTAGAATGTACGCTAAACTATCAGGGATGACAGGGACAGCTAAGACTGAACAAGAAGAGTTTAGAGAAATTTATAACATGCAAGTTATTACAATTCCTACTAACCGTGAAGTTCAAAGAAATGACTTACCTGACTTGCTTTATCCAACACTAGAAAGCAAGTTCTCAGCTGTTGTAAAAGATATCAAAGCGCGCCACCAAAAAGGTCAACCTGTTTTAGTCGGAACAGTGGCGGTTGAATCTTCAGAACTATTATCAAGAATGTTAAATAAAGAAAATATTCCACACGCTGTTTTAAATGCTAAAAATCACTTTAGAGAAGCTGAAATTATTACAAACGCTGGTCAACGTGGTGCAGTAACAATTGCGACAAACATGGCCGGACGTGGTACTGATATCAAATTAGGACCTGGTGTGAAAGAAGTCGGCGGTTTAGCCGTTATTGGTACTGAACGACACGAATCACGTCGTATCGATAATCAACTGCGTGGACGTGCAGGACGTCAAGGTGACCCTGGTGAAACTCGTTTTTACTTGTCATTTGAAGATGACTTGATGAAACGTTTTGGTTCTGAACGTGTAAAAGCATTCTTGGATCGCATTTCAGGAGATGATGAAGACAAAGTGATTGAAAGTCGCTTGTTAACTCGTCAAGTTGAGGTTGCCCAAAAACGTGTTGAAGGTAATAACTATGATACACGTAAACAAACCTTGCAATACGATGATGTTTTACGTGAACAACGTGAAGTTATCTACAAACAAAGAATGCAAGTTATCGAAGAAAGAATTGACCTAAAACCAATTCTAATGCCGATG
Organism: Holzapfeliella sp. JNUCC 72; assembly: GCF_053668685.1. Classification (NCBI taxonomy): domain Bacteria; kingdom Bacillati; phylum Bacillota; class Bacilli; order Lactobacillales; family Lactobacillaceae; genus Holzapfeliella; species Holzapfeliella sp. JNUCC 72. Next base: position 822,862 of record NZ_CM132220.1, on the reverse strand, counting down.
GTTTATAGAACAATCGAACAACAAGTTACCTTGTATGCACAAGGTAATGTTAGCGATTGGAATGTGGATGCACTTAAAGACTTTGCTATCAATTCACTTGGATCTGAAGAAGCAGTAAGTCAGATTGATTTTAGTGAATTAAAAGACGCTGAAGCAGTTAAAAGCCGTTTACAAGAATTAGCTGATACTAGTTATGATCAAAAAGCACAAGATTTACCAGATCCACAACAATTCTTAGAATTTGAAAAAGTGGTTATCTTGCGTGTAGTAGACGATCGTTGGACAGACCATATTGATGCGATGGAACAATTACGTCAATCAATTGGACTACGTGGTTATGGTCAACTTAACCCATTGGTTGAGTATCAAGAAGAAGGATTCAAAATGTTTGAAGAAATGATTGGAAATATCGAATACGATGTTACAAGATTGTTTATGAAAGCAGAAATTCGTCAAAACATGCGTCGTTAATAAATAGGCAGGCCGTTACATACGACCTGCTTTTTGATGGAGAGGAAAAGTGACCTGTGGAAAATAATGAAATTGTCAGAATACTATCCGAACTTGACCAAAAAGTAACTCAATTTAGGGGGTCTCTTTGACTTAGATAGTCTAGCTGAGTCGATTGCTCTAAACGAGCATCAAATGAGTCAAAACGATTTTTGGAATAATCATCAAAAGGCACAAAAAGTGATTGATGAAACAAATTTAATGAAGAAAAAACATGATAATTTGTTATCATTAATTCAGGAGCTAGATGATGCAAAAGTATCGTTTGAGCTCGTACAAGAAACGGGTGATGAAGAGCTGAAAGTTGAACTTGAAACTTCGCTTGAGTCATTAAAAGAAAAAATGCAAGAATATGAATTGAGCTTACTTCTTTCTGATGAATATGATTCAAAAAATGCACTACTTGAAATTCACCCAGGTGCAGGTGGGACAGAGTCCCAGGACTGGGGTTCTATGCTGTTGCGAATGTATCAAAAGTGGGCAGATAAACATCATTTTTCTGTAGAATTTAACGATTATCAGCCAGGAGAGGAAGCCGGTATTAAAAGTGTTAGTCTTTTAATTAAAGGTGAAAATGCTTATGGTATGTTAAAATCGGAACATGGGGTCCATCGGTTGGTGCGAATATCACCGTTCGACTCAGCAAATCGTCGTCATACCTCTTTTGCTTCTGTTGAAGTTATGCCTGATATTGATCATTCGATTGATATTGAAGTTAATGACGATGACTTGCGAATTGATGTTTTCCGTGCTAGCGGTGCGGGTGGCCAACATATTAATAAAACGTCATCTGCTGTTCGAATTACGCATTTACCAACAGGTATTGTGACAAGTTCACAAGCCCAAAGGTCGCAATTGCAAAATAAAGAAACAGCTATGAAAATGCTTAAAGCGAAGCTTTTCCAATTAGAAAAAGAAAAGCAAGAGCAAGAAAAAGCAGCAATCAAAGGTGAACAGTTGGAAATTGGTTGGGGCTCACAGATTAGATCATATGTCTTTCATCCTTACACGATGGTCAAAGATCATCGTACTCAACATGAAGTGGGAAATGGTCAAAGTGTTATGCTCGGGAATCTTGATTCATTTATGTATGCTTATTTACAATGGCATTTAAGCCATCAAGACAATAATTAAAACTCTCAGGAGATTAGGTATGAAGAAAAAAATATTAGGACTGTTAACACTACTAGCAACAATGCTAATGGCAACAGGTTGCCAAATTAAAGGTGAAGTAATGAACGTCGTTGGTTCTTCTGCGCTACAACCGTTAGTTGAATCTGCAGGTGAAAGCTTTTCAAAAATTCATCAAGATTTATATGTTAATGTTCAAGGAGGCGGAACTGGTACTGGACTTGCGCAAGTTCAAGCTGGAGCCGTTGATATTGGAAACTCCGATTTATACGCTGAGGAAAAGTCAGGGATTGATGCTTCACAATTAGTTGATCATCGTGTGGCTGTTGTTGGGATTACCCCAATTGTCAATCCAGATTTAAAGGTTTCTAATTTAACAACACAACAATTGAGCGACATTTTTTCAGGTAAGATTACGAACTGGAAAGAAATTGGTGGCGATGACTTACCAATTACTGTAATCAATAGAGCTCAAGGTAGTGGAACACGTGTTGTATTTGAAAGTGCAGTCTTCAAAAATGGTGAAAAAGCTGTTAAAGCTCAAGAACAAGATTCTAGTGGGATGGTTCGTCAAATTGTAGCCACAACACCGGGAGCAATTAGTTATTCATCATACAGTTATATTAATGACACAGTTAAGACACCAGCAGTTGATGGTGTTGTCTTGAGTCATGATACAGTTATTGACAATAGTTGGAAAATTTGGGCATATGAACATATGTATATCCGAAAAGATATGGAAAAAGAACGTGTTCATGAGTTTTTAAACTTTATACTATCTGATGATGTTCAAGATAACATCGTTAATAAGATGGGTTATATCGCAATTAAAGATATGAAAGTTGAAAAAACGCTAGATGGTCAAATTAAGTCAATTGAATAAGAGGTGTGATTTATGAACGATCCAATTAGAGAGAGTATGCTGAAAAAGTCCAAGGCCGCAAGACGTGAGACTTTTGGGAAAACAATATCATTTTTAGCAATTGCCATTATTGTGGCTGTTGTTGCAGCAATTTTTTACTTTGTAGCTTCAAAAGGAATCTCAACTTTCACTCAAAACGGTGTTAATTTTTGGGACTTCTTGACAGGTGACACATGGAATCCAGGTTCAAAAGGAGCTGACGGTAAGCCACTTGTTGGAGCTTTACCTATGATTTTGGGCTCATTTTTAGTAACAATTTTAGCTGCTGTAATTGCAACACCATTTGCGATTGCTGCTGCTATCTTCATGACAGAAGTTGCCGGTAAAAAAGGGGCCAGTATCTTACAACCAGTTATTGAATTATTAGTTGGTATTCCATCTGTTGTGTACGGATTTATTGGATTATCAGTTATTGTGCCATTCGTTCGATCAGTTTTTGGTGGAACTGGATTTGGTATTTTAGCGGGGACTTTCGTTCTTTTTGTTATGATTTTGCCAACAGTGACCTCAATGACTGTTGATGCGTTACGTTCAGTTCCTAGACACTATCGTGAAGCGTCTTATGCTTTAGCTGCAACTAGATGGCAAACAATTTATAAAGTCATTTTACGTTCAGCAATGCCAGGTATTTTAACCGCAATCGTGTTCGGTATGGCTCGTGCATTTGGTGAAGCTTTAGCGGTTCAAATGGTTATTGGTAATGCCTTCACAGTTCCTAACAGTTTGACAACACCTGCTTCAACATTAACCAGTGTGTTGACAATGGGAATGGGTAACTCAGTAATGGGAACTTTGAGTAATAACGCTCTTTGGTCACTTGCTTTAATCTTATTGATGATGTCCTTAATCTTTAACTTAGTGATTAGATGGATTGGTAACAAAGGAGGAAACAGTAAATAATGAGTCCAAAACGTGTCGACAAAATAGCAACAGGTGTCATTTATGCAATGGCAGGAATTATTGTGTTAATTCTGGTTGCTTTACTAGCTTATATTTTAGTTAGTGGGCTACCTCATGTTAGCTGGTCATTTATTGTATCTCCTTCAAAAGTTTTCGAAGCAGGTGGTGGGATTGCTGCCCAGTTATTTAACTCAGTATACTTATTGGTTCTTTCAATGATAATTTCGATTCCATTATCTATTTTAGCTGGAATTTTTCTTTCAGAATATGCACCTAAAAATAAATTGACTGACTTTGTTAGAACAGCTATCGAAATCTTAAGTTCACTACCTTCAGTTGTTGTAGGGTTGTTTGGATTTTTAGTATTCGTTATTCAATTTAAGATTGGATTTTCAATCATTTCAGGTGCTTTAGCACTAACACTATTTAACTTACCATTATTAACACGTAATGTAGAAGAATCACTTCAATCTATCCACTTTACTCAACGTGAAGCAGGATATGCATTAGGACTATCTCGCTGGGAAACAGTTACGCGCGTTATTATTCCTGAAGCATTACCTAGTTTGATTACAGGTATTATTTTGGGAGCTGGACGTGTATTCGGTGAAGCGGCCGCTTTAATTTATACAGCAGGTCAAAGTTCCCCTGCACTAAACTTCTCAAATTGGAACCCGCTATATATTAATAGTCCACTGAACCCATTTAGACCAGCTGAAACATTAGCTGTTCATATTTGGAAAATCAATGGTGAAGGGATTATCCCTGATTTGAATGCCGTATCAACAGCTTCTTCAGCTATCTTGATTCTAGCAGTTTTAATTTTTAACTTAATTGCAAGAAGCTGGGGTAAAAGGTTGTACAAACGCTTAACAGGTGCTAAATAAGGAGACGCTCATGGCAGAAAGATTAACAAAAAACATTCAAAAGCTAGATGAAAATAAGCATGAAATTGCACTTTCTACAAAAGACTTACGTGTCAGTTATGGTGATCATGAAGCGATTCACGGTGTAGATTTACAGTTTGAACGTTATAAGATCACTGCCTTAATTGGGGCGTCAGGTTCAGGAAAGTCAACTTATTTAAGAGCTTTGAACCGTATGCATGACAATATTGCGAATACTTCGGTAACAGGTGAAATTAATTATCGTGGGTTAGATATTAACCGTGATAACATTGATGTTTATGAAATGCATAAGCATATTGGAATGGTATTCCAAAGACCTAATCCATTTTCAAAATCTATTTATGATAACATCACTTTTGCATTAAAGCGTCATGGTATACGCAATAAAAAACAACTAGATGAAATTGTTGAAACATCACTCAAGCAAGCAGCTTTGTGGGATCAAGTTAAAGATGATCTTCATAAAAGTGCTTTAGCCTTGTCAGGTGGACAACAACAAAGATTGTGTATTGCACGAGCAATCGCAATGAAACCAGATATTCTACTCTTAGATGAACCAGCTAGTGCGTTAGATCCTATTTCAGCATCAAAAGTTGAAGAAACATTAATGGAACTTAAAAAGCATTATACAATTGTAATTGTGACTCACAATATGCAACAAGCTGCTAGAATTAGTGATCGTACAGCCTTTTTCCACTTAGGTGATGCAATTGAATATGATGAAACACGTAAGATTTTTACTAGACCAAAAGTAAAATTAACTGAAGATTATGTATCAGGACACTTTGGATAGGTAGGTAAAGCAAATGACAAAACCAATTATTTCAACTCAAGATGTACATCTGTTTTATGGAAAAAAGGAAGTTCTTAAAGGGATTTCGATGGATTTTTACCCAAATGAAATCACAGCGTTAATTGGCCCTAGTGGTAGTGGTAAATCAACTTTACTGCGCTCACTCAATCGAATGAATGACTTACAAGATGATGTGACAATCACGGGGTCTGTGAATATTGACGGTAAAAATATTTATGCACCTACAACCAATAAAGTTGACTTGAGAAAACGTGTAGGTATGGTGTTCCAACAACCTAATCCTTTTCCATTTTCTGTTTATGAAAACGTTGCTTATGGATTAAAATTAGAAAAAAAACATACCAAAGAAGAAATTGATCAAATTGTAGAAGACAGTCTAAAAGCTGCAGCTGTGTGGGATGATGTTAAAGATAAGTTGCATGAGAGTGCGCTATCATTATCAGGTGGACAACAACAAAGAGTTTGTATTGCACGTGTTTTAGCCGTTCACCCTGAAGTGATTTTATTAGATGAACCAACCAGTGCATTGGATCCTATTTCAAGTGGGAAAATCGAAAATATGTTATTATCATTGAAAGATGAGTATACAATTGTTATCGTGACTCACAACATGGGACAAGCATCCAGAATTTCTGATAAAACAGGGTTCTTTTTAGATGGTAATTTGGTAGAATATAATAAGACAAAACACATTTTTATGACACCGTCTGAAAAAGAAACAGATGATTACATTTCTGGTAGATTTGGTTAATACAATAAGGGAGGAGAAATATTGTGAGATCAAATTTTGAAAAAGAATTACATGAATTGCATGATAATTTTGGTCGCATGGGTCGATTAGTCAGTGAAAATATTGGCCGTGCAGTCAAATCATTCATTGATCATGATAAACAACAAGCACAATACGTGATTGATACTGATCCAAGTATCAACGGTATTGAAGTTGATTTGGAAAAGAAATCATTTGAAATGATTGCGTTGCAACAACCTGTTACAACTGATTTACGAAACATTGTAACAATTATGAAAGCTAGCTCTGACCTTGAACGTATGGCAGACCATGCTGTAAGTATTGCCAAAGCAACAATTAAAGTTAAAGGTGAAGCACGTGTATATGGCATCGAAGATGAAATTGCACACACGGCTGATTTAGTTATCCAACTTGTAATTGATGCTTTAGAAGCTTACCGCGTTCAAGACGATCAATGGGCTCGTGAAATTTCAAAACAAGATATTTCAATTGATAAACAAGCTAAAAAAATTAATGCTCATATTATTAGTGAAATGAAAAAAGATCCGGATACAATTTTAGGTAATACTTACTACATGCTAGTAACAAGTTACCTAGAGCGTATTGGTGATTATGCAACTAATATTTGTGAGTGGGTTGTTTACCTAAAGACAGGTAAATTAATTGAATTAAATAATCATGTTAAACATGATAGCCAAGATAACTAAAAAGCTGACATTTAATGTCGGCTTTTTTGTTTAGGGGGGATAAAAATGTCGATTATTGAGTCAGTAAAAGAGACATTAAAAGAATTAAGAAAGAACTTTTCGATTATTGTATTGCTTTATATTGTTGTTGATATTATTTTGTTAGGGCTCATTGTACCTTTTACAAATGCCACAACGAGTTTTTTAGCTAAGTTATTTGAAGTGGAATATATCGCATATGATAATATTCTGGCTATTATTTCACACGATTTATTATTTATTATTACGATTTTACTGTTACTGTTGGCGATTTTATTTATTGTTTTTTTACAATTTTCAATTTTGCTAAATGGTATTCGTCAGATTGTTCATTTGAACCAAATCAATTTAGATAATTTATTCAAAGATGTAAAAAATAGTTTGCGTAGCTTAAATATGAAAACAATTCCATTTTTCATATTCTATGCATTAGTTATTATTCCATTTTCGGACTTTATCTTCTCATCACCGTTGTTAAGTAAAGTTAAGATTCCGCAATTTGTAATGGTATTTATTACGCAAAATCCAATCGTAGCGGTTGTTCTTATCGCATTAACCGCGGTATTAATTTATATAGAAGTTCGGTTCATTTTATTATTACCCATAATGTCATTTAATTGGCGCCGCCCTAAAAAGTTAATTAAGAACTGCCTAAAATCAACTAAGCGCAGTTTTTGGAAGATTTTACTGCGAATTTTGATACCAGCAGGAATTTTTGCTTTGATTAATCTTGTTTTAATGGGTCTATGGGTAACGCTTTCATTTTTAATAGAGCAAATGTTACCACAATACACCTTTGTATCAGGACAAGTTATTCTTGTGCTAATCCAATTGACACAAGTGATTACAACAACACTATCAACTGCATCGGTTATGATTGTGCTGCTTCAGCTATATGAAGAAAAAGAGCAGATTGTTGCCAAAAATATTAACTACCAGATTGATTACTCAGAAATAAAAAAACAAAAAAGAATTTATCGACTATTTATTGGCTTATCGATTCTATTAATTGCGATACGCGTAACTTATTCTAATTATGGCTACCTCAAAAATCCCGGATTCAATAATGTTACAATTATCTCGCATAGGGGATTAGATCAAAACAACGGTGTTCAAAATACAATTCCAGCTTTACTGCATGTTATCCCAGAAAATCCAGATTACGTTGAAATGGATATTCATATGACAAAAGATCGACAGTTTGTGGTGATGCATGATAATAATTTATCAGCATTGACTGGCAAGAATGCGCATGTTCATGACTTGACGCTAGAACAGTTAAAACAATTAACTGTTTCAGAAAACGGGCAAAGTGCGCCCCTAGCTAGTTTTGATGATTACTTACAAACAGCAAATGATCATCATCAAAAGCTATTAATTGAAATCAAAACAGATAAGGGAGATAATCCCGCAGAAGTCGTTAATCAATTTAATCAAAAGTACCAAAAAAATGTCTTACTTCACCAGCACAAAATTCACTCGCTATCAGCTAAGGTAGTAACCGAATTGAAAAAAATCAACTCAGAATTTGATGTAAATTACATTACGACCTACAATATATTTACCCCCACATTAGATGTAAATGGTTACAGTATGGAGTCTTCAACATTAAATCGTTATTTAGTTTTAAAAGCTCATCAAGGCCGTAAGAACGTCTATGCTTGGGATATCAATGATATAGAATCGATTCATTTAATGATGTTGTATCGAGTGGACGGGTTAATAACTGATAACTTGAAAGAAGTTAAAGAAAACGTTAATGAATTGAGAAACGCTACTTCTATCACACAAAAATTAGTAATATATATTAGTGAAATAAATGGATTGAAAAATTATTTAGTAAACTAAAGGAGAACAAAATGTCAGTTTTTCTAATCGTATTAGGAATTTTATTTTTAGTTATGTTAGTGGTTATTTTCTTTATAATGCTAGGATTGATTTTAACTGTCCTATTTAAATTTATTTTGCCGCTATTTATTATATTTGCGATTGGAATGTGGATTTATGTTGCCCATAATCGTCGCAAAGGAACAACTAAATTTAATAAAAACTATTTTAAAAATAATCGTTATCATAGTTATTACAAATCAAATTCAAAACGCAAACACGCTGAAAATGTAACCGAAGAAACAAAGGGGGATTCTCATGACTAAATTTATCGGTCGTTCTTTGATTAATGCGATTGTCTTAATTGCGTTAGCTGGAATTTTTCCCAAAATGGTTTATGTAGACAACCTATTGGCAGCTATCGTTGTGGGTGTGATTTTGACTGTTTTGAGTATGACATTGACCCCTTTATTGCAATTTTTTGCACTACCATTAACGTTCTTAACGCTAGGGCTTTTTGCACTAGTCGTTAATGGTATAACGCTTGCGATTGCCATCTCACTTTCAGGTGGAGCTATTGTCATATCAAGTTTTTGGTCAACCATTATTTGTGCAATTGTCATTACGATTGTTCAACGTGTTGTTGCAAACTTTTTTCAAAACAATTTGAAATAAAGTGAGATATTTCGAAAAATGAGTAATAGAATGATAAAATAAAGCTATAGAGTATAGGAAAGACGAGGGTTCGCTATGTTGAATTACGTTAGTATGAAAGACTTTGCCAAAGACAATGATCTGACAGTGCTAGTTGGAGAAGAATATTTAGACAGTAAGCGCGTTTATGTTAGTGATATATCAAGACCAGGACTTGAATTGACAGGTTACTTTGACTACTATCCACATGAACGTATTCAGTTGTTTGGAATGACTGAAATTTCATTTGCTAATCAGTTAACACCTGATGAAAGAATGACTGTTTTTACTAAAATGTGTACTAAAAGCACACCGGTATTTTTGATTTCAAGAGATTTAACACCACCAAAAGAATTAGTGGAAGCTGCTGAAAAAAATCAAATGCCAGTACTAATTTCTAAATTACCAACAACACGTTTATCCAGTGTGATTACTGATTACTTAGATTATAAATTAGCTGAACGTCAAAGTATTCACGGTGTTCTAGTAGAAATTTATGGAACAGGTATTTTACTAACAGGTAATTCTGGAATTGGTAAAAGTGAAACGGCTCTCGAATTGGTTCAAAGAGGTCACCGTCTAATTGCCGATGATCGTGTTGATGTTTTCCAACAAGATGAAAAGACTATCGTGGGTGAAGCGCCTTCAATTTTGAAACACTTGCTTGAAATTAGAGGCATTGGAATTGTTGATGTCATGAACTTGTTTGGTGTGGGTGCTGTTAGACAGTCTACACCGGTATCTTTAATTATTAATCTTGAAAATTGGGATCCAAAAGCATCTTATGATCGCTTAGGTTCAGCAGATGATTATCAAACAATTTTTGATGTAGACGTTCCTAAAATGACAATCCCAGTCAAAGTTGGACGCAATCTATCAATTATTATCGAAGTTGCGGCAATGAACTTTAGAGCTAAGAATCTTGGATTTGACGCAACTAAAGTATTTGAAAATCAATTAACAGAACTAATCGAAAAAAACAAGCAAGATAATCAAGGAGATGCAAACTAATGATCAACTTTTTACAATCATTATCTCCGGTTGCCTTCAATTTAGGCCCATTTAGTGTGCGTTGGTATGGTATTATTATCATGACAGGTGTGATTGTGGCTGTATTAATGGCAACAAACGAAGCCAAAAAACGTCAAATTATGCCTGATGACATCATCGATTTATTATTCTTTATTTTACCAATTGGTTTTATTGGTGCACGATTGTACTATGTTATTTTTCAGTGGTCTGAGTATGCGCACGAACCTGCTAAAATATTTATGATTTGGCAAGGTGGAATTGCAATTTACGGTGGGTTAATCGCTGGACTAATAACATTAATCGTTTATACATATTATCGACATCTTCCAACATGGTTATTGTTAGATATCATTACACCAGGTGTGATGTTGGCGCAAATCATGGGACGTTGGGGAAACTTTATGAATCAAGAAGCCTACGGTGCTGTCACTTCACTTGATTTTTTGAAGGGACTACATTTACCAGACTTTATCATTCAACAAATGTTTATTGATGGGGCTTATCGCCAACCCACATTCTTGTATGAATCTTTCTTTAACTTGATTGGATTAGTACTAATTCTAGTATTAAGACATAAAAGAATATTTAAACAAGGTGAAGTCGCTTTATCTTATGTACTGTGGTACTCAGTTGTAAGATTCTTTGTAGAAGGTATGCGAACTGATAGTTTGATGCTAGGCAGCATTCGCGTATCTCAAGCATTATCCATTGTTTTATTTGTTGCTGTAATTGGGATTATGATTTATCGTAGAAAAATTGTAAAACCTAAGCAGTATATTGATGGCAGTGGTTTTAAGTTTCCTTATAAACGTTAGTGAAAAGGGGTATTATCCATTATGAAAAAAATTACCGTGTTAGGATCAGGATCATGGGGTAGCACATTAGCTAATATCTTAGCTGAAAACGATTATGACGTTTGTCTTTATGGTATTGAAGAAAGTGTTGCTCGTGAAATTAATGAATCACAAACTAATGGTCGATATTTAGAAGGCTTTAAATTTAGTAAGCCAATTAAAGCAACAACAGACTTGGCTGAGGCTGTTAAAGATGCTTCAGGTATTTTGTTTGTTATTCCAACAGCAGCAATTGCAAGCGTGTCAAAACAATTGAAGCCGCTATTACCTACTGCTAAAAATCCTATTTTGATGAGTGCAACCAAGGGAATTGAACCTGGCACAAAACGTATTGTATCTCAAATTTTAGAACAAGAATTTGATAAAGAAGTGGTCCAGGATTTAGTTGTAGTTTCAGGTCCAAGTCATGCTGAAAATGCTTCTCAAAAAGATTTAACAACGCTTTCTGTTGCTTCATATAATGAAGAAAATGCAAAAGCGGTTCAAAAAATGTTTACACGTGACTATGTTCGCCTTTACACAAACTCTGATCCTATTGGTGTTGAAGTTGGTGGGGCTATCAAAAACGTTCTAGCCCTAGCTGCTGGAATGATTGCAGGTAAGGGGTATGAAATTAACGCTTTAGCTGCTTTAATTACACGTGGTATTCGCGAACTAGCCTTAGTTGGTGAAGCTTTAGGCGGTCAAAAAGAAACTTTTTATGGCCTTTCAGGAATTGGTGATTTAATTGTGACTGCTTCTAGTTCTAATTCAAGAAACTGGCGTGCAGGTAAACAATTAGCTGAAGGTCAAAACTTAGATGATGTTGTCAACAACATGGGAATGGTTGTTGAAGGTGTCAAAACAGCTCAAGCTGTTCATGAACTAGCTGAAGAACTAGACTTAGATTTACCAATTTCAGAAGCAGTTTATCGTGTATTATACGAACAAACTAAAGTCGAAGATGAAATCACAAATATGATGCACCGTCCATTAAAACGTGAATTTCAATAATAGATTTTGCAAAATAAGTTGAGATAGTATATAATCTCTATATACTTATTTTTAGTAAGTGAGGAGATACTATGACAAAAAAATATGATGTTGTTGTAATTGGTGCTGGTCCTGGTGGATTGACCGCCGCGTTATATGCTTCTCGTTCTAATTTATCAGTTTTGATTTTAGATCGTGGTATTTACGGTGGTCAAATGAATAATACAGCCGATGTTGAAAACTACCCAGGGTTTGAAAATGTTAAGGGCCCTGAGTTAAGTGAAAAAATGTATGCTTCTGCTATCAAATTTGGTGCAGAGTATGGCTACGGTAATGTATCAGGAATTACTGACCTTGGTGATCATAAAGTGATTCATACTGACGATGGCGATATTGAAACTTTAAGTGTTGTTATTGCAACAGGTGCACAACACAAACATTTAGGCGTACCGGGTGAAGAAGAGTATTCTGGTATGGGTGTTTCATACTGTGCCGTTTGTGATGGTGCATTCTTTAGAGATAAAGATGTTGTTGTTGTCGGTGGTGGAGACTCAGCTGTTGAAGAAGGTATTTACTTGACTCAATTAGCTAAGTCTGTCACTTTAATTCACCGTCGTTCAGAATTAAAAGCCCAACAAATTTTACAAGAACGTGCTTTTAAGAACGATAAAATGAACTTCATTTGGGATGCACAAGTTGAAACAATTGATGGCGATGGCCAAAAAGTAACGAGTGTAACCTACAAAGATAAAAATACTGGTGAACAGAAAAAAGTCGAAGCTTCAGGTGTCTTCATTTATGTTGGTATTTACCCAATCACAGAACCATTTAAAGATTTAGGAATTTTAAATGAAAACGGTTGGATTCAAACTGACGAACTTATGAAGACAAAGGTTCCTGGCATCTTTGCTGTTGGTGATGTACGTGAAAAAGCACTACGCCAAATCACGACAGCTGTTGGTGATGGTGGTAATGCAGGTCAACAAGTTTACGACTATATCCAAGAACTCAAACATTAAGATTTTTAAAAGCCTTGTTTAAGGCTTTTTTTTGTGACAATTCCAGGTATAATGGTTTTTAAGAGGAGTTGTTTTAATGAACTGGCAAGAAAACATTGCAATTTGGCAAGACAATCAGGCAAAATTACCTGATTACTTGAAACAAGAACTAGATAAAATACAAACAAATCATGAACAGGCAAAAGAAGCTTTCAGTACTAATTTAGAATTTGGGACTGCAGGAATGCGTGCCATTATGGGACCTGGATCTAATCGTCTAAACTTATTGACGGTTGGTCAAACAACAGAAGCTTTAGCACGTTTGATGGATCAGTTGTCTATCGAAAACAAAAAACGTGGTGTGGTTATTAGTTATGATTCACGTCTACACTCTGCAGAATTTGCGGCACATTGTGCCCAAGTTTTAGGAAACCACCAAATTCCGGTTTATTTATTTGATGCGTTAAGACCAACACCTGAGTTATCTTTTGCGATTCGTCATCTGAATGCTTATGCTGGAATTATGATTACGGCTAGCCACAATTCTAAAGAATATAACGGTTACAAAATTTACGGTGAAGATGGTGGCCAAATGCCACCTAAGCATGTTCAAATTGTTATCGATGAAATGGCAAAAATTACTGATATTTTTAATATCAAAACAGCGCCAATTGTCGAACTAGAAGCAGATGGGTTGCTAACTTATATTGGTGAAGATGTTGATCAAGCTTACTTGGAAAAATTGAAGACTGTTTCAATCAATGAAGAGTTAAACAAAGAACAAGGAAAAGACCTAAAAATTGTTTATACACCTCTTCACGGGACAGGTAAAATGTTGTACCGTCAAGTTTTTGAAATGAATCACTTTAAACAAGTTTATGTTGTTGCTAAACAAGCTATTTTAGATCCTGGCTTTTCAACAGTCAAAACTCCTAATCCAGAATTCATGGAGACCTTTGATTTAGCGAAAAAACAAGCGGATGAAGTGGCAGCTGATTTGATTATTGCAACTGATCCAGATGCTGACAGACTAGGTGTTGCTGTTAGAAACTCAGACCAAAAATTTGAAGTGCTAACAGGTAACCAAATTGCGGCAATCGTCACACAATATATTTTGGAATCTCGTCATCAGTTAGGACAATTAGCGCCTAATAGTGAAATTGTTAAAAGTATTGTTTCAAGTGAATTGCCTGCAAAAATTGCGGCTGACTATCAAGTGAGTTGTTGTGATGTGTTAACTGGATTCAAATATATTGGTGAAGAAATTGAACGACTAAACGAAACACAGTCAGGACACTTCCTATTTGGGTTTGAAGAAAGCTACGGGTACTTACTTAAAGACTTTGTTCGCGATAAAGATGCCATGCAAGCAGCTTTAATATTGGCTGAAACTGCTGCGTTTTATAAAGCTAAAAACAAAACATTGTATGATGCCATGCAAGATATTTATCAAAAATATGGTTACTTTGTTGAAAAGACCTATTCATTTGAATTTGAAGGACTAGATGGTGCTGCAAAGATGAAACAGTTAATGCAAAAGCTTCGCAGTCACTTGTTAACTGATTTGGATGGCACAACTGTTGTCAAAATAGAAGATTATTTAAGTCAAGTTAGTCATCAATCAGGTCAAGCTAAAGACTTTACTGAGTATCCAAAAGCGGATGTTTTGAAATACTATCTTGAAGATGGTACTTGGCTTGCTTTGAGACCTTCTGGAACTGAACCAAAAATCAAATTATACATTGGTGTTGAGACAGCCAGTCAGCAAGAAGCGGACACAAAAATAGAAAATTATCAAAAGGCTTTTTTTGAGCTCATGACACAATAAGTCAGACTTTTGAAATAGTCATAATGACTGGCAAGTGCTAAACTATAATTACTGTGAAAGTTGGATATTATTATCCAACTTTTTTATATAGCTGAAGGGATGGGTGCAAGATGACTCCTGAAATTACTCAAAATAAATTTAAATTAAAATCAGATTATCAACCGGCCGGTGATCAAGGCCAAGCTATTGAAAAATTGGTCAAAGGTTTCAAAGACCACAAGAAAGAACAGATTTTGCAAGGGGCAACAGGAACGGGTAAAACGTTCACAATGGCTAATATTATTGAACAAGTTAATAAGCCCACGCTAATTTTGTCACATAACAAAACTTTGGCAGGCCAGTTGTACAGTGAGTTCAAAGAATTCTTCCCAGAAAATGCGGTGGAATATTTTGTTTCTTACTATGACTATTACCAACCAGAAGCGTATGTGCCCTCATCAGATACGTATATTGAAAAAGATTCTGCCATTAATGATGAAATTGATCAATTACGCCATGCGGCAACTAGTGCACTATTACAACGAAATGACACGGTTATTGTAGCTAGTGTGTCGAGTATCTTTGGGCTAGGTGATCCAAAAGAGTACGCTAAACATATTATTTCACTTTCAACTGGTGCAGAAATGGAACGTAATGATTTGCTACGTCTGTTAGTAGAGAATCAATACGATAGAAATGACTATGACTTTCAACGTGGTCGTTTTCGTGTTCGTGGAGATGTCGTTGAAATTTTTCCAGCGGGATTCACACAAAATATTTACCGTGTTGAATTTTTCGGGGACGAAATCGATCGTATTGTAGAAGTGGATGCGTTAACAGGCGAAAAAATAACTGAAAAGAAAATTGTGACACTTTTCCCAGCGACTCACTTTACAACTAATGATGAGCAAATGGAAAAAGCCATTGCACGCATTGAAAAAGAACTAAATGACCGTTTGATTGAATTAAAAAACGATAATAAATTACTCGAAGCGCAACGTCTGGAACAGCGTACGCATTACGACATTGAGATGATGAAAGAGATGGGTTATACCAACGGGATTGAAAACTATTCTCGTCATATGGAAGGGCGTGCAGAAGGGGAACCACCTTATACATTGCTTGATTTCTTTCCAGATGATTTCTTGATTATGGTTGATGAATCACATGTAACAATGCCTCAAATCAGAGGGATGCATAATGGTGACCGCGCACGTAAGCAAATGTTAATTGACCACGGTTTTAGATTGCCGAGTGCTTTGGATAATCGACCATTAACACTAGAAGAATTTGAAGACCATGTTAATCAAATATTATATGTTTCAGCAACACCAGGAGATTATGAACTAAATCGAACACATGATATTGTTGAACAAGTTATTCGACCTACTGGATTACTTGACCCCATTGTTCAGGTCCGTCCAATTATGGGACAAATCGATGACTTAGTAAGTGAAATTAACCAACGCGTTGAAAAAGATGAACGTGTCTTCATTACAACTTTAACGAAGAAAATGTCCGAAGACTTAACAGATTATCTGAAGGATTTAGGGATTCGTGTGAAATATCTGCATAGTGAAATTAAGTCACTTGAACGCACACAAATTATTCATGATTTAAGAAAAGGTGAATTCGATGTCTTAATCGGGATTAACTTGCTTAGAGAAGGACTAGACGTACCAGAAGTTTCTCTAGTAGCTATTTTGGATGCAGATAAAGAAGGATTTTTAAGATCTGAACGCCCATTGATTCAAACGATTGGTCGTGCTGCACGTAACCAAAATGGTGAAGTGATTATGTACGCTGATAAGATAACCAAATCAATGAAAATTGCGATAGATGAAACACACCGTCGTCGTGAAATTCAAGAAGCTTACAACGAAAAACATCATATTACCCCTAAGACCATTATCAAACCAATTCGCGATGTTATTTCAGTTAACGAGAAATCAAGTGATAAGTCTGATGACAAGAAATTAACTGATTTTGACTTTTCTGAAATGACTAAAGATCAAAAACAGGCATTAATCGGCGATTTGACTACACAAATGGAAGGCGCTGCTCAAAAACTTGATTTTGAAACAGCTGCTAATTTGAGGGATGCAATTTTAGAATTACAAGGAGAATGAGATTAAATGTTAAATGACAAAATCATTATTCATGGCGCACGTGAACATAATTTAAAAAATATTGATTTAACAATACCTAAAAATCAATTAGTTGTTGTGACTGGGTTATCGGGTTCTGGTAAAAGTTCATTGGCTTTTAATACACTTTACGCCGAGGGTCAACGTCGTTACGTTGAATCATTATCCAGCTATGCTAGACAGTTTTTAGGACAAATGGATAAGCCGGATGTCGATTCAATTGATGGGTTAAGTCCTGCCATTTCAATTGACCAAAAAACAACGTCAAAAAACCCACGATCGACGGTTGGAACTGTAACTGAGATTAATGACTATTTAAGATTATTGTGGGCTCGTGCAGGAGAACCGATTTGTCCTAACGATGGCACTAAAATAACCAGTCAATCTGTTGATCAAATTACGGATCAAGTGCTTGAATTACCAGAGCGTACAAAACTACAGGTGGTTGCACCTATTGTTAAACAAAAAAAGGGACAACATAAAAAAGCTTTTGAGCATATTCAAAAACAAGGTTATGTACGTTTGTTAGTTGATGGTGAGCAATATGATATTGCTGATGCTTTGGAGCTAGATTTAGATAAAAATAAAAAACATGATATTAGTATTATCGTTGACCGTATTGTCGTTAAAGACGGTGTGCGTTCACGATTATTTGACTCAATTGAAACAGCACTAAAGATGTCTGAAGGCTATGTCAATATTGATGTAATTGGCAAAGAAATGTTAATTTTTTCAGAGCATAATGCTTGTCCAATCTGTGGTTTTACTGTAGGTGAATTAGAGCCTCGTCTGTTTTCATTCAATGCACCTTTTGGTGCTTGTGAAGACTGCGATGGATTAGGATCAAAACTTGAAGTAGACTACGATTTAGTTGTTCCTGATGATACAAAAACATTAGCCGAGGGTGCTATCGAACCTTGGAATCCAATCAGTTCAAACTATTACCCTGAAATGTTACGCCAGTTTGCTGAACAATTTAAAATTTCAATGGACAAACCTTTTAAAAAGCTCACAAAGAGACAACAAGACTTAGTCTTGAATGGGGCTGATAAGCCTTTTCATTTTCATTATGAAAGTGATTTTGGCCGTGTTAAAGATGTTGAAACAGTTTTTGAAGGTGTCATGACTAACATCAAGCGCCGTTATCATGAGACAAATAGTGAATTCACACGCGAACAAATGAGAAAATACATGACAGAATTAACCTGTCAAACTTGTCACGGGTCTCGATTAAACCGCCAAGCTTTAAGTGTGAAAATCGATGGCAAAAATATTGCTGAAGTTTCTGATTACTCAATCTTTAATACTTTTGACTTTTTTAATCATGTGATATTACCTGAAAAGGAAATGACAATTGCTAAGCCTATTTTGAAAGAGGTTAAAGATCGCCTAGACTTTCTAATTAATGTAGGATTGGATTATCTTACTTTATCTCGTTCAGCAGGAACGCTTTCAGGTGGGGAGGCACAACGTATTCGTTTAGCCACTCAAATTGGTTCTAATCTATCAGGTGTCTTATATATTTTGGATGAGCCTTCAATTGGATTGCATCAAAGAGATAATGATCGTTTGATTGAATCCCTTAAACAGATGCGAGATTTAGGCAATACATTGATTGTTGTAGAACATGATGAAGACACAATGAATGCAGCGGATTATCTCATTGACATGGGACCAGCTGCAGGAATTGACGGTGGTTATGTAACGGCTGCAGGAACCCCTAAGGAAGTTGAAAAGAACCCAGCGTCATTAACTGGACAATATTTATCTGGTAAGAAACGAATTGACATACCAAAGGAACGCCGTCTTGGAAATGGTGAAATAATTAGTGTAAAAGGTGCTAGTGAAAATAACTTAAAAGATGTAAACGTTGATTTTAAATTGGGAACATTTACAGCTGTTACAGGTGTATCAGGATCAGGAAAATCAACTCTAGTTAACACCGTATTGAAACGTGCTTTAGCTCAAAAATTGAATAATAATCACGAAAAACCAGGTAAATTCAAAGAAATTACAGGATATGACAACATTGAAAAGCTAATTAATATTGATCAAAGTCCAATTGGTCGTACCCCTAGAAGTAATCCCGCGACTTATACAAGTGTGTTCGATGATATTCGTGATTTGTTTGCTAAGACAAACGAAGCTAAACTTCGTGGTTATCAAAAAGGCCGTTTTTCATTCAATGTAAAAGGCGGAAGGTGTGAGAATTGCCGTGGTGATGGGATTATCAGAATTGAAATGAACTTCTTACCAGATGTGTATGTACCTTGTGAAGTTTGTCATGGGACGCGCTATAATTCTGAAACACTAGAAGTGAAGTACAAAGATAAAAATATTTCTGAAGTGTTAGAGATGACGATTAAAGAATCTCTTGAATTTTTTGATAATATTCCAAAAATTAAACGCAAACTCCAAACCATTGAAGATGTTGGTTTAGGTTATGTCAAATTAGGTCAATCGGCTACGACACTTTCAGGTGGGGAAGCCCAACGGATGAAACTCGCTTCAGAGTTGTACAAAAAATCAAGTGGGAAAAATCTTTATATTTTAGATGAACCGACAACAGGGTTGCATACTGATGATATTAATCGTTTGCTTACGGTATTACAGCGTTTGGTAGATCAAGGAAACACGGTCTTGGTAATTGAACACAATTTAGATGTAATAAAAAATGCAGATCAATTAGTTGACTTAGGTCCCGAAGGTGGAGAAGGTGGCGGAACAATCGTTGCACTAGGGACACCAGAAGAAGTTGCTCAAAATGCTGAAAGTTATACAGGTTATTATTTAAAAAAATATCTCAATCAAAACTAATTATTAATTAGTTGCTTCAAAAGAAACACCCGGGTGTGTTATAATATTTGGGTCTATTTAGGAGGGGTCGCCATGGTTAATAATAAAAAACAGTTGGTCATCATTACAGGAATGTCTGGTGCAGGTAAAACTGTTGCTATTCAAAGCTTTGAAGATATGGGGTACTTTGTCGTTGATAATTTGCCGCCAAAGCTTTTGCGCAAATTTTGGAATTTGATGTTTGAATCAGGCCATATTGACAAAGTTGCTGTTGTGATTGATTTGAGATCAAGAGATTTGGATAACGAACTACTTGATGCGGTTTCTATTCTTGAAACTAAAGAAGAAGTTCAGTCAAAAATTATTTATCTCAACGCTTCAAATGAAGTTTTGGTTAAGCGATATAATCAAACCAGACGTAGCCATCCTTTAGCAATGTCAGGTCGTCTTTTAGACGGGATTAACAAAGAACGTCAGCTGCTAATGCCAGTTATGCAGCATGCTGATTTAATAATTGATACGTCAAACATTAAGCCCAAACAGTTAAGACAGCGACTAATTGAGCAGACTAAGGGGGAAGATTTATCTGATATCTTTCACATTGAAGTTATGAGCTTTGGTTTTAAATATGGGTTGCCAATTGACGCTGATTTAGTTTTTGATGTTCGATTTTTACCTAATCCATACTATATTCCAGAAATGAAACCGTTAACGGGGCTACAAAAACCGGTTGCAGAATATGTTTTGACACAAAAAATGACCACAGATTTTTATGACAAACTGTGGGAATTATTAATCACAATTATTCCTGGCTATATTAAAGAAGGTAAAACTAATTTGACGATTGCTATTGGCTGTACTGGTGGGCAACATCGATCAGTTGCATTAGCAGAAAAACTCGGTAAGGAACTAATGAAAGACTATCCAACGGATATTACGCATCGAGAAATTTGGCGTTATCAAGGAGAAGAATTATGAGCTCAAAAAAAGTTGTCGTTATTGGCGGCGGAACAGGGCTATCAGTAATTTTGAACTCATTAAAAGATTCAGATATTGAATTAACAGCAGTGGTGACAGTTTCAGATGATGGTGGGTCTTCCGGCATTATTCGAGATTATATTAATGTCGTCCCACCTGGTGATATTCGAAATGTTATGGTATCTCTTTCAACATTACCAAAAGATCAGCTAGATTTATTTCAGTATCGTTTTAAGAGCCAAGATGACTTTTTCTCAGGTCACGCATTAGGGAACTTGATTATAGCTGCACTTTCAGAGATGACAAATGATATGTTTGAATCTATTCAGTATTTATCAAAGCTAATGAAGATAGATGGCAACGTTTATCCGGTTTCAAATAGTCCCTTGATTTTAAATGCTGAATTTGAAGATGGTACAGTTGAAAGCGGGGAAAGTCATATTGTGACTTTTGATAAACAAATAAAGTCAGTTTGGGTAACTGATCCAGCCCGTCAAGATGAAGTACCCAAAGCAGTAACTGAAGTTATTGATGCGATTGAACAGGCTGATTTGGTTATTTTAGGACCGGGAAGCCTCTTTACTAGCATTCTACCTAATGTTGTTATTCCCAACGTGCGTCAAGCCTTAGCACAAACGCAAGCTGATATTACCTATATCTGCAACATTATGACTCAAGAAGGCGAAACGGAGTGCTTGACTGATTATAACCATCTTGAAATTATCAACCGTCATCTTAAAACGCGCACGGTTGATACTGTTTTAGTTAATAACCGCCAAATCCCTCAAAAAATAGTCCACCAAAATTCACCTAAAGGATACCTCAAACCTGTTGAACATGATGAAGAAGCCTTATTAAATAATGGCGTCAAAGTTATCTCAGGCGATTTTTTAGATATCAAAAATAAAAATATTTACCATGATGGGGTAAAAGTGAGAAACGCAATATTAGATTTATTATAGAAGGAGAAGCGCATGGTAGCATCTTATGCAAGCCAAGTTAAAAAAGAGCTTGCGTCACTAGAAGTTAACGATGAGCATGCCAAATCTGAACTAGCCGCATTCATCAGAATGAGCGGTTCAATTTCAATTGGTCATAAAAGGCTACAACTTAATGTTATAACTGAACATCCAGCCACAGCTCGACGCTTATTTTCCTTGATGAAAAAAGTATATAATATTGAACCTGAAATTATTGTTTCAAGAAAAATGAAACTCAAAAAGAATAACCAGTACGTTGTTAGAATTAAAGAAAAAGTATCAGAAATATTAGATGACTTAAAAATCATGAAGCCTAATTCTTTTGATATTAGTACAACGATTCCACAACGTGTTATTGACAGCCAGCAAGATAGCATTTGTTATTTAAGAGGCGCATTTTTGACAGGTGGCAGTATTAACAATCCTGAAACTAGTCGATATCACTTGGAAATTTATTCAAATCATCGTAATCACAATGAAGCAATCGCCAAAATTATGAATAAATTTAGTTTAAATGCTAAGACTACGCAAAGGCGAAGTGGTTACATCACCTATCTAAAAGGTGCAGAACAGATTGCTGAATTTTTAAATATTACAGGCGCAACAAGTGCGATGCTAGCTTTTGAAGATTTAAGAATTATGCGAGACATGAGAAATTCGGTTAATCGCTTAGTGAATTGTGATACTGCTAACTTGAAAAAAACAGCAAATGCTGCGGCTAGACAAGTTGAAAATATCAGTTTAATCGAGCAGACTTATGGATTAGATATGTTACCAGAAAAACTACAAGTTTTAGCTTCATTTAGATTAAAAAATCAAGAAATGTCACTAAAAGAACTAGCTGCAAAAATTCCAGATGGTCCAATTTCAAAATCTGGAATCAATCATAGATTTAAAAAGCTAAATGATATTGCAGACAAGATTAGAACAGAATAAATAAATTGGAGAATCGGTTATGGATAATGAAATTATTCTAGGAGAGCAGCTATGCTTTTCGATTTATCAAGCAGATAAATTTTTTAAGAGATTTTACTCAAAAGCACTAGAACCCTTTAATTTGACGTATGCACAATATATTGTAATGCTTGCTTTATACGAGCATGAATCAATGTCTGTAAAAGAGCTGGGTGAAAATGTAGGTCTTGATAGTGGAACGCTAACACCTTTATTAAGAAGGCTTGAAAAGCTTGATTGGGTTAAGCGTCGTCATTCTTCAGAAGATGAACGTCGATTAATTTTGAAGCCAACACCTTCAGCTCTTAAAAAGCGTCAAGAGTTGTATGATCATCTCAACTTTTGTTTGAGTAAATTAGACTTAACACCAGAACAATATCAATCATTGAGAGAAACGATGACACAATTAGGTTCAAAACTATCAAAAATCAGTTTTGAAATATAAAAAAAACACGCCTCATAAAATTGAGGCGTGTTTTTTATTGATTGAATTATCATTAACGTTTGTTAGTCATGATTTCGTCAATCAAACCGTATTCTTTTGCTTCTGGTGCAGTTAGATAATGATCGCGTTCAGTATCTTTTTGAATAGTTTCAATATCTTGTCCAGTTGCATCAGCTAAAATTTTGTTCATTTTTTTACGTGTTTTTAGGATTTCTTCAGCGGCAATTTCAATTTCAGTTGCTTGTCCTTGAGCACCACCAAGAGGTTGGTGAATTAAAACTGTTGAGTTAGGTAAAGCAAAACGTTTACCTTTTGTTCCACCTGCAAGTAGGACACTGGCCATTGACGCAGCCATACCTGTTGCAATTGTTTGAACATCAGCTTTAATGAAGTTCATTGTATCTAAAATAGCTAATCCAGAAGTGATAACCCCACCAGGTGAGTTAATGTAGATTGAGATATCTTTTTCAGAATCTTGGGCATCCAAGAAAAGTAATTGTGAAATAATTGAGTTAGCCATTTGGTCGTTAACTTCTCCAGATAACATGATAATACGATCTTTTAGTAAACGAGAATAGATATCGTAAGAACGTTCACCACGAGAAGTTTGTTCAATAACTGTTGGTATAAGCATATTTTAAGTGCCTCCTTTTAGTAATTAGCACTCTTTTAAGTACTGTGCTAATTTAATCATAAAATAAGAATAAGGTCAATATGCAATGACTAAATTTACTAAGCTAAAACCAGCTGTATTCTAAATTAAACTGGCGTTTTTATACTAAAATATGATATCTTAAATTTATATTAAGTATTATAATAAAACATTATTTGTGTGAGAGGGTTTACAATGAAAAGCAAAATTATGCTAGTTGTGATGAGCTTTGCACTCTTAGTGAGTGGTATTTTTATGACCAGTCATCAAGAGATCGCTAAGGCTGAAGAAAAAAAAGTTTACCAGATTGGGACTGATGTAACGTATCCACCTTTTGAGTTTGCTAATTCAAGCAATACAGAGTACATAGGAATCGATATTGATATAATAAAAGCGGTTGCTAAGGCTGAAAATTTTGAGGTTAAGATTTTACCACTTGGCTTTAGTGCTGCAGTTCAAGCACTTGATACAGGTCAAGTAGATGGTGTGATTGCTGGGACAACAATTACTGCTGACCGTGAGAAGAAAATGGACTTTGGAACACCATATTTCAACACAGGGGCAGTTTTTGTAACGGCACAAAATAATGATTCAATCAAGTCCATGGAAGATGCTAGAGGTAAAAGAGTCGCAGTTAAAACAGGGACAGCCGCTGCTAACTATGGTATTGAACAAGCTAAAAAATATGACTTTACAGTTGTAACATTTGATGACACTAATTCCATGTATCAAGATGTTTTGACTGGTAATTCTGCTGGTTTGTTTGAAGATATGCCGGTTATTACCTATGCTATTAACCAAGGGACAGCTTTAAAGGTATCTTCAGAAGCTAACACAACAGGTCAGTATGGTTTTTCAGTTAAAAAAGGTCAAAATCAAGAATTACTGGAAGCCTTCAATAAAGGTCTTGAAAAAATTAAGCAGAGTGGCGAATACGATCAAATCGTGTCACGTTACTTAGGAAAAGACGCTTTAGAATTACAAAAGCAACAAAAAGAAAGTGAAAGTACTTTTGGAGGGTTGCTAAAAGTTAACGGTACTGCATTATTAGATGGATTAAAAGAAACAATGGCATTGACGATTATGGCCATTTTCTTTGCAACTATTTTTGGAATTGTCTTCGGATTAATGGGCGTTGTCCCAAGTAAAATCTTAAATGGTATTTCAACGACAGTTATTTATATTTTCCGTGGATTGCCATTGCTAGTATTAGCATTGTTCATTTATACAGGTATCCCAAGCTTAACAGGGGTAAAAATTCCAGCTGTTGTTGCCGGAATTATCACCTTAATGTTCAATGAAGGGGCTTATACAGCGGCCTTCATTGCAGGTGGGATTAAGTCTGTTGATAAAGGACAAATGGAAGCAGCACGTTCACTTGGATTACCATTTGGTAAAGCCATGAGACGAGTTGTGCTACCACAAGGAATTAAGTTAATTATTCCATCATTTATCAATCAATTCATTATCACATTGAAAGATACGTCAATCTTATCGATTATCGGATTAGTTGAACTAACACAAACAGGTAAGATTATTATTGCTAGAAACCTTGAAGGATTCAAGGTTTGGGCAATTATCGCACTAATTTACTTAGTAATCATTACCTTATTAACATGGGCTTCTAAATACGTAGAAAGAAGGTTGAACAAATAATGGCTAAAAAAACCGAAAACATTATTAAAGTTCGTGACTTGCAAAAGAGTTATGGCGACAATCACGTGATCAAAGGCGTTGATTTAGACGTTAAACGTAACCAAGTTGTGGTTATTATTGGACCTTCTGGATCAGGTAAAAGTACTTTCTTGAGAATGCTAAACCATTTAGAAGAACCAACTGGTGGCAATATTAACATTGATGGTCATGATTTAAACAGTAAAGAAACTGACATCAATAAAGTCCGTGAAAAAATCGGCATGGTGTTTCAACACTTTAACTTATTTAATAACTTAAACGTGATTGATAACTTGACTTTAGCACCAAGAGAACTAGGCTTAATGAGTCAAGAAGAAGCTGAAAAGAAAGCGCGTCAATATCTTAAACGTGTGGGTCTAAGTGACAAAGCAGAAGTCAAAGTTGACTCACTATCAGGTGGACAAAAACAACGTGTCGCAATTGCGCGTTCACTTGTGATGAACCCAGATGTGATGCTTTTTGATGAACCAACAAGTGCGTTAGATCCTGAAATGGTTGGCGATGTTTTAGGCGTTATGAAAGACGTGGCTAAAGAAGGAATGACCATGCTTGTGGTTACTCACGAAATGGGATTTGCTAAAGAAGTAGCAGACCACGTGTTATTCTTTGATCAAGGACACATTATTGAACAGGGAACACCTGAACAAATCTTTGATCATCCACAACACAAACGAACACAAGACTTTTTATCAAAAGTGCTATAATCAAAAAGCTACCGCGATATCGCGGTAGCTTTTTTTAATTGTTAATATTTTTTAAGAATGCGTTGAATATGGCCTGGCTTTCATTAATAAAGAAGTTGTCAGGAGTAACTTGAGCAACGGTTGTCGTTTGGAAATGAAGACCTTCAGTTGGTAGTCCCCAGATGAATAAGTTTTTAACCAATTTATCTTCATGGTTGATAACTTGATTAGTTTTACGATCGACTGCAATAGCACCTGTCTGCAAGTTATCGTCGTTGTTGAGTTTATGTGGTTTGATTGTGGTGTTCAACAGTTCCTTGTAAACAGGGTCATGTGCAGTGATAACAGATTCTTTAGGTAAACGGCTTTCGATTAATGTTGTCGCTTTGATATTGTGCCAGTGATTTTTAATCATAAATTGGTTATCAAAAGGTTTAAATTCAACAGGCGGTGCAATGAAATGGACAATATTAGACCTGACAAGTGCTTCTAACTCTAATAAACGTGTCACAGCAGGACCAGCAGCTAAAAAGTTATTCAGTGACTTGAAGTTACCCAAGAATTGGTTGACGTAATCTGATGGATCAAATAAATCATTTTCGATAATAAAACGAATACTCTTTCTAAGATCACGAATCATTTCAAGTGTTGTTGCCAGTGGACTAGTTTGATTACCTTGTAAAGCTTCTGTTGCATCGTGAAGCAAAAAGTTTCCGATAGTAGAGGTGAAGTCGTCTAAATCACTAGGTTTGATTTCTGCTTCGGGTTGGATTAACTTATCAAAATCAAAGAGACGGTGAGGTAAAAATTGTTTTTTGATATTGTCATCAAGATGGCCGTCAGATAATTGATTGAAAACTTCTTTTTGACTTAGATTAGGTAGGCTTTTTGTGTAGTACACATAGGCTAAATCCTTTACCATCAATTTAAGAAATGTTTGATAGGACAAGCTAGAAGGGTTAAGTGTTTTGAGATAAGAGCGTGTTAAAAATTTTGGTGTCATTGTCTCAGTTAAACCTTTTTCATAGTTTCCTTTAGCATGAGAAGGGTAACCACGTCTTGAAAAGCCATACATAAGTGGTTCTTGACCGCTTTTGTGATAATGGTATCGACCTTTGTCATCTATTGTGAAGTGGCCGCCTCGACCTTGAGTTAAGAGTGTCACGTAATCATAAAAGGTTAATCCTAAACCGCGTAAAATTACTTTTTCTTGTGGCTTAATTGTTTCAAGGTTAGTTAAACTAGGATTTTTAGCTGGAATATAAGTAAGATTATGGTTAGCAGCAAAGTCAATTAACCTATCTTCGGATTTTGTAAGTGTATTTAGAGGAAATCCAGTCGCCATAAATACTGCTGAAAAAGAATCTGTAAAACTTGAAGTCTGAACTTCAAACAAATTAGAAGAAGTAACGGTAACACTTGTAACTTCTTGATTAATAAAATTAATAGAAATATTCTTTTGTGTAAGGGTATCAACTAGCTTTTTAAAAGCCCATTTAGCATAGACACCGAATAAACTTCTTGAAGCATAGTCAGTGGCAGACAACCTTTCAACTTCGGTTAAAAGTGCTTCTTTTTGACTAGGTGTCAGTTGTGAATCTTTAATAGCTAAAGAACTACGTGGTGATTTAATCCAGTCAAAAAAGCTAGGAGACTCTGATGTGTTTTGACTAAATAAAGTTGCCTGACCACACGGGGTATTCATAATTAAAAGATGATTTTGGTCAGCTATCCAAACACTGCCCCCTATATCAAAAGAATCAAAGACGATAACGTCTAATGATTCATGACTTAGCTGTTCACTATTCAAGTTGATTTGATCAAGTGTCGAAATTCCCCGAGGTCCAGCCCCAACAATTGCAATTTTCATAATTAAACCTACTTTCTTATTCACTATATAATGATTACTTATATTTTAACATTTTTAAACCAATAAAAAACCGCCAAGCACTCAATGAGAATGCTTGGCGGTTTAAGAATGATGCACCTCCTGGGAGTTGAACCCAGATTTCAAGAACCGGAATCTTGCGTGCGATCCATTACACTAAAGGTGCGACACAACGAGAATTATAACAATAAAATTATAAATAGCCAACAAATTAAAAAATAAACTTTTCACTTGAAAAGAATTTTTATAGTTGGTATACTCTACTTGTCGAATGAAGGAGATAGCAAAAAAGCTACTTCTTAATTTTTTGAAATTAATGGGTCACTCAACGACATCTAAGGGACGTTTTGAGACCCAAAAGGAGTGCCGTTCATGTTAAATAATTTATCGTGGATTGAGAATATCGCTCCGGATTTCTTAAAGGTCATTCGACAGCGATATGAAATTTTACAACAAATTTCATGGCTTTCTCCAGTTGGAAGGCGGTCTTTAGCAGTTAAACTTGGGCTTTCTGAAAGAAGTATGCGTACTGAAACAGAATATCTTAAACAAGTTGGACTGATAGATATTGGCCGTCGAGGGATGACTTTAACTGAGAAAGGTGAGCAAACGTTAGAACAATTAGCACCAGTAATTGCTAAAGTGTATAACGTAAGTCAGATAGAATCTGACTTAGCTGCACATTTACAAATCGCTCGTGCGGTGATTGTTCCGGGTAATACCGATGTTCAGCCACACCTTTCGAAGTCATTAGGTGATGCACTTAATGATGCATTAAAGTTGCTTTTACCACTTGGGCATAATATCATTACTGTTTTCGGTGGTGTGACAATGTCTAGTGTAGCTTCACAGCTCTCACCAACTCTGAACCGACATCGAGACCTGCTATTTGTTCCTGGTCGAGGTGGATTAGGGGAGTCAGTTGAAATTCAAAGTAATACCGTTTGCCAAATGATGGCAAACAGTACACATTCACAT
Source organism: Holzapfeliella sp. JNUCC 72 (assembly GCF_053668685.1). NCBI lineage: Bacteria > Bacillati > Bacillota > Bacilli > Lactobacillales > Lactobacillaceae > Holzapfeliella > Holzapfeliella sp. JNUCC 72. Next base: position 793,822 of record NZ_CM132220.1, on the reverse strand, counting down.
TATCGTACTTTGTATTTACCTGAGAATGTTAGTTCTGAGGCGATGAAGTCTTTAATCAAAGATGAAAATATTGGTGATGTGCTAGACTTTATTTCAAATAGTGACGCTGTAATTCACAGCATCGGGGATGCACAAATCATGGCAAAGCGTCGAGGCTTGAGTCTTGAGACAAAATCGATGTTGACAGAAAAGAAAGCCGTTGCTGAATGCTTTGGGTACTTCTTCAATCAGCAAAGTCAGATGATATATAAGATACCCAGAATTGGTTTGCAATTAGAGGATCTTAATCGAATACCCCGTGTTTTTGCCGTAGCTGCTGGTCAAAGTAAGGCCTTAGCTATTGAAGCATACATGAAACATGCGCCTAGTCAGTCATGGTTAATTACTGACGAGGGTGCCGCTAACTCGATTTTAAAAGGGAAATAATGCCCCTTTAAAATAATTTTACATAATTCCTAAGGAGGAACTGTTATGACAGTAAAAATTGGTATTAACGGATTTGGACGTATTGGTCGTTTAGCATTTCGTCGTATTCTTGAATTAAACTCAAGCGATATCGAAGTTGTTGCAATCAATGACTTAACAAGTCCATCATTATTAGCTCACTTATTAAAATATGACTCAACTCATGGTACATTAAACCATGAAGTTAGTGCTACAGAAAACGCAATCGTGGTTGACGGTAAAGAATACCACGTATACGCAGAACCTCAAGCACAAAACATTCCTTGGGTTAAAAACGATGGTGTTGACTTCGTACTAGAATGTACAGGTTTCTACACATCAAAAGCAAAATCACAAGCTCACTTGGATGCAGGTGTTAAACGTGTATTAGTTTCAGCTCCAGCTGGAAGCGATCTAAAAACAATCGTTTACAACGTTAACGATGACACATTGACATCAGAAGATACAATCGTATCAGCTGGTTCATGTACAACAAACTGTTTAGCTCCAATGGCTAACGCTCTAGACAAAGAATTTGGTCTTGAAGTTGGTACAATGACAACAGTTCACGCATACACATCAACACAAATGATTCTTGATGGTCCAGTTCGTGGTGGAGACCCTCGTGGTGCTCGTGCTGCTGCTGCAAACACAATCCCTCACTCAACAGGTGCTGCTAAAGCTATCGGTTTAGTTGTTCCTAGTGTGAACGGTAAATTACAAGGACACGCACAACGTGTACCAGTTGTAGATGGTTCATTAACAGAATTAGTAACAATTTTAGACAAAAAAGTTACTGCTGACGAAGTTAACGAAGCAATCAAGAAATACACAGAAAACAACCCAAGTTTTGCTTGGAACGAAGATTCAGTAGTATCAAGCGATATTATCGGTACAACTGCTGGTTCAGTTTTCGACCCAACTCAAACAGAAGTTACAACTGCTGGTGACAAACAACTAGTTAAAACAGTTGCTTGGTACGACAATGAATACGGATTTACATGTCAAATGGTTCGTACTCTATTGAAATTCGCAGCTCTTTAATTAGATATTCCAACTTTTAATAACTAGTTTGGAGTTAAAGGCGGAGGGAGATTAACTCCTTCCGCCTTTTTTAAAGAAATTTTGGAGGTAAATCATGGCTAAATTAACTATTTCTGATGTTAATGTAAAAGATAAAAAAGTTCTTATTCGTGCTGACTTTAACGTGCCTATTAAAGATGGTGTTATTGGAAACGATAACCGTATCGTTGCAGCACTTCCAACAATCAAATACGTTCTAGAAAATGGTGGAAAAGTTATCTTACTTTCTCACTTAGGTCGTATTAAATCTGACGAAGACAAAAAAGCTTTAACATTAAAACCTGTTGCAGAACGTTTAAGTGAGTTACTTGAACAAGATGTTACATTTGTTCCTACAAATGAAGGTAAAGAACTAGAAGATGCTGTTAACAATTTAGGTGACGGCCAAGTTCTATTAATGGAAAACACACGTTTCCAAGATATTGATAACGATTTTGGTAAACGCGAAAGTAAAAACGATCCTAAATTAGGTGAATACTGGGCATCATTAGGTGATGTATTCGTAAACGACGCTTTCGGTACAGCTCACCGTGCTCACGCATCTAACGTTGGTATTTCTGAAGCTATGAAAGCTGCTGGTAAACCAGTTGCTGCTGGTTTCCTAATGGAAAAAGAAATCAAATTCTTAGGTGAAGCTGTTGATAACCCAGTTCACCCATTCGTAACTATCTTAGGTGGTGCGAAAGTTTCAGATAAAATCGGTGTTATTGAAAACTTAATTCCAAAATCAGACCACATCTTAATCGGTGGTGGAATGGCTTACACATTCTTAGCTGCTAAAGGTCACAACATTGGAAAATCATTATTTGAAGAAGATAAATTAGACCTTGCAAAAGAACTAATTGAAAAAGCTGGCGACAAATTAGTATTACCAGTTGATAACATTGCCGCAGCAGAATTCTCAAATGATGCAGCTCACGAAGTTGTTGGGGAAGATATTCCTGATGGCCAAATGGGTCTTGACATTGGTCCTAAATCAATTGCACTATTCAAAGAAAAACTAGCAAATGCTAGAACAGTTGTTTGGAATGGACCAATGGGTGCATTTGAAATGAGTAACTTTGCTGAAGGTACTCTAGAAGTAGGTCGTGCTTTAGGTGCATTGAAAGATGCAACTACAATCATCGGTGGTGGTGATTCAGCAGCAGCAGCTATTCAATTAGGTATTGCTGACCAAATCACTCACATTTCTACTGGTGGTGGTGCTTCTCTAGAATACTTAGAAGGACAAGAATTACCAGGAATTGCTTCAATTTCTGATAAATAATATCAATTCGGAGGTTTTTAAGATATGCGTACACCAATTATCGCAGGAAACTGGAAATTAAATAATAACCCAGAAGAAACAACAAAATTTGTTGAAGCTGTTAAAGATCAACTACCTGCTTCAGATAAAGTTGAATCAGTTATTGCTGCACCAGCAGTAGACCTTTCAGCATTACTTGCAGCAGCAAAAGGTTCAAACCTTAAAGCAGCAGCAGAAAATGCATACTTTGAAGATGCAGGTGCTTTCACAGGTGAAACAAGTCCTAAAGTTCTTTCAGAAATGGGAATTTCATACGTTGTTATCGGACACTCAGAACGTCGTGAATACTTCCACGAAACAGATGAAGATGTAAACAAAAAAGCTCACGCTATTTTCAACAACAACATGACACCTATCATTGCTGTTGGTGAAACTTTAGAACAACGTGAAGCTGGTGAAACAGATGCATTTGTTGGTGGCCAAGTTAAAGCAGCTCTTAAAGGACTATCATCTGATCAAGTTGCTAGTTTAGTTGTTGCTTACGAACCAATCTGGGCAATCGGTACAGGTAAAACTGCTACAAGCGAACAAGCTCAAGAAACAGTTCATGCAATCCGTGAAACTATTCGTGCAGAATTCGGTGACGAAGCTGCTGATAAAGTTCGTTTACAATACGGTGGTTCTGTAAAACCAGATAGCATCAAAGAATTAATGGCTCAACCAGATATCGATGGTGGTCTTGTTGGTGGTGCTAGTTTAGATCCAGAATCATTCTTAGCATTAGTAAACTACCAAGATTAATTAAACAAAAGGTTTAATAATTCATCGAAATAGTATAAAATATACTTGTATAATAAAGATTAAAGGAGATAATGAAATGTCTGTAATTACTGATATTTTAGGTCGCGAAGTTTTAGATTCACGTGGAAACCCAACTGTTGAAGTTGAAGTTTACACAGAAATGGGTGGCTTCGGTCGCGCAATCGTTCCATCAGGTGCTTCTACAGGTGAACACGAAGCTGTAGAATTACGTGATGGTGATAAATCACGTTTTGGTGGTAAAGGTGTATTGAAAGCTGTAGAAAACGTAAATACACAAATCGCTAAAGCAGTTATTGGTTTAGATGTTACTGACCAACGCGGTATCGACAAAACAATGATCGAACTAGATGGTACAGAAACAAAAAGTAAATTAGGTGCTAACGCTATTTTAGGTGTTTCACTAGCTGCTGCTCACGCTGCTGCTGATGAACTTGGCTTACCTCTTTACGAATACTTAGGTGGACCAAACTCATACGTTATGCCAACACCTATGATGAACGTTATTAACGGTGGGGAACACGCTGACAACAACGTTGACTTCCAAGAATTCATGATTATGCCTGTTGGTGCTAAAAGCATTCACGAAGCTGTTCGTATGGGTGCAGAAACATTCCATTCACTACAAGCTATCTTGAAAGAACGTGGCGACAGCACAGCTGTTGGTGACGAAGGTGGATTTGCTCCTAACCTTGAAAACAACGAAGCTCCATTTGAAATCCTTGTTGAAGCTATCCAACGTGCTGGCTACAAACCTGGTGAACAAATCGCTATCGCATGTGACGTTGCTGCTTCAGAATTCTACGATGCAGAAAAACGTAAATACGTTACAGTTGCTGACAACAAAGAATACACAGCTGAAGAATTTACTTCATTGCTTGAATCACTTGTTGAAAAATACCCACTTATCTCAATCGAAGATCCATTGGATGAAAACGAATGGGATGACTGGAAAACACTTACAGATCGTCTAGCTAAGAAAGTTCAAATCGTTGGGGATGACTTATTCGTAACAAACACTTCATACCTAGAAAAAGGTATCGAAATGGGTGTTGCAAACTCAATCCTTATCAAAGTTAACCAAATCGGTACTTTAACAGAAACATTTGACGCTATCGAAATGGCTAAAGAAGCTGGTTACACAGCTATCGTATCTCACCGTTCAGGTGAAACAGAAGATACAACAATCGCTGACCTAGTTGTTGCTACAAACGCTGGTCAAATCAAGACAGGTTCATTAAGCCGTACAGACCGTATTGCTAAATACAACCAATTGATGAGAATCGAAGAACAACTTGGCGATACTTCAAAATACAAAGGTATCAACAGTTTCTACAACCTAAACAAATAATTAATTTATTAGTTTAATAAAAAGCAGGCTTGAGTTATCAGGCCTGCTTTTTTGTAGCAATAAAACCAGATATATGTTAAAGTTGTAATAGTAAATAGTGTGAAGTCTCTAAGTTATGGAGGGAAAATCTTGTATAATATTGTTTTAGTTTTATTGGTGATTGTTTCGGTGTTAGCAATTATCGCCGTTATGGTACAACCATCTAAACAGCAGGATGCATTGAATGCACTTTCAGGAGGAGCAGGAGAGCTTTTTAGTGGACATACTAAAAAGCGTGGATTTGAAGCGTTTATGGAACGACTAACATCTGTTCTTCTCGCATTATTCTTTATTCTTGCGATTATCTTAGCTATGCTTACAAAATAATCAAAGCCTCCTATTTATTGGGAGGTTTTATTTAGTTTATCAAAAAATAATAACAAATAATGAGGTGTTTTAATGGCTCAAAATGAGCAAATGATTGCTGATATTTTAGAAATATTCAGACAAAAACCAACTTTTAAATATACAGTCGATCAAATTAGTAGAAAAAGACGTGGCCGTAATGCCGTTGAATTTAGCGATTTAGTCAAAACATTGACTTTCTTGGAAAATGAAAATAAGATTTTTTCAAATGATTTAGGTCAATTCCAACTGGTACAAGAAGACCGTTTAGTTGAAGGTGTCTTTCGTGCAAATGATAAAGGATTTGGATTTGTTCGAGTAGATGATGAAGATGAAGACGATATTTTTATCGCAAAACCCAATACTAATTTTGCATTAGACGGAGATACTGTTGAAGTCAAAATTATCAAGGGTGAAAATCCTTGGAACAATAAAGGACCAGAAGGCCAGGTTAATCAAATTCTTGAGCGTGGACTAAAAACAATGGTCGGCGAATTTATGCCATACAGTGATGTCATGGTTAATAAAACTGGTTTTTATGGCTATGTTAAAAGCAAAAATCGTAAATTGAGTGCTTATTCAGCATATATTTCTAAAACTGGAATTCATCCTCAAATGGGAGATATGGTTAAAGTAGAAATTACAGACTATCCTTCATCAGAGTTTCCAACTCGTATGTTAGGAAATGCGCTACTAACAATCGGTAACAAAAATGATCCAGGTGTTGATATTATGTCGTTAGTTTATGACAACGATATCAAAACGGATTTTGAAGAAGAATCATTAGAACAGTCAAATAAAATCCCTGATCATATTCAAAAAGGTGATATGGCAAATCGTCGTGATATTCGTGACCAAGCAATGGTAACCATTGATGGTGATGATTCAAAAGACTTTGACGATGCGGTAGTTGTTTGGAAAAAAGATAATGGGAATTACCATCTAGGGGTCCACATTGCCGACGTTAGCCACTATGTAACAGAAAATTCACCACTTGATAAAGAAGCATTTGAACGTGGAAACAGTACTTACTTGGTTGATCGTGTTATCCCAATGTTACCTTTCCGCCTATCAAATGGTATTTGCTCATTGAATCCAGATGAAGACCGTTTGGCTTTATCTTGTGATATGGAGCTAACACCTGATGGAGAACGTGTCGATTATGATATTTATGCTAGTGTCATCCGTTCACATGGTCGTTTGACTTATAATAATGTAAATGCTGTTTTAGATAACAATATGGCAGGATTAGAAGACAAATACCAACAATCTGAAGAAATGCTACATCAAATGTCAGACTTACACCATGCGCTATTTAACAAACGTCATCAACGTGGTGCAATCGATTTTGAAGAAAATGAAGCTAAAATCATCGTCGACCAAGATGGTCATGCTGTTGATATTCAATTGAGACAACGTGGTACAGCTGAAAAAATGATTGAGTCATTCATGTTGATGGCAAATGAAACCGTTGCTGAGCACTTCAATAAAAAACATGTACCGTTCTTATACCGTGTTCACGAAACACCAGAAGGTGAACGTGTAACGAACTTCTTTGAATTTATTTCAGCTTTTGGATTGAATATTAAAGCTGATCCAAATGATTTAGAGCCTAAAACATTACAAAAAATTCTAGCCAAAACACAAGGTACACCGGAAGAACCAGTTGTTCAAACAATGATGCTTAGAAGCTTGAAACAGGCTCGTTATAGTGAAGACCAATTAGGTCACTTTGGATTAGCTGCACCTTACTATACGCACTTCACTTCACCAATTCGTCGTTACCCTGACTTAATGGTGCATCGACTAATTCACCAATACATCGAAAAAGGTGCGACTGAAAAAGTAAAACAACACTTTGAATCAGAATTGCCTGTTATTGCAGAGCACTCATCACAACAAGAAAGAAAATCAGTTGACGCTGAACGTGCGGTTAATGACTTGAAGAAAACTGAGTACATGATTGACAAAGTTGGCGATAGTTTTGATGCTGTCATCAGTTCTGTTACAAGTTTCGGAATGTTTGTAGCGTTAGAAAACACAGTAGAAGGTCTTATTCACATTACTAACTTGAAAGATGACTTCTATTCATTTGATGAAAAACAGTTAACATTAGTAGGTAAAAAGACTAACCGTCAGTTCAAGATTGGACAGCCTATTAAAGTTACACTAATTCGTGCCGATCTTGAACAACGTCAAATTGACTTTGAAATTTATGATGAAAAAGTTGAACAAGAAAAGCGTCAAGTTAAACGTACTGATGGTAAAGCTGAAGTGGTTATGCCAAAAAGTGAAAAAGACGACAAAGATAACGGTCGTCGTAAAAAACGTCCATTCAAACGTCGTCGCAATGATCAGCGAGATAACCGTCAATCATCAGATAAACGTGGACAAAATAATCGTCAAGATTTTAAGAGAGCTAAAAAATCTAGATAATCATGGGGTGATAAACCGTGAAAAAACAACAAAATACAGATAACTTAATTGCACAAAATAGAAAAGCGAACCATAATTATTTTATTGATGAAACGGTTGAAGCTGGTTTGGTTTTAACTGGAACAGAGATTAAATCAATTCGTAATCGCCGTGTTAACATTAAAGATGGTTATGTTCGTATTCGAAGAGGCGAAGCTTGGTTAGAAAATGTTCATATTAGTGAATATAAAGAGGGTAACCAATTTAATCAAGAGCCTACTCGAAATCGAAAATTATTGTTGCATAAAAAGCAGATTGCTCATTTGCTGGGTATTCAACAAGAAAAAGGGCTAACGATTGTACCTTTAAAGGTTTACCTTAAGCGTGGATTTGCTAAAGTCTTGATTGGGGTAGGTCGAGGTAAGAAAAACTATGACAAGCGAGAAACAATTCGTCGTCGTGACCAAGAAAGAGATATGCAACGTTTATTGAAAGTAAGATAGTCGATTGTAACCAGACAATCGGCTTTTTTAGTACCCAAATAAAATTTTGATGAAAAATAAATGTATTTTTTAATCCTTAGCGTATATAATTAAACAATAAGACAAAACTTAAGGATGGTAAAAATATGGCTAATCATTTGGTGACGATTTGTAATCATATCAAGAGTGAATTAATAAAAGGATCACCCAAAATAACTGTGACATCAATTTGTAAACTAGCGAATGTGCATCGCTCAACGTTTTATCGCTACTTCAGTCGAGGACTAGAACAAGCGTATCTCCATATTTTTACTGAAGAAGTCAGAATGATTTTTAATAAGCAATCACAGCCTTTAGATATCAAGTTTAAGAATTTAGTCCTATTGTTGGATGCAGAAAAGTTACTATTTGCGCAATTAAAAACCAAAATTGCAATTGATTTACAGTTAGAGACTTTAAATCGCTTAATGGTCCATTTTTTAATTAAGCATAATTCACCAACCTTAAAGAGTAATCGAATGTATGAACTTGTTTCACGGTCAAATGCTTCAAGAATTATTCAATGGATGAGTTTAGATTTTAATGATAGCTATGAAAAAGTGATTTATGACTTAATTTTCTCACTGCGTCTTCTTGAACGATTCAACTAATAAAAAACCCTTATCTTGTAAATAAGATAAGGGTTTTTATTAGCATTAGTCTAAGTCAATAAAATGCTCAATGGCTTTAGCAACACCGTTATTTTTGTTAGTATCTGTAATGTATTTTGAAAGTTCCTTAATTTCTGGAACTGCATTTTCCATAGCGACAGGTAATCCGGCTGTACGAATCATTGATTCATCGTTGTAATTATCGCCAATTGCCATAACGTCTGAGATATCAACATTTTTTTCTTCAGCATAACGCGCTAGAGCAATTCCCTTTTGTGCATCTTTATGGTTAATTTCAATATTGTTAGGTGATGAAGAGGTAATGATTAAGTCATCTTTTTGTTCTAAAGTATGACGTAAATCTTTGAAGACATCTGGACCATTTTCATCAAAAACGACCATTTTCATGACTTTGAAAGAATCGTCGTTTAAAATTTTGTTATAATCATCAACGTAAAGGATATCCATTAGTTCAGCACGAGCTGAGGCTAGTGCGATTCCTGTTTTGAAATCAGTACCAGGGTTTAATGATACGATTAAGTCAGCAACGTTTTTGATACGACCAACGCGGCTATCTGAAACAAGGCCTTTGTTTGTGACAAGTTCAAAATAAAAGCCGTGTTCATTTAGTAAGGTCATTAAATCTTGTGTACGTTCTTTTTCAAGTGGAATTTCAACCGCAACATTGCCATCAGGGTCAAAAACCATTGCACCGTTTAAGGTAATGTAGCTTGCTTTCAAGCCAGCACCTTCAACTAGTGGGCGAGCTTCTGTTAAGCTACGTCCTGTAGCTACGATAAATTCAACGCCTTTTTCTTGTGCTTTTTTAATTGTTTGTGCATTTGTTTGTGATAATTCAAGTTTGTCATTCAATAATGTGCCATCCATATCGGACGCAATTAATTTAATCAAAAGAGCCACCTCCTAAAGTTATACTTAAATTTTAACATAAAATAATATTAATTAGTAAAGTAGGTTTAATAATGAAACAACTTATTGGAAATGATTGGGACAAAGTTTTAAAATCGAGCTTTGAATCGGAATCTTATCAAGAATTGAGAGAATTTTTGAAATCGGAATATAGTCAACAAACAGTTTATCCTGAAATGCATCATATTTATGAAGCATTTAAGTTAACACCGTTTGAAAAAACCAAAGTAGTTATTTTGGGACAAGATCCCTATCATAATCCTAATCAAGCTCACGGGTTAAGTTTTAGTGTATTGCCAGGCTCCAAACTACCACCATCCTTAAAAAATATTTATAAAGAATTAAACGATGATTTAGGAGTTAGTCCTGTTAACCATGGTTACTTAAAGTCTTGGGCTGATCAAGGTGTTTTGATGTTGAATGCAGTGTTAACTGTGCAATATCACCAACCTAATTCTCACGCTGGAAAAGGATGGGAACAAGTAACGGATGCTGCTATTAAAGCCTTAAGTGATCGAGGAAACGTGGTTTTTATTTTGTGGGGAGCTTATGCTCAGAAAAAAAGTAAGTTGATTGATTCGACAAAAAATGTCATGATTAAATCACCCCACCCAAGCCCATTGTCTGCTTATCGAGGATTTTTTGGTTCAAAACCATTCTCGCAGACTAATGAGGCTTTGAAACAATTCGGAGAAGCCCCGATTGATTGGCAACTTCCCGAAACCCCTTAAAAAAACCAAGGAGAATTTATTATGGATTTATTTAAATTATTCAAAGAAAAAATCACAGGAAAAAATATTAGTGTTGTTTTTCCAGAAGGAAATGATGGACGTATTTTAAGTGCGGCTGTTCGTTTGAAAGCTGATAACTTGTTAAACCCAGTTTTGCTAGGAAATAAAGCAGAAATTGAAAATAAAGCAGCTGAATTATCATTATCGCTTGAAGATCTTTCGATTTTAGACCCGCAGAATTATGAGGCGTTTGATGACATGGTTGAGGCGTTTTTGGAACGTCGCAAAGGCAAGGAAACACGCGAACAAGCTGAAGAATTGCTAAAGACGGTTAGCTATTTTGGGACAATGTTAGTCTACATGAATAAAGTAGATATCATGGTTTCTGGTGCGGTTCATTCGACTGCTGAAACAGTGCGTAGTGCCTTACAAATTGTTAAAACAAAACCTGGTATTAGCCGTATTAGTGGTGCTTTTATTATGCAAAAAGGCGATGAAAGATATATTTTTGCAGATAGCGCAATTAGTATTAATCCAACAGATAAAGAACTAGCAGAGGTTGCTGTTTTATCAGCTGAAACAGCTAAAATGGCAGGACTAGAACCTAAAGTAGGGATGCTAAGTTTTTCTACAAAAGGATCCGCAAATAGTGAAGAAGTTCAAAAAGTTCAACGTGCAACCAAAATCGCACAAGAAATGGCGCCAGAATTGGATATTGATGGTGAATTTCAATTTGATGCCGCTTTTGTGCCAGCCGTAGGTCAATCAAAAGCGAAAGGCTCAAAAGTTGCTGGACATGTTAATGTATTTGTTTTCCCAGAATTACAATCAGGAAACATTGGATACAAAATTGCACAACGTATGGGTGGTTATGAAGCAGTAGGTCCTATCTTGCAAGGCCTTAACCAACCAATTTCCGATTTATCCCGTGGGGCTAATGAAGAAGATGTTTACAAAACAGCGATTTTAACTGCTGCACAATCACTTTAAAGAGGTGAACATAATGCAATTTGTCACACAAGATGAAGCACAGACATTGAAGTTTGGACAGCAGTTGGGGGAACTTTTGACACCCAAGACGCTAATTTTACTAGATGGCGACTTGGGTGCTGGCAAAACCACCTTAACTAAGGGAATTGCTAGTGCACTAGGAATCAAGCGTCCGATCAAAAGCCCAACGTTTACTATTGTGCGCGAATATTTGAAGGGTAGATTACCGTTATTTCATATGGATATGTATCGTCTGGAAGATGGCGATATGAGTAGCATTGATTTGCAATCTTATTTTGATCAAGGCTCAGTCATCGTAATGGAATGGTCAGTCAATGTTTTAGATCAATTACCTGAAGACTATTTACGTATCAAAATTGAACGATTAGATAACGAGATTGAATCAACTAAACGTCAATTTACACTAGAAGCAGTTGGTAAAAAGAATAATCAGCTAATTGAAGAACTAAAAAAAACTAGTTTTGCAGGTTAAACCTGTTTAACTAGTTTTTTTAATGGGGGATTGCCAAATTGTTGATGTTGGTTGATTAAAATATTGGCACATGCCAGACTGTCAGCTAAAGCATTGTGATGATCTTTTAGTTCAATTTCAAGATAATCTGAAACAGTGTTCAGCTTATGATTCGGTAATTCTGGATAAAAGGTACGGCTAGTTTTGACCGTGTCTAAAGATAAAAAATTAGGAACTTCAAAATTGTATTTTTTAAGACAAGCTTTCAAGACACTATTATCAAAAGGGGCATTGTGTGCTACAGTCAACGAATTTTCTGCAAAAAGGGGTTTGATGTAAGGCCAAATTTCAGCAAATGTAGGAGCATCTTGTACCTGATCTTCCGTAATATTGTGGATTTGGACGTTGCGATAGTGAAACTTATCTTGCGGATTAATTAGTGAATAGAAAGAATCGACAATTTGGTTATTTCGAACCATGACAATCGCAAGCGAGCAGGCGCTGTTGCGTTTTTGGTTAGCGGTTTCAAAATCAAAAGCAATAAAGTTCATAGAAAACTCCTTTATTTTATAAATATGAATAACGTTTAATTTTAGTCTAGTCGTTTTTTTGGTAAAATGAATAAGAATAGCAAAGAGGTGTGAGAAGTATGACTATCAAAGAATTAAAAGAACAAGGTTTTTTAATTGACCAAAACATTTCACTGGATCAGTTTACATTTACTAAAACAGGTGGTCCAGCTGAATTTTTAGCATTTCCAAAAAATATAACACAAATCGAGCAGTTATTACAGGCTGGCAAGACTGAAAATTTACCAATCACAATCATAGGTAATGCAAGTAACCTTATCATTCGTGAAGGTGGCATCAAAGGTCTAGTCCTTATTTTGACGAAGATGAATAAAATTACAGTAGACAATTATCAGGTTACTGCACAAGCAGGTGCAAAAATCATTGAAACTTCTGAAACAGCTTATCAGCATAGTCTAAGCGGACTCGAGTTTGCAGCAGGCATTCCAGGTAGTGTTGGAGGTGCGGTCTTTATGAACGCAGGTGCTTATGGTGGTGAAATCAAAGATGTATTAAAAACAGTAACTGTTTTGACACGTCAAGGTGAACTTAAGACCTATCAAAATGCAGACTTGCATTTTTCATATCGCCATAGTCTACTACAAGATAATGAAGATATCGTGCTAGAGGCAACTTTTGAACTCCAAAAAGATGAAGCATCAAAAATTAGAGCAATGATGGATGATTTCAATGAACGTCGTTCAAGTAAACAACCCCTAGAGTATCCTTCTTGCGGAAGTGTTTTCAAAAGACCAGCTGGTCATTTTACAGGGCCATTAATCATTGAAGCTGGACTTCAGGGTAAAATTATTGGAGGCGCACAGATTTCAACAAAACATGCGGGTTTTATTGTGAATATTAACCACGCAACAGCAACCGATTATCTTGATTTAATTGAATTAGTTCAAAAAACAATTTGGGAAAAGAACCAAATTAAGTTAGTGCCAGAAGTTAGAATTATTGGTGAAAGAGCCAAGTAAGGAGATTGCGATGGCAACTATTATAGAAATGAAAAATGTTTCAAAACGATATGATGATGGTTTTGAAGCCTTAACCAATCTTAATTTAAAAATTGAAAGTGGCAAATTCTATTCGATTTTAGGACCTTCAGGTTCAGGTAAAACAACAGTTTTACGAATTATTGCAGGATTTAGTGATATTACGAGTGGTGCGTTATATTTTGATAATCAAGATATTACACATTTGCCTGCTAATCAGCGTAAAGTTAACACGGTGTTTCAAGATTATGCGCTTTTTCCACATTTAAATGTTTTTGACAACATTGCTTTTGGGTTGAAGCTTAAAAAACGTCCTAAAGACGAAATTAAGCAAAAGGTAGCGAATGCGCTAGAAAAAGTGAGACTGCCTAATCATGCTGATCGAGAAATTTCTGAGTTAAGTGGTGGGCAAAAGCAACGTATTGCAATTGCACGTGCTATTGTTAATGAACCTAAGGTGCTATTGCTTGATGAATCGCTATCTGCCTTAGATAAAAAACTACGAAAAGATATGCAATATCAGTTGCGCCGTCTCCAAAAAGATTTGGGCATTACGTTTATTTTTGTGACGCATGATCAGGAAGAGGCGTTAGCTTTAAGTGATGAAATTTTTATTATGAATGAAGGTAAGTTAGTCCAAAATGGAACAGCTACTGACATTTATGACGAACCAATCAATCGCTTTGTTGCTGAATTTATTGGAGAGTCTAATATTGTTGATGGTGTCATGAAGGCGGATTATTCTGTTGAATTTGTTGGGAAGACATTTGACTGTGTTGATGCAGGGATGCAACAAAATGAACCTGTGCATGTTGTATTGAGACCAGAAGATCTTGATATTACTTCTGTTGATGAAGGTAAGTTAACTGTAACAATCAGTTCACAGATGTTTTTAGGTAATCATTTTGAAGTTAATGCTATTGATGAAGATAATAATCAGTGGGTTATTCATGCCACAAATTCTGTTTCAGTAGGACAAAAAGTCGGTGTATATTTTGACCCAGAAGATATTCATGTTATGAGAATAGGGGAATCACAAACCGACTTTCATAATCGAATCGAAGAATATGGAGAGTAGCTATGAAACTAAGAAAAAATCTTTTTATGCTGCCTTATTTATTTTGGTTGATTTTGTTTGTAATCTTGCCACTGATTTTAATTATTGTACAGTCTTTGTTTGGAACAGACGGCAAATTAACACTTGCTAATTTCGCTGAATTCTTTACAAGTGGGACGTACTTGTCTATGACATTGAACTCGTTTATCTATGCTTTGATTGTGACAGTAATCACATTAGTTATCAGTTATCCTGTGGCTTATATTTTAACTAAATTAAAACATTCGCAGTTTTTCTTGTTGCTAATTATTTTGCCAACTTGGATTAATGTGTTGTTAAAGGCCTATGCGTTTATTGGATTATTCAGTCAAAGTGGTTGGGTTAACCAATTTTTAGGTATTTTTGGTATCGGTCCAGCACAGCTACTGTTTACAGATTTTGCCTTTATTTTTGTGGCATCATATATTGAAATTCCATTTATGATTTTGCCTATTTTCAACTCACTAAAAACTATTAATGGTGAATACATACATGCTGCTAATGACCTAGGTGCAACGCGATTTCAAACGTTTACTAAAGTAATTTGGCCATTGAGTTTAGATGGTGTTAAATCAGGTATCCAATCTATCTTCATTCCGACTTTATCATTGTTTATGATTACACGATTAATTGGTGGGAATCGAGTAATCACTTTAGGAACGGCTATTGAGCAACATTTCTTAACCACAATGAACTGGGGTATGGGGTCAACTATCGGTGTAATATTAATGATTATTATGATTGCATCAATGAAACTAACGAATGGATCGAAGTAGGAGGAGTATGGCACATGAAGAAAAAATCGAAATTTGAACTTATTTATTTAACATTAGTCATGGTTGTTTTATACTTTCCTATTTTTTATTTGATTTACTTCTCTTTTTCAAGTGGTGATTCGATGAATTATTTTGAAAGTTTTACGTTTGATCACTATCAAGCACTTTTGAATGATCCAAGATTAATCCGTATCGTATTAGATACAATCTTGTTAGCTCTTTTAGCCAGTTTGTTTGCAACAGTGATTGGGACTTTAGGCGCACTTTATATTCATCAAGTCAAAAAAAGAGCAGTGAGAAATGGTTTGTTGTCATTAAATAATATTTTACTAGTTTCACCTGATGTTATTATAGGGGCTAGTTTCTTGATATTATTTACATTTGCTGGGTTTAGCTTAGGATTTTATTCAGTATTATTGAGTCACATTGCTTTTTGTGTACCAATTGTTGTTCTAATGGTACTCCCCAAGCTAAAAGAAATTAATCCGACACTAATTGATGCGGCTTATGATTTAGGTGCCAGCAAATATAAGGTGCTTTCAGCTATTATTTTGCCTTTAATTACACCGGGTATTCTTTCTGGGTTTTTTATGGCATTAACTTATTCGTTAGATGATTTTGCTGTGACGTTCTTCTTAACGGGTCAAGGATTCACAACTTTATCCGTTGAAATTTTCTCAAGAGCTCGCCGTGGCATTAGTTTAGAAATTAATGCGCTAAGTACATTGATGTTTCTATTTTCACTATTGTTAGTAATTGGTTATTATTTCCTTAGCCAATACAGCCAAAATCGCAAGATTAATAGTCAAAAGAAGAGGGTGACAAAATGAAAAAATTAGCACTGCTGAGTGGCGTGATTTTGGGATTTTGTCTCCTTCTTGGACTAGGGTCAAGTGCTTTGAATGAAACACCAAAGGAGTCAGGAAAAGTATTAAACTTATATAACTGGGGAGACTATATTGATCCCTCGTTGATATCTGAATTTGAGAGTGAAACAGGCTATCACGTCGTATATGAGACATTTGATAGTAATGAATCGATGTATACTAAGTTAAAACAAGGGTCTAATCATTACGATCTAACAATTCCATCTGATTACATGGTTGAGAAGATGAAAAAGGATGGTCTTTTACAGTCAATTGATAAAAGTAAGCTTAATTTTTTAAATGAGATGGATTCAAGTATCATGGGATTATCTTATGACAGTCAAAATAATTATTCGATTCCTTATTTTTATGGCACGTTAGGTATCGTCTATAATGATCAGTACGTTGATGGTGCCAAGTTACAGTCATTTAACGATTTGTGGCGGGTAGATTATCGTCATAGCATGATGCTGGTTGATAGTGCCCGTGACGTGATGGGGCTGTCTTTAATTTCTGATGGTCACAGCTTAAATACAACTGACAATAGTCTTTTAAAACAAGCTAAAGAAAAGTTGGATAAACTAGCACCCAATGTCAAAGCAATCGTGGCCGATGAAATGAAGATGTACATGATTCAAAATGAAGCAGCTATTGGTGTGACTTGGTCTGGTGAAGCAGCAGAAATGTTGAAGAATAATGAGCATTTGCATTATGTGATTCCAAAAGAAGGTAGTAATCTTTGGGTTGATAATTTTGTGATTCCAAAATCAGCTCAACATCCAGATGCTGCGTATGCCTTTATGAACTTTATGATGAGACCTGAAAACGCTGCTAAAAATTCGGTTTACTTGGGTTATTCAACACCTAATGTGTTGGCTAAACAAGAATTAGAAAAAACACAAGATCCAGTGTTGGCTTTTTATCCAACAGCTGACCAGATGAAGCACTTGGAAGTATTTAAAGATTTAGGCCAAGAGGCTGTACAAACTTACAATGATTTATTTTTAGAGTTTAAAATGTACCGTAATTAAAAAAGCGGCTAAAAGCGTGATATAATACGTTTAGTAATGGAGGGATTTTTGTGAGTTTAGATTGGGGTAATATTATTACCTTGCACAATTTTTTAAGCGTAGTTGATATTTTTATTGTTTGGTACGTTTTGTATCGACTAATTACGCTAGTTAAAGGCACAAAAGCGGTTCAATTAGTTAAAGGGTTGGCTGTTATTGTAGTTGTGCAAATCGCAAGTTCAATTTTAAAATTGGACACGGTTAACTACATTGTTAATCAAATTATGGTTTGGGGAGTTATTGGAATTATCATCATTTTCCAGCCTGAAATCAGACGCGGACTAGAGCATATTGGTCGCACACCCATTTTAGGGTCTCGTTCGCAAATGGCTCAAAAGACAGGTGAAAAATTTGTTAAAGAGCTAGATAAATCAATTCAATACATGTCTAAAAGACGTATTGGGGCATTGATTAGTATCCAGCAGAATACAGGACTTGATGATTACATTGAGACTGGAATTCCATTGGATGCTGATATTACAGGAGAATTGTTGATTAATATCTTCATTCCAAATACACCGCTTCATGATGGTGCAGTTATTGTAAAAGACGGTAAGCTTGCTGTTGCAGCCGCTTATTTACCACTTTCAGATAGCAACATTATTCCTAAAAAATTAGGAACCAGACACCGTGCAGCAGTTGGTATTTCAGAAGTGACAGATGCTATTACTATTGTTGTTTCTGAAGAAACAGGTGGGGTAACCATTACGAGAAATAGTCAGTTAATGGTTGACTTAACTCGTGAAGATTATTTGAAATATCTAACAGCCCAGTTTGTTCCTGAAGCAGATATTAAGACATCTTGGTGGGATCGTGTCATTGATCGTTTTTGGAAATGGGGGTCAAATAAATAATGCGTAAATTTCTAAACAGACCAATTATTTATAAGATTTTAGCATTGTTATTTGCTGTGGGCCTTTATTTTTATGTTCACGATAATAACCTCGGTATTTCAAAAAATAGTACCGAAAATTCTCAAGTTGCTAGCACAATGCGTTCAGCTAGCGTACCACTACAACTTGAATTTGATTCTGATAAATACTTTGTTACGGGATACCCCGAAAAAGTTAATATTGATTTAGACGGTCCAGCAGCTGTTGTAACGGTTCTACTAAACAACAATAACTTCAAGGTTTTTGCAGATTTAAGTTCATTAGGTGTGGGAACACATCAGGTGAAATTGCAACAATCAGGTATTAATAACCAAATCACGACAAAAATCTCGCCTGAAACGATTACAGTTAATATTCAGCCAAGAGGTGCGGTAACTTTACCAATTCAACCAACATTTAACAAAGCAAGTATTGCATCAGGTTATAATGTAGGAATTCCACAACTTTCACCAGACACAGTTAGTGTGACAGGGCCACAATCTGAAATTGCTAAGATTTCACGAATTGAAGCGCACTTGAATCTAACACCAAATACGAAGGAAACGGTTGAACAACAAGTGATGTTACAAGCGCTTGATGCTAGTGGCAACCAAGTTAATGTCGTATTAAATCCAGAAACAACACATGTTCAATTGCCAGTTACTTTACCAAGTAAAGAAGTTAACTTGAAATTTAATTTGAAAAACCAATCTGATAAACTGAACTACGAGGTAACTTCAAATACTCAAAAAGTTAAAGTTTTTGGACCACAATCAGCGTTAGATGATTTGGATGAACTTAACGTTTCGGTAGATGTCGCTAATGTTAAAGATGTGACAGAGCAAGATTTGAAAATTGAATTACCGACAGGTATCATGGGAGTAACTCCAGATACCACTCATATTAAAATAAAATCAACAAATAAAGAATCATAATTAAATGCCTAAGCATTTAAAACAAGAAAGGTTGTTAATCAATGACTAAATATTTTGGAACAGATGGTGTACGAGGTGTAGCTAATAAAGAACTAACACCCGAACTAGCGTTTAAATTGGGAAGAGCCGGCGGTTATGTTTTAACAAAACATAAAGCTGAGGGGACAGAACGTCCAAAAGTTTTAGTAGGACGTGACACTAGAATTTCAGGAGAAATGCTACAGTATGCCTTGATTTCAGGTCTTTTATCTGTTGGAATTGAAGTTTTAGAGTTAGGTGTTGTGACAACACCAGCTGTAGCTTATCTTGTGAAAGTTCAAGGCGCAGATGCTGGAATCATGATTTCTGCTTCTCACAATCCAGCCCAAGATAATGGTATTAAATTCTTTGGTGGTGACGGTTACAAGTTGTCAGACGATACAGAAGCTGAAATTGAAGAATACTTAGATAATCCTGTAGATGACCTACCAAGACCATCTGCAGAAAAATTAGGTCATCTAGAAGATTATCCTGAAGGTGCTGCTAAGTACTTGCAATTTATTGAACAAACTATTCCAGAAGACTTAGATGGTCTAAAAGTGGTTGTTGATGGTGCCAATGGGTCAACAAGTGCCTTAGTTAACCGTTTGTTCGCTGATGTTGATGCTGATTTTGTAGCAATTAATGCTAGCCCTGATGGAATTAACATTAATAAGAATGCCGGATCAACACATCCAGAACTGCTAAAAGAAGCTGTTTTAGAAAATAAAGCACAAGCTGGATTAGCTTTTGATGGTGATGGCGATCGTTGTATTGCGGTTGACGAAAACGGTGATTTAGTAGATGGTGACAAAATCATGTACATTATTGCTGCATTTATGAAAGAACGCGGCCGCCTTAAAAAAGACACTGTCGTAACAACAGTAATGAGTAATATTGGTTTATATAAAGCTTTTGATGAATTAGGCATTGATTATGTTAAAACTGCTGTAGGTGACCGTCATGTTGTTGAAGAAATTAGAGAGCATGGCTATAACATCGGTGGTGAACAATCAGGTCACGTTGTCTTGTTTGATTACCACAACACAGGTGACGGGATGTTAACTGGACTACAATTACTTTATGTGATGAAAGCAACTGGTAAGAGTCTAAGTGAATTAGCTGCTCCAGTAAAAATCTACCCACAAAAACTAGTTAACGTTAAAGTTAAAGACAAAAATGCGTGGAAAGACAACGACAAAATTCAAGCGATTATTGCTGAAGTTGAATCAGAAATGGGTTCAAATGGTCGTGTTCTTGTTCGCCCTAGTGGAACAGAATCTTTACTACGAGTAATGGCAGAAGCACCAACAGAAGAACTAGTACATAGTTATGTTGATCGAATTGTAGACGTTGTTGAAGATCAAATTGGATTATAAAAAAAAGAACTAGCTAAATGCTAGTTCTTTTTTTGTTTAAATTTTATTTAATCTATACCAATTCAGAAATAAGTTGTTGACTTTTAATTATACAATAACTAAAATTGTTACTGTAACGTACTTTTAACAAGTATTAATAATAAAAACTACTGGTATAATTGATATATACCAATTTATAGAGGAGTTCAATAGTATGTGTGGAATCGTGGGAGTCGTTGGGAATGAAAACGCCACAGACATTTTAGTTAATGGCTTAACTAAATTAGAATACCGAGGCTATGATTCAGCTGGTATTTATGTTAATAATCAAAATAATCAAGATTTTCTAGTTAAAGCAACTGGAAAAATTAAAGAATTAAAAGACAAAATTACACCCGAAGTAAAAGGTTCTATTGGAATTGGGCATACTCGTTGGGCTACTCATGGTATTCCAACTATTGAAAATGCACACCCACATTTATCAAATGATAATCGTTTTTACTTAGTGCATAATGGTGTGATTAATAATTATCAAGAATTAAAAGATGACTACTTGGCTGATGTGAAGTTTCGTAGTCAAACAGATACTGAAGTTGTTGTCCAATTAGTAG
Organism: Holzapfeliella sp. JNUCC 72; assembly: GCF_053668685.1. Taxonomy (NCBI): domain Bacteria; kingdom Bacillati; phylum Bacillota; class Bacilli; order Lactobacillales; family Lactobacillaceae; genus Holzapfeliella; species Holzapfeliella sp. JNUCC 72. The sequence continues at coordinate 772,656 of NZ_CM132220.1, read as the reverse complement.
ACCGCTTTGTTGTTGACGAAGGTTTAGATACCTTTACAGCATTTCAAAAAGTACTTCACTTAATTGATGGTTCATATGCATTTTTATTAGTGGACCGTGAAAACCCAGAAACATTATATGTTGCTAAAAGAAAAAGTCCACTACTACTTGGGCTTGCACAAGGCTATAATGTGGTAACAAGTGATGCGATGGCAATGCTTGATCAAACAAAAGATTTCGTTGAATTAAACGATGGCGAAATTGTTATTTTAACTAAAGATGATTACCGTATTTTTGACGAAAATAATCAAGAAGTTAAACGTGATTCGTACCACTTATCAGTTGATTCAGAAGCTGTTTCAAAAGGGACATACCCACACTTTATGTTGAAGGAAATTGATGAACAACCTTCTGTAATGAGAAGAATTAGTCAAGAATACTTTTCTTCAAAAGGTGAAGTAGAAGTGGATGAAAATATTGTGAACAGCATTTTAGATAGTGACCGCATCTACATTGTTGCTGCAGGGACAAGTTATCATGCTGGATTAGTTGGACAAAAGATTCTTGAAAAACTAGCAGGTATTCCAGTAGAAGTTCATGTTGCTAGTGAGTTCGGTTACTATCCACCGATTTTATCTAAGAAACCATTCTTCATCTTCTTATCTCAATCTGGTGAAACTGCTGACAGTCGCCAAGTGCTATCTGAAGTTAACAAAAAAGGTTATCCAAGTCTAACAATCACGAACGTTGACCGTTCAACTTTATCTCGTGAAGCAACTTATACAATGTTACTTCACGCAGGTCCTGAAATCTCAGTAGCTTCTACTAAAGCTTATACGGCTCAAATTGCTGTGCAAGCTGTTCTAGCTAAAGCACTTAGTGAAAAGTCTAACTACGCAAGTGGTAAGCAATTTGACTTGCAAACACAATTGGCATTAGTAGCTAATGGGATGCAAGAAATTGTAGACGAAAAACAATTATTAGATGATATGAGTCGTCGTATTTTGACAGATGCAGATAATGCCTTTTATATTGGACGTGGAATCGATTACAATGTGGCACTTGAAGCGGCATTGAAGTTAAAAGAAATTTCATACATTCATACCGAAGGTTTTGCAGCTGGTGAATTGAAACACGGTACAATCGCTTTAATTGAAGAAGGAACACCAGTTATTGGATTTATCACAGATAAATTAAGCGCTGGTCATACTAGAAGTAATCTTCAAGAAGTGTTATCTCGTGGAGCAGAAGTATTTACAATCTCTATGAAGCGCGTTGCAAATGAAAACGACGGAATCGTTTTACCTGATGTAGATGAACTATTAACACCGTTATTAAGTGTTATTCCTGCACAGCTAATTGCTTACTATACAAGTTTGAATCGTGGTCATGATGTTGATCAACCACGTAACTTAGCAAAATCAGTAACTGTTGAATAAAACAAAAAAAGCAAAGCCTGATGTGACCCCAAAAAGTTGGACACATTGATTTAGTTAAAATGGGTGGTGAGTTTTCGGTATTGAACCGGAGACTTGCCACCCAATTTTAATTTGATTCGATCATTATTGTAATAATGAATCCATTTTTTCATTGCGTCAACTAATTCGGGTTTTGTTTGATAATGTGTTGTCATGACTTCAGCTTTCATAATGTGAAAAAATGATTCCATGGCCGCATTATCTAAACAGTTACCTTTGCGTGACATACTTTGACTAATTGAATTATCTTTTAACGTTTTTTGCCAAATTGGTGTTTGATATTGAAATCCTTGATCACTATGTAAAATAGGCTGCGTCTGTGTTTGAGGTAATCGTTTAACCAGTCTTTGAACTGGATTTAGTGTCAACTTCACAGTCGGATGGGAACTGATTTCATAATCTAAAACTTCTCGAGAATGCAAATCTAGTATTGGCGAGAAATAAACGCGATGGTTGATATCGGCTTTACCATATCTAAATTCACTGACATCTGTTACCAGTTTTTGATAAGGTTTTTGAGCATCAAAACGACGCTTGAGATGATTATTTGCGATTTTTCCAATCTGACCTCGATAAGAATTATAGCGACGCTTTTTCTTGCCATAGGCGGTTACTTGCAAGTTATTTAACTGCATGATACGCTGAACGCGTTTATGATTAACGTCTAGTCCTTCATTTTTAAGGGCGAAGGTTAGACGCCGATAACCATAGTTAGGATGAGCTTGCTTAATTAACTTGATGTGATTAAGTAATTGCTCATCTTTTTGTTTGTCTTGATTTAAGTGATAATAATACACACTTTTAGCCAGACCAATGGTGTGCAAAATAAACCGAGTTGAATACTCAGGTAACTGTTGAATTAATTCTGTCGCAGCCTTGATAGTTGAAGTTGCTTGATGTTTGATTCTTTCATAGTGATACTTAATAAAATAATGTGGATCTTGTGGTTTCATTTGTCTTTTATAGCGACCAGGACTTGATTTTAAGCCTGATGCACCGTATAACTCCCATCGTTTTTGCCAATTATAAATCGTACTAGCAGTTGGGATATTGAAATATAAAGCTGCTTCCGGATAGGATAATTGGTGTCTTTTTTGAAAGTCTAACACCTGTCGTTTAAATTCCAAAGTATAAGTGCTGGTATTTGGTTTTTGAATCGCTAAACCAGCCATACCATAACTTTGGTATCGATTAACCCATTTAAAAATAGTGCTCGGTTTAGCAATATGATAGTAACGGCACAGACTAGTTGACCCTGTCCCATTTAAATAATCTGTGACGACTTTTAGCTTGAATGCTTGATTAAATTTGACCATAAAAAAGACCCCTTTAAGTTTGGATTTTTGGTCCAACTTTTTTGGGTCACATCAGCCTCATGAAAGAGTGCTTTGCTTTTTTTGTTTTATTTATTTGATGAATCAGTTTTATTTTCATTTCTAAAGAAATGTGTTTTTTCTTCAATAATTCCAAATATCACCGCACCAATTAGCATCATGGCAAATTGTGTCACCATCAAAGTGCCGTAAGTAATCCAAAATGGCGCACTTGCAAACCAGTATAATTCTGCTGCAATCATAAACATGCTGATTGCACCGATAAAAGGTGTGATTAGCAATTTTGTCCAATAGTTTTTGATTTTTTTGGCAATTAAATAACTAACACCGGTCATTACTAACGTATTAGCTGTTCCAATTCCCATATCAATAAGGGCGTTAGGACTTGAAATAAGGTTAAATAAGAAACAACCGATAGTAATACCCCAAACATATCTTTTATTAAAAACAGCAATAGGATTAGTTATTTCTGCAACTCTAAATTGTAATGGTCCAAAAGAAACAGGCTGAAACAAAAACCCTAGTGCAAGGTAAATAGCTGTTACAAGCGCTGTCTTAGTTAGACTAACAACGTTTTGATTCATGATATAGTCACTCCTAGTTTTTTTATGTGGGATGGTTTCGAACCACAAAATTCAAAACAATAATATAATATACAGGATTTTCAAAAATTTGACAAATAAATTGTGTAAAGCCTTGCTCTTAAACTAATGTTTTGCTATCCTAGGATAGGTTAAATCTATTATTCTGAAAGAGGGATACAACATGTCAGGACATTCAAAATGGCATAACATTCAAGGTCGTAAGAATGCACAAGATGCTAAACGTGGAAAAATTTTCCAAAAACTTTCAAAAGAAATTTACATGGCAGCGCGTAACGGCGATACAGATCCAGTAAATAACCCAGCATTACGTCTGGTAATGGATAAAGCTCGTGCGGCTAACATGCCTAAAGATAATATTCAACGTGCCATCAAAAAAGCACAAGGTGGAGACGGTGAAAGTTACGATGAAGTAACTTACGAAGGATACGGCCCAGGTGGTGTTGCGGTATTTGTTGAAACATTAACTGATAACAAAAACCGTACAGCAACATCTGTTCGTTTAAACTTTTCACGTAATGGTGGAACTTTAGGTGAACCAGGATCAGTTGCTTACATGTTTGACCGTAAAGGTTACATCGTAATTGACCGTTCAACAACTGATGTTGAAGAAGATGATTTGCTACTTGAAATTATGGATGCAGGTGCAGAAGACTTACAAACAAGTGACGATGCATTTGAAATCTATACAGGTGCAAAAGAATTTACAGATGTTCGTGATGCTTTAGAAGCTGCAGGATACGAATTGGCAAACTCTGAATTGACAATGATCCCACAAAACAAAATGGCAGTTCCAGAAGAAAAACAAGAACAATTTGAACGTATGATTGATGCTTTAGAAGACAATGATGATGTTCAAAACGTTTACACTGCTGCAGAAGACGAAGATGACGAATAAAAATTAAGCCGAAAGGCTTATTTTTTTTGCCCAAAATGTGATTAACAAAGATTAGCGTACTTAATTCTATCAATCAATTGAAAGGATTAAATATGGGTCTATCTTATGAATCACTAAGCTTAATAGAAGAAGTAATTAAACACAATGTACAGGATTTATATCTACTTCCAGAAAAGAAGTGCTACCGTATTTGCTACAAACAAAACAATGATTTTAAATTATTAAGAAAAATAAAAATAGCAGAGGCACAGATTATCATTAATCAACTCAAGTATGTTGCTAAGCTAGATATTGCTGAGCATCGACGCCCTCAAAACGGGAGTTTTAACTTGAAAGCCTATCCTAATATTGGATTTAGAGTAGCAACATTATCAAACTTTCAAAATCAAGAGTCAATGGTAATGCGTTTGATTTATTCGACTCACCAACAAGATTATTTTTTACCTAAACAATTAGAACAATTAAAATTACTTGCTAAAAATAGGGGGTTAATTGTTTTTGCAGGACCAGTTGGTTCAGGAAAAACGACAACAATGTATGAAATTGCTAAATCATTGATGGTGAATCAAATGGTTATGACAATTGAAGATCCGGTTGAAATAAAAAATGACAATTTTTTTCAAGTACAAGTCAATGATCAAGTTCAAATGGCTTATGCTGATTTACTAAAAGCTGCTTTAAGACATCGACCTGACATTTTGATTATTGGTGAAATTAGAGATCAAAAGACTGCTCAAGCAGCCATTGAGGCAGCACTAAGTGGTCACTTGGTAATGACGACTATTCATGCTAAAAATACTTATGGCATTATTGAACGTTTTAATCAACTGGGCGTCGACGGTGATAGGTTAAAAAGTACCGTCAATTGTCTGTGCTATCAGCGACTATTACCAAAAGTTGATAACAATTTAGCTTGTCTTCTTGATATTTTGACTTCCCAAAATACAGATTATCAAGGGCATCAACAAAAAAATTATAAGCAGTGGCATCAGAACCTTCAAAGTATTTACGATAGGGGGCAAATAAATGAAAAAACTTTTCAGCAATACCAAGAAGGGTGATTCGGAGCAGTTGTTGTTCATGAAATATTTAAAAATGTACTTAGAGAGTCATTTTTCTTTTAGTGAGGCAATTGGTTTTATGAAGTTGATTTGGCCTAAAAATAGATTGAGCTGGTTTGAAAGATTCGCGATTGATTTGAAGTCAGGTAATGATATTCACTCCGCACTACTTAAAGCCAGGTTTAATAAAATTGTTAGTTTTCAAATTCAGTTAGCGCTAAAGCAGGGAACACTTATTTCTTGTTTGTCCCAATTAATTACGCTAACAGAGTTACAACACAAACAAATGAAAAGAATAAAAGGCCAGTTAGCCTATCCGTTTATGCTATTTGTTTTGACATTTGTGGGGTTCTTTTTCATTCAACAAACGTTAAATTCAGGTTTTTTGGAGTCAACAACGTCATGGTTTGAAATTTTAGTTAGTTACTCTGTTTTAGGATTAGCCGGGGTGTTTGTGAGTTTAGTTAGTTATTTACTATATGCCAAACATTGCCAAAAAATTGAGCAATTGAGATTTTTAATAAAGTGGCCAGTTATTGGCAAAATTATTGAATTATACATTCATTATGTTGCGACGTTTAATCTGACTTATCTAGTAGCTAATGATTATCAAATTAGTGAGATTTGTGCTTTTTTGAAAAACAATCAAAAAGATTCTTTGCCAGGGATAATAGCCGCTGATTTAAATCAGCACTTAATCAAAGGACTATCTTTGAAGTCTTTTGTGTTTCAAGAAGTTTTTTTGCCTAATCGACTGATTCCAATCATAGAATCTGGAAAAAATCGACAAGTGAAAAGTCAGCAGATAAAAGTTTTGAATCAAATTATTTACGATGAGCTACTAGGAAATTTAAAACGTGTGACGCTGAAAATACAGCCAGCTTGTTTTATTTTAATTGGCTTATTTGTTTTAGGATTATATTTAAAAATATTGATGCCACTGTATGGTACGTTAAGGGGATTATGATGAAAGTGAAAGCAAAGGGATTTACATTAATTGAGATGTGTTTGGTTATTGCCATTATTGCTATTTTAGTATTGTTAATTGTGCCTAATATTACACAGCAAAAACAAAAAGCCGAACAAAAAATAGAAGAAGCTTTTCAAACTACTTTACAAACGCAATTAGAATTGCAAGATAAATCAATTGTTAATTTAGCTGATTTAGAATTGTCACCTAGTCAAAAAGAAAAAGTAAAAGACTATGAAATAGTCAATGGTCTGGTGAAAAAACGTGTCAAACCCCAGAGCTAAAGGATTTATGTTGTTAGAAACCGTTATTTGCCTATTAATTGTTTGTGTATTAGCTACTCTGATGACTTTGACTGTCAATTACAAACCTAATCCAAAAGTGCAACAAGATCAACTAATAACAAAAGTGCGGACTAACTTAAAGCAGGGAATCAAATTAGCATTTTTATCAAACAGAGCAGTTTTTGTTCAATACAGTAAGAAACAACAACTGATGACGTTGAAGTCAGGAGCTAACGTAAAGTACTATCTTAAATTTCCGACTGATTATTATTTAGAACTTCCTGGAAATGAGCTAGTTATTAAAAAAGGCGGTTATGTTGCACCTAAAACAATTACATTGAAGGGGCCGCAGGGCTTCAACTATAGTTTTCGAATTCAGATGGCATGGGGTGAAATTTATGAAAATTAAACAATCAGGATTTATTTTGGTAGAACATGTAGTTTCATTTTTACTACTAGTGGCGATAGTGATGAGCTTTGCAGGAACAATACGGCAATTCAACCAGCTTGAAATTCGTAAAAATTTGGAAGTTGATGCTTATTTAGCTGCTGCCATGTTGAATGAATCAACTCAAAAAGATTGTCAATTAAAAGGGGACTGGTACAGACTGGTCGGAAAGACAAGAATCATAAATATTACGAAAAACTTGTCTTATGAAATTTAAGGGCTTCACTTTAATAGAAGCAGTTGTTTCTCTTGCAATTGTTGTACTTTCTTTGCAACTTATTTTACAAATAAGTGGGTTGAATCAACGTGTCAATCAAAACCCCAGCAACGACCAGACTGATTATGCCTATTTTTATTTAAAAATAAGGGATACATTGAATGAATATGATCGAGTTGAAATTGATAAAAGTAAAAGTCAGGATAAACAAATTTATTTAACGACTCAAAAAAATAATCAAACCAGTCGATTATCGCTTGTTATAAAAGAAAACACAGTTATTTTACGTAATAACAATGAAGGTTACGTACCAGTTTTAACGGAGGTACGTCGCGCAAATTTTTGTTATAATATCGAAAGGGGCTTTAGCTTAGATGTGGAAGATTCCAAAAAAAGAAAATCACAGTTATTATTCATACTTAAAAGTTAAGGCAAGTCTTTTGTTAAGTGTTATTTTTTTAATCGGTATCTCACTAGCCACCCTTTATTTTAAACTTGAAATCTTCCAGATTGAGATGTCGCAAAAAGACTTAGTGGTATCAAATTTAAAAGAAATTTTAAATTCACCTTAATAAGTTGCATGCATACAAAAAATAAGTAATGATATAGGTAGGAGTATTTTAACTGTTTTGAGGAGAAATTTTCATTGGAATTATCAATACAAGAACGATATGCTTTAATTGACGAAGCGGTTCAGCGTCTAAAAAAAGAACTTAAAACGTCTTATCTAGATGCTTTGATAGAAACTATTGAAAACTTAATTGATCAACAAGTTAAAGTGGAAAATGGCGCCCCTGGTCCAGAAACAGTGAAACGATTAACTGAGATTTCTGATCAAGTAGACTTTGTTAATCAATCATCTAAAGAAAAAAGTGAACTGATTTATCTATTAATTCTAGCAGGTATCAAAGAAGATAAGCTTGATACTAACTTGCAAATGACACCAAAATCTTTATCTGTTGTTGTAGCTATGATTGCACACCAATTACTACAAGGTAAAAAATCTGCAAAAGTACTCGACTTGAGTAGTGGGTTTGGTAGCTTGTTACTAAATACAGTAGATCAATTAAAACAAACAGACACTATTGATTTTGAAGTTTATGGAATGGATAATAATGAAATCTCATTAGCATTATCAAGTTTATATGCGGAATCTTTAGGAATTAAAGCGGAGTTATTCCATCAAGATGCATTAGATACTTGGTTGATTAACGAGTTAGATTTGATTATTTCAGAGTTACCGGTGGGGTATTATCCAATTGACTCCCGAGCTGAAAATTATGAGTTGAGAGCCAAATCTGGACATTCATTTTCACATTATTTAATGTTAGAACAAGCAATTTCGCACTTATCTCCAGGCGGATTAGGAATTTTCATTGTTCCAGCGATGATGCTACAAGATGCCAACGCCTCAGAATTAACGAAATGGTTAGCTAAGAAAGCGCATATTCAAGCTTTTCTAACATTACCTGAAGATTCATTTAATGATGAAAAATATCAAAAAGCAATTTTGGTCCTTCAAAATCGTGGTGCCCAAACTAAACAAGCCGACAATATTTTATTGGGACAACTCCCAAGCTTAAATGATAGAAATGTACTTGAAACTTTCAATTATAATTTAAAAGATTGGTACATCAAAAATTTAAAGTAAAGGATAGACAATAATGACTAAAGTTTTAGCAATTAACGCCGGAAGTTCTTCCGTTAAATGGAAAATGTTTAACGTACAAAATGAAGAAGTAATAGCAGAAGGTGCTGCAGAAAGAATCGGTATCACAGGTTCTAACTATCAAATTAAATACGATGGTAAAAAATACGAAGAAACAATTGAAATTAAAGACCAAGAGCAAGCAGTATCAATTATTTTAAAAGCAATGATTGAACTAGGCATTGTTGAATCGTATGACGAAATTAAAGGAATTGGACATCGAATTGTGGCCGGTGGTGAACATTTTGCTCAAAGCACTTTGATTAACGAAGATGTTTTAAACAAAATTTACGACCTTTCAGAATTTGCACCTTTACACAATCCAGTTGAAGCACGCTGTATTGAAGCATTTGAAAAGGTTCTACCTGATATTCCACAAGTCGCTGTTTTTGATACTTCTTTCCATAAAACAATGCCAAAAGAAAATTATTTATACTCTATTCCAATGGAATATTACGAAAAATTTGGTGCTAGAAAATATGGTGCTCATGGAACAAGTCATCGCTATGTTTCACAAAGAGCAGCAGATATGTTAGGGCAAGATATCAAAGATTTACGTTTGATTACTGTTCACATGGGTAATGGTATTTCATTGACAGCTGTTGAAAATGGTCAATCAATCGACACATCTATGGGCTTTTCACCACTTGCCGGAGTAACAATGAGTACACGTTCTGGTGATATTGATGCATCATTAATGGCTTATTTGATGGAAAAACTTGAAATTGAAAATCCACAAGAAATGATTAGTATTTTAAATGGAAAATCAGGTCTTTTAGGACTTTCAGGACTTTCATCTGACATGCGTGATTTAGAAGATAATATTGAAAATCCGCAAGTTAAGCTAACAGTCGATATTTTTGTTAATCGCATTGTGAAATACATTTCACAATACATTACAGAAATGGGCGGTGTAGATGGTATCGTCTTTACAGCAGGTATCGGTGAAAATAACCCTTGGTTATTAGATCGTATTTCTAATAAATTTGCTTATTTAGGGGCAAAAGTTGACCCCGAAAAAGTTGAAATTACACGTCAAGAAACTATTTTTAGTGCTGAAAATTCAAAAATCAAATTAATATTAGTCCCAACTAACGAAGAAATTATGATTATTCGTGATTTGGTTGAAATTGCTAATCTTTAGCGTAAAATAAAAAACATCCTTTTAAAAGGATGTTTTTTATTTTAGAAAGGTGAATTTTAATGATTGATATATTATACACTGCGATTGCTTTATTACTGGGGTACTTTTTAGTTTGGCAAAGGTTAAATGTAAAATTTCTTGATCAAAAGCAGGGAAAAGTAATTAAACTTTTTGCAGCAATAGTGTTTGTTATACTTTTTATAACAGCCGTTACCCAAACAAATGCAATCAAATGGTCTGTACTTCTTTTAATTGGTATGTTTTGTATTGTATTAACTTTTTTCAGAGCAGGATTAGGATCGATAATCTTTAAAAATTATCGAATCAGATCCTATCGTGAATTTACTAGTTTTAAAGCAAATCAAGTGAAAGATAACGAAACTGAAATTAAGTTTTATTCAAATAAACAAGTAAGATTAGCAATGAAAGTTAAAGGAAAAGCTAAAGAAGTAACTGAATTTTTAAACAACTATTTTGTTTAGCAACTATTTTGTGTTAGAATAGTGGAGATGTCGGGGGTGTTTTGGAATTCGACATGCATGATTTTGCATAAATGGCAATTCGTAGGTCACGTCTACGTAAAAACGTTCAGTTTAAATATAACTGCAAATAACGAAAATTCTTACGCAGTAGCTGCCTAAAAAACAGTTCGCGTGATCTGATTGAAATTGACCCGGATTTCTATTAGGTCTCAACTTTAACGGGTTACGTTTAATTATGCCATCTGAATAATTAAAAAGAGATAATCAGATAACTCTTTGAAGGTGAGCCCTGTTATGCGGCGTTCTTTGAAGAGTACAATTAAATAGTATAACTATGATTGTAGAAGTTTATGATGAAACATGTATGGACAGGGGTTCAAATCCCCTCACCTCCATAAAAAAAGAACTGGATAACTTAAGTTATCCAGTTCTTTTTTTTATTCAATTAGTACTTAGAAATTAAGCACCTGTCATGAAGCTAATCATAACGCCACCAGCAATAACTAGGACAAGCCCAATTAAAGTGAAGGTTAATTCTTTTTTGGTTTTTGCTTCTTTTAGGATGTAAACGCCACCAAGTGTTGAAATAACAACATTCATTTGTGAAATTGTAAATCCTGTTGCAACACCATTAAGGTTTGCTGAAATTAAGTAGCTTAGTGAACCACCAGCAAAGATTAAACCAACCAGTATATTTTTGTAAGTAACTGCTTCTCTTAAAGGTTTAACGTCTTTGTTTTGTGGTAAAAACATACAGATTAGAGCACCTAAAACCATACCTACTGATTGTGGTAAGAATGCTTCTAGTCCTTGAAGGTGAGCAAATCTTGGGAAAATTGAGAATCCAATATAACCAATTGTTGAGAAAAAGAAAATCCAGAAGATAGTGGAAGTTTTAACTTTTGATTTCTTAGCTGCATTTTCAGCTGTTTTTTCACTAATAGTTGTGAGGTAAATACCACCAACAATGATAATGATAGCTACAAATCCAGCAATTTTTGCGGAAGCAGAAGCCCACTCACTAAATAGTAAAACACCACCAAATGATGTACCAACAATTTGAAGACCTGTTGAAATTGGCATTGCTTTTGAAACACCAATTGCTTTAAATGATTCGTACTGAAGAATTTGTCCAAGAGACCAAGCTAGACCACTTAGAAAACCAAAAAGAAAGATTTCTGTCGTCATTGCAGGTTGCATAATAATAAAGCAAATAATCGCAGTAATCATTGCTCCAAATGTAGTTCCTAAAATTTGGTTAACTGTACGTCCGCCAATTTTAGACATAACAAGGGGCATACACCCCCAAAATAGTGCTGGTAAAATTCCAATAAGTAAGTTCATTTTTATATCCACCTCTCGTGATAATAATAGTCTATATTTGAAATATTTAAAAATCAGAAGTTTTCTTTTTAAAAAAGAAAACGTTTACATTCATAATATAACAAGTCCGAACCAAAAAAGCAACAAAAAAATGTAAACGCTTTCTTTTTTCTTTTTCAAGAGATTAAAGGACTTTTTTTATCGTGGTAAATTATTTCATGTTAAACTTAGAAAAAAAGGTAAGGGGAACAAAAAGTGATTTATATTTATACCGGTTGTTTACTAGTTATGATGAGTTTTATTAGTTTTGTTATGAGAAAACAAAAACCAGGTTTTTTGTTTGGTTACCAATCCTATTTTTCAAAAATAGATTCTAATATTGAAAAAAGAGTGCAAGTGATTTATCGAAAAGCATGTTTGATCGTGGGTATTATTCAAATAATTATTGGCTTCATAATCAAGTATTTGAATTGGGATCAGTTCTTCTTAATTTGGTTATTGACTTTTTATTTCTCCATTATTTTGGTCTATGCAATCACCGAAACGTGTTTAAGAAAAATTTTAGTTAGAGATGGTATTGTATCAAAAGAAGAAATCGATAAATATGAAAAGGCACATACCACTAAAAAAAGAGTGAAAGGGTTTAAAGACCTATAGGAGGAATTTTTAATGAGACTATTAATGGTAGAAGATAATGTTTCTGTCGCACAAATGATGGAAATGTTTTTTGAAAAAGAACAGTGGGTAATGGATTTGGCTGTTGACGGGAATGAAGCTGTTGACAAGTTTAAAGCTAATCAAGAATATTACGATATTGTGACGCTTGACTTGAATCTACCTGGAAAAGATGGAATGGAAGTTGCTCGTGAAATTAGAGCAGTTTCTGATGTTCCAATTATCATGTTGACAGCTCGAGACTCGGAGTCTGATCAAGTATTGGGGCTAGAGCTTGGGGCAGATGATTATGTAACTAAGCCATTTAGTCCGTTGACTTTGATTGCTAGAATCAAGGCATTACACCGTAGAACGTTAATGAATCAAACGACAAAACCAGCAGATACCGAAGATATGGTTGAAACACCTCATCTGAAAATCAATGAAAAAACAAGAGAAGTATATGTCGATGACCAAAAAGTTCAGGGATTGACACCAAAAGAATTTGATTTACTTGTAACGATGGCTAAAAACCCAAAACAAGTATTTTCAAGAGAAAAACTATTAGAAGTTGTTTGGGGTTATGAGTACTTTGGTGAGGAACGAACAGTCGATGCGCATATCAAAAAACTAAGACAAAAAATCGAAAAAATAGCACCTCAAATTATTCAAACTGTTTGGGGCGTAGGTTATAAGTTTGATGATTCGGATGTGGATAAATAATGAAACTGTTTTATCAGCAAGTATTATCTTTTCTTTTAGTTATTGTGATTACACTCTCAATTATTGGCTTTTCAATGATGAATTTCATTACCAGACAGTCCTATGATAATACTTTCTCTCAATTGGAGGGCTATGCTGATTCAATGGGTCATATTGCGCTCAAAAAAGACCCATTAACAGGTAGATATCAGCAAATTAAGCCTTCTTTTTTGGATGAGTTTCAACAAGTTATGCAGGTTCAAAATGTAACAATCAGGGTGTTTAATGAGGATAACGAGCAAATCTATCCTGAAGCGACACTCACGCCTTACTCATTAAGAGAAGATGTTTGGCAAGAGTTAAAGTCTGGTAAGAGTTTTAGAATTCAAAATGACTATCTTAATAATCAGCCAAAATTGTCGACTAAAGAACCTTATTCATCAATAATGGTACCGTGGTTTGATGGTTCTCAACTGAAAGCCGTTGTTTGGCTAGGGGCTAAAGTCTCATCAACTGAAACGACGATTAAACAAGCACAACAAAATTCTATTGTGGCCCTCTTTGCCAGTGTGCTGATAGGGATGCTTATCAGTTTAGTGATTGTTTGGTTTAATTTGTCTAGAATCAAAAAATTATCGCGTGCAACTAAAAAAGTCGGAGAAGGGGATTTCTCAGTTAGAATAGAGCACAAAGATAATGATGAAATCGATGATTTGGCATGTGATTTTAACAAGATGGTTGAGTCACTCAGATTATCTGATGAGGAGATTAAACGACAAGAAGCGAGAAGAAATCAGTTTATGGCGGATGTCGCACATGAAATGCGAACACCTCTAACAACAATTAATGGTATTCTAGAAGGATTACGTTATGACGCAATTCCCGCTGATTCAAAAGATAAGAGTATTCAATTGATGCAAAGTGAGACTAATCGATTAATCAGATTAGTTAATGAAAACTTAGACTACGAAAAAATTAGAAATAATCAAATTAAGTTGTTTAAAACAGAGTTTAATGGGACATCAGTGCTTGAAAATATTGTTGAACAACTTTCGGGAAATGCTAAGAAGAAGAACAATAAGTTGAAGCTACTATCAAAAGAACCCGTCATGATTTATGCCGACCATGATCGTTTTACGCAAGTTGTTTTCAATATTACACAAAATGCAATTCAGTTTACTGAAAATGGCAATGTAGATTTAACAATTTATCGTATAGATGGTGGCACACGTGTTAAAATAAAGGATACTGGTATTGGGATGAGCGATGAACAAAAGCGCTTTATTTTTGAGCGTTTTTACAAAGCTGATCCATCTCGTAATAACGTTGGGACTGGAGAGTCAGGATTAGGACTAGCTATTGTCTACTCTCTAGTTAATCAGCATCAGGGACAAATTGAAGTTGATAGTCAAGAAAACAAAGGGACAACCTTTACTTTAACTTTCTTTGATCCTAAACCAGAAAAAAAAGTAGATAGCGAGTAATTAAAATGATATTTTTAAATCCAATATATCAATTTATAGTTGAGCATTTTGCTACTAAAATTAATCACTTTCCTTTGGTGGAACTAGTATTTTACAGTTTAGACAAAACCATTTTTTACTTTTTGATTTTTATTTCTCTTTATACAGTATATTTAAAGTTGTTCAAGAAAAAGCGGTCAAAAAAGCATATTACGATTATTTTGATATTGGCGTTTTATCTTATGTTATTACTCTCGTTGACTGTTTTTAGAGGTATTTATTTTCCAAGTGATATCAAATTTTATTTCTATCGACCCTTGAATCAGATAAACCTACAAATTTTAGATGAAACGATGAAGCTTTCGCTAGCTAAATCTCAATTAGATTTCTTTTATAATTCTTTTGGGAACATTTTGTGGTTTATGCCCTTAGGGTTCTTAATGAAATTGTTATCTAAAAAGAAACTATCGATATTAAAAATTACGATTATTTCTATTTTGTTCTCAGTCAGCATAGAAGGGATGCAGTTTGTTTTATGGACAGGAGTCGCAGATATTGATGATGTTATCTTTAATACTGTAGGTGGCTTCTTAGGAGCTGTTGTAGGGCTGATATTTCAACAAATATTTAATAATTTTACTAAAAGGTCTGACTAATACACAAAAATATGTTAAAATCACATTGTTGAATTTTTTAAAAGAAATTTTAGGAGGAATGACTCATGTCATCATTTATTCACGGTACAGAAATTATGCAAGCTGCTCGTAAAGGCGGATACGCACACGGTGCTTACAACACAAACAACTTGGAATGGACAAAAGCTATTTTAGCTGCTGCCCAAGCTAAAGGTGTTCCAGCAATCGTTCAAAGCTCAATGGGTGCTGCTAAATACATGGGTGGATACAAAGTAGTTCGTCAACTAGTTGAAGGATTAGTTGAATCAATGAACATCACAGTTCCAGTTGTAATGCATTTAGACCACGGTAACTTTGAAGCTGCTAAAGAAGCTATCGAAGCTGGTTACTCATCAGTTATGTTCGATGGTCACGACTTACCTTTCGAAGAAAACGTTGCTAAAACTAAAGAAATCGTTGCTTTAGCACATCCAAAAGGTATTTCAGTTGAAGCTGAAGTTGGTTCAATTGGTGGTGAAGAAGACGGTATCATCGGTGCAGGTGAACTTGCATCAGTTGAAGAAGCTAAAGAATTAGCTGCAACAGGTATTGACTTCTTAGCTGCTGGTATCGGTAACATTCACGGTGTTTACCCTGAAAACTGGGAAGGTCTAAACTACGACCGTCTTTCAGAAATCGCTGACGCAGTTGAAGTACCATTGGTACTACACGGTGGTTCAGGTATTCCTAAAGACCAAATCCAAAAAGCTATCGACTTAGGTGTTGCTAAAATCAACGTTAACACAGAACAACAAATTGCTTGGTCAAAAGCTGTTAAAGCTTACTACGCTGCTGACAAAGATGAAGCAGAAAAAGGATTCGATCCTCGTAAAGTTCTTGCACCAGGTACACAAGCTATCCAAGATACAGTTGAAGAACGTATCGACTGGTTTGGTTCACAAAAAGGTAACAACTAATTCATACCTTTTAACAAAAAAGTCACGCCATTTGGTCGTGACTTTTTTTGATATCAAAATAAGAATTATCCTGTTTTAAACCTTGCTTTTTTGACCGAATGCGCTTAAAGTAAGTAGGGTAGATAAAAAGAAATATAGGAGGCAAACAATGGCACAAGTTAAGTTTGATGCTTCAAAATTAACTCCATTTGTTCAAGAAAATGAGTTAAACGAAATGCAAGCAATGGTGAATGCTGCAGATGAACAATTAAGAAAAGGAACAGGCGCTGGAAGCGATTTCAGAGGTTTCATTGACCTACCTGTTGACTATGATAAAGACGAATTTTCACGTATTAAAGACGTGGCTAAAAAAGTACAATCAGATTCAGAAGTTTTCGTAGCTATCGGAATTGGTGGTTCTTATTTAGGTGCTCGTGCTGCTATCGATTTCTTAAATAATGCTTTTTATAACTATGCACCTGATCGTAAAGTTCCTGAAATTTACTTTGCAGGTAACTCAATCAGTGGTAGTTACTTACACGATTTAATCGAACAAATCGGTGACCGTGACTTTAGTCTAAACGTTATTTCAAAATCAGGAACAACAATGGAACCTTCTATTGCTTTCCGTGTATTGAAAGACAAATTAGTTAAAAAATATGGTAAAGAAGAAGCTGCTAAACGTATTTATGCAACAACTGACCGTGAAAAAGGTGCCTTAAAATCAGAAGCTGATGCAGAAGGTTACCAAACATTTGTTGTTCCTGATGACATTGGTGGACGTTTCTCAGTATTATCTGCTGTTGGTTTATTACCAATTGCTGTTGCTGGTGCTGATATCGATCAATTGATGAAAGGTGCAGCAGACGCTCGCTCAGAATATACAGAAACAGACCTTAACAAAAACGAAGCTTACCAATATGCTGCGTTAAGAAATATTTTATACCGTAAAGGTTATACTGTTGAATTGCTTGAAAACTACGAACCAACTTTACAATACTTTGGTGAATGGTGGAAACAATTAATGGGTGAATCAGAAGGTAAAGATCAAAAAGGTATTTACCCTTCATCAGCCAACTTCTCAACAGACTTGCACTCACTTGGACAATACATCCAAGAAGGTCGTCGTGACTTAATGGAAACTGTTATTAAAGTTGAAAAACCTCGTTTTGATGTTGCTGTACCAAGCGATGAACAAAACTTAGATGGTCTTTCATTCTTAGAAGGTAAAACAATGAACCATGCTAATGAAAAAGCATACGAAGGTGTTGTTTTAGCTCATACTGATGGTGGTGTTCCAGTTATGACTGTTTCTATTGCAGATCAAACAGAATACACATTAGGTTACATGATTTACTTCTTCGAAATCGCTGTTGGTATCTCAGGATACTTAAATGGTATTAACCCATTTAACCAACCAGGTGTAGAAGCATACAAGAAAAACATGTTCGCTTTATTAGGTAAACCAGGTTTTGAAGAATTAACACAAGAATTAAACAATCGTCTATAATTAAATAGAATAATCTAAAAAGGATTTCGCGTAATGTTCGTGAAATCCTTTTTTTAATGTTGGTTATAGTGTATTATTGAATTACAAATAGATAAAAGGAGAATGTTAAATGTCATATAACAAAAAATATATGGAATTAGCCGTGAAAGAAGCGCATTCAAATAACTTAACAAATGAAGGTGGTCCTTTTGGATGCGTTATCGTAAAAGACGACGAAATTGTTGCAACTGGACACAATAAAGTTTTATTAAACAATGACCCAACGGCTCATGGTGAAGTAACCGCAATCAGAAATGCTGGTCAAAAACTTGAGACATTTGATTTGTCAGGATGTGAGTTATACACTTCAAGTGAACCGTGTCCAATGTGTTTAAGTGCTATTATTTGGGCAAACATTAAAATGGTTTATTATGGTAATAGCGCCGTAGATGCTGCTGATATTGGTTTTCGTGATGATTATATTTATAAATTCATTGAAGGTGGAACAAAAGATAAAACTGTCATGGACTTACAACAACATGATAGAGAATTGACTATTAAAAGTTTTGAAGAATTTGCTGCTGATCAAGACAAAACAATCTATTAAATTTAAACAAATTAAAATTTATTGTTTTGTTCGAATTAAAATTATGGTAAACTTTATCGAGAATTTTTATAGTTAGGAAAGAAGTATGCACACTAATTTAGAATTATTAATCGTATTATCCATGGCATTGATTGTACCAATTGTAATGGCAAAGTTTAAAATAAATAATGTTCCTGTTCCTGTCGCTGAGATATTGATAGGAATAGTTCTAGGGAAAGGGCTTTTGAATATTGTTCAAATGACCCCGACGCTAAACCAATTATCCTCCTTAGGTGTTATGATATTGTTATTCTTAAGTGGGATGGAAGTTGACTTATCGATATTTAAACGGCGAAGTAAAGCTGAGAAAGCAGGACAATCATTTTTTAAAATGCCTTTAGGGATGGCGGTTTTATCAATTATCTCAATTATTGTGCTGGCATTAGGCTACAGCTTACTACTAAGTTACTTTAATATTTTTTCGGAATTTTTATTTGCAACAATTTTATTTACCACAATGACAATTGGCATGATTTTAGTTGCACTAAAAGATAAAAAACTTGAAAATACTAGTTATGGACAAACCCTGCTTCTAATTGCAATTCTGGGTGTTGTTATCCCATTAATTGAAATCACTTTTTATATGACATTTAAAGGTGCCAGGGGAGCAATACTTTGGTTATTCCCACTCGTATTTATAGTGGCATTATTATTATTGAACGTCAAAAAAGTCCATCAGTTTTTTGATAAAATAGACAAGTCAACAACACAGTTAGATATTCGGTTAGCTTTCTTTTTAATTATTGTATTAGTTACAGTTGCTGAAAAAACAGGTGTTGAAAATATTTTAGGGTGTTTCTTAGCAGGGTTGGTCATGAAATCACTTAATCCAAGCGAAGAAACAAAGCAAAAATTAACCTCAATTGGATATGGATTCTTTATTCCAATATTTTTCATTTCAACTGGATTAAAATTAGACTTAAAAAGTTTAGTGAGTGATCCTAATACGCTGATGTTGATTCCTATTTTCTTCTTTGGGTTTATGTTGACAAGACTTCTAGTCGTACCAATTTTGATGCAAAAATACTCATTCAGACAAGCACTTTCAGGCATGATGTTGACAACAACAACTATTACGTTGATTGTACCTAATGTTACCCTAGGTCAAAGTGCAAATATTATTGATGCAAAGCAAGCAGGTGCTTTTATTCTAGCGGCTGTTATTACAACAATTGTTGATCCAATTGTATTCTCGAAAATATACCCACAAAAAAAACAAGCAGATTAGTCTGCTTGTTTTTTTATTTGTTCAATAAATTTTAGATAGCTTTTCTGTTCTCCTGTTTCACTAACAGTGGCGTGATTGAATTGACGATTGAATAAATCATCTTCAGATATTGTGATGTTATGAGTGTGAGTGGCGTTGCCGATTAACTCTATCCAAAAGTCATTATTAGATTCTTTGTGAACAATCGTTTTAACGACACCACCTGGATTATAAACGGTTATTTCATCTGAAGGAAAAGAATCGATACCTTTATGTAAAACATAAGCAAGAGAAGTCGCAGACATTCCAGTACCACAAGCATTTGTGAAGCCAACACCGCGCTCAAATGTACGAACAAAAAGCGTATTATCTGATAGTATTTTTCCAAAATTGACATTAACACCATCAGGGAAATAATCATTCTTTTGATTGAGTTTTTCCCCTAATGTTTCAAGTGTGTTATTTAAGTCTTCATCTGTTTGAACAAAACTAATTAAGTGAGGATTAGGGACCGCGATAGCATAGAAATTTAAATGATCATTAAATTTTGGAACGGGTGAGTTGAGTAATTGTGTTGTTCCTAGGTTATGAAAAGGGAAGTAATGGTTATCAAAGTGGACAGGTGAGATTTCCACACCAAACGCAGGAACGTTTTGAGCCAGGCTGTCTTGTTTTTTAACAGTTAAATTTGCATTAGCTGTTTCGACTTTGAATTCAGATTCTTGATATTTTTCGGCTAAATAACGCGCCACCGTACGCAATCCATTGCCACACATAGATGCCTCGCTACCATCGGCATTAATGACGCGCATTTTGCCTAAACAATCGGTATTTTGAGATTTTGAGACGACTAATAGACCATCGGCCCCCTCCAAAAAAGATTCTGTTAGTTGCTGTGTAAGTGCGATGATTTGGTCATCTGAGGGATTAAATGAAAGTTGATCTAAGTCTAAAATAAAAAACTGGTTAGATGAACCGTGAACTTTTTGTAATGTAATCATTGTTAAACTCCTAACTAAAAAAATTATGATAAATATAGTCTATTGCTAAATCAGCATCGGCTTGTCTAGTCCCAAGCATTACAGAAATTCTTGAGGCACCTTGATTAATCATATGAATGCCAATATTATTTTGAGCCAGTGGCGAAATGACACGATCTAAGACACCAATATTATCTTTCATACCTTCACCAACAACCATGATAATGGCGTAATCATTAATCCATTGCATTTCGTCTGGTTGAAGAGTGTTTTTAATCTCTTGACAAAGTTGTTTGATTTTAAGGTCTGTAAGTTGGCTTTTATCAAAGATAATTGTCAAATCATCGATACCTGAAGGCATATGCTCATAAGAAACATTATAGCGATATAAAATCTCTAGCAATTTTAATGTGAAGCCAACCTCTTTATTAAGTAGATAACGGTGGAGATATAAAGCAGCAAAACGATCAGAGCTGGCCACACCTGTTATTAAATGTTCTGGCTCAAAATCATTTTCAGGTACGATAAGTGTGCCCGGTAAATCAGGATGGTTAGTGTTTTTAACGTTAATAGTAATTTCAGCTTCAATTGCTGGAATAATGGCTTCATCATGGAATACTGAAAATCCAGCGTAAGAGAGTTCACGTAATTCACGATAAGTCATTTTATTAATGGCATATGGATTTTTGACAGTATTAGGGTTTGCTGCATAAATTGCATCAACATCTGTGAAATTTTCATAGCAGCTGGCATTGAAGCCTTTTGACAAGATAGCACCTGTAATATCTGAGCCACCACGTGAAAAAGTGGCGATTTTATTGTCTTTAGTGATGCCAAAGAATCCAGGTACAATTAAAAGCTCATCACCAACATCAATTGATTTAATGTTGTCGTAAGTTTCATCTAAAACTTGTGCGTTATTAGCTGAATCACTAACATAAAATCCAAATTTTTCCGGATCTAGAAATCGAGCTTTAAGCCCTAGATGGTTTAAAATCAATGTCATTAGCTTTGCGTTTAATCGTTCACCATGAGCTTTAAAACAAGCCATTAGATAGGCGTTGTTTTCGAATTTTTCATACTTTAATTTTTCGATTTTATCTTTAATGCTTTGCAATTCTTCTTCTTCTAAATCAAAGTGGTTTGCGATTTCAACATATCGGTTGAATAGCTGTTCGGTGATTGATTCAGTAGGCTTGTTTTCGATTGTAAGTGTAGCGTATTTGATTAATAAATCTGTAACTTTCGTATCAGAAGCACTTCTTTTTCCTGGGGCTGAAGTCACAACAACTTTGCGACTTGAATCTTGTTTTAAAATATTAATAACTTTCTCAAACTGTTGTCCTGAAGCTAGCGAGCTTCCGCCAAATTTAACTACTTTCATAAAAATTCCCCTTTAGCTTTCTTTTCAAATGATAAGTAAATTAAATTTAACATGCCTGTTTTAAATTTCAACACCCAAATCCGACTAATACATGTCGTTTTAAAGGTCAATATATGGAAATAAATAAAAATAAAAAAATTTTTAAAAAATAATTAACCTAATGGTTTGACTTTTGATTGGTTTTATTATAATATTTTAATCACATCGAAGAGGTTGCAGCTAACATTATTAGAAATAACTAGTCTTCTGTTAAGACAATTATGTTATTTTGAAAGGGGAAGTTGCCGAAGCTAGTACTTAAGCAGATAAGTATCGGCTGGGACATGATTGAACAAGTCATGGACTGTCGCAGTAATTGCGGAGAGCTATCGACAAACGAACAATCATGATGAATGTGAAACTTTCAAAGGGTTCTTTTGTTATTTTAGATAGCAGAAGAACCCTTTTTATATAGTCTTGGAGGAATTTTCGTTATGGAACATAATTTTAATTTAGTCACAAATGCGAATCATCATTTAGAAATAGGCGGAATCGATACTGTTGATTTGGTTCAAAAATATCAGACGCCATTAGTTGTTTATGATATTTCAAAAATCAAACAACAAATTGCAGGATTCAAATCTGTTTTTGAGCAAAACGATGTTGAATATGAAATTAGTTATGCTAGCAAGGCATTTTCATGTTTAGCCTTATATGAATTGATGCAAAAAGAAAATCTACATCTGGATGTAGTATCTGGTGGCGAATTATTCACCGCGCAACAAGCTGGATTTGATTTATCAAAAATTAGTTTTCATGGCAATAATAAATCATTTGATGAAATCAAAATGGCTGTCGATGCGGGTGTAGGTGTTATCGTCCTTGATAACTTTCATGAGATTGAATTGCTATCGTCTTACTTGATTGATACCCAGCAACAAGCTGATGTGATGTTGAGAATCACACCCGGAATATCAGCACATACACATGACTATATTCAAACTGGTCAAGAAGACAGTAAATTTGGCTTTGATTTAAATTCTGGTCAAGCTGAAGAAGCTTTGACAACGGTTTTAAACAATCCTAACTTGACTATGAAAGGATTCCATTCACATATTGGATCACAAATATTTGAAGTTAATGGGTTTGAAATGGCAGCTGAAAAGCTGATTGATTTAGCCAATGATTGGTATCAAAAATATAGTTATCAACCAGATGTGATTAACGTTGGTGGTGGTTTTGGAATTGCTTACACAAATGATGATAAACCGCTAGCACCTGAGGTATTTGTTGATGCAATCATCAAAAAAATCAAAGAAAAAACAGCAGATTTTGGTTTAAAAATGCCAGCGATTTGGATAGAACCTGGAAGATCGATTGTAGGACCTGCAGGTTATAACTTATATACAATCGGTTCTCGTAAAGAAATCCCAGGAAAATCTGCTTATGTGAGTGTTGATGGTGGTATGGGAGATAATGTTCGACCAGCACTTTACCAAGCAGAATATGAAGCTGCAATTGCTAATAAAATGGATCAAGAACCAGTAGAAAATGTCCGTGTGGCAGGTAAATATTGCGAATCAGGAGACATTTTGATTCAAAAAGCAGCTTTTCCAAAAACACAACCGGGCGATATTGTTGCAATGCTTAATACGGGTGCTTATGGTTACTCAATGGCGTCAAATTATAATCGTAATTTAAAACCCGCAGTTGTTTTTGTTGAAAACGGAAAAGATGACTTAGCAATTAAAAGACAAAGTTACCAAGACTTAATCAAATTAGAAAACAGTTTATATTAATTATCAAAAAGGAGACTATATAATGGAAAGAAAAAGCGCACAAGAAATTATTAACTTTATTGGAAATGCCGAAAAACAAACACCTGTTAAGGTTTATATCAAGGGACAATTAAGTGAGATTAATTTTCCAAATACAATTAAAGCTTTTGTAGAATCAAAAACAGGGACACTATTTGGTAACTGGGCTGATGTTGAACAAGTCTTAGCTGATAATCAATCTTTAATTACAGAATACGAAATTGAAAACCATATGAGAAATTCAGCGGTTCCACTATTAGATATGAAGAAAGTTAATGCGCGTATTGAACCAGGTGCTATCATTCGTGACCAGGTTTACATTGGAGATAACGCTGTTATTATGATGGGCGCTTTAATCAACATTGGTGCTGAAATTGGAGAAGGTACAATGATTGATATGGGAGTAATCCTAGGTGGGCGTGCAACTGTTGGTAAGAATGCTCACATTGGTGCCGGAACAGTTTTAGCGGGTGTCATTGAGCCAGCATCAGCAACACCGGTTGTGATTGAAGATGATGTTGTGATTGGGGCTAATGCCGTTGTGATTGAAGGCGTTCGTGTTGGTAAAGGTGCTGTTGTTGCTGCAGGTGCAATCGTAACTAGAGATGTTGAACCGTACACTGTTGTTGGGGGCGTACCCGCAAGAGTCTTGAAAAAAATTGATGATCAAACTAAATCAAAAACAGGACTTGAAGAAGCATTAAGAAAAATGTAAAAAAACTTGAGGGGGAAAGTTAAATGTTACCACAGACGCAAAGAGTCGCTATTAGAAGAGAATTTCATCAGTATCCAGAACTTGCTTTACAAGAAGTAGAAACCAAGCAAAGAATCAAAAAAATTATTGCTGGCTTTAAACAAGACTTTTTGAGTTTTAAGCATTTAAAAGAATTGCCAACAGCCTTGCTTGTTCATGTTAAAGGAACTCGTCCTAAACGAACAATTGGTTACCGAGCAGATATGGATGCACTTCCTGTTACTGAAAAGACAGGACTTGAATTTACTTCTAAGAACGAAAATAAAATGCATGCCTGTGGTCATGATATTCATTTAACTGTCGCTCTAAGTATTTTAAGTTATTATGCTGACAATCAACCTGAAGACAACTTAGTATTCTTTTTTCAACCAGCCGAAGAAAGTGAAAATGGTGGAAAGATAGCTTATGAACTAGGTGCTTTTGAAGGGAAATGGCGTCCAGATGAGTTTTATGGATTACATGATAATCCAGATTTAGAAGCAGGCGCAATCGGATGTTGTCAGGGAACATTATTTGCTGGAACGACCGAAGTTGATATTGAACTCAAAGGAAAAGGCGGTCATGCAGCCTTTCCTCATACAGCTAATGACATGGTAGTGGCTAGTGCTTACTTAATCACACAACTACAGACAATTGTTTCAAGGAATATTAATCCACTAGAAAGTGGTGTGCTAACACTTGGAAGGATTGAATCTGGAACGATTCGAAATGTTATTGCTGACAAAGCTTTAATTCAGGGAACCGTTCGTGGATTAACTCAAACGATGATAGAGTCAATCAATGATCGAATTAGAACGATTTGTGAGTTTACAGCTAAAAGCTTTGACGCTGATGTTGAAGTTTCACTCAATCAAGGTGGTTACTTACCCGTTGAAAATGATGATGAATTAACGGCACAGTTCATTGAATTTATGACGCAAAGTGAAGACGTGAATTTTGTTGAAACAACACCCGCTATGACGGGTGAAGATTTTGGTTATTTGCTTTCAAAAATTCCAGGGACAATGTTTTGGCTAGGAGTAGATGATTCACATCCTCTGCATTCAGAATATTTTTCGCCAAATGAAGAAGCTTTAAAAACAGCACCAGAAAATATCATCAGTTTTCTAAATTGGAGAATGTCTAGATAATAATATAATAGGAAGAAGGATTTAACATGTTAACTAATGCGGCTATTTTAACAGCGATTATTACCCCATTTGATCAAAATGACCAAATTGATTTTGATGCACTAGAAACGTTAACTGAACATTTACTTGAAAATGGATCAGAAGGATTTGTTATAGGTGGAACAACAGGTGAGACAGCCACTTTAACACACGATGAAAAAATTGAGCTTTATCAAAAATTTGTCAAGATGGTTAAGGGTCGTGTTCCAGTTGTGGCAGGAACAGGAAGTAATAATACACAACAAACGATTGAGTTTACTCAAGAAGTTCAACAAATTGATGGAATTGATGCAGCATTAGTCGTTGTTCCTTATTACACAAAACCTAGTCAAAGGGGTATTCGCGCACACTTTGAAATGGTAGCTAATCAAACAGCACTTCCTATTATTATCTATAACATTCCTGGAAGAACCGGTGTTTACTTAGAAAATGAATCAGTTATTGAACTTGCGCAACATCAAAATATTATTGGTGTTAAACAATGTGGACCATTGGAAGATTTGGCAGAATTAGTTGAAACACTACCTGAATTTTTAGTTTATACGGGTGAAGACAATCAAGCGCTAGCTGCTAAAGTTTTAGGAGCTCAAGGTGTTATTTCGGTTACATCTCACATTTACGGTAGTGATATGTCAGCGATGTACCATGCGTTAGAAGCGGGAGATGTTAAATTGGCCGGAACAATTCAACGCCGCTTATTGCCAAAGATGCAAGCTTGCTTTATGTATCCTTCACCAACACCTGTAAAAGCAATCTTGAATCAACAAGGATTCAAGGTGGGTGGTTGTCGCTTACCAATGGTACCGTTAGATGAAACAGAAAAAGAAAATTTAGCGTTGAAATTAGGTTTATCAAGAGATGCCTTAACAAAAGAATTATCAAAGGAGATGTCAGTAATTGATTAAAGTATTTGTTGCAGGATTTACTGGAGAAATGGGTAAAAACACCATTAATATGGTTTTAGAAACTGAAGGCTTTGAGCTAGCCGGCGTATTTGCGCCAAGTGCTGCTCATCAGTCACCTGCTGATTATCACTTGCCTGATAGTACGCAAGTCTATAGTCAATTAGAAGAAATTAACTGTGAGGCTGATGTGTGGGTTGATTTTACATTGCCAGATGTGGTTAACGATAATATTCAATTTGCTATCAAGAAAGGGATGCGACCTGTTGTTGGAACAACAGGATTAACAGCTGAACAAATTGATAATTTAAATGACTTAGCTCAAAAGAATGGATTAGGTGGTTTGATTGCACCTAACTTTGGGATGTCGGCTGTATTATTAATGAAGTTTGCCAAAGAAGCTGCTGCCTACTTTCCAGATGTAGAAATTATTGAAATGCATCATCCTAACAAAAAAGATGCACCGTCAGGTACTGCTATTAAGACAGCCGAAATGATTAGTCAAGAGCGACAAGCTCATGTTCAAGGCGCTGAAAATGAAAAAGAAACGCTACCAGGGTCACGTGGTGGTGATTATGAAGGAATGAAAATTCATTCTGTTAGATTGCCAGGCTACGTTGCACACGAACAAGTTCTATTCGGTGCACCGGGTGAAGCGCTAACTATTCGTCAAGATTCATTTGACCGTCAATCATTTATGACAGGTGTTAGACTAGCTATTAAAGAGGTCATGAACTTGACTGAAATTACTGTTGGTTTAGAAAATATTCTATAAGAAAAAGGGGGGTAGCCTTATGCCTAAATTAAGTTCAAGTTTAGCTGCTAACTTAAATCATCATCTAGAAGGAATTGCTGCACCTGCAATAGGACAGTTCAACAATGAAATCTCTAAAATACCAGGATTAATTAAATTAACAATTGGGGAACCCGATTTTAATGTTCCTGATACGGTAAAGAAAGCAGCTATTTCAAGTATTGAAGAAAACCATTCTCATTATTCTGCAACGCCTGGAATTTTGCCATTACGACAAGCAATCGCCAGTTATCTAAAAAAATATAACTTACAATATGATGCTGAATCAGAAGTTGTAGTTACGGTCGGCGCAACTGAAGCTATATTTGCTGCTTTAACGACAATGTTAAATGCGGGTGAAAAAATTGTTATCCCAACTCCGACATTCCCACTTTATTTTCCAGTAACGGAATTAGCTCAAGCTGAGTGTGTCATGGTTAATACGGCAAATGAAGGATTCAAATTAACGCCAGCTGTATTAGAAGAATATGCTAAAAATGATTCAAGTATTAAAGCTGTTCTGTTGAATTATCCTGGCAATCCAACTGGCGTAACCTATAGTCGAGAAGAACTTGCTGAATTAGCAGATGTGATTAGAAAGTATGATCTATTTGTTATATCTGACGAAATTTATAATGAGTTAACTTACACAAGTAAACACGTTTCAATTGCAGAATTGTTACCAGAAAGAACAATTTTGATTAATGGTGTTTCAAAGTCACACGCTATGACAGGTTATCGAATTGGTTATGTGGCAGGACCACAAGAATTTATGTCATTATTGACTAAACTACATGGACTGATGGTTACGTCAGCTTCTAATCCAGCACAATACGCAGCATTAGAAGCACTAGAAAACGCGCAAGATGAACCACCTAAAATGAGACAAGCTTATCAAGATAGACGAGACTTTTTGTATCAGTCTTTAGTTGACTTAGGGTTTGAAGTAACCAATCCAGAAGGTGCTTTTTATTTATTCGTTAAAGTACCAAAGGCTTATCAAAATGATGACAAACAGTTTGGATTAGATTTAGCATATGAAGCAAAAGTAGGAACCATGCCAGGTTATGTCTTTGGAGACGGTGGTGAAGGTTACTTACGTATTTCATATGCAGCATCTATGTTAGACTTACAGCAAGCCGTTAAAAATATAGCTGAATTTTTACAATCAAAGGGGATTAATTAACAATGAGTGAACAAGGATACCATGTTGCGATTTTAGGAGCGACAGGAGCCGTTGGAACAAGAATTATTGAGCAATTAGAAAAAAGCGAGATTAAGGTGTCATCACTAAAACCGCTTGCTTCAAAACGATCAGCAGGGAAAACCGTGACATTCAAAGGACAACCTGTTGAAATTCAAGAAGCAAAACCAGAATCATTTGAAGGTGTTGATATTGTTTTAGCATCTGCAGGTGGTGCAGTATCGAAAGAATTGCTACCTGAAGCCGTTAAGCGTGGTGCAGTCTGTGTCGATAACACAAGTGCTTTTAGAATGGATGAAGATGTACCGTTGGTTGTACCAGAAGTTAATGCAGACCAACTCAAAAATCACCATGGTATTATTGCAAATCCTAACTGTTCAACAATTCAAATGATGGTAGCTTTAGAGCCAATTAGAAGAAAATTTGGTTTAAAACAAATTATTACTTCTACATATCAAGCCGCTTCAGGTTCTGGTCAAGCTGCTATTGATGAATTAATCGAGCAAGTTAAAGCTTATGTTAAGGGTGAAGAAATGTCAGCTGATATTATGCCAGTTAAATCAGATCAAAAACACTTCCCATTAGCTTTCAATTTGTTACCACAGATCGATGTCTTTGAAGAAGACGGCTACTCACACGAAGAGTGGAAAATGATTCATGAAACTAAAAAAATCATGAAAAATGATATGAATGATGCTGAATTAAAAGTAACGGCAACTTGTGTACGTGTACCAGTAGTTATTGGACATGGTGAATCTGTTTACTTTGAAATGGATAATAAAGATGTGACCGCAGACGAAATCAAAGAACTACTAAGCCACAGTCCGGGTGTAGTTGTTGAAGACAATCCGGCAGAACAGTTATATCCACAGCCATTAACCGCTGAGGGTAAACGTGAAACGTTTGTTGGACGCATTAGACCGGATAAAGAAAATCCAGGTGCGTTTAATATGTGGATTGTGTCTGATAATTTACTAAAAGGTGCAGCATGGAATACAGTCCAAATTGCAGAAGAATTAGTAAAAAGACAATTAGTAAAATAAAAAACACCGACAATATTGTCGGTGTTTTTTGTTTGATTGGGATAGAAGGGTTCGAACCTTCAGATTATGGATTCAGAGTCCAGTGCCTTACCAATTTGGCTATATCCCAGTAATCACCCGTATGGGAATTGAACCCATGATTCCACTTTGAGAAAGTGGCGTCTTAACCATTTGACCAACGGGCAATATTGCTTTCAACAGTGCTTATTGTATTCCTATGGTTTCATAAAATCAAGTGAATGGTTCTATTTTTTGTAAAAGACGTTTAATATTTTAAATAATGATTGCATTTTACATATAGGATGTTTAGGCTGGATATATAAGATAGCGACGTGAAAGAGCGGTGAAAATAAATGACGCATTTGACTTTTTACTTAATTAGACATGGTCAAACGCAATTAAATGCTGAAAGAAAATTACAAGGTGTGATGGATTCATCCTTAACTGATAAAGGGAAAAAGCAAGCAGCTAAAGCTGGTGAACTTATTGCTGATGTCCCTTTTTTGAAGGCTTATAGCAGTGATAGTGGCCGGGTAAAGCAAACAGGTGAGATTATTAGAAGATATAACCACCAAAAGTTTGACTTTACTTATCGTTCAGGACTACGTGAGTTTTATTTTGGAAATTTAGAGGGTTCTTCGGCCGTCAAGGCTTATTGGACAGTAATTAAGCAGCATGGTTTGCGTCAAACCTACCGAATGCATCAAGATCCTGATTTTTTGGTTGCCTTGTTGAACAACTTATATAATCTCGACCAAACGAAACAGGCTGAAAACTTTGAATTACTTAAACAGCGTGTAGTAGAACAAATGAAGAAAATTATTGCTGAAATGACAGACCATGAAGGTAATGTTTTAATTGTGGCACACGCACTAGTATTAAGTATGCTAATCTATTTGGTTGACCCCAATGCCTTACCTAAAGGATTCTTAAAGAATGGATCCGTTTCAGTTTTAGATTATCGAGACGGTGATTGGACAGTTAAAGTCGTCAATGCGTCAGACGTAAAAGACTTAAAGGTAGACTAATGGAGAAGTTTTATAATACGCAGGTACAACTTGAAAAATTGTATCATGATAAGATTGTGCCCGGTCTTAATTTTGCGATTATAGATCAAAAACAAGTAACTGCTGGAACTTTAGGATATGCACAATGGATTCCTAAAAAGAAGCAGTTAACACCTTTGATGCAATATGATATTGCATCATTAACAAAGGTAATTGGCACAACGACTATCTTTTTGAAGTTGTATCAAGAGGGCCGATTGAATTTTACAGAGCCAATAGGGGACTACTTGATATCTTTCAAAGGGACGCCGGTTAGAATTTCTCATTTATTGACACATACTTCGGGAATAAAAGGCTATATTCCTAATCGAGATCAGCTGTCAAAACAAGCATTAATAGAAGCAATTTTGAATTTACCTGTGACAGAAGACTTTAATCAAAAAGTTGTTTATTCAGATACTAATTTTATTTTGCTGGGCTTAATCATTGAGGAAATTTATCAAAAACCAATTCAAGAAGTGATTACAGCAGAAGTGTTAAAACCATTGCAGTTAAATTACACGAGTTTTAATCCAGTTAAAGAAAAGACGGTTCCAACAAACTACATCCCAGGAACAGGTCTACTTCAAGGTATTGTTCACGATCCAAAAGCTAGGATTTTGCAAGAACAATGTGGGTCTAGTGGTTTATTTTCGCCGTTGTATGATTTAACAAAATTTGTAAAGTATTTAACTGGAGTGACACCTAATCAATTACTGGATAATCAGACAATTAACTTGTTGTTTGGTCGTAAGACTCCCAGTAGATTGAAGCCAAGAAGCTATGGTTGGGACTTGTTACATGATCCAAAATCAAATTATCCACTACTGTACCATACAGGTTTTACAGGAACTTTTATGATAATAGATCGTCGGAAACAAACAGGATTAGTTGTCTTAACTAATCGTGTACACCCAACTTCTAATAATCAAGCTTTTCTTGCAGCAAGAGAGTTAATTATCGAGACTTTTTTAGATGAGAATAAATAAAAAGCAGGACTTTTAATTAAGTCCTGCTTTTATAATGCCTTTATCAGCTAAATACTTACGGAATTCTAAAACTCCTGTGTAAGTAGATAAGATGTATATTTTTTTAGTAGGGGCTTTTTCTAAAGCCTCAATAAGATTAGCTATCTCAGGAACTACGACTGTTTTTTCAAGTGGTAGATTAGCAATTTGTAATCTAAAGGCCATGTCCTGATGACGATGTCCGCTGACAATCACTTGTTGGATGTTTTGGTTAGCAAATTTCTCATAATCGCCGTCCCAAATCCAACTGGTATCAATTCCATCGGCATAATTAGCATTTAAGATAGTGACCAGTGTGAACGGATCTTGTTCACGTTGAATTAATTCAATAATTTCATTTAAACCAACAGGATTCTTTACTAGAATTAAATTGGCCACTTTATCATTGAAGTGAATCATTTCTTGTCGACCAAAAACACGCTTATTCAAGTCAAATGCTTTTTTGATATCTGACTCCCCAATACCAAATTCTCTGGCTGTTGCAAAAGCAGCGAGTGCATTATAGATGTTATATTGACCACCAATATTAAGGTGGAAAGGCGTTTGTTCGATTTTGAAATCAGAACTTTGAGTTGTTAAGTCATTAATTTGTGTGACCTTATAAGTTAGTTCTGGTTTTTTGAAGTCACAGTTGGGACAGAAGTAGTCACCTAAATTAGCATAAGTCATTGAATGGTACAGTAGGATATGCTGACATTTTGGACACAACACACCATCTGTATTAACTGGTGCTTTAAAAGGTGTTTGTTGTTTATCAGAATTCACGCCATAATAAACAAATTTGTTAGGTAGTGGCTTGGAATTAAAGATACTAGCATCACCGTTAGCAATAACTGTCGCATTTGGAGCTAAGCGAATACCTTCAAGTATTTTTTCATAAGTTGTATAAATTTCGCCATAACGATCCATTTGATCTCGGAAAATATTGGTCAATACAAATGCTTTTGGGTTAGTCCAACGTGTAACTTCAGCAACGTTAGCTTCATCTACTTCCAAGATAGCAATCGGTTTTTGGTTTGATTTTTTTGATTTATAGGATAAGAATGAACTTGTAATCCCTTGAATCATATTGGACCCAGATTGGTTAGTTAAGACGTTATCAAATTGTTGTTCGAATGTTTTAACAATCAAAGCTGTGGTCATAGTTTTACCATTTGTACCCGTAACAATGATTGTTTGATAATTTTTAGCTAAACTTTTAAGAACGGTCGGATCGAGTTTGTAGGCAATCTTTCCTGGAAGGGAAGTCCCACCATTTCTAAAGTTGTTTAAGAACCAGTAACTTAACTTACCGCTAGTTACTGCAAATTGTGATCTCAGGCTCATAATCAGTCTCCCTTTTTGCGCGTACGTTAAGTTTAAATATACCATAATCTCAATGAAGGTGGATATGACATTACAATTTTTTATGATTTTTTGCTGAAATTCCGTTATACTGTTAAATTGTGAAAAAGTACAAAGTAGGGTGATAATGTGGCACAGTTATTTTTTAAATATGGGTCAATGAACAGTGGTAAAACAATTGAAATACTAAAGGTTGCTCACAATTATGAGGAACAAAATAAATCAGTAATTTTGCTAACAAGTGCGATGGACGATCGTGCTGGCGTTGGTGTGATTTCATCACGTATTGGCATTAGCCGTCCCGCTATTGCAATTGATGAAAACATGAATATCTATGAAAAAGTCAAGAGTACCAATCCAGATGCGGCTTGCGTATTAATTGATGAAGCACAGTTTTTGGGTAAAAATCATATTTTACAGTGTGCTAAAATAGTAGATAAGTTAGGCATACCCGTCATGGCTTTTGGACTAAAAAATGATTTTAGAAACGAGTTATTTACGGGAAGCTATTATTTATTACTATATGCTGATAAAATTGAAGAAATGAAAACAATTTGTTGGTTCTGTCGCAAAAAAGCAACAATGGTTGTGCGAGTAGAAGATGGCAAACCGGTTTATGAAGGTCAACAAATTAAAATAGGGGGCAACGAATCTTACTATCCAGTATGTCGTGTTCACTATCAAAATATGCCGATTTAAGAAAGGAATTATTATGGATAAAATAATCGAACAAATTATGGTTTTTGTAAGCCGTTATGAAGAATTACAAGAAATGATGTCTGATCCAGAAGTAATTAACGATACTAAACGTTACATGGAAATCACCAAAGAAGAAGCAAGTCTTCGTGAAATTGTTTCTAAATTCAAACGTTATCAAGAGGTTACAGAAGCGATTGCTGATAATGAAGAATTAATTAGAGATGATAGTGATGCTGAAATCACAGAACTAGCTAAGGCTGAACTAAGTGAACTTTCAGACGAAAAGAAAGAACTTGAAGAAAATCTAACCATTTTGATGCTACCTAAAGACCCTAATGATGACAAAAACATTATTATGGAAATTAGAGGGGCAGCAGGTGGAGATGAAGCTTCCCTATTTGCAAAAGATCTTTTCCATATGTACCAAAAGTATGCTGAAAGTCAAAAATGGTCAATTGAATTAATTGATGAAGTTGAAACAGAAGTGGGTGGCTACAAGCAAGTTGCCTTTATGATTAATGGTGAGAATGTTTTCTCAAAATTAAAATATGAAAATGGTGCTCACCGTGTACAACGTGTCCCTTCAACTGAATCTCAGGGGCGTGTTCACACTTCAACTTCAACAGTTGCTGTTATGCCAGAATATGATGAAGTTGAAATTGATGTTGATCCAAAAGACATTCGTACCGATGTTTACCGTGCGAGTGGTGCTGGTGGACAACATATTAACAAAACCTCATCTGCTGTTCGTTTGACTCACTTGCCTACAGGAATTGTTGTGGCTATGCAAGATCAACGTTCACAACAACAAAACAGAGAAAAAGCAATGAAGATTTTGAAAGCACGTATTTATGACTTCTATGAAAGCCAAAACCAAGAAGCTTATGATGCTGAAAGAAAATCTGCTGTGGGGACAGGTGATCGTTCAGAACGTATCAGAACTTATAACTTCCCTCAAAACCGTGTGACTGATCACCGTATTGGATTATCTTTAAACAAACTTGATCGTGTAATGAATGGCGATTTAGGTGAAATTGTTGATGCCTTGATCGTTTATGATCAAACAGAAAAATTGGAGCAGTTACAAAATGACTAATCCGACAATAAAAGAAGCAATTGACTGGGCAACTCCTCAAGTAATAGAAGCTGGGAGTTATCCAGAAGACATTGCTTTTTTATTAGGTGAACGTTTGGATTATTCGCCTACGCAACTAAAATTAAACCAAGAAACAGTTTTATCAACCGCTCAATATCAACAATTTAAAGCAGATATTAATCAGCTTGTTCAAGGACAATCACCACAATATATTTTAGGGTACAGTTATTTTTATGGCCGAAAGCTAACTGTGACTTCTGATGTGTTAATTCCGCGATATGAAACAGAAGAACTCGTGGCTTTTGTGACTTCGGATTATAAAGCACAATCAACGGGAAAACTGTTAGATATTGGGACAGGATCTGGTGCAATCAGTTTGGTTTTAAGGCAAGAACTACCAACTTCTTGGGAAATCAAGGCTAGTGATATTTCAAAAGAAGCGCTAGCAATTGCTAAAGCTAATTTTGAGCATTATGATTGTGAGATTAAAACGATTCAAAGTGACTTATTTGAAGCAATTGAAGGTCGATTTGATGTCATTGTGTCAAATCCCCCTTACATTAAAACAACTGAAAAAGCTGTTATGGATGAGACTGTTTTAAACAATGAGCCCGAAATTGCGTTATTTGCTGGAGTTGATGGACTAGATTTTTATCGTGAGTTTGCTAAGCAAGTTGATAATCACCTAAACAAAAACGGGGCTTTTTACTTAGAGTTTGGGTATGAGCAAAAAGAAGCGCTACAAGCCTTGTTGAGTCATTATTTACCTAATTATGACATCACATTTAAAAATGATTTAGCGGGTCATCCACGAATGGTGAGAGGAGTTAAACAGTAGTATGGAAACTAAAATTTTGACAAAAGAACAGATTAATCAAGCAGTTGAGCTATTAGCTGAAGGCCAATTAGTGGCTTTTCCAACAGAAACGGTTTATGGGTTGGGAGCTGATGCGACAAACGACGAAGCCGTTCAAAATGTTTATCGTGCAAAAGGGCGCCCAAGTGATAATCCACTAATCGTTCATGTTAATTCAACGGACATGGTGAAATCCTATGCTAATGAATTATCACAAGAAGCGCTTCAGTTGATGAAGACTTTTTGGCCAGGACCATTGACTATTATCTTGCCAATTAAGCCTAATAGCCTGCCCCAACATGTAACAGGCGGACTTCAAACAGTCGCTTTTAGAATGCCTGATAGTAAGCTAACGCTTGATTTAATTACACAGTTTAATCGACCAATTGTTGGACCATCTGCTAACACGTCTACCAAGCCTAGTCCGACAACAGCTAAACATGTTTATCACGATTTAAATGGCAAAATTTCTGCAATTTTAGATGGCGGACAAACTCAGATTGGACTCGAATCAACTGTAATCGATTTATCAGTTGAACATCCGGTTATTTTACGTCCAGGTAAGATTAGCCAAAAAGAATTACAAGAAGTGCTCAATCAGCCAGTTTTAATGAATCATTTGAAACCGAGTGATAATGCTATTCCCAAGGCACCAGGGATGAAATATCGTCATTATGCACCAAGTGCATCTGTTTATGTTGTTGATAATGCTGATGATTTTTTAAATATCGTTAAAACGAAAGATTTAAATCACACAGCTTTTGTAGCTGAAAAAAATATTATAAAAAAATTAAAACCTCAAAACCCGCGCTTTCACTATGTTTTAGGGCAGGGTGTTGCTGAAGCAGCCAATAAACTGTTTGACGCTTTAAGATTTTTCGATGATAATCAAGATATCAATGAAATTTTTGTTCAAGGATTTTCTGGTGATGACTTAGAACAAGCGTATATGAACCGTTTGAATAAGGCAGCCAGTGGGCAACATTACCAAGCTTGATTTTATTGAAAATAGAATTTGAGGAGATGTAGGAATGACCGATTATAAACAACAAGATCCATTGTTATGGGATGCAGTCGCAAAAGAAGAGGAACGTCAAAGACAGAATATTGAGTTAATTGCCTCTGAAAACATTGTTTCCCAAGGTGTTATGCACGCGCAGGGGAGTGCCCTAACTAATAAATATGCTGAAGGCTATCCTGGTAAACGTTACTACGGTGGTACACAGTATGTCGATATCGTTGAGAACTTAGCGATTGACCGTGCGAAAGAATTATTTGGAGCTGAATATGCTAATGTTCAGCCTCATTCCGGTTCCAGTGCTAACATGGCTGCATATTATGCGCTACTTAACCACGGAGATCGTGTACTTGCAATGGACTTGTCTGCTGGCGGACACTTAACACATGGTTCACCAGTGAACTTTAGCGGTCGTACTTACCACTTTTACAGCTATGGTTTAGACCCTGAAACAGAAGTGTTAGATTACGATAAAATTCGCGAAGCTGCACTTGAAGTTAAACCTAAGTTAATTGTTGCGGGTGCTTCAGCTTACAGTCGTTCAATTGATTTTAAAAAATTCAAAGAAATTGCCGATGAAGTTGATGCTAAATTAATGGTTGATATGGCACATATCGCCGGATTAGTTGCAAGTGGCCTTCATCAAAATCCAGTTCCTTATGCTGATGTTGTGACAACAACTACACATAAAACATTGAGAGGACCTCGTGGTGGCTTGATTTTAGCTAAAGAAGCGTATGCTAAAGCAATTAATTCAGCAGTTTTCCCTGGAAATCAAGGTGGACCGTTGGAACATGTTATTGCTGGTAAAGCAGTTGCACTTCATGAAGCGATGCAACCAGCCTTTAAAGAATACTCAAAACAAGTAATCAAAAATGCGAAAGCAATGGCTCAAGTCTTCAAAGAGAGTGACCAAGTTAGAATTGTGTCAGGAACAACTGATAATCATCTTCTACTATTAGATATTTTGAAAACAGGTCATAATGGACGAGAAATTCAAGATCTACTTGATACTGTTTTAATTACATTGAACAAGAATCAAATTATGAATGACCAAAATGGTCCATTCAAAACAAGTGGGATTCGTTTAGGAACACCCGCAGTTACAACAAGAGGGTTCAAAGAAAAAGAAGTTAAAGAAGTAGCACACTTAATTTTGAAGGCAATTGAAAACTTCGATAATGAAGAAAAGCTAGCTGAAGTTAAAGAGCAAGTGCTTGCTTTAACGAGTCAATTTCCTTTGGACTTTTAAGTAAAATAAGTATTAAAAGGAGTCTTTTTTAAGATGAGTAAATTTACAGTTTTAGATCATCCGTTAATTCAACACAAATTAACAATGATTCGTGATAAAAACACAGGGACCAAAGATTTTAGATCAATTGCTAATGAAATAGCAGAATTGATGGTTTACGAAATTACGCGCGACTTACCTATGGAAAGTATCGAAATCGAAACACCAATGGGTAAATCAATGCAAAAAGTATTAGCTGGTAAAAAACTAGCTGTTATTCCAATTTTAAGAGCTGGTCTTGGAATGGTTGATGGTGTTTTAGAATTAATCCCAGCAGCCAAGATTGGACATATTGGGATGTACCGTGATGAAAAGACGTTGCAACCTCACGAATACTTTGTCAAACTGCCTGCAGACATTGACAAACGTGAGTTATTTGTTGTGGATCCAATGCTTGCAACAGGTGGTTCTGCTAATATGGCAATTGACGCCCTTAAAAAGCGTGGCGCAACAAATATTCGTTTAGTTGTTTTAGTAGCTTCTCCTCAAGGTGTTGAGGCTATTCAAAAAGAACATCCTGATGTTGATATTTACGCAGCATCGTTAGATACTGAATTGACTGATAGCGGTTATATTTTCCCAGGACTAGGGGATGCCGGAGACCGTCTGTTCGGGACAAAATAGAGACTTACTCAAAGAGGTAGGTCTCTTTATTTTAAATATTTTCCTAAATTAATAGACAAATTAGGAAATATTTTAAAAAAGTGTCTTTTTTGTTTTGTCTTTTCGAACATGTGGTGGTATCATTTGATTGTCTTTTTAAAGATTTATATAAGATTTTATTTTTAGAGGGGAGGTCACGAAGTGGGCGAAAAACCGGTTGTTGTTCAGTTCATGGGACTAAATTTTAATCTCACGAACATTATTTCAGGGTTGATTGTCTGTATCATGGTCTTTTTATTTGTATATCTTTTGGCTCGAAAAGCACAGCTTAGACCAACAAGAAAGCAAAACGTGCTTGAAAGAATCATTGAGTTTACAAATAGTATTGTGAAACAATCAATACCCGGTGAAGAAGGAAAGAAATTCTATTTATTCTCATTTGTTCTATTTCTTTTCATCTTCTTCTCAAACCAATTGGGATTATTTTTAGAACCTAAATTTGGAGAATATGTTTTAATTAAATCGCCAACATCGAGTCCGTTAATTACGATGACTCTAGCAACATTTGTATTGCTAATGGCCTTTTATTATGGTATTGAAAAACAAGGTTTTGGTGGCTATTTGAAGAATTACACAAAACCGGTTTCATTTCTTTTACCATTAAATATATTTGAAGAGTTTAGTAACTTTTTAACACTTGCTCTACGTTTATACGGTAATATTTATGCAGGTGAAATTGTCCTAGGATTAATTGGACAGCTTGCCCAAAGTAACGGAGCATTAACATACGTTGTCGCAATGCCCTTGACGCTACTATGGCAAGGATTTTCTGTTTTTATAGGTGCAATTCAGGCCTATGTTTTTGTGACATTGTCAATGGTTTACATATCACATAAAATCGAAAAAGAATAATATATATCAGTATATATAAAATATATGGAGGATTTATCTATGCAATTATTAGCTGCTGCTTTAGCTGCCGGACTAGCTGCCCTTGGTGGTGGTATCGGTAACGGTCTACTTATTTCAAAAACAATCGAAGGAATGGCTCGCCAACCAGAAAACTCAGGTTCATTAAGAAGTACAATGTTCGTTGGGGTTGCGCTAGTTGAATCAGTTCCTATCTTGTCAATCGTTATCTCACTTCTAATCCTATTCGTATTTAAAGGTTAGTATAAGTATTAGTGAGTCAAAACCTGACAAAGAAAGGAGCAGATAAATGAGTCTACATCCATTAACCGGATTGAAACTTTCATCACTTGAGCTAGGTGACGTTATTTTATACTTTGTTATGTTTGTTGTTTTAATGCTCCTCATCAAACATTTTGCTTGGGAACCAATTAACAATATGTTAGAAAAGCGTCGTTCTCAAATCTCAAACGATTTGGACAATGCTGCGGCTTCTAAACAAAAAGCGCAAAGCCTTGCGCAAGAGCGTGAAGATGCTTTGAAAAACTCACGAAGTGAAGCACTTGAAATTGTTTCAAATGCTAAAGCTCATGGGAAAGCAACACAGCAACAAATGCTTGATGAAGCAAACAATGAAGCAAAAGTTATTAAAACTAACGCTTTACAAGAAGCTAAGAAGTCAAAAACTGACGCTTTAAATAGTGCTCAAGCTGATATTGCAGATATTGCAGTGGCAATTTCTTCAAAACTTATTCAAAAGAATTTGACAGCCGACGATCAAAAAGATTTGATTAACAATTATATTAAGGGGCTGGATGACTAATGAAATTGGATAATAAAACAATCGGTCAAAGATATGCCAAAGCTTTTTATGAGTTATCTCTTGAAAGAAAGACATTAGACACAGATTTTGAAGAACTGTCCGTAGTAATGCAATTAGTTAAAGAGAATCCAGAACTTGGTTCAGTTTTAACTGATCCAAGATTAACTGATTCCGAAAAACATGAACTGCTTACAACATTTTCACAACCATTTAGTCAAAACATCCAAGACTTTTTAAGTCTAATTCAAGATTACAAACGATTTGATAAAATTGAGTTTATTATTGATGCTTTTAACGAGTACTACAATGCGTACTACCAAAAAGCAACTGGAAAAGTAACCAGCGTGGTAGCTTTAGATGATGAACAAAAAGCAAACTTATCAAAAGCTTATGCTAAGAAATTTGGCTTAAAATCTTTTGAGTTTGAAAATGAAATCGATCCATCACTTATTGGTGGTGTAATCGTTGAAGCTCAAGGACAAGTTATTGACGGTTCAGTTCAAACAAAACTAAAAAGAGTTAAACAATCGTTACAAAAATAAAGATAAAAAGAGGTGACCCCATTGAGCATTAAGGCTGAAGAAATTAGTGCATTAATTAAAAAGCAACTAGAAAACTACCAAGATAAATTAGTAGTTGATGAAGTTGGTACAGTAACCTATATTGGTGACGGAATTGCTCGTGCTCATGGGCTTGATAACGCGTTAAGTAGTGAACTACTTGAATTTTCTAATGGTTCATACGGTATTGCTCAAAACTTGGAAACAAATGATGTTGGTATTATTATCTTAGGATCATATGCTGA
Organism: Holzapfeliella sp. JNUCC 72; assembly: GCF_053668685.1. Classification (NCBI taxonomy): domain Bacteria; kingdom Bacillati; phylum Bacillota; class Bacilli; order Lactobacillales; family Lactobacillaceae; genus Holzapfeliella; species Holzapfeliella sp. JNUCC 72. Next base: position 731,454 of record NZ_CM132220.1, on the reverse strand, counting down.
TATTCGTGAAGGTGACCAAGTTAAACGTACAGGTAAAATCATGGAAGTGCCAGTTGGTGAAGAACTAATTGGACGTGTTGTTAACCCATTAGGACAACCCGTAGATGGTCAAGGTGAAATCAAAACATCTAAGACTAGACCTATTGAAGGACAAGCACCTGGCGTTATGCAACGTCAATCTGTTTCAGAACCAATGCAAACAGGTTTAAAAGCGATTGATTCGCTAGTGCCAATTGGACGTGGTCAACGTGAGTTGATTATCGGGGACAGACAAACAGGTAAAACATCTATTGCTATTGATACAATCTTGAACCAAAAAGGTAAAGATGTTGTTTGTATCTATGTTGCTATTGGTCAAAAAGAATCAACTGTTAGAAGACAAGTAGAATCATTGAAAAAATATGGTGCAATGGATTATACAATTGTTGTGGAAGCGGGTCCTAGTGAACCAGCACCACTACTTTACATTGCACCTTATGCAGGTTCTGCTATGGGTGAGGAATTCATGTATAACGGTAAACACGTTTTAATCGTGTTTGATGACTTGTCAAAACAAGCTGCTTCATACCGTGAAATTTCCTTGCTACTTCGTCGTCCACCTGGTCGTGAAGCTTACCCTGGTGACGTTTTCTACTTACACTCACGTTTACTAGAACGTTCTGCTAAGTTGAGTGATGAAATGGGAGGCGGTTCAATGACTGCTTTACCAATTATTCAAACTCAAGCCGGAGATATTTCTGCTTATATTCCAACTAACGTAATTTCCATCACTGATGGTCAAATTTTCTTGGAAAGTGACTTATTCTTTGCTGGAACTCGTCCTGCTATTAACGCTGGGGAATCTGTTTCTCGTGTTGGGGGTTCAGCACAAACAAAAGCGATGAAGAAAGTATCCGGTACACTTCGTGTGGATCTTGCTTCATATCGTGAGTTAGAATCTTTTGCTCAATTTGGATCTGATTTGGATTCAGCTACTCAAGCTAAGTTGAACCGTGGTCGTCGTACAGTTGAAATCTTAAAACAACCACTTCACAAACCTATTCCAATGGAAAAAGAAGCTTTAATTCTTTATGCCTTGACAAAAGGTTACTTAGATAAAGTAGAAGTTGACCAAATTTTAGAATTTGAAGCACAACTATTTGATTACTTCGATAGTAACCATGCTTCAATTCTAGAACAAATTGAAAAAACAGGAGATTTACCAGAAAACCTTGATGAACTAAATCAAGCAATTTCCGACTTTGTTGATGGTTTTACATCAAAATAAGAGGGAGGAATATAGATGGCTGACTCAACACTTGAACTAAAGCGAAAAATTAGTTCAATTAACAAAACTGGTCAAATTACGACAGCTATGCAAATGGTTTCAGGTGTTAAATTAAATCAAACTGAAAAGATTAATCAAAGCTACATGCACTATCAAGACATGCTATATAATACAGTTGCGCATTTGATGGCATCACGTATTACGAATGAACTAGGTGTTAGTTCAAGTAGTGTAGTTGATGATGAAAACTTTGATTATGCGTCACTATTTCATAATAGTGATATGAGTGATTTGATTAGCCATCGTCCAGTTAAAAAGACTGGTTACTTGGTAATCACCGGAGATCGTGGATTAGTTGGTTCATACAACAGTACAGCAATTAAACAAATGATGTCACTAGCTAAAAAAGCTGAAGAAGAAGGCCGCGAAGCTGAAATCTTAGCTGTTGGTGGCGTTGGTGCGGATTTCTTCAAAAAACAAGGCATGAACTTAGTTTACGAATATCGTGGAATTAGTGATGTACCGACTTTTGAAGAATCTCGCGAGATTGTGTCAACTGCTGTAAACATGTATATGGATGGCGTGTATGATGAACTTTACGTTTGTTATACTCACCATGTTAATACAATTTCGTCAGAATTTAGAACTGAAAAAATGTTACCTATTTCTGATATTGATGTCCAAGACGCTGTTCACGAAGGACCTAAAGCCCAATTTATTACTGAACCGTCAACTGAAGCAGTATTAGATAGAATACTACCTCAGTTTGCGCAAGGTATGATTTACGGTGCTATTTTAGACTCCAAAACCGCTGAACATGCTAGTTCTATGACAGCGATGCAAAATGCATCTAAAAATGCTGATAGCGTTGTTTCGGATTTAACAACTCAGTTAAACCGTGCGCGTCAAGCTCAAATTACGACTGAAATCACCGAAATCGTCGGTGGTGCAGCCGCACAAGAATAAAAAGGAGGTTGACAGTTTGAGTCAAGGTAAAATTGTCCAAGTTATTGGACCCGTTGTTGACGTGGCCTTTCCATTAGATAATGATCTGCCCGATATCAATAACGCTTTAAAAGTAACTAAAAACGATAACGACTCAATCATTCTTGAAGTTGCCCTTGAACTTGGTGATGGTGTTTTAAGAACAATCTCCATGGAATCAACTGATGGTTTGCAACGTGGAATGATCGTTGAAGATACAAAATCTCCGATTTCTGTGCCTGTTGGTAAAGAAACTCTAGGACGTGTCTTTAATGTTTTAGGTCAAACAATTGACGGTGGGGAAGAATTCCCTGCTGATTTCAAACGTGAAGGAATTCACAAAGATGCACCAAAATATGATGATTTAAGTACTGGTAGCGAAATTTTAGAAACTGGTATTAAAGTTATCGATTTACTTGCCCCATATACTCGTGGTGGTAAAGTTGGGTTATTCGGTGGTGCCGGTGTTGGTAAAACTGTTTTAATCCAAGAATTAATCCATAATATTGCTGAAGAACACGGTGGTATTTCAGTCTTTACTGGTGTTGGAGAACGTACACGTGAAGGTAACGACTTGTACTTTGAAATGAAAGAATCCGGTGTTCTAGAAAAAACAGCCATGGTGTTTGGTCAAATGAACGAACCACCTGGAGCTCGTATGCGTGTTGCGCTAACAGGGCTAACAATTGCGGAATACTTCCGTGATGTTGAAGGTCAAGATGTGCTACTATTTATCGATAATATCTTTAGATTTACACAAGCTGGTTCAGAGGTTTCTGCCTTACTAGGTCGTATGCCTTCAGCTGTTGGTTACCAACCAACTCTTGCTACTGAAATGGGTCAACTTCAAGAACGTATCACATCAACTAAGAATGGATCAATCACATCTATTCAAGCTATCTACGTTCCTGCTGATGACTACACTGACCCTGCTCCTGCAACAACGTTTGCTCACTTGGATGCAACAACTAACCTAGAACGTCGTTTAGTAGAACAAGGGATTTACCCTGCTGTTGACCCACTAGAATCTTCATCTAATGCGTTAGATCCAGAAACTATTGGTCAAGAACACTACGAAGTGGCTACAGAAGTTCAACATATCTTACAACGTTACCGCGAATTACAAGATATTATTTCTGTTTTAGGTATGGATGAATTATCTGATGAAGAAAAACTAATCGTGCAACGTGCACGTAAGATTCAGTTCTTCTTATCACAAAACTTCCACGTTGCTGAACAATTTACTGGTGTAAAAGGTTCATACGTATCAGTTGCTGATACAGTATCTGGATTTAAACAAATCTTAGATGGACAACTGGATGATCTTCCAGAAGATGCTTTCCGTGGTGTTGGACCAATTGAAGATGTAATTGAAAAAGCAAAATCAATGGGATATGAACATCAAACGACTGAAGCAACTTCAGTTGAAGAATAGGAGTGAAAATCATGGCAGATAATATTATAACTGTCACTGTTGTTACTCCTTATGGAATTCAGTATAGTCACCGTGCACATATGGTAAGTGTGAAGTCAATTGATGGAGATTTAGGTATCATGGCTAACCATGAACCAATCGTTGCCCCACTAAAGATTAGTGAAGTTAGGGTAAAAAGAACTGACAACACAACTCATGTTGACGCAATTGCAGTAAACGGTGGCTTTATCGAATTTCAAGATAATGTTGCAACAATTGTGGCTGACGGTGCTGAACGTGCTAGAGATATTGATTTGAGCAAGGCTGAACAAGAAAAAAGTGAAGCTGAGCAAAAACTTCATGAGGCTGAATCACAACACGATATTGATCAACAACGTCGTGCTGAAGTCGCATTGAAGAAAGCGATGAATAGAATTAATGTTTCTAAACATCTATAAAAAAGTGAACACATTTTGTGTTCACTTTTTTTATGAGTAATATTTATTAAATTTCTGTTTTTGTTAGTTAATAATTGATATTTAGCGTCTTAATTTATGATATTATATGAAGAGGGAGTTTTATAAATAATATTGGTGAATTTGTAATCATCATATAATATATTAAAATTCGACATGATTGACATGTGAAGGGAAAGATAATCGTGGTTAAAAATATAGGAATCGATTTGGGAACTGCTAATGTTCTAATTAATGTGGCTGGAGACGGTATTGTTTTGAACGAGCCATCTGTTGTTGCAATCGATACAAAGAATAATGAAGTTGTTGCTGTAGGTACCGAAGCTTACCGCATGGTAGGACGTACACCAGGAAATATCAAGGCAATTAGACCCTTAAAAGACGGTGTTATTGCTGATTTTGATATTACAGAAGCAATGCTAACTTACTTTATTGAAAAGCTGAATTTAAAAGGATTTTTATCTAAGCCAAATATTCTAATCTGTGCACCTACAAACGTGACTGATATTGAACAAAAGGCGATTATTCAAGCTGCTGAAAAAGCAGGCGGAAATAAAGTTTACTTAGAATTTGAACCTAAAGTGGCTGCCGTTGGTGCAGGTCTAGATATCTTCAAGCCTCAAGGAAATATGGTTATTGATATTGGTGGGGGTACTAGTGATATTGCTGTACTTTCAATGGGTGAAGTGGTAACAAGCCGTTCATTACACTATGCTGGTAACAAAATGGATCAAAATATTGTGGCTTATGTTAAACAAAAATATAATCTGTTAATCGGTGAAAGAACAGCTGAAACAATCAAAAAAGAAATTGGATCAGCTTTTGAAGCAGAAGAATCACAAGAAATTGAAGTTCGTGGTCGTGATATGATTGATGGTTTACCTAAAGTAATGACAATCAATGCTGTTGAAGTTGAACAAGTTTTATCTGAAGGCCTTATGAGTATTATTGATGCTGCAAAAGAAGTTCTAGAACAAACACCGCCAGAATTAGCTGCTGATATTATTGATCGTGGTATTATGCTAACTGGTGGGGGTGCTTTATTAAACAACTTAGACCGTTTGTTAGCACACCACTTAAAAGTACCTGTAATTGTTGCAGATAATAGTCTAGATGCTGTAGCTATTGGAACAGGCGTTTTATTAGATAATATTGCAAAGAGAAAATAATGCGATTTATTTTTTTAGGGTGTATTAAATTTTATCAAACCCGAATTTCTCCATTGTTACCAAAGCGCTGTCGATTTTACCCAACATGTTCTCAATATGCCTTCAAAGCAATTGAAAAGCATGGTGTGATTAAAGGCACAATTATGGGAGTTTCAAGAATTTTAAGATGTCAGCCTTTTAATAAAGGGGGACTTGATTTTGTTCCGGATAAGTTTACACTGTTTCGAAATAAAAAATCTAATAAAATTGGTGACGAAATAATTAACAAAAATAAAAAAAGTAGTGAGTAGAGAATTTTATGTCTAAAAAAGTTAAAAACATTAATGTAGAAGTTAACGAAATTAATAATAAAAATGAAAATTACTATGAAGTGGCTATTCCAAACAAACAAGTGATTGGAACAATTAAAAAAGTGGAATCGCGCTATCAAATAGATATTGAAAAATCGAATAAAACACTATTTGCAAATAATTTAGAAAGTGCGATTAATGATTTGCTTGTTTACTTTAACTTGCATGGCAAAATCTAAATTTTGAAATAACAATCTAGGGGAGTACAAATTATGGCACAAGTAGATGAAAAGCCAAGCCTAATTGATCGACTAGATTTTGGAATTATTGTTCCTGTATTAATCCTAGCAGTTGTGGGAATGTACGCTATTTGGTTAGCTTCTGGTGCTAATTTGAGAGCTATCATATCTCAAGTGATTTGGTATTTTGTAGGCTTTTTAATTGTTGCTGTTATCATGCAATTTGACTCAGAACAGTTGTTCAAAGTTTCGCCATATGCTTATGCTGCGGGACTGACGTTGCTGTTTTTGGTTTTAATATTTCATGATCGATCGCTAGCTGCAGATACTGGGGCGATGAGTTGGTTTAAGGCAGGGCCCTTTACGTTCCAACCTTCTGAGGTTATGAAGCCAGCATTTATTTTGATGTTAGGTCGTTTAACCTATCGACATAATCAACTATATCGTGAACATACTGTTCGAAATGATAGTATTTTAATTGGAAAACTCATCTTAGTCATGCTACCGGTTGCTGTGTTATTGAAATTGCAAAATGACTTTGGGACAATGTTAGTTTTCTTTGCTATTTTAGGTGGTGCAATCTTGGTATCTGGTGTAACATGGAAAATTTTACTACCGGTTTTCTTATCAGTGGCAGTGATTGGGACTATTGCTATTTTATTGGTTTCGACACCTAATGGTCAGGAAATTCTACGACAATTCAATTTCAAAGCTTATCAATTTGAGAGAATTAATAGTTGGTTAGATCCGTCTGGAGATACTGCGAATAATTCGATGCAGCTATGGCAGAGTATGAAAGCAATTGGTTCAGGAGAATTATTTGGTCGCGGATTTGGTGTAAGAGTTGTTAATGTTCCCGTTCAAACAACCGATATGGTTTTTTCAATTATCGGGGAAAGTTTTGGGTTTGTAGGTGTAATAGGTGTAATTTTGACTTACTTCTATTTGATTTTCAATATGGTCAAGGTTGCCTTTCAAACACGTAACGCCTTTTACTCATATGTTTCAACCGGTGTTATCATGATGATTTTGTTCCATGTTTTTGAAAATATCGGAATGAGCATCGATCTTTTACCACTAACGGGAATTCCTTTACCATTTATTTCTTCCGGGGGGTCAGCCTTACTGGGAAATATGATTGGTGTTGGATTAATTCTTTCAATGAAATATCATCATAAGAGTTATATTTTCAGTGGAAAAGGTGAATTTTAGTATTTATCAGTTAGGAGAGTGGCTAAATGACTAGCAGTCAAATAGTTGAAGTTGAGCAAAATGTCAATAATCTGTTCAAACGTTTTGAAACAGGGGACTTTTACAACACGCTTTATCAACAATTTAACAAGATAAAAGAGCAGGTCAACTATCAAAAAAGACGTCGTCCAGTTCAGATAGCAGAATTAACTGATGATAATCGCGAAAAAATCAAGTTTCTTGCTCAAGAAAAAAATATTCAGTCACCTAAGATGGATGATTTGCAATTTCTAGCGCAATTCATTGGCGTTACGGATGTTGATATCCGGGAAAAATACGTTTTAAAAACGATTGTGGAGTGTATCAAAAAACACTATTATAATGAAAATCAGCTTATTTGGTTAAGAGATTTTGTCTTGAATCCAGATAATTTGTACGCACACATTTTAGAGCCTAAAAATGACGCTGTTTTAGTTAGAAGCGGTGCTTTATTAATTTTAAACGCGATTTTGGTTGAAGATGAAAAGTTTTATAACTTATTATCACCGCAAGATTGTCAAACCGTTGCGTTAAAATTATCAACGTATGCATTACTTGAACAAGATTATCAAGGCTATAATTCCAAAATGGGTTGGATACAAACTTACAGTCTTATTGTTGAAGCAACAAAAAAAGTCTGTGAGGCACCTGTCCATCGAGCATTGAAAGTTTACTTAATGACAGCAATTTTATTTGCATATTTACAAACAGATGTGCCACTTATTTTTGGTGAAAATCAGGTACTGGCAGATTTAGTTTTAAGTTTTTCATTAAGGGATAACTTTTACAATCACTTTATTGTGATGCTTTTGACACAGTGGAATGATCAGTATAAAGATGACTATAGTTCTAATGAACAATTAGGGTTTTGGCATCAAGTGTACAATAGTGAACGTTTAATTGATAGTTTATTAGTGCTAGATGATTTACCAGAATCTATTCGTAACTTAATCAAAAATGAAATCAAATAAAAAAGCCATTTATTAAATGGCTTTTTTTATTTGATATTAGTGTTAATTGAAACAGATAAAATGATGGATAAAATAATTAAAGTTACGCTAGTTAAAATCAGTGTAATGATGTTGTACACGGTAGGTAAAGTGAATAATATAATCATGCCAATAATTGCAATAGCAAATAAAATAATAGCAAATACAATCAGTGAGCGACTTAAAAAGCGATCTTTTTCAGGATGAAAAACTAAAAACGGCTTATCTTTGGTATAAATTAAACAACCACCGATGTAACAAATGACTGCAATAAAAGCCATCATGATAATTTTTATAATCATAGGTTTAATAACGTCCTTTTCTTTGTAAATCTTTTAATTTTTGGTATTGGTTCTTAAAGGCAACTTCAAACTTACTGTTACCTTTAGGGTGAAAATAATGTGAATTGCGTAAGCTATTGGGCAAATAGTCCTGTGCGACGAAATCATTATCAAAATCATGGGGGTACAAGTAACCGACACCACTACCCAATTTTTCTGCACCACTGTAGTGTGCATCTTTAATATGGTTTGGAATGTCGCTAATTCGTTTGTTTTGAATATCAGAAATTGCTTCATCAATAGCAGTTAAGCTAGCGTTAGATTTTGGAGATAAGCAAAGTTCGATTACAGCATTGCTCAAAGGTATTCTTGCTTCAGGAAGTCCAACTTTTTCTGCTGCTTCAATTGCGGTCATTGTGTGCATCCAAGCTTGTGGATTAGCAAGCCCAATATCTTCAAAAGCGATGACTGTCAGGCGTCGAATAATACTTTGTAAGTCACCAGACAGAATTAACCGAGCTAAGTAATGAAGTGCTGCATCAGTATCAGAACCTCGAATTGATTTTTGAAAGGCTGAAAGTAAGTTATAGTGGCTATCACCGTTTTTATCAGCAGAGATATTTTGTTTTTGAATAGAGTCTTCAATTACGGGAGTATCAATTAAAATAATATGATTCTCATCTGGATTAGAAGACAATACGGCTAATTCAAGACCATTTAAAGCATTTCTCAAGTCACCGTTGCTTCGTGTTATCAGTAACTCTTTAGCTTCATCTGTCAACTGAACATGATAGCTACCTAAACCGTCTTGTTCATCAGTTAAGGCTCGATTAATAGCTTTGCTAATATCTTCAGCTTCTAAAGGATATAATTCAAAGATCTCTGTCCGAGAGCGTATAGCCGGCGAAATAGAAAGGTAAGGATTTTCTGTTGTAGCACCGATTAAGATGATTTTACCAGATTCAAGCATGGGCAGTAAAAAATCTTGTTTAGTTTTATCTAGTCGATGGATTTCATCAAGTAATAGCACGACAGTACCACTCATTTTAGCTTCTTCAGCGACAATTTTTAATTCTTTTTTGCCATCAATAGCTGCATTTAGCTGTCTAAAAGCATATTTTGTACTACCTGCAATCGCACTTGCAATGCTTGTCTTGCCAATTCCCGGAGGGCCATACAGAATCATGGAGGTTAGTTTTTTGGCCTTAACCATGCGATAAATAATTTTATCTTGTCCCACTAAATGTTGTTGTCCTACAATATCACTTATTGTTTTTGGACGCATACGAAAGGCTAGGGGAGCAGTCATTATTAATCTCCTTTAATTAACTTTTTAAACTTAGACCAGACAGATGATTTTTCTGGTTTGGCGCTAGACTCAGTTGGTTGTTCTTGATATTTTTGACTAATATCAATGACGGGCTCATTGATTGCATCACTTGAAACAACAAGAACTCCCGTTTTATCATCAGCGGTCTGTGCTGATTGATCACTAATCAATGAAAATTTAATATTATTTTGAGAACAAGCTCTAATAATCAGTGAAGCGTTTGGTGTGTTAACTTTGTTATTAATTAAAACTTGGTAGTTTTGATAGCTTTGAATATGATTAACTAAGGTTTCAACAATGGATTTGTCTTTTAGCTGAGCTACGGACAATCTGACTAATACACGTTCGCGTAATGAGCCTAAATACTGACGTCTTTCATCAGGATTGGTTTGTGGGGTAGAGGTTAACCCATTTTGTTCTAAGCGTTCATTTAATTTATCTGACAATTAAAATTCCTCCTTTGATTGTTATAGTAAAAGTGTATTAAAAAATCCCCGATAAGGATACCGGGGAATAAACAAAATATATAAATATTAAAGTTTTTGGTTGTAGAATTCAACAACAAGTGATTCGTCGATTTCTGGTTCAAGTTCATCACGTTCTGGTAGACGAGTTAATGAACCTGTTAATTTGTTATCGTCAAATGAAACGAAAGCAGGGCGAGCAACTGTAGCTTCAACTGCTTCTTTAACGATAGCCAAGTTTTGTGAACGTTCTCTTAGTCCGATAACTTGGTCAGGTTTTACTTCGTAAGAAGGAATATCAACGCGTTGACCATCAACAGTCACGTGACCGTGGTTAACTAATTGACGAGCTTGACGACGTGTAGTTGCTAGACCTAAACGGTAAACAACGTTATCTAAACGACGTTCTAGTAATACCATGAAGTTAACACCGTGTTTACCTTCACGAATTTTACCAGCTTTAACGAAAAGGTTCATAAATTGACGTTCAGTTAAACCGTACATCACACGTAGTTTTTGTTTTTCACGTAATTGTGAACCGTATTCTGAAAGTTTACCACGACGAGCGTTTGGACCGTGGTCACCTGGTGCGTAGTTACGACGTGCAAGTTCTTTACCAGTACCTGATAAAGAAATTCCAAGACGACGAGATTTTTTCCAACTAGGACCTGTATATCTTGACATAAAAATGTTCCTCCATAAAATTTGATTATTGGAGTAAAATATAAGAAATAAGTTCGGCATTCGTGCATTTTATGTTGATACTTTCACCACGTGCAGCCGCGGGGTACTCGTTCACTTAAAGCGCCATAAAATGTTGACGTTCTTGCCACTTATTGCTGCAATATTTTACACTTTTATTATTATAGATGAGATGTGTTCTTAAATCAAGTCTATTTATTTCCCAAAAAAGCTCTTCAAAGGGTGAATTTTTTGATACAATAATACTTATATGGAATATTGGGGGAAGCTTTTATGTCAGTAGGACAAACAGTTGTGCTTTCAATAAGTATTTTGATAATACTTGCAGTTGTCATTCAATTATTAATGAACTTCATCAAAAACAAACGTGTTACGGGTCACATTAGCGAAGTTATTGACTCTTTTCAATCGGTTGAACTGGCTGAAAAGTATCAACATTTAAAAGAAATCACGCTATCTGGCTCGAGTTTGATAACGTTTAATAATTGGGAGAAAGTCTATCTAGGATTAGAATCTAGGTCAGAAGAGTTGCTACAAAAGAATCAAAAAGTTGCTCAGACGACCAATCACTTAAGACTCTTGACAGCTAATTCACTGTTAGCTGACTTAAAACAAGAAGTTTTTGAAGCTGAACAAGACGTTGAAGATGTTGAATCAGTTTTTGATCAACTAATTGTTGCTAATAGTGAATCAGAAAAAGAAATTGAACAAATTTATGATAAATATGCTGAAATAAGGAAAGATATTTTATCAAAATCTTACAATTATGGTCAAACAATTAACTTTTTAGAAGATTATTTACTTGGACTAGAAAATAAGTTTACAGATGTGAGAGCGCTCAATAGTGTTGGGAACCACATCGAAACACATCGCGTATTGAGTTATTTGAAATTACAATTAACACAACTTGATCAAAAACTACCAAGAATCAAAAAAAGTTATGAAAAATTAAGTGAAAAATTGCCACAACAGGTTAAAGAGCTAAGTAATGAGTATGCGCACTTGCTCAGTCAAGGCTATCGTTTTTCAAATGTTAACGTTCAAACTTTAATTGATAACCTAAACGCTGCTTTGAATCAAACCAACCAGCAGTTAAACGAAATTAAGCTGGATGAAGTAGAAAATGGTATTGATAATATTAATAACAAAATCATGGAAATTGAGCAGATTTTAGAAAATGAAATGAATGCTAAGAATTTTGTAGTTGATTTTCAAAAAAGATTGTCTGAACAATTTGAAAAGGTTTCGTTAGCTAATTCAGAATTGATGGATTTACTGGTTCATATCGATCAAAGCTATATTTTAACTAATGATGAGATTACTGAAAGTGGTCATATTGGTTCTGAAATTAGTCAAATGAAGAATGATTTTGATTTAGATATTCGAAAAATTGAAACAGAATCACCAGTTTATTCTGAAATTAAAGCGGATTTCTTAAGAATTAACCAACGATTGGATGAAATCTCAATTCGACAACAAGAAATTGAACAAGATATCGAAGGGTTAACTGAAGCCGAAAAGGTTGCACAACAATCTGTTCAAGAAATGAATTTGAATCTTAATATGTTGAAACGAAAACTCGATCGTTACAAATTACCAGGCTACCCACCACGCTTTGTTGAATACTATCGACTAGTAGAAGATGAAATTGAAAAAATTTATAACGAACTGAATCAAGTCAAAATTGATATGAAACAAATCTCAGATGATTTGATTTTGGCTCAGCAAGATTTAAATAAATTAACAACAGATTCTGAAAATATTGTGGCGGTTTCAGAATTAACTGAAATTGCAATTCAATATAGTAATAAGTATATTCAAGATAATCAAAGTATTAATCAAGCGGTAAAGAAGGCCTATCAACTTTATAACCAAGATTTTGATTATGAAGGTGCCTTAGACACAATCGCAAGTGCACTTGAAAAAGTCGAACCAGGTGCTTATCAAAAGATTGAAAAAGATTACTATAAAGGCTTATAAAAAATAAGTTAACGAGTTGAATGTTAATGGGTTTTCCGCTATAATACTTTAGACGTTCAAACAATTTAGACCAGATTACTGGTCTTTTTTAGTTTTAAAGGTGGATAATAATTTGATATATTTTGACAATAGTTCAACAACTTTAATCAATCCTAATGTGCTAAATACTTACCAAGCGGTTAGTCAAAAGTATTGGTCTAATCCTTCTAGTTTGCACAAATTTGGTGAGAAGAGTTTTTTGCTAGTTGAACAATCTCGTTTACAGATTGCCGATTTGCTCGGTGTGAAAGGTAGCGAAATATTTTTTACAAGCAGTGGAACAGAATCTGATAACTGGGCAATTAAAGGTACCGCCATTTCAAAAAGAAAATTAGGTAACCATTTAATTACCACACAGATTGAACACCCCGCGGTTTTAAATTCAATGAAACAGCTCGAAGAATTAGGATTCAAAGTGACTTATTTACCTGTTGATCAAACGGGCATTGTAAGTCCTGATTCTGTAAAGCAAGCAATCACAGAAGATACGATACTGGTTTCGGTTATGGGAGTTAACAATGAAATCGGGTCTATTCAGCCTATTGCTGAAATTGGCGATATCTTAAAAGCATATCCATCAATTCACTATCATGTGGATGCTGTTCAGGCTATTGGGAAAAATTTATGGTCCAAGGTTTTCCATCCACGTATTGATTTAATGAGCTTTTCTGCGCATAAATTTAACGGTCCTCGTGGAGTTGGATTTTTATATAAAAAAGCTAATCGTCAATTGCAACCACTATTAAGCGGTGGTGGACAAGAGCAAAATCTGCGCTCAGGAACCGAAAATACCCCAGGGATAGTTGCCAGTGCCAAAGCATTAAGACTTGCAATCGAAACCCAGAAAAAAACCGTCCAACAAACGGCAGAAATAAAAAAAGAAGTGTTAAGCTACTTAACTGATAAACCAGGTATTTCGATTTTTTCACCAGATAGTAGTGAATTTGCGCCACATATTCTAACATTTGCTTTAGAAGGTGTTAGAGGTGAAACACTTGTTCATTTGTTGGAAGAACAAGAGATTTATGTTTCAACAACAAGTGCTTGCTCCAGTAAAGATGAGACTGGATCCGGGACACTGAAAGCAATGGCTGTTGATGACCGCATTGCTCAAGGTGCTATTCGCTTAAGTTTTTCAGCGGATAATACACTGGCTGAAGCCAAAGAATTTATCAGTAAGTTTGAAGAAATTTATAAACGTTTTAAAAATATTAGTTATTAAAAAGGAGCTGCATATATGCAATTCAGTGAAGTATTAGTGAGATACGGTGAATTATCAACTAAAGGTAAGAACCGCCGCGAATTCATTAACCGTCTGCACGGTAATGTTAGTCGCGCGCTACATGATTTGAGTCACCTTGATATCTCAACTAAAAGAGATAGAATGCACATTAAATTAAATGGCGAAAACTGGGAGGTAGTCGACGAAAAATTATCTAAGGTATTTGGAATTGAGACTTATTCACCCGCTGTTAAGGTTTCAAAAAATATTAAAGATATTCAAGAAGCTGCAGTTGAAATGATGAAAGCTATCTATCATGAAGGGCTTTCGTTCAAGGTAAATACACGCCGAAGTGATCATGAGTATGAATTAGATACTAACGAAATTAATCAGCTAGTCGGTGGCAGTGTTACGGATGCCCTACCAGATATTGCTGTTAAAATGAAAAATCCAGATGTTATTTTGCGAATCGAAGTTCGTCATGATGCGGTTTATTTATCAAATCAAACAATTAAGGGAGCAGGTGGGTTGCCTGTTGGAACAGCTGGTAAAGCTATGTTGATGCTTTCAGGTGGTATTGATTCGCCAGTTGCTTCTTACTTGACAATGAAGCGTGGAATTGAAATTGAAATGGTTCATTTTTATTCACCTCCTTATACAACTGATAAAGCGCTTGCGAAAGCAAAAGCCTTAACTAGTAAACTAGCTGCTTATTCAGGTAAAATTAAATTTATTGCGGTTCCTTTCGCACATATTCAAGAACAGATTAAACAAAACATTCCAGAAGGATACTTAATGACGGTTCAACGTCGTTTTATGCTAAAATTGACTGATCTTATTCGTGAACAACGCAAAGGACTAGCCATTTCAAACGGAGAATCAATTGGACAAGTTGCCTCACAAACACTTGAGAGCATGATGGCAATTAACGATGTAACAAATACACCAATTATTCGTCCTGTTGCTACCTTAGACAAGACAGATATTATTCGTATTTCTGAAAAAATTGATACTTTTGATCTTTCTGTTATGCCATTTGAAGACTGCTGTACAATTTTTGCACCGACTCGACCAAAAACTCGACCAAAAACTGAAAAAGCGGTTTTATATGAAAAAGCACTCGATTCAGAAGCCATGATTCAAGAAGCTTTAGATAATATTCAAATTACTGATATTTATCCCGACCAAGACTTTATTTCAACCAATAACCAAGATGAGTTTGAAGATTTACTTTGACATTTGGGATAAATTTAGTAGAATATAGTCAATAGCAACGACCAAGAGATGTTTTTTCGACTGATAGAGATAAAATCGATGCGCTGAAAGATTTTAAGACAGAAAAGACAAGTAGCTTGCGAGCTGTTTAATTGAAATGAGTAAATTAAACCGGTAAACCCCGTTATCTTTATTGATATTAAAGTGGATTCTGTTTGTTATTTATAAGCAGGGTCAATTTAGGTGGTACCGCGATCAATTCGTCCTAGACATTAAGTTGTCTAGGATTTTTTTATTTAGGAGGAATAATATGACTGAATTATCCAAAAAATTCAATCCACAAGAAGTGGAGCAAGGCCAATACCAAAAATGGTTAGACGAAGACCTATTTAAACCAAGTGGCGACAAGAAAGCTAAGCCATATTCAATTGTTATTCCACCACCAAATGTTACTGGTAAGTTACATATGGGACATGCATGGGATACAACTTTACAAGATATGATTATTAGACAAAAACGTATGCAAGGGTTTGATACTTTATACTTGCCAGGTATGGATCATGCAGGTATTGCAACCCAAGCAAAAGTTGAAGGTAAAATTCGTGAAGAAGAAGGCCTAACACGTCATGAACTAGGACGTGAAAAGTTCCTAGAAAAAGTTTGGGAATGGAAAGATGAATACGCTAAAACCATCAAAGACCAATGGGGTAAGATGGGATTATCGCTTGATTATTCACGTGAACGTTTTACCTTGGACGATGGGTTAAGTGATGCGGTTAAAAAAGTATTCGTTCAAATGTACAACAAAGGTTTAATTTATCGTGATGAATATATTATTAACTGGGATCCAGCTCTTCAAACAGCTCTTTCAGATATTGAAGTTATTCATCAAGAAGACCAAGGGGCGTTTTACCACATTAAATACCCTTATGTAGATGGTTCAGGCTACATTGAAATTGCAACAACAAGACCTGAAACATTACTGGGAGATACAGCGATTGCTGTTCATCCTCATGATGATCGTTACAAAGATTACATTGGTAAAGAAGTTATTTTGCCGCTAGCTGACCGCAAATTACCAATTATTGCTGATACTTACGTTGACCGTGAATTTGGTACAGGTGCCGTAAAAATCACACCAGCCCATGATCCTAATGACTTTGCAGTAGGTAACCGTCATGATTTGGAACGTATTAATATTATGAATCCTGATGGCACAATGAACGAAAATGCTGGTAAATACGAAGGTATGGACCGATTTGATGTTCGTAAAGCTATCGTAAAAGACTTAGAAGAAGCAGGCGCTTTGTTAAAAGTTGAAGAAATGGCTCATAATGTTGGTCACTCAGAACGTTCAGGTGTTCCAGTTGAACCAAGACTTTCAACACAGTGGTTTGTTAAAATGAAACCATTAGCTGAAGAATCATTGAAAAACCAAGAAACTGACCAAAAAGTCACTTTCGTTCCTGATCGCTTCGAAGGGACCTTTACCCGTTGGATGGAAAACATTCATGACTGGGTTATTTCAAGACAATTATGGTGGGGACACCGTATCCCAGCTTGGTACCATAAAGAAACTGGCGAAATCTATGTTGGTGAAGAAGCACCTCAAGATGCTGAAAACTGGGAACAAGATGAAGATGTTCTAGACACATGGTTCTCAAGTGCCCTATGGCCATTTTCAACAATGGGTTGGCCAGATGTTGAAGCTAGTGACTTCAAACGTTACTACCCAAACAACACATTAGTTACAGGTTACGATATTATTCCTTTCTGGGTTGCTCGTATGATCTTCCAAGGACTGGAACTAACAAATGAACGTCCATTTGAATACACATTAATTCACGGATTGATGCGTGATGCTCAAGGACGTAAGATGAGTAAATCACTAGGTAATGGTATCGATCCAATGGAAATCATTGAACAATATGGTGCTGATGCCTTGCGTTGGTTCTTATCAACAGGTTCAACTCCAGGACAAGATACAAGATTTAGCTATGACAAGATGGATGCTGCCTGGAACTTCATTAACAAGATTTGGAACATGAGCCGTTTCGTTATCATGAACTTACCTGAAGGAACAAAAGCTGCCCACTTACCAAACCCAGAAAACTTTGATTTATCAGATCGCTGGATTTTTGCTCGTCTAAACCAGACAGTTAAAGATGTTACTCGTCTAAATGATCAATTTGAATTTGGTGAAGCTGGTCGTGCATTGTATAACTTTATTTGGAATGATGTTGCTGATTGGTATATCGAAATGAGTAAAACAATCTTTACAGGTGAAGATAAAGATGCCAAAGCAATTAAAGCGAACCACTTGGTTTACGTTATTGACCAAATTTTACGCTTAATGCACCCAATTATGCCATTTGTAACTGAAAAAATTTGGCAATCAATGCCTCATGAAGGTAAGAGCCTAATGGTTGCAGAATATCCAACAGCACACGCTGAGTTCGAAGATAACCAAGCGATTGAAGAAATGGACTTCTTGATTGATGTTATTAAATCAATCCGTAATATTCGTGCTGAAGCCAATGCACCACTTTCAACACCAATTGATTTACAAATCCGTGTAGATGGGGATGCACAAGCTGACATTTTGAATAACAATGCAGAATTCTTAGCTCGCTTTGTTCATCCAAAAACAATGGCAATTGCAACTGACATTAAAGCACCAAAATTAGCGCTTAATGCAGTGATTACAGGTGCTCAAATTTTTGTTCCTTTAGCAGAATTAGTGGATATTTCAGCAGAAATTGACAAATTAAATAAAGAAGTTGAAAACTTAAATGGTGAAATCGCACGTATTGATAAGAAATTGTCAAACGAAGGGTTTGTAAGTAAAGCACCTGAAAAAGTTGTTAACGAACAAAAAGAGAAAAAAGCAGATTATCAATCACAATTGGATAGCGTTTTAGAACGTATTCAAGAATTGAAGGACAATCAATAATATGGCAACACCCAATAAACTGACGGCTGATCAAGCGGTCAGTTTTATTCATAATCTCCCGAAAATGCAACGCACTAACTCACTGGCAAACATTAAATTAGTGCTGGATAAATTAGATAATCCACAAAATAAGGTAAAAACCATTCATGTTACAGGGACAAACGGTAAAGGGTCAACTTGCTATTACTTGAGTCATTTACTGACAGCATCAAGTCAAAAAGTAGGGTTATTTGTTTCACCATTTATTATTCAATTCAATGAACGTATCCAAATCAACAATCAACCAATTAATGACGATGAGTTAGTCAAATTGGTTGAACTAGTCAAATCAGCACTTAATGAAATCCGTGTTCAACAACCAGATTTTGTTATAACTGAGTTTGAATTTGTGACAGTGTTGGGATATCTAGCCTTTGCTAATCATCAAGTCGACTACGCTATTATTGAAGTTGGTATTGGAGGAGAACACGATAAGACGAATGTCATCACACCAGAGCTTTCGATTATTACGTCAATAGGGATGGATCATAAGGCAATTATTGGTCCAACTTTAGCTGATGTAACAAAAGAAAAGTCAGGAATTATTAAAGCTAATCGACCAGTGGTTCTGGGTGATGTGCCAGATGAAATAACTGATGTTCTTCTCACACGTATTCAAGAAATGCACGCTAAAGACTATTGGTTCAATCAAACGTTTAAGCTAGAAGAAAACGCCTTTAGAACATCAAAAAATAACTATAAAGGGTTAAAGCCTGTTGCTTATGTTGAACAAATTGATATGGCAATAGCGACACAAGCTTATGAATTACTGGTATCTCAAAGACTTCATACGACAGAGGTCGTTGAAGTACTTAATTCGGTTCGTATTCCAGCTAGATATCAACTAGTGAATCAAGCACCCGATATTATAGTAGATGGTGCACATAATGTTGCGGCTGTTAAAGAATTGAAAGATTATTTAGTTACGCATTATCCTAATTCTAAAAAAGTGACAGTTTTGACAGCTGTCATGAAAGATAAAGACTATCAAGGTATCTTTAATCTATTAAAAGACTATAAAATTAAAGTTACGACAATAGACAATCCAAGAGCAGCCAAACAATCTGATTTTGAAAAATTAAATTTATCCAACTTAACATATGTTGAAGATTATTTATCTTTTATACAGCAATGGCGTCAACAGGCGGATTTAGGTGATACTTTAATTATTTGTGGGTCGTTTTACTTTGCATCTGAGGTCATAAAGTTTTTTAATAAGAACTAAGGGGGCTTTAAGATGTACAGTTCACAATTAGACAAAGAAATAACAGGTGCTATTTTTGATATGGATGGTCTTTTGATTAATAGCGAGGAACTTTATTATGAAGCAGGGATTGCGATTGCCCAAAGGGAGAATCTGCCAATTCCAAGGGATGCTTACCTAGCTATTAAGGGCTATTCATCAGAGCAATTTAAACAATACTATTTAAATTACATTAGTGAAAACACATTTGATGATTTCATCAATCAGACAAATACTTATGTTGAACAGGCTATTCAAGAGGGGCGACTACACTTGATGCCAGGTGCTTTTGAACTTATTAATAAATTAAAACAAGACCATGTTAAATTGGCACTTGCTTCAAATAATCACAAAGTATTCATTAATGATGTATTGGCTAAACTAGCCGTTCGTGATTTCTTCGATGTTGTGCTGAGCCATGAAGATGTTAACCAGCCAAAGCCTAGTCCTGATATTTATGATTCTGCACAAGAAAAGTTGGCAATTCCATATAATCAATTAGTTGTTTTTGAAGACTCGGGACCAGGCGTTAAAGCGTCAACATATGCGGGGATTGCTAGTGTATTGATTCCGAATTTGAGGGATGCAACGACAAAAGAACGCCAACTCGCTACATTAACGTTACCTTCTTTAGGAAAATTTGACTGTTGATGATTATTTTTGCGTAAATAATACTACATTCAAAAACGTTAGGAAGAAGTATTATGGTTAAAGATAAAATTAGGCTAGTCAAACAATCAGACAGAGAACTATTAAAGTTATTTGTCGATCGATTTTTAAACCAAGACAATTTAAAAAATTTTCAGGAATACGCGACTTCGTTATCTTTAATCGATAGTGAGAACAATCAAGATAGTTTGGTTTTTGAAGAAGTTGTTAATCGTTTTAAAAGAGTTCGTTTGAAAAGCTTGTTGAAGTATACTAGTAACGAACTAATGGGTGAGCACCTTCAGGGTTCTTTAGCTCGTTTTAACCAAGAAGTTTTGGTTGTTGTTTTTTTGGATGTTAAAAACTACATCATAAGTGAAAAAGTCGTTTTCAAGGGAACGCTAACACATTCAGTCGTCCACCCAAGAGAGATTTTTCAGCTAGCAATATTGAATCAAAGTGTAAAAATAATTTTAGCGCATAACCATCCAAGTGAAGAGTTAACACCATCACCGTCTGATATTGAATTTTCAAAACAAATGATAGCGGCGGGTGAGTTGGTGGGAATTACTTGTTTAGATCATTTTATTGTTTCTAAAAGCGATTATATTAGCCTGAAATCTTATGATTTTATTTAATTGTTAGTAAACATTTAATATTTCTTTTTCGCGTAAAGTCCTTATGATATACTGATTTAGAATATGTATGCATGAAAAAGGAGCGATTTTATTGTTTGGGTTTGGTTCAAAAAATATAGGAATTGATTTAGGAACTGCAAATACCATTGTTTACATGGAAGGTAAGGGTATCGTTTTAAGAGAGCCTTCTGTTGTAGCAAAGAATATGAAAACTGGAGAAATAGTAGCTGTTGGGTCAGAAGCTAAGGCTATGATTGGTAGAACACCAGGTAGCATTAAAGCGATTAGACCGATGAAAGATGGCGTGATTGCAGATTATGATACAACTGCTGCAATGATGAAATATTTCATGGAGAAAACAATCGGAAATAGCAAGCCCTTTGTGATGGTTTGCGTACCGAGTGGTGTAACAGAAGTTGAAAAACGTGCGGTTATTGATGCCACTAAAGTTGCTGGAGCTCGTGACGCTTATGTGCTTGAAGAACCTTTTGCAGCTGCAATTGGTGCAGGTTTACCTGTGATGGAACCAACAGGGTCAATGGTTGTTGATATTGGTGGTGGGACAACTGATGTTGCTACAATCTCTCTAGGGGGTATTGTGTCTTCACGTTCAACTCGCATGGCCGGAGATCGCTTTAATGAGTCAATTATTTCTCATGTTCGCCAACACTTTAACTTACTAATTGGTGAACGAACAGCCGAAGATATTAAAATTAACATTGCTTCTGCTTCTGTTGAAAAATCAGAAGAATTAGAAGATATGTCAATTAGAGGTCGAGATTTATTAACAGGACTACCTAAATCTGTTGAAATTTCCCCTAAAGATATCGCTGAAGCCATTCATGAAGTGGTTGAAGAAATTATTGTTGCAATTAAAGAAACGTTAGAAGAAACATCGCCAGAGATTGCAGCTGACGTTATTGATCATGGTATCGTTCTAACCGGTGGTGGCGCACTCTTAAATCACTTACCGGAAGTCATTTCTGAAGCAACTAAAGTTCCAGTTTTTATTGCACAAGAACCACTTGATTGTGTAGCTATTGGAACAGGCGAATCTTTAAAGAGCATTGATGTAATGCGCAAAAAATAAAAGCGACTTTAAGTCGCTTTTTAGTGTTTAGGACTAATTGCAAATGAAGAAAATACTAAAGAATAAAAAATTAATGTCTATTTTTGCAATAGTTGTAGTAGTTATCGGATTGATTGTTACTTCTGCTAGTCTGCAAAAAAAACAAGATAAACCATTTTTTCTGCAAACATTTTTAAATGATAGTGTTTCTGTTGTAACGCGAGTTATTAATGTTCCTGTGACATGGTTTAGTTCTGGTGTTTCAACAGTAAACCAGTTAGCTAGTACTTACCAAGAAAATGAAAACTTAAAAAAACAATTAGATGATTTGGCACAGACAAAAGTAAAATCAAAAGCTGTTGCGGATGAAAACGAAGAATTAAAAGAAGCGCTAGATCTCAAAAAAACATTAACCGATTACAAATTAGTTAATGCATCTGTTATTTCAAGACCATCAGCGACTTGGTCGAATCTCGTGATTATTGATCAAGGAAGCCGAAGTGGTATCGAAAAAGGAATGACCGTTATGGCAGATAAGGGTGTTGTTGGTCGTGTTTTAGAAGTTGACAGTATCAGCTCAAAAGTTGAACTGATTTCAACGACATCACGCTCGTCCAACCGGTTTTCTGTTCAAACTAGTACCGATAATAGATTAGACAGTAATATCGGTGTGATATCTGGTTATGATACCAAGACGGGAACGCTATCAATGACGCAAGTTAGCTCAGGCAATGAAATTAAACCAGGAACACAAGTTTACACTAGTGGGTTAGGTGATGCTTCACCTAAAGGTTTGTTGATTGGTACAGTTGAAAAATCCGATGCGGGCGACTATGGATTTTCAAATATTATCAAAATTAAACCGGCTGCTAATATTAATAATTTTTCAATAGTTTCGGTGGTGTTAAGAAGTGTGGACCGATAGTATGGAAATGTTAAAAAAATGGACCTTGCCGTTGTTACTTTTGCTTTTCTTGATATTAGATGGTGTGCTATCAAAATCTTTAGCGCCTTTGTTAGGAGACAATACAATTATTGTTTCAACACAGTTTTTTCTAGTTTTCCAATCGCTAATTGCTTTTTATAATACAAACAATAATTATTGGATATACATTATGATTGCTATGGGATTTATTAGTGACATATTTTATTTTGGCTTACTTGGGATTAATGCTTGTTTATATACTGTTATTTTTTACATTGTTCAAATTAATGCTAAAAGGTTTCCAGATATCAAGTTGGCTAGAGGTTTTATTGTGCTATTGAGTTCTTTAGGGTACCAAATTGCACTTGGTATCATGATGGTTGTTTTTAGAATACAAACTAAGTCGGGCTTTGTACACGGCTTGCCTATGATTTTAAAAACAGCAGTATTAACAGTTATCTTGTTTTTAATTTTTGACAAATTATTTGTTTCATATATAAAAAAATATCCGTTTATCAAACCAACATAAAAAGCAAGTATCCTACGTGCATTCGGATACTTGCTTTTTATATGCTATCTAAAAATTTGAGAAAAGATAGGAATAATTATTCCAGCTAACATTAGCAATGCCATGAAAATAGCAACAACAATCGTTACTTTCTGGAACGGACTCTTTTTTTTATTCATATGAAAAACTCCTTTATTAATTGAAATTGTAACTTATGAAATAATGAATTGCAATCCGTTGCAAGAATAGTGAACAGAACTAACAAAAAATAAAAAAGTGAGGGGGGAGAATTTTTTTGGTTTTTATTATTATTGTAACAGGATTAATAGTTTCGTATTTTGCAGAAATGATGTTAAAGAACAATCATTATTTTAGTGGTTATGATATTTTTTCGGTTTTTGCTTGGACTGCAACTATTAATTTATCATTTGAAAACAATTTTATTCATGCTGTGCCGATTATTTTAATCGTGTTGGCAGCTTCACTATGCGTTTACGCTGTTTATACAGCGGTCGTCAATCGGAACATTTATATGAAAGTCTTTTTATCTAAATTTTGTCGATTTCAGTCATTTTTATCAATAATTTGTTTACTATTGATAAGTGTTTTGATTATAGTTCACAAATTTTTTTAAAGAAACAATATAATGTAACAGCAAATGTATAAAACGACTAGTCTAAAGCCTTAATTTATGGTAAATTTGAGGTATTAGAGAGTATTTTTGCAAACAAATTTGGTGACTTTAATTTGATGTAAAGATGAAACTCAATTAAACTAAAGAGATTTGGAATTAAAAACTATGACATTTAATCACACAACAGTATTATTACACGAAACAATTGATCAACTTAAGCCTAAAAACAAGGGAATCTATGTCGATTGTACTTTTGGTGGTGGTGGTCATACTAAATACTTATTATCGCAAATACAAGAGGCATCAGTGTATGGCTTTGATCAAGATTTAATGGCTTTAGACAAGGCTAAACAGGTTTACGACAATTATTTAGATGTGGATACCAACGAACAAGGGTCTCAATTAAATTTGATTCACTCTAATTTTGAAAATGTTAAAGAACAGCTTAATCAAAGAGGCGTTGAGCAGGTTGATGGTATTTACTATGACTTAGGTGTTTCGTCTCCTCAATTTGATATTCCTGAGAGAGGCTTCAGCTACAGATATGAAGCTAGATTAGATATGAGAATGGATCAAACACAAGAATTAGATGCTTATCAAGTTGTTAACTTTTGGAAGTTTCAAGATTTAAATCGCATTTTAAGACGTTATGGTGATGAAAAATTTGCTAAAAACATTGCCAGAAATATCGAAAAGCAAAGAGAAATTGCGCCAATTGAAACTACAACGCAACTGAGCGAGATTATCAAGGAATCTATTCCAGCTTTTGCTAGAAGACATGGTGGTCATCCAGCTAAGAAAAGCTTTCAAGCAATTAGAATTGCGGTTAATCACGAACTCGAAGCCTTAGAAAAATCATTAGAAGATGCCATTTCACTGCTTAAACCAGGTGGAAGGATTAGTGTAATATCGTTCCACTCTTTAGAGGACCGCATTGTTAAAAATATATTTAAAGAACACTCAGAAGTTGATGTTCCAGGCAATATGCCGATTATACCTGATCATCTTAAGCCGGAATTAAAACTAGTGACTCGAAAGCCGATTACTGCAACTGAAACTGAACTTCAAAGTAATAATCGTGCGCACAGTGCTAAGTTACGTGTTGCCGAAAAGATGTAATAAGGAGAGGAATTGGATATTATGGCAGATAGTCCACTAAGAGAACATAGCTATGATTATGATCGTGCTAAACAGCCTGCTAATTTCAAAATGAAAACTCAAAGCCAGCCAAATCAAACCAATAAAAAACAGTCAGTAAAACATACTGCCAGCGAAAAAATGATGCTACTAGGATTAGGAATCACAGGTTTTGTTGCAATGATTGCTTTGGTCTTTACGAGTGTGCTCAGTACACAAGCACAGCAACACTTACAAAGTGTGAACAGTTCAATCACACAGGCGCAAAATAAGAATATCGATTTACAGCAAGATATCGGTGAACTAACTAATAATCAAAAATTGGCTAGTGTTGCCCAACAAAATCAACTTCAATTAATTGAAGGTAATATAAGGAATATTCAAAAATGAGCATGAAACCTAATAAAAACAAATCATCAACAGAAAGTACGAAAGCTAAGAAATACAGTAGAGCTATGGGAATCTTTTTAGAGCTGGTTGTTTTTTTAGTTTTCGTCATTTTTGCGTTAAGATTTGTTTATATTACAACTGTCGGAAAAGTCGACGGTCAGAATTTAGGACAATTGATTAAAAATGCCTATGATAGAACGTTGACTGAAAAAGCAAATAGAGGAACTATTTATGATAACAATAATCAGGTTATCGCGACTGATTCAAGATTATATTCTATTTATGCAGTTTTAAGTGAAACGCAAGTTTCAATAGATAAAAAAACACCTCTATATGTTGTGAATAAAGAAGAAACCGCTGAAAAATTAAGTAAAGTGTTACCCGCTTCAAAAGAACAGTTGCTTAATTATTTAAACACAAAAAACGCATTTCAAGTCAGTTTTGGTGTAGCCGGTATGAATCTATCTTTACAAATGAAAAAGCAAATTGAAGAATTGCAACTACCGGGAATTAATTTTACAGAAACACCGTCAAGACTTTATCCCAATGGTATTTTTGCTTCTAATATTGTTGGCTTAACTCAACTTAATACGAATGAAAATAACAGTCAGTATTTAACGGGGAACATGGGCATTGAACAATTCATGAATGATACTTTAAAAGGAATTGATGGTGTTAAAAAAGCACTAGTTGATGCAAGAGGATATGAAATGCCAGGTAGTCAACAAGAAATTCAAAAAGTATCCAACGGAAGCGATGTTCATTTGACAATTGATAGCCGACTTCAAAGTTACTTAGAAGAGCTATTAACGGATACACAAAACAAGTATGAGCCTTTAGGAATGAATGCAATTTTGATGGAATCCAAAACCGGTAAAATTCTTGCGGCGTCTCAAAGGCCTACTTTTAATCCTACAACGAAAGATAATCTGAACAACTCGTGGCGTAATACATTGGTTGAAGACGGATATGAGCCGGGTTCTGTTATGAAGATATTGACATTAGCGGCGGCTATTCAAAATGGAACGTATAATCCAAATGAATATTATCAATCTGGTGCAGTTAATGTGAATGGTTCTGTTATCCGTGACTGGAACTGGTCTGGTTGGGGGAGTATCCCACTATCGCAAGCTTTTCCAAGGTCAAGTAACGTCGGAATGGTCAAACTTGAACAGCAAATGGGAAGTACTGTGTTTAATGATTATCTGAAAAAATTTCAAATTAATCAAAAAACTGGTATTACGCTACCTGGTGAGGTTGTCGGAAGTCGTCAATCCAAGACAGACTTAGATTTTGCGATTAATTCCTTTGGACAAGGTATTAATGTAACAGCTGTTCAAATGATGCAAGCATTTAGTGCAATTGCAAACAAGGGTCAAATGGTTAAACCACAAATAATTGATCACGTTACAAATCCTAATACGGGCGAGAACAGTAGCCAATACCAAGTTCAAAATGTTGGTGAACCCGTTATTTCTGAACAAACAGCTAGTCAAGTTCTGTCAGCTATGAAGGATGTTGTTTATCAAAATTATGGAACAGGGACAGCATACAAAGTTCCTGGATTTGATATTGCTGCTAAAACAGGGACCGCACAAATTGCGAATCCTAATGGCGGAGGCTACCTAACTGGAAGTAATAACTATATTTTCTCAGTTGTTGGAATGGCACCTGCTGATGATCCAAAATACACCTTGTATATCACTGTTAAGCAACCACAGAAAATGACGGCAGCTGCTGAAACAATAATGTCAAATGTTTTCAAACCACTGATGACACGTGTATTGAGCTCAACGAATACAGCACCCACTTCCGTAAGTGTTCCTGATTTCACGGGTAAGACAATAGCGGAAGCTGCTAGCTTGAGTAAGACAGCTAATGTTACGCCTGTTGTATTAGGTGATGGTCAACAAATTGTTCGTCAAAGTTTACAACCTTCAACAATGGTTTCAACGTCTAAGAAATTGTTGCTATTAACTAATGGTGCGTTAACAATGCCTGACATGACTGGATGGGATAAAGATACTGTTGATGAATTTGCAACACTTACAGGACAAAAGATTAACTTTAATAGTCAAAGTTCAAATGGTTCTGTCACAGCGCAATCAGTCGCTAAAGGGCAAGCTTTAACAGATAATGGTCAAATAACTGTAACACTAAAATAAAAGATAGGTTGGGGATTTAAATGTTTAATGCTAGTGTGGCTTTCTTAATCATACTTACCATCTTAGGTATGTGTGTGATTATGCCATCTTATATCAGTTACTTAAGAAGACACAAAGAGGGACAACAAATTAGAGAAGAAGGGCCTAAATGGCACGAGAAAAAAGCAGGAACACCGACAATGGGGGGATTAGTCTTCTTAGTTGTTACGGCTGTTTTTTCTTTTGTTTATCTAAGTCTATTTCATACAGTGACGAGTGCTTTTTATGTTTTGCTCGTGATTTTATTGGTTTACGGTCTAATTGGATTTTTTGATGACTTTATCAAAGTTTTCAAAAAACAAAATTTAGGATTAAAAGCCTACCAAAAATTTGCATTACAAGTTTTAGCAGCGGTCATTAGTTTGACTATTGCGACATCTACTGGAATTTTACCTAACTTACAATTACCAATCATTGGGTCAGTTTCATCACTTGTTGTTCTATTTGTTTTCTATACAATTTGGATTGTTGGTTTTTCAAATGCGGTGAATCTTTCTGATGGGCTAGACGGGCTAGCAACAGGTTTGAGTATTATCGCCTTTGGTACATACGCTGTTATTGCTTATAATCAAAACAATTTAAGTGTCTTTATTTTTATTATGACTTTAATTGCTGCTTTAATTGGGTTTATGGTCTTCAACAAGAAACCTGCTAAAATATTCATGGGTGATGTTGGCTCATTAGCATTAGGTGGAATTTTAGCGACAGTCTCGATTTTATTAGATCGTCCATGGTCATTGCTAATCATCGGAATCGTATTTGTTTTGGAAACATTAAGTGTGATTTTACAAGTTTCTTATTTCAAAATGACTCGTAAGAGACTATTTAAAATGTCGCCTATCCATCATCATTTTGAAATGCTAGGTATGAATGAATGGCAAGTTGATGGTTTGTTCTGGGCAGTTGGTCTAGTTGCTTCAATTTGTTATTTGATTTTTGGGGGAATTTAAATTTTGGAAAATGCAGATTACAAAAACAAAACCGTTTTAGTTTTAGGCATGGGTAAAAGTGGTTACTCTGCTGCTAATGTCTTGTTAGACTTAGGTTGTAAGGTCTTTTTGAATGAATCAAAAGATTTATCGAATGATGTTGATGCCAAAAAGTTACAAGCAAGAGGTGTAAACATTCGTTCGAGGGAGTTAGCGCTTGATTGGTATGATAACTATGGCTTTGAAGTTATCGTGAAAAGCCCAGGAATTTCATATGATAATCCTATGGTAGAAGAAGGATTAAAGCGAGCTATTACAATTATCACGGAACCAGAAATAGGATTTTCTATTTGTAAAGCTAAGATTATTGGTATAACAGGATCTAACGGTAAAACGACAACAACGACACTAGTTGCGGATATGTTAAACAATGGTCTTGAAAAAGGGCATGCTTATGCTGTAGGAAATATTGGTGTACCTGTTTGTGATATTGTTCAAAAAGCAACAGAAGATGATGTTTTGGTGACAGAGCTATCAAGTTTTCAATTGATGGGAATGCCATCAGTTAAACCTGATATTGCAGCAATTATTGATGTTTACCCAACACATTTGGATTATCATAAAACCTTTGATAATTACGTAAATGCTAAACTGTCTATTACTAAGAATCAATCTGCAGAACAGTTCCTTTTAGTTAATCAAGATCAATCCGATATTTTAAAAATTGAAGAAGAACGTAGTCAAGCGACACTAGTACCAATTAGTTTGGAAGGTAAGTTACAATCTGCAATTTCAATTGAAGATAATTGTTTGCAGTACAGAGGTGAACCGGTTATTGATATTGATGAAATCAAATTACCTGGGCAACACAACTTACAAAACATCAGTTTTGCAGTGGCAATAGCTAAGTTAATGAGTATCGAAAACTCAGCTATTCAAAAAACTTTAACTAGTTTTACAGGGGTTAAACATCGACTTCAATATGTTGATGAAATTGACGGCCGAAAAGTTTATAATGACTCAAAGGCTACTAATATCGAAGCTGCATTAGTTGCTATTAATTCATTTGCTAAGCCCGAAGTATTGATAGCAGGTGGATTAGATCGCGGATTTGAATTTGATGATTTGGTTACAGCGTTAAAAGAACATGTCAGCAAGATTGTTTTGTATGGTGAAACCAAAGAATTAATGGCAAAAGCTGCTAAGCAAGCTGGGTTGTCTGATATTAGTATCGTTGATACTTTAGAGCAAGCTGTACCGCTAGCATTTGAAAAGAGTGCTCCTGGGGAAGTTATTTTATTTTCACCAGCTGCAGCAAGCTGGGATCAGTTCAAGAGTTTTGAAGAACGTGGCGATTGTTTTATAAAATATGTTAAGAGTTTGGTGGTAAATTAAATGCGAGTATTAGTTACTGGTGGCGGAACCGGTGGTCATATCTATCCAATGCTAGCTTTGATAAAAAGAATGAAAGAACGCGGCGAATTAGAAGATGTTCTTTTTGTAGGTAGTCAAAGAGGATTAGAAAGTGACTTAGTTCCAAAAGAAGGCATAGACTTCAAGTCATTAGAAATTCAGGGATTCAAGCGTAAATTGACTTTAGATAATTTTAAAACATTGAATCTTTTCTTTAAGAGCGTACGCGAAGCAAAGAAAATAATTAAAGATTTCAAGCCTGATGTTGTGATTGGAAGCGGGGGGTATGTGAGTGGCGCTGTGGTTTATGCTGCTTCAAGACTCAAAGTCCCTACTATTATTCATGAACAAAATTCAGTTGTGGGGATTACTAATAAATTTTTATCCCATTTTGCAACTAAGATAGCGTATGTTTTTGACGGTGCAGCTTCTCAATTCTCACAAAAGAAAAAACTAGTCAAAACAGGTAATCCTCGTTCACAAGAAGTTGCTGAAATGACAGAATTTGCTCGGTTGACAGACTTTGGTTTAGAAAACGATGTCCCAACTGTTTTAGTTTTTGGTGGATCACAAGGATCTAAAGCTATTAATGACAAAGTTTTAGACACGCTTGATGTTTTGAATCAAAAGCCTTATCAAGTCATGTTTGTGACAGGTCGTCATTACTATAATGAAGTGAAAGAAACAATAGCTAAAGAACAATTAGATGTTCAAGATAATATTGTGATTATGCCATACATTGATAATATGACAGCGATTTTACCAGAGATAACAGCCGTTGTTTCACGTTCAGGTGCAACAACAATAGCTGAATTAACAGCCGTTGGCACACCATCTATTTTGATTCCAAGTCCTAACGTAACGCATGATCATCAAACTAAAAATGCACAGGATTTAGAAAAAACAGGGGCAGCAGTTGTTTTAGCTGAAAGTGATTTGAATGATTACAACTTTGTTAGCTCAATTGATCATATTTTACTGGATGCTTCTTATGCTAAAAAAATGTCATTGGCTGCTAAAAAACATGGTATTAATGATGCAAGTGATAGATTAATTGAATTAATGCACGATATTACGAAATAAAATCAAGTGAAAAAAGGTGGTGATTAATTATGGGACGTCATAAAAAGAAAGATAACTCTAAGAAATTCACAAAAAAAGATCCGAGACAAGAACTAGATGGTTGGATCAATCAAAAAAAGCAAGATGTTAAAAATAAACCAGAAAAAGCAAGCCATCGATTAACACAGTTAAAAGTTCAAAGAAGACGTTCTTTAATTAAAAAGCTGCTATTAATTTTCACAATTGCGATAGTCGTTATACTAGCAAGTCTTTACTACATGTCACCGATATCTAATGTTAATAAAGTTGAAGTGAATTCTGAAAATATCGTGTCGAAAGAAGAACTTGAAAAGCTAATTGTTTTTAATCCAAACGATAAAGTGTTAGTTGCCTACATTAACCAGGGAACATTAAGCCATAAGGTTAATGAAACTTACCCATCTATTGCTAGACTAGATTTAAAGATAACAAATTATAATGAATTACAAATGACTGCTGTTCCGGCAGAAGTCATTGGTTATTTTCAAAATGCT
Organism: Holzapfeliella sp. JNUCC 72; assembly: GCF_053668685.1. NCBI lineage: Bacteria > Bacillati > Bacillota > Bacilli > Lactobacillales > Lactobacillaceae > Holzapfeliella > Holzapfeliella sp. JNUCC 72. The sequence goes on along the minus strand of NZ_CM132220.1, from coordinate 699,838 downwards.
AACGGTTATCAACGAATTGTTTCAGATGGTAGAATTTCTCCAGAGTATATAAAAGAGCCCAAAGACCATACCATTTACTACGGTTTTCAAGGAGATAATCAACAAGAAAGACTCTCTCAAACTATTAAACTAGTTAATCAATTACCAGATAAAATTAAATCACAGTTAGCTAAAGTAAGAGTAGATGGACTTAAGCAAAACCAAATCGTGTTGGTAATGAAAGACAATAATATTGTGTTAGGAAATCAAGACACAATTGTTGATAAAATGAGCTATTACGATAAGATGAAAGAAAAGCTTGAAAGCAAAAAATACCTAATTGATTTAGAAGTAGGCTATTTTGCACAGCCATTATCTGATGAAACAGAAAAAAACTATAATAATTCGATTTAGCAGTATCATAATAATTCTAAATTATGATAAAATTTAGTTTAGACTAAGCATCCACGCTAAGGTATAGGGGGATAAATTTTGAGTAATCAAAAGTTAGTTGTTGGTTTAGACATCGGAACCAGAAATGTCAAAGCAACAATTGCTGATATTTCTTCTAATGATATTCGTATCATTGGAGTTTCCTCTGTTAAAACTCAGGGACTAGATAAAGGCAATATTGTTGATATTAATCAAACAGCAGAAGCAATTAAACAAGTATTAAGTAATGTTGAAGAAAAAGCTGGAACACACAATGTCAAGCAGGTAGTTACCGCTATTCCTGCTAATATGCTTCAGTTGAAAGTTATTGAAACAGAATACCAAATTGACCAAGAAGCTAGAGAAATTGATAATCAAGACGTTGAACGTGCTTTAAATCAAGCTTTTCAACTGCATCTTGAAACAGATAGAGCTGTCGTTAGCTTTACGCCTTTATATTTTAAGGTTAACGGATTAGGTAATGTCGGCGATCCACGACGTATGATGGGACAAGTCCTTACTGTCAAAGGAACAATGATGACGGCACCTAAATATTTGATGCATAATTTGAAAAAGGCGATAGAGACGGCGGGTTACCAAAGTCAAAGTTTTGTGGCAGCACCACTTGCTTTTTCATCTGTAGCTTTAACTGATGATGAAAAAGAATTCGGCACAATTCTTTTGGATATTGGTGGCGGACAAACAACCGCTTCTGTTATCCAACATAATCAATTGCGATATGCGTTCGTAGATTTAGAAGCAGGTAGCGATATTACAAATGATATTGCAGTTGTTTTGAACACTTCTAAGAATTCAGCAGAACAAATAAAAGTTGATTTTGGTAATGCGATGGAATCACAAACTCGTCCTGAAGATACTTTTTCAGTCGAAAAGATTGGTCAAAAAAATCTCGATATTGTAGATGAAAGATATTTATCTCAAATTATCAGTGCGCGTGTCGATCAGATTTTAGATAACGTGGGTTCAGCTTTATACCGAAACGATTTGCTAGAAGCTCCTGGCGGAATTGTTATATCGGGTGGAAGTGCTGAACTAGCAGGGCTAGAAGAATTTGTTCAAAACTTTTATGGCATTCAAACGCGTATCTATAGTCCAGATCAAATGGGTATGAGACATCCGGAATATACAAACGTCTATGGCATTATTCATTATATGTCTCAAATAAAGGACATTGACCGTTTAATTAATCACCTAATTAGTGTTAATATAGATAATAAAGGTGTTAGTGCAAATTCTGATAAAAGAAATAATAACTTATTTAGTAAGTTCAATAAACCTAACTCTTCTAGCAATTCTAACGATGAACAAGAGCAAGTAAATAATAATTCTGATCAGTCATCAGAAAATAATTCTTCATCTAAACAACAGAATTCAAACAAGAAACAACCTAAGCAAGGAAAACAAAGACTCAAAAATTTCTGGAGTAAATTTTTTGACTAATAATTGGAGGCACATATTTTATGGATTTTTCATTTGATTCACAAGATACAAATAACGCCATCATCAAGGTGATTGGTGTCGGGGGTGCTGGAGGAAATGCAGTTAACCGAATGATTGATGAAGATGTACAAGGCGTACAATTCATCGTTGCAAATACTGATGTTCAAGCATTAGAAAGTTCAAAAGCTGAAACTAAAATTCAATTAGGACCTAAATTGACACGTGGACTTGGTGCCGGTTCTAATCCAGAAGTTGGAGAAAGCGCTGCTGAAGAAAGTGCCCAAGCTATTGAAGATGAATTAAAAGGCGCTGACATGATTTTTGTAACAGCAGGAATGGGAGGCGGAACTGGTACAGGAGCTGCACCAGTTGTTGCTAAAATTGCTAAAGAAACAGGTGCTTTAACTGTTGGAGTTGTGACAAGACCTTTCTTATTTGAAGGACCAAAGAGAAGCAAAAACGCTGCCCAAGGTATTTCAAACATGAAAGAATTTGTTGATACTTTGGTAATTATTGCTAATAATCGACTACTTGAAATCGTTGATAAAAAGACACCAATGCTCGAAGCATTCAAAGAAGCAGATAATGTCTTACGCCAAGGTGTTCAAGGAATTTCAGACCTAATTACATCAACTGACTATGTTAACTTGGACTTTGCTGATGTTAAAACTGTTATGCAAAACCAAGGCTCTGCTTTAATGGGAATTGGATATGCAACAGGAGAAAACCGTACAGTAGAAGCAACTAAGAAAGCTATCTCATCTCCATTACTTGAAGTTTCAATTGATGGAGCTAAACAAGTGTTGTTAAACATTACAGGTGGTCCTGACTTAACCTTATTTGAAGCACAAGATGCTTCAAGTATTGTGAGCCAGTCAGCTGGTGATGATATCAACATTATCTTCGGTACATCAATCAATGAAAGCCTAGGCGATGAAGTTGTGGTAACTGTAATTGCTACAGGTATTGAAAACGGCGATAGTGTTAAGCCTTCTATGACGAAAGAATCACTAAATACCCGTCCACAACCAACTCAAAGCTCAAATAGCCAATCAGAAACTCATGCCGCATATTCACAACAAGAATTGCAAAAAGAAACTGAAGCTGAAGTGAAACCTGCACCTAAAAAAGAATTCACTTTTGACACAGGACACGAAGAAAATAAAGAAAGAAGTACTTTTGATCCGACATCTGATTGGAAAGAAAGTCAAGAACCAAAATCTTTCGATGTTCATCTAGACGATGATAAAGAAAGTGATCCTTTTGGAAGCTTTAGAACTGAAAAACAAGATAATACAGTGAATACTGATATTGAAACACATCAAGATGATGATAATAACTTACCACCATTCTTTAGACGCCGTAAAAACAAATTTTAATAAATTATGATTGAAAATATTTAGGAGGAATCATTATGGCTTTTGAAAAATTTGAAAAATTCTTTGGTTTTGGAGACGAAGATATTGAACAAGAAACTTATGATTATGAAAAAGAAAATGATTACCATCAAAACGAAACTAACAATACTAAAAGAGACAATGTAGTCCCTTTGAATTCTGATAAAAAACCTTCAAACAAGATCTTCTTGTTCGAACCTAGAGTTTATTCAGATGCTAAAAATGTAGCAGAACAAGTTTTGAACAATGGTGCATGCATTATTAACTTTTCAAGAATGGAAGACGACCAAGCAAAAAGAGTTGTTGACTTTTTAACAGGTACAGTTTACTCATTAAACGGTAAAATTGAACGTGTTGGCGACAAAATTTTTCTAGCTACTCCTCCTAAATTTGAAATCGATGGTAAAATCACAAAAATGATGGAACAAAATAAGGATGACTTAGATTAATGGCTAGTTTTATTATTTTTCTTTATCAAATAATAAAATTTGTACTGTATATTTATTCCATTCTTATTGTGGTAGATGCACTTTTGAGTTGGGTTCCGGCTCTGAAAAATGGTGCTGCTGGTCGTTTGCTTGGTAAAGTAGTAGATCCTTATATTGGTGCTATCGAACGATTTGTTCCAGCAATTGGTGGTATCAGTTTTGCACCAGTTATTGGTTTGTTTTTACTATACTTGGCACAAAACTATATTCTGCCTAACTTCTTTTTATTAATCGTAAGGTTATTAGGTTAATGAAATTACAAGCAAGTAGCTTTTATGGCTTTTTTGAAGCAAATGAACATAAAACAATAAACTATTTAGTGGGTTTGATTAATCAAACTCACTTTTCATATAGTGGCGAAGTTCTCACACCTTTTTTAACACTAAGAGAACAGTTTATTTTAAATCAGCTGTTGCAAATTTCAAAATCGTCATGCCATGTTAGTTTCTTTGGCGGATATGAAAATTCTGAGGAAGAAGCAGAGCGAAAAAGGGCATTGCTATTCAGCGATGAGCGGACTTTTATTGATGATGCTTCATTTGAGATAAGCGCACTTGAAATTAGCTATAATAGCAAATTTAATGAATTGTCTCATAGTAAAATATATGCAGCACTTCACCAATTAGGGGTTGAATTTCACTTGTTTGGCGATATTATTAATCAAGGTAGTGTTTGGCAGTTTTTCGTCGATCAAACGATAGCAAACTACGTGAAACAAGAATTAAATTCAATTTTCAAGGTAAAAATCAAACTAATAAGTGTACCATTAAAAGATGTTGTTATACCTGAGCAAAGTTATGAAGAAGTTTCAATTCTAACAACCTCAAAAAGAATTGATAATTTAATCGCTTCAGCTACGAATCAAAGTCGCTCTTCTGTGAAACAACTAGTCGAATCATCCGCGGTTAAGCGTAATTGGGTGCCGTTGACAACTAAACAACTTTCGCAGTCAGTAGCGTTGAATGATTATATTAGTGTTCGTCATTTTGGCCGATTCCAATTTATTGGTGAAAGTGGCGAAACGAAACGTGGGAAGCATCGCTTAATGATTAAATTATGGAGGACCAAGAAAAGGGGATAGAAAATAAATGAAGTTAACACCAAAAGATATTCATGAAAAAGATTTCCAAAGAAAAATGTGGGGTTATGATCCTGATCAAGTAGACGAGTTTTTAGATCAAGTTATCGTTGATTATGGCGATTTACTGAAAGAGGTTGAGCAGTTGAAGCAGGAACGCCAAATCATGCATCAACAACTTGATGAATATGACCACAAAAAGAATTCTTTAAATGACTCTATTATTAGTGCGCAAGAAGTAGCAACACAAATCAAGAACCAAGCACAAGCAGACTCTAATAAGCTTGTTTCCGAGGCTAAACAATACGTTGAATCACTAAAAGAAGAAACTAGTCAAAGGTTGCAACAACAAGAAGCACAAGCAAAATCAAAAATTAAGTCATTAAGTAACGATTATGAATTACTTAAACAAAGAATACTTGAAACACGTCAAAATTACGGACAGTTGTTGCAGACGCAACTTGAAGAGTTTCAAAGTGATGACTGGCAATACTTTTTGGATAGATACTTTGGTCGTCAACGTATTTATCCAGCAAATAACGATGAAGAGCCTATTTCGGTAAATGACCTTGACACAGATGATAATCAAGGGGTACAATCTGAACATACTAATCAACCATCAGAAGATGCGCCTACACAACAGTTGAACGATGACGGTCCTGTAATCGTATTTCCTGATGATTATAAGAAACACAACTAAAATGAACAGTAGCGGCTTAGAATCGAGCAAAGCGAGTTGGTGATGGTGAAAGTCCAACAATCAAAGATTTAAAGAGTCCATCAGCTGTTTGTAACATTTTAGCGTACAGATATACGATACATATCAATTAAGTGGCATGAGATTTTCAAAATAATTTTATGCAATTTAGGTGGTAACGCGAAGCTTTCGTCCTATGTAGGATGAAAGCTTTTTTATTTTAAAGGGGGAACTAACATGAAATTAAAAGATACTTTAAACTTAGGTAAAACTAAATTTCCAATGCGTGGAAATCTTCCAAACCGTGAAGGTCAATGGCAAGAAGAATGGCGCGAAAATAAATTATATGAAAAACGTTTAGAATTAAATGAAGGTAAACCTCAATTCATCTTGCATGATGGCCCTCCATTTGCTAACGGTAATATCCACATGGGACATGCGTTAAACAAAATTAGTAAAGATTTTGTTGTCCGTTACAAATCAATGACAGGTTACTCAACACCATTTATTCCAGGTTGGGATACTCATGGATTACCTATTGAACAACAACTTGCTAAAAAAGGTGTTAACCGTAAGGAAATTTCACTTTCAGAATATCGTGACATGTGTCGTGACTTTGCAATGAACGAAGTTAACAAGCAACGTGAAGACTTCAAACGCTTAGGGGTAGCTGCTGATTGGGATCATCCATATATCACATTACAACCTGAATATGAAGCTGAAGAAGTTAAAGTGTTTGGTCAAATGTATGAAAATGGATACATTTACAAAGGTAAAAAACCTGTTTACTGGTCACCATCTTCTGAATCAACACTTGCGGAAGCAGAAATCGAATACAAAGATGTTAAGTCACCTTCTATGTATGTTGCTTTTGATTTACTTGATGGTAAGGGTATTTTAGATGAAGATGCTAAATTAATTATTTGGACCACAACACCATGGACAATTCCATCAAACTTAGCTATTGCTGTAAATCCTCGTTTTGATTATGCGGTTGTTGAAGCTGACGGTAACAAATATGTAATCGCACAAGACCTACTTGAAACGGTTAGTGAAACTTTAGGATTTGAAGATGTAAAAGTACTAAAAACGGTTAAAGGTCAAGATTTAGAATATGTTAAAGCAAAACACCCACTATACGATCGTGAATCACTTGTGATTTTAGGTGATCACGTAACACTAGATAGCGGTACAGGACTTGTTCATACTGCACCAGGACATGGGGCTGATGACTTTATCGCAGGTATGAAATACAATCTTCCTGTATTATCACCAATCGATGAATCTGGTCATTACACTGACGAAGCACCTGGTTTTGAAGGCGTATTTTACGATGACGGTAACAAGATGGTAACTGATAAGTTGAAAGAAAATGGTTCATTACTAAAATTATCATTCTTTACTCACAGTTATCCTCATGACTGGAGAACTAAAAAACCAGTTATTTTCCGTGCAACAACACAATGGTTTGCATCAATTGAACCATTTAGACAAAACATTTTAGATGAAATTGAAAAAGTAAGTTTCCTACCTGAATGGGGTAAGACAAGACTTTATAACATGATTCGTGACCGTGGTGATTGGGTAATTTCTCGTCAACGTGCATGGGGTGTTCCTTTACCAATTTTTTACGCTGAAAATGGCGATGCTATTATTACAAAAGAAACAATTAGCCATGTAGCAGACTTGTTTGCTAAAGAAGGATCAAACGTTTGGTATAAGAGAACAGCTAAAGAATTGTTACCTGAAGGCTTTACTCATGAAGGTAGTCCAAACGGAGAATTTACTAAAGAAAACGACATCATGGACGTTTGGTTTGACTCAGGTTCATCACACACTGCTGTTTTACAAGCACGTCCTGAAGTGAGTTATCCTGCTGATCTTTACTTAGAAGGATCAGATCAATACCGTGGTTGGTTCAACTCAAGTATTATTACTAGTGTTGCTGTTCATGGACAAGCACCATACAAATCACTACTTTCACAAGGTTTTGTACTAGACGGTCAAGGACGTAAGATGAGTAAATCTCTGGGTAACGTTATTGAACCAAATAAAGTGATTAAACAAATGGGTGCTGAAATTATTCGTTTGTGGGTATCATCAGTTGACTCAAGTGCTGACGTTGCTGTTTCAATGGAAATCTTGCAACAAGTATCTGAAGTTTACCGTAAAATCCGTAATACAATGCGTTACATGTTATCAAATACAACTGACTTTGATCCAAAAGAAAATCGTGTTGCATTTGAAGATATGCCTGGTGCTGATCAATACATTGAAGTTCGTTTGAATCAAGTTGTTAAAGCTGTTGAAGAAGCATACGAAAATTATGACTTTAACGATGTTTATAAATTAGTATTTGAATTCATTACAAATGACTTATCAGCATTTTACTTAGACTTTGCTAAAGATGTTGTTTATATTGAATCTGCTGATTCTAAAGCACGTCGTACAATGCAAACAGTAATGTATGATGTTTTAGTTAAATTAACTAAACTAATCACACCAATTTTGACTCACACAGCAGAAGAAGTTTGGTCATTCTTGAAAGAACCAGAAGAATATGCCCAATTAACTGAAATGCCAGAAGTCCTAAGTTATGATAACGAAGCAGAACTACTTGAAAAATGGGCAGAATTCATGAAGTTCCGTCATAATGTCTTGAAATCTCTAGAAGAAGCTAGAAATCAAAAAGTTATCGGTAAATCTCTTGAATCAAAAGTAACTATCTACCCAGATGCAGAATTGAAACAATTACTAAATAACCTAAATTCAGATGTTCGTGTATTATTAATTACTTCTGATTTAGAAGTTAGTGATGAAAAAGCACCTGAAAATGCTGATCACTATGAAAATATGTCAGTTGTTGTTGAACATGCCGAAGGTGAAGTTTGCCCAAGATGTCGTAAAGTATGTCAAGATACTGGTGTAAATGAAAAATTACCAGAATTATGTGCACACTGTGCTGAAATCGTTGAAAATGATTTTCCAGAAGCAGTGGCAGAAGGGTTCGAAGACTAATGTTAAAGGGAACTGTTCAAGAATTCGATTTAAAAAAAGGATTTGGATTCATTTATGATGAATTCATGGATGCCGATTATTTTGTTCATTACACAGCCATTATGACAGAAGGTTTTAAGACTTTGAAACCAGGACAAAATGTTGAATTCCAACTTGCTAAAGGGCCCAAAGGGTACCAAGCAATCAACGTTACAGTTTTAGATTAAAGTAAAAGAAAAAGTTGAATTACTCAGCTTTTTCTTTTCTTTTTTATCAGGAGGAAATAGATGGATAATTATCGCGAAATTGAGTTATCAAGACAGGAAAAATTCAAAGGTAAAATTATTAGTTTAGATGTTGAAACAGTCAAATTACCTAATGGGGAAGTCTCTTTTCGAGAAGTTGTACGTCATAATGGAGCAGTTAGTTGTTTAGCAGTTAATGAGGGAAAGGCGTTATTTGTGACACAATGGCGTGAACCCTTTAAAAGTGTTAGTATTGAAATCCCTGCAGGAAAGTTAGATTCAGCTTCAGAAGTTCCTTTTGAAGCAATTCAAAGAGAACTAAATGAAGAAACTGGTTATCAAGCTAATAATTGGAAGAAAGTTTACGATTTTTATACTTCTCCAGGATTTAGTGATGAAAAGATGTATTTTTATTATTGTGATGAACTAAGCCAGTTAAAAAATAAGCGACCACTTGATGATGATGAGTTTTTGAGTGTTAATTGGTTAACGCTGTCTGAAGCAGAACAGCTGATAGAATCTGGCAAAATAGTGGATTTGAAAACAATAATGGCAATCAATTACTGGAAAACAATTGAGGTAGCTCAATGAAAACTAGAAAAGAATATCAAGAAGAACTTAAAAAACAGCAGCAAAATGCTGAAGGGGATAAGGTTTTGTCCAATAAAGAATTGGAAAATCCGATTGATACTGATAAACTTAAAGAGCAAGAAAAAAAAGTAAGAAGATTAAAAAAGAAACTTAATATTGCCATATTAAGCGTTAGCGCTTTGATTATTTTGACAATATTAGCTTTGATTTATCTTTAATTTAAAGTGAGGAAATTTTAAATGAAAATTGGTATTATTGTTCCAATGTCAGAAGAACGAGAGTATTATTTAGAACAATTCGAAAATGTTAAGAGATCAGTGGTAGGTCCAACTGAAGTTTATGAAGCACAGTACCATGATTTTGAAATTGTTATCGTATTAAGTGGTATTGGTAAAGTTCAAGCAGCAATGACAACAACATTGTTAATGCAAGAATTTAAACCCGATTTAGTAATCATGACAGGTTCAGCAGGAGCTTTATCAGATAATTTAGAAATTGGTGATGTTGTCGTAGCAAACGAACTTGTTTATCATGACGCTGATTCTACTCAAGATGGCTATAAATTAGGACAATTACCAGGACAACCTGAAAGATATGAAACAAGTCGTTATTACAACGATCAATTATTACAGGCATTGACACAACTAAGTGTGCCAAACACGACAGGATTAGTTGTAACAGGAGATATGTTTGTTGGAAAATTAGAAACAAAACAACATATTATTTCTAACTTCCCCGATGCTTTATGTGTTGAAATGGAAGGGGCTGCGATTGCGCAAGTATTGAATAACTATCAAGTTCCAATGGTAGGAATTCGCTCAATATCTGATAAAAGTGATATGAGCTCAGATATGACATTTGATCATTTTGTTAAATTTGCTGGTAAAAATGCTGCGAAAATCGTATTCCACTTCTTAGATAATTTAAAATAAAAAAGAAGAGGCGTTTACAAGTGAGTTCATTATATTTTGACAATGCTGCAACAACAGCGATGAGACCTGAAGTTATTGAAGAAATGACTGATAAGATGACAAGCGTTTATGGGAATGCATCAAGCACTCATGAGTTCGGTCGTCAAGCTAAAAAGGTTTTAGATGATAGTCGAGAAACTTTAGCTAAAAGTATTAATGCGACAGATAAAGAAATTATTATCACAAGTGGCGGAACAGAAAGTAATAATATGGCGCTTCGCCAAGTTGCTAAAATTAAGCAAAACGAAGGTAAGCATATTATTTCAACTGTTATTGAGCATCCCTCAGTCCTAAGAACTCTGGAATATTTAGAAAGCTTAGGATTTGAAGTTACTTATTTACCTGTTAATTCGCAGGGTAGTTTGAGTATTGATGATGTGAAATCAGCACTAAGACCAGATACAATTTTGGTTTCACTTATGAGTGTTAATAATGAAACAGGTGCAAGATTACCTATCCATGAGGTTGGTGAACTATTAAAAGACCATCAAGCTGCTTTTCATACAGATGCAGTTCAATCTTATGGGCTGGATAGTATTGATGTTAGACGTGACCATATTGATTTACTTTCAACTAGTGCTCACAAAATTAATGGGCCTAAATTCATTGGATTTTTATACCTTAACAAAGATATCTTTATCAAACCACTTATTTTGGGTGGAGAGCAAGAAAGCAAAAGACGTGCTGGAACAGAAAATGTCCCTGCTATTGCGGGTTTTGCTAAAGCTGTTAGCCTATTGGATGAAGCATCAAAACAAGATAAACAGACATTCTTTAAACAATTGACAAACCAATTACTTAATCACTTAGAAGAAAATCAAGTTGATTTTGAAGTAAATGGTCAATTAGATGATAATCATTCCTATCATGTGTTAAATCTTTGGATAAAAGGTGTTGAAACCGATCGTTTACAGATGAACTTAGACCTTAACCATATTGCGGTATCTGGTGGATCAGCTTGTTCTGCTGGGTCTTTAGAGCCTTCTCACGTACTAACAGCTATGTATGGTGAAAGCAGTCCACGTGTAAACGAGTCAATCCGAATTAGTTTTGGTGAATTTAATACAGAAGTTGAGGTTGAAGCCTTATCTAGCCAGCTAGTGAAAATTGTTTCAAGATTACTAACAAAAAATAAGTAAAAATGCGTGCATTTTTAGTTAATCTATTTTATAATAATAATTCGTTGGGAGTTTTATGATGGCAAAATCTAAATTTGTTTCAATAAATGGTGATTCAAGACAATTTGCAGTAGACGATGATATCAAGCGTTATTCGTTAATTGATGCTGGATTCAAACAAACTAAAAATGGTAATTTTAGTTATGATCGTCCTTTATATAATGACTCACCTTATAATGCAACTATGAGATTCAAGATAACAATCTCTCAAGAGATGACACAATTAAAAATGGTTATCACAGACAAAAATGGGTTGCAGAAGGTGAACTTATTTAAAAACGACCAGTTATCTGCTGCAAAAGAACTACTTGAATTTATCTTAAAAGATTTAGTCGAAGCACATATTATTACTGAAGATAAATAAGAAAGAAGTTGATTTTTTGGATAACAGCAAGACTCGTGTTGTTGTTGGAATGAGTGGTGGAGTAGACTCATCTGTTACCGCTTTATTACTAAAACAACAAGGATATGACGTTATTGGCGTCTTTATGAAGAACTGGGACGATACAGATGAATTTGGTGTTTGTACCGCAACAGAAGATTATGAAGATGTTCGTAAAGTAGCAGAAAAAATAGGAATTCCTTACTATTCAGTTAACTTTGAAAAAGAATATTGGGACCGTGTGTTTGAATATTTCTTAGCTGAATATCGTAAAGGTCGTACACCTAACCCTGATGTAATGTGCAATAAAGAAGTAAAATTCAAAGCCTTTTTAGATTACGCAATGGATTTAGATGCTGATTATGTTGCAATGGGACACTATGCAAAAATTTATCGTGATGAAGCAGGCTATACACACTTGATGCGTGCAACTGATACAAATAAAGATCAAACTTACTTCTTATGTCAATTGAGCCAAGCACAACTAGATAAAACAATGTTCCCACTTCAAGGTTTGACTAAACCTGAAGTTAGAAAACTTGCCGAAGAAGCTGGCTTAGTGACTGCTAAGAAGAAAGATTCAACAGGAATTTGTTTCATTGGTGACCGTAATTTCCGTCAATTCTTGGGTCAATATTTACCAGCACAACCAGGTAAAATGATGACACCTGATGGTACAGAAATGGGTACACACACAGGGCTAATGTACTACACAATTGGCCAACGTTCTGGACTTGGAATCGGTGGAACTCACGGTTCATCTAACGAACCATGGTTTGTTGTAGGTAAAGATATTAACGAAAATATTTTGTATGTCGATCAAGGATTCCATAACGAACACCTTTATGCTGATCGCTTGGAAGCTTCTGATTTTTCATTTACAACACAATTCCCAGAAACAGGCACTTACAAAGTGACAGCTAAGTTCAGATATCGTCAACCTGATGTTGGTGTGACTGTTCATTATAATGCTGAAGATAATACAGCTAATGTTGTATTCGACGAACCTGTTCGTGCGATTACACCCGGACAAGCCGTTGTATTATATGATGGTGAAGAATGTCTAGGTGGCGGTATCATCGACCGTGCTTACCAAAACGAAAAAGTATTACAATACGTTTAAAACCGAAATCTCTCTAACTTTGAGGGAGTTTCGGTTTTTTATTTTCTTTTTGGTCAAATGTCATTGAGTTTTAAGTGATTTTTTCCCATAATAAAAGAAAGACTAAAAAGGAGTTATTGCTTATGAAATTATATTTTATTCGTCATGGAAAAACACAATGGAATTTAGAAAAAAGATATCAAGGGGCTAATGGGGATTCGCCATTACTGCCTCAATCTTATGAAGATATCAAGCAATTAGCTTCTTTTATTGAGGATGTTTCTTTTGATGTGTTATATACAAGTCCTTTAAAAAGAACGATAACTACTTCAGAAGAGTTACTTAAAGCTTTACACCAAGAACAAGTTTCAGTTATTAAAGATGAAAGACTTAAAGAATTCGATTTGGGTGAATTAGAAGGAAAAACCTTTGTAGAATGTACAAAAAATTATCCAAATCAAATTAAAGCCTTTCGTGAAAATCCAGCTGAGTATGATCCATCTGCATTTGGCGGCGAAACATTTCAGTCAGTTATTGCGCGTGGTGATGCATTCATTAAAGATGTTCTAGCTAAGTATGGTGATACTGAAGCTAACATTTTGGTCATTAGTCATGGGGCAGCGTTGAATACAATTATTAAAAGCCAGTTACACGTCCCATTAGCTGATATGAGAAAAGATGGCGGGTTAGCAAACACAAGTTTATCTATTCTTGAAAATAAAGGTAATAGTCAAGATTTTGATTGTTTAATGCTTAATAACACATCTTACTTAACTAAAAAACCAGAAAAGAGTGACACAGTTTAATGAATCAACAAGCGCAAGAACTATTTGAACAAGGCCAAACCGATAAAGCAGTTCACTTGCTAGTCAATCAAATTGATCATAACCCTAAAGATACGCAAGGATACTTACAGTTATCATTATTTTTGGTAAAAGGGAACGAACTTGAAAAAGCGATTGAGCTATTATTGAAGGCTGCAAATATCGTGGAAAATCCTAAAGACTTATACTTTAATTTAGCAACTGCTTACTACCTTAAAGGTGAGCTCGAAAAAGCACTTAATTTACTGAATCAATTACCTGATACAGCCGATAATTTATATCAAAAAGCGCTGGTCTATTTCAACGTGCAACAATATCCTAAGGCCTTAGCCTATGCAATGACTTCGGACCAAAAAAATCCATCAGATAGCCAAAGCAAAGAACTACTAGGAGATCTTTGGTTAGCTATGGGAGACTTGAAACAAGCCTTTCGTTATTTTAATGAAGCTGCAACCATTAACCCTACAGCGAAATCATATGTCTTTTTGGGAATTTGTGTATATAGTGAAGACTATGAAAAAGCGCAGGCTTATTTTGAAAAAGCTAATGAAATAAATGCTAAAGTAGCCAAACAAGTATTACAACAATATGAATCGCTACTTTCAGCAGTTAAAAATGGTAAGTTAAATGGCTGATTTTGTAGGAAAACTAAAGGCAATAATATTTGAAAATACGGCTGATTTATTCAAGATTATTAGTGTTGAAATCAGTGACCGAAGAGATTTGGATTGGCCTACACCAGAAATCATTGTGACAGGGACCATTGGTGACTTAGACTATGATACCGATTATGAATTTCAAGGTAAAATAACTACTCATCCAAAATTCGGAGATCAATTTAAGTGTCACTATTACCATGTTCTTGAACCTTCTAGTACAGCGGGATTGATCAAGTACTTAAGTGGCGAAAATTTCCCAGGTATTGGCCAAAAAACAGCACAAAAAATTGTTGATAAGCTAGGAGAAAAAACACTACCTATTTTGCAACAGGGATTAGATGCTGATGAATTTCAGCAACTAAATCTAACCAAAAAACAACAAGAATCTTTGAGTTTGGGTGCTTTGAAGATTGATAATTTTTCAGAAATTATTTTACAGTTGGGAAATTTAGGACTTCCCAAAAAAGTAGCGACAGCAGTTTATAAATTGTACGGTGATAAGGCTTTAGAATTAGTTGAAGATAACCCTTATCAATTAATTTCTGAAGTTAGTGGAATCGGATTTAAGCGAGCAGATGAAATCGCCTTAAAGTTGGGAATCACTTATGATTCAAAGAAAAGAATTCAAGGTGCTATTTTACAGGGATTGGTTAGCAATACAGCTGTGAATGGTGACACTTACCAAGATGCAACTTTATTAATTGATGATACGCATCAGATTTTAAATCAGTCACATTTTTCTGGTGAAATAGCTGATGAACAAATTTTGGAGCAGTTACAAGATTTGGTACAGGCTCAAAAAGTCGTCATCGACCAGCAAAGACTTTATTTGCCGTTGTTTTACAAACGAGAACTAGACATTGCTGATGAGTTAAAACGTTTTGAAGATTATAAAACCGAAGTTAATCAAGCAGATGATGTTGAAGCAGTGATTAATCAAGCTGAAATCAAGCTTGATATTGATTACGATCAAACTCAAAAAGATGCGATTGCTATGGTTTTGACTAATCAATTATCACTTTTAACTGGGGGACCAGGTACTGGGAAAACAACAGTTATCAAAGGAATTATTGAATCATTTAATCAGTTAGATGAGACTAATCGTCCTAAAATTCTACTTGCAGCGCCTACAGGTAGAGCTGCTAAAAGAATGTCTGAAGTAACAGGATATCAAGCAACAACATTGCATCGCTTACTCGGACTTGTTTCTGATGGTCAGCAAAACCAAGAAGACACTGAAACTGAAATCAAAGGAGACTTGTTGATTGTAGACGAGATGTCAATGGTTGATTTATTGCTATTTTATCAACTAGCAAAAGCACTGACACCAGAAACAAAAGTTGTTTTGGTAGGTGACCAAGACCAGTTACCATCAGTTGGCGCGGGAAATGTATTTTCTGATTTATTGAAATCCAATTGTTTTGAAAAGACAGAGTTACAAAAAATTCACCGCCAAGCTGAATCATCTTCAATTGTTGAATTAGCCCATGAAATTAATCATCAGCAAAATAAAGAATTAATTTTTGAACAGCAACAAGACCGCAGTTTTATTGCCTGCTCGAGAAATCAAGTACCTGCCGTTGTGAACCAAATTGTCAAAAAAGCAACGGAAAAAGGGTTTTCAATGGATCAAGTTCAGGTGTTAACACCTATGTATAGTGGTGAAAGTGGTATCGATAATTTAAATCAGTCACTACAAACTTTGCTGAACCCTAAAGAAGAATCAACGACTAAAGAAATTGAAATAGGTAAACACAAGTTTCGAATTAATGACCGTGTATTGCAACTGGTTAACAATCCAGAAAAAGATATTTATAACGGTCAAATCGGTGAAATTGTTAGTTTAACACCTAATAATCAGGCTGAAACAATGATTGTTGACTTTGATGGTCACGAAGTAACGCTAGGCAAAAAAGAATTGAATGATTTGACGCTTGCTTATGCAATTTCGATTCATAAGTCACAAGGAAGTGAATTTCCACTTATTGTCTTGGTGCTAACGATGCAAAATAGCCGTATGCTAAAACGTAACTTATTATATACAGCAATTACACGTGCTAGTGAAAGTTTGGTAATGGTAGGGGAAAGACGTGCTTTCCAAACTGCAATTGCAACTGATGGTAGCAACCGAAAAACGACTTTAGCGTTGAGGCTTCAAACAACTTTTTATCCAAAAGTTAACTCAAAAGAGGTAGCAGATAAATCGACAGAGATACCTCAACAAGAAAGCTATTTACTAACAGAAGAGTTGATTTTGAGCCAACAAATCGATCCAATGATAGGAATGGCTGGTGTCCAATTAAACTAAAAAAGCCTAAACTCGCAATTGAGTTTAGACTTTTTTTATTTAGCTTAATCTTTACTAATAATAATTGGTAAGATCATTGGACGACGTTCAGTTTTATCGAATAAAAATTCTTGAAGTGAGTCAATCACACGTTGGCGAATGATTTTTTCAGAAGGTTTATCGCTATTTTCCATTGCTGAACGCATAACGTGGTAAGCGCGTTTTTGAGCTTGATTAATCAGTTCAACTGATTCTCTCATGTAAACAAATCCACGAGATAAGATATCTGGACCTGCTAGAACGCGTTTTTTGTCATAATCAATAGTAGCAACTACGACAACGACACCTTCTTCAGATAGAATCTTACGATCTCTCAAGACAACCGAACCAATATCACCAATACCAGATCCATCAACATAAACATCTTCTGCTGGGATATGTCCGGCTGGTCTTGCATAGTCAGAACCAAGAGCTAAGACATCCCCGTTTTGCATAATAAAAATGTTATCTGGATCAACGTCACATTGAATAGCCAATTCAGAATGAATTTTTTGCATACGGTATTCACCGTGGACAGGCAAGAAGTATTTAGGCTTCATTAAACGAAGCATTAATTTTTGTTCTTCTTGACCACCGTGACCAGAAGCATGGATGTTGTTAACTTTTCCATGAATAACTTCAGCACCAGCTTCATACAATAGGTTAATTAAATGGTTAACACTAATTGTATTTCCTGGAATAGGGTTACTTGAGAAGATAACAGTATCGCCTGGGTTTAGTGTGATTTGACGGTGAGTCCCATTTGCAATACGGTTTAAAGCACCCATTGGTTCACCTTGAGAACCTGTACAGATAATCATAACTTCTTCTGCAGGGTATTGGTTGATATCATGGCCATCAATTAAAACACCATCTGGAATATTTAAGTAACCTAGTTCTAGCCCGTTTTTCACAGAGTTTTCCATACTACGTCCAAAAACAGCCACTTTACGGTTGTTTTCGATAGCAGCTTCAACCGCTTGAGAAACACGGTAAAGGTTTGAGGCAAATGTTGCAAAAATAATACGACCTTCAATACCTTCAACAATATGCTTGATAGAGTCCCCAACAAAACGCTCTGACTTAGAAAATTCAGGAACTTCAGCATTTGTACTATCAGATAGTAATGCTAGAACACCTTCTTCACCAAGTTTAGCCATTTTTTGTAGGTTAGGAGCAGGTTGATTGCTGGTAGGTGTGAAGTCGAATTTAAAGTCACCGGTTTCAACAATAACACCTTGTGGCGTATGAATGGCAATTCCCAAAGTATCTGGAATTGAGTGGGTTGTTTGGAAGAAATCAACAGTGATTTTTGGAAACTTCAATACAGTGTCTTCATGGATTTCGTGAAGAGAAGTGGTATTAAGTAAACCATGTTCTTCTAACTTGCCTTTGATTAAGGCAGAAGCTAACGGTCCAGCATAAACAGGGATAGAAGGGATTTGTTTAAGTAGGTAAGGAATCCCACCAATATGATCTTCGTGTCCGTGAGTAATAACTAAACCTTTAATATTATGTTGGTTTTCGATTAAGTATGAATAATCAGAAATAACGTAGTCAATACCGAGTAAATCATCTTCTGGGAATTTAATTCCAGCATCAACAATGATGATTTCATCTTGAAATTGGATAACATACATGTTCTTACCAATTTCACCTAATCCCCCTATGGCAAAGACGGCGGTTTCATGATTTTTAACATTGAGTTTCATAATCGATTAAAACTCCGTGATTTTAAATGCTTCAGATTTTTGTTCATAAGCTAAAGAGTTACCTGTTAGCTCTTGAATGAATTCAACATTATAGGGGGTGTTTTTTTCAATCTGTTCACGAGCATCAACAAGTGATGTAGCATTTAAGTATAGTGTTTGTGTCGTTTCACGACGTGGGTTTTGAATTGTGTTTTCTTGATATAAAACTTTGTAAATCAAAGTAAAATCTCCTTTTTAATAAATAATAGTTTAACGAACAATAGGTTGGAAAAGACCAACAGATAGTTGAATAATAGCATAAAAGCCGGGTTAAGTACAAAAATCTTATGGCCTTATAAAGTACAATTTCTATTCTAAAATTAGCATATTATCTTCAACGAAGAACGGATTTTCTTGGTTAATTCTATCGTAGAATAGGTAACCATTTAAGTGATCGATTTCGTGTTGACAAACGATAGCTTCATAACCTCTAAGTGTTTTTTCGATAACTTCGCCATCCATATTTTGGTAACGAATAGTAATTTTGTTAGCACGAGGCACGTAACCTGGAACATTACGGTCCACACTTAGACAACCTTCACCTTCACCAAGTGCTACTTTACGAACAGATTGGCGAATCACTTTTGGATTAATTAGCATTTCTTCCATGATAATGTTGTCATCAGCATCTGGAATCAAAACAGCACTCATAGCTTTTGATACGCCAACTTGGTTAGCAGCCAGTCCAACACCTGGACGTAGTTGATGTTTTTTAGCTAGTTCAGGATTTTGAGAGTTCTTCAAGAACGCCATCATTTCTTCAGCTAGTTTTTTTGTTTCATCTGATAGAGGGAAAGTCACTTCATCAGTTACTTTTCTCAAGACATCATTTCCTTCACGGACAATATCTTTCATTAATAGCATAGTTAAGCCTCCATATTAAATATAATCTCTATTAATTTATTTTACCACATTTATAGAAACAAAAAATACGATATTAGGAAGGTTTGCAGACATTATTTCTATTAAAAATTCTTTGATGTTTCAAAAAATTGCGCTAAAATGAGAATGACTAGTGAAGGGAGAACAAGAAATGAATTATGCTTATCCTTTAGAAGATTTTTGGTCTATAGAAGAAACGACTCAAGCGATTGCTTTTTACAATGCTGTGGAACAGGCATATGAAGAATCGATTGATTGCGAACAATTCTTGATGCGCTATCATGCGTTTTCAAGAATTGTGCCAGCTATTGCAGAACAAAGACGAATTAGTCGACAATTTGAAGAAGTATCTGGATACTCAATTTATGACACAATCCATCAGGCCAAAAAGTTAAAAACAGGCCGATTCGTGATGGCTAGTTAATTATTGACTGATTCTGACAATAAATTGACGTTTATAAATATAGTATGCTAGAATTAGGAAACATAGTAATAAGTACTAGAAAACATCACAATACTGATGTGATGTTTTGGCGTAAGAAAGCTGTGAGAATGAGTCACAGTTTTTTTATGGACTTTAGGAGGAACTCAATTGGATAGAAGAAACGACATTCGCAATATTGCGATTATTGCCCACGTTGACCACGGTAAAACAACATTAGTTAATGAATTGTTGAAACAATCAGATACATTGGATGAACACATTAACTTAGACGATCGTGCGATGGACTCAAACGATATTGAAAAAGAACGTGGAATCACTATTTTATCAAAGAACACTGCTGTTAAATATGGTGATACAACAATCAACATTTTGGATACACCCGGACACGCCGACTTCGGTGGGGAAGTAGAACGTATCATGAAAATGGTTGATGGGGTTTTACTTGTTGTGGATGCTTACGACGGAACAATGCCACAAACACGTTTTGTTTTGAAAAAAGCGCTAGAACAAAACCTAACACCTATCGTTGTTATCAATAAGATTGACCGTCCTGGTGCTCGCCCAGCAGAAGTTGTTGACGAAGTGCTAGAACTGTTTATCGAATTAGGTGCTAACGAAGACCAACTTGAATTCCCAATTGTTTACACAAGTGCAATTAACGGAACTTCAAGTACTGATGAAGCATTAGATACTCAAAAAGAAACAATGAACCCTGTCTTTGACACAATCGTCAAAGAAATCCCAGCTCCTATCGATAATGAAGATGAACCACTACAATTCCAAGTGGCTATGCTTGATTATGATGATTATGTTGGACGTATCGGTGTTGGTCGTGTGTTCCGTGGAACTATTAAGATTGGGGACCAAGTTTCCGTTCTTAAACTAGATGGTTCGACACAAAACTTCCGTGTAACTAAATTATTTGGTTTCTTCGGTCTTAAGAAAATTGAAATCGACTCAGCTAAAGCTGGTGATTTAATTGCCGTTTCAGGTATGGAAGATATTTATGTTGGTGAAACAGTAACACCTGTTGACCACCAAGATGCGCTACCTGTTTTAAGAATTGACGAACCAACACTTCAAATGAAATTTGTTGCAAACAACTCACCATTCGCAGGACGTGAAGGTGAATATGTAACAGCTAGAAAAATTGAAGAACGTCTTCACAAACAAACAAGAACTGATGTTTCTCTACGTGTAGAAGCAACAGATGAACCAAATGCTTGGACAGTTTCAGGACGTGGTGAACTTCACTTATCAATCTTAGTTGAAGAAATGCGTCGTGAAGGTTACGAATTACAACTTTCAAGACCAGAGGTTATCTACAAAGATGTTGATGGTGTTATGAGTGAACCTTACGAAGCAGTTCAAATCGATACACCTGATGAATATGTTGGTTCAATCATTGAAGCTTTATCACAAAGAAAAGCTGACATGAAGAACATGGAACCAATGGGTAACGGACAAACTCGTCTTCACTTCTTGGCACCATCTCGTGGATTGATTGGATTCTCAACAGAATTCTTATCAATGACTGGTGGTTACGGAATCATGAACCATACTTACGACAGCTACCAACCAGCTATTAAAAACTGGGAACCAGGTCGTCGTGAAGGTGCTCTTGTTTCTATCAACCAAGGACCATCTACAACATACTCTCTACAATCTATTGAAGAACGTGGAACATTATTTATCGGTGCAGGTGTTGAAATTTACGAAGGTATGATTGTTGGTAAAAGCAGTCGTGATCGCGATATTTCAGTTAATGCAACTAAAGGTAAAAAATTAACTAATACTCGTGCTTCAGGTAAAGATCACTCTTCAAGTATTAAAACACCTAAAGAATTAACACTTGAACAATCAATTGAATTCTTGAACGATGATGAATATTGTGAAGTAACACCACAAAGCATTCGTCTACGTAAGAAAATCTTGAATACTAACGAACGTGAAAAAGCTTCAAAACAAAAGAAACTAGCTTCTAAAAAAGGATAGTTTTTAGTTTTAAAGAGCCTTAAGGACAAATCATCCTTAAGGCTTTTTTGTATCCGTGATATAATAAAAAAAGCTTAACGACTAGGGAGCGTGTACTTGTGAAGAAAAAGTTAAATAATTTGGATTATGGTATTTTAATCCCATTTTTACTTCTGATAGGAATTGGAATGGTGATGATTTACTCATCTAGCTCATACATATTATTGGTGAACAATTTATCGCCCTTTGCTTATTTAACTAAGCAGTTGATGTGGGTTGTTGTTTCGTTAGTGTTGGGGTTTGTCTCGTTTCGAGTCAAGTTATCTACACTAAAAAATCCCAGGGTAATTTTGTTATCTCTGGGTATATCTTGGATATTGATGTTGTTTTTAGCAGGTATCAAATTTTTAGCTCCTAAAAGCATTGTCAGACTGTTCGAAGTAAATGGTGCTGTAGGTTGGATTCCATTAGGGCCTTTTACGATTCAACCAGTAGAAATTGCAAAATTTGCTTTGATTTTGTATTTAGCCTATATTTTTAATAAGCGGACAAACCGTCTAACTAAAAAAGTTATTCGAAATGAGTTGTTTGGCCCGATTGTAATTGCCACTAGCTTTTTTGTTTTAGCGTTAGTTCAACCTGATATGGGTGGGGCTGCTATTTTAGCTGTAATTTCACTAAGTTTATTTACGGTTTCTGGAATTTCAGCCAAAAGAATGTTCACGATTAACGTTGGTTTGATTTTATTTTTAGTGATGTCTGTAGCATTATTAGTAAAATGGAATCCTGATTTTCTCCAGGGTTCATATGCTTACATGCGAATCCTAGCATTCTTGCATCCATTTCAACTGAAAGCTACTCAAGGAGCACAACTAGTTAACTCATACTATGCCATTTTTAATGGTGGGTTCTTCGGTGTCGGTTTAGGAAACAGTATCCAAAAAAGAGGTGCTTTACCTGAACCTTATACAGACTTTATTATGTCAGTAATCACTGAAGAATTAGGGCTAATTGGAGCGTTAGTTGTTTTAGGACTGCTATTTTACTTAATTTGGCGATTAATGCGTACAGGGTTACATGCATCTGACAAATTTAATTCCCTTATTTGCTATGGTTTTGCAACAACTATTCTAATTCAAACCATCTTTAATATTGGGGCAGTTGTGGGGTTACTACCAATCACGGGAGTGACCTTGCCTTTTATTAGTTATGGAGGGTCTTCTTTAGCCATTCTAACGGTTGGAATTGGACTTTGTCTAAATATTAGTAGTTGTGAAAAAAGTTTAAAGGAGAAGAAGAGATAAAGTGACTACACAGTTAACTTCAAGAAAAAAATTAATTGTCTGGATAAAACAAGTTAAAGATATCAAAAAATTAAAACGTTACGGCTTTATCACTTACGTATCCAAAACTTTTCGCTACGTTTGTCTATATGTTGATGCGAAAAATCATCGTAAGTTGATGGATCATTTATCTCAAAAAAGTTTTGTGATAAGAGTCAAACAATCAAAATTTGAAGAACTAGCGTTAGATTTTGATAATCAAAAAGATTTGATGGAATCCTTAAGGGCTGAAGCAAAAGTTTATAATCAAAATCACGAAATGAGGTAGCAAAATGAGAGTGATTGGTGGAACATACTCTAAGCGAACTTTAAAAACATTATCAAGTCAATTGACACGACCAACCAGTGACAAGGTTAAAGAATCACTATTTAATTCTTTAGGACAGTACTTTGATGGCGGTACCGCACTTGATTTATATGGTGGTAGCGGTGCGTTAGCAATTGAATCTGTATCTCGTGGTATGGATAAAGCGGTCATTGTTGATAAAGCTTATCAAGCAATTAAAATTATCAAAGAAAATGTTGCCATGACTAAAGAAGAATCAAAATTCGAAGTTTTAAAAATGCCTGATGAAGCAGCGCTTAAAAAATTGGCAATGAATGGGCACCATTTCGACTATGTTTTTTTAGATCCACCTTATGCTAAACAGCGTATTGCTGACATTATGGATGAACTAGTTGAACTAAAATTACTAGCAGAAGATGCCATTATTATAGCTGAAACTGACAAAGATACAGAAGTTGTTGTAGAAGATAATTATGAGTTGGTTAAAGAAAAGAAATATGGTCAAACAATGATTCGTATTTTTCGATACGAAGGAGTGTCTGCATCATGACAAAAGCGATTTTTCCAGGAAGCTTTGATCCCATTACCAATGGACATGTTGACCTAGTTAGACGTGCTGCTAGATTATTTGATGAAATTGTTGTTGCCGTTATGACTAATACAAAAAAGAACTATTTATTCTCGCAAGACGAGCGAAAGCAAGTTGTTGAGTCTGTATTTTCAGATACTGAAAACGTTACAGTTGTCAGTGATTTTTCAGATTTAACGGTTAATGTTGCTGAAAAAAATGGTGCTACGCATATTGTGAGAGGGTTAAGAAATGGGAGCGATTTTGACTATGAAAAAGCGATTAGTCAGATGAATGCTCATCAAAATAATGCGATTGAGACAGTGTTTCTAGTGACCGATTCAAAGTATGAATTTGTGTCTTCTAGCATGATTAAAGAAGTCGCCGGATTTGGTGGTAATGTTTGTGACTTTGTGCCGGATGTCGTTAGTCAATTATTAATTAAAAAACTGGAGGACTAGTGAATGAGACGAAGATGGACGGTCATAATCGCGCTATTAATTATTGCTTTGGGTGTCTTTTTAAATTTTCCAACTTCGTACTATCTTGAAGTACCTGGTTCAGCAGAAGATGTCGCTAAGTTTGTAAAAGTTGATAATGATAAAACCGTTAAGAATAATCAATTTTATTTAACAACTGTTGGGATAAAAAAAGCCACGAACCTGAGTTTATTTTTAAGTCGATTTCAACCGCATGTGACAGCTGTTTCGAGTGAAGACTTGACGGGTGGTGTAAGTGATGAGCAGTATCTAAAGGTTCAACAATTTTTTATGCAAAATTCACAAAATGCAGCTATTATCAATGCCTATAAAAAGACGAACACGCCATATGATCAAAAATACTTGGGAGTTAATGTCTTGCAGGTGGATCCTCAGTCTCACTTTTATCAATCGCTAAAATCTGGTGATGTTATAACTGGTATTAATGGTCGTCACTTCGATCAAACTAGTGATTTAATACAGTACGTTTCAAGTCTTGATGAAAATCAAGAAATCAAATTAGAAGTTAGACGTTCAAACCAAACAATTGAACTATCGGGTCAAACAATGAGACTTGCTACAACCAATAAAGTGGGAATAGGGGTTTCGTTAGTTGATGAAACTGAACTAACAACAAATCCTAAAGTCACAATTGACGCTGGCTCGATTGGTGGACCTAGTGCGGGTTTAATGTTCTCACTGGGTGTTTATCAACAGCTAACCCAAGAAGACCTCACACATGGCCAAAAAATAGCAGGAACAGGAACAATTGATACAGATGGCAATGTTGGTGCTATTGGTGGTATTGATAAAAAAGTTGTTGCAGCTTCTGATGCTGGTGCACAAGTTTTCTTTGCGCCTGAAGCAATGGGTGAAAATAATATAACGAATTATGAACTAGCTAAAAAGACAGCTGAAGAAATGAAGTTATCTATGAAAATAGTGCCGGTTAAAACATTTGACGATGCGCTTAATTATTTAAAAAACACAGTGTAAATGAACACTGTGTTTTTTTTCGTAGTTAAGTAAAAATGAAAAGAGAAGAATACCATGGAACAAGTTAAAAAGCATCGAACTAAATTGATTATGATAGCCGTAGCTATTATTTTTGTTGGGGGTTTATTGATTTATAGTTTAAACCCTAAAATGAACAAACAGTCATTTGAATCTGAAACTAGTGGTTTTATTCGAATCAATAACTTGGAAAAGAGCGATAATGTAAGTGAGGAATCTCACGAAAGCCAACCCGAAACAATCAAAGTTGATATTAGTGGTGAGATTAAAATGCCAGGTGTTTATGAATTGAATCGGGATTCACGCATTCACGATCTAATAAAGCTAGCAGGTGGCGTGACAGAATCTGCTAATCTCAATGCGACTAATCAGTCACGTGTGCTTAAAGACCAAGATAAAATCATTATTAAGAGTATGACAAGTGCTAATTCCGAAACTTTAGAGACTGGCGATAATAAAACACAAGACGGCGAAAAAGAATCAGGGAAAATTGATTTGAACACGGCCACTGAATCTGAACTACAGGGGATTACAGGGATTGGTCAAAAGAAAGCACAACGTATTATTGACTATCGTAAGAAGCACGGTAACTTTTCATCGGTTGATGATTTAAAAAATGTAACGGGGATTGGTGATAAGTTTATTGAAAGCATTCGTGCGGATGTTAAAGTTTAAGCTGTTACCAGGTGACATTTTTATACTCGCATTTATGTTGTTAACACTGGTTTTTGCTTTATCTAGTCATCATTATTTGAGTGTTAGTTTATTTTTAATGAGCTTGTTGTGGTGGCTAAAAAAGGTACTAAAAAGTCTAGTTTATCTAGCTATATTAGCAGTAGTATTGATTAGCTATGGCTTGTTATATAGTCATCAAGCAACTTATCAACCACCTGAGAATACAAAGATAGTTGAACTTTACTTAGATGAAGTGACTTTTAATCAAGAAGCTGATAGCTTTTTTGGTGAAGGAAAACTAGATTCTCAAAAGGTTTTGATTAGTGGGAACAAGATTAAACAGCTTAAAAATCAAAAGATAGCGTTTGGAAAATTGTTCATTAGGTCTGCGGAGCTCAAACCATTGACTAAGGCAACTAATATCGCTGAATTCGACAGTCAGAATTACTATCAAAGTTCAGGTATTCACTATCAGTTGAGTATTAAAGACTATCAGGTTGTATCACCCGATACACTTATACTTTCTAATCCTGTCAGTTTAATTCACCAAGTACGTTTTGAGCTCAAAAAGTTCTATCAACAGTTACCTGAGCCATTGAATATGTTGGGCTTTCAGTTAATACTAGGTGAAAAATTTAAGGAACTATCATATGATGAGACCTTCAAAAAATTAGGGATTATTCATATCATTTCAATATCTGGATTGCATGTTCAAGTTATTGCAAAATTACTTGAGAAACTATTATATTTACTACGAATACGGCGAAAACAGACTAAAATAATAACAGGATTAGCTTTGATTATCTTTGTTTTTATTGGTAATGAACAAGTCGGACTGGTACGTGCTGTTGTTAGTTATTGGGTGGCTTTGGTCTTAGTTAATGTTTTTAAAGTGAAATTGAATCCACTAGATCAGCTGGGACTAGGGTTTGTTTGTCATTCATTAATTGATCCTTTGATGATTACCACAGTAGGTGGTCAACTGAGTTACTTCTTAGTACTTATTTTGATTTTGACGCAAAATATGTCTTATTTGAAACAATCTATCTACCTTAATCTGACTAGTTTGCCACTCTTGCTCTATTATTTTTATAGTTATAACATCTTCACGAGTTTATACAATTTTATAGCAATTCCCTTATTTGATTATATTATTTTACCGCTTGTTTTACTCAGTTTTTTGTATCCGCTAGTTCCACTAGTTTTTGATGGTATAGCTTATTTATTACTCAAGTTATTTGATTTTTTGGGTTATGTGGGGCAGTTAGATTATGGCATGGTTAATTTTGGTAAACCGGAATTTATAATCGTGATATTACTTATTGGATTAACGATTGCAAGTTTTACCTTTAAACGGATGAAGTCAAGGTTAATTGTGACGATGGTAGCGATGTATAGCATAGCTTATATACTTATCCATTTTCCTTTTTATGGGCAAGTGACATTTATGGATGTGGGGCAGGGAGATAGTATTGTTTTGACAACGCCAATTAAACGTAAAGTGGTAATGATAGATACAGGTGGCCGGTTAAACTTTGGAAAAACGACCAACACCAAATCCATTGTAGAAAAAATAACGGTTCCTTATTTGAATGCTCAAGGTATTTCACAAATTGATGCTCTGTTTTTGTCTCATCAAGACGATGATCATATTGGTGATTTGGAGCCATTATTAAGGTCAATAAAAGTTGAAACAGTCTATTATGGGATAGGGATGCAACGAGTGACTAAGTTTAAAAGTCTCATGCAACGTTATTCTGAAATAACAACCTTTCATGCGCTGAAAGCAGGAGATAGGCGTGAGTATGAGTCACTTGATTTTAGTGTTTTATATCCTGAAAATCCTGGAATGGGCGAAAATAAAGATTCGTTGGCGTTATTAGTGGGCGTTCAAGATAAAAAATGGTTATTTACAGGAGATTTAGAAAAAAATCAGGAACTGGCAATTTTAAAGAAATATAAAGACCTAAAGATTGATTATTTAAAATTAGGGCATCATGGAAGTCGAACGTCAAGTTCATTTGAATTTTTGAAACAACTCAATCCAAGCTATGCTTTTATTTCAGCTGGAAAAAATAATCGCTATCACCATCCGCATCAAGAGACAATTAATGCGCTAAGTAATCTTAAAATCAAATATGACGGTACCCATCAATATGGTATGATTAACGTATATTTCAACAGTTTTGGTCAGTGGGAAAAGCGACGCTACCAAACTAATGAGGAGGATTCTGGTTGACACTTAGTCAATTTTTAGACATAAAAAATAACCAAAGCACTTTAGGAGCATTGGTTAATACATCAACGGATTTACTAAATGATTACTTGATTCAACAGCTGGTTAAAGAATATCAAGAACAACATGGGGATGTTGATATTGTTCGATTTGATTTAGCCAAGCAGGGCTATCAGGGACTTGTTAATGAACTCACGCAATCATCTTTGTTTTCATCCCAAAAAATCCTGATTATTTCTGAACTTGAGAATTTAACTGCTAAAGCGCCTGCAGTTAAGAACAAAAAAGTATTAAATCAACTAATTAAGGTGATTGAGTCCCAAGAAATTAGCGATAGTTATTTAATATTTGATTTTAATTACCCTAAATTAGATGAGCGAAAAAAAATAACTAAAGTTTTGAAAAAGCATTTGATGACAATAGAAGATAAACTATCTTATCGTAATTTAAATGCGTTTGCACAGCAATTAGTTGAAAAAGATAGCTATAAAATCGAGCCTCAAGTAACCAATTTATTGGTTAAGCGTGCGGCTTTTGATGTAACCGCCTTAATGAATGCGATAGAAAAGCTTAAAATTGCAGCGTTAGATACGATGATCATTTCACAAAAGCTAGTTATTGATAACGTTGAGCAAAATTTATCGGATAATATTTTTGATATTTTGAGTTTAGCATTAAAAAAAGACTACCAACAGGCTATTGAATTACTGAAGGAGCAAATTAATCAAGGGGTTAATGAGGTCCAACTGGTCGCTGCTATGACCTCTCAACTTCGATTTTTGTTGCAGGTTAAGCTATTACAAAAGCAAAATAAATCGTTAAAACAAATTGAACAAACTTTAAAGGCACATCCTTACCGTATAAAGTTAGCCAGTCAAACTCAAATTAGTACCTCACACCTGGTGTATCTGATTAATCAATTAATAGAAATAGAGTATCGAATCAAATCGGGTTATCAGTATCATGATGATTTTTTGCAGTTATTTCTGTTAAAATGCTAAAAAAAGAAGCTCTCTTATAAAAGAGGGCTTCTTTTTAGTCTTTAATATTAAAAACTAAAATAAGTTAAGTTATCTTAGTTAGCAGCATTTTGTTTTGCTAGACGAGACTTATCACGGTTAGCTTTGTTCTTGTGAACTAAACCTTTTGATGCAGCCATGTCAATTGCGCGTAAAGCTTGGTTAAATAATTCGTTAGTGTTGTCAGCGTTGTTAGCTTTAGCAACTTTGAATTTTTTGATAGCTGTACGTAAACGGCTCATTTGAGTAGCGTTACGATTGTTAGCAGCTTCAATAGTTTTAACACGTTTGATAGCAGATTTGATTTGTGGCATATTTGTCACCTCCAATTTATAACAAGAGTTTTCACAGGAAAACTCAGCGACTTCAATTATAATGAAATTGTTTAAGTTTTGCAAGACAGTAATGTTGCTTTTTTTCATGATTTAATGTATCATTTATCTCGAACCGTTTGCTTTGTTTAATCGAATCACCAACGTTAGGCAATGTTTACGGGGATTTTAAGAAAGGTGGAAATACAAATGGCTATTTCAAAAACAAGAAAAAATGAATTAATTCAACAATTTGCTCGTCACGAAGGAGATACAGGTTCTCCAGAAGTTCAAGTTGCAGTTTTAACAGAAGAAATTACTCTTCTTAACGCTCACTTAAAAGAAAACAAAAAAGATCACCACTCACACGTTGGTCTATTGAAAAAAATCGGTCACCGTCGTAACTTATTAAGTTACCTAAGAAACAAAGATGTTTCAAGATACCGTGACCTAATCAAAGCTTTAGGATTACGTCGTTAATCAATATAAAAAAGAGACCTTTTAAAAGGTCTCTTTTTTATATTCTTTAATTTATACAAATATATGATAAAATTACAGTAGTTAAAGTCAAGTAACCCGATAGGGGATAAAATTGATAAATTAAAAAATTTAGAAAAGAGATAATAAATGGCACAAGATATCAAAGTAATGATACTTGGCGGTGTACGTGAGAATGGAAAAAACATGTATGCTGTGCAAGTTGATGATGAGATTTTTATTTTAGATGCTGGATTGAAGTATCCAGACACACAATTATTGGGGATTGACTACGTCATTCCGGACTTATCTTTCATTGAAGATAACGCAGACAAAATTATGGGTGTGTTTCTAACACATGGTCATGCTGATGCAATTGGTGCACTTCCATACTTTATTACCAAATATGATATTCCAGTTTTTGGATCAAAACTAACGATTGAATTAGCTAAGATTGCAGTGAGAAACGCTAAGAAGAATGCTGATTTTAGTGATTTCCATGAAATCGACCAAAATACGGCAATCGACTTTAAAAATGCTACTGTTTCATTTTTTGACACAACACACAACATTCCACAAACACTAGGTGTTGCTATCAAAACTGATGCTGGTCAAATTGTTTACACGGGTGACTTTAAGTTCGACCAAAGTGTAAATAAGGGCTATAAAACTAATTACGGTCGTATTATGGAAATTGGCAAAGAGGGAGTTTTAGCACTATTAAGTGATTCTTCAAATGCCGAGATGCCACATGAAGGTGCTAATGAAAAAGAAATTGGCGATTACATTATTGAAACGCTAAAAGATCATCCAGGTCGTGTAATTGTTTCTGCGGTAGCCTCAAATATTGCTCGTGTTCAACAAATTTTAAATGCAGCGCATTTATCAAATAGAAAAGTAATTTTAACTGGTCAAGATGTTGCAAAAATTGTGAGAACTGCAATGGATTTAGACTTGTTGCATATTCCAGATGAAGACCTAATTATTCCCGCTACTAAAATAAATGATTACGATAAAGAAGATATTTTAGTACTAGAAACAGGCCGTATGGGTGAACCTTTAAAATCACTTCAGAGAATGGCAATGCAACAACATAAGCTTGTTAACATTACAGACGGTGATTTGGTTTTCATCACAACAACGCCATCACATGCTATGGAAACAACTGTTGCAAAAACATCTGACCTGATTTATCGTGCAGGTGGAGTAGTTAAAGAAATCGGCCGTGAAATTAACGCTTCAGGACATGCTTCACGTTATGAATTGCAGATGATGATCAACTTGTTAAATCCTCAGTACTTATTCCCAATCCAGGGAGAATACCGTCTACTTGCAGCACACAAAGAAGCTGCACAAGAAACGGGTATTGATTCAAGTAACATCATTATTGCCAAAAAAGGTGATGTTTATCACTACCAAAAAGGCCAATTTGAACTAACTGAACCGGTTTCCTCAGAAGATACCATGATTGATGGTGCAGGAATCGGCGATATTGGTAACATTGTATTGCGTGACAGAAAAATTTTAGCTGATGATGGTATGTTTATTGCTGTTGTAACTATTGATCGTAAGAAAAAGAAAATTGTTGCACAGCCTAAAGTTATGACACGTGGATTTGTATACATTAAAGAAAATAAAGATTTGATTTATGAAAGTATCGAGTTAACTAAAGAAGCAATTGATACAAATCTACAAACCAAAAAATTTGACTGGTCTGAGTTGAAGCAAGACGTTAGACATTCACTAGAAAAATACTTATTCCAAAAAACAAAACGTCGCCCCGTTGTATTGCCGGTGATTATGGAAGTTAACCAAAATCGTCATCGTCGTAATGCAAATAAGCCTCAAGGAAATAAACCACAACCCAAAAAGAAGTAGGAGATTTATAAACGTGAATACTTCGCAAACTGAATTGTTAAAATCAGCAAAAAAAGCAACTGCCCAAAAAGATTATCAAGGAGCAGTTGCTTTTTTGGAAGAAGCTCAAAATTTTGGCCCAGACTCTAAAATAACAGCGGAATTAATCCAAAATTATTTAAAATTACAAAAATATACGCAGGCTTTAGATGAATTGAAGTATTTGAACGTTTATCAAAATGATCAAAGCTTTGAAATTTATTTACAAGTCTTATACCAAAATCATCTAATCATCCCATTTTTTCAGATTCCGTTTCATTTAAAAAGGGGACAACTTTTTGGTGTTGAATTTGAAACAGTGTACAACCAATATCAAGAACGATTTAAATCCTTAGCTTTGCCTAAAGATAATCAAACAATTAAAGCGGAATTTTTCAACAATATGGCTGCAGGTCTGATTAAAAGTCGTAAAAGCTATGAGCAATTAAAGGAACTACCTATCAATGAGTTTGCTCAAATATGCAGGACAGCTTTTTTAGCACCCGGATTACAACCAGAATTACGAGTGGCCTTGATTGAAGATTTGGTTAAATTAGAGGAAGTTGATACAATCCCTGTGTTTATTTTAGATAAAATAACAGAGGTTGATTTACAGCAAACGACACTTTACTTTGATAGCCAATTTATGACACAATCTATTGCGATTATTCAGTCAGAAATCGTTGATCCAAGTATCCAGCAACTTGCTATTTCGCAATATACATTGCTGTTAGCACAGCTTTATCCGCGCTTTGATTTATTTATCAAAAATATATCAGAGTTTGTCTTTTCTTTTTTAGCATACTTTGGTATATTAGGAGTTGAGGATTTTGACAAAAATGATAATCCTTATTTTGCTTTGATTAAAAAGCTTAATCAAAGTGAAGAAATTTGAGACAACTTCTCAAAAAAGTATTTACTTTTTTGAAGTCTCTACGTATAATCAAATACGGATATTTTCAAGGCATGACTATTATTTTTGTCTTGAAAGTAGTACAATAATCAACAGAGAATTATCCGTTTAGGGTTTTGCCTATACGGAATTCTTCTAATTTACAGGAGGGTATTTTATAATGGCAGAAAAAGCACATTACGAAAGAACTAAGCCCCATGTTAACATTGGTACTATCGGACACGTTGACCATGGGAAAACAACTTTAACAGCAGCTATCACAACAGTTTTAGCTAAGAAAGGTCTAGCAGACGCTTCAGACTACGCATCAATCGATGCAGCTCCTGAAGAAAAAGAACGTGGTATTACAATTAATACAGCTCACGTTGAATACGAAACAGAAAACCGTCACTATGCTCATATCGATGCTCCAGGACACGCGGACTACGTTAAGAACATGGTTACTGGTGCTGCTCAAATGGACGGTGCTATCTTAGTAGTTGCTGCTACAGATGGTCCAATGCCACAAACTCGTGAACATATCTTACTTGCTCACCAAGTTGGTGTTGACTACATCGTAGTATTCTTGAACAAAACTGACTTAGTTGACGATGCAGAATTGATCGACTTAGTTGAAATGGAAGTTCGTGAATTACTTTCAGAATACGATTACCCTGGTGATGATGTTCCCGTACTACGTGGTTCAGCATTGAAGGCTATCGAAGGTGACGAAGAACAAGAACAAGTTATCTATGACTTAATGGATGCAGTTGATGAATACGTTCCAACTCCAGACCGTCACAAAGACCAACCATTCTTGATGCCTGTTGAAGATGTATTTACAATCACAGGTCGTGGTACAGTTGCTTCAGGTCGTATCGACCGTGGTGTGGTTAACGTTGGTGATGAAGTTGAAATCATCGGACTAAAACCTGAAATCATGAAATCAACTGTTACTGGACTAGAAATGTTCCGTAAAACTCTAGATTCTGGTGAAGCTGGAGATAACGTTGGTGCACTTCTACGTGGTGTTAACCGTGAACAAATCGAACGTGGACAAGTATTGGCTAAGCCAGGCTCAATCAAAACTCACACAAAATTCAAGGGTGAAGTTTATATCTTGAGTAAAGAAGAAGGTGGACGTCATACTCCATTCTTCTCAAACTACCGTCCTCAATTCTACTTCCACACAACTGACGTAACTGGTGTTATCGAATTACCTGATAACGTTGAAATGGTTATGCCTGGTGATAACGTAACATTTGAAGTTGACTTGATTGCTCCAGTAGCTATCGAAAAAGGTACAAAATTCACTGTTCGTGAAGGTGGACGTACTGTTGGTGCTGGTATGGTTAACGAAATCGTTGAATAATTTTCATTATTTAATGATAAAAAAGAGCTTTAGGTTAATCCTAAGCTCTTTTTTTTTGAAAAAATCCCGCTAATACGTTGAGTTTTGGCGTGATATCATGTAAGATAAATGGGTATGATGGATTATGAAAATAAACCCAAAATTGACATCGGAGGTAGATTTTAATGTCTGCAAAATGGGAAAAAACAGGTAATATTACCGGCGAACTGACATTCGAAATTTCAAAAGAAGAAGTAAAAAAAGGTCTAGATAAAGCATTTGATCGTGTAAAGAAAAACATCGATGCTCCTGGATTTAGAAAGGGTAAATTGCCACGTGCTATGTTCAACCGTATGTACGGCGAAGAAGCTTTATATGAAGAAGCACTAAACATTGTGCTTCCTGAAGCTTACAACAATGCTTTACAAGAAACTGGTGTAGAACCCGTGGACCAACCTGAAGTGTTACCAGAATCAATGGAACGCGATGCTGACTGGAAAATGAAAGCAACTGTAACTATTAAGCCAGAAGTTAAATTAGGTGAATACAAAAACCTAAACGTTCCAAAACAAGATCGTAAAGCTCTTGTAAAAGAAGTAAATGCTGAACTAGATAAAAGACGTGACCAAAACGCTGAACTTGTTCTAAAAGAAACAGGTAAAGCAGCTAAAGGTGATACAGTTATTATCGACTTCAAAGGTATGATTGATGGTGTTGCATTTGATGGTGGAACAGCTCAAAACCATTCACTTGAATTAGGTTCAGAATCATTCATTCCAGGATTTGAAGATCAATTAATTGGTCATTCAGCTGGAGATGACGTGGACGTTGTTGTGACTTTCCCTGAAGATTACCAAGCTGAAGAATTAGCAGGTAAAGAAGCACACTTTGATACAAAGATTCACGAAATCAAAACAAAAGAATTGCCAAAATTAGATGATGAATTTGCTAAAGATATCGACGATTCAGTTGAAACTTTAGACGAATTGAAAGAAAAGATTCAACAAGAAATTCAACAATCTAAAGAAGAAGCAGCTGAAGATAACATCCAAAGCTACGCTATTAAAGAAGCTGTAGATAACGCTGAAATTACTGAAGTACCTCAAGCTATGATTGATAACGAAGTTAACAATCAAATGAACCAATACTTAGGTAACATGCAAAGACAAGGTATTTCTCCAGAAATGTACTTCCAAATCACAGGTACAACTCAAGAAGATATGAAAGCACAATTTGCAAAAGATGCTGAAGAACGTGTTAAATCAACACTTGTTCTTGAAGCTATTGTAAAAGCTGAAGAAATCAAACCTTCTAAAGAAGAAATTGATGAAGAAATCAAAAACTTAGCAGCTCAATACAACATGGACGAAAAAGTTGTTCGTCAAACATTGACTGAAGACATGCTAGTTCACGATATCTCAATCAAGAAAGCAATTGCTTTACTTTCAGACACAGCAACAGAAGTTGTGCCTTCAAAACTAAAAAGCAAGAAAAAATAATGACTTGTTATTATAGCCTTTAAAAAGCGGGAAATTTCCCGCTTTTTATTTTGAAAACTTTTTTCTTTATGTATAGTTTAAAAAATGATACTTTAGTAGATGTAAGTAAATGAATACTAGATTAGAATAAGGATTAGACGCTTATGTATTTTGATAATGTAGAAGGTTCAGATCAAATTAAATGTTCTTTTTGCGGCAAAGACCAAAGTCAAGTGAAGAAAATGGTTGCCGGAAATGGTGTTTATATTTGTGATGAATGTATAGAATTAAGTAAACAAGTTATTGATGAAGAATTCAGAAATAACGCAATGAGTCAATTGAAAGAATTGCCTACACCAAAAGAAATTTGTGCCATTTTAGATGATTACGTTATTGGACAAGAAGAAGCTAAGAAAGTACTTTCTGTAGCGGTATATAACCATTACAAACGTATCACACAAGTAGATGTTACAAGTGATGATGATACTGAACTTCAAAAAAGTAACGTAGCACTAATTGGCCCAACAGGGTCAGGTAAAACATTCTTAGCACAAACACTTGCTAGAATTTTAAATGTTCCTTTTGCCATTGCAGATGCTACAAGTTTGACAGAAGCAGGTTATGTTGGAGACGATGTCGAAAACATCTTGTTATCACTACTTCAAAACGCTAACTTTGATATTGAAAGTGCACAACATGGGATTATTTATGTTGATGAAATTGATAAGATTGCTAAAAAGAGTGAAAATGTTTCAATCACAAGAGATGTTTCAGGTGAAGGTGTTCAACAATCATTACTTAAAATCTTAGAAGGAACAATTGCGAATGTACCACCAAAAGGTGGACGTAAACATCCTCAACAAGATATGATTCAGATTGATACAACTAACATTTTATTCATCGTTGGTGGGGCATTTGATGGTATTGAATCTATTGTGGAAAGTCGTTTAGGCAAACAAACAATTGGATTCAGTGCTTCTGATGAAAAACAAAAGCTAGATGCTAAAAACATCACACAACAAATCATCCCTGAAGATTTAATGCAGTTCGGTATTATTCCAGAATTAATTGGACGTTTACCTATCATGGCTGTTTTAAACAAACTAACTGAAGATGATTTAGTTAACATCTTAACTCAACCAAAAAATGCTTTGGTTAAACAATATAAGAAGCTCATCCAATTAGATAACGTTGAACTTGAAGTAACACCTGAAGCACTTCAAGAGATTGCTAAGTTAGCAATCAAACGTGACACAGGTGCTCGTGGATTACGTTCAATTATTGAAGATAGTATGCGCGATATTATGTTTGATTTACCAAGTGAAAAAGATGTTGAAAAAGTAATCGTGACAAAAGAAGTGATTACAGATAATAAACCAGTTGAAATTGTAAGGAAAAATCATGAAAATTCATAAAGTTGATTTAGAAAAGACAGTGGCTTATCCGGATCAATATCCGACATCTCACTATCCTGAGTTTGCATTATCTGGTCGTTCAAATGTTGGTAAGTCTAGCTTAATTAATGCGATTTTAAATCGTAAGAAATTAGCTAGAACCTCAAGTTCACCAGGTAAAACACAGACACTTAACTTTTTTAATGTTAATGATGATTTATATTTAGTGGACGTTCCAGGATATGGCTATGCCAAAGTCTCTAAAAAAATGCGTGAAAAATTTGGTCAAATGATTGAAACCTACCTCGAAAGTCGTGAAGAATTAAAAGGTATGATTTTACTCATGGATTCACGTCATAAACCAACGCAAGATGATGTGGCAATGTACCAGTATGCCAAATATCTCAATCAGCCTTTGTTGATTGTTGCAACAAAAATAGATAAAGTTAAAAAAAGTCAGTGGAATAAAGTTGTTAAAAACTTTAAAGATACTTTGGAACTAGATGAAGCAGATGATTTGATTTTGTTTAGTTCTGAAAAGAAATACAACATTGATGCTTTATGGCAGTGGGTTGAAGACAAAAAAAATAACGCTTAATGCGTTATTTTTTTTTGTCTTCTTTTTCTTTTGTTACATTTTTTTCTGATTTCTTCTTTTTTTCATCAGGCACTGTAGCAAATTTATCGAATAAATCGTTTAGTTGATTTTGGTTCTTAAAACTTAATCCCATAATTAAACAACTCCTTTTCCCGTATTATACTAAAAAAGTGATTGATGTCAAAATGTATAATTCTGTATATTTGAATATAAGTTGTATAAATATACAAAAGAGGGTATAACAGACTTATAAAGAAAACACGTAGGAGGAACAAATTATGAAAAGTCAAAAAGTAGTGACTAAAATATTAGGATTTTTGACGCTGCTAGTTACAGCGGTTACACTATCAACTAATCATTCACAAGTTAAAGCATCTACAGTAGATGAAGTTAAATCAAAAGGTGAGTTGGTTATGGGGACCTCGCCCGATTATCCACCTTATGAATTTTTAGCAACAGTAGATGGTTCACAAAAAGTTGTGGGAATGGATGTCCAAATTGGACAAGATATTGCTGATAAACTCGGTGTGAAATTAGTCGTTAAAACAATGGATTTTGATTCATTGCTTGTGGCACTAGAAACCAAAAAAATTGATATGGTTATCTCAGGAATGTCCGCAACAGAGGAAAGAAAGAAAAGTGTCGATTTCTCTGATCCTTATTACAAGTCAAAACAAATGTTCGTTATTCGTAAGGACGATGCAGATCAAATAAAATCAGCAAGTGATATTAAAGACAAAGCAGTGGGTGTACAAGTTGGAAGCATGCAACAAGATATCTTGAAAACAAGCTTTCCAGAAGCCAAGGCATCAGCTTTAACTAATGTAAACGATTTATTACTTTCATTGAAATCAAAGAAAGCTTCAGCTTTTCTAACCGAGTCAGCTGTAGCGGAGGCATATGTTAGTCATAATTCAGACATTACAAGTATAAGCGCTGATGTTAATGAAGAAGACATGAGTGGAACAGCTATTGCTTTTTCTAAAAATTCTGATGATCTAGTAGTCACAGCTAACGCAGCTATTAAAAATATTACAGATAACAACTTGATTTCCAAGTATCTTGCAGATGCAGGTAATTATTTAGAATCCTCTTCTCCTCAAGATCAAGGACCATGGCAATTGGTATTAAGCTACTGGCCATACTTTGCATCGGGATTAGGCACAACATTACTAATTACAGTTATTTCAATTTTCTTCGGTATTATTTTAGGTGTTATTTTCGCCTTATTTAGAATTTCACACTTTAAATTATTAAACATGGTAACAGCAGCCTTTGTGGAATTCATTCGTGGAACACCTTTGATGATTCAAATTATGTTTGTCTACTTTGGTGTTGGATCATTCATCAATATTCCAGCCTTAATTTCAGGTGTAATAGCTGTATCAATTAACAGTGCAGCTTATGTTTCAGAAATTATTCGTGGTGGAATTAACTCAGTTCCTAAAGGACAAAAAGAAGCTGCAAGAAGCTTGGGATTATCAGCAAAAGATACATTTATGAGTGTTATTTTCCCTCAAGCTATCAAAAACATTTGGCCTTCACTAGGTAACGAATTTATTTCGTTAATTAAGGAAACGTCAATCGTATCCATTATCGGGGTAGCAGATTTAATCTACCAACTTAAAGCTGTTCAGTCCGTGACTTATCAAGGTGTTATTCCAATCGTAATTGCAATGATTATCTACTTTGTTATTACGTACAGCTTAACTAAACTATTAAACCATTTTGAAGGGAAGATGAAGCATGAATAATTTAATTAAAGTCAAAGGACTTGGCAAATCATATGGGGACAAAAAAGTTCTTGAAAATATTAGTACAGAAGTGAACCAAGGAGATGTCATCGCAATTATTGGCCCTTCTGGTGGAGGTAAGAGTACATTCTTAAGAACGCTAAACTCACTAGAATCTGTTACTGAAGGTTCAATTGAATTTGAAGGACAGGATATTACAAAGTTATCAGATAAAAACTTGAATCAATTGCGTGAAAAAATGGGAATGGTTTTTCAAGACTTTAACTTATTCAGTAATATGACTGTTCAGCAAAATATCACGCTAGCCCTTAAAAAAGTAAAGGGAATGAATGAAGTAGAAGCTAACCAAAAAGCGCTAGCTTTACTAAAACAAGTTGGCATGGATCAATTTGAACAAAGTTATCCAACTTCTTTATCTGGCGGTCAAAAGCAACGTGTGGCGATTGCCCGTGCGTTAGCAATGAAACCAGATGTGATGCTGTTTGATGAACCCACTAGTGCTTTAGATCCAGAGATGGTTGGAGAAGTGCTAAAAGTGATGCAAGATTTAGCTAAAGAAGGTATGACAATGGTTATCGTGACTCACGAAATGGGTTTTGCCCGTCACGTTGCTAATAAAGTTTGGTTTATGGATGGCGGTCGTTTTGCTGAAGTTGGCACACCTGAACAAATTTTTGACCATCCAAAAAATGAACGGACTCAATTATTCTTGTCACAGGTTTTAGACACAGATTTATAGAATTAAGTACAGACTAATTTGTGGTATCATAGAGTAGAATGAAATAATCCTGATAAAGAAAAGGGTGTTAACTATTATTTCTGAATATTTAGATCACAAATTAGCGCTGCTTCCCGATCTTCCGGGATGTTACTTGATGAAGAACAAAGATAATCATATTATATACGTTGGAAAAGCGAAGAACTTAAAGAACCGTGTTCGTTCTTACTTTAAAACCCAACATGAAGGTAAAACAGCGCGTCTTGTCGCAGATATCGTCGATTTTGAAACAATCGTGACGTCTAGCGATAAAGAGGCGTTTTTGCTTGAAGTCACACTTATACAAAAGCATCAACCACACTATAATATTAAATTAAAACAGGGGACGGGTTACCCGTATATTCAAATTACAAATGAACGTGACCCAATCATCAAAATTACTAGTGAAATCAAAAATGATCACAGTTTTTATTTTGGTCCTTATCCTAATGTTTATGCGGCAGAAGAAACGATGCACTTTATTCAAAAAGTGTATCCTTTAAGACGCTGCCAAGGTAACTTGAAAAGACCTTGTTTGTATTACCACATGGGCCAATGTTTGGGAGCTTGTTTCAAAGAAGTACCCAAAAGTGTCTATCGTGACCAAATCAAAAAAATCAAACGGTTTTTAAATGGTGATGTTGCTAATGTGAAGAAAGAATTGACACAAAAGATGAGGGATGCAGCTGCAGAACTTAACTTTGAACGTGCCGGTGAATTGCGTGATCAAATTCACTACATTGAAGCGACAGTTGAGAAACAAAAAATTATTACAACTGATAAAACAACACGAGATATTATCAATTTTTATGTTGATAAAGGATGGGTGTCAGTTCAAATTTTCTTCATTCGCCAATCTCGTCTTTTAAAACGTGAAAAGAAGTTGTTTACACTAACTGATGATGTTGTTGATGAAATGACAACTTTTATTTTGCAATTTTATAAGCAGGAAAATCAG
Organism: Holzapfeliella sp. JNUCC 72; assembly: GCF_053668685.1. Lineage (NCBI taxonomy): Bacteria > Bacillati > Bacillota > Bacilli > Lactobacillales > Lactobacillaceae > Holzapfeliella > Holzapfeliella sp. JNUCC 72. The sequence continues at coordinate 658,493 of NZ_CM132220.1, read as the reverse complement.
CTGTTACCACAAGAAATTGTTGTGCCGTCAGAACTAGATACAGACTTCCTAAGCGATTTGATTGGTGCAAAAGTGGTTTCGCCAAAACGAGGGACTAAAAAAGAATTGTTAGACTTGGCTAAGAAAAATAGTCAAATCGTTTTAGAAGAGAAGTTCAAGCTGATTGAATTAGATGAGAGAAAGACAATTGGTGCACAACGTGAAATTTTTACAGCTTTGAATTTGCCATACGGCGCAACCATTGAGTCATTTGACCATTCACATATTCAAGGAACAGATCCTGTTTCAGCAATGGTGCAATTTAAAGATGGAAAAAAGAATACTCACAACTATCGAAAATACAAGCTATCTGGTAGATTTGAACATCAAAATGGGGCAGACGAAGCAGCGAATACACGAGAAGTTATTCGCAGACGTTATGAACGATTGTTAAAAGAAAAACAATCATTACCCGACCTGATTTTAATGGATGGTGGCGATATTGAAGTTAATGCTGCAAAAGATGTTTTGAGAAATGAACTAGGCTTAGCGATTCCTGTTGCAGGAATGGTCAAAAATAATAAGCATCGTACTTCAGAATTGATTTTCGGCGAGCCTTTACAGGTCGTGAGTTTAAAACGCAATTCACAAGGTTTTTACTTACTGCAAAGAATTCAAGATGAGGTTCACCGTTTTGCCATTAACTTTCATCGTCAAAAACGAAGTAAAAATTCACTATCCTCTCAACTTGAAACTGTTCCAGGTATCGGGCCTAAAACTAGACAAAAGCTAATGCGACATTTTGGCTCACTAACCAAGATTAAGCAAGCTTCCGTTTTAGAATTACAAGAAGCGGGATTAAACAAAAAACAGGCTCAAACACTTAGCCTATCGTTATCGGTTCAAAAAACGTCTTAAATTCAAGCTATTGTACATTTTATTTTTAAAATCAATATCATAAGCAAATACAATCATGGTATGATAGTTAGAGTCAGAAATACTCGTAAGGAGGAATACAATGTTTGTTGATCATACCCGAGTGGAAGTACAAGCAGGAAAAGGTGGAGACGGAGCGATAAGTTTCCGCCGTGAAAAATATGTCCCTATGGGGGGACCAGCCGGAGGCGATGGTGGCCGCGGTGGTAGTATCATTTTTAAAGTCGATCCAGGACTTAGAACATTAATGGATTTTAAATTCCGTCGTAAATTTAAAGCTAAAAGCGGCGAAAATGGTATGAATAAATCAATGTACGGTCGTCAGGCTGAGGACTCAATAATTGCGGTTCCAGCTGGAACAACCGTATATGATGATGAAACCAATGAAGTAATTGGTGATTTAACACATGATGGTGAAGAATTAGTTGTAGCAAAAGGAGGCCGTGGAGGCCGTGGAAACATTCACTTTAAGTCAGCTAAAAATTCAGCACCAGAAGTAGCTGAAAATGGTGAACCAGGCCAATTTCGTAAATTAAGGCTAGAACTTAAAGTGATTGCTGATGTTGGATTAGTAGGATTCCCATCTGTAGGGAAATCAACACTACTTTCAGTTGCAACATCTGCAAAGCCTAAAATTGCAGCTTATCATTTTACAACGCTAGTTCCTAACCTAGGAATGGTTCAACTAGATAGTGGTCAAGATTTTGCTATGGCTGATTTACCTGGTCTTATTGAAGGTGCTTCATTAGGTGTCGGATTAGGGATTCAGTTCTTGCGACACATTGAACGTACCAAAGTTATTTTACATTTAATTGATATGGATCCTAATAATGGTCGTGAACCTTATGAAGACTATCAAACTATCCGTAAAGAACTAAAAACATATGATGACAATTTGATGCAAACACCGGAAATTATCGTGGCAACTAAGATGGACGTGCCGGGTGCAGAAGATAGACTAGCTGAATTTAAAGCTGAATTTGAAACTGCACCTGAAATTTTTGAGATCTCATCAGTGACACACCAAGGTGTTAAAGTATTACTTCAAAAGACAGCGGATGTGCTAGAAACATTACCAAAAGAAATCAAGTCTGTAGATGCTGAAGCAGAAGATGTTAAACATCAAAATTACGACTTCAAGGCAGAAGACAAACAAGATGACTTCTACATTGAAAAAGAAAATGCTGGTATGTACGTTGTTAAAGGTGAAAAAGTTGAAAGACTGCTTCAAATGTCTAACTTGACACACAACGATGGTATTATGCGTTTTGCAAGACAATTACGTTCGTTTGGTATTGATGATGCATTACGTGAAGCCGGTGCCAAGAACGGTGACGATGTCTTTATTGGTGATTTCTCATTTGAATTTGTTGAGTAGGACAAAAGGGGTAGCACCAAATGAAAAAGGAAAAAGAAAAGAAACGTTATCTAACCGGGATTGATGGGTTAAGAGCACTTGCTGTTATTGGGGTGATTTTATACCATATTAATCCTAACCAATTTATTGGCGGTTATTTGGGGGTATTAGTATTCTTTGTTTTGTCAGGATACTTTATTACAAGTCACCTGATTAAAAACATGGAAAGTAATACATTTAGTTTTCGTGATTTTTACATTAAAAGAGTGAAACGAATATATCCACAACTAGTTAGTGTTTTGGCACTAACAAGTACATATATTTTGCTTTTTCAACGTAATTTATTAGCACAGCTTTATCAAATAGTTGTCACAAATTTAGTCGGCGTTTATAATCTCTGGCAGATTTTTAATGGCCAGTCTTATTTTGAACGTTTTGCACAAAATGAGTCACCATTTATTCATTTGTGGACTTTATCTATTGAATGGCAATATTATATTATTTGGCCGTTAGTACTGGTTGCTTGTTATTATTTTTCAAAGAAAAAACGTTATCCAATTATTGTAGCGATTGTTTTAACAATTGTTTCGATTGGACTGATGGCGGGCTTATATCGTCCAGGTATTGATACTAGCCGAATTTATTATGGTACAGATACTAGATTATTCGCCCTAATGATGGGATCACTTTTAGGTATGATTTGGCCTAGAGAAAAGCTCACTCAAAATGTTCAAAAACTCACTTCTACTGTGCTGAATTCTGTCGGCGGTGTGAGTTTTCTGATTATTCTTATGATGAGTTTGTTGCCTATTATGAACCCTCAACAAGGGTTTACGTATTTAGGCGGTATGGCTATATTTTCACTTTTCACAACGCTGCTTGTGGCTGTGATTGTTCATCCTGCAGCTATGTTTAATCGATTGCTAACAAATCCAGTCTTTAGTTATTTAGGAACTAGAAGCTATGGCATTTACTTATATCAATTTCCAATTATGATTTTCTTTGAAAATCGCTTTAGAAATATTGCGGATCATCCTATTTTGTATCCTGTAATAGAAGTGATGTTAATTTTAGCGGTTTCAGAGATATCTTATCAATTAATTGAAAAACAAGCTCATAAGCTAACGATTAAGGGCTTAATTATCCAAGTGAAGTCGTTTAAATCTTTAGGCGTTAAATTACAAGTTAAATGGGGATTATCTGCTGTTATACTGGGATTATTCATAGGTGCAGTTGTAACATCACCATTTGTCAAAGCTGCCGATGCAAAAGACAGTCAACTTGCTAAAACAATTGCTTCAAACGGTGAAAAGAATCAATCTGAAAATAAGGAATTGATTGCTCAAGCTCAAAGCAGACAAAAACAAGCTGCTGAAGCAGAGGCTAAAAAAGTTTCACCTTTCCAGGCTGTGATTGATCAAGCTAAGCAAAATGAAAAGAACGGCCCCGTAAATGTGGATTATCAAAATTATGGTCTGACACAATCACAACTACAATTGATGCAGTTTTTACCAATATCGGGTATAGGAGATTCTGTTATGGCAGGATCATCTAACATTTTGAAAACATTGTTTCCACAAATGATTGTTGATGCAACAATTTCAAGACAAATGATTCAAAGTTTTGACATTGTCGCGCAATATCAACAAGAAAAGGCCTTGAATAATATTGTCTTAATTGGATTAGGAACAAATGGTCCTTTTTCAAGTGATAATTTGAACCAATTGATTAGCCAAATAGGCGCAGGTCACACAATTTTTTGGATTAATACACATGTTCCAAGCCGTCAGTGGCAAAACAGTGTAAATCAAGTTGTACAACAAGCTGCAACAGAGCATCAAAACTTTAAAGTAATTGATTGGTACAATTACTCAAAAGGTCACGATGATTGGTTTTATGAAGACCAAATTCACCCTAATCCAGAGGGTGCAAAATATTATGCAACATATATTGCAAAGACTATTCTTGAAAGTATTAATTTAAAAGGTGAGTGATCGATGAATGGAGTTAGAATTTCTAGGAACAGGTGCGGGCGTACCTGCTAAGTCAAGAAACGTAACAAGTATTGCATTAAAACTATTAGACGAGCTTAATGAAGTTTGGCTTTTTGATGTGGGAGAAGCAACGCAACATCAAATATTATCAACAACCATTAAACCGCGTAAAATCACAAAAATATTCTTAACTCACTTGCATGGAGATCACTTATTTGGATTGCCAGGTTTGTTATCTTCTCGATCATTTCAAGGAGGAGATGGTCCGTTGACTATCTATGGACCTCCAAAAGTTGAAAAATTTGTCAAAACAGCTCTATCGGTTTCAGATACTCATTTAGGATATAAAATTAATTATGTTCCAATTACTGAATCAGGTTTAGTTTTTGATGATCATGGTTTTAAAGTAACTTGCGAAAAGCTAGAACACCGTATTACTAGTTTTGGTTATCGTGTAGAAGAAAAACCAAGAGCAGGAGAGCTGTTAGTTGATAAGCTTAAGGCTTACAGTATTAAGTCTGGTCCGATTTATGGTAAGCTTAAACGTGGAGAAGAGGTCACACTTGAAGACGGGACAGTCCTTCAAGGAAAAGATTTCTTGGGTCCTGATCACCCAGGTAGAATTGTCTCTATCTTTGGTGATACACGTAAGACACCTCAAAGTACTGCGCTTGCTCAAAATGCAGATGTAATGGTTCATGAAAGTACTTTTGGGAAGTCTGAAGGTAAGCTCGCTTATGACTATTATCATTCAACCAATGTTCAAGCAGCTAATATTGCAAAACAGGCAAATGTCAAAAAATTACTGTTAACTCATATTTCTGCTCGTTATAATGGCAGCTACTCATATGAACTAGAAAAAGAAGCTAAAAAAGTCTTTAAGAATACAAAAGTAGTGAAAGATTTTGACATTATTGATGTACCAATGAAGAGGTAGTTACGATGAAAAATGTAAATCTAGAAAATAAAATAACAGTTATCACAGGAGCATCAAGTGGTATTGGTGCTGAAATTGCAATTGAAGCAGCGCAGAAGCAATCAACGGTTGTGTTAATTGCTCGCAATATCGAAAAGTTACAACATGTTCAAGCACGAATTAAACAGGTGTCTGACGTTGATGTTATTTTGATTGCTGCTGACATGAGCCAACCAGAGATGATTGAACAAGTTTATAACAAAATGAAGTCAAAAATTGATCATTTTGATTATCTTGTAAATGCTGCTGGATTTGGTAACTTTGATCCATTCTTTGAAATGTCAATGACAACCGCAAATGACATGTTTGATCTTAATGTTTTAGGGTTAATGTATTTTACGCGTTTAATCGGTCGTGACATGATGGAAGCAGAATCTGGTAAGATTATTAATTTAGGATCTGTTGCTGGTAAAATTCCAACACCTAAAGCAGCTGCGTATTCAGCTACAAAAGCGGCCGTTATTCAATTTTCAAATGTTTTACGTTTAGAACTAGCGCCATTTAATGTTAAAGTAATGACGGTTAATCCTGGGCCTGTTTCAACCAATTTTTTCAATGTTGCCGATAAAGATGGTCACTATGTTGAAAATGTGGGTAGTTTTATGCTAAAACCCGATGAACTAGCTCAAAAAGTTGTGAGCCACTTTGAAGATTCAAAAAAAGATTTAACTTTACCATTTTCATTAAATATAGCATCCAAATTTTACTTGCTATTTCCAACAATTGGTGATTATATTATTATGAAATGGGGGGATAAAAAATGAAGAATCAAAAACAATTTATTATTGGGTTAGTATTATTATTAGTGGTTGTCTTATTTGCTTTAGCAAATGTTCATTCAGTAAATGTTAATTTTGGGATTACTTCTATTAGCGTCCCACTTATCTTGCTAATTGTCGTGATTTTAATTATTGGAGCAGTGTTGGGTATGTTGGTAACATTAAACACACAAAAAACTAATTCTAAAGAAGTTAAGTCTTTAAAAGATGAAGTTAAGACACAAGCGAGTGAATTAAAATCAACAAAAAAAGCAAATTCTAAAAAAGAAACTAAAAAAACTAAATAATTTAGATTTACAAATCATAAATGACTTGATAATATCTAGAATAGATAGTATGATGTATTCTGTGAGTTATTAAAGCTTAAAGCTTTTTTAGCGTGATGAATAACCATCAATTAAATATTATTTTTAAGTAAGGAGTGTTTTGAATGGCTGTACCAGCACGTAGAACTTCTAAACAAAAGAAACGTCAACGTCGTGGACACATCAAATTGAGTGTTCCTAACATGCATTACGATGCAGTAAACGGCGAATACCGTTTAAGTCACCGTGTATCCCCTAAAGGATATTACAAGGGACAACAAGTTGTAAAATCTAACGAAGAAAAATAAGACACTAATTTAGTGTCTTTTTTATATGCGTTAAGTTTTTAATAAAATCAGTTATTTACTAACTGGTTTTATTTTTTTATGGTTAAATGGATAGTGTTAATAAATAGTATTCATATTTGGAGGTATATTTTGAAATTAAAATTACTACTAACTAGTGATTCCCACGGATTCATTAGACCCACAACTTATCAAAATCGCGATATTACCGGGGATTTTGGCGTTTCAAAACTTGCCACAGCTTTTAAGCAAGAAGAAACAACAGGGGACTTTGATTGTTTACTAAAAATCAATAATGGTGATTTCATTCAAGGTTCAGCTTTAGCTACTTATCTTAATAAAAATCATGCTAAATCAAATATTCAGCGATTTAATGACGTTTTTAATACCATCGGATTTGATGCTACTATTGTGGGTAATCACGAGTTTAATTATGGCTTTGATTACCTTAAACAATTTATTAATCAAGATAGTCAAGTTCTAAACGCTAATATTCTAGCTGAAAATACCGATCAATCGGCGTTTGGCAAGCCTTATCATATTTACGAGCAATCAGGTGTGAAAATTGGTCTATTAGGACTTACAACAGCCTATATTCCAAATTGGGAACAGCCTCAAAAAATAGCAGGACTACACTTTGAATCGGCTTATAAAATGGCTGAAAAATGGGTGCCTGTTATAAAACAAGAGGCAGATATTGTGGTTGTATGTTATCACGGTGGTTTTGAGCGAGACCTTACGACTGGTGAACCTACAGAAGCGTTAACGGGCGAGAATGAAGGCTATCGTATTTTGACTGAGATTCCAGGCATTGATGTCTTATTAACCGGACACCAGCACCGTCAAATAGCCGAAATTGTAAATGGTATCGCTGTCATCCAACCAGGTTACCGCGGACAATTTTATGGGAAAGTTGAATTAACTTTTGATAAAGATCAATCTGGAGTTAAGATTAGCGATAAAACAGCTGAGTTGGTTCCAACAAAGCTATTTTCTGAATCAAAAGAAGTGACAACTTTAATTGATCCGTTACATCAAGAAACTGAGGACTTTTTAGACCAAAAATTAGGACAAGTCACAGGAGACTTCACAATAAGTGATCCACTGGTCTCACGTATTGAGGGTAGTCATTATATTGACTTGATTAATCAGATTCAATTGAGTGCAACAAAAGCTGATTTGTCAGCTACAGCAATCTTAAACGACCAGGCTAAAGGCCTACCCGAATCAGTAACTATGAGGGATATCTTGAGTAACTATCCGTTTCCTAACATATTAGCTGTGATTGAACTAACAGGGGAACAATTAAAAGATGTTTTAGAGCATGCGGCAACATTCTTTGATTTAGATGATCAAAATGAAATCAAAATCAATCCTGCCTTCTGTGTGCCAAAACCCCAATTATATAATTACGATATGTTTTATCCTTTAGATTATACATTTGATATCGCTAAACCATATGGGCAACGGGTATCAAGTCTGACTTATCAAAAACAACCAGTAGCTGCGACTGATAAATTCAAAGTAGCATTAAGTCAGTATCGAGCTGTTGGAGGAGGAAATTATCCTCACTATGGTGCTGATAATATTAGTTATGAAGTATCAACAGACATGGCCGAGTTAATCGCGCAATATATTAAAGAAAATGCACCTATTGAGGTGCCTAAGCATTTCGAATACAAAATAAAAAAAGCTTAACTCATCAAAGTTAAGCTTTTTTATTTTGGCGCTCTGCAATAGTAATTGTTACACTAAGTAAAACAGCCATTACAATTCCCATAATTAAGGATTGCATTGGTTCAAAAGAAGTTTGAGTCAATGAACCTGCAAGGTAACCAGTCACCATTGAAAAAACGATTGACCAAAACATCACAACGATATATTTCATACTTTTCCCTTCTTTCAGTCGTGTAATTCAACATCATTTTAAAGATAAATCATTTATAAGACAAGTCTAAAATTTGTTATACTAAATTTAAAATAAAGGAGCTTGGTCAAATGTTTACAAATTTACAAACCATCAGTAGTTATAGTCTTTTGCAAAGTCCAACCAAAGTTCAAGATTTGGTGAATGCTGCTAAAGTCAAAGGCTATCAAAGTCTTGCTTTGACAGATATCAATGTCACTTATGGATTAATTGACTTTTATCAAGCTGCAAAACAGGCTGGTATTCATCCGCTTTTGGGGATGCAATTAGAAGTCCGAGGAAATATCCAAGCTCAAGAAATTTTCAGGGTTGTTTTAATTGCTAAAAATAATAAAGGCTATCAAAACATTTTGAAATTATCTTCCTTAAAGCAACTAAATGAAGCTACGTTTTCATTAGCTGATGTATCCAAGCATTTAGACGAACTTGTCATTATTATTCCGCCTAAATACAGCGAATTAGCTTATCTAGTTCAAAACAATCCCTCTTTAATTGATCAAGGAATCAGGCAACTACAAGATTTGATTCCTGAAACTTCGGCTCTTTACTTTGGTATACAGGCAGTAGATAGTGAAGCTGTTTATAATCAAAAAGTTTTAGATTGGTCTAAACAATATCACTTAAGTTCAGTAGCTTTGGAAGATGTTCAATATCTAAAATCTGAAGATGCTTTTACGCAGAGCGTGTTGCAGGCAGTTGATGCAGGTAGCTTAATTGATAAGGACGTTATTGATGAACAAAAGACGGGGAACTTGTTTTTAGATGAAAGTCAACGAGTCGCAGAGAGGTATCGTAATTTTGGTTATGAAGAGGCACTTGAGAATACAGCGTTAATCAGTGAAACGTGTCAGGTCACAATCGACTTTTCGAGTGTGAAGTTACCAAAATTCAAACAAACAAAATATGAAACATCAACCGATTATTTAAAACATCTTACGCTGTATGGCTTAAAGCAGCGTTTTAACACTGAGCAACTACCTAAGGCTTACGCTGAACGTCTGGCTTACGAGTTAAATGTAATCGAACAAATGGGATTTAGCGATTACTTTTTAATTGTTTGGGATGTTATTCGCTACGCGTTAACACATGATATTTTGACTAGTCCTGGTCGAGGATCGGCAGCGGGGTCACTTGTAGCCTACAGTTTGAAGATTACAGATGTTGATCCAATTGCTTATAATTTACTTTTTGAACGATTTTTAAATCCCGAACGTCAGAATATGCCCGATATTGATTTGGATATTCCTGACATCAAACGTGACGAAGTGATTAATTATGTTTATCAAAAATATGGATTTGATCATGTAGCTCAGATTATGACTTTTGGGACATTTGGTGTAAAACAAGCGATGAAAGATACGCTAAAAGTTTTAGGCTTCAGTCAGTTAGAAGCAAATAAATGGTCCAAACTGATTTCAAAAACAGCTCATCAAACTTTTGCAGAAGCAAAACAAAAGAACCCCGAGCTTGTAAAAAAATTGGGTGAAAGTCCCTTGAATCAACTAATTGAAACAACTGTAACGCAACTTGAAGGTCTACCTCGTCATATTTCAACGCATGCTGCTGGAGTTATCATTTCAAAAGAAGCACTTTCAGAAAAGGTTGGCTTACAAAAGGGGTCTGCTGATATCCCAATCACGCAGCAAACCATGGGCTATTGTGAATCGTTAGGGCTTTTGAAGATGGACTTTTTAGGCTTGCAAAACTTAACTATTTTAAGTCAAATTATTGCTAATCTACAGTCTGAGAATATCTCTATTGACTTAGACCGTATTCCATTGACTGATAAGAAGACTTTTGAGACTTTTCAAAGAGGTGATACAGACGGTATTTTTCAATTTGAGTCAACAGGTATTCGCCGTGTACTTAAACAACTTAAGCCCGATAGTTTTGAAGATATTGTCAGTACCAATGCTTTGTATCGTCCTGGTCCAATGCAAAATATCGAGACTTTTATTAAACGAAAGCATCACGAACTGCCAATAGATTACCCAGATGACAGTTTGAAACAAATTTTGGAACCGACTTATGGTATTTTGGTTTACCAAGAACAAGTTATGCAGGCCGCACAAGCACTTGCGGGTTTTACATTGGGACAAGCTGATATGTTACGTCGAGCTATTTCTAAGAAAAATACTGAAAAATTAACTGAAATGAAGAAAGCGTTCATCACAGGAAGCATGGCTAAGGGACATTCTAGTGAAATCGCACATAAGGTTTATTCTTATATTGAAGCCTTTGCCAACTACGGATTTAACCGTTCTCATGCGGTAGCTTATAGTAAAGTGGCGTATTGGTTAGCTTATTTAAAGACACATTATCCTCAAGCTTTTTATGCTAGTTTGCTAAATAGCCATATAAATGACAAAGAAAAACTAGTTACTTATTTACGTTTAGCTCGTCAAGCAGGCGTTAAAATAAATGGCCCCGATATCAATCAAAGTGTGGGTGAGTTTAGATTTAAAAATAATCAAATTTACTTTGGATTACGTGCGATTAAAGGGATGCGTCGTGATTTTATCAAGTCTATTTTAGAAGAACGTGAAAGTAAGAACTATCACGATGTTATTGACTTTTTAAGACGACTACCTAAACAGTTTTTAAAACCAGAGCTCATTACAAATCTAGCATACGCGGGATTTTTTGATTCATTAGAGCCAAATAGACGTAAAATATTAGCTAAATTACCAGAATTGCTCGAAAGTTTGAAGCTATCAGGTAATAATTTATCGTTGTTAGATGTTTTGTTACCTAAATTGCCAAATGTTTCGGATTATACTCAACAAGAAAAATTGATTCAAGAAGAGTCTGTACTTGGTACAACGATTAGTAAAAATCCTATTGAAGAAGTGATTAAGTATTTTAATCAACGAGGTGCTAAATCTTTTCAAGATATTCAAATGAACGAAACGGTAAATCTTGTTGGACAATTAACGGACATTAAGGTTATTAAAACTAAGGCTGGTGCTGAGATGGCATTTTTACACTTTGTTGAATTACATCAACCATTTTCTGTGACAGTGTTTCCACAGAAGTGGCAAGAGTATCAAGATCTGATGGCAGAATCTGGCGTCTACTTATTGAGAGTAAAAACCCAGCCAGATCGTTACGATATTTCACAAATGCAATTAATCTTAGAAAATGTTAAAAAAATTATGATAAATAAGCCTAATGACAGGGCACAACAGGACAAAAAATAAGAATTAAACTGTAAAAATCAGACAAAGTTAAAGACATCATAATAAAAAAATGTTACTATAATAATGGTTCTGATAAGCAAATTTATGAAGAAGGTTTGAGGTGAATTCATGAAACGCATTGGGATTTTAACAAGCGGTGGCGATGCCCCAGGCATGAATGCAGCAGTTCGTTCCGTTGCTCGTAAAGCAATGGATGCTGGACTTGAAGTGTTTGGAATTAACTACGGTTTTGCAGGACTTGTTGCAGGAGACATTTTCCAAATGACTTCTGAAACAGTAGCAGATCGTATTAATACAGGCGGAACCTTTTTATACTCTGCAAGATATCCAGAGTTTGCTCAGGTAGAAGGGCAACTTAAAGGTATTGAACAGCTTAAAAAATTCGGTATCGACGCATTAGTTGTTATCGGTGGAGACGGATCTTATCACGGTGCTTTAAGACTAACTGAACATGGTTATAATGCAGTTGGTTTACCAGGTACAATTGATAATGATATCCCTTACACAGATTTCACTATTGGTTTCGATACAGCTTTAACAACAGCTGTTGATGCATTGGATAAAATTCGAGACACAGCGTCAAGTCATCAACGTGTATTCGTTGTTGAAGTGATGGGTCGCGACGCCGGAGACCTTGCATTATGGTCAGGTGTTGCTGCTGGTGCTGAAGCTATTGTTGTTCCTGAAAAGGATTACGACATCAAGCAAATTGCTGAAGATCTTAAAAAAGGATTCGAAAACGGCAAGAAGCACGGTATTATCGTACTAGCTGAAGGTGTGATGTCATCAGAAGATTTCTTAGCTGAGCTTAAGAAACATGGTGATTTTGATGCCCGTGCTAATACTTTAGGACACATGCAACGTGGTGGTGTTCCAACAGCCAGAGATCGTGTTTTAGCAAGTAAAATGGGAGCTTATGCTGTTGATTTATTATTGGATGGCCAAGGTGGATTAGCCGTTGGTATGGAAAATAATCAAATTACACATCACTCAATCTTAGATTTATTCGATGAAAAACATCATGCGGATTTATCACTATATGATTTGAACAAATCATTAGCAAAATAACAAACAAGGAAGAGGACTATTACTATGAAACAAACAAAAATTGTAAGTACATTAGGACCTGCAAGTAATAATGTTGACACAATCGCAAAATTAATCGAATCAGGTGCTAACGTTTTCCGTTTCAACTTTTCACACGGTGACCACGCAGAACACCAAGAACGTATTCAAATGGTTCACGAAGCAGAAAAGAAAACTGGTAAATTAGTAGGTATTCTTTTAGATACTAAAGGTGCTGAAATGCGTACAACTGACCAAGAAGGCGGAAAATTCATCGCTGAAAAAGGTAAAACAATGCGCGTTTCAATGGATGCTACTTTAGTAGGTAACCCTGATAAAATCGCTGTTACATACCCAGGTTTATTCGACGATACACACGTTGGCGGACACGTTTTAATCGATGATGGTTTAGTTGACCTATTAATCACTGAAAAAGACGAAGCTAACAAAGAACTTGTTGTTGAAGTTCAAAACACTGGTAAAATCGGTTCTAAAAAAGGTGTTAACGCACCAGGTGTTGAAATTCGCCTTCCAGGTATTACAGAAAAAGATGCAGACGACATCCGTTTTGGTTTAACACAAAACATTAACTTCATCGCTGCTTCATTCGTACGTAAAGCTCAAGACGTTTTAGATATTCGTGCAATTCTTGAAGAAACAGGTAACGAACACGTTCACATCATTCCTAAGATCGAATCACAAGAAGGTATCGACAACATCGATGAAATTCTTGAAGTTTCAGATGGTCTTATGATTGCTCGTGGTGACATGGGTGTTGAAATTCCATTCCAAAACGTACCATTCGTTCAAAAATCACTTATCCAAAAATGTAACGCTTTAGGTAAACCAGTTATCACAGCTACACAAATGGTTGACTCAATGCAAGAAAACCCACGTCCTACACGTGCTGAAGTTTCTGACGTTGCTAACGCTGTTTTAGATGGTACAGATGGTACAATGCTTTCAGGTGAATCAGCAAACGGTGAATACCCTGTTGAAGCTGTTTCAGCTATGGCTGCTATCGACCTACGTAGTGAAGAATCAATGTACGCAAACAACACTCTATCAAAAGCTAGATTAGCTGATTACCCAGCTCAATCAGAAACAGAAGCTCTTGCAGCAGCAGCTGTTCGTACATCTGAATCATTAGGTGCTAAAGCTATCGTGGTTTCAACAAAATCAGGCCACACAGCTAACTTAGTATCTAAATTCCGTCCAAACGCTAAAATCGTTGCTTCAACATTTAGCGAAAACACACAACGTTCTCTAACAGTTGTTTGGGGTGTTCTTCCAGTTCTTACAACAGAAGACAAAGCATTCGACGATGCAGTTAAAGCTGCTAAAGATAACGATGTAGTAGCAAGCGGAGACAAAGTTGTTGTTATCTCAGGTAACACAGTAAGCGTTGTTGAAGCTTAATTCATTCTTTAAGTTTAATACTTCTTTATTAGCTTAAGATAAGTTAAAAAGCCAATCCATATGGATTGGCTTTTTCATTTGTTTAAAGCCTTGTTATCACGTATACTAAAGAGTACTAGTAAGTAAATAAAGGAGTGGGATTTTGGAAAGCTGGATTTTTCTTGCCCTAATTTTGGCAGTTTCCATTTTTGGAAAAAATACTTCGCTGATTGTTGCAACTTTAGCGGTCATGTTATTCAAACTTGTCCCTTATTCAACAAAAGTACTCAGTTATGTTGAAGCTAAAGGAATGAATGTCGGTATCACGATTATCTCAATGGCAATTCTAGTACCGATTGCGACCGGGCGAATTACTTTTAAAGATTTGCTTGAAGCCTTCAAAACACCTTCTGGATATATAGCGGTTGCTTGTGGAATATTAGTTGCCATTTTGTCTGCTAAAGGTGTTGGGTTACTTGCTCAGAGTCCAGAAATAACAGTTGCTTTAGTTTTTGGAACCATTTTTGGTGTGGTTTTCTTAAAAGGTATTGCAGCAGGTCCAGTTATTGCATCAGGAATGACCTATGTTATTTTGATGGTCATCAACCAATTTATACAAAATTAAGGATGAAAATATGTTACAAGATAAATTAGGAAAAGTTATTGAAGCAACAATAACAGATATGAATAAGGATGCGTTTTTTGCACAGGTAGATGGCCAGACTTTTTACCTTGGCAAAAACGATATTCAAGACATTGATATCAAAGATAAAGGGGATCAAATTATTGGATTCGCTTATGAAAATCAACATAAACAATTAAAGATGACACAATTCTATCCAGAAGCAATGGTAGATGTTTATGGATACGGTACTATCAGAGAAGTTAGAAGAGAACTAGGTGTTTTTGTTGATATTGGCTTAAAGGACAAAGATATCGTAATCTCATTAGATGACTTACCACTAGATTCATTTAAATGGCCTAAAGTAGATGACCGCGTCATGATTCGTTTAGAGATTGATCACAAAGACCGTATCTGGGGTAAACTAGCTGATGAAGAAGTCATGGATCAATTAAGCGTTCGCTATCCTAGAGACTTGAAGAATACAGAACTAGAAGGAACGGTTTATGCAACCAAACAAATTGGTGCATTCATTGTGACTGAGGAATATTACTTAGGGTTTATTCACCACACCGAAATGTATGGTGAAGCACTACGACTTGGTGAAAAAGTAAAAGCCCGAGTGATTGGTAATGGCCAGCATGGTCGTTTGAACTTGAGTTTAATGCCTCGAGCATTTGAGGTAATTGATGATGATGCTCAAATGATAGTTATGATGCTAAAACGTAATAAAACGCACACATTGCCTTTTTATGATAAAAGTGATGCTGAGCAAATTAAAAGTCAATTTGGAATTAGTAAAGCTAGTTTCAAGCGTGCACTGGGTAACTTAATGAAGCAAAATCTAATTACGCAAGATAAAGAAAAAGGCGAAATAAGGTTAAATGAAGATGAACCAGCAACAAATGACTGATTTACTCGATGACTATCTCCGGTTTGTTAGAATCGAACGGGGATTGTCATTCAATACTGTTCAAGCATATCGACGTGATATTAAGACGTTCATTGATTTTCTCGTCAAACAAAAAATAGCTGATTTTAATATTGATACGTTCAAAATTGATGATTTTCTTAGTGAGCAACATCACCAAAAAAAATCATCAACTACTATGATGCGCTATATCTCTGCACTTAGAAAGTTTTATCAGTGGCTGTTTAAACATCGCTATGTTCAAGCTGATCCAATGCAAAATGTTTCTTCACCTAAGAAACAACAGCATCTACCTGTTTCGCTTTCGGTGAAAGAAGTTGATGCATTATTAGCATCACCAGATACAAAACAAATCTTAGGTTTACGCGATCGAACAATTTTTGAAGTGATGTATGCAACAGGTCTACGTGTTAGCGAAATTGTTAACTTAACGATGAATGATTTGCACTTAGAGCTTAAATTAATTCGAATTGTCGGAAAAGGTAATAAAGAACGATTAGTTCCAATTAGTGATGTTGCAATTTCTTGGATTAAAGACTATATTAATCATTCACGTCAATTTTTATTAGCAAAATCAAGTGTCAAAACAAGGGCACTGTTTTTGAATCATCGCGGAACCAAAATTTCTAGACAGACCGTTTGGAAGATGATTAAAAAGTACGTTGCAATGGTAGGAATCGACAAAGATGTCACACCACATACTTTGAGACACTCTTTTGCAACACACTTGTTAGAAAATGGCGCAGACTTGAGAATTGTCCAAGAATTACTCGGACACAGTGATATTTCAACGACACAGATTTATACACATATCTCTAAGGCTAGAATTGCAAAGATTTATCAAAAATCTTTCCCAAGATCTTAATAAAATGTAGGTGAACCTTAACGTGTTAATTAAATACAAAAATGATTATGAAAAAATAGCGATGGGCTTTTTGTCTTATTTAGATGATTTAAAGTCTGTTGAAAATTTAAAAGAAGAAATGAAGCTATATCAAAGTAAAAGTGAGTTTGTGCTTTATCTATACAAAGAAAAGACGAATGACTTTATTGGTGTTTTAGGTGTTCAAGAAGGCGCAGGATTTGTGATGGTGCGGTATGTTTCATTATCGCCTAATTATCGCTATACACCTTACATCAACGATATGCTAAGTGAATTACAGTATACTTATCCCAAAGATTTAATCATTGGGACTCCTGAAAATGCTAAATTAATCCAAAACTTTGAAGAGAGTCGTTCAAAACATGACGAATAAACTACAAGTAACTTTGCCAAATTTTGAAGGTCCTTTGGACTTACTTTTGCACTTAATAAAATCACAAGAGCTTGATATCTATGACATTCCAATTGCTGAAATTACTAAGCAATATTTGAATTATCTCGAAAAAATGCAACAACTACAGCTTGAAGTGGCTGGTGAGTACTTTATTATGGCATCTACGTTACTCAAAATAAAGTCCGATGTTTTGTTGCCTCAAAATGATTTTGAAGATCAAAGTACCATCGAAGTTGCAGACCCTCGGCAAGAATTAGTTGATCAGCTTTTAACATATGAAATTTATCAAAAGGCAGCACACTACTTAGGGGATGCACTTGAGAATCAACCGATTGCTTTATCAAAAGAAGTTTCGGTTGTTCCTGATGAATATCCCAAAGAACTTGAAGATGGAGAAGTTAAACCGCAAAAGTTAGCAGATATTTTTTCTGTACTTCTAAAAAAAGTTAAAAGCGAAAAATTGACTTTAACTAAAATCAAGCCTGATAAGTATGATGTTAAAGATCAGGTTAACTTGGTCATGAATCAATTTAAGAAGTCTTCTTCATTTTCCTTTTTTAATTTTGTTCATGAAGCAAAAATTAAGACGGTTTCTCATTTAGTTGCACTGTTTTTAGCAATTTTAGAGTTAAGTAAAAACCAAAAAATCAAGGTACTACAGGCAAATCAAAATGATGATTTTGTCATTTCAGAAAGGAGTATCTAGATGCACCATGCTGAGTTAGAAGCTGTTTTGTTCGTGGCCGGTGATCAAGGCATTGATGATAAAAGTCTACAAGAACTACTTAATCTAACAGCTGAAGAACTAGAGCCAGTCATTAAGGATTATCAAGAACTACTTGAACAAGATAGCAAACGTGGATTACAGCTGATTAAAGTGAATCAAACCTATAAGCTTGTCACTAAAGCAATAGCAGAATCTGTGCTGAAAAAGTACTATAAAAAAGATATGCAAGTCCATCTAAGCCAGGCAGCACTAGAGGTTTTAGCTATTATTTGCTATCAACAACCTATTACTCGTGTAGAAATTGATGAAATTAGAGGGGTTGCAAGTCAAGCAGCAATTCAAACGCTTAATGCACGTGGCTTAATTGCCGAAAATGGTAAAAAAGATGTTCCTGGACGTCCCAAACTATTTGTGACAACAGACTATTTTTTACAATATTTTGGATTTGAATCAATAGATGAAATGCCAAAAATAGAAGAATTTAAGACAGAAAGTTTAATTGATACACAAAGTATCAATGAAGAAGAGGTGAGTGAATCATAATGGAAAGATTACAAAAAGTGATTGCAAATGCTGGTGTAACATCCAGAAGAAAAGCAGAACAATTGATTATTGATGGTCGTGTTCGTGTAAACCATCAAGTCGTAAAGGAACTGGGAACTAAGGTTTCTTTTCAAGATATTGTTGAAGTAGATGGGGTTCCTATTGAAAAACAAACTAAGTCACATACCTTTTTGTTCTATAAACCAAGAGGTGTTATTTCTTCTGCTAAAGATGAAAAAGACAGAAAGACAGTGACATCTTTCTTTGAAGATTTTGACTATCGTTTGTATCCAGTAGGCCGTTTGGACTATGATACTTCAGGTTTGATTTTGATGACTGATGATGGTGATTTAGCTAATGGATTAATGCACCCTAAAAACAAGGTTGATAAAGTTTATGTAGCTAAAGTTGCTGGCTTTTTGAAGAAAGACGAAATAAAACAGCTTCAAAAAGGAATTGTGATTGATGGGCGCAAAACCTCTCCTGCTAAGGTGAAGGTGATTTCTTCTGATTCTAAGAAGAAAACAAGTATTGTTCGTCTAACTATTCATGAAGGTCGAAACCATCAAGTGAAGAACATGTTCAAAGCAGTTGGGCATCCTGTAGATAAGCTAAGCCGTGAACAGTATGCGTTTTTAGACTTAACAGGTCTAGTTTCAGGTAAATATCGTGAACTATCTCGTCAAGAGGTTGCACAACTTAAGAAACTTATAGTAAAATAGTGACACTAGTTAAATAATTAAATTGTTGTCTTCAGGGCAGGGTGTAATTCCCGACCGGCGGTCAAAGTCCGCGACCTAACTTTTTTAAGTTGGCTGATTCGTTGAAATTACGAAACCGATAGTTATAGTCTAGATGGAAGAAGGCAGATTTTTTTGTGCGTCTAAAAAATCTGTTGTTGAATATTGAAGCAATAGATTTTTTTATTTTTCTAAAATATATTTTTTTAGGAGAATTGTTTTATGTTTAAAGAAAAGTCGTTACAAAAGGTCATTATTTTAGCGTTATTTGGTGCTGTGTCATTAGTTTTGATGCAGTTTGAATTCCCGATAATTCCCATGTTTCCTTATTTAAAGTTTGATTTCAGTGATATTATGGTAGTTATTGGTGGTGGCTTATTTGGACCAATGGGTGCTATTTTGACGGCACTAATAAAAGTATTCTTGAATTTTGTTTTATTCGGTGGAAATGTCGTATCATTGATTGGAATGAGTTCGTCACTTGTAGCATCACTTGCCTTTACATTGCCACTAATTGGGACTTTGAAGAAAGATACGGTATGGAATTGGGTTAAGAGCGGAACGCTTTCAGTTGTTTCCTTAACTGTTTTACTAGCTTTAGGGAACCTGTTTATATTTACACCACTTTACATTAACTTACTTAACTTCAACTTAGGAACATCATTGATTAACTATGTAGTAACAGTGATTGTGCCGTTTAATTTAGTAAAAGGAATCATTTTAACGATAACCTCTGTAGTCGTTTATCGCTTAGTCATTACAAAATTAAAAAGAATGTTAGAAGTTTCTAATAAATAATATATCAAATACCCCCATGTTTATGATAAAATTATAGACAGCATGGGGGTTTTTTTATGGAAGATAAACGTACCGATTCAAGGCAATCTCTTTCTAGGATGAAATCAAGACATCCACAAAGTAAAAAGCCACGTTGGTTTCTATGGCTTTTAGGAATTATTGTAATGATCGTTATAATAATTTTTATATGGACACGATTCAACGGTGGAAGTAGTGAGCCTAGTATTAGTTCGAGCTCTGACAGTTCATCTGAGGTTATGTCTTCAAGTTCTCAGAGTCAAAGTAGTGAATCAAGTAGTAGTTCTAGTTCTGAGTCTTCAGTTGCTTCTTCAAGTAGTAGCGTCGAAGAAAAACAGTCTAGTGAATCGGTGACAAGTTCATCACAAACTACTACAGATCAAAACACGACTCAACAACAGGCACAACAGTCTACCACAACTAATCAAGCTCAAGACCAATCAACACAAGAAACAGTGCAGGCACAGACTTACACTGTTAAAAATGGTGATAGCTTATACTTGATTGCTAAAAAACAAGGTATTACTGTTGACCAACTGGTTAAGTTAAACAACTTGACAACAGAGGCTGTATTGCAACCTGGTATGAACTTAAAAATTAAATAGTAGGTGAGTTTAAATGCAAATCGCAATTGATGGACCAGCATCTGCTGGTAAAAGTACGGTTGCAAAAAAATTAGCACACGATTTGAATTATATGTATTTAGACACAGGTGCTATGTATCGAGGCGTCACACTTGAATTTCTTAAGGATGATATTGACTTAACTAACGAAGAGTTACTATCACAAAAACTAAAGAATATTAACCTGACTTTTGAGAGCATTAATGATCAACAGCACATTTTAATTAATGGTGTAGATAGAAGTCAAGCAATTAGAAGCGTTGAGGTGACTAATTCAGTCTCCGATGTTGCTTCAATCAAACAGGTTAGAGAATTCTTAGTTGCTGAACAAAGACGAATCGCTGGGAAACACGATGTGGTAATGGATGGCCGAGACATTGGAACAACTGTTTTACCCGATGCCGAAGTCAAAGTTTTCTTATTAGCAAGCGTAAAAGAACGTGCACAAAGAAGACTGTTGGATTATCAACAAAGTGGTGAAAAAATCTCGCTAAGTCAGATCGAAGAAGATATTAAAAGTAGAGATTATAAAGACCAGCATCGTGCAATATCACCCTTAGTTAAAGCTGCGGATGCTATCGAATTAGATACAACAAGTTTATCTATAGACGAAGTTGTTGATGAATTAAAAAAAATTATAGAAAAAGGTAAAAAAAGCTAGTCATTTACTAGGTTTTACTCTAAAATAGAGTTGAGAAAGTGGGAGGAATTTTTATTTATGGCTGATAATAACGAAATCATGATGAAAGATATTTTAGATGAATTGACAGGTGTTAACATTGGAGACGTCGTTGGCGTTGAAGTACTTGTTGTAGAAGATGGACAACTTGTAGTAGGTGTTGATAACGCTGGTGTTGAAGGTGTTATTCCAAAACGCGAATTCACTGCAGATCGTAGCGCTAACTTAAAAGACTTAGCAAAATCTGGCGATCACTTTGAAGCATTAGTACTAAGACGTGCTGGTGGCGATAAAGAAAACGGAGAATTCATCTTCAGCGTAACTCGTTTAGCTGCTAGAAAAGCATTTGAACAATTACAAAAAGACTTTGAAGCAGATAAAAGTGTTGAAGGTAAAATTACAGGAGCTGTTCGTGGTGGACTTCTTGTTGATGTTGGTGCACGCGGATTCTTACCAGCTTCATTAATTAGTGATCACTACGTATCAAACTTGAAACCATATGTTGGTCAAACATTAGAATTCAAGATTACTGAAATTGATCCATCACAAAACCGTCTTATCTTATCACGTAAAGACTTTGTAACCGAAAAACGTGAAGCAGCATTTGAAAACATCTCAGAAAAAATTATGCCTGGTGATGTTGTAGAAGGTAAAGTTGCACACTTAACTAAATTCGGTGCATTTGTTGACTTAGGTGGCGTAACTGGTTTAGTACACATTTCAGAAATTTCATACAAACGTGTTGAAAAACCTTCTGATGTTTTATCTCCAGAACAAGATGTTAAAGTTAAAGTTCTAGAAGTAGATAGCGAAAACCAAAGAATTGCGTTATCAATTAAACAAACACAACCTTCACCATTTGAACAAGCAACTTCTGATCTTGTAGCAGGTGATGTTGTAGAAGGTACAGTTAAATCATTAACTGACTTCGGTGCATTTGTTGAAATCGCATCAGGTGTTCAAGGTTTAGTACACGTTTCTGAAATTTCAAACGATCACGTACGTGTTCCAAGTGACGTTCTTTCAGTTAACGACCAAGTTGAAGTACGCGTACTATCAATTGATAAAGATAGCCAACGTATTTCACTATCAATGAAGTCAGACGATTCAAACGAAGCATCTCAAAACCACGAATCAGCTCAAAATGAAGCAGATTACATGGATAACGATGACAGCTTCTCAATCGGAGATATCATTGGTGACGAACTAAAAAATAACTAAAATTAATCATTCTAAAAAAGGCTGACAGTGAGTCAGCTTTTTTTATGAAAAAAGGAGAAAAAATATGGCTACACCAACTGTTGCAATTGTTGGTCGTCCTAATGTTGGAAAGTCAACGATTTTTAACCGAATCGTTAACGAAAGAATTTCTATCGTAGAAGATACACCAGGTGTGACTCGTGATAGAATTTATGCCCATGGTCAATGGCTTGGTCACCACTTTAACTTAATTGATACAGGTGGGATTGAGCTAGGACCAGGTATGTTTCAACAAGAAATTAGAGCTCAAGCAGAGATTGCGATTGAAGAAGCAGATGTTATCATCTTCATCGCTGATGTCAAAACTCATTTAACTCATGATGACGAAACAATTGCCCAAATTTTATACAGAGCAGATAAGCCTGTAATCTTAGCAATTAATAAAGCAGATAACCCAGAACAAAGACAAGACATTTACGACTTTTATAGTTTAGGATTAGGTGATCCTTATCCTATCTCTGGTTCGCAAGGAACTGGTTTAGGGGACTTACTAGATGAAGTTGTTAAAAAATTACCAAAAGATGAAGACCAAGAAGAAGATAAAAGTATTCGTTTTAGTTTGATTGGACGTCCTAATGTTGGTAAATCTTCTCTAGTTAATGCAATGCTAGGTGAAGATCGTGTGATTGTTTCTGATGTTGAAGGAACCACTCGTGACGCTATTGATACCAAGTTCGTTGATGAATCTGGTCAAGAGTTTACGATGGTTGATACAGCTGGTATGCGTAAACGTGGACGTGTTTATGAATCAACTGAGAAATATTCTGTTATGCGTGCGATGAGTGCGATTGATCGTTCTCAAGTTGTTCTAGTCGTTCTTGACGCTAGTCGTGGAATTATTGAACAAGATAAGCATGTTGCTGGATATGCTCACGAAGCCGGCCGTGGTGTCATTTTTGTTGTAAACAAATGGGATACTGTTGAAAAAGATACAGATACCATGAAGAAATTTGAAGACAAAATCCGTCAACAATTTCAATATTTAGATTATGCACCGATTGTGTTTGTTTCAGCCAAAACAAGACAACGTCTATCTAATTTACCAGACTTAATTAAACGTGTTAGTGTTAACCATAGCCAACGTATTCAATCAGCTGTCCTAAACGACGTATTATTGGATGCAACCCGCTTAACACCAACACCTTTAGTTAAAGGAAAACGTTTAAGAGTCTACTACATGACACAAGTTTCAGCTAACCCACCAACTTTTGTGATCTTTGTTAATGATCCTGAATTACTGCATTTTTCATATAAACGTTTCTTAATCAATCAATTAAGAAAAACTTTTGATTTTGAAGGTTCACCAATTCATATTATTGCTCGTGCAAGGAAATAAATTTCAAAAAAACCTTGTCGCCAAGCCTTTTCTATGATAATTTTAAGGTTAGGAATGGTGAGTGGTAGTCTTCATTGTTTCCAATTTTTAACAAGTGTTGTTAAAAATTATATCATTGGGTATATAATACATATTCCAATTATTTAGGAGGTGAAATCTAAGATGGCAAATAAGGCTGAATTAATTTCAAGTGTTGCAGAAAAAGCTAACATTACTAAAAAAGAAGCTACAACAGCTGTTGACGCAGTTTTCAACTCAATCGTAGAAGACCTTTCTAAAGAAGAAAAAGTTCAATTGATTGGCTTTGGAACTTTCGAAGTTCGTACTCGCTCTGCACGTAAGGGTCGCAACCCTCAAACAGGTGAAGAAATTACAATTCCAGAAAGCAAAGTACCTGCATTCAAACCAGGTAAAGCTTTAAAGGATGCTGTTAAATAAGACATTATTTAACTAAAAAAAGAGGGAATACTTTTAAGTATCCCTCTTTTTGTTTTTCCATTAAAAAGGAGGACACAAAATGTCATATTCAGAACAAGTTTTACAAAATCTAAGCGATAATAACCTAGAAGAAGCACAAACTAACTTGAAGCACGCTTTCAAAGAAGATGATAGTGAAACTTTAAGTAGTTTGGCAGAAGAATTATATGCAATGGGATTTACTGATCAAAGTCAGCAAGTTTATCGCTTTTTGATTAAGCAACATCCAAGTGAAGACATTTTCAAAGTCTTCTTAGGAGAATTATTACTCAATGAAAATAAGGAAACAGAAGGCTTAAGTTACTTATACGATATTAAAGAAGAATCAGACGCTTACTTGCAAACATTGCTTGTCTTAGCGGACTATTATCAAACAGAGGGTGTGTTTGAGGCAGCAGAGCAAAAATTGAAAGAAGCGCATCAAATTGACCCAGAAGAGCCCGTTATTATCTTTGGTTTAGCTGAACTGTATTACTCTATGGGCCAATTTCAACCAGCTTCGGAGTACTACAGCTTATTGCTTGATGGTGGAGAAGACTATGTTGCAAACACTAACATCCAAAAACGTTTAGGGTTAGCCCTAGCTAAAATGGGTGATTATGAAGAAGCTCTAAACGAATTAAAAGATTTAAATGATTTAGAAAAAGATACTGAGGTTAATTACCAATTAGGGCTATTATCACTACAAGTTAATGATGATAAACAAGCTGAATCGTATCTAATGGCCGTTGTTGATGAAATGCCCGACTATATCAGCGCCTATGCACCCTTAGCAATGGCACAACAGCATCTTGGTAAAAATGAAGAAGCACTCAACACTGCTCAAGCAGGGCTTTCATATACTGAATTTGATGAGGCTTTATATCAAATTGCTGGAGAATCTGCACTTTATCTCAAACAGTATGAAACAGCGCAAAAAATCTTTGAAAAAGGGCTTTCCATTAATGAAGAGAGTCAAGTTTTAAAAGCAGGATTGAGTCAAACCTACTTGAGACAACATCGCTATCAAGCTGAAATCGAGTTTTTGACACAGCTTGATGAAGATCAATTAACACCTCAGATGAATTGGGATCTTGCTAGAGCTTATCAAGAAACCGACCAATTTGAACAAGCAAAAGCGCAATACTTATTAGCTTATCGTGCTTTTTCAACAGACAATGATTTCTTGAAACAAATGATTAATTTTGCTAGAGAAATGGCAGATCAAGAACTACAAGTATTATTAATGCAACAATATTTAAAAGTTAATCCTGATGATTTGCAAATGCAAAATGAGTTGGACGATTTACAAGATAGATAAGAAAAATCCCTTTATATTAAAGGGATTTTTTTGTTTATATTGACAAAAAGTAAGGATGTGCTATGATTAATATCTAAATGATAATAATTATCATTTAGATAGGGTGAATTGACCTTTGAAAACTACTACAAAAAAAGATGGGAAAGAGAGTATTAATGAAAAAAATACATATATTAATTATTAGTTTAGTAGCTTTACTAATATTTGGGGCCTACCTTACAGAAAGAGAAAAGCATCATCAAGATAAAATACAAATTGCAACGACGATGTATCCAGTATCTGAGTTTACGAAGAATATCGTAGGCGATGAAGCAGAAGTAAGTCTATTGTCAACAGAGCTAACTGAACAAGATAAAGAGAAAGCAAAACAGTCCGATGTTTTGGTTTATCAAAGTGAAGGATCAGAAGAATGGCTTACTCAAGCTCAAAAAGACTGGGGAAATCAAGCACCTAGGTTAGTTTCAGGAACAAAAGATGCTATTTTATTAGCCAGCACAAGTGAAACGCATGATCATAGTCACAGTCATGGAGAAGATGAACATAACCATGCGCACGCACTTGATGTCAGAACATATTTATCACCACAAAGAGCGATTACAGAAGTTAACACAATCAAAAATCAGTTGATTGCGTATTATCCAGAAAAAGCACAAATTTTTGAAGAAAATGCTTCTAAATATATTGCACAATTGACCCAATTAGATGCTGATTATACTAAGGCATTCAAAGAAGCTGGGCAGAAAAGTTTTGTTACACAAAATGATAGCTTTACTTACTTAGCGCTTGATTATGGGTTAACTCAAGTTAAGCTTACAGATATCTACCCGGATGTTAAGCCATCAACTAGTCGATTAGCTGAGTTGAAAAACTATGTTTCTGCAAATCATATTCCTTATATCTATTTTGACCAAGAAACAACAGAAGATTTCAAAAATACAATGAATCGTGAAGCGGGTGTTCAAGTTGAATTTCTCAACCCGTTAGAACAAGCAAGTTCAAAAGATTACTTAACACTGATGAAAGAAAATTTAGCAGCTCTTCAAAAAACGACAGCAACTCATGGTCAAGCTATTCCATCTGAAAATCCAACAGAATCCAAACAGACTGTTGCACAAGGATACTTTAAAGATGAAGCTGTTAAAGATCGAAATTTAAGTGATTATGCGGGTGATTTTCAATCCGTTTATCCATACTTAAAAGATGGCACGCTTAATCCAGTGTTTGATTATAAAGCAAAAGCAAGTCAAACGATGACGGCTGAAGATTACAAGAATTATTATGACATTGGCTACAAAACAGATGTCGACCAACTAGTAATAGATGCTGATAGCATCGAGTTTATAGTCGGTAATAATCATTATAAATATCGTTATCATTACGATGGATACCAAATTTTGAATTACAAAAAGGGAAATCGTGGCGTTCGCTTTACGTTTACAACAGATGATCCAAATGCTGGACGCTTTAAGTATGTTCAGTTTAGTGATCATGGTATTGCGCCACAGCAGACCGAACACTTCCACATTTTCTTTGGTGGTGAAAGCCAACAAAAACTACTTGAAGAAATGGATAATTGGCCAACTTACTATAAGAGCAACTTATCAGGTCTTGAAGTTGCCCAAGAAATGGTCTTACATTAAATGACTAAAAGCCTTAACGATTGTTGTTAAGACTTTTTTATTTTGATAAGATTTAGGAGAGTTTGAGTGGAGGAAAGATAAAAAGGAGGCGTGACTAGTGGATAAAGTATTAGAAGACATGATAGGCAAACAATGTAGTATTACCACATTAAAAACTTACTTTGTGGGTGAAATAAAAGCGGTTGAATCTGGAATTTTGACTTTAAAAACAAAACAGTTAGAACAATTTATTGCAATTAAATATATTATCAGTGTTAATCAGGTGCCAGATAGGGCACAAAATAAAAAGTCCTTTTCTATTTTTTAGAGAAAAGGGCTTTTTTGATGGACTAATTAAGAACGACGACGGATAAAATGGTAAGTTACGAGGTAAATTGCTAGAACAATTAAAGAAAAAGCAATCCATATCGTTAAAGAAACTAGTTTGACTTGCATAGTATTAGCTAAGCCACTGCCATCAGCGCCTCTAAACCATAGAAAAAGCGAAACCCCTAAAAAAATTAATGACAAAATATAACCCAGTACTTTCATATCAATACCTCCTATTATTAAGTAACACTATAGTAGTCCCTGAGCCAAAATAGTGCAACTAATAGGAGATTTTTGGGTTTATAAGTACTAAATTAATAAAAAAGGGTAGCATTAGTATAATTCCCGTGTTATACTAGTTAAGTAATTGATTTTGAAACGTAAACTGTAACATTATATACATGTATAATTCTTGCTTTTGCCTATCAAATATTCATTGCAACAAAACGCATATTAAATTATGCAACAGGAGGAAATTATATATGGTTAACGGAACAGTTAAATGGTTTAACGCAGACAAAGGTTTTGGTTTTATCACTCAAGAAAATGGTGAAGATGTGTTTGCTCACTTCTCAGCTATTCAATCAGATGGATTCAAAACTTTAGACGAAGGACAAAAAGTTACTTTCGATATCGAACAAAGTGACCGCGGTCCTCAAGCAGTTAACATCCAAAAATAGTAACAAACGCAAAAGGAGCTCATTGAGCTCCTTTTTTTGTGTCCTTTTAATGGGATATATCATAAAAAGTTTTAACATTTTCGGGTAAATCATGGGGGATTTTGGCAGAAGCAAGATCTTCGTTATTGTATTTCAATGCTTCACCATAATACCAGCACTTAAATTGAATCATGTTATAAACTTCTGTTAACTTTGCTAGCTCTTCTTCAACAGCTTTTTTTTGCTTCTCAAAAAGTTGTTTGCGATTCAAAAGCGTATCATTTCCCTGTTCACACCACTTCATAAATTGATTAATATCTTTTATTTCTAATCCAGATCTCTTTAAACAATTAATAACACGCAACGTTTCTAACTCAGTTTCAGAAAATCGACGAATGCCCGAAACCCTTTGAATATAAGGAAAAAGTCCTTCTTTATCATAAAAACGTAAAGTTGAAATAGGGATACCAAATAGCTTTGAAACCTCTCCTATAGTGTACATAAAAAACCTCCATCTTAATCTTGACCTGAAGTCATGTTTAGGTATTAACATCATATTGTAAACGTTTTTAACTGTCACAGAAGATTTAAATAAAGAGGGGTTTAACTATGACAAAACTGGCAAACGATAGCAGAGTTTTTTCTATCAATCCTGAGATTGATGTTCAAAATGTGACTTTCATGAATAAATATAGTTTCACAATAGCTGGGCATCTCTATATGCCTGCGGGATTTGACGATTCTCAAAAGTATAGTGCTATTATCATATCTGGACCGTTTGGTGCCGTGAAAGAACAGGCGAGTGGCTTATACGCGCAAAGTCTGGCTGAGCGTGGATTTATTACACTAGCGTTTGATCAATCAACAACTGGAGAAAGTTCAGGAATTATTCGAAACATGGCATCTCCAGATATATTTGTGGAGGACTTTTCAGCTGCTGTTGATTTTCTCGGCATCCAAAAATTAGGTATCGGTGCAATCGGTATTTGTGGTTTAGGAAGTCACGTATTGACTGCAGCAGCTATTGATAAAAGAATTAAAGCAGTTGTAACTAGTGTTATGTACGACATGTCAGACTCGATGTGGAAGGGACTTAACAATTCCAAAACCAGTACTCAAAGAGACCTTGAAAGAGATTATCTTGGTGAAAAACGATGGGAAATAGCAGAAAATCATAAAGAAATAGCGGGGTTACATGAATTACCGTTTGATGAAAAAAACAATCCAGTCGAACTGGATAACATTTTACCCGATGAAGTCTCAAGTGATATGGACTCTGTCGCAGTAGAATTCGTTAATTACTACAAAAAACGTGCATTTCATGACCGTTCTGTCAATTCAAATGGTGCATGGAACGCCATAAGTCCATGGGGTTATTATAACTTTCAACTACAACAAAAAATTGATACGATTTCTCCTCGTCCTGTTCTAATTGTAACTGGGGGAAACGCGCATTCACGCTATATGGCAGAAGAAGCTTTTGATAAATTGAATGAACTAAAAGAACTAGTAATTATACCTAACGCTACTCATACTGATTTGTATGATCAGATTGATTTTATCCCATTTGAAAAATTTCAAACATTTTTTGAAAACAATCTTAAATCATAGACAAAAAGACTGCCATTTTTATTAGCAGTCTTTTTTACTAGTCAATAATTACTTTGATAGGAGTATTTTTTGTGCCATTAGTATCTGCTTCAGATACACTACAAGATGCAACGGCAACTGTCATATCCATTTTTGCTTCTAAAACAATCTTACTACCAGCTTTAGAAAGAGGAGTGTTAATTGTAATTTTTCCGTTGGAATCAATTTTTGTGTTCATGAATATATTGATTGGATTAATAATAGGTCTGTATTCTCTAAGACTGTGATTGATATTATCAAAACAATTAGGATGATTATCGCCGTTTTCATAAAGAAAATCATACATTTCTGGTCTACAGCAAGGGAACAATAAGTCATGTTCGCCTACTTCATCTTCTAAAATTGTGAACATCTGATTATAAACATTCGAGTATATCGTATCTTTAACATTTAATTTAACTGATTCATTACAATCGATGGTTACGGCAGAAGATAAAAACTCATTTTTATCTGACGATTTTTCAGCAAAGAAGTCGGCAACTTGTCCACCTTCTACGTCAATTATAGTTAAAGTTTCTCCAGTTTTAATTTTAAAGCTTTGTCCGCTAAATGGTTTGATTAAATATTCTGTCATTAATTACAGTGATCCTTTCAAATTATATTAAAATAAAAAATATAATATTACTTTAATCAAATATTATACTATATTCTAAAACTTCCTGTAAAATAGCATGTAAGCTTCTGTAATAAAGGGTCGATTAAAAGGTATCAAGCATTTGTATATTTGTTATACTATTAGGAAATATAAGGGGGTATTTTTGTATGGATATTTGGGAAAGACTATTTGATAGTGCGAAAGGATTATACAATCCACATGATGTTTCGCCGTTTGTCTACGCTGAACATGTTGTTTGTGCTTTAGAAGCTGAGGATGGCGAAATTTATACTGGTTACTGTTTTGAGGCAGCAGCGGGTGTCTTTCATCTTTGTGCTGAACGTGCAGCAGCTTTTAATATGTACCAATTTAGTAAACAGACAAAGATTAAGCGAATTATTGCTTTTCGAGATGAGGCACCTTCAGGTGTAGGTGGGATGCCATGTGGAGCATGTCGTGAATTCTTGATGCAGTTAAATAAGGAAAACGCTGAAACAGAAATTATGGTTGATTATGATACGAGAGAAACTATTAAATTAGCGGAATTATTACCAAAATGGTGGGGCGAAATGAGAAGTTAATAGCAATTAAAAAGCACATAGTACTTTAAGGTACTATGTGCTTTTGCTATATAAAGAGTCTATTCTTGATTGTTTCTAATTTGTCTAATAAAAAGAACTAGATTAAAAAGAAAGAGAAAACCAAAGAGTAGACCAATTACAGTGTCAGCTGTTGGGTTGTGCCAATCAAAAAAGCTCAGTATCAAATAAGTTACTAGCAAAATTAGGGTGCTAAGTGTAGAAATTTTAATAATTTTAGGGCTATCTTTCATATGTAAGTACTCCTTCACTACATCTAATCTAATGCTAGCATGTTTTGATAATTAATTTAATGCTTAACTAAAAAAGAAGCCTCTAAGACTTCTTAATTTGCTTTTTTAAAAAAGCGTTTTTTCTTTAGTGGCTGATAAGAAAAGCCGTTTCCGATGGTTTCATTAACATCAAAGATTGAAACAAAAGCTGCTTCATCGACTTCATGAACAACCGTTTTCAAATTGTGTAACTCATTTGGTCGAACAATACAGTAGATGACTTTCTTTTTGTGATTTTTATAGCCACCTTCAGCATCCATAAATGTCACACCACGATCCAAATTATATTTAATAGCTTCAGCTACTTCTGTATAATGCTCGGAGACAATGAAAGTTCCCTTGGCATTATAGGAACTATCTTGTACGAAGTTCACAACTTTTGAGAAGACAAACGAAACAAGAAGTGTGTACATCATGTGTTTGACATCTAGGTAACTGAGTGAAGCTAAAAGTACAAATAAGTCAAATAGTAGTAGTGATTTACCCATGGAAATTCCTTTTTTGATTTCAAGGATTTTACCTAGGATGTCGACACCACCACTAGTTCCACCGAACTTGAAGGTGATACCAAGCCCAACCCCTGCAAAAAGTCCAGCTAAAAGAGCTGAGATAAATAAGTCGTGATCAAGGTTAATGGCGGTGGCAAGAGAAGTTCTTTGCCAGACCCAAAGTCCTGCTGAAAGGGATGCTGTTCCCCATAAGGTATAAAAAATAGCTTTTTTACCTAGGAAGTAGTAACCCAATATCAAAATTGGAATATTCAAGATAATTGTTGAATAGGCAGGGTCAACATGCAACCAATAGCGAATAATCAACGTAATCCCAGTTAAACCACCTTCAGCTAAGTTGTTTTGAATGTTAATCGCAACTATTCCAAAAGCATATGTAAATGTTCCCAAAGTAATCATGAACAGGTCAACCAACGTACGATAGAGATTTATTCTTTTCATAAAATTCCCCCCTAATAAAGAATCGGCTCTTTGAAAAGCATACCAGTTTTGATAATATAAATCTATCAACGTAAGAGGTGACGACGATTATGCGAGTAGAAAAATTACCTGAATTATTTGAAGAAGCTGCCCCGATTTTAAAAGCTTTAAGAGATAATGGGTTTGAGGCGTATTTTGTTGGTGGGTCAGTTCGTGACTTGCTAATCAACCGCCCAATTAATGATATTGACATTGCAACAAGTGCTTATCCTGAAGAGATTAAGCAAACTTTCAAAAAGACAGTTGATACTGGGATAGAACATGGTACCGTAACTGTTATTGAAAATAAACAAACTTATGAAGTGACAACATTTAGAACAGAATCTGAATATCAAGATTTTAGACGTCCTGATAAGGTGACGTTTGTTAAAAGCTTGACTGAAGACTTAAAAAGAAGAGATTTTACAATTAATGCACTAGCAATGGATGAAACTGGTGAAATTGTTGATTTATTTGGTGGTTTAAACGACTTAGATAATCAAGTGATTAAAGCTGTTGGTAATCCGAGTGAACGTTTTCATGAAGATGCTTTAAGAATGATGCGTGCGGTTCGTTTCCAAAGCCAGTTGGATTTTGGTATTGAGCAACAGACTAAAGAAGCCATTATTGAACACCATGAACTGTTATCTAAAATTGCAGTTGAACGTGTTCGTGATGAATTCTTAAAACTTGGATTAGGGCAGGGATTCAAAAAAGGATTTGCAAGTTTTATCGACTTCAAATTGTTTGAACAGGTTCCTGTGCTTAATGTCTATGAAGCTGAACTAAGACGCTTGCTTGGCATTAACTTCTTACCAGCTAATGAAGTTGTTTTTTGGTCTATGATTGCGGTTTCTTGTCAATTACCTTTGGCAAAAATCAGAAAGTTCTTAGTACAGTGGAAGAACTCTAATAAGGTGAAAGAAGAAGTATTGGCTGTTGTTGAGCTGTTTGACATCATGATGGCGAAAGAACCAACTAACCGTCAACTTTATCACTATGGACTAACAACTTTATTACAGACAATTGATTTAATGCGAATGTTTGGCGAAGAAGTTAATGCCACTTTATTAGTTGACCGTTATGAGCAATTATTGATTAAATCACGTGATGAATTAGCCATTGATGGCAAAATTTTGATTAAAGACTTAGGGTTAAGACCAGGTCCTGCTATTGGTCAAATTTTGTATGAGGTTGAAGAGGCTATTTTGAATCATGAATTAGAAAATGATTTAAAAGCTATCAAAAATTATATTGAATTGGGAGATTTCCATGAATAAAAACGAACAACAATATCTAGATTTTGCAAAACATGTAATGGAAACGGGTCATTTTAAAGATGACCGTACCAAAACAGGAACAAAGAGTATTTTTGGCTATCAAATGCGTTTTGACTTGACTGAAAATTTCCCAATTCTAACAACAAAGCGTGTCCCTTTTAAACTAATCAAAAGTGAATTGCTATGGTTTTTAAAAGGTGACACTAACATCCAATATCTATTGAAATATAATAACCATATTTGGGATGAGTGGGCTTTTGAAAGTTATGTCAAAAGTGATGACTACACAGGACCAGATATGACTGATTTCGGTCTTCGTTCACAAGAAGATGCAGAATTTGCTGAAGTTTATCAAGCAGAAAAGAAAAAATTCACAGATCGTATTTTAGAAGATGATGATTTTGCTGCAAAATACGGTAATCTAGGTGATGTTTACGGTAAACAATGGCGTAAATGGCAAACTAGAGAAGGTGGTTTTATTGACCAGATTAAAGATGTGATTGCACAAATCAAATCAAATCCTAACTCTAGACGTTTGATTGTTAGTGCTTGGAATCCTGAGGATGTGCCAAGTATGGCATTACCACCTTGTCATACCTTGTTCCAATTTTATGTACGTGAAGGAAAGTTGTCTTGTCAGCTTTACCAACGTAGTGGGGATATCTTTTTAGGTGTGCCGTTCAACATTGCGAGCTATGCCCTTTTGACGCATTTAATTGCACATGAAACAGGTCTTGAAGTTGGTGAATTCGTGCATACGTTTGGGGATGCACATATTTATCAAAACCATTTCAATCAAATTGAAACACAATTGAGTCGCACGCCAAATGAGGGGCCTCAATTGGAACTTGATTTGAATGGCAAGAGTATTTTTGATGTTGAAGTAGAAGATATTAAGTTGAAAGGATATGAACCACAAGGTGCGATTAAAGCACCTGTGGCGGTATAATATTATGTCAAAACTAGCATTTATTTGGGCTGAAGATCAAAATCATTTGATTGGAAAAGACGGTAACATCCCTTGGTTCTTGCCAGCGGATTTAAAGTTTTTTAAGGATACAACTAAAGGGCATCCTGTTGTAATGGGACGCCGTACTTTTGATAGTTTGAATATTCAACCTTTACCAGCCAGAAAAAATATCGTCTTGACTCGGGATAAAAACTGGTCTCACGAAGGTGTTGAAGTTTTTAATGATAAAGATGAATTGTTACGCAGTTTGCGTGACATGTCTGAAGATATTGTGTTTATAATTGGTGGAACTCAGGTTTATCGTCAATTACTTGATGATGTTGATTTACTTTACTTAACACAGATCCACCATGCTTTTGAAGGGGATACCCATATGCCTGAAATTGATTATTCAGATTATGAGTTAATCTCAAAAGAAGAAGGTCCTGTGGATGATAAGAATGAATATCCACATACCTATTTAATTTATAAAAGAAAATAATAAAAAGGTTCTAAAATCACCTGATTTTAGAACCTTTTTTGTATGGTAGCGTATTGAAATTTGATATAATAATTATCGTCGTAAATTTACAACGACTATTTTCGCAAGCGCGAAAGTGATCCAATAATATTGTACGATGAGACTAAGTCTTAAATATTATATCTCGCAAACGCGAGAGAAAAAAATAGCTATAAAATAGCTGTTTTTTAATCACAGTTGTTTTTTGGAATATAATATTGTATGATATAAAACAGAAAGGGGGGATGAAATGAATAAAACAAAAGTTTTATGGGCTAAAAAAGCTCAGGGGGATGACGGATTACCTAAATGGCTACCGCTTCAGCAACATTTATTAGATACGCAAGCTGTAATCAAATTGTTGTATCGATTTTATTTAAGTGAAAATCAGCGTCAGGTTATACGGCACTCAATATCAGTTGATTCGGAGATTGAACCTGAACAACTTATTAGCTTTATTGCTTTAACTCATGACATTGGGAAAGCCACACCAGTATTTCAAATCAAACCAAGTTATCAAGGGATAGCAGAGTTAGATGAATGGGTAAAAGAAAATCTGATACGAGAGAATCTTTACAGTGATTATGAACTAATGGATGATAAAAAATCTCCTCATGCGTTAGCTGGAGAAGCTATTCTTAACTATTTAGGTGTTCAAAAAGATATTGCGGCTATAATAGGTGGTCATCATGGAAAACCGATAGATGAACAATTTTTTGTTGAATCACAAATAGAAGAATATGTTGATAATTACTATTTCGAAGAATTTCCAGATACTGAAATATACCAAAATTGGAAAGCGATTCATCAAGAATTATTTGAATGGTCATTAAATATTAGTGGATATAATACAGTTGATGAATTACCAGAAATCAAAGATGTCTCTGCACAAGTTATTTTAGAAGGCTTGTTGATTATGGCTGACTGGATTGCTAGTAATGAAAATTATTTTCCATTGTTTAACATGAATCAATTTGAAACTGAAAATCTAAATCAACGATATCAAACAGGATTTAAAAAATGGTATCGGACTCCGCAAGAAATTCCAGATTTACAATTAGACTGTGATAGTTACTATTCAGAGCGATTTGGATTTACTCCTAATAGTCTACAGTTGCAATTATTTGAAATACTTAACCATACTCAAAATCCTGGCATGATAATTATTGAAGCTGGGATGGGGATTGGTAAAACAGAAGCAGCTTTAGCATCTGTTGAACAATTAATGGAAAAGTCACAATCAACAGGTTTGTTTTACTGTTTACCGACACAAGCGACAACGAACGGGATATTTTCGCGAATTGAAAATTGGTTGTCTGATATTGCGACTCAAGAACATAGTAACAAACAAATTAGATTGGTGCATGGTAAAGCAGCTCTAAATGAGAATTTCACAAAACTACCGCGTTATATCAATATTGATGTTGATGACGACCAAAATAAGCATCAGGCGGGAGTTTTAGTTAATGAATGGTTTTCTGGAAGTAAAACAGCTATCCTAGATGATTTTGTGGTTGGAACAATTGACCAATTGTTACTAATGGCTTTGAAGAAAAAACATCTTGCTCTACGTCACTTAGGATTTTCTAAGAAAGTAGTTGTTATTGACGAAGCTCATAGTTTCGATACTTATATGCAACAGTATTTAACAAGGGCTTTAGAATGGCTAGGTCATTACAATATTCCAGTTGTTATCTTGTCTGCGACACTACCTGCAGATAAACGAATCGAATTAATTGATGCTTACCAAGGCCGAAAAGTAGATGTTAATGCAGATGAAATAAAGTCTAATCTAGCTTATCCATTAGTGACTTATACTGATGGTGAGCAAGTTAACCAACTAACAGATTTTGAAACTAAGTCTTCAAAATCTGTCGCTGTCACACCATTCGAAGAAGATAAACTGGTTTCTCAGTTACAAACATTGCTGAGAGATGGGGGAATTGCCGGGATTGTTGTCAATACAGTGGGACGATCTCAGGCACTGGCTCAGGAGTTACAGCCAATTTTTGGCGAAGGTATAGAAGTGTTGCATTCTAGTTTTATTGCGACTCATCGGGCTAAAAAAGAAGCTAATTTGATTAGTACTATTGGAAAAAATGGTGATAGACCTAAACGAAAGATTATTATCGGAACACAGGTGCTAGAGCAAAGTTTAGATATTGATTTTGATGTGTTATTCACGGATATTGCTCCAATGGATTTATTACTACAAAGAATTGGGCGATTGCACCGTCATCCAAAGAATAATCAGTATAGACCAGGTACTTTGAAAGAGCCAACTGTTTACGTGATGCAAACAACCGATGATTATACTTATGATTCAGGTTCAAGTTTCATTTATGGCGATTATTTGTTAATGCGAACACAGCATTGCTTACCTGATCAAATACAATTGCCAATCGATATCTCAACTTTAGTTCAAAAAGTTTATGATTTTGATACTGAAATTGATATGAATCAATCGTATGTGGAACACTATGAAGATGCCAAACGAGAACATGAAATACGAATGAAGCGAGCTAAGCATAAGGCCCAAACTTATCTTTTGAAAGAGTATAACAAAACACCGAATAACCTTATTGGTTGGCTTAAAAATGCTGATAACACTCAAGATGCACAAGGGTTAGCTCAAGTTCGAGATACTGAAGAAAGTATCGAGGT
Source organism: Holzapfeliella sp. JNUCC 72 (assembly GCF_053668685.1). Lineage (NCBI taxonomy): Bacteria > Bacillati > Bacillota > Bacilli > Lactobacillales > Lactobacillaceae > Holzapfeliella > Holzapfeliella sp. JNUCC 72. The sequence goes on along the minus strand of NZ_CM132220.1, from coordinate 620,836 downwards.
TATTCTAGTTCAAGAATTAGCTGACGAAAGAGCATATACAATGATTGGTAAAGACATTAATATTGCTACCGAGATAGATAGTCAAAATCAAGAAGTGGCAAAAGAACTAGCTAAACAAACATTGAGACTGCCGCATATTTTTTCGAAATCTTACTCTATTGATAAAACAATCGACAAATTAGAAAAAGAAACAAATTCAATTTTTGATTCATGGCAAGCTAGTTCGTGGTTAAAAGGCGAACTAGGGATTAAGTTGGATCAACACGGACAATATGAGTTAGAAGGCTATCAACTAACCTATGATACAAAATTAGGATTAATTGTTAATAAAAAGGAGGGCGACTAATTGGGAAGGTACAATTTATTACAAGAACCTTGGATCAAGGTTGTTGAAAATGACCGTAGTCAAACAAAAAAAGTATCACTTTTAGACATTTTTGAAAATGCACCACAATATAAACGATTAGCTGGTGAAACAACTTCGCAAGATTTTGCGGTAATTAGATTGTTGTTAGCTGTTTTACATACTGTTTTTAATCGTTATGATTTAGACGGTGGTGAGGTAGAAAAAGATAGCTTAAGTGAAGAAGATGTAAAGGAAACATGGCAAACGATTTGGAAGAATCAAGAGTTCCCTCATGCGGTAATTACAGACTATTTAAATAGTCAATCTGATAAATTCAACCTGTATGACGAAAAATCACCGTTTCTTCAGGTGACTGAAGCCGATTTAGAAAAAGCCAAAGTGACTAAAACAGGTTCAATTAGTGGAAAGCTAATTAACCGTTTGATTTCTGAAAGTAATAATAAATCGGAGTTATTTGCGCCAACAGCGGAAGAATATCGTAATAGTTTAACCGATGATTTACTTGCTAGATGGGTAGTGGCCTTTCAAAACTTTACCGGAACTGGTGATAAGGCTAAGTTACCGAAAATGAAAGCTTCCGCTAGCAAAGGATGGTTATTAGGACTTGGCATTATCTATCTGCAAGGTGATAACCTATTTCAAACCCTAATGCTGAACTTTATCTTTGAAAATCAAACCGTTCAACATCCAACTTGGGAATGGGCAATAGATGAAAAATTAAAGCTTGATGAAGCTTATATTCCAAAAAACTATGCAGAAATTTATACCAATTGTTCAAGATTATTAGTGATTGACCCTCAAACTGACTTAACAAAAAAGGATGTTGAAATCAAAGCTGTTCAAAAGCCTAAACTAGATTCAGATGCAATGAGTAAGTATGAGCCGATGACTATGTGGCAAATACCTAAAACAGGGACTAACAAAGGCAATACCATTCCAAAACAACATAATCCAGGACAATCTTTATGGCGCTCATTTGGTCTGGTTGGGGGTATTGATCAAACAACTGAGGGTTCCAGTCCTCAACCTGAAATTCTATCCTGGTATAGAAGTGAAACTGTTCGTGAAGTTGTAGATTTAAAAACAGTGAAAATAACAGCTGTGGGAATGTCTTATAACCGAGATGCTTCAAGTATGCCCAATGGTGAGTTGTATGATGAATTTGTTATGCAGGATAGTGTTATTGGAGATGCTAACAAAAACAAACGAACTTTAAATCAAATAAACCTTGAAGTTGAAACAACAAAGAAAGCAATTGGCTTGTTAGGATATCTGGCAAAAGATATTACTAAAATACGAAATGCTTCAGATGCTACTTTACCTGAGAAAATAGTAGAACAATCTTATTATACTGTTGATACACCTTTTAGAAATTGGCTAGTAAATATTATGCCTCGCACTAGAATGAATGGTTATAGATTGATTTGGCGAAAGCAATTAAAAACTATCTTACTTCAACAAGCAGATTTATTAATTCATCCATTAACCGTTCGAGATTTGAAGGGTGTGCCAAACGATAAAACACAGTCAATGGAAAATGTTGTCACTCAGTATATGAAATTCAAATGGCGATTAAATCAATTATTACAAGGAGAGGAGTAGTAGCGTATGGCAACTTTACTTTACACAACAACACAGTATCTTTTACAAGAAATTCAAGCAGATTTGCAGTCAAGTTCTTCTAAAGCATTATTAGCTGATTTTAGAAACTCAATCACGCAAAATCAAAATAAAACAGGCTTAGCATGGGCATTTGTGTTTAGCCGTTTACCCGAGCAATATTTAAGTGAATCTGGTGACTTGACGCCAGAAACGCAGGCAGTTTTTTCAGCGTTACAACTTTACGCCTTACATCAACAAGGAAACAGTCAAACAGTCAATGAAAATACGGAATTTATCACACCACAGTATTTTACTGTATCAGCTAATGACGATGGTTCAGGTGTCATTACTGTCACCATTAATGAAAGGACTCACTCTAAATATTTCAAACAGATAGATGAGGCTATTGGTGAACTAGATCAGTTCAAAAAAGAACTGACATCATCTGATGTTTACAAAAAAACTTATACACAAAATATCGGTCACGCACTACGTCGTTATCGATTAATGAATGAAGACAAAAAAGCGTTTGACCGTCGTTTTAATGCGATGATTACAGCTAATAGTTATAACGAATTAATCACTCATCTACGTCATTTAATTAGTATTTTAAAATCAAATACATCACAAACTGTTGATTATGCACAGTTAGCCGATGATTTGTGTCAATTTAACAAGTCCGTCGCTAATCAAGAACGTATCAAACTAGCATGGAGCCAATCCTATTACAGATCAGAAAAAAAAGGGGAAACTAAAAATGAAAAATAATAAAAATCTATTTATCGACGTACACGCACTACAAACAGTACCACCAGCAAACATTAATCGCGATGATACAGGAAGTCCAAAAACAGCTCAATATGGCGGCACAACTCGTTCAAGAGTCAGTTCACAAGCTTGGAAAAAAGCAATGCGTTCATATTTTATTGATCATATGGATGAACATGAACTAGGAATCAGAACACTTGAAGTTGTTAGCTATTTAGCAGGTAAAATCCAAGACATTGATGACTCAATCGAAAAAGAAGATGCCATGAAGAAAGCCGACGAAGCACTTAAAAAAATCGGTCTAAAGACTACTGACTCTAAAGCAAATGCTGATGGCAAAAAGCACAAATTGTTAAAAGCTTTATTCTTTATTGGAGATGAACAAGCAACTAATCTAGCTCAAGCTGTTGTTGATGGTGTTGATAGCAAAAAAGAACTACAAGCCATCTTAAAAGATAATCCTGCTGTTGACATTGCCTTATTTGGTCGAATGGTAGCTGATGATCCAATGCTTAATGAAGATGCTTCAGCGCAAGTAGGTCACGCAATTTCAACACATGCGATTCAACCTGAGTTTGACTTCTTCACAGCGACTGATGAATATACTGAAAGAGAAGCTACTGGAGCTGGAATGCTTGGAACGACCGAATACAACTCTTCAACACTTTATCGTTATGCTAATATTGCCGGCCATGAATTAACTCATCAATTGGGGGATGCACAAAAAGCAGCACAGGCTATTAAGTTATTTATTGAATCGTTTGTTAAGTCAATGCCTACTGGAAAAATTAATAGTTTTGCTAACCAAACATTGCCACAAGCTTTAATGGTAACAATTAGAACTGATCGTCCAATTAGTTTAGTTACAGCGTTTGAAAAACCAGTATTATCAACTGATGGCTATGTTGAAAAATCTATTGAAAAATTAACTAACGAATTTAATCAAACAGCAGATTTTGTTGAGAGACCTGTGAAAAATTATACTGTTGGATTTGATTTAAATGGTACGCAAACAACACTAAGTGATTTATTAGACGACTTGTCTGCAGTATTAACTGAACAACTTGAAAACGCGTAAGGAGGTTAGCTATGCAAACCTTATTACTTAAATTTTCAGCTCCTATGCAGTCCTGGGGCACTAAGTCTCATTATGAAACCCGACAAACAGATGCCTTTCCTTCAAAAAGTGCGGTAATTGGGATGCTTGCTGCAGCATTAGGTTATCGACGAGATGAAAATGAGAAACTAGCTGAACTAAATGAGTTATCTTTTGCTGTTAGAAAAGATCAACCTGGTAATTTACTTAGGGATTTTCAAATTGCCACAAGCTATAAGCCAAATGGAGATAAGTTAAGAAGTTATGTAACTAATCGTTATTATTTGCAAGATGCAGTTTTTGTCGTTGCATTGGGTAGTGAGAATAACACTTTACTTAATAAAGTCTTGACTGCTTTAAAACAACCTTATTTCCAACTATTTTTGGGAAGACGGTCTTTGCCAATTAATTGGGACTACTTAACTTTAATGACAAAAGATGGTGTTATTGAACCTCTACCAACTGATGTTGTCACAGCGCTTGAACAAACATCGTGGCAGGCTCATCAAAATTACCAAAATTACAATTCTGATGTTACTAGATTAGAATTTTGTGCGGATGAAGATTTACTCGAAACAGATGCTGTGCAAATGGTAAGCGATTATGTTGAGTCATTTGCGCAAGGCCGAACTCGTTCTGAATGTAACAGTTCTGACAGACGTGAATATCGGTTGCGTCCAGTTGGATTTGGTTATGTCGCAATAAATAACAAGATGGGAGGGTAGTTAAATGTACTTATCAAGAGTAGAAATAGATACACAAAACCAAAATATTTTGCGTGAGTTGACTCATCTAGGAGCTTACCATCACTGGGTTGAAAGCTTGTTTCCCAATGAAACAAAACAGCAAACAAGAAAGCTTTGGCGAATAGACAATCTTAATCAAAAATCTTATTTAATTGTCTTGAGCCCAAATGAACCTGATCAAAACACGTTGGAAAAATATGGGGTACGGGGTACAGCCAAGATTGTTAATTATGACCAATTCTTAGCTAAACTCAAAACGGGTATGACAGCACGATTTAAATTGTTAGTTAATCCTACTTATTCAAAAAGTACAGGCAAGCAATCTGGTATGAGGGGTAAACGATTAGATTGTCTAAGTTACGACTCACAAATTAGCTATTTGGAGAAACGTGCTAAAATAAATGGATTTAGCTTAATTGAACCCGAATATACTATAACTAATGTAGAAGCTAACCGCCTTCACAAAAAAGGCCTGAAACGAACAGTTGTTAGGCAAGTTTGTTTTGAAGGGCGTTTAACTATCGAAGATTTAGACCAGTTTAAACAAATGCTTTGTGAAGGTATGGGTCAAAAGAAAGCATATGGATGTGGTCTAATGACTATTATTCCGGAGTAAATTATGAAAACGAACAAAAGTGGGGCTAAGAAAACAGAATTACCAGAACTACCAAGAATAGGCGATAGAATCAGTTTTGTTTATTTCGAACACGCCAAAATTAATCGACAAGATAGCGCAGTGACGTTTACTGATAATCGGGGAATTATAAAAGTTCCGGCAGCAATGATTAGTGTTTTGCTACTGGGACCAGGAACGGAAATCACACATCGTGCGATGGAACTAATTGGTGATACTGGTACTAGTATTTTATGGGTCGGTGAACAAGGTGTCAGACATTACGCACACGGTAGACCATTAGCTCACAGTACGCGTTATTTAGAGATACAAGCACAACTAGTATCAAATTCTAAAAAACGTGTTCAAGTGGCACGTTTAATGTACCAAAAGCGATTCAAAAATGAAGACGTCAGTACACTTTCTACTGAAAAACTTCGTGGTCGTGAAGGAGCTAGGATTCGTAGGGTTTATCGTGAACAAGCAAAAAAATACGGTGTAGACTGGCATCATCGAGAATATAAGGTAGAGAATTTTGAAGACGGTTCTGTCATTAACCAGGCACTGTCAGCAGCACATGTTTCTCTATATGGGCTAGTTCACAGTGTAATTGTGGGGTTGGGGCTAGCACCTGGTCTTGGCTTTGTACATTATCATCATGACTTATCTTTGGTCTATGATATTGCAGATCTCTATAAAGCTTGGTTGACAATTCCTATTGCCTTTGAAGTAGCATCCAAATATACACAAGATGATGACATTGGTCGAATTACTCGATTGCGTGTGAGAGATGCTTTTGTAAGTGGTAAATTAATCAAAATAATGGTTAAAGATATTCAAGAACTTCTCGGAATCAAGCCTGGGGATGATGACTATCTTGAATCCGAAACTATTCACTTGTGGGATGATCAAGGCAAGTTAAAAGAACACGGTGTGTCTTATCATGAGTTTAATGAGTAAGTAGGGGGAAACTATGCCGATGACGGTTGTGACTTTAACAAAAGTCCCAGCATCTCTGAAAGGTGATTTAACCAAGTGGATGCAAGAAATTGCAACAGGTGTGTATGTGGGGAACTTCAATGTTAAAGTCAGAGAAAAATTGTGGGAAAGAATTACAGAAAACGTTAGCCGAACGGGTCAAGCAACAATGAGTTATGCTCGACAAGGGGAAGTAGGGTATGACTTCAAAACGTACCATACTTATCGGGAAGTTATTGACCAAGAAGGTGTGCCGCTGGTTCTTATTCCGAATTCTAAAAACGCTGCTAACCCTGAATACAAGTTCGGACAGAGTAAAGCAGCTAAATTTCATAAGATTCATCAATTATCAATGTCTAAACCTAGAACGGTCAACACGTCCTATACTGTAATTGATATTGAGACAGATGGACTAGACAAAAATAATCACCAAATTATTGAAATTGGTGCAGTGAAAGTTTCGTCTGATAATACTCAAGATTTTCACGCTTTGATTAAGCATAATCAAGATAGCAGGTTATCTGCAAAAATTGTTGAATTAACAGGAATAACAGATGATGAATTAGTTAAATACGGAGAGCCATTGAGTGAAGTTCTATCAAATTTCAGCAGATTTGTGGGCGAAACGGTTTTGGTCGGATACAATGTTAATTTTGATTTAGATTTTATCAATTATAATTTAGATAAATTAAGTTACCCGTTAATTACGAATAACCGTATTGATTTGTTGAAATTGGTTAAACGTGAAAAGCTTTTTGCTAAGAATTATCAATTAAATACGATATTGAAAGAGTATGGTATTGACGATGAAGCTCCGCACAGAGCATTATTTGATGCAAAATTAACAAATCAATTAGCGACAAAAGTGTCTGGATTTGATAGAATGTTAAATAACAAACGTTGATCTAAAGGGATTTTTTTAGTCTTTTTCTCGCACACGCGAGAGTGATCCCACTAAGAATGGTTACGTTGATTTATCTAAAGGCTTTTTCTCGCACACGCGAGAGTGATCCTATTTGTTTATTCTTTTTAAATGTTTCAAAAACCTTTTTCTCGCACACGCGAGAGTGATCCTAACTCTAACTGTGGTTGGTGTTCGTCAAGTGTCTTTTTCTCGCACACGCGAGAGTGATCCTGTGTACCATGGTTACAAATTAATAACCCGATACTTTTTCTCGCACACGCGAGAGTGATCCCGTTTTCCAAATCCATTATTTTTAAATACTGACCTTTTTCTCGCACACGCGAGAGTGATCCTTTGCCAGTCGTTTATCAATCTTTTAAAGCTGGCTTTTTCTCGCACACGCGAGAGTGATCCTAATTAAATCAACATAAATATTAATGATATCAGCTTTTTCTCGCACACGCGAGAGTGATCCCAGCTTGGCGACACTTGAGAGATGAAATTATGCCTTTTTCTCGCACACGCGAGAGTGATCCTTTTATAAAATTATGTTTTGCAAAAGGTTTTCGCTTTTTCTCGCACACGCGAGAGTGATCCCACTCCTATGCAATTGCAATAACTTTATTTAATCTTTTTCTCGCACACGCGAGAGTGATCCTGAAGCTTTATCCGTATGGGCAAAAATTAAACGCTTTTTCTCGCACACGCGAGAGTGATCCTGAAGCTTTATCCGTATGGGCAAAAATTAAACGCTTTTTCTCGCACACGCGAGAGTGATCCGTTTTCCGTTTTCGTCAGACATAATTTCAGCCACTTTTTCTCGCACACGCGAGAGTGATCCTATTCATAATCTTCTTTACTCCACTTATAATTTCTTTTTCTCGCACACGCGAGAGTGATCCTATTGTGCTACTTTTTGAATAATTGGTGTCACTCTTTTTCTCGCACACGCGAGAGTGATCCCACTAACAAAAGATGATTATGGTGTTTATGGTACTTTTTCTCGCACACGCGAGAGTGATCCTAACAAAAAGAACACTATTTTAGAAGTTGATTTCTTTTTCTCGCACACGCGAGAGTGATCCTGCAATCTTGGTATATCTCACGTAAGTGGGAGTCTTTTTCTCGCACACGCGAGAGTGATCCTGACTTCATGAGTGATACAATCCCTAAATTCAACTTTTTCTCGCACACGCGAGAGTGATCCTACTAAGCAGCGAACTAGAAACTAAAGCCAGCGCTTTTTCTCGCACACGCGAGAGTGATCCTGCTTGCCGTAATGCCTGTTTAAAATTTTAAGCCTTTTTCTCGCACACGCGAGAGTGATCCCGGATAATTGGCACTCTCATCAGGTAGATAGTCCTTTTTCTCGCACACGCGAGAGTGATCCTAATTCAAATAATTTTAAAACAACCAATTAATAACTTTTTCTCGCACACGCGAGAGTGATCCTGTAACAGATGATGATTTACCATTTTAGTTTATCTTTTTCTCGCACACGCGAGAGTGATCCTAAAAAAAGCCACCTCATAAGAGATGGCTTACACTTTTTCTCGCACACGCGAGAGTGATCCTGATATACTGGCGGTCTTTAGAGTAAACTTTATCTTTTTCTCGCACACGCGAGAGTGATCCTATCTATATATTGCCCTGTCGCACTCAACCACTCTTTTTCTCGCACACGCGAGAGTGATCCTGCGTTTACTGGAATAGGTTCTGTAAAATCTTTCTTTTTCTCGCACACGCGAGAGTGATCCTTGCCACGTTCCACACTCAATTCCTGCAGAATTCTTTTTCTCGCACACGCGAGAGTGATCCCTGATGAAATACCCGTGGGCGAACCTGCTTGTACTTTTTCTCGCACACGCGAGAGTGATCCTACTAAGGAGAAAATTATGACAGAACAAATTTTCTTTTTCTCGCACACGCGAGAGTGATCCTATGGCTAACGGTGTGCGTTCTGATGTTGACAACTTTTTCTCGCACACGCGAGAGTGATCCCGTTCCGGACTGTCGCACAGTCATCATGATGAGCTTTTTCTCGCACACGCGAGAGTGATCCTAACTATATCGAAACGCTACACTACGTTTACTCCTTTTTCTCGCACACGCGAGAGTGATCCTAGAGCGGAAAAAATCATTGGCTCTGCTGATGCCTTTTTCTCGCACACGCGAGAGTTATTTTTCAATTAGTTTTAACATATTAATTTTTTTATAATTTTACCTAGAATATATTGCTTATTTTTGTTAATATACTATTTATGAATAATTTTAAGGAGTGTGTAGTTGGGGAATATTAGGTATAAAAAAATCAAACTGTTAGGTATCATACTAGGATTTTGTTTAGCCTTGTTTACTATTTGTATTAATCAATATCAAAAAGAAATGAAAAATGTCTATGCGATGAATCAATCACAAAATTCAAAAAGACAATTGCCACAATTTTTTGAAAATGAGTTGACTAAGATTAATAAAATACCAGACAAAGCTAAACGAAATCAAGAAAAAAAGAGATTACGTTTAGAAAAACAAGAAACATTAACTAAAATAGGAAATGACTCTCAAGCGACTGTTGTAGGGGATAAAACAACAGTACAATCAAAGGCTAGTATTTCCTTTGTTTATGCAGATGAAGACATAAAAGAAGAAGTATAGGATTTTCTATACTTCTTCTTTTTATATGGTAAAATTGAATCTACTTTATATTGAGGAGTCAACTATGAAAAAATTAAGAACCGTAGGCGTTATTATTGTTTTTATTGTAGCAGGTGCGATGCTGTACAATTTATTTGGTGGGAGTGACAACCAACAACAGGCTAATGCGCCACAGAATACGACGGGTATTGATTTAGATTCTGCTGATCTAGGCCATCAAGATATTGTAAGCAATACTACAAATGGTACGCAGCCTTTATATGGAAATGGTATACCTTTTCAGACGCATCAATCTTCATTTGGTTCAACAATACTAAACTACATGCTTATTAGCTCGTTGATGTCTAACCGCTTCAATACGATTCATAATCCCGTCAATTATTCAAGCTACAATCAAAACACAACTACTAATGCTACGCGTACAAAACAGTCAAACAGCAAGAATTTTAGCGAAAAAATTATTAAAAATAATAAAAAAGAAACAGCACAAAAATCGAGTAATAATACTTCGTCTAAATCATATAAGACAGATACGAAGAGCTATAAACAGCCAAATAAAAGCTACAAGAGTAATCCTAAAAGTTACAAAACACCGACAATTAGGTCACGAAGATAATAAAAAAGGCAAGTTACATTTGTAACTTGCCTTTTTGTTTTAAACATAAAATAAAATTGAAAAATACATCAAAATAGAAGCAATCATAACAAATACATGCCAGATGACATGAATAAAAGGAATACCTCTCATACTGTATATCAAAGCACCAACTGTATAAGTGATTCCACCTAACAGTAGCAACCAAAATCCTGTTGGACCCAGCCTGTAATAAAGATCGCTACCGCTAAGTAAAATAACCCAACCTAGTCCAATGTATAATAAAACATCGATTATTTTGTGCTTAGATAAGTTAAATATTTTGTAAATAATTCCAAAGATGGCAAGGAACCAAACAGCTCCAAACATCCACCATCCTTTAGCACCACCAATAGCAACTAACGTGTAGGGCGTATAAGAACCAGCAATTAAAATAAAAATTGCACTATGATCAAATATTCTAAAAACATGTCTTGCCTTTGTAAACGATAACGAATGATAAAGTGTTGAACAAAGGTATAGAGTTAAAAGTGAACATCCATAAACAATAAATGAAATAATGCGAAGGGCATCTCCAGTTTGTGCTGCTTTCATGATTAAAAATACCAAACCAGCGATAGATAGCAAAACACCAATTCCATGCGTTACAGCACCAAATACTTCATTGAGAATGTTATAACTCTTTGAAACGTGTTCTGGTTTTTGAAATAGTTTTTTTAATTCCATATTTTTTCACCTTAAAACTAAAAAGAATTTTTATTTTCTGTTATACTTAACACAGTAAAATACTAATATTATCGTATCACATTAGTAATTCATTATCTATAATTTATATATTTAGGAGAATAGATTGTGTCAAAAATAAAAATAGTTACTGACTCATCTGTCCAATTAACAGATGAAGAAATAAAAAAGCATAATATTACAGTTGTCCCATTAACCATTACAATCGATGGTCAAAGTTACGTTGATGGTGTTGATATTGACCGTGAAACTTTCGTTCAAAAAATGAAAGAAAGTGAAGATTTGCCAAAAACAAGTCAACCCCCTATTGGGCAGTTCGCAGAGGTTTTTGAAGAACTGATGGCAGACGGTAGTGAACTGTTAGTGTTAACGATGACCAAAAGTTTAAGTGGAACCGTAGATTCTGCTCGTCAAGCTGCTGAAATGGTTAACCCTGACAAAATTCATGTTGTAGATAGTACTTTTATCGACCGTGCTTTAGCCTTTCAGGTTCTTGAAGCTGCTGAAGCAATTGAAGCCGGTAAATCACTTGATGAAACACTAGCTATTATTGACAAGGTTAGACAAAATACACAATTACAACTAGTGGTTGTTAACTTGGATAACCTTATCAAAGGTGGTCGTCTAGGTAAAGTGACAGGACGTATTGCCACAATGCTAAATATTAAAGCTGTTTTAGAAGTGAAAGACAGTAATTTAGACATCGTTGGTCGTGGACGTGGACAGAAAGTTGTTAAACAATTCATTAATGACCGCTTAGAAAAAATTAAGAACGAAAATGTTAAAAGTATCGGTATTTCATACGTTGACATCAAAGATCAAATGGACGAACTAAAAGATCAAATGCATGAAATAAAACCCGATGTTCCCGTTCTGTCATATGAAACAACACCTGTTGTGGCAACACACACAGGTCTTGGTGCATTCGCTATTATCTACTATACTGAAGATTAAGAAGGCTAATTTATGCGACAAAGTTTTTATCAATATTTAATGACACAGCGTCATCCAGGCTCTCATGATCCTATTGCACAATTTGCACAAAACGCATTCTTAGATCATGATTTTCCTAAATTATCTGAAGATTATGATGAGCTTTCAGATTACTTGGAACTCAGCGGGGATTACGTTTTAGAAATGAGTGTCTTTGATGAGGCTTTTCAAAACTATCTCAGCCAAATGGGAAATGTATAAAACAAAAAGGTGATGCATAATGCATCACCTTTAATTATTTTTGGAGGTATTATTCATGCAAAAAATTAACTGGTATCCAGGACATATGAACAAAGCCAAGAACCAAATTGAAGAGCGTCTAAGTTTAGTAGATGTTGTTATTGAGGTCTTAGATGCACGTGTTCCTGAATCATCTCGCAACCCAGTCGTTGCAAAATTAACAGAGAACAAGCCTAAAGTAATAGTTTTAAATAAAAGTGATTTAGCAGACCCTAAATTAACTAAAAGATGGAAAAATTATTACGAAAATGACACAACAGTTGTTGTATCGTTAGATTCAAAACACAATAGCAAATTACCTGAATTGTTAAAAGCAATCAAGCAAGCTAGTGCTTCAAAAATCGAAAAATTAACTCAAAAGGGTGTTGTAAATCCGGTAATTCGTGCTATCTGTGTCGGAATTCCAAACTGCGGTAAATCCACCATTTTAAATCGTTTAGTGGGTAAAAATGTGGCAGTTGTTGGAAATAAACCCGGCGTTACTAAAAATCAAAACTGGTTAAAGGTTAACCAGCAAATTGAATTGTTAGATACACCAGGTATCTTGTGGCCCAAATTTGAAGATCCAGAGGTAGGGATGAAGCTGGCTGCAATTGGTTCTATCAAGGAAACTGTTTTCCAATTTGATGATGTTGCGCTATTTTTATTAGATTACTTACATGCGTTTTATCCTAAACAGTTGGATAAATACCTTAATACGATTGAATTCGATGATAATTTACCAGAATTATTGATGACAATGACTCAAAAATTTGGATTCAGAGACGACTATGACCGCTATAGTTACCATTTTATTCAACAAGTTCGTAAACTAAAACTAGGTCAAATCACCTTTGATTTCTTAAAAGAGGTTGATCATGACAATTAGTGAAATTAAGCAACTGTTGAAAACTGATGAAGTGGACCCAGCAGTTCTAAAAGAGCTAGCACAAGATACTAGAAAAGGTGTTCAACAAGCGCTAAAGTCCTATCAAAATCGCCTGTTAAAACAGCAACAGCTCAAGCAAGCCTTTGACGAGCGATTTAACTATGAAAGACAACTTTGGCAAGGTAAGGCGAGACAAGTAGCAGGTGTTGATGAGGTCGGAAGAGGACCTCTTGCAGGACCTGTTGTTTGTGCAGCTGTTATTTTGCCATATGACTTTGACGTAATTGAGGTCAATGACTCAAAGCAACTTAGCCTTGAAAAAAGAGAATCATTGTTTTATCAGATTTTAGATCAAGCAATTGATGTCAGCATCGGTATTAAAAGTGAGCAGGTGATTGATGAAGTCAATATTTACCAAGCCACACGGCTAGCTATGAAAGACGCTGTTTTAAACTTACAACAAGCACCAGATCATCTATTAGTTGATGCGATGGTTATTCCAGTGGATATTCCACAAACTAAGTTGATTAAAGGCGATGCTAAGAGTAACTCAATTGCGGCTGCCAGCATTGTAGCTAAAGTGATTCGTGATCGTCTCATGATAACTTATGACCAGGCTTATCCGGGATATGATTTTTCACACAACGCTGGATACGGTACGCAAAAACATCTTACTGGGTTAAAACAATTAGGAGCAACACCTATCCACCGAAAAACTTTTTCACCTGTCATGGAATATCTATAGTTTGCGTATTTTAATAAATAGGAGGATTAGTTAAATGAATAAAACCTTATATTTATTAAAAATGCAACTTTCAAAACAATTTACTTACAAACAGAATCTACTAGTGGCATCCCTACTTACCGAATGTACATCTAAAACCGAGTTTGTCGAACTACTCGACCAAACTTTAGAAATTCAATTAATCAAGCAAAAATTACTCAAGCTTTTGTACTCAAGTCACCTAGATTATCAAGTGACGCAGGTACTGCGCTTTTGTGACGTTATCAGTCTACTTGACGAAGATTACCCTGACCAGTTAGCAGAAGTGTACCATCCACCGGTATTATTGTTTTTAAAGGGCGATAAACGTCTTTTGAAAACACCAATAACTTCGATTGTTGGTGCACGATTTTCTTCGCAGTATAGTGAAGACTGCCTTAGTCCTGTTATCGCACACTTAGTTAAACAAAACCAAACAACTTGTAGTGGTCTAGCCAAAGGGGTAGATGGTTTTTGCCATCGACAAACATTAACGCAAAGTGGCAAGACGATTGCCGTACTTGGACATGGGTTAAGACATTGCTATCCAAAAGCCCATGAAGGATTATTTGATGAAATCAAGCAGTCTGGTTTACTCATTTCTGAATATTTACCTGATACGCCACCGACTCGATATCGGTTCCCAGAGCGTAATCGAATTATTGCTGGACTTTGTCAAAATATCATTATTTCAGAAGCCAGACAAAAAAGCGGTTCTTTAATTACAGCTAATTTAGCTTTGCAAGAAAACCGCAATGTTTTTGCCATTCCGGGACCAATTACTAGCAAGCTTTCACAAGGGACAAACGAGTTGATTGAGAGTGGTGCGACACCGTTATTATTTTCAAATATGGGCCAGCTTTGCTAATGCTAGTATTAAAAATTATTTGACATTCGGTTTTTTGTAGAATATGCTAGTTACGATTTTCACTGAACGCATAGGAAGGGGCTTATCATGCCTAAGAAAAACTTAGTAATTGTTGAGTCACCAGCAAAAGCAAAGACAATTGAGAAGTATTTGGGTCGCAATTATAAAGTCATTGCCAGTCTGGGACATATTCGAGATTTACCGAAATCACAAATGGGGATTGATGTCGACAATAATTATGAACCAAAGTATATTTCCATCAGAGGTAAAGGCGATACAATCAAGAAATTGAAACAAGCTGCTTCAAAGGCTAAAAATATTTATTTAGCAGCCGACCCGGACCGTGAAGGGGAAGCCATCGCTTTTCACTTAGCTCATATTTTGAAATTAGATCCAACAGAAAAGAACCGTGTTGTTTTCAACGAGATTACAAAAGATGCTGTTAAGAATGCCTTCAAAGAACCTAGAGCAATTAATATGGACCTTGTGAACTCACAACAAGCTCGTCGTATTTTAGACAGACTAGTGGGTTATTCAATCAGTCCAATTTTATGGCGTAAGGTTAAAAAAGGATTAAGTGCTGGACGAGTGCAATCAATTGCCTTGAAACTTGTCATTGATCGAGAAAAGCAAATTCAGCAATTTGATCCACAAGAATATTGGAAAATTGAATCAACATTTACCAAAGGAAAATCTAAGTTTGATGCGTCTTTCCAAGCTTTAGATGGCAAGAAAAAAGAATTGTCAAATGAAAAAGATGTACAAGAAATCTTGAAAAAAGTGGACAAAGAACAATTGTTCGATATTCAAGAAGTTGTTAAAAAAGAACGTAAAAGAAATGCACAAGCACCTTTTACAACCAGTGTTTTACAACAAGAAGCCAACAAACGCTTGAACTTTAAAACACGAAAGACAATGATGATTGCGCAGCAATTATATGAAGGAATTCACTTAGGTAAAAAAGAAGGTACTGTTGGGTTGATCACTTATATGAGAACTGATTCAACTCGTATTTCAACTTTAGCTAAACACGAAGCTGGAACATTTATTCATGATGAATTCGGTGAAGAATACGCTTCTCACAATCCTAAGAAGGCAAAACAACAAGAAAATAGTCAAGACGCCCACGAAGCTATCCGTCCAACATCAGTTATGCGTACACCAGAAAGCCTGAAAGAAGTGCTTTCTCGTGATCAATTTAGATTGTATCAATTGATTTGGTCGCGTTTTGTGGCGAGCCAAATGACACCAGCTGTTTTTGATACCGTTCGTGCAGATTTAACGCAAAACGGAGTTACTTTTAGAGCAAATGGTTCTCAAATGAAATTTGAAGGGTTTACCAAGGTCTATAAGACAGATACTGACAAGAAAAACACGAAGCTACCTGTTTTAAAAGAAGGTGAACAAGTTAAATTAAATGCCATCAACCCAAGTCAGCACTTTACACAACCACCTGCACGTTATAGCGAAGCGACGTTAGTTAAAGTTCTTGAAGAAAATGGTGTTGGTCGTCCGTCAACTTACGCCCCGACAATTGATACTATTCAAAAGCGTTACTATGTTAAACTTAATGGTCGTGCTTTTGAGCCAACTGAATTGGGAGAAATTGTAGATGACTTAATTGAGACATTCTTCCCTGATATCGTCAATATTGACTTTACTGCACAGCTTGAGTCTGATTTAGACGAAATCGCAGAAAGAAAAGAACAATGGACAGATGTCATTGACCGTTACTATCGCCCATTTGAAAAAGAGCTTATTAATGCCGATGAAAAAATCGAAAAAATTCAAATCAAAGATGAACCTGCAGGATTCAATTGTGAAATTTGTGGAGCTCCAATGGTGATTAAAATGGGGCGTTATGGTAAGTTTTATGCTTGCTTGCGTTTCCCTGATTGCCGTAACACTCAAGCTATTGTGAAAGAAATCGGTGTACCTTGCCCAACTTGTGGTGAAGGTCAAGTGATTGAACGTAAATCAAAACGTAACCGTATTTTTTATGGTTGTTCACGTTATCCAGAATGTGAGTTTGTCTCATGGGATAAACCATTGACTAGACTTTGTCCAGTTGATCAACATTTCTTGGTTGAAAAGAAAATCAAGGGCGGGACACAAGTGGTTTGTCCAAATGGTGATTACGAAGAAGAAGCACAAAAATAAGAGGTTTTTAAATGGATTGGTCAACACGATACTTTAATTATTTAAGAAATGAGCGCCACTACTCTGAACATACCATTGATGCTTACGAAGAAGATTTAAAGAACTTTACGACTTTTTTGGAGAACAATGGCGGTTTTGAAGGGTATGAGGCTGTTCGATTGCGCGATGCTGAGATTTTTCTAGCTGATATGTCTGACGCAGGTTACCAGCGAAAAACAATAGCTCGTCGCATTTCATCATTACGCTCGTTTTATTATTATTTAATTCGCTACAAAGTTGTTGAGGCAAATCCGTTTGAAACGATTACACTACGTTCAAACGAAAAAAAACTGCCACGATTTTTCTACGAAAATGAAATGGCAGTTTTATTTGATTCACTAGATACAACCACACCACTTGGACAGCGTAATGCAGCTTTGATAGAATTGTTCTATGCTACAGGGATGCGTGTGAGTGAAGTGAGTGAGTTGACCACGTCGCAAATAGACTTTGATATGCGTGTGATATTAGTTCATGGTAAAGGAAATAAAGATCGGTATGTCCCATTTGGCTTTCATGCCAAAAACGCTTTGGAAGATTATTTTCAAGAAGCTAGACGGGACTTGATGACTAAATACCATCAAACACATTCTTATGTTTTTATTAATCAATACGGGAAGAAATTGACATCTCGAGGTATAAGATATATCCTATCAGAGCTAATTAATAAAACAGCACTAACTTCTGATATGCATCCCCATATGTTAAGACATACTTTTGCGACGCATTTATTAAACCATGGTGCAGATTTGAGGACAGTTCAAGAGTTACTCGGACATGCATCACTGTCGACGACGCAAATTTATACGCATGTCACAATGGATCATTTACAAAAAGACTATCAGAAGTTTTTCCAAAGAAATCAAGCAAAGGATGGTGCATCTAATGACAACAATTAGTGCCGTAAAACATAACAACCAAACTGCTATTGCAGGTGATGGACAAATTACAATGGGTGAAAAATTTATCACCAAAAAATCAGCACACAAAATCAGACGTATCTACAACAATCAAGTTGTTGTTGGATTTGCTGGTGGTGTAGCCGATGCGATTACTTTACAAGACTGGTTAGAAAAGAAATTAGAAAGTTTTGGTGGTGACTTAAAACGTGCCGCCGTTGAACTTGCACAAGACTGGCGTAAAGACCCTACTTTACAAAAATTAGAAGCGTTATTAATTGCTTTTGATAAAAATGACTTATTAATGATTTCAGGTAATGGTGAAGTGATTGAACCAGATGAAGCCGTTGTTGCTATTGGTTCAGGTGGTAACTTTGCCCAAGCAGCTGCAGTTGCAATGACTCGTCACAGTAGTGAAATGACAGCTGAAGAAATCGCAAAAGAAGCAATCAATATCGCAGCTGATATTGATGTTTATACAAACCACAATATTTTAACAGATAGTTTATAGGAGAGATTGCTAAATGACAGTTCAAACACCAAAGAAGATAGTTTCTATTTTAGATAATTATGTAATTGGACAAGACTCAGCAAAACGTGCGATTAGTATTGCACTATACAACCGTTATCGCCGTATGCAACTTGACGGTGAACTGCAACAAGAAATCACCCCTAAAAACCTACTAATGGCAGGACCAACAGGGGTTGGTAAAACTGAAATTGCACGTCGTTTAGCTAAGATAGTAGAAGCACCCTTCATTAAAGTTGAAGCAACAAAATTTACTGAAGTTGGTTACGTTGGTCGTGACGTTGAATCAATGGTACGTGACTTAGTTGAAAATGCTGTTCAAATGGAAGAAAAGAAACAACTTGAGTCTGTTCGTACTGATGCACTTAAAGAAGTAGACAAAATTTTAGTTAAAGCACTTGCACCAGGTAAGAAAAAAGAAAAAAATAACCAAATGAACATGCAAGATTTATTCGGAATGTTCAATGGTGGCGGTGGCGACATGCCAAGTTTTGATCAAGAAGATGAAGACCAAGAAGAAGTGGACGATGCAACACGTAACAAACGTTTATCTTTAAAAGAAAAGTTAGACAAAGGATTGCTTGAACACGATTACGTGACAATCAAATTGGACGAACAAAAGAAAGTTAATCCAATGAATGACATGATGGGTCAAATGGGCATGGATATGAGTGATATGATGAGCTCACTTCGTCCAAAGAAAAAAATCAAACGTACCCTTCAAGTTAAAGACGCGCGTGAATTATTGATTCAAGAACAAGCTAAGAAATTAGTAGACTATGATTCAATTTATCAACGTGCTATCGAACGTACACAAGAAAACGGTATTATCTTTATTGATGAGATTGATAAAGTAACTTCAGGTCAAAAGAAACAATCTGGAGAAGTTTCTCGTGAAGGTGTGCAACGTGATATCCTACCAATTGTTGAAGGTAACACGGTTAACACCAAATACGGTCCAGTTGATACGAACCACATTTTATTCATTGCAGCTGGTGCGTTTGCTGAATCAAAACCAAGTGATTTGATTCCTGAATTACAAGGACGTTTCCCAATCCGTGTAGAACTTAATGCGTTAACACGAGAAGATTTCGTCAAAATTCTAACAGATCCTTCAAACTCGTTGATTAAACAATATATCGCCTTGCTAAATGCTGACGATATTAAACTATCATTTACAAAAGAAGCTATTGAAAAGATTGCAGAAATTGCCTATGATGTTAATCAGGGAACAGATAATATCGGAGCTAGAAGATTGGCAACTATTCTTGAAAAACTTCTAGAAGAATTATTATTTGAAGGTCCAGATATGCAAATGGGTGAAATTCAAATCACACAAGCATATGTGGAAAATAAATTAGCAGATATTTTAACTAACAAAGATTTGACTAAATTTATTTTATAAAAAAAAACTAGGATAATTATCCTAGTTTTTTATTTGTGACTTTTTTTAATGCTGAGCTTATAGCGAAGACCAAAATGAAGTGGTTCTTCAGTACCGTTCAGCAGTCGTTGAATATTCGCTTTATGTCGATAGATGACAAATGCTGTAATCAATGCGGCAATTGTAGCCAAAAGCCAATCATTGAACAAAATAGCTTCTAGTGTAAACAGCGGAAAAGAAATGATACTAGTTAATGACACGGTACTTGTTAACCATAAGATAACTGCAAAAATCACAGCTGATAGCAAGAAGAAATGCCAATCATAAGCTAACGCAATTCCGGCACTAGTAGCTACGGCTTTTCCACCTTTAAATTTTAGAAAGATGGAGAAGCAATGTCCGATTACAGCGATTACGCCAAATAATAATACAAAAAAATGTGTATTTTGATAAAATAAGACAGGAAGCAATCCAGCCAAAGTCCCTTTTAAGATATCAATCACTAATACAACCGTTCCTGGAACAAAGCCAAGAACACGAAATGTATTAGTTGTCCCGGTATTACCACTTCCATAATCACGGATATCTTTTTGGAAAAAGACTTTTCCAATGATAACACCCGTCGGAAATGATCCGATGATATAGGCTAAAACGCCTAACACTAAAATGTTTAAAATAACAAATGGACCTCCCTAAATTGGTATATAGAACATTTTACACGATTTTAGAGAAGACATAAATTAGAAATTGACAAAAATGGAGGAATCATAACTTGAGTAAACAATATGACGATTCATCAATACAGATACTGCAGGGTCTTGAAGCTGTTCGTAAAAGACCTGGTATGTATATAGGATCGACTGATTCTAAAGGATTACATCACTTAGCGTATGAAATTATTGATAACGCAATTGATGAAGCACTAGCTGGATATGGAAATGAAATTAACGTGACCATCAATGAAGACGGCAGTCTTAGTGTGGCAGACTTTGGTCGTGGGATGCCAACAGGGATGCATGCAAGTGGCAAACCCACAATCGAAGTTATTCTAACTGTTTTACATGCAGGGGGTAAATTTACCCAAAATAACTACAAAACATCTGGTGGACTTCATGGGGTAGGGTCATCTGTTGTTAATGCACTATCTTCTTATATGGAAGTTGAAGTTGTCCGTGACAATACACTTTACACGGAACGTTTTGAAGATGGGGGACATCCAACAGCAGAAGGTTTGCAGAACAAAGGTCACACCTCAAGAAAAACCGGAACAACGATTACATTTAAACCAGACAAAAGCATCTTTCAAACAACTAAGTTTAATTTTAATACTTTAAAGGAACGCTTACGTGAATCTGCATTTTTACTAAAAGGACTTAAAATTACGCTAACTGACCACTTAGGAGATAATGAGCCTGTCTCATTCCACTTTGAAGATGGGATTAAATCATTTGTGTCTTACTTGAATGAAGAAAAAACCACAATGGGAGATATCTTTTATTTTGAAGGGACTAAAAATGATATTGAGATTGAATTTGCCGGACAGTATAACGATGGCTATTCAGAAAACCTATTATCATTCGTTAATAATGTACGAACAATTGATGGTGGAACTCATGAAGGTGGTGCACGTTCAGGATTTACTAAGGCGTTCAATGATTACGCTCGCAAAGTCGGTCTTTTAAAAGAAAAAGACAAGAACTTAGAAGGGTCAGATTATCGTGAAGGACTAAGTGCGATTATTTCGGTTCGCATCCCTGAAGAATTGCTACAATTTGAAGGACAGACTAAGGGTAAACTAGGAACTTCTCAAGCACGTGGTGCTGTTGATGCGCTAGTGTCTGAACAACTATCATTTTACTTGATGGAAAACGGTGATTTTGCCCAAGAGCTTGTAAAAAAAGCCATCCGAGCTAGGGATGCCCGTATTGCTGCCAGAAAAGCCCGTAATGATTCAAGAAATGGCAAAAAACGCAAGAAAAACGATGGTCTGTTATCTGGTAAGTTAACACCTGCACAGTCTCGTAATGCTAAGAAGAATGAACTTTACTTAGTTGAGGGGGATTCAGCCGGAGGTTCTGCAAAACAAGGACGTGACCGTAAATTTCAAGCTATTTTGCCACTTAGAGGTAAGGTACTGAACACTCAAAAAGCTAAGCTACAAGATATCTTCAAAAATGAAGAAATTAACACCATGATTTACACGATTGGTGCTGGAATCGGTGCTGATTTTAATTTGGATGACGCGCATTACGACAAAGTTATTATCATGACCGATGCCGATACCGATGGTGCCCATATTCAAGTGTTACTGTTGACTTTCTTCTATCGCTATATGAGACCGTTGATTGAAGCAGGGAAAGTTTATATTGCTTTGCCACCACTTTACAAAGTACAAAAGAAATCAGCAATCGATTATGCCTGGACAGATGAAGAACTTGATAAGTTAGTGGCTCAATACGGTAAGAATTATCAGTTGCAACGATTTAAAGGACTTGGTGAGATGAATGCTGATCAGTTATGGGAAACAACCATGGATCCAAGTAGTCGAACACTTATTCGTGTCACAATGGATGATGCCGCAATTGCTGAAAAACGTGTCACAACTTTAATGGGTGACAAGGTTAGCGCTAGAAGAGCCTGGATTGAACAAAACGTTAAGTTTACGTTAGAAGAAGAAGGGTCAATCTTAGAAACAACCCGCGACTAAACTCAGTTGAAAGGACGATTTTTTAATCATGCCCAAACAAACGGAACGAATTCAAGAGATGTCTCTTGAACAGATTATGGGAGAACGTTTTGGAAGATACTCTAAATATATTATCCAAGAGCGTGCACTTCCCGATATTCGAGACGGATTAAAACCCGTACAGCGTCGTATTCTATATGCGATGAATTTAGACCATAATACTTATGACAAAGGATTTAGAAAATCAGCTAAATCTGTCGGTAATGTTATGGGGAACTTTCACCCTCACGGCGATAGTTCGATTTACGAAGCAATGGTTAGACTTTCCCAAGACTGGAAACTACGTGAGCCCTTAATCCAAATGCACGGAAACAATGGGTCACTTGATGGTGATCCCCCAGCTGCAATGCGTTATACCGAAGCTCGTTTGAGTAAAATTGCCAATGCCTTATTAGCTGATATTGATAAAGATACTGTTGATATGGTCTTGAACTTTGATGATACTGAAAATGAACCTACTGTATTGCCTGCGCGTTTTCCTAATTTGCTGGTTAATGGCGCTACTGGTATTTCAGCAGGGTATGCAACTGATATTCCAACGCATAATTTAACTGAAGTGGTCAATGCGACTATCTACTTGTTAGATAATCCAGATGCCACAGTAGATGAGTTAATGAAATACGTTAAAGGACCAGATTTTCCAACTGGTGGTATCATTCAAGGTGTTGACGGAATTAAGCAAGCCTATGAAACCGGTAAAGGTAAAATCATGGTGCGTTCAAAAACTGATATCCAAGAACTAAAAGGTCATCGTCAGCAAATTGTTATCTCAGAGATTCCTTATGACGTGAACAAAGCTAATTTGGTTAAGAAGATGGACGAGGTCCGGATTAACAAAAAGGTAGAGGGTATCAGTGAAGTTCGTGATGAGTCTGACCGCTCAGGATTAAGAATTGTTGTTGAACTTAAGAAACAAGTTGATCCACATGTGATTTTGAATTACTTGTTCAAAAACACAGACCTACAAGTTTCTTATAACTTCAATATGGTCGCAATTAATAAGATGCGCCCTGAGCAAGTTGGATTGAAGACTATCTTGTCATCTTACTTAGATCATGAACAAGAAGTCGTCTTACGTCGTACTAAGTTTGATTTAGAAAAAGCGAAGAAGCGTCAGCATATCGTTGTCGGATTAATTAAAGGGTTATCTATTCTAAACGATGTGATTAAGACCATTAGAGCAAGTAATGATAAAAAAGAAGCTAAGGCTAACTTGGTTAAACAGTTCCAATTTACAGATAATCAAGCAGAAGCGATTGTTTCTTTACCTCTTTATCGTTTATCTAATACAGACGTTAATGCCTTAGAAGATGAGAACCAATCACTTTCAGCTCAAATTGACCGTTTTAATGATATTATTAACAATCAATCAAGTTTATACCAAGTGATTAAAGATCAACTATTGGCTGTACAAAAAGAATTCCCATCTAAGAGACTGTCTAAAATTGAAGCAAAAGTTGAAAAGATTGAAATTGATCAAACAGCTTTGATTGCTGAAGAAAATACACGTGTGTTAATCTCACGTAATGGATACATGAAACGTTCTTCACTTCGTTCTTACCAATCTTCTTCAGAAGCAGAAAATGGTTTAAAAGAAGAAGATAGTCAGATTTTTAATGAGACGCTATCAACGTTGGATCATGTATTTATCTTTACAAATAAGGGACATGTTGTTTATCGTCCAGTTCATGAAATTGAAGATATGAGGTGGAAAGACACAGGTCATCATATCTCTCAAGACCTTAGACTAGAAGAAGATGAGTACTTTAGCCAAGTCTTCACATTTAATGATTTAAGTCAAGATGGTCAATTTGTATTAGCCACGGATAACGGTTACATTAAGCAAGTTAAGTTAGAAGATATTAAACCAGGTCGTACTTACCGTAGTCATGCAGCGACTGTGATGAAGTTGAAGCAAGGGGATGCAACGCTTGTTTCTGTAGATTATGTTGATAACACAGATAACAAAGATGTCTTGATTATCACTAGTCACGCTTATGCGCTTAGATATGATTTGAATGAAGTCCCAACTGTAGGACCTAAAGCAGTAGGTGTTAAATCAATTAACTTGAAAGATAAAGACTTCGTTAGTGACGTTAAGTTAATTAATTCAGATAGTCAAAATACAAAAATGGGTGTGGTGACTCAACGTGGGGCTTACAAGCAATTACGATTAGATGAAATTCAAAAGTTCTCTCGTGCTAAACGCGGTATTTTGATTTTAAGAGAATTGAAGTCTAAACCACATCGTGTTGTTTCGACCGTTTTATTTAATGGAGAAGCTAAACTCAATGTTTTAACCGATCAACAAGAAACGATTGAACTATTGACAGAGAATTATCCGATTAGTGATCGTTATTCAAATGGGTCATTCATTCTAGATACGAAAGAGCAAGGGACTCCTGAAAGTTTAAGCTTATTAGCGGAATTAAACGATAATAATAGCCGAATTGATGAACCAACTTTGTTTTAATAAATTAAATTAATTAAATGGTTTTATTAAAAAAGTATTAATCCAAGACTTTATATTTGTTGAATCATGACATTATAGTTATGATATGGGTGAGAGATATAAGAAGGGGGATCACCCATTGAAAACAAAAACAGATGCTGTTCTTTCAGCAAAGTCATTAAAATACTTCTTGCAGTTGATTGATTCCATGAGTTATACACAGGCTTCACAAATTCTTGGAATTACACAACCTGCATTGACACAACAAATAAAGAAAATCGAACGTGCAGTTGGTGCGCCACTATTTGGTCAAATTGGTAAAAAACTTTATCTAACCGATGCAGGGACACGTATGCAAACGGTTGCTAATGATTTGTTTAATACCGTTAATACTGCTGTCGATGAAATTCAACAGAATAGTGATTCAAAAATCGGAACAATTTCAGTTGGCATATTAGAATCTTTAGAATCTAGTATTTTTGAAGATTTCATTATTAAATTTAGTAAACAATATCCCGATTTGAAGTTGAACATTTGGAATTCAAGTCGACGTGAACTATGGAATCGTCTTGATAAGAACGAAGTAGATATCGTGATTTTGCCATTGATTAGTGAAAACGTTAGTCATTGGCAGTCTTACAATGTCAAAACACTTTATGAAGATGAATTGATTTACTTATCACATCACAATTTATCAGATGCGCAAGATTCAAATGGTAATATTACAATGGCAGACACTTTAGGTCACCCATTAGTTCAATATCCTAACGATGCTTACTTTGCTAAAAAATTAGCTGTTCAGTATCGTATGAATGATCTTGTTAAGCCTGAAAGTGATATTTACTTTTCAAGCCCATCACAATTGATGCAGTTTGCTGAAAAAACAAATTATGATACCTTTGTGCCTAAATCAGTTTGTATGACGCATCCTGATAATGAGATGAATCATTATTCATTGGGAGAAAATTTAAAAATTGAAACGTCAATTATTTTTCGTAACGAAAAATATCAAATCCCTCGAATTAAAAACTTTATTGATTCTTTTGAGAAATTCTTGGCAAAACAGTCATATTTTAGTAGATTAGAAGAGAAGTATAAAAAGTAACAATAGGAGAGATTGTATTATGAGTAAAGAACTTGTTTTTGGACACCAAAATCCAGATACAGATGCTATTGGAGCTGCAATGTCTTTATCATACCTTGCTAACCAAAAAGGTTTTGATACAGAAGCAGTTGCATTAGGTGAACCTAGCAAAGAAACTGCCTTTGCTTTGAACCACTTTGGTTTAACAGCACCTCGAGTAATTGAAAAAGCTGGTGCTGAAGTTGATTCAGTTATGCTTGTTGACCACAATGAATTTGGTCAAAGCGTTGCTGATATTGAAGATGTTAAAATTTCACATGTTGTGGATCACCACCGTATTAGCGATTTCCACACTGCTGATCCTTTATACTATCGTGCTGAACCATTAGGTGCAGCAAGTACAGTTCTTTGGAAAATGTACAAAGAAAGTAATATCGAAATTCCTAAAGGAATCGCTGGTATGATGCTTTCAGCTATCATTTCAGATACATTATTATTTAAATCTCCAACAACGACACCAACTGATGAAGAAGCTGCTAAAGAACTAGCAAGTATTGCTGATGTTGATGTTGAATCATACGGTTTAGAAATGTTAAAAGCTGGTGCTGACTTATCTGACAAGTCAGAAGCAGAATTAATTGATATTGATGCTAAAAGTTTTGAAATGGGTTCAAATAGTGTACGTATTGCCCAAATCAATGCTGTAGATTTAGATAATGTTATGCAAAGAAGTGCTGCTTTAGAAGAAAGTATGCAAAAAGAAATTGCAGATAATAACTACCAATTATTTGTGACAATTGTGACAGATATCTTGAATAGCAACTCAATTGCAATTGTTTTAGGTGATGATGATGCAGCTGCTAAATTTGAAACTGCTTTCAATGTTTCACTTGAAAACAACCATGCTGACTTACCAGGTGTTGTTTCTCGTAAAAAACAAGTTGTTCCTCAGTTAACTGAACAATTAGCTAAATAAAGTTAAAAATAACCTTTCACTTAAATGTGAAAGGTTATTTTTTTTGCGTTTATTAGGTTAACTGTGATAACGTTAACTATAAGATTACTATTTGGAGAGTATAAATGAAAAAAATAAGTACCGTAATAGCTATAGCTAGTTTGTTACTTTTAATGGGGTGTTCCACAAATAATAATAGTCAGCAATCTGATGCTGAAACAGCAGATAGGATACTGGATAATCAGGATTACCTTACAAAAGATGAGATTACAATTCCTCAAAAAGCAAAAATAACTATTCTGACACATGGTGTTAGTCAAGATGATCAAGGAAAAAATATTTACAAAATTTCATATAAGACTGATTATAATGATAAGAATTCAAAACGAGCTTTGTACTTAAACCAAAATAACAAAGGTGTTTTGAAATCAAGTATCACTCATTCTGACTCTCAATTTAAAACAGTGATACTGGAGCTAATTGATAATAAAGCACCAATTACCTTTACTATCAGAGAAAACGGTGAGGCGTTAGTAAAACGTAATTACTATCTTGATACCTAATTTTTAACTTGGAGGATTTATATGAATAAAGCCATAGTGAGTGTGGGATTAATTTGCTTAATGGGTGTTAGTTTAGTTGGATGTTCAGCTAGTAGCAACAATCAAACCGAAAATAATCATGAACAGACTACTGATTATATCGACAAAACAAATACTGAATTAGTCAACCAGTCTAAAATAGAAATCACATACAAAAGTGTTTCTAAAACTGAACCATCTATGATATTTGATATTAAGACCGAATATTTGGGAAATAAAAAGCCAAATATTACTACAGAATATAAACAAAATGGGCAAGTGATATCAGCAGCTGTTATTGATGAGGAAGGTACTCAAAGATATCGTATTCCTCTCCAAAATAATGAAAATCCAGTAACATTATCTGCTTATCTTGATTCAGATGGACAAAAAAGAACAATCTATGAAAGAGCTTATTATCCTGGCTCATCTAAAAATTTGACATTTTAATTGCTACAAATTAAGTATAGATAGGAGAAGTTAACTTGAAAAAACTATCGATTTTAAGTATTTGTGGATTAGCAACAATTTTGCTGACAGGTTGTACTTCTACTAACACCGAGACTGAAATCAAAGATTATCTGAGTAAAGAAACTATCGAAATTCCTAATAAAGGTGAAATAACAATCATTAATCAAGGCGCCTCAAATAAAGAATATAACAACAAAATTGTTTTGAATCTATTAGTTAAGGCAAGTAGTGAGCTTCAGCCATTCTTGGCAAGTTCTGATATAAAAGAGGGCAAAAACTATCCATCGGTTACCTTACCAACTGAAGCAAGCGGATACTATAGTTATTATACAGTCTACGAAAAGGGAGAAACCGAACCAGCTAGATTTCAAATGAAGAACTTTAAAGATGGGACGGTTTATGTTGATAGATATTACTATCCTGTTATCAATCCTAAATTGAATCTGGGATTAGATCCTGAAACGTTTAGTGATTAAGTTATAAATTTGATTTTACCCATGAATCTTGGTAGAGTTAGACAAATTAGTTGCTCTTGGAGTGTAAGAAAGGGGTAAAAATGAAAAGATTAGTGACAATGGGGTTATTAATTTTAATGGGATTTTTGCTTGTAGGATGTTCAACTAATGAACAAAATTATTTTGAAAAAGAAACTATAGAAGTTCCTAGCAAAGGACAAGCTACTATTATAACATCCAATCAAAATAATAAACTGGTAATGAGATTTAAAATAGATTTAAATAATTTTTATTCCGAATCTAAAAATAAATCATCTGATTTTACTCAAAATGGTAAAGTTGTTCCTGCTAGTGTTACTTATGTTCGAGGAGATACCCTTGAATTAGATGAAGTTCCTGTAGAAGACGAAAATGTACCAATTACCTATACTATTAATGTTGATAATAAAGTTGTTTTTCAAAAAAATTATTATCCTAACTTGTATTCAGGAGCATTTGAATAAGTACATACTTTTTATGGGATAATTAAAGTGAAGAAGAAATCAATTCTAGGGGTCCTTTTATTAGTCGTAATAGCGCTAACTGGTTGTTCAATCAATAATCAAGCTCAGTTGCCTCAACATTATCTGAGTAAAGAGATAGTTGATATCCCAAACACTGGACAAATTGAGGTCATCAATCAAGGATTTACTAAAAATAAAGAAGGGCAAACAGTTGTTAGATTTTTTCCCAAATTTAATGATGGTAGTCCAGAGGTTGGTGTGGAAGTACCAAATACACGTTTTGTTAATTTAGGCCAAAATTCTATAGGCAATTATACCGCAGTGACCGCTAGTGTAGCAGATGACAGTAAAACAATCACACTAAGATTAAGATCAACTAAAACTAATACTGTTTATTTTGATAGAAATTATTATTTTAATGGTCAAAAGGACTGGCAAATGACAGATAGTGAAGAAATAAGCATGAAGGTTAAGCAATAAACTATATTTCGAATCTTTTAGTTGCATTAATGATAAGAACTTTTATAATAGGGGCTATCAAAGGAGGAAAGTGT
Organism: Holzapfeliella sp. JNUCC 72; assembly: GCF_053668685.1. NCBI lineage: Bacteria > Bacillati > Bacillota > Bacilli > Lactobacillales > Lactobacillaceae > Holzapfeliella > Holzapfeliella sp. JNUCC 72. The sequence continues at coordinate 591,224 of NZ_CM132220.1, read as the reverse complement.
GATGACAAAGGAATTTACTATTCAGTTAGACGAGAAAACATACGAACAAGCTGTTCAAATTGCAAATTCTAAGAATTTAACAGTAAGCGAATATGTTCGCAGATTAGTTGTCGAAAATTTACCTAATCCAAGTTTCGAGTCACGTCAAATTATTGGACGTATTATCCAGGGTTCAAAACTGGATGAAGTCAATAATCTAGTAGAAGTATCAGGGATTTATTACCGTTATCATTTAGAAAACCCTTATCAAAATGAACTAAAGCAATATGATTATCAGATCATTAACAATGATGGCAATCAGCTTTACTTAAAACAATTACATAATTAAATTTATTTGGAGGACAATATTATGGCATTTGGAATTAAAATCGTACAACAAAACTCACAAGGACTAGTAGAAACGCTAGGAAAATATAGTCACAGTGTTGAATCTGGATTACATTTTTACATTCCTTTTATTCAACGTATTCGTAATGTCAGTTTAGCAATGGCACCATTATCATTACCTAATTATTCTATCATCACTAAAGACAACGCTGACGTTTCAGCCAGTGTGACATTGAACTACCATATTACTAGTGCGGTTAAATATCAATACGAAAATACTGACTCAGTAGAGTCTATGGCACAGCTAGTTCGTGGTCATTTACGTGATATCATCGGACGTATGGACTTGAACGAAGCCCTAGGGTCAACTGCTAAAATTAATCAAGAACTAGCAGTTGCTATTGGAGATTTAACTAATACATATGGTATCAATGTTGATAGAATTAATATTGATGAGCTAACACCATCAAAAGCAATTCAAACAGCTATGGATAAGCAATTGACAGCTGACCGTGAAAGAGTTGCTTCAATTGCTAAAGCCGAAGGGGAAGCAAAATCAATTGAATTGACTACAAAAGCTAAAAATGAAGCGATGATTGCAACCTCAAAAGCTGAAGCTGACTCTACTAAAATCCGTGCAAACGCTGAAAAATATCGTATCGATACCATTCAAGAAGGACTTGCTAACGCTGATGATCGTTACTTCCAAAACCAATCAATTAATGCTTACTCAGATTTAGCTAAGTCAAAATCAAATATGGTTGTAGTTCCAAGTGACAATGCTCAAACTTATGGTCAAATCCCAGGACTAGCTAAGGTATTTAAAGAAAGCACAAAAGAAGATAAAAAGACGAAAAAAGGCGAAAAAAATAACTAAAATCAACATCTTGTTCAATAGTAATAAAAAAACCCAGTAAAATTAATTTTTACTGGGTTTTCATTACTATTTATGTGTAAAAGACAAACACTTTTTATATTTAATTTGATTAAAGTTCGTTTTATATGTTATTATTCTCTAATACAATTATTTTCACATGAAGAAAGAGGAATACAACTTGAACAAAAAAGTAATACTAAGTGCAGGTCTTGCGCTAACAAGTTTATTATTATTCAATAATAAAGTGGATGCTGCAACTAAAGATGTTACTAGCTTAGAAAAACCTTCTTGGGTACTCGATACTGGAATGACTCGTGGTATGAACCATGATAGACAAGATTTAGGGTTTGTAATGAATAAAGGGTCTCAAATAAAGGTTCGAAAAGCATCAACTAATGATGGTTATAATAATGCCACATTATGGCTGTTAAATGATAATAACAAAACGGAAAAATCATATACTCTAACAAAGGATTGGCAAACAATAACAGTTGACAATACATCTGTTCCATTTATTAATACACCTTATGGTCAAAGCAATTTGGAAATAGAATACGATGTACAGGGACAAACAACAGAGCTACCTATTTATAAAAAAGGTGATGATCAATCTGCCTTTTTAGCTAAATGGGAAAAATCACAAGCAAGTTTTGCCATTATACAAGGCAACAAGTTTCAATTAATGATTAATATCGGTGAACAAGATAAGCTGAAAAATCTAAACGATTTTGCTAACATTGATGACTATATTAATTATCAAGATGAACTAATCACATATTATGATCATATAATGGGGTTAAGTGAAACTAGTACAAGTTACAACAAAATGCCCCAAAACCGCTTTTTCCTAAAAGCCGATACTAGTGCAGGTGTTGGTGCCTATTATGATACTAACTACACTGCCAATGGTGGTAAATCAGTTGTAGACAGCTGGATGAAAAAAGCAAACTGGAAAACGCTACACGAGCTCGGTCATGGTTATCAACCTAATTACAGCAACTCTAACAATAAATCCTCAATGTATACAGGTGAGGTATCGAATAACTTACTAGGTAACATGTATTTGTTAACACACTTTGGGAAAGAAAAAGTTGATAGCGCTTGGCTATACGATAATGGTCAAAAAGATAAGACACAAGAAGCAGTCTATCAACGTATAGTTGAGCAAAAGCAATCTTATTCACAACTACCAATAACTCAAAGAGAACGTTTGGTTATTTTGACAAATATTATTCAAAGTGCTGATATCAGTGTTTGGACAGACTTCAATGATTGGTATCGTAAATCAATTAATGAAAATAATCCGATTACACAGTTACCGCTACCAGATTTATTAAATATGTACTATAGTCAGGCAACGGGGCACGATTATACACCTGTATTTAGCCAATTCGGCATTAGTTTAACTCAAATCAATCAATCAGAAATTAACCGAGAGGCAAGAGAAATTGTTTCACCGCTTTCTAGTGTTGTTCCTAAAAATCAACTTAATCAAGCATCATCGGTCTTAACTGGACAAATAACAGATTCTATCTTTAATTTAGTAACTAATCAACAATTGAAGCAATTAGGATTAAATGGTGGAACGCTGACACTTAATTTAAGTGCTAATTCTGATCAACTTAATAAGTTAAAAGGGAAGACAGTTGTCTTAAAAGACGGTTCAAATATTATTAAAAAAGCTAAAATTAACAGTAACATTATTGATTTTGGCAAAGTTGATAATGGCTCTTACTCGATCGAAATTATTAACACACCAATTAACATTAAATTAGATACTAACTATGTTTTTGTTAAAGAAAGTCAAAATCAAGCTAACATTTCTATTTCTGACAATAATTATGGAACACTATTCAATCAACCAATTATTTTGAGAGGGATAAGTGATGGAGATTTTGCCTATGTTACACCCGATTTTGATGCTAACAGCTTAACTATTAATACACTAAAAATTAATCAATTACATCCATACTTCGATCGTTATGCAGAAGTAAAAGTGATGGATGACAAAGGAAACGTTATATTTGATAAAGAGTTTAACGGTAAAGTGAACAATGCAGCTGAATCAGTTAATGTACCGATTAAAGAGGGGTATCAGATTGAAATTTACCACACTGAAACTCAAACAAGGTTAAAATCTAACATTTCATCACTTGTTAACCCTACTAAGAATAATACTAATAAATTTGTTGTAAAAAAAGGTTACTTGGAGAATGTCGAAACACATAACAACGGTATCCGAGAAACAATTAATCAAGCAATTCAAGATTTAAGAAATGATAATCAACTTAAACAGTTAAATACGTCAACGTTGAAAAAGAATATTATTTTAGGGTTAAACTTATTAACGCAAGATGAAAAAAATGAAATACTTAGAAATAATGCAGAACTTTTAACTATTAAAGCACCGGCTAAAGAATATACATCAGGTATCAAATTAACTGACAATCTAGGAACTGATTTTGCAACAATCAAAACAAATATAACAAACGGTGACTTAGCGCTTCAGTTAACTGACTTATCTAATTCTAAATTAAATGCCTATATTGAAATCTTAGATGAAAATGGTAAATCTATTTATCAAAATCTTATTTCCAGTCAATCAAAAGCGATAACAGATGAGCTAGATTTAAAATCAGGTTACCAAATTAAATTAACACAACCTGATAATTATTCATCAAATATTGAAAATTCATCTCAAAAAGTTCAAGGTGCTCAAATTTATTATGTCCAAGACAATCAATTAATTAGCCAAACAACAAAATCTGCAACAGATGAAATCATCAGTGCAGGGAAAAATGCAACTAGTGCAAAGCTGTCAAAATCTAAGCAATTAAGTGCAAAAAAACAATTGGCTAGAAAAATTGCACAATCCGATTTATCTAATACGGATAAAAGTAATTATATGAATCAATTCGATTTAAATCAGACTAATATTACAGATGATACAATTACAATAAATGGACGCAACAAAAAATCTGTTATTCAATTAACAACTAACCAAAACCAAAATAAAATGCAATTAGATATTACTGCTAACAAACCAAGAACAACATCTACAATTGAAATTTTAGATGAAAATGGTAATCAAGTGCTTGATCAAGTTGTTGGTAATAATGATGTTATTAACGAATCTAAAGTTATTGACTTGAAAGATAACTATACAGTTAAACTTTCAAGTAGCTCATCAAATTCAATGACAAGTACATTTAATCAATTTAATACAAAGCAAAAACAAGCAATATTTGTTATACAAAATGGTTATTTAGTTATTATCTGAATAAAAATATAAATAATTAAAAACGAACTCGTGCTGAGAGAAACATTCTAAGCACGAGTTCGTTTTTTTATCTAACAATACATCGAAACAGATTAAATGTTTAATAATTAACATTATAGTGTTTTTATATTTAGTTTGAATACTCAATCTAATTAAACAAAACAATTTAGTATTAATTGGTATCAAAAAACAATCTTAATTATCACCATGATTTTCAACTACAAAAACATTACTTCCGATAATATATATTATGTTAACCTAAATATATAAGAAAAAAGCATTTTTCAATGCTTTTCCCCCTACTCACTATTATATTAATATAGCGGTTTCTTACCATCAACTAAATTGATTTTATCAATATCAACCATCCATGTCAACGCTATTGTTTTGTCCCCTAAGTGAGCGCCGATAATTGGACCAAACTCACAAATTTCAACTGATGCATTAGGATATTGTTCTTTGACATCAGCAAATAGTGTTTCAGCTAATTTTTGGTTACTACTATGGTAAACCATAATTTTAACTGGATAAGATAATGATTCTAGTTTGTTATTCATCAAGTTAAAAATTTGCTTAACTGCTTTTTTAGTTGAACGAACTTTATCAAATGAAACGATTTTATAAGTTTCATCATCAAATGTTAACAGTGGCTTGATTTTAAGCATTGTTCCAACAAATGCTGAAGCATTACTTAAACGGCCACCACGAACTAGGTTTTTTAAATCGTCTAAAGCAAACAGCTCATCAGTTGTATCTCTAATCTGATCTAAACGTTCAATAATTTGATCAGGTGTAAATCCGTTTTTTATCATTTTAGCAGCAGCTAAAACTAAATTCCCCATTAAACGAATTGTGATACGTGAATCATATGGATATAAATTCAATTCTGGATGAGTTTCTTTGATGGTTTCAAGTGTTTGAACAGTACCGGAGATAGTGCTTGCTAAGTGAATTGAGATAATGGCTTCAAATCCCTCGTCGTGCAATTTTTGGTAAAGTTCAACTAATTGTCCAATTGAAGGTTGACTTGTTTTTGGATAACTAGCACCTTGACGTTGCATTTCAAAAAGTTCATCTGCAGTGATTGTTTCGTTCTCTAAGTATTCCTTATTATCAATAAAAACGGGTAAAGGAATAACTACAATCTCGTTATCTTCAATTTCTTTTTTAGTTAGATAACTCGTACTATCTGTAACAAGTGCTATTTTCACTGTGTAATCCTCACCTATATCTTTTTTAGAATTTATTCCAATTATATCATATTTATAGTGATAATCTACTAATAAAGGTTAATTACCCTTTATCTACCTTGCTAAAAATAGTAAAATTAAGTGATTGGAGGTTTTTTATATGAGTTTTGATGGAACATTTATCCATAGTCTTTTGACTGAAATAAAACCCGAACTAGTAAATAGTAAAGTTTCAAAAGTGTATCAACCTTTTGAACACGAACTGGTGTTCGTTTTTAGAATTAATCGACAAAACAAAAAATTGTTGATTTCTTGTAACCCACAATATAATCGTATGAATTTAACTGATGAAAAATTCACTAACCCAACTGTTCCTCCTACATTTGCAATGGTTTTGAGAAAGCATCTTGAAGGAAGTTTCTTATTTAAAATCGAACAAGTTGGTAATGATAGAATTGTCAACTTCTACTTTTTAACTCGTAATGAATACGGTGATGAAGAAGAACTGGTGTTGTCTGCGGAATTCATGGGACGTCACAGTAATATTATTTTGTACAGCAAACGTACTAATAAAATCATTGACTTAATTAAACGAATTGCACCGGACAAAAACCGTGCACGTTTGCTACTTCCTAAAGCAGATTATGAACTCCCTCCTTTGACTGATCAGAAAAATCCTTTTGATCTTTCTTTAGAAGAGTTTAATGAATCAGTTAAAGATAATGATAATTTATCTACTTTAAGTGGTCTTAGTGGTCAAACAAAAAATGAACTTAATTTATGGTTTGACAAAAAGGGAAAATCTTACCAAGAATTTACGGCATTTTTTGCTCAGTTTAATTCCCCTAAAGCAACTGAAATGATTGTCAAAGGAAAACCTTCCTTTGCCCCTATTCTGCCTATTGATGCTGATTGCTATGATGAAATCATTAGTTATGATTCTTTAAGTGACTTGCTAGCTAACTTCTATCAAAGAAAAGCAAATAGTGAATGGGTTAAACAACGGTCATCTCATGTTGATACATTAACTAAAAATCAGATTAAAAAATTGAAAAAGAAAATTAAAGCGTTGATTAAACAACAAGATCAAGCTGAAAATTCTGAAGATTATCGTATCAAGGGTGAATTGTTAACGACTTATTTGCATGAAGTCAAACCCGGGATGACTCAAATTGAGTTACCTAACTATTATGACGAAAATAATTTGATTAAAATTAATCTTAAGCCTGAATTAACCCCTTCTAAAAATTCACAGTGGTATTTCTCTAAATATCAAAAATTGCGTAATTCAATTAAATATGTACAAGAACAGTTAGATATTGCGCGTGCTGAGTTGAACTATTTCCAAGGAATTGAAGAAAACTTGCGAATTGCAACGCCTAATGATATCGAACAGATTGTACAAGAACTCCGTGAACAAGGTTATCTTAAGAAAAACCGTAAACAACAAAAAACACGTAACCATAAAAAATTATCTGAGCAAGATATTACTAAATATCAAAGTTCTGAAGGCAATCCTATTTTAGTTGGTAAAAACAACTTCCAAAATGAATGGCTAACTTTCAAAAAAGCTCAGAAAAAACAATACTGGTTCCACGTTAAAGACATTCCTGGATCACATGTTATCTTACAAACAACTGAACCGACAGATGCTGAAATTCAAGAAGCTGCAGAAATTGCAGCCTATTATTCAAAAGCACAAAGTTCAGCTCACGTTCAAGTTGATTATGTTGAAGTTAAACGTGTGAAAAAACCAAACGGCGCCAAACCTGGCTTTGTGATTTATACCGGACAAAATTCGATTGAAGTTACACCAGAGGCATCTAAAATTGATCAAATGAAACTTTAATTACTAAATATAGAAGAATGCTTTTGAGCCTAAAACTCAAAGCATTCTTTTATATTTAAGATATAAAAAATAAGAATAGGCAGATTTTATGAAGAAAATTTTTTCCGCAAAAGTAATGTTCGTCATTTATTTACTTATTGCTATTTTGACAACGTTTTTTATTTACAGTATGAGTCACAACTCGCTGATGTATGGGGATGATTTGAGATTTCATCTCTCAAGAGCTTATGAATTATCGCAAAATAATCTTCAGCTCCCCTACATTAACACTTACACCTTTGGTTCTTTAGGTAATATGATAACTGCTTTTTATCCTAGCTTTTTATTATATCCTTTAGCCTTATTATTGTGGCTGACACATAACTTTGTATTTAGTACCTATGTCTTTTTATTTGTTATTAATTTTATGACGTTAATAATCGCTGATTACAGTTTTCGTCGGGCGTTTCCAAGTCATAAATGGTATCGGTTGGGAGCAGTTAGTTTTTCCATTTTATACTACTTTGCCAATTATCGAATGAATAATATCTACATTAGATTTGATTTGGGAGAACTATTAGCACAAGCATTCTTGCCTGCTGTTATAGGTGGATTAGTACTATTTTTAACTAATCAAAATGAAAGCCGAAAAATCAATTGGTTACTTGTTTTCGGCTTTACAGGTGTTGCTTTGAGCCATTTGTTGAGCATTATTTTAGTTGTAATCACGCTTTTTGTTCTTTTATTAGCTCAATTTTGTCATCTGATTTATCAGTATCAAATTGGTCGTATTAAAGAATCAAGATTACGTCATTTTGTTTTAACTATTGCTAAAAATACAGGTCTTTTATTGTTATTAACAAGTGTGACTTGGTTACCGCTAATTTCACATATGCTAGTACTACACGATACTTTAACGATGTCTTTTGACCAAGGAGAAGTTTATAGAAGTCTAGATATTATCAGCTTTATTCAACGAAACTTAGACGGTAGTTATTTCTATAATGGCTGGTTATTATTGTTACTGATAGTTATACCGGTTATTCTTTTGTTTAGTAAAAAAGCACCTTTTTGGACAAAAAGCTTTAGTGTTTTTACCATTATGATGGTGCTAGTTCAAACAACCATCCTACCAATTGATAAAATTATTCCTATTTTATCCAAAAAATTACAATTCTCTTGGCGATTTAATGAACTTTACTTCGTTATAATTGTTTGGTTAACTTGCTGGTTTATCTTTGTTTACTTACCAAAAAATGACTTTTACCAACAATTTACCTGGATAAAAAAACCTAGTTTTTACTATGCAGCGACTGCCCTATTATTCGTGTTCACAAGTATTAACGTAGTTAATCATTGGTACAGCGTTTCAGTTAACTATGCGGATACATTAAGTAAACCCACTTCTATGCGCAAAAAATTAGATAATCAAAATCTTGCACAAGAACTTGCTGTTCAACCCTATGTCTTAGATTATCTACCCAAAAGAACCAAAACAGTTATTAATGATCTAAAAAAACATATGGTAATGAGCACAAGCACAACTCATTTATCTCAGGCTAGTCATACAGAATACAGTACAAAGTTAACACTTGAACCTAATGAACTGGTTTTTAATGTTGAAGATAACCGTCAAGGTGACTACTTATTTATTCCGATTATCGCTTATAATCATAATTATCGAGTAACTGTTAATAATCAAGAAGTTGATTTTGATATTAGTCATGAACATGTTCCCTACATCAAAAATCCAACTGATAAATCAATTGAGATAGGCATACAATATGTTCCTGCTTGGTATGATTGGGTAGGACAAGTACTCTTCTTACTAACGCTTATTGGTACCTTTTGTATTTATTTAATCAAAAAAAGCAAATCTAAAAAAACCTTACAGCTTAATTAAAAGCCGTAAGGTTTTTTACATAGGTTGAGTTGTTAAAGCTTGAGATTCTAATACTTCTAAGATATATTCTGCTGATTGTAAGCGTGAAAATACCGGAACATGATGCGTTAATGCTGCATCTCGAATCTTAATAGCGGCACGATTAACGGGTTCAGAAAAGTTAGTCGTATTGATAACCATATTGACATGATTTGCAATGATTTTGTTAATTAGGGAAGGATTGCCTCCTTGAAGTTTTGCAACAACTCGAACGGTAATACCTTGTTCAGCTAAATAATCGGCTGTTCCCTCTGTTGCAATAAGCTTGAATCCTAATCTTCTAAACCGTTGAGCTAAGTTAATTGCTTTGTCTTTATCTTCATCATTAACAGAAATAAAGACAGTTCCATAACTTGGGATTTTGAGCCCTGCTCCTTCATATCCCTTATAAAGCGCTTTCGGTAATTCTGTGTCACGTCCCATCACAAAACCACTTGCTTTCATTACTGAGTCAAAAATATCTTCTCCCGTGAAACCTAGTCTTGAGAAAACGGGCATTTTAACATGGATTAATTGGTTATTTGACCAAATATCTTCTAAAAATCCTAAGTCCTTAATCTTTTCGCCTAATAAAACTTTCATCGCGATTTGAGATAAGTTTCTTTTAAGTGACTTAGATAAAAAGGCAACGTTGTGTCCGGCATAGTTTTTAACTTGCAAAACATAAACCGTATCTTGTTGAATCAAGAAGTGAATATTTAGAAATCCTCTAGCCTTCAATTTCTTAGCAAGCGCAATTGTCATATCTCTTATTTGTCTTTGATGAGTTGAGGACAAGTTTTGAGGATTAAAAACAGCAATAGAGTCACTTGCATGACTACCCGACTGTTCCAAATGCTCGATTATCCCTGGAATTGTTACTTGCTCACCATCACTAATAGCTGTTACTTCGTACTTATGCCCTTCAATAAACTTACTGATTGAAATATCAGAGACATCAGATTCTTTAAGGTACTGTTCTAGAGCATCTTTTTCAAAAACCACAGCAGATTTTCTAACTTTATGCGCCCTTTTACCACCGATTAGTAGCGGATAGCCAACCTCTTCAGCAAAATTGATAGCAACTGAATTGTGACTAGTTGTTAACCCTGAAACGCCGGGAAAGCCCAGTTCATTAAGTAATTGACTAAAGTTTTGTTTTTGACCAACAAGGTCATTTATTTCTTCACTACCACCTAAAACTTCTAGATTATTTTGATGTAGGACCGGTAATAACTGGGTTGCCATTTTACCGCTAAATTGTGTTAAGACGTATTTAGGCGATTCAATATTTGCAATTTCCATAATATTTTCAAGTGTTACAGCTTCAAAATAAAGACGATCAACTAACTGATAGTCTGCACTGATTGATTCTGAGTTATTGGTTAATAGTACTGTTCGGTACCCTTTTGCCTTGATTTCTTGAATAGCGTTATAAAGCATATAATCAAACTCAGAATTTTGTGAAATTTGGAATGGGCTTAACCCAATAATCAAAATAGTTGGTTTAGCTTGATCAAATGGGACAATTTCATTTCTAGCTTGATAAGCATGAAAGACGGCATTATTATATGTTGGATAAAAACCAGCCGTTGATTCAACATAAAGTCCACTCGGAATAATTTGATTTTGGTGTCTAAATTGGTGGATTTTTTGTTCTGAACAACGCCATAATTTAGCAATAATGACATCTGCAATTCCTCGATGCTTTGCCCTATCTAGAACCTCAGCATCAAAGGGATGCTCTAAGATTTCTTGCAATAAATCAGTCAATCTAGCAAATTTTTCTAGATAAGTTGGATGAATTCTAGTGTAGTTGTGTACATCTTGCAATGAGAATCCTTTATTAAATGCGGCCAAAATAACAAAAATCAAGTTTTCATTCGGATGAGATAATTGTTTAATCAATTCTTTTTCAGATAAGTTAGCAAAGAATTTAAAGTTCAGCACTTTGGAAACTTGATTAGTTGCTAAAATTGCTTGCATCAAGGCAGCATCGAAGTTTCGGCCAATTCCAACACTCTCACCGCTGGAGTGCATCTTATTATTCAATAGGTAGTGATTTTCACCCAAATCAGCAAAAGACCACATTGGAGTCTTGACACTAACAGCATCTAATACTGGCTCAATAGCTGCGCTAAGATTGGTTGCAGGATTTGTGATTTCATCTAATGTATAGCCTAAAACCAGCTTGGCTAAAATATAGCCAATGTTATAACCAGTTGTTCGGTAAGCCAGTAGATTACTTCTTGTTACTCTTGGATAGATACCAATTACCCTGAAACGTAGCTTATCAGTTAAAGGTTTCACCGCAAAGCGAACGCTGACAACTCCCACAATTTCAAGTGAATCGATGATTTTTTTGGTATAACGTCTTAGAACCTGAACCTTGTGATCATTCAAGGTCTGAATTGGTGAAACGCTGATAGCATCTCCAGCGTTAATCCCCGCTGGGTTAATGTTTTCAGCATAATTCAAAACAATCATTTGGCCTTTATTGTCACGAAGTGCATCAATTGTATATTCGGTATAGTCAGACAAATCTTCTTGAACTTCAAATGAGTTTTGTAAGCTCAATTCTTTTCGTCTTTCTTCTTTGATAATTGTTCGCAATTCGTCTGAATTATTCAAATGTCTAAATCCTAAATGGGCATCGTATTTTTCAGGCTTAAGTACAATAGGAAAGTTAATTTCTTCTATACGTTCATCTAGGTCGTTATCTGCTGGGTATAAACGTTGCTTTTGCGTAACAAAAATACCTGCTTCATGTAAGGCAGTATTAAAGTCATATTTATTCTGAGTGAATTTCAATGTTTGTAGTGGCAAAGAAAGTAACTTAATTGATAGCTCTTCTAAAATCCCATCTTCATGAAGTTCGTAAGCCATTTTCATGCCGACTTTACTACCAAAAATAGAAACAATGGCATCAGGTTCTTCCATACGAATAATTCGCTTCAAGAACTCTTTAGTCATTGGTTCTAAATAAACAGTAACATTGTCATCATGATCAGTGGCAACAGTTGCTGGGTTAGGATTAATAATAACGACTTGCTTATCTTCTTCTTGAAAGGATTTAATGGCCTGCTTAGTAATTAGGTCAAATTCAGCGATTTCTCCGACAATACTAGGACCAGAACCCAAGATTAATATTTTTTTGATACTATTACTAAACATTCTTTTGTTCCTCCATTAATCTCAAAAAGTCATCTAAGATAACGACCGCCTCTTTTGTTCCCGGAGCAGCTTCTGGATTAAAAGCAACAGCAAGTAAAGGAATTTCACTCAGTTCATATCCTGCAACGTATTGGTGATGTAATTCATAATAGACCTCTTTAAAGTCGTAATCGTCTAGTCGTTTATCAGCTTGAACCAATTGTTGAACGTTCATCGAAGTCTGCTTAAGCTTTTCTTGTTTGTTTTGATCAATGATTGGGAAGTTTGTGCCATAAAAGCCAATTCGTGTTTTATCAGTTAAAGACAACCCTAATAATTCAGAGGCTACCAAAAACCCTAGTCCAATCGCCATCACGGGAACTTTACCCATTAAAGCTTCTACTACAGGCTTAATTGCAGAAACATCTTTTAGGTGCCCGGGACCATTAGAAATAATCACACCATCGGGATTTAAGCTCATAATTTCTTCAAGCTTTGTATTAAATGGTAAAACTAACGTATTAATTTTTCTAAGCGAAAGTTCACGCAATAATGAGTGCTTAATTCCTAAGTCTAAAACAATAACCGTTTTCCCGACATTAGGTGCGGCATATGCCTGTTTAGTTGATACCATTGATGCCAGATTTTTAGGTAAAACCAATGCTTTAATTTGATCAAAAGCATGTTGGTCATTAGCATCCATAAAACTTGCCTTTTTCACATTTTGACGTGTGATTTTACGAACTAAGCTACGTGTATCAACATTATATAGCCCCGGAATATTCTTTTCTTTTAAGAATGCATCTAGGTTAAATAAATCGTTGTGAATTCCTTGATTATAATCTAATTGGTTAATCACAACGCCTTTTACAGTTGGGTCAATGGACTCATAATCAATTGCTGAAATCCCAGCATTTCCTAAAATAGGTGTTGTAAAAACCAAAATACGACCACTGTTTGTTGGGTCAGTGATCGCTTCTTGGTAGCCATAATTGCTGGTTTGAAAAGTAAGTTCACCAGTTGTCGTCACTGCTGAACCAAATCTGATTCCAGAATAATAAGTACCATCTTCTAAAATCAAATAACGTTTATCCATTTTTGAGCCTACTTTACTTTTTAGATTCGATATCTTTCGGTAATACTAAGTTTAATCCAATACCGATAACAGTTGCAACTGTTAGACCGGAAAAACTTAATTGTGGGTTCAATTGTAACATAGCATCTCCTACCCCGATAACTAAGATAGAAGAAGCAATCATCAAGTTGCGACGATTATTGAAATCTGTTTTGTTTTCAACTAGGATACGAAGACCACTAGAAGCAATTACCCCAAATAGTAGAAAACTTACCCCACCTAGAACACTTCCAGGAATACTTTGAATAAGAGCCGATAACTTACCTACGAAACTGAATAGGATTGCAAATACTGCCGCACCAATCAAAACATAAACCGAATGAATTTTGGTAATTGCCATAACTCCGATGTTTTCACCATAACTGGTAATTGCAGGACCTCCAACTAGTCCAGAAACAATAGAAGCTGCCCCATCACCAACAAGTGTACGATCTAATCCAGGCTTTTTGAAGAAATTACGGCCTGTTAAGTCATTTAATACCATGATGTGCCCCATATGTTCCGTCATTGTTACAAATGCAATGGGTGCCATACCTAAGATTGCTCCCCAGTTAATAGCTGGATGGCTATTAATAAACAAGACTTCAAAATTAGGAACTTGGAACCAGTTAGCATTCAATACTGGTGTGAAATCCACTAATCCAACAAGTAGAGATAAGATATAACCACATACAATCCCTAATAGTACGGCGATTTGGCTAATAAAGCCTTTACCAAAAATTGTAAAACTAATTGTTAGTAGCAATGTCACAATAGCGACTGCAAACGATTTTAAGTCATAGTTGTTATTAACCATTGTTGCTTGTTTAGCAGCGCTTGATGCTAAAGAAAGTCCAATTGCAATAACGATTGGTCCAACTACAATAGCTGGAAGTGCTTTATCCACCCAATCATAGCCAATGAAGTGAATAACTAATGCAATAATTAAGTAAACCACACCAACGGCAATAATTCCTTGGGAAACACCGCCGTATCCGGCTGTTTTCATTAGGGATGCCATAACAGTAATAAAGGCAAAACTAGAACCCATATAGAGTGGCACTTGCCCTTTTGTAATTAATAAGTGAAGTAAAGTTCCAACACCTGAAGCAAATAATGCAATACCTGGATTCAGTCCTACTAAAATAGGTACTAAAACAGTTGCGCCAAACATAGCAAATAAATGCTGCATGGATAAGAAAATACCTTTGAAGAAAGACGGTTTGTCAAATATATCCAATACCGGTTTTTCGTTTTTCATTGTAATCCTCCTAAAAGATTATTAGTTCAAAATTACCGCTTGTGTGTCCCCTAATTGTAATTGAACATGCTCATTAATTGATGTTGGGATATTTTTGCCAATAAAGTCAGGTCTAATTGGTAATTCACGGTGGCCTCTATCAACTAAAACGGCTAGACAAATTCGTTTAGCACGGCCGATTTCAGATACGCTATCTAAAGCTGCACGAATGGTGCGACCTGAAAATAACACATCATCAATTAGAATAACTGTCTTATCTTCAATGGCTTCTTTTGGAATATCGTTTGTCACATCTTCTTGTCTATCATCATCACGATGCTTTCTAACATCTAAATCATAAAGATTAATTTTTGTTTCAGGATTATTTTGTTCAAGTAGTTGTGCCACTGTTTTGGCTAGAGACTCTCCTCTACTTTTAATTCCCAATAAGGTTAGTTCATCAGGGTTTTGTAGTTTTTCAATAATTTCATAGCTAATACGTGTTAGAGAACGTTTGATTTGATTTTGGTCCATAATTTCTTTAGTCATCGTTTATTTCCTCTCTTTTCCTTACAAAAAAGGACCCCGCAAAACATACGGAGTCCTTTTGTTATTTATCAGTCTTTAAAAATGAATAATAAACAATTCAGTCACCCCTTGAAGTCTCACAGAACTTAATTAAAGGAATTAATTATAAATATTTTACCTATTAGGTTAACTTTAATTAGTTGAATTGTCAATTGAATCTTTTTGTAACTGAGTTAAAATATTGTGAAATAGTTGAGGTGGGTTAACGTTAAACTCTAACCATTCATGACTGACTGGATGATAAAATCCTAAAGTTTTAGCATGTAGTAATTGACCATGACTACTTAGAGAACGACGTGGACCGTACAGCGGATCTCCTGCAACAGGATGATTAATGTATTTCATATGAACACGAATTTGGTGTGTACGTCCTGTTTCTAATTCACATTGAACCAGACTATAACCACTAAATTGTTCTAACACTTTAAAATGCGTTACAGCATCACGACCATCTTGAATAACGGCTTGTTTTTTACGGTCTTTGTAATCACGACCAATTGGTGCATTGATAGTACCACTTTCTTCATTAAAGTTACCATGAACAATAGCTAAATACTGTCTTTTATTGATTTTATCTTTTAACTGAGCTTGTAAGCTCAATTTGGCTTGATCATTTTTGGCTACCATAAGTAGTCCTGAAGTATCTTTATCGATTCTATGAACAATACCAGGTCTAAAAGCTTCCCCTTCGCTAGTTCCTGAAAGTTTTGTGTGATAAAGCAAGGCATTAACAAGTGTTTGGTCTGGATGACCAGCACTTGGATGAACAACCATACCTTGAGGCTTATTGATGACGATAACATCATCGTCTTCATAGGCAATATCAAGTGGAATATCTTGGGCCACCAAATCTAATGGTTTTTCTTCAGGAACGGCTCCTGTAATATGGTCTTCAGGCTTGACTTGATACTTCGCTTTTTTAGCTTCACCATTTACCTTAATATCCCCATTTTGAATCATCGTTTTGCATTTGGCACGGCTTAACTCAGGATAAGCTACTGCAAGCACAGCATCTAAACGCCCAGTCTCAGTTGAAATTGTTAAATTAATTGTGTTCATGATCTTTCCCATCTAAAAATAATAAGTAAATAATAATTAACGCAACACCACAAGTCACGGCAATATCTGCAATATTAAAAATATTAAATCGCATAAAGTCTAATTGGAACATATCAATGACATATTGTAAACGAATTCGATCAATTAAGTTTCCAATTGTTCCAGACAAAATCAAGATAAGACCCAATGGACATGTGAAGTGGCGTTTTTTTGTGCGATGGATTAAGTATAACAAGACTGGGATGGCAATAAGTGAAATAATGTAGAAAAATAACATATTTCCGCTAAATATATTGCTAGCACCACCTGTATTTTTAACATAAGTGAACGATAAAATGTGTGGTACAACTTCTTGTACCTGCCCTAATTGAAAATTAGCGGCGATAAATAGCTTCAGTGTCTGGTCTAAGATAAGCATTACTAGACCAATTAACCAAAAAAGTATCATATATTAGTGAAATCTCCTTTAAAATAAACCGGAAATTTTACCATTTGAATCAATATCAATATCCAAAGCTGCTGGGTGTTTAGATAATCCTGGCATTGTTAGAACACTACCAGCATAAATCACGATAAATCCAGCTCCTGATTTCAAATCAACATCACGAACTTGAAGTGTGAAGTCAGAAACAACGTTAAGTTGTTTTGGATCATCTGAAAATGATGATTGTGTTTTGGCGATAATGATTGGTAAGTTTTCTTTATTATTTTGTTTAATATTTTTAATTGAATTTAAAGCTTGTTTTGAAAACGATACATCTTTAGCACGATAGATTTCTTGAGCAACATGTTTAACTTTTTCTTCGATTGATTCATTATTATCATAGATACGCTTGAAGTCTGTTACAGGTTGGTTATCCGTCACTTCGATGATTGTTTCAGCTAAGTCTTTAGCACCTACTGACCCTTTTTGGTGAGCATCTACTAGACAAACTTTTACACCTAAACTAGCAATCAGTTGTTTTAATGTTTCTAGTTCTTCATTTGTATCGCTAGCAAAAGCATTGATAGCAACCACAACTGGCACATTGAATTTTTGCATGTTTTCAATATGTTGTTTCAAGTTAGCAAATCCTGTTTCAAGTGCTGAAACATCTTCATTTTTTAGTTCTGAAAGTGCTTGACCACCATGATATTTTAAAGCACGAACAGTTGCTACAATCACACTAGCGTCAGGTGATTTAGGCAATAATTGACTTACAAAATCGTTGTACTTCTCGCCACCTAAATCAGCACCGAATCCAGCCTCTGTCACAACGTAATCAGCCATATTCAAGGCAGTTGTTGTGGCAATTACTGAGTTTGTTCCGTGTGCAATATTAGCAAATGGTCCACCATGAATTAAAGCAGGTGTATATTCAAGCGTTTGAACAAGGTTAGGTTTGATCGCATCTTTCAACAAGACAGTAATCGCACCTTGTACATTCAAATCTTTTACATAAACGGGTTTTTGGTCATAAGTATAACCTACTAGAATTTGACTGATGCGGCTCTTTAGGTCATCAATTCCTGTGGCTAAACATAGAATAGCCATTAACTCATTAGCAGCTGTAATTTGAAAACTTTCTTCACGAGGGACACCACTGGTTCTGCCTCCCATACCTACTAAAACATGACGCATAACACGATCATTAACGTCTAAACTACGTTTGAACATAATTTGTCTAGGGTCTAAGTTCAAATCGTTACCCTGTTGTACATGATTATCAATTAAAGCGGCTAATGTATTAATTGCACTCGTTAACGCATGCAAGTCACCTGTGAAATGTAAGTTAATATCTTCCATTGGGACAACTTGACATTGTCCACCACCAGTTGCACCACCCTTTAATCCCATAACAGGACCAAGTGAAGGCTCTCTTAGTGCTAACATACTTTTCTTATGTGTTTGAGTAGACAAAGCGTCAGCCAATGCAATAGCCATTGTTGACTTACCTTCTCCGGCGGGAGTAGGATTAATCGAGGTTGTTAAAATTAATTTACCAAGTTTTTTATTTTCGGTATATTTTGTTAGTGCTTCATGGCTTAGTTTAGCTTTATAATTACCATATAACTCTAACTCATTTGATTCTAGTCCTAAAGCTTGGGCCACTTCATTAATGGGCTTAGCCTTAGTATTCTGAAAGTCTTGTGCAATCTCGATATCTGTTCTCACCAAAAAATCCTCCTGAAATAATTCAATAGAAAGTGTGACCTAGTTTATGTTAAAAATCCATACAGATGGTGCCTTTGATATCAAAACGAACCAGGCAACCATCGGCTATATCATTGAAACATTCCCCAAGTCCACCTTAGTTAAACAACAAGCTGAAAAAATTTTCGCTAAAGATAATCATGAAGCGGAGTTCATAGCTTTAAAACATGCTCTAGATTACTTGATAACTACAGAGCAGACTAATCAAGTATTGAGTATCGAAACAGACTCAAAAATTCTGTCTGATTCAATCAACAAAAGATATGCTAAGAATTATCAAAATCTAACGCAAGATATTTTAAACCAGTTAGACCGGTTCTATGATCATTATATCAAACTTATTCCTGATAAACAGAACTTTCGAGCACATAAGTTGGCAAATGATCGGTTATTTCAATTAAAAACATTTAAGGGTTAACACAACCCCTAATTAATGATTTAATTATAGTATTGCCTATAATATAAAAGGAAGTGAGCATGTGATCTCAAAAGAAATAGTCCAAAGTCGAGACTCACGCACCATCTTAATTAACAATATGTCGAAAGAAGATCAAGAATATTTGAGAGAAAAATATCAATTGACGACTGAAATGTTAATTTATGCGAAAGACCTTCGTGAAAGAGCTCGTGTGGAATACGACCAACCTACTCAATCCTGGATTATGATTTATAATGCAGTTGCTGAGAATTTTTCAAGACCTGTTAGTCCGATTGCTATTGTTATTCGTGATAAAAACGTTTTTGTTTTTACTCGTACCGAAACGCAATACATTCAAAACTACTTTTCAAAAGTAGATAATACTAAATTACATATTCCCCTAACACACCAGACAATTTGGGAAATGGTATTTAATGCGCTTTACCGCATCACAACTGATTTCTTTGACCAGATTGAAGAGTTAAATGCTCAACGTCAAGAACTTGAAACTGAAATCAGAAATAGCCCTAACAATGACCATATTTTTGAACTGGCTGACCTAACTAAGGCAATGGTTTATATGTTGACCAGTGCAAACTCTAATACAATGGCCATTGAAAGTTTCAAACTTTATAATAGACGATTAGGTATTTTAGATTTAAGTCAACTAGAATACGAACGTTTAGATGATGTGCTAATTGAAGCACGCCAAGCGCAACAAATGGCTCAGCTAACTTCAGATATTACTAATAAAGTTGCTGATACCTATAACAATCTAATTGGTAATACAACTAATAACGTAATGCGATTTTTAACTATTTATTCCATAGTACTCACAATTCCAACAATTGTGACTGGATTTTATGGAATGAACGTTGATCTTCCATTAGCAGATTCGCCTTTTTCATGGGTGTTTGTTGTTTTAATTATGGTTGGTATTATTAGTTTCATGTGGTGGCAAATGAAAAAACATCACTTCTTTTAAAAAACACTTACAAGTCTACATTCGTGTAGGCTTTTTTGATACCTTCATGTTATACTGCCCCTACTAAAGACTTTCTAGGGGGGTAAAATATGAAGAAAGAAAAAGGGTTGAAAGGTGTACTTGACTTCTTTTTAGAATGGACGCCTATTCAAATTATTACAATAATTTTCATCTTTATAATTGGCATTTGTGGCAAAAGGAAAAAACACAAAAAGCGCTAACCAAAAATTTTGAAGAACTTTCATTTTACGGAGACTAGAATTAATTGTACTCTGGGTTTATTAATCTGGGTTTATTAAATTGAAAGTTCGGTGATAATATGTTAATTGATAACTTACTTAATGTACTATTTCATAGAATGATAATATTAGCACCTTATTTGGTAATAGACTACATTTTAATAGTCATTTCATTGCCGTTTGTTTATCGAAAAATAAAGTTACTGAAGCAAGTTATACCGAAATTAACGGCTGCTGATACATTACATTGGCAAAGTTATAAAAGAAAAGTAAGAATAGTCTTATTATGGATGCTGTTGCCATTTTTAATACTTATAGGCTTACTTATAGCTGGAGAGTGGATATCTAACTTTTACAAAATAATAGCAAAACTTTCTATCGTCATTTCTTTTGTTTGCTACTTTTCACTTATCTTGCATTATAAGCCTAGGATTTTTCATGCTTACTTATCTAATAATCAAAAACAGCAATGGCAAAATGCTTCTCGTGTCGCAAGGTTCATAACCATTATTTTATCGATTATTTTCTTAATAATACTACTAATTCTTTAAAAAAATAAAACCTAATCTCATCAGAGACTAGGTTTTATTTTTGTGGTTGATTTGCAATATATAATTGAACATCTAAATTATTCGCATATTGTAAATATAAGTCAGTATCTTTATCACTTGGAAATGGTAACATACCTGCTAATTTCAAATTATTACCTGCAATAATTAAATCAGCACTGTTTTGGACGTTCGTTAGCGCTGGAATTTGGCGTAAATGTGTCGATTTTTCTCGAACAAATTGTCTAAATTCAAGATAGCGTTCGTTATTTCCGTCATTTTTTAATAGTTTACTTAATGCATTTTTAGTATCAATATAAATAAACTGCTGGGTTGGGAACTGAGATTTAGTAATTTTTTCAGAACTACCTGTAATAATTGATATTTCATAATCATAGCCAGGATATCTCTTACTCATATCGTCTGAGATACTTTGAGCCAGATTAAGATATTCAGGTTTCACCTTAGCAGATTCTTTAATATAGTTGTTGTCAGTATTAGCAACTGCTTCTTTAACTTTTATTGGTCCACTCTGATAAACAGTGAAATCATGATCTCCTCTACTCGCTTCTGCATTTTTTTGAAAAACTGTTACATAGAAAGTTAAGGTGACTACAAGAGCTACTATTATTGGAATAACTACCTTAATCTGTTTCTTTTTCACTATTAAACTCCTCCAATTCTTTTTGGAGTATAGCATTCCTGTAATAGTGAAGGCAATTAGGCTGTTAAAAGTTAAGACTATTTTAATTCTTCGCGTAAAATACCCTATTTAACCGAATCATAATAATAACCATTTAAGTATCTTACTTTTCGAATAAGTGCCTCTTTTGTCATCCCACATTTTTCGCCCAGCTTTTGCATACCTTTTTAACGTTCTGCTAGCGTCAGTTTCATGTGCTTTAAAATGTGTTGTGCCAATAAAACCATGATTAATGATAGCGTAATAGAAATCATTATTGCTTTGATATCAAAAATTCCAAATGCAATACTTCTCAATGCCCTTAATTGATAAGTTACAGGGTTAATTGCTGAAATAAATTTAATTAAAATTGGTGAATTATCTGATAGAACATATAATGTCGGTGCGGCATAAGAAATCGGTGTAAAAATTAATGTCATCACCAAATCACGCTTTTGATAATTTGATATTTTAGTGCTTAATAAAATTCCTAGTGCTGACCAAAACATCAACAAGAAGATAGGAAATAGTACAGCTAATAAAAACAACATCGTATTATAAATACCACCAGTAATCAGCCCTAAGATTAGTAATATTCCACATTGAAAAATAAATCCTAGTGACGGGAAAAAGTTCATACCAGTCAAATAGTGCCAGGGTTGAACCCCATTCATAAATTTAATAGCTAATAAGCCAAACTGTTTATCAACTGATGCACGATACATGGCCTGTGACATTTGTGTTGTCATAAAAAACGATAATATCCCAATAAGTGCATACTGTGCATATGAAACAGTCACGTTTTGGTAAGATACCGAATTAATGCTTAAGCCTAATGCTGAGACTAATAACCCATACAGCATTAAAGGTTGCATAAACATAGATAATAGAAGGCCTTTGTTTGTTCGAAAAGCTTTCCATTCGTTACTCGCAACAATCCAGATTGATCTAATGCCTAATGAGTGATGCCTAAAATTCATTGGATTTATTTCACTTCACGCTCCTTCAGGTATTTCTCTCTTAAATTCAAATTTGAATCGGCAAGAAATGCTGAGATAGTTCCAAAAAATCGTTGTTGTCCACTATCAATAAACAAGATTTTATCGCTATACTTATCTAGCAAGGTCAAATCATGTGAGGAAGTCAGTATTGTTCGCCCCTCTTTTGCCTTTTGACTCAAAAATGTGAATAAACTCTCTGCTGTTTCAATATCTAGCCCTGTTGTGGGTTCATCCAATAGATAAATATCTGGATCTCGAGCAATTTGAGCCCGCTGTTGCTGTCCACCAGATAAATGATCTACAGGCTCTTTTCTTAGTTGATAAATATCAAGTAGCTTCAGTGCCTCCTCTGATTTTTTAGTTGCATCTGATCTTGTGAATCCCGCGAGTAAAGGCCCCAACATGACGTTGTCATAAACCGTTGTATACCAATCCATTAGCTGACTTTGAGGGCTAAATCCAATGTGGTTCATAGGATTCGCTTTTGCTTGTAACTCACCCTCCCAGTTCAATTCACCAGAAATAACCGGCAAAATACCAATTAGTGAATTAAGCAAGGTGATTTACCAGCGCCATTAGACCCAACTAACGCAACAAAGTCGCCTTCTACCAAGCTAAAATTCAATCGGTTGACCACTTCTTTTTGACCATAACCAATTACTAAATTATTTGTGTTTATTCTCAATCAGTTCCTCCTTGATTAATAAAAGATAACTAGATATTAACATTAAAAAAATATTAAGTAAATATTAATTTGATTAATTAAAAAACCTCTAACAGTTTTGTTAGAGGTTTTTTCAAGATTTTACCAACTTGCTAGTGCTTTTTTTAAATTGTTTTGATAGTTAGCATCTTTGAATGGCACGTTAGCTTTACCAAAATCAGTATTGTTTAAAGTATTACGAGCAGATGGGGTTAGGTCATCCCATCCAATCAAAGGCTGACTCCCGCCAATTTGACCATTAGATGGTGATAGTGAATGGTCAACAAATTTAGGAACTGGTTTCATATTGTCATAACCAACTAATGGCGTTGTTCCATTGAAAGTTTTACCACTATAGCCATAGCTAGTATAACCACCATGTGCTGAATAGGATACTTTCAATACTTTAGGACTCTTGTTAGCTGGATTGTCTAACCAAACAACGATGTTTTCCCAATCATGGCGATGTCCACCGATACGTGAATCGGGTTCATCTTTAGGGAAGTACCAAGAGTACATGATTGCCCATTTGCCTTGATACCATCCTGAACGAGCATAGACTTGTCCTGTGCTTTTACTTGCGTTACCACTGGGGGTACCAGAAGCTTGTAATCCCCCACTAGTATTTCCTGCAGCATCAACTGCTGGGAAAGGAACTGCACCACTATAAACTTTTAGGACAGATTTATATTTCTTTTCAATTTGTTCTGTTAGGTTCGATGGATTAGTCTCTTTGAATCCCACTACCTTGTTATGATCAATCACTGCAGCTGAAGTTGATTGAGATGGATGATTAACCGCAGATGCACTAAGTCCTAATGCAACCGCTGACAAAATTGTTACAACTTTTTTATTCATGGATTTCTCCTCCTTATTACTAATTAGATAGTCTATCATAGTTCTTTAATCATTTTAAGAGACTACCTAATTAAAAAAGCAGGACTTTTTAAGTCCTGCTTTGCTCTAGCTATTTTTATCTTAATGTGACAATACCTTTGGTATGACCTGTTCCAATCATATTTTGAAAATTATCGCCTGCTGCCATTATCTTATCTCCTGATATACCAGCTACTTTTAAAGTCGGTGTTAGATAAGCAGCTAGTGATCTCGAAGTTAGTGAAAGTGAACCATATGAATCAGCACCATTAAGAGTACCAAAAAAGTAATCATAAGTTCCCAAATCATGAAAGGCTGTTCTTAAAATATTCAGTGTTTCAATGTTGTGGCCTTCTACAACAACACTATCATTAACAACCCTAATTGTAATATCACTGCGTGTATTACTGAACCCAATACCTGCGTTTTCTAGGTTAGTTTGCGGTACATTTAAAGAGATTGTTGCACCATTATATTGAGCTAGTAATTGTTTCATATAATTTTTGTACGTGCTATCTGACAAGTTTTGTTTATCTACAGTCATTACTGACTTAGATAGATTGTCAAATTTGTCATTAATTTGCGTAATAATTAAAGGTTTTGTTGCTATGTAGTTTGTGTTTCCAATATTATGTTCAATTAAATGATTTGTTTCTGTGGTATCAGCTTGTACTGATGATTGGTTTATTACCGATAATCCAATCCCACCTAATGCTAGGAAACCTGTTGTGAGTACAGCTACTTTTTTCAAATTCATTATTAAAATCCCCCTATGTGAATAATCCAACTTTTGTGTATACCGTAGCACAAACCCAGTAAGCATTCTAGTTTTGACCCCAATTAATGTCAAATTTTAAATAGAATCAAAAAAAGCAAGCTTATTAGCTTGCTTTAAAATGAATAATCAGGATACAAAAAAGAGCCTTACAGGCTCTTTTTTAATTATTTTTGGATGTTAACTGCTTGAGGACCGCGGTCACTTTGTTCGATATCGAAAGTAACTTTTTGTCCTTCGTCTAAAGTTTTGAATCCATCTGATTGAATAGCTGAGAAGTGAGCAAACACATCTTCACCATTTTCTTGAGTGATAAAACCAAAACCTTTGTCTGCGTTAAACCATTTAACTGTTCCGTTAACCATATATAATTTCCTCCTGTTGCATATTTAAATATGCGATTTGTTGCAATGAATATTTGATAAGCAAAAGTAAAAATTATAGATATGTATAACATCACAGTTCACGTTTCAAAATCAATTACATACGTAGTATAACACGAAAAATAGACCAATGCTATAGTTTTTTGCTTTTTATTGTTAAAAATTGAAAGTAGCCTATTAATTGTATTGTGTCGTGTTATTATAAGTCTTTTTATTCAAAATGTATTACTGAAACAACATATCAAATCAACGATTATTTTATTTCTTGTTAATTAAAAATTAATATCAATATGTTAGTATGCCTTTTATAACATCTATTTTTAGGAGGGATTTTTTGAGAACTTACACGATTATCAACAAATTGTTAATAGCAAATGCAGCAATTGGCATTTTGTTTTGTATACCTACCCCGTTTTTTGCAAATATCTTTAATCCACTAGGATTGCTTGATGTTGTAACTGTTTTTATATCAGTTTTTATTCTGGTAAAAGCATTTAAAGATCCTTATATCAAAAAAACTAGTTCAATCTTGATGATTTTAGCAACTGTTGTTAACTGTATAGCTATTTTTCATGATATTTATGATTACTTGCAAGTCCATACAGGTGACCTAGATTCTTTAATCATTGGAATGGAACTCTTATTTTTACAATGTATTTCAATGGCTTTGAGATTATTTGGGATTGTTGCTGTATTTTTTGAATATAGACGTCTTTCAAAATTGCCATAATACAAAAAAGAGCCTAATTAAATTTAGGCTCTTTTTTATTTACTTACTAAAACTGCGCTGTACAATTCACGACTAAAAAGTTATTTATCTTTGTTAATTATAGTTATTAATCTTAATGTTGTCAGAAGTGCATATGCTACGGCAGAACTAACTACTACTAAGGCTATGCCCGATCCACATACAACATAAATATTTTCGTCCAACATATATTGCGAAATATACTTAGCGAGTATTTGACCACCTACTAAAAAATGAACTAAAAACACGACACTTTTCAATATTACGTGATAAGACTTACTTTTTGGATAGTAAGTCTGAATATTCCTATTTAAATAAAATGTAACAATTACTAAAACTATTGTATTAATCGTATTATTATAGATTTTAAATAAAGTTAAATAGCCAAAGAATATAAAGATAATCTCGATATATAAAGCCCATTTGATTTTATCTTTAAATTTATTTTTAAGTTCTCTAGAATCCATAAACAATGGTTGACTATTATCTAATAAACAATCGG
Source organism: Holzapfeliella sp. JNUCC 72 (assembly GCF_053668685.1). NCBI lineage: Bacteria > Bacillati > Bacillota > Bacilli > Lactobacillales > Lactobacillaceae > Holzapfeliella > Holzapfeliella sp. JNUCC 72. The sequence goes on along the minus strand of NZ_CM132220.1, from coordinate 564,593 downwards.
TTGAAATACAAAATGTCTCTTCAATATGCTTTACTAACTGATAGTCTGGAATGCTGCGATTGTTTTCCCACGCTGATATTGTTTTACGAGAAACATTTAACTTCTTAGCTAGCTGTTCTTGTGTTAGTGTATGATACTTTCGTATATATTTTATTTTTTCACTAAATTCGACAATAAATACCCCCTACATAATATTTATCTCTCATAGGATATTATATATTAATTTAAATGAACCGGAAAGAATCATCATTGACAAATCAGAACTATAAGGGCTCTGAGCAAAGCATTTTTACTTTGAATACGCCATACCATTCGCATACCCCTTAGAGCGTAAAAATTTACAAGCAAAACAATAAGTTCTATCATTTGCAGTAAATCAATCTCTTTGGAGGAATCATTACATGAACTTAGTACAACTTATTATAACTATTCTATTAGTTGTTATTTTATTACCGAAAGACACGCAACAAATAAAAAATTTACGTCATAACATTGTTAAAAGAATGTCCGCTAAAGACCAGGAAATATTTACCGATTTTCGACAAAAATCTACTCATTTTGGAAAACAGACTATGTTATGCGTAATTGTACTTTGTGTGTTGATGGCTGTCATTACACCTTTTGTGCCAATTATGTTTAATGTTATCTCTATTTTAATTGCTGTACTGTTCATAATAATAGCTATTTTTTCTTTTGGTTATAACAAAACGTACCCTTTGCTTCTAAAATATGCACGAAGTGACGAGAAAAAGAAACTAAGATCAACACAAATAAGGAATATACTACTATTTATTGTGATAGATGCTAGTGCTTGGATTAGTGTCATTAGTCTCTATCTGCAATAATACAAGTCTTTTTGTTCTCTTAGGCTTTTACAAAGGTTGAAAGGAAAATATGCATGCAATTTATATTTGGAACGCTTTTCATACTCAGTATTTTTGCAGCAATTGTTTTTGGAGTGATCGCAAAAATTTACAAAAGTGATGCAAAAGTACATAAAAGAATGAGTGCAAATTTAGAAATTAACTTATGGAGCTCAGGTCTTTTATTTTCATTGATAGGAGCTACAGCTTCTACTGACACTAAAACACCACATACTCAATTAGTGTATTTTGTTTCTTTATTTTTCATAGCATCACTTGTTGCTTTAATTACTTATATTATAAAACTCCTGTTTGCTAAAAATAATTATAGATTTAAAAATCTAAGTGTCAGAATAGCTGTGTCTGCCTTGGCAACAATCATATCTTTCTTAGTGTTGTTAGTTTTTGCAACTATTCAAGTATTAGCATAGCAAATCGTTTTTATAGCCTCTTGTATGCTTTGCCAAGTTGCCAATATTTGAGCATCTTGCTAGACTGTTAGCAGAAAGGTGGAGTTAGAATGAAAAAGAAGTTAAAGGTGTTAGCTGCTGTTTCAGCAAGTCTACAAGTGTTAGTTCTTATTTTTTCTATTAGTATGACAGTTTTAATGGGGTTAAGTGATCAGAATAAATTCACTATGTTTTCGTATGAAACTTTAAAACAGTGGTCTGACATATCACTTCCGATTCAAATATCTTTGATGGCTATAACACTAGCTATTTGTACGTCTTTATCTCAAAAAGGTAAAAAAGAGTCTAACTTTAGTTAAACTCTTTTTTGTGCCGTATCCACTTCTTATAAGTGACTTGTTTAATATAAAAATCAAACTTTCATGATTTTTCAGTAAAATATATTTTCAACAATATCGTTAAAAAACCTGTGTTAATAATATATAAAGGATTAATTTGAGTACTAGTAATCACAGCATTAAAAATCATAAATATTGAAAAAATCAAACCAATAGTTATAACAAATTTAGCAACTTTTTTCCCAGATAATATCATGAATCTTACTCCTTCATTATCATTTAAGCTTGGGAAGGATCTTTCCCTTCTATCTTAAGCTAATTATAAGTGACATAAAACTAAAATAACATATCTTGCACTTTTTTTGTTGTTATTTGAATAAAGTCTATTTTTAATCTTTTATGAATACCTACAACAATTATCATTTAGTAAATTTGTAGATGGACTCATCGTTCTATTTTTAATATGAACAATTACGTTGATCGTGGCTTTTCTAACTCTTAAGCATTCATCTCAATTCTTCTATAACCGCAGTCACTCTCGGGATTGTCTATTGTTATTGTTATTAACTTCTACTATTAAACCACATACTGATAATACAACTGTAAGAGAATCGAAAATATAAAACCAACTATTCAAAGAACTAACATATTCCTTTTGAGATAGTAGCAGATTAAAAATCATCATTATCAAAAATATTGATAAATATAAATATTTATCGTGAACACGTTGAAAAAATTTTCGAAATATAGGTCTAATTGTCCCATGTTTCAACACGCCAAAGCACGATACAAATACCGCAAACCAAAGTAATATAGATAAAAATGTACCAGTACTGGGATTCAAATGGTTGATAAGTGCAAATCCAGCTAAAAGGTTTATAGCAGCAAAATAATATTTGTATACATATCACAATTCCCCTTTTCTCGATTAAAATCATCGAATAGTAACTACTTCTGATTAATCATTTCATCAATCAGCGACTTTACTTCTTTTCGTTTAAACACAATAAAAATATACGAATTATTGTCAGTAGTTACCGTTATCATTTTAGAGATTTTAGGGTCTTCTGTGACAGTCACTATATCTGATGACTTGATGAACTGCACATCTCTATGAAAGTTTAAGAAATGAGGTTTAAAAAACAACCCTTCCTCGGCTATCGTTAAAAAACCACCCGCGTATTCATAACCTTCAGTTGAACTCGTTACAAATTTATAAAATAGCTTTTTGATACCCTTCAAATTAATTAAAGGTTCTCTTTTTGAATTCGCCCCTACTTTGAGTTTGACATTCAATTCTTCAATATTCATATCCTAACCCCCGCTATTCTTTTGTTCTGATTTCGCTTGTTTTTGCTTAATCTTTCTTTTATGACGTTCGTCCCCTGCTCCCCAAAAGCAAAGTGATCCGATTGCGATTGTCCCGATCATTAAAAAGTCTCTTACTGCATAGCTGTTGGTTTTAACCATTAAAAATATACAAAAAACAGTGACTAAAGCTGGTAAAATCCCACCAAGCCAAAAGTATTTCGTATTAGTTAAAACATAGTATTCAAGTGCGATTATCCCGATAAAAATTGTAAAAAATAGTGGTTGTGCCATTGTTACTCCTTCTTAATAATTATTTCCATAGCTCTGTTAATTTAATATCATCACTTGATGGTCTAATGCTTTCTTCTTTATCAATTTTAACAAATACAGGGACTTGCATAGCATTACCTGTTACTATAGCTTCTCCTTGTCCTAATGAAGGAATCATTTGATAAGAGCTTCTATCTAATGTAGGCATTGTATTTTCTAGCATTTTTAAATCTTTATCATTTACCAAGCGATGAATTAAATAATTGTGTGTTTGTGACAAAATTGTTGGCGAAATATCCGCTGGTCTTTGACTAGCCAATGTTAAATAAAATCCGAATTTTCGTCCCTCTTTAATTATTTCTTCAAAAACAGACAACCTATAGTCTTGCCAACTATCGCCATTATTTTGATATTGAGCGTTTAAAATATTATGAGCTTCATCAATAATCAAGTGCTTAGTATAATCAATATTTTCATTATTCAAACTAGAGACATAGTTCTTTTGTTTATCATATATCATTTTAGAAAGTAGCATAGGAATTAGTCTTTTGATTTCAGAATTAGCGTTAACTAATGAAATAATATTTAATGGTCGATACTCCGAATCAATATTTGGCCTAACATCAACTACTTTGCTTAAGCTCTTTAATGAAGAATCTATTCTATTGAAAAGTGGATTCAAAAACTCTTGATTAATTTTACCCCAGGCTGTTTTATGAACCTTAGCAAACATCAATCCATGTTGAAGTTTCTTTAATGGATCAATATTATTATTCGCAAAATATTCTTCTAATTCAGTTGCTAAGCTACTTGTATCCAATTTTTTTAATAGCTCATTATCTGTTTCGGAACCATTAGAATAATCAGCTTTATTAAAAAAAGTTTGGTGTTTACTATGATACTTTATTTCTTTTACTTGTAATAAACGTTCTGAGTCATCACCTAAACAAGATGATGCTACTTCAATCCAGTTTAATAAACTATCAGAATTAACATCTTTTCCTGTATTTAATATTTTATTCAATGTCCCGACTACAAAGGATCCCATTCCACCATCTTTTTTACTATTAAAATTCTTAACTGCGTTTCTTAAGAACGGCACTTGTGTAGCAGGTCGTGCATCAAATAATATAGACAAAATATCAGCATCAAATAAATAATCCTCAGTAACTGGAATCTTATCTGATTCTCTTGTTCTAGTATTGATATTAAATATGAATTTGTTATCTTCATTAACTTTAAACATGTCAGTACCTGCGTATTCACCATTAAAATCAATGACAAAAAATTGGGATTTCTGAATAATATTATCTCCGAATTTAGAATCGAATAATTCTAAATATAACTTATGTAAAGTATTAGACTTCCCACTTCCTGTATTTCCAAATATCCCAATATGTGAAGCAAAAAACTTATCAATTGGTAAATTAACAGTTTGATTTTCTAGTATTGTTTTACCTATTCTAATTGCAAGATTACTATCTTCAACACCATAAATAACATTTAATTCTTCAATACTAGTTAAAGTAACTTCATTTCCAATCATTGGCACATACTGACTAGTTACCTGAAATTTATTATTTTTGATAACACCTTTTGTTTTTAACGTAATTACTCTATTGATTGATGACTTTCTATAACGATTATCGAATTCCTGACTACTAATTGAATTTTGCTGATCAATTATTTTTTCAGTTGAAACCGTTGCAATAATTTTGACATCATTTTGATTGATAGTCAGGTAAGCTCCTAATTTAGGCCCTGTTAAAATATCACCATACCATAAGAAATTAGCATCATTGGACATTTCATAAACACCAACTTGTGATACATCACTATCAACAGCTGTAATAACTCCTATCTTTTTATTAGGTTTATTCATTGGACGAGTCCTCCAAAGTTTCACTTTGAAAAATCTTTGTTAAATCACTTAAGGTTAAATGATGATTACCTGGATTTTCTAATAAATCTCCTGGTGTTATAAATTTTAAATTATGTATTTTAGGTGAGCTTAAATTGGTACTGATATAATTTTTATCTTGATTACTAAAACAAATAACATAAACCATTAATTCTGGATTTTGTAGTGCTCTTTTGACCATTTTAGCAATATGCTTATCTTGAAATGAAAATCCTACTACAAACAAAACGGACTGTGGCTTATCTAATTCTAGCTGAAATATCCTTAACATTTCATGAAAATGATTGTCTAAAAATGTATCTTGCTCTTCATGTCCTGTCGGAGGCACTACAAAACTTGAATTTACAACTTTATTTTCAATTATAATTTCATCATCAGACGTTTTATTCCAGTTAACGGATCCATGTGGTTTAATTAGAGTTATTGATGGAATTTCATTGATATAATTGTCATTTAGGCCCTTATATGAAACGGTTTTATTATAGTTAGAACCATCTAAAACTCGAGTAAAGTACCCACTAGCTCCATCATTAAATACAAATCTTTGATTTTTCAACAATTCATCTGCTGCTTTTTCTAAAAACAAATCGTAATTAGTCGTAAATATATTGGCTGAGCGTGGCGTTTGTCTTGAATTGGATAAATTAAGAATATTTATTACTGAATTCAAAAAATTACTATATTGATTTCGAACGCTAAACATTTTTCTGATTAAGAAAAACATTGATATGTTAAATTGAATAAAATCTATGCCATATTTTTTGCTAAAAAAATAATTAAGTGTTCCTTTATTTACAAAAGTATTATTTTTATAAACAACGTTATTTCTGAAATTATAAAGAAGCCTGCTTCTAGATTTAATAATACTTACAAGTATGTCGTTTTTCTTTTCATCAGTATCATAATACTTGCTGCCAACCTGTCCCATTAAAGGAATCGCTGGAAAAGAAGCTCCTGACCCTATCAAAAAGTTTAACTGTTTAGAAATTGCTACATCTTTAATTTCGTCATAAAGTTCTTTTTGTTTACTTTTCTTTTCTTGTTTTTCACTCATAAATTTCCTCCAAATCTTATTCTAAGTAATTACATCGTATCATCTTTAAAAAAGTTATACTATTTGTTTCTGAATAAGCTACAATAGGTATTAATCTAAATCTAGGAGGAATTAATTATGGTTACAAAAGAACAAATAAAATGGGTAAACGAATGGTTTAAAGCGTGTAAGGACAAAAATCTTAAACCTTGGGAATGGGATTTCAAACGGTTTTACTGTGAAAAATACAAACAGCCAACTGATAACAGTATAGAGTTTTGGTTAACTTATAAAAATGGACTTTTAAGAGACTCTCCTGCGTTAAATATCACTGGTGCAAAAGGGTTAAAAGCTGATTTTGATAAAGAGGTCAAAAAAATATATGAGATTATTTGGGGTGTAGATGAGTCTGATAATATAAAAGGAGAAACAATTAATTCTTTCAAAACTACCTTTAATAAGGCAATTATTTTATCTAATAATAGATTTAGCACCTATGAAGAAACTCAAATAGACCCAAAAATATTGCTTTCTAACCAATATAATATTTTATTTAAAGAAGATAATTTTGAAAAATTTCAAATTATTAATGACAATCTACAGGAATTCCAATTGTTTGCTAGAAATACGAGCTGTATAGGTAATTTTATGGCAATTCCTCCTAAAATGAACTTAGATAAAAATCGTTCTTCTAAAGATTATATAGACGTATTTTTATATAAGATATACAGACAAATGGAATTAATAGATAAAAGTCAGTCCCCATTAATAGATTCTAATGATATATGGAAAATGTTTGTACAGCATCATTATCTCCAACCATATATTAAAAATGACGCATACTTTTCTGTATCAGAATTTTGGAAAGGTCATTTTAAAAATGCAATACCAAAAAAATCTGAACATATAGATCAATTTCTCAAATTTGTTAATCCTGCGATTGAAGAGCGTGGAAAATGGCTTGTTAAATTATTATGTGAAAAATGTAGATTAACGTCTTATGATTTTTATGATGAAATAAAAGATATGGATAGACCCCCCTTTTCAAACGAATTAAAGTAAACAAAAAAGCAGCAGCCCACTCATCTGAGTAGACTGCTGCTTTTTTATTATCTTTTAGCCCAAAATTGGAATAAATCGGTTCTTAAACGGCCGTTATATAACTTACGACGTTTAGTTGCTTTTTGATCATAGAACTTCTCAAAACTTAAGTCACTTGTCAAAATATATTTGCTCCAGTGAGTTAATGGATTGAAGACTTGTCCCATTTCTTTGTAAAGTTTACGAACACTTTCAATTTCTTTCATACGCACACCATACGGTGGGTTAGCAATAATGATTCCTTCTTCAACATCTGTCTTGAAGTCTTTAACAGCACGTTGTTTGAATACAATATCGTGTAATACACCTGCATCGTAGGCATTAAGCTTTGCAATTTCAATCATTTCTTGATTAATATCGAAGGCTTCAATCTGAAGTTTAATGTCTCGATCAATTGCTTCCTCAGCTTCAACAAGTGCTTTTTCAAGTAAAGTATTATCGAACCAGTCAAACTGTTCATAAGCAAACTCACGTTTCATACCTGGTGCAATATTACGCGCTTTCATCGCTGCTTCAATTGGAATTGTTCCAGAACCAGTCATAGGATCAACTAATAATTGAGAACCATCGTACTTTGTTAGACCCAGTAGCCCTGCTACAAAGTTTTCTTTCAATGGTGCTTCCCCATGCTCAGTACGGTAGCCACGTTTGAATAAACTAGCCCCTGTTGTATCTAAAGATACTCTGGCAACATCTTTTGTAATCGTAATATCAAGTGGGTATGTTGCCCCGTTTTCTAGCAAGACACCACGTCTGTGATATTGTTCTGCCATTTTGTTAACGATAGCTTTTTTGGTAATAGACTGAATACTAGGTTCGTGGTGTAACTTTGAACGCACACTCTTACCTTGTACAGGAAATGCCCCATCAACTGGAATCAATTCTGCCCAATCAATCGCATTAACTTCATCATATAGTGTCTCAAAAGACGTTACTTTAAATTCTTTAATTAAAATTTTGACACGGTCAGCCACACGTAACCATAAGTTGGTTTTTACGATATCTTCTTGATCACCTTCGAAGAAGACACGACCGTTTTCTGTTTCGACTTCATAACCTAAGTCTTGTAATTCTTGTTTAACTAATGATTCAAAACCACTAGCCATAGTTGCAAATAACTTGTAACTCATTTCTTAACATCCTTACTTTTTCAAAAAAAAAGTTGAGCACTAAGCCCAACTTATTATCCTATGTAAATTTCTATAAGCCACGTTCTGTTCCAGTATCTCTAGGAAAAATACCTTCAGCAATCATCTATCTGTATTTCTACCTTCATTTTTAGTTCATTTCCTTAAATGAAGCGCCCCTACCAATGTTTGGGTTGCTCGCTCGCGGGGTTTACCTCGTTCCACCAATAAAGTTTCCAATATTGCTACGTCACTGTGGCACTTTCAAGCTAGTCATGCATAGTCAAAGACCTTAGCACTTTAACTGCCGTAACTTCAAAAGAAGTCCCAGGGCTTCTTGGGCCAAGCACGAACACTACAAGCATCTCAGCCTGTGCGGGCGTGGACTTTCCTCAGTAATCATAAAGATTACCGCGATTGCTCAAAACCTACATTTTATATCATACCATAATTTAGTATGAATTGTCAGAAAAACTGTGATTTTCTTGACTTTGTTGCTGTTGTAATTGGTAAACTTGACTTTCCAATTTGCTTAAACGTTTCAAAATATCAAAGTTAGTTGAAGCTGGTGTTTCAAGTCCATCGCTATAACTGTTTTCACGACTTTTGGCTTCTAATTCTGATTTTTGTGTTTGAAGCTGTTCGATTTTTTGTGTTAAAGCATCAATTTTTTGGTTATAAACTTGATAGTCTTCAATAATTTTATCTAAGAAATCATTAACTTCATCACTATCATAACCTTTTCTAGCTTGACTAAATTGCTTTTCTAAAATGTCATATACTGAGAATTGAATACCTTCATAACGTGCTTTATTTTTATCTTCCACAGTCTAACCTCCTATAAATTAAGCTTGATCAGCCGCATCTTGTAAATCATAAAAATCAATTAGTTCTAGTTCGTAATCATGTTGATTTTGATAACTTTTGATAGCTTCATAATCATAGCTTGGTTTTCCCGGATACTCAGGGTCATAGACTAACAACGCCTTATCAGTATGTTCCAAAATAAACTTTTGATAAGCTTTCAGTTGATAAGGCCCTTGATACTTATTATTGGTTGTTGCTTTACAAAAATCAACCCTATTTTTTAAATTTGAAAGTCCTTCTTGGTTTTTTTCGTTCCATCTTGACCCAAAATCTTGATATGGCAAAAGCATGGCCGTTTTGATATTATAATCTTCCCCTAGGGATATGGCTACTGATAACGCTAATTGTTCGATTCCAAGTTGCCCGCCTGTGATTACCCATACTAGTTCATGATTTTCTGCTAGATTAATGAGACGTTGTTTGATAACATCTTTGATAATCTTAGCTTTAGGATCATCTTCTTTAAAGAGGTTGAGTTCAAAACCTCGATATCCTGTTAGCCAAATTCTCATTTTGTCCTCCACTATTTGTAATTTTTAAATTTGTTTGTTTATTGATATAATGCAATAAGGAGCGTGATAGAAACATGATCAACTACCCCAATGGTGGCGGTGGCCCCTCTTCGATTTCTAAAGGTAATGGCACAAATGCCTTCTCGTTTTCAAAACGCGGAATGTCTTTAGAGCAAGAGATTAATGACAGCAATGATTACTACCTTCACAAAGGTATTGCTGTCATTCACAAAAAACCTACCCCCATCCAGATAGTCAATGTTGACTATCCTAAACGTAGTCGAGCAGTTATTAAAGAAGCTTACTTTAGGCAGGCTTCTACTACTGATTACAATGGTGTCTATAACGGGTACTATGTTGACTTTGAGGCTAAAGAGACTCGCAATAAGACCTCTTTTCCCCTCAAAAATTTTCATCAACATCAAATTACACACTTTGAGAATTGTTTATCTCAAAAAGGTATTTGTTTTGTGATTATTAAGTTTGCCAGTTTAAACCGATACTTTTCCTACCCTGCTTCAAGATTAATCAAACACTGGTATAATCAAGAAACAGGTCGTAAATCTATTAAATTAGATGAAGTTGTAGATTATGGTATTGAGTTTTATCCTGGATTTCGGCCAACATTACCTTATTTGGAAACTATTAATAATTTAATACAGAGGATTGAATATGACAAATAATAAAGAATTGAAACGTAAACGCGCACCTCAACAAAAGCCTAAAAAAGCGAAGAAAAAATCTCGTCTATGGGTTAGAATCGTCAAATGGTTCTTAATGATTGTAACGTTTTTCTTTGTTTGTGGTATTGGACTATTTGCTTTTTACGCAAAAGACGCCCCTACTATCACACAAGATAAACTACAAGCTGGTGGATCAACACAGATTTACGATAGAAACGGGACTTTTGTTAGAAGTATCGGAACGCAGGAACGTGATTACGTTACCAACGATAACATTCCTCAAACTATGAAAGACGCAATTGTTTCAATTGAGGATAGAAGATTCTATCAACAGTCTTTAGGTATTGACCCTATCCGTATTGTAACGAGTGCTTTAGGTAATATCAAAAGCGGTAGTACAACATCGGGTGGTAGTACAATTACCCAACAATTAGTAAAACTGACTGTTTTTTCTACTAGTTCAGATCAAAGAACATTGAGTCGTAAAGCTCAAGAAGCTTGGTTAGCAATGCAAGTAGAACGCGAGTATTCTAAAGATCAAATCTTAGAGTTCTACCTTAATAAAGTTTATATGAACTACGGTAACTATGGGGTTGGAACTGGTGCCAAGTATTACTATGGTAAAGAATTGAATCAATTAAGTTTACCTCAGATTGCTTTAATGGCAGCTATGCCTAATGCCCCTACTTCTTATGACCCATATGTTTATCCTGATAATGCATTAAAACGTCGTAACTTGGTATTAAGCGAAATGCTTGAAAACCAAAAGATTACACAAGATCAATATCAACAAGCAGTTGATACGCCTATTACTGACGGTTTAGTTGACCAAAACAGTCATAAAACCCAGGATTCAAATAATGCCATTACAGATGCTTATATTAAAGAAGCTTTAACAGAAGCTCAAAAATTGAATTATAATCCCTATCAAGATAATTTAAAAATTACTTTAAATATGGATTATGACGCTCAAAAGAGACTTTATAATCTAGCTAATAATGGGACTGTTTCATTTAATAATTCTGGTTCAAGCAAAGGTCTTCTACAAGTTGGTGCAACGGTTATTGATCCTAATACGGGTGGTATTGTCGCAATGATTGGTGGACGTAATCAAGATAACGTTCAGTTTGGTTACAACCGTGCTGTTCAACAAACACGTAGTACAGGTTCTACAATTAAACCCCTACTTGATTATGCACCTGCAATCGAATACCTTAACTGGTCAACAGCTAAGTATTTAGACGACAGTAAATATGTTTACCCTGGGACTAATGTTCAATTGTATGACTGGGATATGCAGTACATGGGACCAATTAGTATGAGAACAGCTTTGGTTCAATCTCGTAATGTCCCTGCTGTTAAGACACTTCAAGAAGTTGGGATTTCAAAGGCTAGTGATTTCGTTAAAGCAATGGGAATAGATATTGATAAAAGTTCAGGTCTTTCTGTTGGTATCGGTGCAGATATTTCATCTCTCCAACTTGCTGCTGGTTACGCAACTTTAGCTAATGGTGGTACTTATTACCAACCAACTTATATTCAAAAAATCGAAACGGCTGATGGTAACGCTGAAACATTTGGTAGCACTGGAACGCGTGTTATGAAAGACTCAACAGCATACATGATTACAGATATGCTAAAAGGTGTTATTCAACCCGGACAATTTGGATCAAGTGCTTATATTTCAGGCTTATCTCAAGCTGGTAAAACAGGGACTGTTCAATACTCCCAAGAAGAGTTAGCCAAATATCCAAGTTATGCTTCAACTCCCAAAGATTCATGGTTCTCTGGATACAGCAAGAACTATGTAATGAGTGTTTGGACAGGATATGACAATATTGGTGATGGTACAATTAGAGGAACAGAAAGTAATTCTGCTCAACTATTATACCGCTACATGATGCAATATCTGAGTCAGGATGTTTCTAACTCAGACTGGAAACAACCTAGTTCTGTAGAACGTGTTGGCTCTGGACTTTATGTCAAAGGCTATGCACCTCAAGTAACAGAAACACCTTCTACTAGCTACTCAACCAGACAGTCATCATCACAACATAGTAGCTCTTCTGAATCTTCTGAAAGTTCAGCTAGTCACTCATCTTTAAGTAGTAGCAGCCACACCAATGACACTAACAACACTAATAATCAAAATACTAACGATGCAACACCTCCTCAATCACGCGAGGAAGAAAAAACTGATAACAATAACCGCAATGATAATCAAAACAATACGGGACAATAATAAAAAAGCCATAGAGAATAAATTCTCTATGGCTTTTTCTTATCTAAAAATTGATAAGGATCTAAATCTTTGTATTTTGCGGGTAAATCGTTTCGCCCAAATGTGATTAAAGCTAAGTGCATTGCTATCCAGTCTTTTTGAGGAACTACCTTTTCCAGATAAGCTTCCACCTGCAGAGGTGTTGCTTTTTTTGGCACCATTTTGAATTGTTTAGCAATTCTTTCAACATGCGTATCTACAGCAATCGCCGGTACTTGATAAATTTCAGCTAAAAACACATTTGCAGTCTTAATTCCTATTCCTGGTAACGTCAGCAATTCTTTTTTAGTCTTAGGAACCTGACCATCAAATTGTTCTAGTAGCATGTGTGACAAATTATAAATATTTTTAGCTTTATTACGATACAAGCCTAGCTTCTTTATCTTATTTTCAATATTAGCTACCGTCAATTTCTTAACATCTGCAGGCTCCTTCAATATTGAAAACAAATCGGGTGCGATTTTGTTAACCGCATTGTCAGTAGTTTGTGCACTCAACATAACTGCAATTAAAAATTCAAAAGGACTGTGATAATCAAGAGTTGCTTTTTGGTTAGGATACTTAGCTAGTATTTTACTTAAAACAACCTTTGCCTCTTTTTGACTTAAATAAGACAACACTCAACAACTTCCTTCCCCTGAATCACTGTGCTTGTTTATACCAAACATAAGCACCATATAATGAATTAACAAGCATCACAACTTGTAGAACTAACATGCTGACAGTTGAAGATGAATCCGTTTGTACCAACTGAATTGACCAGATAATCACATTCAATGCATTAATAATGATCCAAACAATCCACTGAGATTTGTAGCCATAAGTCATTAATAATTGTGCAACAAGCGCTAGTGGCAACAATGCAGCATCTAACCAAACTTGATTACCACCTAGTTGGTAGGATGTGTAAACAATAAATAAGTAAACTGCAATCGTCACAACAATCATAATAGCTGCCATCGTCTTATTAATAGATTTTGATTCGACAAAGTCACTTTGACGTTGACTTTTTGACTTTTGCCACTCAATAATACCGATAAATTGCATCACAAAGTAATATAACTGACTTGCAATATCACCGAATAATCGGTTCTCAAAGGCAATGATTAGCCAAACTAAAGCTGCCAAAATTCCCCAAATGTAGTTGGTGATGAACCCTCTATCAATCAAGATTAAGTTAAGTGCTGTTGCAATTGAACAAATCAATGTGATAATCCCCATCGTTGTTCCTAATCCACCACTTAAAACAGAAGATATGATTGTAGCTAAAAGCATCAAAGCTAATAACCCATATTCTTTAGTTGTCAAAGACCCTAACTCTTTTAAGTTATCCTTGAAAGAAAAAACCGTTCTAGAGCCTTCTTTCAAGTAATACAGTTGCTGATGGAACCATTGTTTATTCTTCATAGTGAACGCCTCATTTTATCTCCTCTAAATATAATAAACAGTTTACAAAACTATTTTACTAATTATTAAAACATAAAACGATGGTTTTTTGGTATCTCAACTCTTCTAAAATTTTTCTTGGTATTGTTTAACTTGCTGAGGGGTCTTTAAATTCATTTTTTGCCAGTTTAACAAGATTTTATCGATGTACTTGAAATTATATACCTGTGCTAGAACGGACTCTCTCAACGCTAAAATAACGACCTCTTGGTTGTATCCGTCTTCCAGTAACCAAGACTGAATCATTTCACGTTCAATTGGCGATAGTAAACGACCAAACTCAATTTCAAATTGGCGCATAACATAAGACAAACCATCTTGATTATCTGATTCCATTAAGACTTCTTCTGTTTCAGACTCACTTTCACAAACATAATTATCGATGTAATCGACAAGATTTTCATATAATTTATCCAACCGATATTGTGTTTCAATTTTATTAACTGAATCAGTAGTTTGAATTATTTCGATTAAATCTTTACTAATTAAACTCTGAAGTACCTGCCCAACATCATGCGCACTTAAATTGGTATGTTGTTGAATATCGTTATTGCTTGGGAAAAAATTGCCATTTTGGCGATATTTTTCAAGCTGTAATAGCACTATTAATTCTAAATCAGTAACATTGATTTTGCTGTAATAGTTCAAAAGCGCTTGACTAATTGAACTAAATCCTTGCTGATATAGCAGCAAACTTTTATTCTCCATAACTTCTCTCCTACTCAACTAAAAAACCGAATCCATCAGGATTCAGTTTTTAAATGTTATCGATATAACTGACTTCTCCGCCATCATCGAAAGAATATAAAATATAGCCCCATAAATTGTCGCTATTTTTAAAGGTAATTTCCCATACAGGTTCATTATGATACCAACCTAAGTTAACCTTTTCAATAGTCCGATTAGGGTGATTAGCTTTAAAGGTATTAATGATATCTTCCTTTGATTTTCCTTCATCACTTTTGTACAAGTGTGCAGCTTTTTCATCAGGTAAGTAAATCATATAATAGCCTACTTGTTTATCGTCTTTACCACTAACAGCTAAAGACTTAACATCTCTGGATAGCTGATAATACTCGTCAATTGTTTTAATGGGTGTTTTTTCGTAAACAATATCAGCTACTTGTGACTGCTCAACGCGGTTAACATGTGTTGCTGAAATATAAATTAATGATACGCCCAATGTTATAAAAACGAAAAAGCCGATGCAAATTGCGATTATCTTTTTCATTGGTTCCCTCTATTACTTACTTGATTTAAATAGTTTATTAGTTCACCCTTGTTGAAAAACTTAATGGGTAGTTTAGGCAAACTTTTTTGAAATAGTGTGGCATAAGGTGACTCGTGAAAACGAGGGTCTAATACCACAAATGTTCCCTTGCTGTTTTCTTTTCTCACTAAACGTCCAAAACCTTGTTGGAATCTAATTAAAGCCCGTGGCAAAGTGTCTTCCTTAAATGGATTGGTCAAATTATTCTGACGTAATTTAACATCGGCACGATCAGGTGACTCAAAAGGCAACTGTGTGACGATAACCATATCGTGTTGAACATCCTTAAAGTCGACCCCTTCCCAGTAACTATTAGCACCTAGCAAGATAGAATTAGTTGCAATTGTGTAACGTTTAGATATTTTTTCATTAGAGCCTGTGACTCCTTGAGCCAGCACTTCATAATCACTCAATCGCTCATCACCTAGTATATGGTAATACACTTCTTTAATGTTTTCTAAGTTTGTGAACAAGAGTAATACATGCTGACTATCACTAGATGAAATAATATCTGGGATAAGTTCACTAATGTTTTCTAAGTAGTGTTCATCATTTGGATTTTTAATCCCATCTAAATCACTCGTGCCAACTACTTTAACATTGTCTCGATAACGTCCGGTTGTTTTAGCAACATAAGTCTGAACATCTTTTTCATTATAACCTAGTGAATTCAAGGTATATGTGAAGTCATCTTGCTGTTTTAAAGTAGCACTGATAAATAAAGGTCGATTGAAATGTTTTAAAATGTTTTGGATTGGGTCAACTGGATCAATAAGTAACCATCGCAAATTAACAGCTAGTGGATCATCTACTTTAGAACTTTGTAACACAAATCCCAAATCATTTAAGTTGTCTTCTTTATTAATTTCTTCACTTAGGCTGTAGCATTTTTGTAAGTAAGTCTCGATAGTCACTAGTTGCTTATCTAGCTCCTCGATCGTCTCCCACTCATTTTTAAGCAAGCGTCGGCGTTGATGATTAAGTTGTGTTACTAATCCAAGTAATTGCTTTCTGGAAGATTCCAGCTGTCCTTGCAATCTTGCCAAGTAGCCTTGGGCGATAGCTTTATCTGGAAACAAATCATTGCCATTAATTGCAAAATCAGTTTGTTTTAAACTTCGATAAACTGGAACACCCGCTGCCTTAATTCCTTCAAATAAGAAACGTTGAAAGTCGTTAATAACTTTAATTAACTTATCTAAAGTGGCATGTGTTTGTTTAATTTCTTTAGACATGAACAAATCTTGTTTGAATCCGTTAATTAACCCAATTTGCTTGTTAGTTAAAAGCGACTGGATATGTGCTAAAAATCCCCAGAAGCTTTCAAATTGGAACCCGTCAGACAATGATTGTGTGGTGTTTTCGGCAAATCGATGAGCTTCATCAACAACCAGTAGCGGATCTTGACCCCAGACCATGTCATCAGAATGGTTCACCAGATAAGCATGGTTTGTGACTAATACATCAGCTTGTTCTTGGCGTTCACGAGCCAAATTAAAGAAGTCATAGTCACTAAATGGCGTGGCATTACGAGCATCACCTGGATGGCGAATGACATTGAATAATAAATCTTGATAATTTGTTAGCTGAAGCTCACTTAAATCACCCGTATCAGTTTGAAGCAACCATACAAGAATTCTAAGTTGTAAAGTCAAGGTATAGTTGGTCTGATTATTTTTTGATAGTGTTTGATAAAAAGCATCTAAATCTAAATAATAGCGTGAACTTTTAACAATTTCGGCCTTAAACTGCGTTTTTAACACGCGATTAAGTTGTGGTACCTCTGTTTGAACAATTTGATTTTGCAAAATAGTCGTTGGTGTTGCAATAACAAGTTTTTGCATTGGTGACAATTTATGCGCATAACTAAACAAGTATGCAAAAGTCTTTCCACTGCCATTAGGTGCCTCAACAAACAAGGGCTTATGTCTATTTTTTATCTGCAAGAAGTCATGAATACGGTTCATCATGTTGACTTGAGACCGTCTAAATCTAATCTTGCCTTTGAAAAGAGATTTCTTACGGCTATCATCCATCGGATAATCTGTTAAGTCGCTACTTTCAGGAGTTGCATGCAATTGTTTTTTAAGTATCAACTCTTTAACTTTAAAATATTGCTTATCTAAAGTTTGAGGTCGTTTCTTTTTGTAGTTATAAATAGCTCTGAAGAAACCTCCCGTTTCTCGAGTCAATCCTTCGCCAAGTTCGGTTAGCATCTTTAATGTTTCGACTGGTAACTGACGAGCTTTGCGTTGCAACTTCATCAATAATTTTGCCGTCACAATTGCATCAGAATCAGCTTGATGGGGATTAGTATGCTTAATGTTCAATCGTTTTGATAAGTCGTTCAACTTAAAACTTTCAGATGTCGGTAGCAGAATCTGCGCTAATTCAACGGTATCAATTGCCTTATTAGTTAAAGGCGCTATTCCCGCCTTTTCTAATTCATAATTCAAAAAAGGTAAATCAAAGTTAACATTGTGCGCAACAAAGATAGTCCCCTTTAAAATCTTATATAACTGCAAAGCAAGATCTTCAAATTTTGGTGCATCCTTCACATCATCATCCGTAATACCTGTTAGCCTTGTAATTCGTTCTGGAATTTCACGACCTGGATTAATCAAAAAAGAATAAGTCTTCACAATTTTTTGTTTTTGGATAATCGCACAACCAAACTGAATCACGCGATCTTGAGCTTCTCGATGCGTCCCTGTTGTCTCTAAGTCAACAACAGCATAAGTTGTGGCCTTCTTTGGCATAATTGCATCCCCTTTTATACTTCCACAATTTCATTGATAGAAAGTAAGATTAATAATCGTTTTGTCACCTTTTGTTCAGCAAACGATTCAATTGCTTGCGTATATAGGTGTAATTGTCCGCGATACTTACTTACTATTTTAGCAATATCTTGGGCCTTTTGACCAGGGTTAATATAATCTGTTTTGTAATCAAACAAAATAATACCTTCTGACGTTTGAATATACCCATCAATTGTTCCGTGAACGAGGATTTGTGCATCCCTATCCGCAAAATGATCAAATAACGTTTTAGCTGAAATAAGAGATGAAAATGACACTTCTCGTTCAAGAGAGTCTTGATGATGCGCAATATCATGTGCAAAAGTTGTGGTTAGGAAGTCTTCAATATGAGCTAGATTAACTTGCTTAGCTAGGTCTGATTCAAGCAAATCATTATCAACCAATTCTTGTAATAACGTCTTGGGATAATTGACTTCATCTATGCGATTAAAATCAATTTGTTGCATCACCAAGTGAGTGGCACTCCCAATCTGTGCAGCAGAATAAGAAGACGATGTTAAAAAATCAGGACGTGCTGTAATTGGTTGTAAATAGCGATTAGAAGCATTTAACTCTTGATAATGAGAAGTTGCACCGAGTTCTTTTAGATTGGGGTCACTAAACCGATTTTTAATTTCTGACACAGCTTGATAGGCGGTTGTCTTAACAGAAGAAGCAAACGGATAGTCACGGTTATAAAGCTTATCTAGTGTTTGGGCTAATAATTGACTAGGGATTTTTTCTTCTTGTGTCGATTGTGTCTCTTCTAAAGTCTTCAAGCTATCTGTTATATCATCCTGATAGAAGTAAGCCTCATATCGACTAGATGTTGGTTGAGATTGGAACTGGGGTACATTCAATATTTTTTGACTCAGTGAAAGCGTTGGCCCTAAGAAATGCATGAAGCTTTGCCCTTCTCTTAGATAAGTTACCTCCACTTGCTGTGAGACTTCATCATAATAGGTATCCCAAAGCTCTATTTTTTGTTCTAACTTTTTAACGTTAGCCGTCATAATTAATTTTTGTTTAGCTCGACTTAGCGCAACATAAAGAACACGTAAGTACTCGCTTAACAGTTCTGTTTGTTCAGCATCTAATGCTAGTCCCTTAACTAACGTATTCACTTGACTGTGATGATCTTGTAGAACGCCTTTTAACGCAATACCTAACCCGACATCCTTGTTTAAAACATTAGCTTGTTTTAAGTCTTGTAATGAAAAAGTCTTACCCATTCCCATAACAAAGACAACAGGGAATTCTAGCCCTTTACTCCCATGAATAGTCATCAGCTGAATCGCGTCTTGTGCTTGTTCAGCTAAAATCGGCTGTGCCAAGTCTTTATCATATGATTTCATCTTAGTCATTAATTTTAGAAATTGGTAAAGGTTCTTAAACCCTGCACTTTCATAAGAAGCCGCACGTTCATACAAGGCTTGTAGGTTAGCACGACGTTGAGGACCATTTTGCATCCCACTAACAAATCCTAGAAATCCAGAACGTTGATAAATTTCCCAAATCAACTCAGATAACCGATGCTGTGTCACGTAATCTTGATAGTAATGTAAATCTTGTAAGAACTGGGTCACCTTTTGAGCTAGCTCTTCGTCTTCGCCAGCTTGATAGGCTAATAAAGCATCATAAAAATCTGTATCGCGACTTTGAATTCTAATTTTAGCTAAATCATTTTCATCAAATTGATAAAGCGGTGAACGCAAGACACTGACAAGTTCAATATCATGGTGACAATTATCTATAATCGTCAAATAAGATAGCATTACCGTTAATTCCATTGTTTGGAAGTAATTCTTAGCATCGTTAACATATAATGGCATTCCGTGTTCAGTAAACATTTGTAAAATTGATAAATTATTAGCACGGGTCGGCGTCAAAATTGCAATATCTTGATAAGTAATCGGACGCGTTTGGTTTAATTTAGCGTCAAACACTTGATAGTCCGTTTCAAATAATTGTTGAATGCGATGCATCACCATTTTTTCTTCTGACACGTCACTATCTTTATTCGTCTCGCTATCCATAAATAAAAATTCAGGTGTTGAATCAACCGTTTCGGGATAGTTTTTTGCGCCAAACTTCATGTGAGCTTGTTTATCATAATCCACCCCACCAAAAGACTGCTTCATCATCTTTTCAAATGACGAATTAATAAACTGAATAATGGGCTTATTAGAACGAAAGTTATCCGCTAAAACAATGCGTTCACTGGGATTGGCAAGTGATGGATTCTCTGTGAAGGTTAAGTATTTATTCAAAAACAAACTAGGATCAGCTTGTCTAAACCCATAAATCGACTGTTTAATATCCCCCACCATAAACCGATTGCCTTCATCTGTCTTAGCTACTGCTGCCAAAATAGCCTCTTGCAAGGCATTAATATCTTGATATTCATCAATTAGAACTTCTTTGAACTGATTTTGATAAAATGACCGTGCCATTTTTGATAACTCAGTATCTTGGGTCAAAATCTGATAAGTCAGTTGCTCTAGGTCATTGAAGTCTAAGACATTTTGTTCTTCTTTAAGCTGTTTGTAGGTCTTAATAAAACGCCTCTCAACTTCAACTGCTTTTTCAACATAGTGCTGACTAGTTTGCATTAGCGTTTCCTGTTCTTCATAAGGTAGCAATAAATAACGCTCAAACAGTTGTTTGAGTTGTTTTTTTGTACCCGCAACGACCAATTTAATTGTCTCAAAAGCTTGAAGGTCTTCCAGATCTTTTGGCTTACGGAGTGCTTTAAATGTTAGATTTTGAAAAGCTGTTCGAATCTGATTATAGTCTTTTATTTCTTGACCCAGTAAGTCTAATACTTGCTGACTATTTTCTAAATACTGCGTTAGCGTTTGTTCGACTTTATCAAGGGATGCATCCCTTGAAACTTCATTTTCTAAAATGCGGGTTAGTCTTTGGTGAATGGTTTGTAACTGTAAAGTAAGTTCTGCATAAACCTTGGCTAGCGTTTGACTATTTTCAAGGTCGTAAGCTTTAGGTAACTCATCCAAAAAGGCTTGTCCATCAGGTCTTGATACGACTGTTTCATATAAACTCAAAAACAATGACACAACGGCATCATCATTTTTGTCACCCATAAAATTCTGATACATCTGACGAAAAACAGTGTCATTAGTCTTAAAGTAGTGGTTTTTCACAGAATCGAACGTTTGTTCTTTCAGCAGTTGTTGTTGGACATCATCGGTTAAAAGACTAAACGACCGGTCTTGATCAATCACATAATGAAAGCGTTTGATGACCTGCAAACAAAAAGCATGCAGTGTTGAAATGTTCGCATCTTCACAGAGCAATAACTGTTCTTTTAACTCAGGAGTTGGGTTCACTTTGAGCTCATCTTTAATTGCCGCAATCAATCGCTGTTTCATTTCATTCGCCGCTGCTTCAGTAAACGTCACAATCAGTAATTCTTTAACCGATGTATCTGCTAAGATCATTTCAATAACGCGTTTAATCAGAACCGTCGTCTTTCCAGAACCCGCCGAAGCAGAGACTAAAATGTCATGATTATGGTTATAAATAGCTTTGGTTTGTTCAGGGGTAAATTGACTAGTCATCTTGTGGGAGCACTCCTTCTTTTATATTTTCTAGTAAAGTTTTGGTATCAAGGCTATCAATTAGTCGATAGCGGTTATCTGGCAACATCGCATCAAAGAAGAAAATGTCACGGTAATCCGAATAAGAAAGTGCCGTTTTTTGATTATTGTGTTTAACCGGACTTAGTGGGAATTGACCATTTAAGATTTGCTGACCAGCTTTTGCGATTAATTGCTTGTTGTAACTCAACAAGCTCTCTAGATCTGATTCTTTAATACTTTTTTCTTTTGAAAAGCTCATACTTTGGTCTTTTTTGACACGCATATTACTATACATGGCAGAAGTCCCCATCAAATTAGGTTCAATATCAGTCGCAATATCAGAATGTCCATACTGCACCATTAACCCTTTATACTTTTTATTAGCTAAGTATTTCTGGTGGCTGTCTCCCAATTGATAATTGCTCTTGAGGTTCTCTTTTTCGTTCAGCAATCCTTTTGAAATGTGTTGATAAAACGCACCAAATGGTTTCACTTCTCCCCCGCCAAATCGGTCTTGATTGGCTAAAACAACTTCTAAATATGTCACTAATTGTAGTGAGATACCATGATAAAACTGTGCCAAATTAAAGTCGTGAACACTTGACTTATAATCAATGACTTGAACATAGGGATGCATTGCATCATCAGTTTGATCAATACGGTCAATCTTTCCATTGACTTGGATATCAAGGCCTTCTTGCTTAATTTTAAGCGGTTTGAAGTTATCAGTATCTGGTTTCAAGTTAAATTCAACCTCTGAAGCAAACGGTTCAAATTTTGTTTGCTGATTAAGTTCTAAGTAATCTTGTAAGACAACCTTGGCTGTTTCAACTAAATGATGTTGTAAGAACTGATAGTACTGATTTTGACTAAAGGGTTTAAATTCAGGTAGTTGATTAATGACGGTCGTTGCTTGGTCAAAGACTTGATCAAACTTGTTTGTATCTTCAAATAACGGTTGAGTTGTTAGCTGTTGCTGTTTCATTAGTTTGACGAATTGATCAAAAATACCATGGAAGTAATTCCCAATTTCAAGAACCCCAAACTCAAATTCACGTGGATTACGCAATCTTAGCCCATATTTCAAGAAGAATTCAAATGGATTAGCATAATAGCTTTCAAGTTGTGAAATAGACGTTTTTAATCGCTGGCCAAATAATTGTTTTGATAATTCAGCGTCAACTTGAACAGGCAAATTACGATAGTCTTTAGCTTGATAAGTTGTTTGTACTTTTTGAGTATCTGTCGCACTAGCTAACGTCTTATCCGTGATTTGATTAAAGTCAGATCTATCCGCGATTTTATCTGGATTTTGGTTTAAGTATCCTAAATAACCTACTGAAAACTCAGGTGTTGTAATAAAGCTAAGTAAATCATCTGTTTCCCCTGTTGGTAAATCTTTTTGACGGATTGAAGCAATGCCAAAATGATTCTTAATATCTTTGACATAGCTTGACCATTGTTTGGCTTTATTTTGGCGGTCAATAATTGCATGTGAGAAATACAATTTATCAGTGGCCGCGGTCATCGCTAACCCAAACAAGTAAGGTTGTGTGCTTAGTTGATAAGCTTTTTTGTCTTCTAGTGTTAGCTCTTGTTCAAAGTAATTCTCAGATAAGGTTAGTGTCAGTTCACTTTTATCAAACTGTGACTTAATTTCGTTGATGTTATCTCCTGCCAAAAAGGCATCATCTGATGAAATTTGCGGGATGGCCGTATCATCTGCACCAATAATGAAAGCGACTTGATATTTAGGTGCTTGAACCATCCCTAGCTCAGAAACAGTTACAGCATCTAGTGTCGATGGGATTTGTGAAAAAGTTGCTGAAGAAAATCCTGTTAAAAGGACTTCGAAGAAATCAACATAATCAAATTCACTCTCTTCATTAATACGATAATAGTCTTCTAGCATTTCAACTAGCGTCTGCAAAGTTTGTTCTGGTTGAAGTGATAGCTGTAGTTGATTTTGGTTATTAGCTTGATCACGCCATTTTTCAAGTTGTTTTAAGACACCATAATTTTCCAAGAAGTCATAAAAATGCGTGATTGCTTGTTTAACCGATTGCGGTTGGGTTAATTTCTGGGTAATAAGCGTGATTAGCTCACTATAATAACGTCTTAATTGCTCAAGTCTCCCCATCAGCTCATCATCTTCATTAACTTCAAATGGTTGCATTAAGCGGTTATAATTAATTCCCTTTTCAAGTAAATAATTCTCTAAACTAGCGATATCTTGCGTAAATTGCGCATCATCATCGTAGTTTTCTGGTATAATTAAACGCGTTTTGATGAAAGATAACAAACTATCTGTTGTTAATCCTTTTTCAACCAATAAACTTAATTGTTCAACTAACAAGACCAAGGGATGATACTTCATTTGAACTTGTAAATCGTTGAAGAATGGAATACCCAGTTGGTCAAAAATAGGCCGAATTTGTGTTTCATATTTTTCAAGTGACGGTGCAATCACAATAAAGTCACGATAGCGTCTATTATTAAGGGCGACTTCGCGATAAATTGTTCGGGCAACAAAATAAGTTTCAGCAAATGTTGAGTCTGCTTCAATAAAAGATAATTGCCGACTCAAATCTTTTTCAGGTGCGTTAACAGGTTCATTTTGTGCATTTTTGACAAAAAATTGATTTAAAGCACACATTGACTCACTCAAAAGCGGTGTTTGTGCCCAAGTCGTTCGATAATCTAATTGATTATCTTCAGCAAAATCACACAACTCTTTTATCATTCTTTGTACATGATAATCATAATCAGCAGAATCCAAACTAAGTTGTTCATGATGCATCCCTAACTTAAACCCTAGTGTCATTTGCTTAGCATAGGTCATTAACACTTTAATCAGGACTTTTTCTTGCACTGAAAAATGAGAAAAGTCACTGACGTAAAATGCTGCATTTTTTAGCAACTCTGTTTGTTCAGCTAGCCATTGATTCATGAACTGTTGCTGTTGGTTTTGTGTTAAGTAATGACCTTTGATTTTTTGGTGAAAAGCGCGATAAACAATCTGTAAATCATGGACCTTATCGGCTGTTTCATAACTTAAATTCAATTGCTCACTAATTGATTGCAAATCATCAGGATCAATATAAGCCTCTTCAAGTTCTAAAACTTGTTTATAGAAGCTATCAATTAATCCCATTGTGAGCCTTGAAGTTTTAAATAAGTTTAACGTTTCTTGATTATCGTTTAAAATCTGTTTTAAAATCATCTTAGCTGCTGTATCTGTTAAAATGGGAAGTAGCCCTTTTTGACTATCTTTCAAAAAGAACCAGCTTAAACGTGAAAAAGATAATATTTGTAAATTTTTAGTGCTCACTAGTTTCTTCTGTTCAAGAAGTGATAGTTTTTGCATAGCACTAACCTCAGTATCGAACTTGATATGATTAGGAACAATGATGAACGTTAAGTCACTTTTATTGTGATAATAATGACTAACGGCTTCATCCAATAATTCCTGATGAACATTATCGGTTTGATCACCTAATCGAAAATCTAACATTTTTCTACTCACTCCTTGCTATTAGTAGTTAAATCTTATCATATTTTTCCAAATTTAAATTATTTACCGGAGGGGATTATTGTTGAAATCTGCCACAGCTACCGCACATGGAAAGGCTATTTTAATAGGTGAGCATAGTGTTGTCTACGATAAAACAGCACTTGCACTTCCCATTCAAAATCTTAACGTCACCGTTAAACTGACACCTATTAATGGCAACACTTCCTATATTAAAAGTGCAAACATCGACCTAGATGCACCAATCAGTACTATTGAATCTGAGCATCCAGGACTTTTTTATTTATTAACTCATTTTGACTCTCATCAAGCTTTTGAAGCCACTTATATCAGCAATATTCCAACGGAACGGGGACTTGGTTCTTCTGCTGCGACTTCTTTAGCTACGATTGATGCATTGAATGACTTTTTAGGATTAGCGCTATCTTTTGATGAGCGACTTGCCTATGCTAATCACGCTGAAGAATTGAACCATGGTTCTGCCAGTGGACTTGATATTGCAACTGTTTGCCGTGATAGATTGGTTTATTTTGATCATGGTCAGTGTGATTTTATCAATCAAACTCTGGGTGCACATCTCGTTATTGCTGACAGTGGTATTTTAGGAAATACTAAAAAAGCAGTTTCGCTAGTTAAACAGCAATATCAATCAGGTATTGGCAAAACTTATATTGATGATTTAACACAATTAGTTGGCCAAACAAAATTACTCTGGCAAAAACAAGATATCAAAAAACTGGGAGCTGTTTTCAACAAAGCACAAGCTGCACTATCACAGCTACATGTTTCACACCCTGTTATTGATCAACTCATTCACACAGCCAACACACACGGTAGCCTAGGCTCTAAACTAAGTGGTGGTGGTTTAGGTGGTATCGTAATTAGTCTTGCTGAAAATAGTCAAACCGCTGAAAAAATTAGTCACGCGCTTCAATTAGCTGGCGCAAAAAATACTTGGATTGAGGAGATTTAAATGAAAGCAACTGCCCGCGCACATACAAATATTGCCCTAATTAAATACTGGGGTAAAAAAAATCAACACTTTATCTTACCTTATAACTCAAGCCTTTCAATGACACTTGATGCATTTTATACAGATACCACAGTTGAATTTAGTTCTGACTTTACGACTGATCAATTCTACTTAAATGGCGAACTTGTTAAGGATGAGATGGCAGAACGTGTGTTTAATCATATTCATAAAATCAAAACTCTGCTTAACCAATCTGATATGCCCCACTTCACGGTAACTTCTACTAACCATGTCCCGACTGCTGCAGGACTTGCTAGTTCTTCTTCTGGTTTTGCTGCTTTAACTGCTGCAACCGTTAAAGCAATGGGGCTTGACCTGTCTAAGTCAGAGCTATCTCGTCTAGCACGCCTGGGCTCTGGTTCTGCTACACGTTCGTTATTTGGTGGCTTTGCAATGTGGTCTACTGGAAACGACTTGACTTCAGTTGGATCAGCAATTGATGAGCATCCTGAGATGGACTTGCATTTATTGGCGATTGAAACAAATGGTGCACGTAAGAAGATTCCGTCACGTTCGGGGATGCAAAACACGGTTGAAACGTCTGCTTATTATGATGCTTGGGTTGAAAAAGCAAAAAATGATTTAGACCTAATGACTTATGCGATTAAGCAAAACGACTTTGAATTATTAGGAAAAGTAGCTGAAAATAATGCCATGGCAATGCATGCTACTAACTTAGCTGCTGTTCCAAGCTTCACATACTTTGAACCTGATACACTGGTTGCCATGCAAACCGTCCAAGAGTTGCGTGATAACGGTATTTCTTGTTATTATACTTTAGATGCGGGTCCAAATTTAAAAATCTTAACACAGTCAAAAAATATTGACGCGATTAAAGCTTATTTCACTAAAAAATTGCCAAAAGCAACAATTATACAAGCTACTTTTGGACCTGGAATTCAGTATTTATCATAAATAAAAATAAAAAAAGAGGAATTAATTTGATTACAGAATATGCGTTAGGAAAACTCTATATAGCAGGTGAATATGCCGTTCTTGAAGAAACAAGTCCTGCTATCTTGGTTGCTTTAGACGAGTTCGTGAGTGTTAGCATCAACAAAAGTAAAAAACATGTGGGAACAATTCATTCTAAACAATACTCCCAAGATGCTGTTCATTGGACACGTGAAGAAAACAAGATGGTTTTAGATAACCGCGACAACCCCTTCCACTTTATCTTGTCAGGGATTTACTACGCCGAACAATATGTATTAGAAAACCAAGGTGAACTGGATATTTTTGATTTGAATATCAATAGTGAACTTGATGCTAAAGATGGTCGTAAATACGGTCTAGGATCTTCTGCCGCAGTAACTGTTGCAACTGTTAAAGCTGTCTTGAGTTTTTATGGCGTGAAGCTAGACAAAAGCTTAGTTTTCAAATTAGCAGCTATTGCTCATCTTAAAGTTCAAGGAAATGGCTCACTAGGTGATATTGCAGCTAGTGTATATGGTGGTTGGATTGCTTATCAATCTTTTGACAAAAAATCTGTTTTAGCCGAGCTTGAAAATAGACCTTTAACTGACGTTTTAAATCTTGCCTGGCCACAGCTAAAAATCAAATTATTAACACCACCTAAAGACTTAGAGCTGATTATTGGTTGGAGCGGTATCCCCGCCTATACTTCTCAATTAGTTGACAAAACTGATCAAGCTAAAACTAAATACCCTGAAAAGTATCAAAACTTCGTAAACGAAACGCGTAACTGTATCTTGCGTATGATTGAAGGCTTTGAAACAGGCGACACTTCAAAAATTCAAAATGAAATTCGCTACAATCGTTTATTACTTCAATCACTTGCAGACATGAGTCACGTACAGATTGAAATTCCAAAGCTAACGAAATTAATTGAAATTGCTGAACTCAACCATGGTGCCGCTAAAACCTCAGGTGCCGGAAATGGTGATTGCGCTATTGTCATTGCGGACTCTCACACAACTGTTGACCAAATGAAGTCACAGTGGCTGGATGAAGACATTACACCGCTAGATTTTAAAGTACACTCTCTTTAAGAAGGATAGACTTATGAAACCTGAACACAAGCAAAGTATTCGCTCACATCGAAAAGATGAGCATCTGTCTCTCGCTGAAATTTTTTATAAAGAAACACAAGAGCAAGACAAATTCAACTCATTAAGTTTGATTCGCCCTACCCTACCTGAAACCAAAGTCAATAATGTTAATCTTGAAACCAACTTATTTAATCGAACACTTAGTGTCCCTTTATATATTAATGCGATGTCTGGTGGATCTAATCGTTCAGCTAAAATCAATCAACAACTCGCACAACTTGCGTATGAATTCAATATTGGGATTGCCAGTGGCTCTGCTTCTATTCTAGTAAAAGAGCCCGAACAAGAAAGTAGTTTCTCTATTATTCGTCAAGAAAACCCAAATGGATTGGTTATGGCGAATATTAACCCATTTGTCTCAGTTGAAGACGCTAATCATATTGTCTCAGTTATGCAAGCTGATGCGGTTCAAGTTCACGTTAATGTTGTTCAAGAAATTGTTATGCCCGAAGGTGATCGTGACTTTGTTTGGCTAGATAATTTAAAGCAATTGCAAGCTAACCTAGCGGTCCCTTTGATTATCAAGGAAGTTGGATTTGGGTTTGATTTAGCTACTTTGGCTTTATTAGAAAAAGAAGGATTCAAAACCGTTGATTTGAGTGGTTCTGGCGGAACTAATTTTGCTAAAATTGAAAACTTCAGACGCTCTGAACATGACTACAGCTATTTAAGTGATATTGGCCTATCAACCCTTCAATCACTGATTAATGCTAATGAAACTAATCTGAACTACCTAGCTTCTGGTGGAATCAAAACACCGCTAGATGCTTTGAAGTGTCTCAGTTTAGGTGCAAAGGCTGTTGGGATTAGCGGGATTTTGCTTCATCAACTTGAACGTCATGGTTATGAAGAAGCTAGACACTTTCTTCAGACTTTTATCACCCATCTTAAAGAATTAAGTGCCGTCTATGGTGTTGAAAGTCCTGTCCAATTTTCAACAATCAAAAAATATTATCACTTGGAACTTGAAAATTATCGTCAGCAATTACGTCATGATTTTCGATAAATAAAACAATAAGGAGCCAAACATTGAATATTTACCTTATTATTGGAATATTACTACTTATAGGTGCCCTATTCAGTATCGTACGCCAGCTGATTGATCATAAAAAAGCTAATGCTAAAGCACGTCAAATTCTCGCTTCAAAAAAAGAATTCAAAAATATCCAAACTGCTTACTTAACACTATCTCCGAGAGAGGCACTAGATAAAATCAAAGCAGATTATGGCTTAACCATTCTTGGAACTGCAAAGTTATATCGAATGGTTAAAAGACAAACAAAAAAAGAAGGTTAAATTATTAACCTTCTTTTTTAACACAAAACTAGTTGACAAAATGCAACTAGTTTTGTAAAGTATTGTTTATCCAAAAAGCTAGAGGTAATGCTATGACTATTCAAAATATTCGTCACTTTAACCGATTCTACACGCAGATATTGGGTGTTTTTAATAATCATGTTTTTGATTTAAAATATTCATTATTGGAAATGCGCGTTTTAGGTGAAATCGGTAGAAATCAAGGTATTATTTCAAATAATTTACTACCCATTCTAAGTATTGATAAAACTTATTTAAGTCGCATTTTGAGAAAATTAAAACAAGATGACTTAATTGAAAGAAAACAAGATAAACAAGATTTACGCATTTATCATCTTTATTTAACAGATAAAGGACAAGATTTGAATAATCATATTGAAGAGCAATCAGACAATCAAGTTGCTGATAATTTGAAAGTGCTTTCAAGTTCAGAAATCAATGAACTTGAACAAAGCATGGCAACTATCGAAAAAATTTTTAAAAAGACTCATCATAAATAAGGAGATTTTAGACATGGAACAATTTTTAATTAATAGTTATCAAGACACTCATGATGCTACTATCACATCATTTTATGATAACGGCATGGCTGTCACTCTTGACAGTTCGATTATCTATCCTGGCGGTGGCGGGCAACCTGGTGATAAGGCTTGGCTAGAAGTTAATAGTGAACAAACTTTAGCCGTGATGACAATGGCCATGCAGTTTATCATCTCGACAAAGCACTGCCTCTTAACGCACAGCATGTAGTTGAACATATTGACTGGGATTTTAGATTCCGTAATATGCGCTATCATACCCTTTTACATTTAGTTTCCGGTTATTTGTATAATCATTATGGTGTACTAGCTAAAAGTAGTGCTATTGAAGAGAACCATGCTCGTTTAGAAATACAATTCCCTGAAGATCGTGTTCCTGATAATCTTGATAAGGAAAGTTTCAAAGAAACAATTGATAATCTAATTAAGCAAGACTTAGTTATCTCTAGTGAAGAAGTTGATCGGGGGGAATTAAGTCACGAAGACTTGATTAGAACCTATACTAATCTGATTCCAGAAAGCGTTCGCCACGTTAGACTGGTAAAAATCGAAGGATTAGATGAACAAGCCTGTGGTGGTACACATGTTGCGAAAAGTAATGAGATTGGTGGGTTTGACTTAACTCAACTAAAGAATAAAGGCCGTTTAAAGAAAAGAATAAAATTGGCATTACGATAATAAAAAAGATGTAGCCTTTGACTTACTGCATAATGTTAATTGATTCTTCAAATATTTCCCCACCCGATTCAGGTGTAAAATTAATTCTCACACGATAAAAATTAGTATACAAATTAAATTGTAAAACGCCTTCTATACTTTGACCTGGCGCTATATTATCGCTGCCTTCAGTAAAAACAACTGATTCCTTAACACTTTTTAATTGAGAATCAAAATTTGTTTGATAAATTGAAAAATAGTTATGCCATAATTGATTAAATAATACTACTTGGTTAGACTTGAATATTAACTGAGCGGCAACGAACCTAGATGTATATAATAAACAACCGCTAGTATAATTGCCAAAAACGTAATCACACTGACAACCATCAACAAGCTCGGATCTACTTTTTTCCTTTTCAATCCAATCGTATTTAAAACGATGGCAGCTATCAAAAGTACTAATATAATTATTAAAGTTGGCATATTTATCCTTTCGTTAACTATCAATACAAATTAAATAAACCATGTTTTATCAGTATATAGTGTTGAGATGGCAAAGGTTTCAGTTAACGTCATTCTAACACCGCCAGATTGAAAGCCTTTACCAATCATTTTTTTGTACAATTTTTGAGCCTCACTATATCTAGAATGTAAAATAATTGTTGCAACTACGCCACCAACTATACCAACTAATGAACCTACAGGTCCTAACGCTGCGCCTGCTGATGCTCCAGTTAAAGCAAGTCCTGCACCACCACCAACTAAAGCTACCGTACTGTAATATTCGGAAAAGTAACGAAGTCCCTCAGTTGTTGTCGCAAATGAGTTGATTCCACCATTATAGATAATCTCTTTAACATCTGAACGCTGAGGCAAAACAGCTAATGCTAATTTTGACGTAAGTGAATCAGTCTTAGTATAAGTTGCCTCTGCACCTTCATACTTATTGAATAAGGTTTGAAGGTGTCCATCATAAGCTGTTTTGGATAATGATTGGCCTTTCAGCCTCTCAATTTCTGCATTTAGCTTTCTATAAGATTCATTTGAATTAGTTATCAAAAAATGCGTTGATTTTGGTAATTGTGCACTGTCGTTTGCGTTAACTTGACTTTTGAGTAAAATACCAGACAATGACATTACTAGGATTAAATTAACCATAAATATGGAAATAAATTGCCTTATCTTCTTAATTATTAACTCCTCCTTATTTGGCATTCTCTTAATGTTATCAAGTCTAACTTCACAAACACACAAAAAAAGCTAGCAGATTTCTGCTAGTCTTTTAGCTTCTCTAAATCTTCAGGATCAATGAAGAGTTCGACTTTTCCTGTTTCTATATTAACATCGGCTTTAACATTTACCGGCTTTTTAAATAGGCCTGCATAAATGGATAATTTACCATTCGTAGGTGTAGACAAATTAAATTGTTTATTCATAAATATCCCCCTAACTACTGCCATATTAGCACGTAAACACTAATTGCTTGGTAAATATTAACCAACTTGAATAACTTTTCATACTATTTAATTATCATTCCTATAATTTTGCGGAATTTCTGACATTTACGCAAAAAAATGCGTATAATGTGAATTGAAATCTATAAAATTAGGAGTTGAAAAACTTGTCAGATAACGAAAATATGCCAAAGCGTGCCGAGCGTAAAGAACAAACTGAAGATTCTTGGCTTAAGGTCTTTTTTCAATTTGTGATTACATTTATTGTGATTTTTGGTTTATTCAGTGCATTATTTACTTTTGTTTTAGAAAAGGAAACAGTGTCTGGAACCTCTATGCAGACAACATTTGAATCTGGAGATAACTTAATTGCTTTACGAAATCCTGGTGTTGGTCGTGGAGATGTTGTCATCGTAAAAGTGCCAACAAGCGACGGCAAAACAGAATTATACATAAAACGTATTGTGGGGCTTCCTGGAGAAAAAATCGAATCCAAAAACGATCAAATGTTTATCAATGGTCAACAATTAGATGAATCTTACTTAGATGGTGGAAAAGCAAAATTTAAGGCCACCAACCCTGATTCACTCTTTACAAACGACTTTGAAACAACTGTACCTGCCGATAGCTACTTTGTTATGGGAGATAACCGTAGCGTATCAAAAGATAGCCGAATCATTGGTCCAGTTTCAAAAAGCCAAATTGAAGCTAAAGTTCTATGGCGCTTTTGGCCATTAAATACAATGCGAACATTCTGAAACTTGCTAATTAAACAGCAAGTTTTTTATTAGTTTAATTCAATGAAAAGAGGTAAAAAATAATGAAACAAAAATTAATTGCACTAGATCTTGATGGCACAACTTTAAACCGTCAAGGAAAAGTCTCACAAAGAACAAAAGAGACTTTATCTAAAGTGACTCAACTAGGACACCGTGTAATTTTAGCAACTGGTCGTTCTTTTCAAATCAGTAAGCATATCTACAAAGAATTAGGTCTGAATACCCCTATGGTTAATTTCAACAGTGGGCTGGTTCACTTACCTTACGAAGAATGGGACAAAGAACGCGTTGTCGGGCTTGATTTAGATGTTGTTGATGATGTCATCAAACGTTCTGAAAATCGTCCAGAAGTTAGTTTATTAACCGTTGAATCTAAAGACTACTTTTGGGTTAATAAAGTTGCTAATCCTGACATTGATTTCTTTCCAAGAACGGTTACTGAAGAAGACCTACTTCCAACTTCTTATCCTCAAGAAATTATTTCAGTCATGTTATTCAGTGAAGATCCTGATGATTTAGCCAAAGAAATCAAAACAGCCTATCCTAACCTTTCCATGCATGTTTGGAAAGGACATATTAAAGGTATTGAAATCTTGTCTAAGAAGGTTCACAAAGCAGATGGCGTCTTTTATGTAGCCGATCAATTCAACATTTCAAATGACGATATTATCGCCTTTGGTGACGAAGAAAATGACTACGAAATGCTCCAATCCGTTGGTTTGGGTGTTGCAATGGCTAATGCTTCTAGTCATCTAAAAGAAATTGCCAAAGATGTTACTGAATTCACTAATGATGAAGATGGTGTCGCTCGTTACTTGGAAAACTATTTTAAATTAAATTAAAAAAAGCTATTGGACGTTTTGTCCAGTAGCTTTTTTATTATTGGTCGCTTTTCAATGTTCCACCAACTGAATAGTTGTCTTTTCTCATTTCATTTAAAACGATATGAACGTTTTCTTGTGGTGCACCAGTATTTTTGGCAATAGCTTCAGTTACGTCTTTCACCAAACCTTTTAATTGTTCAGGTGAACGTCCTTCGATTAAGTCAATGTGTACAATAGGCATTATTTTTCTCCTTTAGTATTTAAAGTTGCAATTTCTAGTAAGACATCGACAGCTTTTTCCATCACTTGAACACTAACGTATTCATAGCGACCATGCATGTTTTCCCCACCTGCAAATAAGTTAGGTGTTGGTAGTCCCATGAATGAAATCTTTGAGCCATCTGTTCCCCCACGAACTGCTTTTTCATCTGTTTCAATATCTAAATTATGCATAGCTTCACGTGCTAAGTCAACCACATACATATGGTCTTTCATAACTTCGTACATATTAGCGTATTGATCTTGAATTGTTACGGATACTCGTTCAGTGTCTAATGAGTCATTGATTTCCTTAGCAATTTGCTGTGCAAGTTCTTTACGACGAGTTAACCCATCTTTTTCAAAATCACGAATAATATAAGAAAGTGAAGCTTGATCAACGTTACCTGACATGTCTGTTAATAAGAAGAAGCCTTCACGATCTTTTGTCTTTTCTGGGACTTCGTTTTTAGGCAATCGATCATTAAATTCAATCGCTAATAAACTAGCGTTGACCATAACACCGTAAGCTGTACTTGGGTGAACATTTTTTCCTTGAATTTCAACTTTCAGACTAGCTGCATTGAAAGTTTCATATTCTAGTTCACCTTCTGGTCCACCGTCTACAGTATAAGCAAAGTCAGCGTCAAATATATCAACGTCAAATAAGTTTGCTCCTGTTCCAATTTCTTCATCTGGACCAAACGCAATACGAATTTTACCGTGTTCAATCTCTGGATGCTTAATCAAGTAATCGGCAAATGTCACAATTTCGGCAACACCTGATTTATCGTCAGCACCTAATAAGGTTGTTCCATCAGTTGTAATAAGTGTATGACCTTCATATTTATTTAGACTGTTAAATTCTTTAGGATCTAAGTAAAAACCACTCTCACCTAGCTTGATGGCTGAGACACCATCATAGTTTTCAATTAACTGTGGTTGGATATTTTCAGAGTTAAAGTCTGCTGTATCAACGTGTGAAATAAAACCAATAGTTGGCACGTCTTTATCAGTAGTTGATTCGATTGTAGCAGTCAAGTAGCCATTTTTTTCATTATAAAAGATATCACTTAAGCCAATTTCTTCAAGTTCTGCTCTCAAATTATTCAAAAAGTCTACTTGTCTTTGAGTAGAAGGAACTGTTGATGAATTTTCATCTGAACGTGTGTTTTGCTTCACATATTTCAAAAAACGTGAAGTTAAATCATTGTACTTCATAATATTCTCCTTAATTTAAATAAATTGATAGGGATCCGTTGAAATTTGTGACTGAATCACATTAACATTCCAGTCATTTTCTTTGTTCCAATCAATCAATTTTTCTGCCATTTTCACTTTAAAGATAGCTTCGATGTGATGACCAGGGTCAATAACTGGTAAGTTGTAACTGAGCATATCGTGTCCTGTATGGTAATAAACATCCCCTGTGATTAAAACATCAATCTCATTTTTTACAGCATCTAAAAAGAATTTTCCACCATCTCCACCTATTATACCAACTGTTTTAACTTTTTGTTCTGGATTTGCAGCAACTAAACGTAATCCTTGTAATCCAAACACATGTTTTAGTTCTTGTGAAAGCTCAGTCAAAGTTAATTCTTGTGGCAATTGCCCCTTTCGACCAATTCCCATAGGTGTATTACCACGTGTTAGCTCAAAAGCAAACGGCTGAACGTCAGATAGTTTTAAACATTGACTTAGCCAATCATTCATTCCTTCAGGAGCCATATCAATATTAGTATGAGCTGAGTAAACGACAATATCATGCTTAATAATTTGCGCATACATCGCGTTTTGCGGATTAGACAAGTCAAGGTTCTTGGCTGGACGAAACATTAATGGATGATGACTAAAAATCATATCAACACCATTTTTAATTGCTTCTTCTATAACTTCTGGACGAACATCCAAAGTCGTCATAATTTTTGTGATTTCTTGATTAGGATTACCAATTTGTAATCCTATTGGGTCTTTATCCAACGCTAGGTTTTGTGGTGCAAATTGTTCAATGCGATCAATAATTTGTTTAGCTTGAACCATTATAAAACCTCCTGTTCAATCAATTTAACTGTTTTTTCAAACTCAGTAATTTTAGCTTGGTTATTTTCAGCATGTTGTTTCAACTGTCCTAAAATATTAGTTAAAGTTTCAGCTTTATGTTGCCATTTTTGCACAAAAAGTTCTGGTTTTTTTTGTAACAAAACTGGACCAAATAACAATTCAGCTTCAGAATAAGTGACCACATTTTCTGATTTTTCGGCTTTAATAATTTCATAAATGTGGCGCCCTTCTTTAACAATCGATTCTTCTATGATTTCGTATTGATGAGCGACTAACCACTGTCTGACTTCTTCTTCACCAATATTAGGCTCTAAAATCAAGGTATCAAAGTAAAGCTGCCTTTGGCTGGCTTCTTCTAAAATATCAACAATTAGCTTACCGCCCATTCCAGCGATTACCACTTGTTCAATATCATCTTCTTTTGAAAACGGTACTAGTCCGTTGCCAAGTCGCGTTGATATTTGGTTATCTAATTGATGGTGTTGAATATTTTCAATGGCATTATTCAACGGTCCTTCTGCAATATCCGCGGCAACAGCACTTGAAATAACGCCTTTTTCAACTAAGTCGATTGGTAAATAAGCGTGATCTGTTCCAATATCTGCTAATTTTTGATTGTGATTAACTAAGTCTGCAATAGCTTCTAAACGTTTTGAATGCATCATATCTCCCCATATCTATCCATGATTTTAACACAAAAAAAGAACTTGGTAACAATGTTATCAAGTTCTTTTCTGACAATTAGTCTAAAAAGTCCTTCAATTGATTTGAACGTGAAGGATGGCGCAATTTACGTAAAGCTTTTGCTTCAATTTGACGAATACGTTCGCGTGTTACTTTGAAGACTGTTCCAACCTCTTCTAAAGTACGTGTACGACCATCATCTAGTCCAAAACGTAAACGAAGTACATTTTCTTCACGATCAGTCAATGTATCCAATACATTTTCTAACTGTTCTTTTAGTAATTCATAAGAAGCATAGTCTTCAGGACTTGTGGCTTCTTGGTCTTCGATGAAGTCTCCTAAATGAGAGTCATCTTCTTCACCAATCGGTGTTTCAAGTGATACCGGTTCTTGTGAAATTTTTAGAATTTCACGAACTTTATCACGTGCCATATCCATTTCTGCACCAATTTCTTCAGGTGTTGGTTCACGACCTAAGTCTTGAAGTAATTGACGTTGAATTCTGATTAACTTATTAATCGTTTCAACCATGTGAACAGGAATACGAATTGTACGTGCTTGGTCAGCAATCGCACGCGTAATAGCTTGTCTAATCCACCATGTGGCATAAGTTGAGAATTTGAAACCTAAACGGTAATCAAATTTATCAACCGCTTTCATTAGCCCCATGTTCCCTTCTTGAAT
Source organism: Holzapfeliella sp. JNUCC 72 (assembly GCF_053668685.1). Taxonomy (NCBI): domain Bacteria; kingdom Bacillati; phylum Bacillota; class Bacilli; order Lactobacillales; family Lactobacillaceae; genus Holzapfeliella; species Holzapfeliella sp. JNUCC 72. Next base: position 526,860 of record NZ_CM132220.1, on the reverse strand, counting down.
AAGATCCAAGAATTGCATACCACGACCAACATAACGTTTAGCGATGGAAACTACCAAACGTAAGTTTGATTCAGCTAATTCTTGCTTAGCTTCCAAATCACCATCTTCAATACGATGAGCTAAGCTCACTTCTTGGTCAGCATTCAAAAGAGGTACTCGTCCAATTTCTTTCAAGTACATTCTAACAGGATCATTAATTTTGATACTTGAAGGTGCTGATAAATCTTGAATTTCTTCTTGTTTAATAGCTTCTTCTTTACTCAAAGCTAATTGTGAAGGGTTTCCTTTTTCGTCAACGATTCCAATCCCATTATCTTCAAATTGACGAACTAATTCAGTGATTGCTGTTTTTGTTAGTTTAAATGGGTGAACTAGCTTATCAGCAAAATCAACTTCTTTTAACTCTTTTGTTTTTTTAGACTCTTTAACTAGCTGGTTAACCGCTTTTTCAAGTTCAGTGTTACCTTTAGTAGCACTTTTAGAGGTTTGATCTGTAACTTTTGTTTGTTTGTTTTCTGACATAGAAATACCTCCTACATTAATTCAATAAACGCCTTAATTCGATAATCTGCTGCGTCAATGCGAGCTCTTGTTGTTCGTCATGTTGACGTTTTGCTTCATTCAACTGAGCTCGCAATTTCTGCAACTGTTGCGCTTGCTTTTCTTTAATCGATCGACTTAAATAATCTTCAAGCTCTTTTGACGAATAATAGTCAGGCATTTGCATCATCTCTATAGCTACTATTATACGCTTTAAGTCATCAGAAATAAAATCGATAAACCCTGAAATTGTGGGATTATCTGTCGACTGTTTATACGTTTGCCATTCTTTAAAAATAGCGCCTAATTCTGAGTTATTGAACTCATATTGATGCTGAATGACAAAATCATTCACTTCTTCATATCTCAAAACCAAATAAATTAATCTAACTTCTGCAATTTCAAGTGCTGATAATTTCTTTGAGAAATCTTGTTTTTTTGGTTCTGGTTGTTGTTCTTGATAAGGCTTTCTTGAAACTTGTCGTCGTTGTTTTTGACTTTCAGAAAGAACAGCATTCTTAATTGTTTCAATAGGTAACTGTGTTAACTCTGCTAGTTTTTGACTGTACAAATCTTGCGTGATTTCAGTATGACTACGCGCAATCAAGCTCACTGCTGAGTTCACAAATTCTATTTTTTCACGATTATTATCTAAGTTATAGTGTCTTTGTAATAGCTGTAACCCAAAATCAATGGTTGTCATTGCACCATTAACTTGATTAACAAAAGCTTCACTGCCATAACTACGAATAAAATCATCTGGATCATGCCCATCTGGTAGTAAAACCACCGAAAGATTGAATTGCTGCTTCTTGTCGAGTAATTTAATAGCTCGATTGGTCGCTTTAATCCCAGGATTATCACCATCATAGCAAATAACCAAATCAGAAGTGGCTTGCTTAATCAGATAAATCTGCTGATCAGTAAGGCTTGTTCCCATTGAAGCAATCCCTGTCTTTACACCTGCTTCATACGCACTAATAACATCCATAAAACCTTCAAAAAGAACCATCGACTGTCTTTGTCTAAGGTTCTTTTTGGCTTTTTGATAATTAAACAATGTCTTACTTTTATTAAAGATGTCAGTTTCTGGACTATTTAAGTACTTAGGTTCGTCAGAATCGTCTCTTAGCGTTCGTCCTGAAAATGCAATAACATTGCCATAGTTGTCTGAAATGGGGTACATGATTCGATTTTTGAACCGGTCACGTAGTTTTTCATCAGAATTACTATTGATAAACAGTCCTGAATTAGCTAAATCTTCTGGCTGATGCCCCTTATTAAGTAAGAAATCATAAACAATGTCTCTGGGTGGTGCAAATCCAAGCTGGAATTCTTTAATTGTTGCCTCAGTCATTCCACGATTCATTAAGTAGTTTAAAGCTTCTTTACCATAATCCGTGACCATCAAAATATGATGATATAACTCGCTTACTTCTCGATAAGCTTGTCTAAGCGGATGACTTTGTAACCGTTCTTGCTTATTAGTCGTGGTACTTTGAACGTCTGAGGGAATAGGAATGTTATTATCTTGTGCTACCTTTAAAACAGCTTCCGGAAATGAAAGATTCTCAATATCCATCAAGAGTTTAAAGACATTTCCTCCACGTCCACAACTGAAACAATGAAAAATTTGTTTTTCTTCAGAAATCGAAAATGACGGTGTTCGTTCTTCATGAAATGGGCAAAGTCCAAAATAGTTCTTACCTTTTTTTTGAAACTGAATATATTGACTTGCAACATCTAAAATATCAGTGTTCGTTCTAACCTCATCAATAAATGTTTCAGGAATAAATTGTGCCATTTTAACTCCCCCAACTGCTAACTTACAATTGAAGTTATTTAATGACTAATCGTTGAACATCTCCTAGACGGTGTGCTAATTTGTTTAGCTTGTTCAATTGTGCTAAACGGTTTTTCTTGATAGCTTCATCTTTATCCATAATCATGTTTTCTTCAAAGTAAGCTTCAATCAATGGTTCGATTGTAACTAATTGTTTATATAATTCTGGCAAGTTAACATTTTGGCTCAAAATATCGTTAGTTGCGACTAACAATTGTTTTTCTGAGTCTGTTTGAAGCAAGGCTTCATCTACTGCTTCATTACCATTAAATTGTGCTTTTTGTAAAATATTGCTGATACGTGTTAAGGATTCAACAACTGATTTGAATTCAGGATCTTGGTGATGTTCATTCAATACTTTAGCTGCTTCAATCACTTGTAGTGGATCATTTTGGACAGAGTGCATAACAGTATCAATAACATCATATTTGTAGTTTTGAACTGTTAAGTATTGTTTAACACGGTCTAAGATGAAATCAGAAATTTGTTTGATAGTATCTTCTGATGTGGTTAGACGAGCTGGTGTTAACCCATCCAATGTTTGAATCAATTCAGGTAGCAATTGGTTGAATGAAACAGACCATTTTTGGTTAACTAAGATACGCACAATACCGTATGCTGAACGTCTCAACGCATAGGGATCATTTGAACTTGTTGGAATCATATCTGCACTAAAGAAAGTTAAGATAGTATCAAGTTTTTCACTAATTGAAAGCAATGCACCAACTTTTGAGCTTGGTAGTTTACCTTCAGCTGAAGTTGGTAGATATTGTTCTGCAATAGCTAAACTAACTTCATCATTTTCGCCTGCTAATTTAGCATATCTTTGTCCCATAATTCCTTGCAATTCATCGAATTCACCGACCATTTGAGTTACTAAGTCAAATTTGTAGATTTCACTTGCACGGACAACATCTGTTGTTTCTTGGTCAGATAAGTTGAATCTTTTAGCTAAGTCACCAGCAATTGCTTTAACACGTAACATTTTTTCAGTTAAAGACCCAATTTTATCATGGAATGTCACGTTTTTCAATTTATCTACAAAGTGTGAAATAGGTAATTTTTGGTCTTCTTTGTAGAAGAAATCAGCATCTTCTAAACGAGCTGTTAGCACTTTTTCATTACCTAAAGCTACGTTTTCAATGTGGTCTTTGTTCCCATTACGAACTGAAATGAAGTGTGCACTCAAGCTACCATCTGCTTCACGAACAGCAAAGTAACGTTGGTGGTCTTTCATTGAGGTAATTAAAACTTCTTCAGGGATTTCAAGATATTTCTTATCAAAACGACCTGCAAAAGCAGTTGGATATTCAACAAGGTTATTAACTTCTTCTAATAAACCTTCATCAAGTTTGACAATCCAGTTGTTTTCTTTAGCCATTTCTTCAATTTGAGAACGGATAATTGCTTTTCTATCTTCTGCATCAGCAATAACAAACTCGCTTTTTAGAGATTCTTCGTAATCATCAGCTTTTGCTAGACTAATTGGATCGCCTAAGAAGCGGTGTCCACGAGTTTTGCGACCTGCTTCAACATCTAAAATTTGCATTGGAATCACTTCATCATCAAACAATGACACGATCCAGTGAATTGGACGAATAAATTCAAAATCATAGTTTGCCCAGTGCATACGGGTTGGGAATGTCAATGACATCACAACTTCACCTAATTGACCTAGAATATCTTTTGCTTGTTTTCCTTCTTCTTTTTTGTGAAGAAAAGCATATTCTGTTCCCTTTAAGTCTTCAAAATAAATGTCATCCGTACTCATATTTTGTCCACGAGCAAAACCTTGAGCAGCTTTTGTCCAGTTGCCTTCATCATCTAGTGCGATTTTTTTAGCAGGTCCTTTTTGAACTTCATCAATATCAGCTTGCTTTTCGCTTAAGTCTTCAACAAGTAAGGCTAGACGACGAGGTGTTGAGAAAGTTTTAATTTCTTTATAGTCTAGTTTGTTTTCTTTTAAGAATTTTTCAGTTTTACTTAGTAATTGTTTGATTGTTGGTGTGACCACGTGTGCGGGCATTTCTTCAAGACCAACTTCTAATAAATAGTTTTTAGTCATTTTCTTCACCTGCTTTTTGAGCTTTATTTTTCAATAATGGGAATCCTAACTTACGTCTTTCTTCAACGAAGGCAGAAGCAACACGGTGTGCCATATTTCTAATACGTGATAAGTAACCAGCACGTTCTGTAACTGAAACTGCTCCGCGAGCATCTAGTAAGTTAAATGTGTGTGATGATTTCAAAATGTAATCATATGCTGGGTGAACTAATCCTAATTCAATTAAGCGTAGTGCTTCTTTTTCATACATGTTGAATAAGGTTAGTAATTCTTCTTGATTACTGTCTTCAAAAGCATATTTTGAGTGTTCATATTCTGGCTCTTTGAAGATATCACCATATAACACGCCATCTGCCCATTCCAAGTCAAATACTGAGTCAACATCTTGAATGTAAGAAGCTAAACGTTCTACACCATATGTGATTTCACTTGTAACGGGTTTAACTTCAATTCCCCCAACAACTTGGAAGTAAGTGAATTGTGTGATTTCCATTCCATCTAGCCAAACTTCCCAACCAACACCGGCAGCACCCATTGATGGGTTTTCCCAGTTATCTTCAACGAAACGAATATCGTGTTCTAGTGGATCAATACCTAAAGCACGTAAACTATCTAAATAGTATTCTTGAATGTTTTCTGGAGAAGGTTTCATTACCAATTGAAATTGGTGGTGTTGGAAAAGTCTGTTAGGGTTTTGTCCGTAACGACCATCTGCAGGTCTTCTTGAAGGCTCAACGTAACATGCGTTCCAAGGTTCTGGTCCAACAGCTCTTAAGAAAGTGTAAGGACTCATTGTTCCCGCACCTTTTTCTGTGTCATATGCGTTCATAATCATAGCACCTTTAGAAGACCAAAATTCTTCTAAAGTTGAAATCATTTGCTGAATATTCATCTTTATTTACTCCTTTTTTTGCAATAAAAAAACCTATGCATAAACATGCATAGGGACGATTAATCGCGGTTCCACCCTAATTCCGAAAAATTCGGCTACTTAATTGTAAAACTACTCCGTAGTGCCCTTCGCTTATTGCTAACTCTGTGGCTTTCACTGACCCACAGTCGCTTAAAATTAGCCTCAATAAACTACTAATCTACATCATTGTAGCTTCGATATACATTTATTAGAATACACTTTATATCGTATAGTTTCAATATAATTATAAGAAATTTTAACAATTATCTTAATCAATTAACCAATCCGTCATTTGGTTCAGATATTGTTTTGATTTCAGCGTCATTTCAAGTGTTTCACGATAAATTCGGTCAATGGATTTTGATAATCTTGTCTGTGTTTGGCGTTTAACAGTCACTTGATTCAACTTATCAAGTGGCACAAAAGCTAGTGTTCTCAGTAAGCTTACTTCTTGGCTTGATAAGTCTAATAGTTTCAAATCACTGAACTCTGGCAAGTGTTTTCGACAAAGAATACCACCTTTTTCAAGTGAATAGGCAAATTCACCTACAGCATTTTGACAAATTACACAATGCCTAAACTCAGGAGCAACTCCATAAGCTTTTAGCATTTTTAATTGAAAAATTTGCATCACAATTTCTGGATTCTTACCTTCATCAATTCGAAGTAAAGCTTGTTTGAGTAAATCATAATACTCGCCTTCTGCTTGATAATCAACAAAAGCACGATTTGCTAAATCACATAAAAACGTTGCATAGGCACTTTTTTCAATATCTGTAATAATAGTTTCAAACTGTTTGACTTTTGTAGTGGTATTGAGTCTACTAATCCGATTTGGCTTAATATCGACTAAATAATGGCCATAGGAAAAGTTCAAAACGCTACTGTTCAACTTTGACTTAGGTCGCTTTGCTCCTTTAACAATCATTGTGAACAAGCCGTATTCTTGCGTAAAAATCCGAACTAAGACATCGGTTTCTTGATAGGATTGTCTTTTAAAAACAATACCTTCAACCCATTGCTTATTCATTAGTTCAAGTCTTTAGGATTGTAACCTGACTGAGCTAAGAATAACGGATCTTTACGCCAATTTTTTTGCACTTTAACCCAAAGTTTCAGGTTGATTTTTTCACCTAATAAGTTTTCGATTTCTTGACGTGATTTAATACCGATTCGTTTTAGTAAGCTAGCACCTTGTCCGATAACAATTGCTTTTTGACTTTTACGTTCCACGAAGATAGTTGCGTCAATTTGAAGTTTACCTTCAACACGTTGGCTCATTTGGTTTACTAAAACAGCCACTGAGTGAGGGATTTCATCTCGTGTGAATTCAAGAATTTTTTCACGGATCAATTCAGCAACAACAAAATATTCAGGTCTATCTGTTAATTGATCTTCATCATAAAATTGTGGACCAACAGGTAATTCATCACTTAATTGGTCTAATAATTCATCAACATTATTTCCTTGTGTAGCAGAAATTGGATATACTTCTTTGAAGTCTAGTTCATGGCGATATTGTTCGATGAATGCTAGCAAATCATCTGGATGAACTAAATCGATTTTGTTGATAATTAAGTAGACAGGTTTCTTTACATCTTGTAATAAGTTCAAAATAAAACGGTCTCCAGGTCCCATTTTATCTTCAGCAGATACCATGAATAACACCACATCAACTTGATTTAACATCCCTAGTGAAGATTTTGACATATAATCATCTAATTGATTTTTAGGCTTGTGAACACCTGGTGTATCTAAAAAGACCATTTGGGCTTTATCTGATGTATAAATACCATTGATATTGTTACGTGTTGTTTGTGCTTTGTCTGACATAATGGCAATTTTTTCACCAATAATACGGTTCATTAATGTTGATTTACCAACGTTTGGACGACCAATAATCCCCACAAAACCTGATCTAAATTCGTTATTTTCCATTGTTAAGCTCCTTGCTTGTAAAGTAGTACGGTAAAATTTCATCTAAACTAAATTGTTTAAGGTCATCTGTTTTAGCCGAGGTTAAAAAGATGCGTGTATCTTGAGTTAATAACTCACTCATCACTTGGCGACAAGCACCACAGGGTGAAATAGCTTGAGGTGTTTTTCCAATAATGACAAAGTCTGTAATAATTGGGCGTTCATCATTTTGATTAATGCTTTCAAACAAACACACACGTTCTGCACACATTGTTAATCCATAAGAAGCATTTTCAACATTTACCCCTTTATAAAGATTACCCTTGCTGTCTAAAGCAACTGCCGCAACTGGAAAATGCGAATACGGAACGTAAGCTCTTTTTAAGTGATTTTTAGCAATTTCAACTAACTGCGTTACTTTCATATTGTTATAGTTCCTCACTAGTTAATAAATTTAGGAATAAAGATAATGGCGCCAATAATAACTGCCATTAGTGCTGTCAAAACAACAAATCCAGCTGCCGTGTCCTTAGCATATTTGGCATAATCATGATACTTAAAATCAGCTGCCAAGTCGACAACAGTTTCAATTGAAGTATTGGCTACTTCAGCAATAATCACTGAAAAAATCGAGAAAATAACCCAAAGCCATTCCGAACTCGATATTTTGTAGTAAAAACTAACCAAAATCACGATGATACTGACGATAATATCAATCTTAAAATTTCGCTCCACTTTTAAAACATGTAAGATACCATCAATAGCATGCTTTAATGACTGAAAAAAGTGACGGTTTTTTTGTATTTGTTTTTTATCTTTTAAGGCCATACTCGTCTAAGATTTGGTTTTGCAACCCAATCATTTCCTTTTCTTCTTCTGGATCAATGTGGTCATATCCACTCAAGTGAAGGAAACCATGTACCAACGTATATCCGAATTCACGGTCAAATCCATGACCATATTCTTCTCCATGTTCTGCAACAATCGCTGGACAAATAACCAAGTCTCCAATATTTCTAGCAATCCCAAAAGTCTGTTGAAGCATTTCAATTTCTTCTTGGTCTTCACCGTCTTCAATCGCAAAACTAATCACATCTGTTGGATTATCTTTTCCACGATAGGTTTCGTTAATCTTCTTGATTTCACCTTCGCTCACAAAACTGATTGACATTTCAATGGCTTGTTCAGGTGCAATTTTATCTTTTGTGTAGTTCAACAAATCTAACGCCCAGTCAACTTGATCTGAACTTAATAAATTTTCTTCGTTTATAACATTAATATCTAATTGACTCATTTTTGTTCCTCATTCTTTTCGTAGGCTTCAATAATTTTTGTAACAACTGGATTTCTAACAACATCACTAGCAGAAAAGTTAATAAACTTGATTGCACTGATTCCTTGTAAACGTTGTTTTGCTTCAACTAGACCGCTTTTAGCATTATACGGTAAATCGATTTGAGTGATATCACCGTTAACAATCATTTTGGAATCAAAACCTAGACGTGTTAAAAACATCTTCATTTGTGAACGGGTTGTGTTTTGTGCCTCATCTAGTATTACAAAGGCTGAATCAAGTGTACGTCCCCTCATATAAGCTAAGGGTGCAATTTCAATGATTTCTCTTTCCATCAATCGGTTAGTAGCCTCTGTCCCAAAAATAGCATATAGCGCATCATAAATAGGACGAAGATAGGGATCAATTTTATCCTTCAAGTCCCCAGGTAAAAACCCTAGGTTCTCACCAGCTTCAACAGCTGGTCGAGTTAAGATAATGCGTTCAACTTCTCCTCTTTTAAAAGCAGAAATAGCCATGATAACAGCCAAATAAGTTTTACCAGTACCCGCTGGACCAATCCCAAATACGACATCATGGTGCTTAATTGCTTCAACATAATGCGCTTGACTTAAATTTTTGATACGGATTGGTTTTCCTTTGGCATCTCTAATCAATATTTTTTGGTAAAGATCTTCAAAGTAGTCCAATGTACCCTTTTGCGCCATCTTAATGGCACTCATCACGTCAGATCCGTTAATCTTAACACGTTGGCTAATCAAATTTGAAAGTGACTTTAATAGTTGGTCAACTAGTAAAACATCTGATTCTGACCCTTTGAGGCGAATACTATCACCCTGGTTAGTCAACTCAACATCAAAATAATCTTGTATTAACTTTAGGTGTTGGTCATTAACGCCGACTAAACTGATTAAATCATCTGCACTTGCATAGTTGTTTTGTATCGTTGTGTCTGTCAATAATACGCCTCCGAAAGTAATTTTATATACGCTTTAATGATAAAGCTTTTTGGGGCGAAAAAAAACCCTTATTTCTGGAAATATAACCAAAAATAAGGGTTTTACGAGACGTTATCTCTTACGTTTACGAGCTGCTTCAGATTTTAATTTTCTTTTTACACTTGGTTTTTCGTAAAATTCGCGTTTACGGTACTCTTGGAGTGTACCACTTTTAGAAACGGAACGTTTGAAGCGACGAAGAGCATCATCAAGAGATTCGTTGTCATGAACGACTGTCTTTGCCATATGATATCCCTCCTTCCATTTCTATGACCCTATAGGTCAACTAATTACAAGATTAATTATATCGAACAAAGATAACCAGGTCAACAAAATATCACTATGTTTTTTAATTTAATTCTTAATTACTGATTATCCTTCAATATTGCTTGTTTTAAGTCACTGTCAAAGCTTTGCTGACGTAACATTTCAATCTCACGTTTATAAGGTGAGTATTTCTTTTTACTATCTACTTCATCAGGTACAAAGGGGGTTTCTAGTATCTTTGGCAACGATTTGAATGGCTCATAATAAGCAATATCTTGTAAGGTTTCAAATCCAAGCTCGCCAAATCCCAGGTTTTCGTGACGATCTTTATGTGACTTTAATCCAAACTTTGAATCATTTAAATGAATAACTGTAATACGATTAATACCGATAACACGATCAAATTCAGCCATAACACCTTCAAAGTCATTCTTGATATCATAACCCGCGTCATAAACATGACAAGTATCAAAAGTGATTGACAAACGATCAGAATGTTTAGCACCTTCAATAATTTGTGCAAGATCTTCAAAAGTTTTACCTATTTCAGTCCCTTTACCAGCCATTGTTTCTAACGCAATGCTAACAGTCGTTGTTTCACTTTTCTCAATAGCCTCATCTAGACCTTTGATTATCTGAGCAATAGCTGCTTCTTCACCAGAGCCCACATGAGATCCTGGATGAAAACTGATATATTTAGCGCCAATTGCTTCGGCACGCTTCATTTCATCAGCTAGAAAGTTAACTGCAAAGGCAAAATTTTCGGGCTTTTTAACATTGCCAAGATTAATGATATAAGGTGCATGAACCACGATTGGGTTGATATTATGTTCTTCGATAATAGGTGTTGCTTCTTCAATGTTGAAATCAGACAACGGACGTCTTCTCGTATTTTGAGGAGCACCAGTAAATACCATCATCGTATTAGCTTGATTAGCAAGTGTCTCTTCTGTCGATAATAACAGCATTTTCTTGCCTGATAGTTTTACGTGACTTCCAATAATTAATGACTCTTTACTCAACTTTAGGCTCCTTAAATCTACCAATGACTTTTTCAGCCTTCGTGATGCTGACAAAAGCATATGGATCTTTATTTTGAATAACATGTACTAATTCATACATTTCATATCTCGAAATAATTGTGAACAGAATTGTTTTTTCAGTGTGACCAAAAGCGCCCTCAACGTCGTGAACAATTGTAATTCCGCGACGCATTTTTTGCTGAATATCATCAATCAGGTCTCTAGGATGCTCTGTCACAATCATCACTTGCATTTTTTGATTTTGAGTATAAATCATATCAATAACGCGGCCATTCACAAAAATCCCAATAGCTGTATAAAAAGCAAATGCCCAACCAAAAATAAAGCCGGCCACTGATACAATAATCAAGTTAAAGAATATATTAATTGTTCCGAAGCTGTGACCCGTTTTCTTACGGACAATAATTCCAATAATGTCTAATCCACCGGTTGAAATACCGCTTTTCAAAGCAAAACCTGTTCCAACACCGTTGACCACACCACCAAATAAAGCACAGATAATGGGATCAAACTGTGTACTGATTGGCGGCATTACTTTCATCATGATTGATGAAAAAACAACGGCTAAAATAGTATAAAGTGTAAACTTGTGACCAATCTTTAACCACCCCAGGATGACTAAAGGAATGTTCAATGCAAAATACATCACATTAGTTGGTAATAAATTGTGCGACAAACTTTGAATGATCTGGGCAAACCCCGTAACACCACTTGCATAAATATGACCGGGTTCCCAAAAGAAGTTCAACGCAATCGATACACATAGTGCATAGATAACAGCCGCACTAACTTTAGAAAAATTAGTATGCTGCCGGCTGATTTGAGACAGTTGATCCATAGCTTTTTACTTCCTTTTATTTAAACTTATCCTAAGTTTAACAAAAAAACGATTTTTTTAAAGCAATTATCTACTATTTCCAAACATCTTTTTTGAACTGTTCACGACCGCCTAATTCTTCCATTTCAAATCTTGCGGGATCTTTTTTATAGAAGTCTTGATGATAATCTTCCGCTTCATAAAAAGGCGACTCCTCTTCAATTTTGGTAACAATTGGTTTATCAAATCGACCGCTTTTTTCAAGTTCATCTCTTGATTTCTCAGCAACTACTCGTTGACTGTCATCATGATAAAAAATAACCGGACGATATGAATCACCACGATCTTGAAATTGCCCCATTGCATCCGTTGGATCTGTTTGACGCCAATAGATTTCAACAAGTTCTGGATAAGTTATCACATCTGCATCATAGTCAATTTTAACTGCTTCAGTATGACCCGTTTTGCCTGTGCAAACTTGTTCATATGTTGGATTTGCAACATGACCTCCTGTGTAACCAGAAGTTACTTTAATAATTCCTGGTTGTTCATCAAAAGGCTTGACCATACACCAAAAACAACCTCCTGCAAAAATTGCATACTCTTTTTTCATCTTCAACTAACCTCCTGAGTTTTACTTATCAAATAAAATTAAGTATTTACCATATCCTTTTTCTTCCAGTTGATTTACCGGAATAAAGCGTAATGCAGCTGAATTAATACAGTATCTCATGCCACCTTTTTCAAGTGGTCCATCATTGAATACGTGTCCTAAATGTGAATCAGCGTCTTTACTTTTGACCTCGATTCGTTCCATGCCATGAGAAGAGTCTCTTTTTTCGACCACTTTGTCGATTGGTTTGGTAAATGATGGCCAACCACAGCCCGCATCATATTTATCTGTCGAAGAAAATAAAGGCTCTCCGCTCACAACATCAACAAAAATACCGTCTTGCCAGAAATCATCATATTCACCCGTAAATGGTGCTTCTGTTGCAGCATTTTGTGTCACTTCATATTGTTCTTTAGTTAATTTTTCTCGTAAGTCTTTAGACATTATAAATCCCCTCTCAAACTTCTCTTTAGTAAGTTTAAGGTTAGTATATCAAAAAAATAGTTGTTTACAACCTTAAAACAAAATAAAAAAACGATAAATAATTTAATATTTATCGTTTTTTACAAATTAATCTCTTGTTTCAATACCTAGTTCTGCTAGTTGCGCATCAGAAACTTCTGCGGGCGCGTTCATCATTGGTTCACTTGCTTTTGAGTTTTTAGGGAATGCAATAACGTCACGAATGTTATCACGTCCTGCAAGTAACATTGCAAAACGGTCTAATCCAATTGCAAGTCCACCATGTGGTGGGAATCCAAAGTCAAGGGCATCTAATAAGAATCCAAATTGTTCTTTGGCGCTTTCTTCTGTAAATCCTAAAACTTTTAGCATTTTTTCTTGAATTTCGCGATTATGGATACGGATTGATCCACCACCAAGTTCATAACCATTTAGAACAATATCATAGCTACGAGCATGTGCTTTATGTGGTTCTGTATCTAGTAACTTAACGCCTTCATCATCAGGCATAGTAAATGGATGGTGAGCTGCAGCCCATTTTTCGTCACCTTCGTCGTATTCAAATAATGGCCAGTCTACAACCCATAAGAAGTTAAATTCTTCTTTGTTAATCAAGTTTTGTTCTTTGGCAATTTCAACACGTAAGTAACCTAAAGCATCAGCAACAACTTTAGAACGGTCAGCAACAAATAATACTAATTCATCACCCACAAGGTTTAACTTGTCTTTTAATTCGTCATGTTGATCCGTTACAAATTTCGCAACAGGTCCATTGAATTCACCATCAACAAATTTCATCCAAGCTAATCCTTTTGCACCAAAACGCTTGATGTATTCTTGTTTTTGATCGATTTGTTTACGTGAATATTCATTAGCACCATTTTTGACAACGATAGCTTTAACTTGTCCGCCATTAGCTACTGCACCAGAGAACACTTTGAAGTCGCTATCTTTGAATAAGTCTGATAAGTCTTGAAGTTTCATATCAAAACGTGTATCAGGCTTGTCAGAACCATAGTTTGCCATTGCATCATGCCATGACATTCTTGGAAATGGTGTTTTAACGTCTAGACCTTTCACGTCTTTCATGACTTTCTTGATTAGACCTTCAGTAATATCTTGAATTTGTTTTTCATCTAAGAAAGTAGTTTCCATATCGATTTGAGTAAATTCAGGTTGACGATCTCCACGTAAATCTTCATCACGGAAACAACGGGAAATTTGGTAGTAACGGTCAAATCCAGCACCCATCAATAATTGTTTAAATAATTGAGGAGATTGAGGTAAAGCGTAGAAACTACCTGGATAAACACGAGAAGGAACTAAATAGTCACGAGCACCTTCAGGTGTTGATTTACCTAAATAAGGTGTTTCGATATCAACAAATCCTTGTTCATCGAAGAAAGCGTGAATTGAGTGCATCATTTTTGAACGCATCATGATACCACGTTGCATTTCAGGACGACGTAGGTCTAAGTAACGGTATTTTAGTTTAGTTTCTTCTGAGGCTTGAACATCATCACTAATATCAAATGGTGGTGTTTTGGCTTTATTAAGCAGTTCAATTCTGTCTACTTCAACTTCAATTTTACCTGTTGGATTGTTTAGGTTTTGTGTTTCTTCTGAACGCTTAACGACTTTCCCATGAACTGAAATAACATCTTCAGCACGCAATGTTTCAGCAACAGCTAATGCATCTGCACTAAAAGTTGTATTGAAAACAAGTTGAACGAATCCTGAACGGTCTCTTAAGTCTACGAAAATTAAACTTCCTAAACTACGACGTTTTTGAACCCATCCGTGAAGCGTCACGTGTTCTCCGACTAATTCTTCGGTCACTTGACCGTTATAAGCTGTACGTTTTTCCATTTTTACTATCCCCTAGTTAATTTCTTTTAATAATTCTGATGCATTTTTATTTAAAGATTCAAAATCAACAACAGTCTGTGAACCATCCTCAAGATTTTTAAGTGTTGCAGCTTGTTTTTCGACCTCTTGGTCCCCAATAGTCAAAATGTACTTCGCTTGATGGCGGTCAGCTGATTTGAATTGATTTTTTAATTTACGTTGTGAAACATCAAAGACCACTTTAAGTCCTTGATTTCTCAAAGAACGAGCTAGTTTCAAAACAGTTGCAACAGAATTATCACCTACATTAGCAATATAAACCTCTGGTCCCTCTGTTGCAAACATTTCAGGGTTTTGTTGTTGTAAAACTAGCATTAGTCTTTCAAATCCAATACCAAAACCAATGGCAGGTGTTTTGGGACCTGAGAACTCTTCTACTAAATTATCATAACGACCACCTGCTAGCACCGTACTTTTGCTTTGCCACAAGTTCTTATCTTCAATCATAAATTCAAAGATTGTGCCCGTGTAATAATCTAGACCACGAACCAAGTTATCGTCGATTTGATAATTAATACCTAACTCATCAAGCATGTTCAAAACAAAGCCAAAATGTTGGTTAGTTTCATCATCTAAATAATCACGTAACTTAGGTGCATCTGCCACTAATTCTTGATCTCGTTTATCTTTTGAATCTAAAATTCTAAGTGGATTTACTTGCAAACGTTGTTTAGAATCATCTGATAATTCATCTTTAAATGGTTCAAAATAATTAACTAGTGCTTCATGGTAATTTTTTCTAACTTCTGCGTTTCCTAATGAATTAAGGTGTAATTCAAAGTTTTGAACGTTTAGTTTTTTTAATAAGTCATGAGCTAATAAAATAATTTCAACATCTTGCATCGGATGTGTTGCACCAAAAGCTTCCACACCGATTTGGTGAAATTGTCTTTGACGTCCAGCCTGTGGACGTTCATAACGAAACATTGGGCCAATATAGAATAGTTTGACTGGTTTTTCATGTTCAGGTGCATACAGTTTGTTTTCAACGTATGAACGAACGGTTCCAGCTGTCCCTTCTGGTCTCAATGCAATATGACGTTCTCCTTTATCGAAGAAATCATACATTTCTTTTGATACAACATCTGAAGATTCACCACTTGAACGGGCAAATAGTTCATATTGTTCAAAAATAGGCGTTCTGATTTCATTGAAATCATACAAGTCCATAAAATTTCTAACTTCAGTTTCGACATATTGCCAGCGATTAGATTCGCCAGGCAAAATATCAACTGTTCCTTTAGGTTTTTGTAACTTCATACACAAGACCCTTCTCTATCCAGTTTTTTGTCTTATTTCGCATTAATATAGAATACTAGAAAAAGACGCTCTATGTCAATTTAGACTACAGCTCGTAGACAATTGTAACAGGACCATCATTAACTGATGCAACAGCCATATCTGCTCCAAATTGTCCCTCTTTAACTGTTAAGTTTTCTTCTCTTAATAATGCATTAAACTGATCATAAAATGCTTCAGCTTGTTTAGGTGCCATTGCTTCTTGAAAGTGAGGACGGTTTCCCTTTTTAGTATTGGCAAGTAACGTGAATTGACTCACTGACAGAATTTCACCTGCTACGTCTTTAACGCTTAGATTCATTTTTTGATCATCATCACTAAAGATTCTCATTTTAGCAATTTTTTGTGCTGCTTTTTGCAGCATATCTGGCGTATCATCTTGATGAACGCCCACAAGTAGCAACAACCCATTACCAATTTTTGAGTGTAATTGATTATCGATTGTAACACTTGCTTCTTGTACACGTTGAATAACAATTTTCATTATTGATCTGCTCTCTTTGCTTCATAAACATCTGGAATATTTTTTATTTGCGTCAAAATTTCGTTAAGGTGTTGTGAATTTTTAACAGAAACGGTTAAACGAACATGCGCCATATCATTATGATCAATACGACCACTGATATTGGATAGTTTTTTTGAAACCGCATTAAGTTTTTGAAGAATATCATTTAACAAACCGCTACGATTAAATCCATAAATACTTAGATTTGCAAAATAAGTTTGGTCTTTTGAAGAAACGTCCATCCATTCAACATCCATTACTCGACCTTCTATACGGTCTGATTCACTGATATTTGAACAATCAGTACGGTGAATTGTAACGCCTCGACCTCTTGTCACATAGCCAACAATTGCATCCCCAGGTACAGGATTACAACACTTAGCTAATCTAATCAACAAGTTATTAAGACCTTGGATAATAACACCATTTTCATGCTGAATCTGCATTTTAGTTGGCTCATTTTGTTTAGAACGGTCAATTTGATTATGTGTTTTGTTATCAGCAGCTGATAAAATCGAAGCTTCTAGCTCTTTACGCTTTTGTGCTTCGCTTTCACGGCGTGCTTTTTCTGTTAAACGGTTAGCCGCCACTAGCGGTGTGATTTCACCATAACCAATTGAACTAAACAGTTCTTCTTTAGAGCCAAAGTTGAATCGGTTAACCAATTCTTGAATATGAGCTTTATCCATAAATTCTTTTGGTGAATAGCCCATTTCAGTTAGTTGGTTTTCAATATCATTACGGCCTTTTTCGATATTTTCATCTTTAGTTTGGTTTTTGAAGTAGCGTCTAATTTTGTTACGTGCGCGGGATGTTTTAACAATATTAGTCCAGTCACGACTTGGATTAGCATTTGGAGAAGTATTAATTTCAATAATATCTCCGTTTTTCATTTTGTAATCAAGTGGAACCATCTTAGCATTAACACGTGCACCCACTGCATGGTTCCCAACTTCTGTGTGAACTAAATATGCAAAGTCTAGTGGAATAGACCCTTTAGGCAACTCATAAACATCACCTTTTGGTGTAAAGACATATACGCGGTCAGAGAACAAGTCTCCTTTAACACTTTCCATGAAGTCACGAGCATTAGTTGAATCCTCTCTCAACTCTAAAATCTCACGGAAAATATCAATTTTTTGGCCAGCTTCGTCAATTCTAACTGGTGAGCTAACCCCTTCTTTATAAGCCCAATGAGCTGCAATACCAAATTCAGCAATTTCGTGCATTTCTTCTGTTCTGATTTGGATTTCTAGCGGTTTGCCACCAGGACCAATAATCGTTGTGTGAAGTGATTGGTAACCGTTAGCTTTAGGAACTGCAATATAGTCTTTAAAACGACGTGGAACAGGTTTCCACTTAGTATGCACTGCACCTAATACAGCATAACAATCACGAACGCTTTTAACTAGAATGCGAACAGCTGATAAATCATATAATTCATCAAACTGTTTGTGCTTTTCTTTCATCTTTTTGTAAATTGAGTAGATATGCTTTGGACGACCGTAAATTGTATATTTGATGTTCAAATCATCTAAAGTCGTTTCCATTGTATTAATTGCATCCGCAATAAAGCCTTCACGCTCACTACGTTTAGTCTTCATCAAACTTACAATACGGTAGTATTGTTGTGGGTTTAGGTAATGTAATGAGATATCCTCTAGTTCCCATTTGATTTTGCTAATCCCTAAACGATCTGCCAATGGTGCATAAATTTCAATTGTTTCAGTTGAAATACGGCGTTGTTTATCTGGTCTTAGATGGTCTAATGTCCGCATATTATGCAACCGATCTGCTAATTTAACCATGATAACGCGTAAGTCTTGAGCCATTGCAATTAGCATCTTACGATGGTTTTCAGCAAGTTGTTCTTCATGTGACATATACTTTATTTTGCCCAGTTTAGTAACACCATCAACAATTGTTGCGACATCTTTACCAAATAGTTCCTCAACATCTCCAAGTGTTACTTCTGTATCTTCAACAACATCATGTAAAAAACCACTCACGATTGTTTCAGGGTCCATTCTAAGTTCGGCTAAACTACCGGCTACTTGAATAGGGTGAATAATGTAGGGCTGTCCTGATTGACGCTTTTGATCTTTATGCAGATAAGCTGCAAATTCATAGGCTTTTTTCACAAAGTCTAAGTGTTCTTGATTCATATATTCAGCGCAAAGGTCAAATACCTCTGTAACTGTTAAATCCTTATGTTTAGACATAGTCTCAACCCCTAGCTTTCCTCTAGTCATTATAGTTGAATTATAACAACCTTAAATTTAAAATACCAATTTTAAATCAATGATTTAACTCTGTTTGATAAGATAATGCACTCAAAAAGTATAAGGGGGCTGTTTCTACTCTCAAAATACGTGGTCCTAGCGCAGCAACTGTTGCACTTTGGCTAACTAAACTCGTCACTTCTTCTTCTGCTAATCCACCTTCAGGTCCAAATACACCTAGTACTTTTTGATTAGGTTCAACCTGTTCAAATACTTTGACCAAATTAGATTTTTCAGACTGTTTGGCAGCTTCTTCATAAGCGACTACAGTATGATCAAATTCTGATAGATCTAAGTCACTTAATTTGTCTAGCACTTTGACTTCAGGAACGATTGAGCGTCTTGATTGTTCAGCAGCTTGTTTAGCAATTGTATTTAAACGGTCTAATTTTTTAGCTAATCTATCAGCTTTTAACTTAGCCACAGCATATCTTGAATTAAAGAACACAAATGCATTAGCACCTAGTTCTGTCCCCTTTTGAATAATCCATTCTGCTTTTTCTTTTTTAGGCATCCCCACTAATAAAGTAACGTCTTGTTGCAACTCTACTTGGCGATCTTGTTCTTGCACAATCTCAACTTCAACAGCTTTATTTTCTAAACTCGTAATCTTTGCAATAAATACTTGGTGAAGACTGTCGACAACCTCAATCTCATCATCCACTTTACTACGTCTTACTCGAGAAACACGGTGAGCAATATCTTTAGGAAGTGACACAGTTTGATTAATTGATAAAGTCTCATCTAAAAAGTAATGTTGCATGTTTACACCTCTTGTTTCTTCACTAGCAAACTAATCCATGTCTTTTGACGCATTTCACTAATAACTTCAAAATTAAATTCTGCTAATTTTGCGACCAATTTATCGCGTTGTGCTTGATCGATACCTGATAAAATCACAACACCGTTATCAGCTAGATGTTCAGCTAAATTGGGTACTAATTCCATCAAAATTTCAGCCAAAATATTGGCAATGATAATATCATACTCACCTGAAACTTGTTTCAGTAAGTCACTTTCTTGCAAAGTAATCTGATTTTCTAGCTCATTTAATTTGATGTTTTCTTCAGCAAAAGTTAAAGCATGTGCGTCAATATCCGTTCCAACAACTTGTTGCGCACCCATTTTGTGTGCAGCAATCGCAAGTATTCCTGAGCCTGTCCCAAGATCTAACACACGTGCATCATCTTTAACCATTGTCTTTTCTAAATACTGTAAAGCTAATTGTGTTGTAATGTGAGTGCCTGTTCCAAATGACATACCCGGATCCAGACGAACAATTTGTTCATGGTGTGATTTTGTTTGGTAGTTTTCCCATTCAGGAACAACTGTAAACCAATGTGACAAACGAACTGGATGGTAATACTCTTTCCAATTGTTTTCCCAATCTTGGTCCACAATACGATTCAAAGCAATAACTCCTGACCCAATATTAAGTTGGTAACCCTTTAATTCAGTTAGCTTCTCTTTAGTTTGAGCAGGAAGGGTTTGGTCAAAGGTTGACTCATCAAAATATCCACTAACTTCTGCTGCTTCTGGTAAATCTTTAATATCGTCCGTCATAATTAGTTCACCATAACCAGGTGTATTTTTATTTTCAAAATCTTGACGATCTCTCGTTTGAATACCCAGTGCACCATTCGCCATTAAGAAAGCTGACAATGCTTCAACTGAATCCGTTGCTGTTTGAATTGATAGTTCGATTAAATTCAAAATATTCCCTCACTTAAATTAAAATTATGGTTTCATTATAACTTATTTTTACTTGGATTTCTTTTGACACTTAAAAATCACATTGCTAAGATTATATTTATTACAAATAAAAAGGAGTCTTTAGATGTCTAAGAAAAAAGCTAAAGTTTCAAAAACATTGGTTGAAAAAATGCTGGATCAGCAAAAAATTAATTATCAATCAATCGTGGCACCAACCGTTAAAGATGGTGACGTTGATGCTTTAGATACTGAAAACTTTCCAAAACACGACGTAACAGTCTACAAAACACTTGTTCTAAAAGGAACTGAAAACCCTGTTTTAGTCGGCGTTGTGCCACTAGATAAACATCTCAGCTACAAAAAGTTGAGTCAAATTTCTGGTGATAAGAAAGTTCACTTACTACCCTTAAAAGATTTAGAAAAAACAACTGGCTATGTTCATGGTGCCAATACACCTATTGGTATCTATGAAAAATTAAAAGTCCCTATCTTCTATGACCAACAAGCAGATCTTGAAGATGAAATTATTGTTTCAGCCGGAAAAGTCGGTCGTAGTGTTCAAATTAAAGTTTCAGACTTAATTGATATTACTGCTGGTCAATTCGGCGATATTGCAGAGGAGAAATAATGCCTTTTAACCCCCTACAAGAACGTTTTGCTTCAGTCAAAGTCATGCAGCAATTACCAGAAGAAGTGGTCCATTTGATTTGGGAAACAATCGATGATCAATTAGTTGGTCTGGTTCCTTTAGAAAACTTATTAACCTTTACATTGTTTTTAAATAATCAAACACAAAAATTAAAATTTGTGCAACCTGGAACCGATTTAGAAGTTGATTTCGATTTGAAAAAACCTTTTTTAGTTAATCAACCACTTACAGTCATTGCCTATGATGCTGATGACCACCAAACTTTATTGTTTGAAGATGAATTAAAAATCCCTTAAAGCTATTAAGCCTTAAGGGATTTTTTATTAAGGAGCGTACAGGATTTGAACCTGCGCGCCGGTATTAACCGGTTCGCCGGATTTCGAGTCCGGTGCATTACCACTCTGCCAACGCTCCATAATCAAGGACTAGCCTTGATATATATTAGTAGTCCATTAATGTGAACATATCGTAATCTTTGATTTTATCACGACCGTTTAAGTCTTTTAGTTCAATCAAGAAAGCTGTTCCAACAACGATTCCACCTAGTTTTTCAACTAAGTCGATAGTTGCACGAACAGTTCCACCTGTTGCCATTAAATCATCAGCAACTAGAACTTTTTGACCAGGTTTGATAGCATCTTTGTGCATGTAAAGTGTGTCTTGACCATACTCTAAATCGTAAGAAACAGAAACTGTTTCACGAGGTAATTTACCTGCTTTACGAGCTGGTGCAAAACCAACACCTAGCTCATCTGCGACAGGACAACCTACTAAAAATCCACGAGCCTCAGGGCAACATACCATATCTACGCCTAGGTCTTTAGCATATTTAACAATTTCCATTGTTGCAGCATGGTAAGCTTCACCATCAGCCATTAAAGGTGAAATATCACGGAAAGTAACACCTTCACTTGGGAAATTAGGAACATCTGCTACGTAATCTTTAAAATTCATTGTCAAGTTTAGGACTCCTATCTTTGCTAACCTAAATATTGTAAAATATGACGCTTCAAATCAGATGAAGACATCGCATTTAGCTGATTAACAAATTGTAATTGTTTTTGTGTTTGTTGTAATAAATTTGAAGATGTCAGTGCTTTTGACTGAACATTTTCAACTGGTTTAATTAGAACCCTATCTATTTTAACAAAATTTAGCTCTAAAAACACCCTTAAAATCAAATTTAATTCGTAAATTGATAAGTTGAAGTATGCTGTTAATTGTTTTAAGTCCGTTGTTTTCAAATCATGATGTTGATAGAAATACTTCAACACTTCGCGAAACTTGTCTTGAGATGGCATCTGTGTGAGATGTAAATTTTTGATTTGACCGTAAAAATAAACTTGTTCAATAGCTGATGATGAAAGAACCGCTTCTAATTGCTGATTATTTAATGGCTGATCCATTATAATAATTGTCTGTGATTTTGGGTTGCTAGAACGTAACAAAACAGCCTGGTCATCATCTATATTCAGTTTTTCCTTAAATGCATTTAGTTTTTCTTCATTGAAAAAGCCAAAAGTACCTTGCACAGCCATAATTTGATTAAACTGATAATGGCGACAGTCAATGACCTGTTCTTTTTCAAATTCAAGATGCTTGAGCATAAGTTGAGGGGTTACTTTGCCCTTCCATTCATTCTTGGATAATTCACCATATAAAATGCCTTTTTCCTTGAACGTATTGAGGTCAACATTTGGATAATTAAACCCAATTCCCGAAACTTGCATCCCTTTTGAATTAAGCATCGTAAATTTCAAATGATCTTGTGTTTGTCCAATCTTTCTAGCAAAAGAAATGTGTGGGGAATTGATTTTGAATAGTGGCATTTCAAAGTTGGTCCCGAAAGGTCCAAGAGCTGAGATTTCTTTGAGTTGCTCTAAGGTTAAATCATCAGGCGTGAGTGAGCAATCAAATAATTGTTCACTATCTTGACTATTAAGTGAAAAACTGGCTTCAAATTTTTGAATTAAGTTATCTAGCTTATCTTCCTCAACAGACAAGCCACATGCCATGTCGTGACCGCCAAATGAGACCAGTTCTGATTTGATTGGTGTAAGTGCTGTAAACAAGTCAAAGCCTTGTATACTACGACCAGACCCTTTTAAAACACCGTTTTCAGCTTTAGTCAATAAGATAGCAGGCTTTTGCGTTTCTTCAACTACTTTATTGGCCACAATTCCCAAGATACCCTCATGCCAACTTTCTTGATAAATAATCAATGTGTTTTGATTTTGATACTGCGTGCTTTTTGCCAGTTCAAGCGCTTCTTTGGTTGTTGTCACAACTAGTTCTTTTCGCTTAATATTAATTGTTTCGATTTCTTTAGCTAGTAATTCGCAGGTTTCAGGATTATCATTCAGCAACAATTCGACTGCTTTCCCTGCATTTTCTAGTCGTCCTAGTGAATTCAGTCGTGGTGAGATGACAAACCCAATACTAGTTTCATCTAAGTCATCTAAATTAGCCCCTGATTCAACTAACAGCTGTCTTAATCCCAATCTTTGCGTGTTTTGTAAAGCTTCAACACCAAACTTCAATAGCGTATGGTTTTCTCCTGTTACCGCAACCATATCAGCTATCGTTCCAATAGCTACTAAATCAAGCAGTTCATAAGCAGTCTCGCCCAACAAGGCACAGCATAACTTAAAGCTAACACCCACTCCAGCTAAATCATCGAAAGGATAAGCTTGATTCGCTAATCTTGGATGAATAATCGCTAACGCATCGGGTAGGACTTGAGGTAAATTATGATGATCAGTAATAATGATATCAATACCTTGCTCATTCAAGAATTCAACAGCCTCTTTTCCACTTACCCCGTTATCAACGGTAATAAACAGCTGTGTTCCTTCATTAATCAACTTTTGATAACTGGCTTGATTGGGACCATACCCTTCATTGAAACGATTAGGAAGATGATAATTTACATTGGCACCCATAATTTCAAGCGTTTCTACCAAAATTGCCGTACTTGTGATACCGTCTGCGTCATAATCACCATATACTGTAATTTGCTCTTGAGCATCTATTGCTTGATGAATACGATCAACGGCTTTTTGCATATCTGTAAATAAAAACGGATCATGAATCGACTCTTCTGATGGATTAATCCAATCTTCAATTGCTTCTTTTGAAGTGAGTCCTCTATTTTCTAAGAGTGTCACGGCAATGTCTGATAGTCCTAGTTCTGACCGAGTCTCAGAAGAAATCTTAGTCAACGGTTCTTTTTGTTTGAAATCCAAGCTAGTTTAACCCCTTTTGCTTATTTTAAATTAAATGTGGCTAATTCAGATTGCGTAGCGTCTTTTGTCTCAATCAACTCACCGCGAATTGCCCAACGATTAACCCCGCCATCTGCACAAGTTATTAGTGTCACAATGGCATTATCTGTATTATCAACAAGCCATACCGCATATGGATCGACGACTTCTTTTTGATAAATCTTGTAAGTGTATACTTTATCTAAATCGGTTAAATAAACCAATTCACCTAGTTTGACTGATTCTAATGGCGAAAACAAAAGTCCTTTATCTGTCATATAATGTCCAGCAATGGGATAATTACCAACCCCCATTTGCTGGTCTTCACGCATCGTTCCACCACCAGAAGACAATGCAGCATCACTCAGGCCTTTTGAAACCGGTAAGTTCATATTGACACTAGGTATAGCCATTAATCCAATAACTTGTGTCTGATTATGAGTTAATGACTGTCCTACCTGATTAATATCTAAACTTTTAACTTTAGAAAAATCATAATCTTCACTCTTAGTTTGCATGTTTTTTTGAATTTGTTCCTTAGTCACAGAAGTTCTAGCCACTTCAGTATTATGAGAAACAATGCTACTTTGAATGGGCTCATTAAAAATTAAAGCAATGCCGACAATTAATAACACTGTTGCAAATAAGTACAACAAACCTCTTTTAAATTTTTTCATTAGCAACTCCATTAGTATCAGTTTTCAACCTAGGTATTATATCATTAGTCTTTTAAAATAAAAAATCCTCTTTAGGCAATCTAAAGAGGATTAAAGCTTTTATTTTTCGTCGTCACTCATTTTTAGTACACTCATAAAGGCTTCTTGAGGCACATCTAGTTTTCCAACGGCCTTCATACGTTTCTTACCGGCTTTTTGTTTTTCAAGCAGTTTCATACGACGGGTAACATCCCCACCATATAGTTTAGCTGTAACATCTTTACGGTAAGCTTTGATAGTAGAACGTGCGATAACTTTATTCCCAATTGAAGCTTGAACAGGTACTTCAAATTGCTGACGTGGAATAACAGATTTTAGTTTCTCTGTAATGGCACGACCACGAGCTTGAGCAAAGTCACGGTGAACAATGAAACTCAAGGCATCGACTACTTCACCCGCAAGTAAAATATCAATCTTAACTAGGTCACTTGGACGGTATCCACATAACTCATAATCAAGAGAAGCATATCCACGTGTATTTGATTTTAGTTCATCAAAGAAATCAAACACAATTTCAGATAGTGGAATTTCATAAATAACGTTAACACGGTTAGCATCTAAGTAATCCATAGTAACGAAGTTACCACGTTTTCTTTGAGCTAGCTCCATTACAGGACCAACATAATCATTTGGTACCATAATTTCTGCTTTAACGTAAGGCTCTTGAATTTCACGAATATCACTAGGATCAGGCATATCTGCAGGGTTAGCAACCGTTTTTTCTTCACCATTTTGAAGCTTCGTATGATAATCCACAGATGGTGCTGTCATAATTAATTCTAAGCCAAATTCACGTTCTAGACGTTCTTGAATAACATCCATATGAAGTAATCCTAAGAATCCACATCTAAAACCAAACCCTAAGGCTTGAGAAGTTTCAGGTTCAAACTCAAGCGCTGCATCATTTAACTGTAAACGTTCTAAAGCTTCTCTTAAATCATCGTATTTAGCATTTTCAACTGGATACATCCCTGAATAAACCATAGGTTTTGCTGGACGGTAACCAGGTGTTGGTTTAGTCGTTGGGTTGTTAGCTAGTGTCAACGTATCACCCACGTGCGTATCACGAACAGTTTTGATGTTAGCCGTTAGATAACCAACATCACCTGCAACTAAACGATCACGACTAACAGCTTTAGGTGACAACACACCTACTTCTGTTACTTCGTATTGTTTACCATTACTCATAACTTCAATCATATCACCGGGTTTAACGATTCCATCTTCAACTCGGACTGATAAAACAACCCCTCGATACGAATCATATACAGAGTCAAAAATCATCGCCTTCAATGGTGCTTCAAAATCACCTTGAGGTGCAGGAATGTCAGTTACGATACGTTCTAGTAACTCTTCAATTCCTAACCCACTCTTAGCTGAAGCAAGCACAGCATCTTGTGCATCTAAACCGATTGTATCTTCAATTTCATCTTTAACACGATCTGGATCTGCTGCAGGTAGATCAATTTTGTTAATAACAGGTACAATTTCAAGGTCGTTATCTAAGGCCAAGTACACATTAGCTAGTGTTTGTGCTTCAACACCTTGAGCCGCATCAACGACCAAAACAGCTCCTTCACAAGCTGCAAGTGAACGTGAAACTTCATATGAAAAGTCCACGTGACCTGGTGTATCGATTAAGTGGAAAATATAGTCTTTACCATCTTTGGCACGATACTTTAACTCAACTGAGTTCAACTTAATTGTAATGCCACGTTCACGTTCTAGTTCCATACTATCTAGAATTTGAGCATGCATTTCACGCTTTGACACTGTATCTGTCAGTTCTAAGATGCGGTCAGCTATTGTTGATTTCCCATGATCAATATGGGCAACAATAGAAAAATTTCTTATTCTTGATTGATAATCTTTTAATTCTTCTAAATTCATGTGTTCTCCTCTATTACTTCTGTTCTTTATTATAGCAAGTATCCGAAATGGTCACAAACAAAAAGAGAAGATTAAGATCTTCTCTTTTTTAGAATTCACATAAATTTATCTTTTACTTTTTCAAAAAAGTTTTTGTCTTGAGGTTGAATGTCTTCCCCGCCAGCTTTAACAAAGTCGACTAAGGCTTTCTTTTGATCCTCATTCATTTTCTTAGGTGTCACAATTTTAACTGTTGTTTCTTGGTTACCTGTTCCATGTCCGTTCAATTGCGGAACACCTTTACCGTTTAACCTAAAGGTTGTTCCTGTTTGTGTTCCAGCTGGAATACGCAATTTAACTTTACCGTGAACAGTATCAACGTCAATTTCATCACCAAGTGCAGCTTGAGCAAAGCTAATTGGAACAGTGTAGTAAATTGTTGTTCCTGAACGTTCAAATGTCTTACTTGGACGAACACGTAAAACAATGTATAAATCACCGTAAGGCCCGCCATTAGCACCAGCTTCACCTTGACCAGTTAAATGAATTTGTTGGCCTTGGTCAACACCTGCTGGAATATTAACTTCAACAGTGTGTCTTTGTTTAGTTGTTCCTTTACCATGACAGTCTTCACAAGGTGTTTCAATAATCACACCTTGACCGTGACATTCATCACAGGCAACTTGTTGACGAACCATACCAAGCATTGTTTGACGATCTACGGTCATATGACCTGAACCATGACATTTTTGACAAGTTTTGGTTGAAGTACCTGGTTTTGCACCCTTACCATCACAAGTCTTACATGTTTCATCACGATCATATGTGACATTTGTTTTCTTACCGAAAATTGCTTCTTCAAACTCAAGTGTCATGGTGTAATCTAAATCATGCCCTTTTCTTGGTGCAGTTGGATCTTGTGCACGGCCACCGCCGCCAGCTCCACCACCAAAGAATTGGTTAAAGATATCTTCAAAACCGCCAAATCCTTGGGCACCGCCACCAAAACCACCAGCTCCGCCTTGCGCACCACCATTAACACCTGCATGACCATAATTATCATAAGCAGCGCGTTTTTGGGAGTCGCTCAAGACTTCATATGCTTCACTAACTTCTTTGAACTTTTCTTCAGCATCCTCAGAATCATTCAAATCAGGGTGGTATTTTTTAGATAGTTTACGATAAGCTTTTTTTATTTCGGCTTCCGATGCATTTTTAGAAAGACCCAGGACTTCATAGTAATCTCGTTGTTGTGCCATAAAATTCCTCTTTCATTTCTATAAATGAAAAAAGTCAAATTGACAATTTGACTTTTTCATCGTAATTGTTATTTATCTTTATCAGGGTCTACTTCACGGAAGTCACCATCTACGGTGTCATCGTTGTTTGCTTGACCTGATTGTTCGCCACCTTGAGCTTGTTGGGCTTCTTGTGCTTGTTGGTATAGTTTTGTTGTAAGATCTTGAACGATTTGGTTCAATTCATCTTTTTTAGCTTTCATTGCTTCTAAGTCATTGTCAGATTGTGCTTTTTCTAAAGCTTCTTTAGCTTCTTTAGCTTTTGAAACTTCTTCTTCAGAAACTTTGCCATCTAATTCTTTCAATGTCTTATCAGTTGTAAAGATTAATTGATCAACTTCATTACGTAAGTCTACTTCTTCTTTACGTTTTTTATCTGCTTCAGCATTTTCTTCAGCATCTTTTGTCATACGTTCAATTTCTTCATCTGATAGACCTGATGAACTTTGGATTGTAATTTTTTGTTCTTTTTGAGTACCTAAGTCTTTAGCAGATACATTTACAATACCATTTTTATCAATGTCGAATTTAACTTCGATTTGAGGAACACCACGTGGTGCTGGTGGAATATCTGTTAATTGGAAACGACCTAGCGTCTTGTTGTCAGCAGCCATTGGACGTTCACCTTGAAGAACGTGAATGTCTACAGCTGGTTGATTGTCAGCAGCTGTTGAGAAGACTTGTGACTTACTTGTAGGAATTGTTGTGTTACGTTCAATCAATTTAGTTGAAACGCCACCCATTGTTTCAATACCTAATGATAATGGTGTTACGTCAAGAAGAACAACATCTTTAACGTCACCTGAAATCACACCACCTTGAACAGCAGCACCTAAGGCAACAGCTTCATCAGGGTTGATTGAGTGATCAGGTTTTTTACCTGTCCAGTCTTCAACAGCTTTTTGAACTGAAAGAATACGTGTTGAACCACCGTTTAAGATAACTTTGTCAACTTCATCTTTTGAAAGTCCAGCATCTTTTAGTGCATTTTCAACTGGGATTCTTGTTCTTTCAACTAATTCAGCTGTAATTTCGTCGAATTTAGCACGAGTTAAAGTTGTTTCCAAGTGTAATGGACCTGCTTCACCTGCTGAGATAAATGGCAAGCTAATTTGAGTTGTTGTTACACCTGATAAATCTTTTTTAGCTTTTTCAGCTGCATCTTTTAGACGTTGTAATGCCATTTTATCTTTAGATAAGTCAATACCATTTTCGTCTTTAAATTGTGCAATCAACCAATCCATGATTGCTTCATCAAAGTCATCCCCACCTAAGTGAGTATCACCATTTGTTGAAAGTACTTGGAATACACCGTCACCTAATTCAAGGATAGAAACGTCAAATGTACCACCACCCAAGTCATAAACAAGGATTTTTTCGTCTTCTTCGGCTTTGTCTAAACCATAAGCTAAAGCACTAGCAGTTGGTTCGTTAACAATACGTTTAACATCTAAACCAGCAATCTTACCAGCATCTTTTGTTGCTTGTCTTTGTGAATCGTTGAAGTAAGCAGGCACTGTAATAACAGCTTCTGTTACTTCTTCACCTAAGTAATCTTCGCTGAATTTTTTAATGTGTTGTAAAATCATTGCTGAAATTTCTTGTGGTGTATATGACTTGTCACCAACAGTTACTTTGTAACCAGCTTCACCAATGTGACGTTTGATAGAAGAAATTGTGTCTGGGTTTGTAATTGCTTGTCTTTTAGCAACTTCCCCAACTTGAATTTCACCATCTTTAAAAGCAACAACAGAAGGAGTTGTACGGTTACCTTCTGGGTTTGCAATAATTTTTGGTTCTTTACCTTCTAAAACAGCAACTGCTGAGTTAGTTGTTCCTAAATCAATACCAATAACTTTTGACATAAATCAATAACTTCCTTTCGAATTTCTTAGTTTGCAACGCTAACCATTGCAGGTCTTAAAATACGATCTTTAAATAAGTATCCAGGTTGATAAACTTCAACAACTGTATCTTTTGGATGGTTTTCAGTTGCTTCAACTGTTTGGACAGCTTGGTGATAATTTGGATCAAAAGGTGCACCTTCTGCTTCAACTTCTGTAATACCTTTATCATTTAAAGCTTTCATTAATGCGTTATAAGTTAATTCAATCCCTTTTTTCAATTGGCTTGAAGCCTCATCGTCAGCTTGAACTTGTAGGGCTCTTTGTAAATTGTCTAAAGCTGGCAAAATTTCTTTTGCAAGGCTTTGACCTTCATATTTACTGAATTGAGCGAGTTCTTTTTGTTGACGTGTTTGAATATTTTGGATTTCAGCTTGTGAACGCAAGTATTTATCTTGTGCTTCTTCAAGCTCTTGTTGAAGTTTTTCAACTTCTGAAGGTTCTTCTGCTTCAACAACTTCTTCCGTTGTTTCTTCAACAGGTTCTTCGGTTGTATTTTCTTGTTTAATATCTTTTTCTTCGTTAGACACTGTCATCCTCCTTATCTAAACTTGCTATAATAATCTAGTAATTGATCTGCAAGTTCTTCTTTGAAGTAGTTCATTAAACTAATCATCTGTGAATAGGGCATGTTTGTTGGCCCTAGTAAAGCGACAATTCCATTTCCAAAGTCACCGACTTCATATGTAGCCGTCAATAGACTGTAGTCTTTCAATAAATCAAGCGGTAGCTCATCTCCTAAACGGACATGAACTGAAAATGCTGGATTGTTTAGACTATTTTCATGAATTAAATCTGAAAATATCTCTGGATGACTAAGCAACTGATAAAGTGACTTCAAATTATCCAAGTCATCAAAACTAGAATAATTGTTAAGGAGATTCAACTCACCATTAACGAATAGTTGATCAGTTTCAGTTGGTTTGAAAACATCCTTCAATAATTGAAGAAGAATCAAACTAGCTGTGTCCTCTTCAATACCGAGAATTGACATGAACTTCCCAGAAGAATAACTTGATACTTCATGTAAAGTTTTGCCCTTAACTGCCGTATTGATTTTCTCAACTAATGATTCTAGTTCTTTACCCGATACATCCTCAGGTAAGCGATAAAGCTGATTTTTGACGTCGCCATCGCTGGTGACCAAAATTGCCATCATTTGATGATTAGAAAGTGGCACGATGCGAAATTCAGTAATTCTGCAAAACTGAATTTCTGGACTAGCTACAAAAGCTGTATAACTAGTCAGATCAGATAATATTTTTGCCGAACGAGATACAATATCGTCAATTTTTTGAAATTGATGATTAAAATCCATTTGCAGTTTTTCATGCAAGTTTTCTGGCATATCTGTAGGCTGTAATAAATAATCTAGATAATAGCGATATCCCTTATTTGATGGGACACGACCAGAAGATGAATGTGTTTTTTCGATTAATCCTAATTCCTCAAGCTTAGCCATTTCATTTCTGATAGTGGCTGAAGAAACTTGAATCGTTAGTTCATCCATCAATGTCTTTGACCCAACAGGCTGTTGTGTCTTGTTAAAGACATTGATAATCATCTTTAATATTAGTTCTTGTCGTTTTGATAACATAGCGTCACCTCTTCGAATTAGCACTATTAAATTACGAGTGCTAACTATTAGAATATAACAACTAAATAGCAGAATGTCAAGATGACAGCTAAAATTATCAAGCTATTTTTTTAAGGTTTTGAAATAGGCTTTGCTATTGGCTTCGTCTTGGTTCAATTGTTCAATTAAAGCATCGATTGAGGGGTACTTTTCTTCTGGTCGAAGATAGTGATACCATCTCACATCAACAATTTCATCATAAATATCTTCATCAAAATCAAAAATATTGACTTCAACGGATAAATCTTTCACATCATCAAACGTAATGTTATAACCAACACTTGCCATCCCTTGATACCATTGGTTATGAACCTTCAATTCAACAGTATAGGCACCTGAGGCTAGGCCAACTTTATCTTCACTAGAAGCAATATTAGCCGTTGGAAATCCCAGTTTTCGGCCACGTTTGAACCCATGAACGACTTGTCCAGATGTCTGATAAATTGAATCTAGTAATTCATTAGCCTGATCGACGTCACCTTTTTCGATCAATCGACGAATTCGAGTTGAACTAACTTTTTCATTACCTTTGTTGTAACTGTCGACTTCATAAACATCAAACTTATTTTGAGCTAACTGTTTTAGCAATGACATATTAGCTACTTCTTTTTTTCCAAAAGTATAATCAAATCCTGCAACAACTGCTTTAACATTTAATTTAACCAGAACATCGTTGATAAATTCATCAGGTTGAACCTTAGCTAGCGGGCCATTGAAATTGCCAATATAGAAGATATCGACCCCTGCTTCATTCATCAATTGCTGTTTTTCACTTGTTGTAGTAATTAACGGCACAGTAACATCAGCTGGACCATATATTTTGCTAGGGTGCGTATTCATTGTCATAACAGCTAATTTCAAGTTTTGCTCTTGAGCAACTTTTTGACCTTTTTCAATTAATTGACGATGACCTAGATGAACACCATCAAAAAATCCAAGAACCAATACAATTCCTTGAGGTTCGACAATTTGATTATTAACTGGATAATCTAGTTCGTAACTACGCATACTTATCCTCCCTTATCGGTTAACTATTTTGAAGCAACATCATTTCCGGACGATAAAGTGGCGGATGTTTAACGTCTTTCTTGTAAATCGCTTTTATTTTTCGATTATGATACAAACATAGACGTTCTACGTCAATTGGAAATTTAAGTTTGGCACCATTTTGTACCATTTCAAACTCTTTATCGCTTAAATGGTAAGCCGGTTGATCTTCAAAGAAACGTTCAAGAGGTACCACATAATCAGGTGCTTTTTCAGGTTGTTCTTTTAAAGTCTCTAATAAAACAGCATCTTTCAACCCGAATCCAGCACTTTTAGCACGGGTCAATGAGCTCATAACAGCAGGAACGCCAAGAATATCGCCTAATTGTTTAATTAGTGTTCTCACATAAGTTCCCTTTGAACAAGTAATTTCAAATTTAAATCGTTGCTGCTTGTTTTGTTCATCGTAAGTAGATTGTCCTATTTTGGCATATTTAGATACCTTAATATGGCGAATTGGGCGTTCAACAGGAATGTTGTTTCGCGCATAATCATATAATCGACGCCCTTTAATTTTAACGGATGAATACATTGGCGGTAGTTGTTCAACATCCCCTGTTAGTTGTGCCATCGCTGCTACAATTTCTTCTTCTGAATAGGGGGTCTCAACATCTTGTGATTTCGTCACTTCACCATCTAAGTCTTCCGTATCAGTTTCAAAGCCTAAAATGGCTTCACCAATATACGTTTTATCATGGGTCTGCATCAAATCGATGATTTTAGTTGCTTGTCCAATCGCAATTGGCAAAATCCCTTCTACTGATGGATCTAAAGTACCACCATGACCCACTTTTTTCATTTGAAGAACGCGACGCATATCACGAACGCAGTCGGTACTCGTCATCCCCTTAGTTTTATATAAAACAATTACACCACTTAACATATCTTACTTAACCATCCTTTATTATAAAAAAAACGCCATAAAATGGCGTTTTTTAGTCTTTTTGATTTAATTGACGAATCAAAGCATCAATTTTGGCACCATAAGCAACAGAATCATCTTTTTTAAAGATTAATTCAGGAACTTTAAACGTTGTCAAATTACGCCCTACTTCGTGACGAATTAAACCTGTTGATTTTTTAAGTCCTTCTTCAACTTTTTGATTGTCAGATGCCTTATCAGACAAAATACTATAGTAAATAGTAGCTTGAGATAAATCACCCGTTAGTTCAACATCAGTAACCGTAACGTCTTTAACTCTAGGGTCTTTAACGTTTTTTCGTAATACTGTTGTGACTTCACGTAAAATTTCTTGTTGCACACGTTCAATACGGTGTTTCATTGGAATTCCCCCTTTTATTTAACAGGAACTTCTTCCATGACATAAGCTTCAATTTCATCATCAACTTTGATGTCATTGTAGTTTTCAATCATCAAACCACAGTCAAAGCCTTGATTTACTTCTTTAGCATCATCTTTAAAGCGTTTTAGTGAAGATAATTTTCCTTCGTAGATAACAATACCATTACGGATTAATCTTACACCACTATCACGTTGAATTGAACCGTTAGTTACGAATGCACCAGCGATAGTTCCAAGTTTTGAAACGTGGAATGTTTCACGAACAATTAAGTTACCTGTAACTTTTTCTTGGAATTCAGGATCTAGCATACCCTTCATAGCTGATTCAATTTCATCAATAGCTTTATAGATAACACCATATAGACGAATATCAACGTTTTCAGTTTCAGCTTGTTTTCTTACTTGTTGTGTTGGACGAACATTAAATCCGATAACGATAGCATTACTTGCAGTAGCTAATGTTACATCACTTTCATTAATAGCCCCTACACCAGAGTAAACGATATTAACTTTAACGCCTTCAACTTCAATCTTTTGAAGTGATCCAGCTAAAGCTTCAGCAGAACCTTGTACATCGGCTTTGATAATAACATCAACTTGTTTCAATTCGCCTTCTTTCATCGTATCGAACAAGTTATCTAGTGTAACACGGCTATTGTTGTTACGTTCTTCAACTAATGCACGTTTTGCACGTTCTTCACCAGCTGCACGAGCAGTTTTTTCATCTTCAAATACTGCGAAACGATCGGCTGAATTTGGCACACCATTAAGACCTGTAATTTCAACTGGTTCTGATGGATGTGCTTCTTTAACACGACGACCGCGGTCGTTAGTCATAACACGAACACGACCAAATGTATTACCAACAACAATTGGGTCACCTACACGAAGTGTTCCTTGTTGAACTAGTAATGAAGCTACTGAACCTTTACCTTTATCAAGACGTGCTTCAATAACTGTACCAACTGCTTTTTGTTCTGGGTTAGCGTGTAATTCCATCACGTCAGCTTGTAATAGAATCATTTCTAGTAAGTCATCAACGTTTTCACCAGTTTTAGCAGAAATTGGAACAAAGATTGTTGATCCACCCCAATCTTCAGGAATCAATTCATATCCCATCAATTGTTCCATCACGTGGTTAGGGTTTGCATCAGGTTTATCAATTTTGTTAACTGCCACAATAATTGGTACACCAGCAGCTTTGGCATGGTTAATCGCTTCTTTAGTTTGAGGCATAACACCGTCATCAGCTGCCACTACTAAGATGATAATATCAGTAATATCAGCACCTCTAGCACGCATATTTGTAAACGCAGCATGCCCTGGTGTATCCAAGAAAGTGATTAAGCGACCGTCATTATCAACTTGGTAAGCACCAATATGTTGGGTAATTCCACCCTCTTCACCATCTGTAACGTGAGTGTTACGCAAGTGGTCAAGTAAGGTTGTCTTACCATGGTCAACGTGTCCCATGATTGTAATAACTGGTGGTCTAGGTGTTTGATTTTCAGTATTGCTATTTTCAGCTTCAAAGATTTTGTCAATATCTGAGATATCTTCATGTTCTTTTTCTTTTGAATCAATACCATAATCAGTTGCAATCAATTCGATTGTATCTTTATCAAGTGATTGATTTTGGTTAACCATAACACCTAACATGAATAGCTTTTTAACAACTTCAGCTGGTTCACGGTGTAATAATTTACCTAAATCTTGTGCATTCATGCCGTCTTCAAAAACCAATACTTCTGGCAATGGCTTTTCTTTTCTTTGTGGCATTGGTTTTTTCTTCTTAATGTGAACATTTTGTTCTTGATGTCTATTGTTCTTTTTCTTGTTGTTGCGCCAGTTATTCTTTGAGTTAACGTTCTTCTTGTGGTCAACACGTTTACGGTTACGGTTTTCAGACTCGTTTTGCACTGGTTCAGGTGCTGCTGGAATATTTGGTAACGTATTACGACGTGCTGGTTTTTGGTTACGATCGTTATTTTTCTTATAATTTCCGCCACCGTTATTATTTTGAGGACGGTTACTGTTTGAATTTGGACGACCGCCATTATTTGAAGGACGATTACCGTTGCGGTCGTTTGACTTGTTGTTTGGACGACCATTTTGTCCACCACGATTGTTGTTACGTGGTTTTTTATTTGTATCTTGGCGTTGTTTTTCTTTTAATTCTTCCAAGTGTTTTAAACCTGCTTTAGGTCTTGGTGAATTATTAGTCTTTTGGTTTGAATTAGATCTGTTATTGCGACGATCTTGGCTTTGATTATTGTTGTTACGGTTTTTTGAGTAACCATTTTTGTTATTGTTAGAATTGTTTGAGTTACCTTGGTTTTGGTTGTTATTGCTGTTAGTATTGCGTTTTCTAACTGCACTCATTTTAATTTTTGTTGGTTTATGCTCGTTTTGTTGGTTTGTTGAATGATTATTATTTTGATTTGAGGTCAAAGAATGGTCATTCCTTTCTTATTTCCGCAAAGCAAGCACGATGCCGATTATGTTTTTGTCATCAGCATCACACTTCTTCACTATAGTATTTTTGTATTGCTTTACTAAAGCCCTTATCACAAATCGCTAGTATTTTACGATTTCGGCCAATAGCTTGTTCAAAGTCTTGGCTCGTAAAATCTGTAATAACTGGTACTTTATAGTAACTGGCTTTATTTGTAATATCTTTTTGGTTGTTTTTAGCAGTATCTGTTGCTAAGAATACCAAATGCACCGAAGAGTTTCGAATCCCTTCAATTACTTGAGGTGCTCCAGAGATCAAATTTTGAGATTTTTGTGCTAATCCTAGCATGTTTAACACTTTTTGACGTTTATCAATCACTTGTTATCTCCAAATAATTCTTGTCTGGCTTTTTGATGTTCAACATATTCAAACAGCTCATCGTAAAAAGAATCATCCACTTTAATTTTTAAAGATTGGTTCAATACTTGTTTATCTTTAGCTACTTGAATATTGTCTGGTTTCAATGACACATAGGCCCCACGACCTGGCTTTTTACCAGTTGGGTCAATGCTCAAATTACCTTCTTTGTCTAACACAATGCGTACTAATTCTTTTTTAGGTACCATTTCATTAGTCAGTAAATCTCGACGCATTGGAACCTTACGTTTTTTCATAGTTACCACCTACTCAAAGATTATTCTTCAGTATTTTCTGAAGGATTATCAGTTGATACTTCCTCGCTTGTATTAGCTTCTTCAGTATCTTCGACAAATTCGACTTCTGATTCTGCTTTAATATCGATTTTGTATCCTGTAAGTCTAGCTGCTAAACGAACGTTTTGGCCACGTTTACCGATTGCAAGTGACAATTGGTAATCTGGCACGATCACTAAACAACTGTTTTGTGCTTCGTCGAATTGAACAGCAATAACTTCTGCTGGGTTTAGTGCGTTGGCAATGTAGTCTGATGGATCTTCTTCATAGTTAATGATGTCCATATTTTCGCCACCTAGTTCATCAACGATTGTTTGAACACGGGCACCTTTTTGACCAACACAAGTTCCGACTGCATCGATATTCTTGTTATCTGAACGAACAGCCATCTTAGTACGGTCACCAGCTTCTCTAGCGATAGATACAATTTCCACCGTACCATCGTAGATTTCAGGAACTTCACGTTCGAATAAACGCTTAACTAAATCAGCGTGTGTACGTGAAACAAAAACTTGTGGACCTTTTGTTGTGTTATCCACTTTAGATACTAACACTTTAATACGGTCATGTGGTTTATAAGTTTCATTTGGCATTTGGTCAGCACGTGACATCAATGCTTCAACACGGCCAATATTAACATAAACGAATTTGTTGTCTTGTCTTTGAACTTCACCTTGTACAACTTCATCTTGATATTGTGAATATTCGTTAAAGATGTTGGTTCTTTCAGCTTCACGAACACGTTGCATAATAACTTGTTTAGCTGTTTGTGCAGCAATACGACCGAAGTCTTTAGGTGTCACTTCAAATTTTAAAACATCGCCTAATTCATAAGCTTTGTTGATTTTTAATGCATCTGGAAAACTAATTTCTAGTCTGTCATCAAAAACTTCTTCAACAACTTCTTTCAAAGCATATACTTTGATATCGCTTTTCTTTTCGTCAAAGGTTACTTCAACGTTTTGAGCTTTGTTGTAATTTCTTTTATATGCAGAAACCAACGCTGCTTCTAAGGCATCAATGATGACTTCTTTTTTGATTCCTTTTTCTTTTTCAAGTGCCTCAAAGGCGCTTAACATTTCTTTTGACATGAACTACGTCCCCTTCTAAAACTCAATTGCGAATCTTGCTTTAGCCACAATATCCGTTGGAATTGAGAGTTGTTTACGTTGTGTTTTAATTTTGATTTCTAAAGTTACGAATGACTCGTCTTTACTAATTAAAAAACCTTCGTATACTTTTTCGCCTTCAAAAGCACGGTATAAACTAACATTGATGTATTCACCAATCGCGCTTTCCCAGTCTTTTTCTTTCTTTAGAGGTCTTTCAACACCTGGAGAAGAGACTTCTAACATATAAGGTTCTGGAAAAGGATCAGGATTGAGTTCATCAAGCTTTTCGCTTAATTGTTCACTAACCTGTGCGACTTCTTCAATATCAATTCCACCAGTTTTATCGACATAAATTCTTAAATAACGTGTTGATTTTTCTTTAATATACTCAACGTCAACAAGTTCATAACCTTTCTCGTCAACGATTGGTGCAACTAAAGATTCAACAATTTCTGTAATCTCAGCCACATAATCCTCCTATTGCAATAAAAAGAG
Source organism: Holzapfeliella sp. JNUCC 72 (assembly GCF_053668685.1). Classification (NCBI taxonomy): domain Bacteria; kingdom Bacillati; phylum Bacillota; class Bacilli; order Lactobacillales; family Lactobacillaceae; genus Holzapfeliella; species Holzapfeliella sp. JNUCC 72. Next base: position 487,921 of record NZ_CM132220.1, on the reverse strand, counting down.
TGAGCATTTCTGCTCACTCGAACTAAGAACCATCCAATGACTATATTCTAGCATATTCAGGCCTTCAAATCAATTTAAAAAAGTGATAGTTGGTTCTGTTCGGGTAGTCCTTCCAAAACACCATTTTCTTCAAAATAGCTCATGATTGTCTTGGAAACTTTTCCTCTTGTTGCTAAGTCTTCTTGTGATAAAAACTTCTTATCAGCTCGTGCTGCAACAATTTGTTTGGCTACATTGTCCCCTAAACCAGGAACAGCGTTAAACGGTGCGAGTAACGTATGATCATCCAAGATAGTAAAATCTTGGGCTGCAGATTTTTCAACATCAACCATTTTAATTTTAATACCTCGTTCTAGACATTCATTAGCTAACTCAAGAACGGTCATCAAACTTTTATCTTTGGCTGTTGCATCGTTACCTTTTGCACTAATTTCTTGCATAGCTTCTTTAACTGAGTTTTTACCATTTGACATGGCAACTAAGTCAAAATCACTCGCTCTCACGCTAAAGTATGCAGCATAATAAATCGTTGGATAATGCACTTTGAAGTAAGCAATTCGCAAAGCCATCATAACATAAGCTGTCGCGTGAGCTTTTGGGAACATGTACTTGATTTTTAAACAAGAGTCAATGTACCAGCTCGGAATATTAGGATTGTCACGCATTAGCTTTTGCCACTCATCAGGAATACCTTTTCCTTTACGCACACGTTCCATAATTTGGAAAGCCGTTTGAGATTCCATTCCCCAGTGAATCAAATCAAGCATAATATTGTCACGACATCCGATAACCTCTTTCAAGGTAACTTGCCCACTATCAACTAAATCAGATGCATTACCCAGCCACACGTCAGTTCCGTGCGATAGCCCTGAAATTTGCAATAGCTCAGCAAATGTCGTTGGTTTAGTATCTTCAAGCATCCCTCTAACAAATTTTGTCCCGAATTCAGGTACACCCAGTGTTCCCGTTTTTGAATTAATCTGTTCAGGTGTAACACCAATGGACTCTGTTCCAGAAAACAACGCCATCACACCCGGATCATTCGTTGGAATGGTTAAGGGATCAATCCCACTCAAATCTTGTAGCATTCTAATCATCGTTGGATCATCATGTCCTAGAATATCAAGTTTTAAGATATTATCGTGAATTGAATGAAAATCAAAGTGAGTTGTTTTCCATGTTGAACTTTGATCATCTGCTGGATATTGAATTGGCGTAAAGTCATAAATGTCCATATAATCAGGTACAACAATAATTCCAGCCGGATGCTGACCAGTTGTACGCTTAACTCCGGTTGACCCCTTGGCTAGTCGTTCAACTTCAGCTGTTCGAAGGTCTAATTCTTTTTCTTCTTCGTAGTGTTTAACATAACCAAAAGCCGTCTTATCAGCAACGGTTCCGATAGTTCCTGCTCTAAACACACTGTCTTCACCAAACAACACTTTAGTGTAATTATGCGCGACAGGCTGATAATCCCCAGAGAAGTTCAAGTCAATATCTGGAACTTTATCTCCGTTAAAACCTAAGAAAGTTTCAAATGGAATATCATGACCATCTTTTACCAGCTCTTCACCGCAATTAGGACACTTTTTGTTAGGTAAGTCATATCCTGAACCATACTCACCTTTGGTATAAAATTCAGAATACTTACAACTACCACAACGATAATGTGGTGGTAATGGATTAACCTCTGTGATTCCCGTCATTGTGGCTGCAAAACTCGACCCAACAGATCCACGTGATCCAACTAAATAGCCATCTTTGTTCGATTTATATACCAGTTTTTGAGAAATAAGATAAATAACACTAAATCCATTCCCAATAATACTTTTTAGTTCGTGTTCAATTCGGTCTTCAACAATTTTAGGTAGCGGATTGCCGTATAACTCGTAAGCTTTATTGTAAGATAATTCCCGAATTTCTTCTTCAGAATGTTCCATGATTGGTGTATAAAGTTTGTCTTTAACCGGTACAATTTCGTCAGTTGATTCAGCAATTTGATTAGGATTAGCAACAATAACTTGATACGCTGTCTGCTCGTCTAAAAAGTCAAATTCATCAAACATTTCCTGTGTTGTCCGGAAATGTAAATCGGGAAGATTTTGATGACGTAAAGGACTACTTTTAATGGATGAAATTAAAATTTCACGATAGATATGATCTTCTGGGTTCAGATAATGCACGTCACCTGTTACAACGACAGGCTTATCTAGTTCTTCTCCAAGTTTAATCATATTTTTTAAAATGTCTTGTAAATCTTCTTGATTACGGATTAATTCACGTTCAATTAAAGAACTGTAAGCACTTGGTGGTTGAATCTCTAAATAGTCATAATACTGAGCCAATTGCTTAGCTTCTTCATAACCTTTTTGCATCATTGCAGTGAATACTTCGCCATCTGCACAACCGCTTCCGATTAATAAGCCTTCTCGATAATCATCAAGCAAGAACTTAGGCAATCGAGGTGTTCGATAGTAATACTTGACATTAGCCATTGAGATTAGCTTAAATAAGTTTTTCAATCCTGCTTGTGTCTTTGCCAAAATAGTCATATGACTTGGACGGGCTCTCTTATAGGTTAAATGTGGATTCTTATGTTGATTATAATTGTTTAGGTTAGTCTCACCGAATTGGTCTTCAAAAACCGTCATCAATTTGTACAATAAGTACCCAGTTGCTTCAGCATCACTATCAGCTCTGTGATGGTGTTCTAAAGTGATTTGATATTTTCTAGACAACGTATCTAGTGTATGACGTCCTTGTTCAGGGTGAAGAAGTCGAGATAATTCTAACGTATCAATAATCGGAATTGATACCTTCTCAAATCCTGACCTTACAAGTGCCGCATTTAAGAAGCCGATATCAAATGAGACGTTATGTCCAGCTATTGCTTGGGCGCCTGACATGAACTTAACAAAACGCGTTAGAACCTCTTTTTCATCATCAGCTTGTTCCACCATATCGTCCGTAATGCTGGTTAAATTAATCGTTGTTGTCGACAGTGCCTCATGAGGATTAATAAATTCATCGAATCGTTCAATAATTTCACCGTTTTTCATTCGAACGGCACCGATTTCAATAATTTGATCATAAACAGCTGAAAGTCCAGTTGTTTCAACATCAAAAATAACATAATCAGCAGATTGGGCATCTAAACTAACTGGATTTTGAACGAGCAGATTTTTGCTATCATCAACGAAATTAGCTTCTTGTCCGTACAAAATTTTAACATCATTTGCTTTACCTGCTGCATGCGCTTCAGGGAAAGCTTGCGCACCAGCATGATCTGTTACAGCAATTGCCTTATGACCAAATCTAGCGGCAGCTTGAACGTATTCCTTGATCGAATTTGTAGCGTCCATTTGACTCATCGTTGTATGAAGATGTAGCTCGGCTCTTTTGTCACCCTCATAAGTATCTTGACGTTCAGGTTTTTCAAAAACTTCAAGGTCTCTAATCATGATAGTCAATTCTTGGCTGTATTTATCGTTTTGGGTTTGTCCTTTAACACGGACCCACATCCCAGGTTTGATGTTTTCAAAAACAGCTGTTTCCTGCTGGTTTCGAGGAAACTTTTTAATTGTAATTGAGTCACTATAATCTGTTAGCTTGGCAATTAACATCTTATTATCATTACGCAAACTGCGAACTTCCACATCAAATAGATGTCCTTCAATAACAACATCTTGCTGTTCTTCTTGAACATCTTTCAACTGTTGAAATTGTGACTTAGGTGAAATGGGATTACCTAATGATGTTTGTGAACTTGTAACGGCCTGCTTTTTCGGTGCAGCTTGCTGTTTGTGTGCTTCTTGCTCAAGCGATTGTTCAAATTGTTGTTGCTGTTGGAACAGACTGTCCAAGTTTTTTAAAGATTGCGCTTCATCAATCACAGTTGTTTTAATTTGATCAACTAAAAAACCATATTGTTGCAGCAACTCTTTTAGTTCAGTTAGCACGTCATCTGTAATCATAGCTTGACTGACTGCATTCTCTAGTTTCAAAGTTAAAACTTGATTTTGATAATCAGATTTTGCATTCAATAAAATACGCTTAATCATAGATGAACTTGTGAGATGATGTTCGACAATATCTTGATAATAGTCTTGATCAATAGCATCTGACTTTTCACCGAAGGCAACAACCAATTCTGGTTCCACAAAGTTAGTAAGTTCTTGTGTCACTGCTTGTTTCAACAGTCGATAAGCTGAAAAAGATATTTTTTTAGGAAAAAAAAGGTGGAAAATCCACTTTCTCTCTTGTTGGTAGACATCCACTTTTTTTATTTGACCTTGGTAAAAACTATCATTTTCAGAAAATCCATCAGCAACTAATTGATCAAACTTAACTTGATTCAATAAATTTAAAAATAGTTGATTTTCTTTAGACATGTTCTACCCTATTTCATTTTTTAAATAATCTGCAACTTCAGAAATTTGAAGTTCAACTGCTTCTTTAGTTTGGTTGTTTTTCACTTCTACAATTCCTTCAGCAGCTTTTTTACCAATAATGACACGGAAAGGTGCACCTAGTAAATCAGCATCTGCAAATTTCACACCTGGACGTTCTGCACGATCATCATATAAAACTTCAAATTGACTTTGTAAGTCTTGATACATCTTTTCAGAAATTTGTGTTTGTTCGTCATCATTCATTTTCATTTGAATAAGGTGGACTTCAAAAGGTGCGACTTCTTTAGGCCATAGGATACCACGGTCATCATGGTGTTGTTCAATGATTGCAGAAAGCAGTCTTGAAACACCAATTCCATATGAACCCATAATAACAGGCTGGGCTTTACCATTTTCATCTAAGAACTTAGCATTCATTGCTTCTGAGTAACGTGTTCCTAGTTTAAAGATGTGACCAATTTCAATACCACGAGTGAATTTTAATTCATCTTTTCCTGATGGATCTAATTCACCTTCTTTAACAACAGCAATATCTGCAAAGTTATCAGGTGTAAAATCACGGTTTAAGTTAACATTTTTAAGTTGGAAGCCTGTTTCATTGGCTCCTACAATGAAGTTTGCCATGTTTTGAACATTACGATCAGCAATAACTTCTTTGGCAAAACTTTGTTCAACAGGTCCAATACTACCAGCTTTTACTTGTGTTAATTCAAATTGTTCATCATTAGTTGCTAAGCGTAAGTCTTCAACTTGTAATAAGTTCTTCAACTTCACTTCGTTAACTTCTTGATCACCTCTAATTAAAATAAGAACAGGTGTTTCATCTGCAATATAAACAACACTTTTGACAATGTCTTTTTCGCTAATGTTTAAGAAGTCTGCTAAGTCAGCAATAGTCTTGATATTAGGTGTAGCTACTTTTTCAACATCTTGTAATGGTGCGTTGTTTTCTTCTTTGACGAAATAACTTGAAGCCATTTCAATGTTAGCAGCATAGCCTGAATCAGTATAAACAATTGTATCTTCACCAATAGCTGCAGGAGCACCAAATTCTAGTGAATCAGATCCACCCATTGCACCAGCATCACCAATAATCGGCTTAACTTCTACGCCAGTTCTAGCGAAGATTTTAAGATAAGCATTCTTCATATCTTCGTATTGTTGATCAAGTTGTTCGTAGTTACTTGCAAAGCTGTAACCATCTTTCATAATAAATTCACGACCACGAAGTAGTCCAAATCTTGGACGATTTTCATCACGGAACTTAGTTTGAATTTGGAATAATGAAAATGGTAAGCGTTTGTAACTTTTGATTTCTTGAGCCACAATTTCAGTAAATGTTTCTTCATGTGTAGGTCCTAAAATAAAGTCACGTTCGTGACGATCTTTTAGTTTAAATAAGTTTGGACCATAAGAATCATAACGACCTGATTTTTGCCATAATGAAGCAGGTAATAATTCTGGCATCATCATTTCGCTTGAGTCAATTGCTTCCATTTCTTCACGGATAATTTGTGATACTTTTGATAATACACGATTTGCCAATGGTAAATAAGAATAAACGCCGGCAGTAACTTGGCGTACATAACCACCACGTAACATTAACTGATGGCTGACAGCTTCAGCATCAGAAGGTGTTTCTTTTAAGGTTGGCATAAAAAATTTAGATTGTTTCATAGTTCCTCCAACTAAGTTACTTATTTAATAAAATAGCGATAAATATCGTTTCCGGTTACAGCAATGATTAATGCGAATAAAATAACCACACCTACGATATTAATAATCACTTCTTTTTCTTGTGAAACTGGTTTTCCACGAAGTAATTCATACAAGTTAAGTAGTAATTTACCACCATCTAATCCTGGAATTGGTAATAGGTTCATAATTCCCAGGTTAATGGATATTGCACCTAAGAAGTACAAAATACTTAAAAATCCTTGATTAGATAAATCTGAAGCCTGTTTGTAGATACCAACAGGACCAGATAACTTGTTTAAGCTAAAGCCAGTAACTAGACTTTTGACACCTTTAAAAATTAAAGTTGCTGTATTGGTTGTTAAATTCCAACCTTGACTAACACGAGCAGAAAATGAGCCATCAACGTCAAATGTTAATCCTAGCAAGCGGTAATTCGTGTCGTTTTCAGTAATGGTTTGAGGTTTAACAGTCTTTTGAACAGTTTGTCCGTTACGTTCAATTTCGACTGTTACCTGTTCATTTTTTGTAGTGCTAAGATATTGTTGAATGTCAGTTGTTGAAGCAATGTTTTGTTGATCAACTTTGACAATCTTATCCCCTTTTTCAATTCCAGCTGTTTGTGCAGGTGAATTTTGCGAGAAGTTATTAACCACTGTTGTTGGGGCACCAGCCGAAACAAAAGCGTAAATCATAAAGACAACTAAAGTTAATAATGCATTATTGAAAGGACCTGCAAAGTTAGTTGCAATTTTTTTCCAAACTGAAACGGACTGCATTTGCACATCTCTTGGTGCAATTTGGAGTTCTGTTCCATTTTCTTCAATAATTGTGGCGTCATGAATAACGTTAAATCGTCTTAACTTTTCTTCATCACCATTTTCAAAGCCTTCAATATAAAGTGTATCTTCTAAATCAGCTTTTTTTACCTGAACGGGAATACCGTCAAAAGAAATATCATCTGGCGTCGTATTAATCCGGATAACTTGCCCTTCTTCATTTAATTGAAGTAACACCATTGATCCTGGATCAATTTTTGCTGTGTCATCTGGACCAGCTAATCTAACATAACCACCTAACGGTAGCCATCTAACGGTATAAGTTGTATTCTTGTGTAATTTTTGGAATATTTTTGGTCCCATTCCAACAGAAAATTCACGGACAAGAATTCCTGACTTTTTAGCCACAATAAAGTGTCCGAATTCATGGACAACCACTAAAATTCCAAAAATAATAAGAAATATAAGAATTCCAAGCATCTGCATTTGCTCTTTGGCTCCTGTTCTTTTTAAAATAATCCGATTAAATAAGCAACGGGCAATACAAATAGTAAACTGTCAAAGCGGTCTAAAATTCCACCATGACCTGGTAGAATCGTCCCACTGTCTTTAACTTGGTAAAAACGCTTGTAAGCTGATTCTACTAAGTCACCAATTTGGCCAACTATGGATAATAAACCACTTATGATAATGACTTGTACCCATGACATATTTAATGGCACAAGGCTAGTATATAGTAGTGACGCCAAAATTGCGACAACAACCCCACCTACAGAACCTTCAATTGTTTTATTGGGACTAATTGGCTTATACAATGGGTGCTTCCCAATGGTTCTGCCAACTAGATAAGCGCCACTATCTGTAATCCAAATAATGACCAATAGTAACCCAACAAGTGCCAGTCCTTTTTCAGATGCTCTAGCTTGTAAAAAGTAATGGAACCCTTGTCCAACATATAATGATGTAATGGCAATAACCCCAACATCTTCAAAATTGAACCGATTAGAGTCGATAATTGTTAACCCTAGTAATAAGACCATTAAAAGTAAGAATACTCGGTAACGATCCATCGGCAAATTCTGATCAAAAACGGTCAAAGAAACTGCGGCTAAGGCAGCTAATACAAGGTCTACCGAAACCAACACTCGTTTTTTCATCATGTAAATTTCAGCCATGGCAATAATACTTAAAACTGCCATAATAATCGTTAAATAAATCCCTCCAACATAAACTAAAGGGAGCGCGATTGCCAAAGCAACTAGTGCCGTCAATACACGTATTTTCATTAGCACGTCTCTTCTTTCTTTTGGACTATTATAGCTTACCAAAACGTCGATGACGCTTAGAAAAGTCCTCGATAATATCAGTCAAATCTTCTGGAGAGAAGTCTGGCCAACTTTTATCTGTAAAGGCAAACTCTGTATAAGCTGATTGCCAAAGCAAAAAGTTTGACAGTCTTTGCTCGCCACTTGTTCTGATTAATAAATCAGGATCTTCAAATTGACTAGTCAATAAATGCTTTTCGATAGCATCTTCTGTCACATCAGATGGACTTAGTTCACCTGCTTGGATTTGTTGACCAATTTCTTTCATTGCTTGGGTTAATTCACGTCTTGAACCGTAATTCAAGGCAAAATTCAAAACTAATCCCGTGTTATTTTTGGTTTTGTCAACCGCTTTCATTACGACATCATAAGTTGATTGTGGTAACTCATCTAAAAATCCCATAACATTCACACGAACGTTTTCTGCCATCAATTCTGGCATGAATTTATCAAAAAATAAAGCGGGTAATTTCATTAAATAACCCACTTCTTCTGTTGGACGTCCCCAATTTTCAGTTGAAAAAGCATATAAAGTTAAGACTTTTATACCTAAGCGACTAGCTGCTTTTGTAATTGACTTAACATTGTCCATCCCTTGCTTATGGCCGGTAACACGTGGCAAAAATCGTTTCTTTGCCCAACGCCCATTACCGTCCATAATAATTGCTAAATGGTTAAGATTACTTGATTGTGATTTCATTTGTATTCCTATCAAAAAACCGAAGTTTTAACCTTCGGTAATTTCAGCACTTTTTGCATCAGATGAATCTTCAATTTCTTTGATTGCATCGTCAGTTAATTTTTGAATGTCTTTTTCTAATAGACGTAGTTCATCTTCAGTGATGTCACCATTTTTTTGTTGTTTTTTAACATCTTCCATTGCATCACGACGAATGTTACGGATTGCAACTTTTCCTTGTTCAGCAATTTTACCAACTTCTTTAGCTAACTCTTGACGACGTTCACCTGTTAGTTGAGGAATAACTAGACGAATAACATCACCATCATTAGCTGGGTTAAGACCTAAGTCAGAAGCTAAAATTGCTTTTTCGATATCACCTAGTGAAGATTTGTCATATGGTGAAATCATCAATACACGTGCTTCAGGAATTGTAACTGAAGCCATTTGATTTAGCGGTGTTGGTGCGCCGTAGTAGTTAACCTTAACAGGGTTTAAAATACTTGCGTTAGCTTTACCTGCACGAACGTTTCCAATTTCTTGTTGGTAAACTTGTACACTTTTTTTCATTGATTCTTTAGCGTTTGTAGTTGCTTGGTTTTGCATTATGATTTTCCTCCGCGAATTTTTGTTCCAATATCTTCTCCGAGTACAACACGTTCAATATTTCCAGGCTCATTGATGTTAAAGACAATTAAAGGAATATCATTGTCCATTGATAGGAAACTTGCTGTCATATCCATTACACGAAGATCTTTGTTAATCATGTCTGATTGTGATAATTCATCAAATTTAACAGCATCTGGATCTTGTTTTGGATCTGCTGAGTAAACACCGTCAACATTATTTTTAGCCATCAAAATAACTTCTGCATCCATTTCAGCAGCTCTAAGTGCTGCAACAGTATCAGTTGAAAAGTAAGGATTACCAGTTCCAGCAGCAAAGATAACCACACGATGTTTTTCAAGATGACGAATCGCACGACGACGAATATAAGGTTCTGCGATTTGACGCATTTCAATTGCAGTTTGAACGCGTGTTGGGACACCAACAGATTCCAAACCATCTTGTAATGCCAAACTGTTCATTACAGTTGCTAGCATTCCCATGTAGTCAGCTTGAGAACGTTCCATACCTAGTTTGGCACCTGTTTCACCACGCCAGATATTACCGCCACCAACAACAATTGAAATTTCAACGCCTAACGCATGAACTGATTTAATTTCTTCAGCTAGACTTTTGATGATTTCAGGATTAATACCAAAACCATCTTTACCGGCTAATGCTTCGCCACTAACCTTTAAAACAACTCGTTTATAATTAATTGAACTCATGGAATCCTCCTACTATACTGATAACATTTTATCATATTTAAAGTATTAAATCGTATTTTTTCCAAAAAAATAACACCTTAACGGTGTTAAATTTTTGTTATTTTCTAACTTGACTCATAACTTCTTCAACAAAGTTATCAGCTTTCTTTTCGATTCCTTCACCGACTTCGTAACGAACAAAGTTAACAACTTTTCCGCCTTTAGATTCAACGAATTGTTGAACTGTTTGGTCAGGATCTTTAACGAATTCTTGGTCTACTAAACTAATTTCTGATAAGAATTTGTTCATGCGACCTTCAACGATTTTTGGAATAATCTTTTCAGGTTTTCCTTCGTTTTTAGTTTCTTCTGTGAATACTTCTTTTTCGTGGTCTAAGACTTCTGAAGGAACGTCTTCACGTGAAACGTATTTAGGATTGATAGCTGCAACGTGCATTGCAACATCTTTAGCTGTTTGTTCGTCAGCACCTTCTAATGTTACAAGTGCTAGGATTGTTCCACCGTTGTGTAAGTAAGCACCAAATACTTGGTTATCTTCTTTTTTCACTAGGTTGAAACGACGGAAGCTAATTTTTTCACCGATAACAGATGTTAGGTTTGTGATTTCGTCTTGAACTGTACCATTTTCGTTGTATGGTAGAGCCATTGCTGCTTCAACTGATTCAGGTTGAGCTTCAGCAATTTTACCAGCTACATCTTTAACGAAAGATACGAAACGATCGTTTGATGAAACGAAGTCTGTTTCTGAGTTAACTTCAACCATTGCTGCAACGTTTCCGCTGAATTCAACATCAGCTAAACCTTCAGCTGCAACACGATCACTCTTCTTAGCTGCTTTTAAAGCACCTTTTTTACGAAGTTCATCGATTGCTAGGTCCATGTCACCGTCTGTAGCAACAAGCGCTTTTTTAGCGTCCATCATACCAGCACCGGTTTTTTCACGAAGTTCTTTTACTTGAGCCGCTGTAATACCAGCCATGTCAAATACCCCCTATTAAATTTTCAAGTTAATTAATTAAAATTATTTTTCTTCTGATTTTGCTTCTTCTTTTTCGAATGAAGCTTCATCGATTGCTTGGTCTTCACCTTGTTTACCTTCGATGATAGCGTCAGCCATGCTGCTTGTAATTAAACGTACGGCACGAATAGCGTCATCGTTAGATGGAATGATTACATCAATTTCATCTGGGTCACTGTTTGTATCAACCATAGCAACGATAGGAATGTTAAGTTTTTGAGCTTCTTTAACTGCAATTCTTTCTTTGCGAGGGTCAACGATGAATAATACATCTGGGATTCTTGGCATATCTTCGATACCACCAAGGAATCTTTCAAGTCTTTCGCGTTGTTTGTTTAACAATGCAACTTCTTTTTTAGGAAGTACGTCGAATGTACCATCTTCAGCCATAGCTTTGATTTCTTTAAGACGTTTGATACGACCTTGAATTGTATCCCAGTTAGTCAATGTTCCACCTAACCAACGGTGGTTGATGTAGAATTGACCTGCACGTGTTGCTTCTTCTGCGATTGCATCTTGAGCTTGTTTTTTAGTACCAACAAAAAGAAATACACCGTCATCTGCTGCAACTGCTTTAACGTAGTTGTAAGCATCTTCAACCATACGAACTGTTTTTTGTAGGTCGATGATGTAGATTCCGTTTCTTTCTGTAAAGATATAAGGTTTCATTTTTGGATTCCAACGTCTTGTTTGGTGACCAAAATGTACACCTGATTCAAGTAATTGTTTCATGCTAATTACTGACATAAATAAATTCCTCCATTTGGTTTTTTTAATCCTCTCAGCAGTTTTATATCTCTTTGATAAAACTTTAATTAAAAGCACCTTATCAAAAATTTACTACTGATGTGGTTTGCTGCTTTTTGCAACTATCAAATTATACCCTAGATTTTTCATTCATTCAATACTTTTTATTAAAATAAGGTGCTAAAACATGATGTCGGTTTAAAAATTGTTGTTTTTGTTTTCTGCTTTTCTTTTTGAACCATGCTTCTCGTTTTAAAGCCTGTGATTTTGTAGCGTACTTTTCATAATAAATCACATGAACTGGGACTCTGGCTCGCGTATATTTCGCTCCTTTTTTAGCATTGTGTGTCGCTAATCTTTTGGTTAAATTTGTCGTGAACCCACCATAATAAGTTTGATCAGCACACCTTAAAACATAAAAATAATAATTAATCCCTATCACCTGCTAAGATTCTTTCAATAAATTCAGCATAATGATTATCTTCTTCATGAACCACAATTTCTGGCAGTAATTTAACACCCGTCATTGCCCCTTTGGCCATTGCTTCTACCAAAACGATATTAGCTTCTCGTCCTTTTTTTGGAATAACGGATTGAATTTTGCGAGGCATTAAGTCATATTTTGCCATTAAAGTCATGATTTCAGTTAATCGATCAGGTCGATGAACCATAAAAAGTTTTCCCTTGGTTTTTAGTAGTCCTGCTGATGTTTTAATAATATCTTCCAAGTTAATCATAATTTCATGCCTGGCAATGGCTAGTTGTTCGTTTGGATTAACCTTATGTCCTGAATCAAGCTCAAAATATGGCGGATTACAAATCACTGCATCATAACTATCTTTCTTTAAAAAAGCTGTCGCCTCTTTTGCATCCCGATTATGAACCGTGATTTGATTACTCAATTCATTTAACTCAACTGATCTTGTAGCCATTTCAGCAATATCCGATTGTATTTCAACAGCATCAATTTGGGCTGTTGGATGATAATGCGTTAAAAACAAACTTGCTGCCCCATTACCCGAACACAAGTCAACAACTTTGCTATTCTTTTTAATTTGTGTAAAATAAGCTAATAAAATTGTATCTAAAGAAAAAGAAAAGACTGTTTTATTTTGAATGATCTTAATCTTTTCATTAAATAGGTGGTTAATTTCTTCATTTTCGTACAGCGTCATAAATGTCATTTCCTTTTCAAATATCAGTTAAACTGTTTTTTTGTTATAATAACATGGTTAAAAGAAAGGTGATAATATGTTTTATCGATTTATTCGTGTTGTAGCACATGCAATATTCTTCATTATAAATGGTCGACCATTAGTTTTACATAAAGAAAGATTACCCGAAGGTAACTATATTTTGATTGCTCCTCATAGAACTTGGTGGGAACCCATTATTTTTGCTTTAGCAGCCAGTCCAAAAGAATTTATGTTTATGGCTAAAAAAGAATTGTTCAAAAACCCTATTCTAAGATTTGTCTTGAATCATTCTCATGGATTTAGTGTTGACCGCCAAAATCCAGGACCATCAGTTATTAAAATCCCGGTTAAAAACTTGAGAAACACTGAACTTAGCTTAATTATGTTCCCAACTGGATCACGTTACTCTAATGATGTAAAAGCCGGAGCTGGTGTGATTGCCAAAATGGCCAACGTTCCTTTGGTCCCTGCTGTTTATCAAGGACCTTTAAAGATGAGTGGTGTTTTCAAGCGTCAAAAAATGTCAATTACCTTTGGTGAACCTATCTATATTGACAAGAAACAAAAATTAACAGATGAATTCAATGAACAATTAGATCAAGATATTCAAAATCACTGGCATGCCATTGATCAAGAAACTAACCCCAACTTCAAATACATTCCAAAAGAAAAAAAGTAGCTAGATAACCTAGCTACTTTTTTATTTACGGTTTTTTGAACGCATGTTTGCCATCACTTGATTCAATTTCTTAGATGATGGTTTTTGTCCCATTTGTGCCATCATTGAACGAATCATATCTTCACTGATTGGCGGATTATCTTGTAAGTATTTCTTCATGTAAGATCTAGCTAAGAAGAAACCTAAGACTAGTCCACCGATTAGGGCAATCACAATTAATAAAATCGCAAGTCCTAAATTCATATTACGCACCCCCGTTTATTAGTTACATTATACTATTTTACACAACTAGCTAGAAGTTTGACAACTAATCTTCGCGTAAACCTTTTCTTCTTTGAGCTTCTTTAGCTTTTTCAGATGTCACTTCTTTACCGTTTTTATCAATAATTTTCATATTTTCGATTTGTTGTTTGAATCCTGCACGAAAATCAGCTAGGTATTCACGATGAAGTTTTTTACGTTCCATTTCTTCAGCTTCGCTTAAACCAGCTTCCTTACGTTTTTTAGCTAATTCATTAATACGATCGATTCTTTCTTGGTTTTGACTCATAATAGTAACCTCTTTTTTATGATTGTTTATTTATTATTTGATGTGCTATCCTTATTTTAACAATATTAAGGGAGTAATTAAATGGCTAACATCAAAGAAAATAAACGATTAGAAATTTTAAATTATCTTTATTATACCATTTTAGATAATCAATATGCCCCTAGTGTACGCGAAATTGCACAACATGTTAACCTGGCTTCCACTTCCACCGTACACAGTCACTTGAAAAAATTAGAAACAGACGGTTTTATTACTAAAGAAGGTAATAAAACCCGTGCAATTCGTGTAACGGATTTAGGAAAAGAACGACTTGATATTAAAGAAGATGCCATTCCAGTTATCGGTGAAATCGTTGCAGGAGAACCTGCTTATACTTTTGATCAATCAATTAACGACTATTTTCCCGTTCCCCCACACTTAGAGCATTTAAAAAATGACTTATTTATCTTAGAAGTTAAAGGAAATAGTATGATTAATGCCCATATCTGCCCTGGAGATTATGTCTTTGTTCATTCTCAAACAAGCGCTCAAAATGGTGACATTGTCGTTGCTTTAACCGAAGACAACGAAACCACTTTAAAACGTTTTTATAAAAAACAAAATAAAATTTACTTGCATCCCGAAAACGATACAATGACTGATATTCAAGTTGATAATGTCAATATATTAGGCAAAGTCATCAGCCTGTATCGTCCTATGATATAAAAAACATCTCCTAAAATTTAGGAGATGTTTTTTATTACTCTATTAATGATTTCATAGCTTGTAATGTTAGCTCTGTTGTCACTTTTTGAGTATAATCCGCAAGTTGTGCTTGTGTTGTTGCAGGATTTTGTGCTTGATAACTTTGTACCTGTGTTGCTACAGCTTGTTTAAGCTGTGCTTGTTGCGCTTGCTTTTGCGCATCGGTCATAGCTTGTTGTTTTTCAGTTAAGCTTTTAGCTTGGTCTACTGATAAAACGAGCCAATTTGACTGCGGAACAATTACTTCATTTTTTTCTAAAATCAGTTCTGTATCGGTATCTTCTACTTTAAATAGCATTTTATAAAAGTCAGAAGAAAACTGCCATTTTGTTGTCGTGGTTGTTAATTTGGCTGGCTCTGTTGTATCTAATACTTGATAATTAGCTGATTTTTTAACCGCTTCAGCCATATGATGTTGATCCGGAACAAAATAAGTTTCTGGCTTCTCTGCATTTTGATTGTCTCTAAAACTCATTGCATAATTATCAGAATCAGTTCCAATTTGATTAGCAATAAGCAAATTAACAGGCGCCCCTGATTGCCCTGCTGTATAAATTTCGGTTGTCGTTGTCGTTGTTGTTTCTTCCATACCAAAATGATATGCCGTGTTAGCTACAACAGCTACACTTGAAAGCAATAATAACGCTGAACTAATAGTTCCACAAATAACTCTCAGGGCTGTTGGTTTAATTAAAAACCAAGCTAATAAAGTTAATAGTGTTAAAATAATAACAATATAAATAATCACTCCAAGCACCTCCTATTTATCATTTTCTAAAGTTTCAGGTTTTTGGTTAGTAATAAATAGTGCCATTACTAACCCAATAACAGCAAAACTTAATCCAATTGCAAAGGCTACTCTAAATCCATCCATTGATGCAGTTAAACTTTGAGCACCATACTTAATAGGATCGATTGTTTTCAATGCCACGTCAGGAGCATTAGTATTCATAATATTTTGTGTAACAGACGTTAATAAAGCCACAACAATAGAAGATGAAACTTGTCTCATTGTATTGTTAGCGGCTGTTGCATGCGTTGACATTTCAGTCGGTAACGCTGACATGGCACGGGTTGTTAACGGCATCATCGTCAATGCAACCCCTAACATTCTAACAGCATACATCACAGTAATAAGGTGTGTTGGTGTAGACTCTGATAAAAAGACAAATGGAATTGTTCCAATCGCAATAATTGAAAGTCCTACTAAAACTAATCGCTTAACCCCTACTTTGTTATACAAAATACCGGCGACCGGCGAAATAATTCCCATCATCAACGCCCCACCTAACAAGGTTAAACCTGAATTTAAAGGCGTTAAACCATGAACATTTTGTAAATAAGTAGGTAGCATCATTTCGACACCATACATTGCCATCGTCACCAAAATTAATGTAATCGTTGTAATGGTAAATTCTTTAACTTTAAATACTTTAATATCTAAAAATGGGACTTCAAGTTTTAACTGACGGATGACGAAGATAGCCAGTAAGAGGATTCCTAAAACAATTGGTAAGATAACGTTTAGTAAGTCTGTCCAACCATCTGTTGCGACATTAGTAAATCCAAGCAAGAATAATCCAAATCCAATAACTGAATAGAATAATGATAAAACATCCAGTTCGATTTTTTTATTTGGAATAACATCCTTCATGATAAAAGGACTTAAAATAAAAGCAATCACAATGACAATCAATGGAATAATAAAAATTGTACGCCAAGAATTAGAAATTGTAAGTCCAAAAATAACGTGATCCTGATCTAAAATCCAACCAGAAAGCGTTGGACCAATAGCTGGTCCCATACCTATAACTAATCCACTAAGTCCAAGTGCTGTAGCTCTTTGTTTAACTGAAAACATGTTTAAAATAACGATTTGCATTAAAGGCATCATAACCCCAACAGCAATCGCAGCTAGAACACGTCCAACTAAAAACATAAACCAAGCTGAATTAGTGGCAGGAGTCAACGCCGTAATTGAAATACCGAGTGCTAAAATTCCATAAGCAACCACATGTAATAATCTTGTAGAAACTCGTGTGGCTAGATAAGCTGTTAACGGAATCATCACCCCATTAGCAAGTAAGAACCAAGTTGTTGCTTGCTGTGCTGTACTTAAATTAATATCAAATTCTTTCATTAATGTGGGAATAGCTGTTCCCAGTGATGTTTGCATTAAAATACCAGCAAAAGTAGCAAGTAAAATCAAAAGCATAACGCTGATTCGACTATAGTTTTTGCCATGGATATCTAATGCTTGATTTTTTGTATCCATTTTTATTCCTCCTATGACTTAATATTAGTTGAAATTTCATTTGAAACTATACGCTTAATCTGGTAGATTAGCTACAACAAAATAAGTCATTATGTCTCATTTTGTTACATCATTTTAAGGAGCGACATTATGGCTTACGAAAATAAAACAAATCTTACACAAGAAAATATAAGACGTGCTTTTCTTAAGATACTTAAAGATAAAAAATTCGAAGACGTCACAATAAATGACATTGTCCAACAAGCAGGTATCCATCGTAGTAGTTTTTATCGTTATTATGAAGATAAGTATCAACTAGCAGGGCATATTGAATGCTATATTATGGCACATATTAGAGAGAATCGAAAAAAATGGATGCAAAAAAATCCAGATATTGATATTGCTGATCCTAATGCAATGATGCATTTGTTTTTGGCAATTGATAAATATGCACCTGCTATCCACATACTACTGGGACCAAATGGTGATCCTAGCTTCGAAGTAAGGCTTAGACATATTATGATTGAAAAATTCTTTGAAAATTCAAAATATGAAACTGCTTCAAATGATAAGTTATCATTACTTAAAGAATTTTCAATTGATATAATCATTCAAACCTATAAATACTGGGCATCTCCTAAGAAAAAGTTATCAGCTAAAGAACTCGCTGATTTACTAAGTGATATTTTTCAGAAAGGATTTACTTATGCTATTGAAAATATGTAAATATTTTTAATAGCATCCAGATATTTTGTTCATTAAAAAAACCAAAAACTTGAATAATGCTCCAAGTTTTTGGTTTTTTACCAGCTGGCTTTTTTCACACCCGGAATTTGGCCTTTCAGAGCCAATTGTCTAAAATTCAAACGAGATAGCTTGAATTTTCGCATATAGCCCCTTGGTCTACCGTCCAATAAATCACGGTTTTGCAACCGGTTAGGATTTGATTCTTTAGGTAATCTCGCAAGTGCTTCATAGTCACCTTTTGCTTTAAGCTCTTGTCTAATTGCCGCATAGCGGTCAATTAGTTCTCTTTGTTTACGTGCTCTTGCAATTTTTGATTTTTTAGCCATTCAATCTCCTTATTTGGTTTCTTTGAATATCATACGTTGACGTTTTTTAGGTGAATATTTTTTAAATTCTAAACGTTCAGGGTTATTACGTTTATTTTTATTAGTTAAATACAATCTTTCACCAGTTTCTGCACATTCTAAAAGAATATTTTGTCTCATTATAAAACCTGCTTTCTAATATAAATAGTAATTATTACTATTTGAAATATAATCTTATCATATTGTGTTAGTTTGTCAAATAAAGTCTTTGAACAAAAAAAGCTATTACTTTTAACAGTAATAGCTTTTTTATTGTGAAAAATAGAATTATCTTCTTTTTTCTGGGATTCTTGCTGCTTTACCACGTAGGTTACGTAGGTAGTAAAGTTTAGCACGACGTACACGACCTTGACGAGTTACTTCAATCTTAGCAACACGGGGTGTGTGTAGTGGGAATGTACGTTCTACACCAACACCACTACTGATTTTACGAACTGTGTAGCTTGCGCTTACGCCAGTTCCTCTTCTTTTAATAACAACACCTTCGAAGATTTGGATACGTTCGCGAGTACCTTCAACAACTTTTGCGTGAACACGAACTGTATCTCCGGCACGGAAATCAGGAAGATCTGTTTTTAGTTGATCTTGTGTTAAATCTTTAATCAATTGATTCATGATTTTTTCTCCTTTGTCGATACTCTTAATCAAATTCGACCAGCGGAATATCCGATTTATTAGTGATATGCATCACAATACGATATTTTAGCAGTATTATTTTAAAAAGTCAATGTTACTTAATCTTAAGATTAGTCAGCTAATTCTTGCTTAATTTCTTGCAATAATTGATGCTGTTTTAGACTTAGCGTCTTATTTTCTAGTAAGTCTGGACGATATAAATAGGTGTTTTTAAGTGATTGTTTCTCACGCCAAGCTTTGATATTAGCATGATGACCACTTAATAAAACATCTGGTACTTTTTGTCCTTCAAATTCCGCTGGACGTGTATATTGTGGGTATTCTAATAACCCATCAGAAAAAGATTCATCACTTGCTGAATCTTCATTACCTAAAACACCTGGAATTAGTCTTACTGTTGAGTCAATCATCGCCATCGTTGGAATTTCTCCACCAGTTAAAATAAAATCACCGATAGAAACGACATCTGTCGCATATTGATACACACGTTGATCGAATCCTTCATAATGACCACAGATAAAAGTGATATTGTCATAATTATTAGCCCAATCTGTTGCCATTTCTTGGTTAAATGGTTTCCCCGTTGGTGCTAAAATAACAACTTTTTGCTTGTTTTCAATTTCAGATAAAGCACTAGCAATAGGTTGAACTTGTAGAACCATCCCTGGTCCCCCGCCATAAGGCGCGTCATCAACATGCATTTGCTTATCTTTAGTAAATTTACGAAAGTCAATCACATTTAAGTTGAGCTTTTCATTCTCAATGGCTTTTCCAACAACCGAATGCTTCATTGATTCAAACATATCTGGAAACAGCGTTAAAACATTAATTTTCATCAATTAACCCCTCAGGTACTTCTACCCAAGCTTTGTTTTGATCCAAGTCAATTTTTTTGACGATTTGGTTTAAGAATGGGAGTAAAACATCTTTTCGGCCAGGTTTTTCAATTGTCCAAACATCGTTTGCACCTGTTGGGAAAATTTCAGTTACTGTGCCGAGCACTTCATCTTTATCTAAATCAATTACTTCGATTCCGATAATTTCATGGTAGTAATAAGCGCCATCTTCAAGTTCTTGCAAGTTATCTTCTGCAACATAAAGTAAATCGCTTTTATATTTTTCGACTAAGTTAATGTCTTCTAAGCCCTCAAAGAGAACTAGTAAGAAGTTCTTAACAGAGCGTGTACTTTTAACCGTCACTTCAATTTCTTGTTTTTGATGTTCAATAATTAAAGACATACCAGGTGAAAAGCGCTCTTCAATAAAGTCTGTTGAAGGAAAAACTTTCAACTCACCTTTTATTCCGTGAGTATTAACAATTTTTCCAACTTCATATTTAGCTGTCATAAGGTTAACTCCTTTCAGAAAAAAAGCTTAAATGAAGTTACCTCATTTAAGCTTTTAAAAATTTATTTAGAGTATTTTGATTCGTGTAATTTTGTCATGATTCCAGCACCAGATAACAAGCTACGAACTGTATCTGAAGGTTGAGCACCTTTTTGTAACCATTCTAAAATTGAATCTTCTTCTAATTTTAATTGTGTTGGGTTTGAAAGTGGGTTGTAGTAACCAACTTCTTCGATAAAACGACCATCACGAGGTGATCTTGAATCTGCTACCACTAGACGGTAGAAAGGTTTACGTTTTGAACCCATACGACGCATACGAATTTTAACTGCCATATTAATGACCTCCTATTTTTATTAACTTAATTAGTTTAGCATGAACATTTTAAGTTGTAAAGGGTTTTTACTTAACAGATTATGATTTAAATCTTTTAGCTTTTTTAAGACGTTTTTTCTTTTTCTTTTGAGAACGTTTCATCATGGAATTCATGGCCATTTTACCCATCTTACCTTTCATTCCACCACCTAACATTCCTTCAAGATCGCTAGTATTTCCTTTTGAAACTTTTTGCATCATTTCTTTTGATTGTTTAAATTGCTTAATCATACGGTGAATTTCTTGAATATTACGTCCAGAACCGGCTGCAATACGACGACGACGAGAAGGTGTTAAAATATCTGGATTTTCACGTTCTTCAGGTGTCATAGAATAGACAATTGCTTTTAAATGTGCAATATCTTTTTCACCAATATTAATATTTTGAAGTGCTGGGTTGTTTGCCATACCTGGAATCATCTTAATTAATTCATCAATAGGTCCCATACTTTGAATTTGATCCATTTGCGCAATAAAGTCATTGAAGTCAAATGTGTTTTCACGCATTTTCTCAGCTAATTCTTGCGCATTTTTTTCGTCATAATCTTGCTGAGCTTTTTCAATCAAGCTCATCATGTCACCCATACCTAAAATACGGTTAGCCATTCTGTCAGGATGGAAAATATCTAAATCAGATAATTTTTCCCCTTCCCCAACATATAGAATTGGTTTGTTAGTGATTGAGCGAATTGATAAAGCGGCACCACCACGAGTATCCCCATCTAATTTAGTTAGAATAACACCTGTGATATCTAGTGCTTGGTTAAAGCCATCGGCAACTGTTGCAGCCGCTTGACCTGTCATTGCATCGGCAACCAAAACAATGTTATCAGGTTGAGCGATTTCTTTAACATTTTTCAATTCATCCATTAAAGATTCATCAATTTCAAGACGTCCAGCAGTATCAATAATCACATAATCATTTTTATTTTCTTTTGCTTGTTGCATCCCATGTCTAACAATATCTTCAGCAGAATTGTCGACACCTTCTTCATAAACTGGGATTTCCAATTGGTCCCCAATAACTTTCAATTGGTCAACAGCAGCTGGACGGTAAATATCAGCAGCAATTAGTAATGGACGTGCTTTTTGCTCTGCCATTAAACGGTTAGCTAATTTACCTGCAGTGGTAGTTTTACCAGTCCCTTGCAAACCAACCATCATGATAACTGTTGGGATTTTATCAGATTTGTTCAATTCAACTGACGATTCACCCATCATTTGTGTTAACTCTTCATTAACAATTTTGATGATTTGTTGACCTGGTGTCAGACTTTCTAAAACATCTGATCCCAAGGCACGTTCTTTAATTTTCGCAATAAATTCTTTAACAACTTTAAAGTTAACATCCGCTTCAAGTAATGCTAAGCGAATTTCACGAGTTGCTTGATTAATATCGGTTTGGGTAACTTTACCTTTTTTTCGTAAGCCAGATAACGCATTTTGAATACGTTCACTTAAGCCTTCAAATGCCATACTTAGTTCTCCTCTATTATTTGTCTAATTTTTTGGATTGTGTCTTTTGCTTCAGTATAATTTTTCTTATCTATCGTTGATAGTGCCTGTTGACTTAACTGCTCAATAGCTAAAAAATTACGATTCAAATTCAATTTAGCTTCGTAATCTTCTAGCAAACGCGTCGTTCGTTTGAGATTATCATAAACAGCTTGTCTTGAAACATCGGCATTTTCTGATATTTCCGCAAGCGATAAATCATTAAAGTAATAATCTTCAAAATAGCGTTGTTGCATAGCAGTTAGTAGAGGTCCATAAAATGAAAACAGCTGGGTTAAATATTGTGTTTTTTCTAAACTCATGCTTCGACCTCCTTGCATTAGGTTAAAGGACTTTTTTTAATTCGTCAATTACTTCTATTATACAAAAAAATTGGCCTTATTTGGCCAATCTTCTTAAATTAATCCTTTGAATAATCCCAATGCAAATTTCTCAGTGTCAAATGGTGCTAAGTCACCTACTTGCTCACCTAGTCCCACTAATTTAACTGGAATATTCATTTCGTTACGGATGGCAATAACAATACCCCCGCGTGAAGACCCATCTAATTTAGTTAAGACAATACCTGATATTTGTGTTACTTGATTGAATTCTTTAGCTTGACTCATTGCGTTTTGTCCAGTAGAACCATCTAAGACTAGTAGGGTTTCTTCAGGTTGATCTGGGAATGTCTTTTGAATAGTACGTTTGATTTTATCCAACTCATTCATTAGGTTCACTTTGTTTTGTAAACGTCCAGCAGTATCAATCAGTAAATAATCTACTTCTTGCTCGTGCGCTTTTTTAACACCTTCAAAAACAACAGAAGCCGGATCAGCTTTTTCTGGTCCTGTTACAACATCAACGCCAACACGTTCTCCCCATTGAACAAGTTGTTGAACAGCCCCTGCTCTAAAAGTATCAGCTGCTACTAACATCACTGATTTACCTTGTGATTTTAGTTGGGCTGCTAATTTACCAACTGTTGTTGTTTTACCTGAACCGTTAACACCTACGAATAAGTAAACATTTGGTTTATTGGCATCATTGTAAGTTAGACCTTCATCTTGTTCACCAGGATTTTCATAAAGACCTACTAATTTTTCGACGATAACTTCTTTTAAAGCTTGTTTTGATTTCGCGTTTTTTAGTTTAGCTTCATCTCTTAAAGCTTCAACTAAGTCCATTGAAGTTTGGTATCCCACATCCGACTCAATTAAAAGATCTTCTAGATCATCGAAGAAATCTTCATCGACACGTCTAAAGTTGGCAAAGAAAGCATTTAACTTATCTCCAAAAGAACGGTTAGTCTTTTCTAGCCCTTTTTCGTATAGGTGCTCTTTCTTTTCCTCTTCGTCATCTTCTGCTTCTTCTTCGTCTTGAACTTCTTCAACATTTGGTTCTTCTGACTCTGTTTCAACTTCTTCTTCAACTTCGTCAACTATTTGAGTCGATACCTCGTCACTACTACTTTGTTGTACTTGGCTGTCCTCGTCAGTTGGCTCTTGTTCAGAGCTTTCCTCTTTTGAATCAACATTTTCTTTAGTTTCTTTTACAACCGACTCTTCTTTATCCACTTCTTTAGTCGGTTCTATTTCAGGCTTATCAGTTGCCTCACTATCCTGATTTGTTTCTTCAGCATCATCCGGATTTTGAGCAGAATCTGCTTCTTTTGGTTCTTCATCAGACGCTGGTTCTTGTGTTTCTTCTAATTCAGGTGATTCTTTCTTTTCTTCTTGTTCTTTTTTATCTCCAAAAATGGATTTTTTTATACGATCAAATAATCCCATAATAACCTCCTACAATTGTTGTTCAATTTCGCTTAATGAGACTGACAGCAAACTAGAAATACCAGATTCTTGCATCATAACCCCATATAGTTGATCTGCTTGTGCCATTGAGCCTTTTCTATGTGTAATCATAATGAATTGCGTTGTTAAATCATAGTTCTTCAAGAACTGAGCAAATCTATCAACATTAGCTTCATCAAGTGATGCTTCTACTTCATCCAAAATACAAAATGGTACTGGACGCACTTTCAAAATGGCAAACAACAATGTAATTGTTGTCAATGCACGTTCCCCACCGGATAGTAGACTTAAGCTTTGTAGCTTTTTGCCTGGTGGTTGCGCGATAATATCAATTCCAGTATTTAAAATATCAGTTTCATCAGTTAAGGCAAGTTTTGCATGACCTCCGCCAAACATTTTAGGGAAAATATCCGCAAATGCTGCGCTAACTTGCTCAAACGTTTCTTTAAAACGTGTTGAAACTTCTTTATCCATTTCATTCATCGTATTTTCTAGCGTTGATTTAGCTGATAATAAATCTTCTTGCTGTTGATGTAGAAAATCATAACGTTCTTTGACTTCCTTATACTCTTCAATAGCACCCAAGTTCACGGGACCAATATCTTCAAGCGATAGCTTATGCAACTTAATTTCATGTTGCAGTTGATTGATGTTAATCTCTTCTGGATTCTCAATATCAGACATTGCTTTTTCAAAAGTTAAATGATAATCCTGATTTAGAGTTTCTAAGCGAGTATTGATTTCTGATTTCAAAATAGCTAATTGATTGCTCTCTTTTTCTTGAGCTTCAGCAACTATTTTTCTTGAATCATAATGCTTAGTGTAATCCGCTTCAAGTGCTGTGACTTTATTTTCAACAACCGATAGTTTTTGTGCTGTTTCTTTGATTTGCTGATCTAAAGTTGTAATTGTTACTTGGTTTTGTTCGAATTTTAACTTCTGTTTGTTTAAGTCCTGTGAATTTTTCTCTTTTGCTTGACTTAACTGTGTTAGTTTTTCTTGTAGTTGTGCTTGTTGTTGTTGAGATTGTTTGATATCAGCTTGTTTTTCAGCAATTTGAGATTGGTAGTTTTCTTGCTTAGTTTTGAAAACCGCAATTTCAGGTAATAACTCGGTTAATTGCGCTTGAACGTGCTGAGAAACTTGATCAAAGTTTTGAATTTGTGCTTGTGTTTCTTTTATTTTTTGTTGTATTTTTTCAACGTCTTGCTTTGCTTGAACTTTTTGTGTATTCAATTGCGCATATTGTGCTTGTTGTTTTTCTAATTCGGCTTTTTTAGCTTGTAATCCGTGTTTTAAGTAATTCAACTGTTTTGTTAGCGATTGTTTTTCGTCTTGAATACGGTTAATTTGATTATCAAAATCCGTTAGCTCAGACTTCACTTCCGCTACTTTATTGGTATTTTCAGCTTGAATTTTTTCTAGGCGCTGTTTTTCAGTAATTTCTTGTTGTAAGTGTGACTGAACTTCAGCAATCTGACTATCAAACGCTTGGCTTTTGGCTGTAAGATCTTCCAATTGTTTCTTGATTAGCAATGGTGATTGACTATTCTTATTGTGTGAACCACCTGACATTTGTCCGCCAGGGCTTAAATAATCACCATCTAAAGTCACAATATGGTGTCTTTGTTCTAGTAAGCGGCTTAATTGTGTTGCATGATCTAGGTTATCCATCACAATAATTCGACCTAAAAGATGAATAACGGCTGGCTTAACCTCAGCCGAACAAGAAACCAAATCAGAGGCTATTCCGAGATACCCCGAAGTCGTTTTTAGTACCTTTTTAACTTCTGTTGATAACACCTGTTGTCTTAATTGGTCTAATGGTAAAAAGGTTGCTCGTCCTAAATTCTTATCTCTTAATGTTTTGATTGCATTTTTAGCATTATCTTGAGTTTTCGATACTAAGTTTTGTGCGTTGCTTGCTAAAGCTGTGTCTAAAGCTAGTTGATAACGACTATCAAAGTCAATCAGTTCGCTGACGACACCTAAAATTCCAGGGAATTCAGATTTATGATTCAAAACAGCTTTAACACCTTGAAAGTACCCTTCATGGTTATCATGTAATCGCTTAAGAGCTTGTAGCTGGGCTTTTGTTCCTTGAGCAAGCTCTTTTAACTCACTACGTTCTTTTTGCTTCTTCACTACTGTAGCTGTTGATTTTTCAATGGCAGTTAGGCTATCAGCAACTTCCGTTTCCAGTTTATCTAACCAATTTTTTTGTGTCTGCTTTTCTTGCGTAACCTTTTCGATTTTGGCATCAAGACTAACTAAGTTTGACTCTAACTCTTTAACTTCAGGGGAGGTTAATTCACCTTTAAGTTGATTAATAGCCGTCTCGGCAAAAATAATTTGATTAGATAACGTCGTTTTATTTTGCAAGTTATCGATGTAATCATCTCTTAGAGATTCTAAATCTTTTTGTAACTTGCCTGGATCTTGAGATACTTTAGTCTTAAGTTCGCGTTCTTGGTCCTTTAACCGATTATATTGTTGAGTAACCGTATTTAATTGCTTTTCTTTTTCAGACAACTCTTTTTCGAGCTGATGTTGGCGGCTTTGCAACTCATCTTGACGGGTTTTCAGTTCTTTTCGACTCGTTTCATCAAATTCTGTACTTTGATCATAAACAGCTAATTGTGTTTTAATTTCATAATTTTGATTCACAAGTTTGTTGTAGTCCGCTTGCAATTGATCTTGTCTATCTCTAAGTTCTTGACGCTCTTTTCGATATTCTTCTAGTTGTTTCTGTGTAGAAGCAACGACACGATCTAATTTTTGTAGTTTTTGTTTTGTTTGGTTATTTTGGTTGCGTGTTTGCTCCTGCTTATTAACACGGTCATTTGTTTCTAAAGTTAGTACGATTTTATTTTTGGAATCATACCCATTTTTTTGTGTACGATATTCCTCAGCTAAACTTTTCTGCTGTTTTAAAGGTTCAATTCTAGTCTCTAGTTCCTTAACAAAATCATTAATTCGAACTAAATTATCTTGTGTTTGTTTTAACTTTAATTCTGCAGTTCTTTTTTGTTGCTTAAATTTTAATACGCCCGCTGCTTCTTCAATAATAAATCGGCGATCGGTAGGTTTCGCATTGAAAATTTGTTCAACACTGCCTTGTGAAATAATTGAAAAAGATTCTTTAGATAATCCCGAGTCCATAAATAAATCGTGAATATCCTTTAGTCTAACGTTTTGTTGATTTATTTGGAACTGAGTATCTCCATTACGAAAAATGGTTCGTGTAATTTCAATTTCCTTAAAATCACTATTTAATTGCTTCGCTTGGTTATCAAATAACACCGTAACTTCAGCACGATTCAATGGTGCTTTCATGGCTGTTCCACCAAAAATAACATCTGTCGTGTTTTCTCCACGCAGATGTCTAACATTTGTTTCTCCCATCACCCAACGCATAGCTTCAGTAATATTACTTTTACCACTTCCGTTGGGACCAACAATCCCTGTAATTCCCTTAGGAAATTCCAAAGTCACTTTATCTGGGAATGATTTAAATCCATTAATTGTTAATGACTTTAATGGCATTTCGTCAACTCCATTATTGTAATTTTTTCAAAGCTTCACTAGCTGCATGCTGCTCTGCTTTTTTCTTAGAATCGCCAGTTCCTTCAGCTAATTTTTCCCCTTCAGCAAACACCGCCACTCTGAAGGTCTTGTCATTATCGCTTCCTGTTTCTTGGAGTGTTTCGTAGCTGATTTTCACTGATCCGTTTTGTTGCAATAGTTCTTGTAATTGTGTTTTGTAATCGGCATTATACGAGAAATCTCCCTTGATAATGTCTGGAAAAACAGTTGCTTTCAAAAATTGATAGACTGCTGGCATCCCTTGATCCAAAAATAGCGCACCATTAAAGGCTTCAAAAACATCTTCTAACAATGTCTTTCTTAGTCTTGCACCATTATTTTCCTCACCTTTACCAAGCATAATTTCTTGATCAAAACCCGCCTCTTTAGCAAATTTCGAAAACCCTTCCGTTCTAACAACATTTGAACGAAAACGTGTCAATTCACCTTCGTCAAGGTCAGGAAATTGATGATACAAAAATTCTGAAATAGCTAATTCTAAAACCGCATCACCTAAAAATTCTAGTTTTTCATAGTTTTTCAATTCTAGATTGCGGTGCTCATTTGAATAAGATGAATGTGTAAATGCTTCATCCAAAAGACCCATGTCTTTAAATATTATTTGAAAATCATCTCGTAACTTTTTCGTAAATTTCGAACTAACCATGTTTAAAATCTCCTTTTATGTCTACATATATTATACCAGTTTGTCGTTTAAGAAAAAACGCACAAAAAAACACTTTTCATTGAATTGAAAAGTGTTTTTTATATCTAAATTAGCTATTAGTTAGATGATACACCAACTGTTGACCATGAAGAATCTGAATCTAATCCATATCCCACTACTCGTTTATTAACTGCTGTAATACCATAAGCATTACTTGTTGGAATTACATAGGCATTATCGTTCATCCATTCTTGCCACTTGAAGAATGCTTGCTGACGATGTTCTGCATTGAAAGATTCTTTTGAATCAATATCTGCTAATAATTTATCATGTTCATCTGATGTAAATCTAGTAAAGTTGAAAGGTGCTGTTCTTGCATAGATACCAGCAGGTGAAGGTTCTGATGATAAGTTCCAAGCTAACATAAACATATCAATACCTGGATCATCATTTTGAACTTTTTCAACATAGCTATTGAATTCCATCAATCTTCCACTAGCCAATTGAACATTTAATCCAATTTTTTTCCATTGTTGAATATAGTTTTGAATAATTGGTTCTTGAATAGATGAACCTGTTGATGAACCTAAATTAATAACTAAAGGTTGGCCATTCTTATCTGTTCTATATTCGCCATTTTTCTTGTATCCAGCTTCATCAAGTAACTTGTTGGCCTTGTCAATATTATATTCATACCCTTGAACATTTTTATCGTAAAAGTTATTGAATTTCTCTGGAATTAAACTTTTTACTCTATAACTCAACCCATTAGAATATTTATCATTAACTTGATCAATATTCATTGCATATCCGATAGCTTGGCGCAAGTTCTTATCAGCCATTTTAGAATTAGAATCCATCACAGCTTCACCTTTTTGTGAGTCCCATTTACCCACCTTGAAACCTAAGAAACCATATCCTAATCCAACATCCCCAATAAATTCTGTATTAGGAGCTTTTTGAACTTCTTTCCACTCGCTATTTCTCACATCGATGATATCGTATTTATTACTCAAAGTTGCTTGTGTAGCATTAGCAGAACTAACAACGGATGCTGTGATTTTTGCTAGTTTAGGTTTTTCTCCGTAATAATATTCATTAGGTACCCATTCAGCTGATTGACCGGCAACTAGATTGCTTAATTTGTATGGACCAAAGAACAATGGTCGTTTTCTAATTTCGTCTGAAGATACTAGCTTATCAAATGGTACATTTTTTAGATAATGTTCTGGAGAAGCATTCTCTAGGAAGTACCCATTTCCAGATTGTGACATCCCAGGAGTCATATTACTAAACTTGATAACAACAGTATTACCATCGTCCCCTTTAGGCGTTGTAATACCTGAGATTTGATCAGATTTACCATCATGATAATCTGCAATTCCTTCAATATTCTTTAATTTCCCTGTATATCTTGTTGTTTGTGTTCCGCTGTTGGCCACCATTTTATATGAATATACAACATCTTTAGCAGTAACTGGAACACCATCAGACCATTTAACATTAGGGTTGATTGTCACAGTTGCCGTCTTAGCATCAATATCTAATTTTAAATTAGCTGCTCCGCCATCGATGATCTTATAATCATCATTTGTTTTAAACAAACTTTCATTACCAAACTGTGCTACCGTACTGTCTGCCGCACTTTTTGATAAATTAGAGTTGAAAATTCCTGTAAATGGTGAATCTGACACCATTCCATAATTTAATGTTCCGCCCTCAATAGGTTTACTTGTATTGGAAACCTTTCTTGGGAACTGTTTATCAGCCGTAGCTTGTTCACTAGATGAACTACTACTTCCACTACTACTTCCACTACTACTGTTATTGCTACAACCTGTCAAAGTCATTGCAATTGCAGCAGTGGTTAATGGCAGTAGCCATTTCTTTTTGTTTTTCAATACCATCTTAGAACCTCCATTTAATAATAATTTAATGTAACTCTAACATTTAATTATTATAAATACAATCTTTTTTTAATTTTATTCTTATCTTCTCTGTCTTGCATCTCCTGCTCTTTGTAAAGCAGAACCAACATAGTTAATCAAATATGAAATCACAAGCAATAGAACAACTGCTGGAAGCCATAACCAAGGCCTATTAGTAATGTTTATAGGATTATTAGCGTAACCTACCAAAGTCCCGATACTAGGTGTAGTAGGTGGCAGTCCATATCCCAAGAAAGATAGACCTGTTTCCATCCCAATATTACCAGCAATTCCCAGTACACTGTTAATGATAATCATAGAACTTATGTTAGGAAGAACTTCTTTAAACATAATAGTTAAATTGGATGATCCAGAGGTCTTTGAAGCCATAACATATTCTTTTTGTCTTTGTGCTAATATGAAACTTCTAAAGTATCTCGTAGCTCCCATCCAACTAAATAACGAAAGCAGACCAACTAGAGTAAATGCATTATAGTTTGGAATCATAGTAGTTAAAATAATAATAATCATCCCCGTGGGTAAAACCATAATAAAATCAATGATTCTCATAATAATATCATCTACAAGTCCACCGAAATATCCTGCTATTAGCCCAAGAACTATACCAATTACTCTAGAAATAACGGTCACAGTTATCCCAATTAAAATTGAGTTTCGACCACCCACAATTAAAACAGATAATATATCTCTTCCACCATCATCCGTACCTAAAAAGTGCCCCGGACTAAACGCTGGTAATAAACCATCTAAAATACTAGCATCTAAATAAGATGATTTAGGGACAAATAACGAGCCCCCAAACGTAAATAGCACAATTATTAATAATACAAAAACGGACATTAATGCAAATTTATCTTTGATAATTTCGTTTTTTACTATCTTCATACCTGATGGAGGAACAGAAATCAGATCACCAGCTGAAGTTTTAATTTCTTGATTTCGTTTTTTCTTAAACAATAGTTACCCCTCCTACTTCACTCTGATTCTAGGATCAACAATACTCATAACAATATCAGAAATTAGATTCCCTAAAATAGCTAATATTCCAAACATTAAAATTAAAGCTGTGATTACTGGGTAATCACGCTGATTTATAGCTTCTAGGAATAAGTTTCCCATACCAGGATAACTAAATATCTGTTCAAGCATTACAGATCCACCTAATAAAGCACCAATTGTACTTCCAATGAATGCTGTAATTGGCAGAAGTGAATTTCTTAAAATATGTTTATTGAATACAACCCTTTCAGGAACTCCTTTTGAACGAGCAGTTCTAACGTAATCTTCAACTTGATTGTCTATAATTCCCGTTCTTAAATACTGAACTGTAGCTGTCGTACCCAATAATGCCGCCGTTAAAGCTGGCAAAATAATGTGATGCGCTCTGTCCAATATATAACCAAACGTCCCTGGAACAGCACTAGGACTAACAGTACCGGTCGTTGGGAACCAATTTAGAATATACCCAAAAAGCCAAATAACTAAAACATATGCAACAAATCCAGGAATAGCAAATGTAATATAATTAAAAACTCTAATTACTTGATCAGGCCATTCATACTTGTATCTACCTGCAATAATCCCCATAGGAATAGCAAATAGGTAAGATAAAATCAATGTAACTAATGACAACCAGAATGTATTTTGTGCACGTTCACCAATCAATGAAGTAACACTCATTTTTTGTGTGTAACTCATTCCTAAATCGCCATGAAATAGATTTTTTACCCAATTCAAGTACTGCACCCACGGTGCGTCATTTAACCCATTTTGCTGTCTTAAAGCTTCTATGGTTTTAGGATCCATATTAGGGTCAATCATAGCCGTAAAAGGATCTCCAGGCATCATCTTAGATAGGAAAAAGATTAGAATTGACAAGATAATAATTTGTGGAATCATTACCAAAATACGTCTTAAAATTGTTTTCCACATATTATTGACCTCCTTCTAATTTATCTTGTGGTAAAGCAACAAAATGGCTTTTTCCAATTTGTTGCAATGGGTATACACGGCCATCTTTATACCACTTATCTTGGTTTTCTAAAAATTCTTTATCTACATTTCTTCTATGTTCTTTATCCTTCTCGCGATTCTTTGGGTCAATCTTAGGGATAGCAGCAAGTAATCGTTTAGTATAGATATGTTGGGGATTATGATAAATATCTTCTCTTGTCCCAACCTCAACTAAGCGACCTCTATGCATAATAGCTAAGTTCTCACACATATGACGAACAACACCCAGGTCGTGAGAAATAAACAAGTAACTAATATTATATTCTTTTTGAATTTTTTTCATGAAGTTTAAAACTTGTGCTTGCACGGACAAATCAAGTGCTGATACAGGTTCATCTGCAATGATTAACTTAGGTTTAGTTGCCACCGCACGTGCAACACCAATTCTTTGTCTTTGACCACCCGAAAATTCGTGTGGATACTTGTATAAAGCATCGCTTGGCATTCCAACAATATCTAATAGTTCCTGAACACGTTTTTTTTCTTCTTCTTTTGAAAGGCTTTCAAAGTTTCTAATAGGTTCAGCAATAATGTCAAAAATTCTTTTCTTAGGATTCAAACTAGACATTGAATCTTGAAAAATCATTTGAACATCACGATTATATTTTAATTTGCGTCGTTCACTGGCTTTCGTAATATCATGCCCTTTATAAATAATTTGGCCTGATGTTACATTCTCCAGTCCCACAATCGCTTTTCCTGTTGTTGATTTACCGCTTCCAGATTCACCAATTAATCCGTAAGTTTCTCCTTCTTTAATTTCAAAGTTTATACCGTCAACCGCTCTAACATGATCAGTTACCCGATTAAAGAAACCTGAACGAATTGGATAATGAATTTTCAAGTCTTTGATTTCTATTAATGACATCTTTTATCCTCCATTCGTCACATTTTAGTTTTTAAAGTAAAAATCTCGATAACAAGTACAACGAACTTCATGTCCAGGTGAAACTTCGTGTAAAATTGGTTCTTCTTCATGAGATTTGGCATCAATCCAAGGAATTCTTGGTGCAAATCGACAACCATCTGTCATCATTTTATCTAATGAAGGAACGGTTCCTTCAATAACATGCAATTCTTCGTCATCTACATCAGTTTGTGGCATTGATTCCAATAAGGAACGTGTATATGGATGTAGCGGATTAGTGAACAATTCATCAACCGGCGCCACTTCAACAATCTGGCCAGCATACATAACAGCGACTCTATCTGCTGTTTCTGATACGACACCTAAGTCATGCGTGATCAAAACAATCCCTGCACCTGTTTCGTCTTGAATATCTTTTAATAAATCTAGGATCTGTGCTTGAATCGTTACATCCAAAGCCGTGGTTGGCTCATCAGCTAACAAGATAGAAGGTTTATCGGCAATCGCAATCGCAATAATAACTCTTTGACGCATACCACCGGAAAGTTCATGTGGGTATTGACGACTAATTCTTACAGGATCTGGAATCCCTACTTGATCTAATAATTCAAGAACTCGTTTTTTTCGTGCCTTTTCATCTAATTTTGTGTGATAGTATAAAGTTTCTTCAATTTGCGCACCAATACGCATTAGTGGATTTAGTGCAGCTAATGGATCTTGAAAAATCATACCAATTTCTTTTCCCCGAATTCGGTTAAATAGTGATTCATTTAATCCAACGAGATTTAACTCATCGAATAAAATATCCCCTCTGACCCGTGTGTTTTTTTGGTCATAAAGTCCAATAATACTAGAAGCTAATGTACTTTTTCCTGACCCTGATTCTCCAACAATTGCTAGAATTTCATTCTTCTTCAATGTTAAAGAGACATCATCAACCGCATCATAAAATTTTCCTTTTAATCGAAAACCTGTATGCAAGTGTTGAATATCTAAAAGCAAATCGCTTGGTTTTTCCAATGAAATTCCTCCAGTTCAATTTAAAAAATCTTAATTTATTAGAGATTTATTAAATATTTAATTATTGGCTTAATTATATCATGAAAAATTAATTTTTCAACGTAAAAAAACAGCAGCTTTTTATTAAGCTACTGTTTTTTATAAATTGTTGTAAACGTAGTCAACGGCTTGTTGAACTGTTGTTAATTTTTCAGCTTCCTCATCTGGAATTTCTGAACTAAATGTGTCTTCCATTTCAAGAACAAATTCAACAAAATCAATTGAGTCTGCATCTAAATCTGTCTTGAAATTTAATTCTGGACCAATCTTGTCTTTGTCGACTTCAAAGCGATCTGCAATTAAATCGGCAATTTTATTAAAAATCTCTTCTTTACTCAAAATTAGGTACCTCCAATAAAATGATTACCAGACAATTCTAGTTCAATCAGTTCAAAATGTCTACTATATTATCAACTATTTTTTATCAAATGCTTCTTTTACTTGTTGAACTAAATCTTGCTTCAACATTTCATCAACTTGATGGAACGCATAATAGATTGAGCGACCGTCTCCTCGACCGTGAACCTTAATAACTGGTGCTTTAGCACCCATTAATACCGCACCACCATAAATTGCCATATCAAACTGTTTGCCAATCTCTTTAAAAGCAGGTTTTGCTAATCCAGCTCCCATTTTAACTTTCAAGCCATTATTAAGCAGGCTATCCTTTAAGACACCCATAATAGTTGAGGCTGTCCCTTCAAGCGTTTTTAGCATAACATTTCCAGAAAAACCATCGGCAACGATAACATCTGCTTTTCCTTGAAGTACTTCATTACCTTCAATATTACCAACAAAATTAATGTTAGGCTGATATTTCAGTAGTTGGTACACTTCTTGATGTAATTCATCACCTTTGTCAAACTCACTACCATTATTTAACAAGGCAACGCGTGGATTTTCAACGTGACGGATAGAGTGTGAATAAAAACTTCCCATTTCTGCCCATTGAACCATATGCTTAGACTTGCATGATGCGTTGGCACCTGCATCCAGTAAAGTTAAACCTTTATCCGAATTTTCAACAGGAAGTACTGGCATCAATGCAGGTCTTTCAATTCCTTTAATACGACCCACAATAAAAATACCTGATGCAAGTAGTGCCCCTGTATTTCCTAGTGATAATAATGCATCATTTTCGCCAGCTTTTACTGATTTAGCCGCTAGTACCATCGAAGCATCCTTCTTTTGACGAATTGATTTAACAGGTTCGTCTTCACCAAGAATTTCTTCTGTAGTGTGCACAATCTCAATTTGCTTCATATTTTCAGGTAAATGTGCTTTCATTTGATCTTGGTTTCCATAAAGCACAAAAGTAAAATCTGATAGTTCTTCTCTAGCCATTAAAACACCATCAATAACAGCTTTTGGCCCTTGGTCGCCACCCATAACATCTACTGCAATTCTTTTCATTAATTTGTCTCCTTAATCTTTCGTTTTTGATTTTAAATAATTTAATAGTTGTTTTAAATTTTGGTTTTCAGGTGTTCGAGTCAATAAAGGATCATGTGTCAGGACTTCTTGGGCTGAATTTTTAGCCTCTACTAGTATTTGATAGTCTTTTAAAATATCGCCAACTTGAAATTGTGGTACACCAGATTGTTTATGACCAAACAAATCGCCTTGTCCTCGTAACTTTAAGTCTTCCTCAGCTAAAACAAAGCCATCTGTCGTTTGTTCAATGATAGCCATCCGCTTTTTACCTGTCTCACTTTTTGGCTCTGAAACAAACAAACAATAAGCTTGTGTTTGACCTCGACCGACACGTCCTCTAAGTTGATGTAATTGCGATAATCCAAAATAATCAGCATTAAATATGACCATCATATTCGCATTTTTGACATCAACACCAACTTCAATGACTGTAGTTGAAACCAAAATATCTATTTTGTGTTGTTCAAATGCCGTCATCACCTGCTGTTTTTGATCCGCACTCATTTTACCATGTAAAAGACCAACGGAATAATCAGGAAATTGCTGTGACATCTTGTCATATAATGCTTCAACATTCTCTAAATTAAGCTGTTCAGAATCTTCTATTAAAGGTGAAACAACATAAATTTGAAACTTCTCTTTTAATTGTTGTAACATTCTTTGATAGATTATCGTAGCTTGCTTAGGGCTAACCCACTGACTGACAATTGTTTGTCGTCCTTGAGGCAATTCATCAATAGTTGAAATATCAAGATTACCATAAGCCGTCATCGCCAGTGTTCTTGGAATAGGTGTTGCTGTCATTGATAATAAATCAACTGCATCACCTTTATCGATTAACTTTTGCCTTTGATTAACACCAAAACGATGCTGCTCATC
This sequence comes from Holzapfeliella sp. JNUCC 72, assembly GCF_053668685.1. Classification (NCBI taxonomy): domain Bacteria; kingdom Bacillati; phylum Bacillota; class Bacilli; order Lactobacillales; family Lactobacillaceae; genus Holzapfeliella; species Holzapfeliella sp. JNUCC 72. Next base: position 451,280 of record NZ_CM132220.1, on the reverse strand, counting down.
GACAATAACTAACCCTAGCTTTTTAAATGCGACTGCTTTTTGAATCAACGCATGTGTTCCAACAACAAAGTTAGTTTTTCCCGTTGCTAGATCATGATAAATATCTTGTTTTTGTTTGGTAGTCAATGACCCTGTTAACAAAGAGACACTAACACCAAATGGGTTTAACAACTGTTTTAATTTAGCAAAATGCTGCTGTGCTAATATTTCTGTTGGTGCCATCAAGGCAACTTGATACCCTGCTGTTATCGCACCAAACGCACTAATTGCGGCTACAATCGTCTTTCCAGAACCAACATCTCCTTGAAGCAGGCGATGCATAACTTTAGGTTGTGCCATATCAGCCAGTATCTCATTAACAACTCGATTTTGCGCGTTTGATAATTCAAAAGGAAGTGCTTCTATAAAACTATCTACAGGTATGCGATGATACTGCCTGATGATACCAATTTCTTGGTAAGACTCTTGATAGATAATCTCTTGTAATTGCATCTGAAACAAAAAGAATTCCCGAAAAGCAGCACTTCGTCTAGCTAGTTGCTGTTGTTGTTTTGTTTTTGGAAAATGCATTAATCTAATTAATTGATTATCGTTCAACAATTGATACCGCTGTCTTAAATAAAGTGGTATTGCATCATCAATAATCAATTCACGGTCTTTCAATAAATTCACAATAAACTTTTGATAGCTTTCAAGTGAGAAAACTTTTCTCAACGAGTAGCTTGGCATCAAACGATTTAAATAATTTTGAGGGACTAGTTGTATAGCATTGAGCCTTTGAGCCGGTTTTTGATAAGTTCCGTAAACGGCAATGACTTCACCCTGTTCAATTTTTGATTTCATCCAAGGTTGATTAAAAAAACTGACCATGATGATTTCATGGTCAATTTTTAGTTTGAAAGAAAGAATTGTTCTTTTAAAACCTGCCTTACGCACAATAGGTTGTGTGATAACACGACCTATAAATGTTGATTTTTGACCATTTTCAATCGCAGATAATTCATACGTATTGTAATCGTCATATTTTCTTGGATAACTATAAAGGACATCATAAACTGTCGATAAGTTTAATTGTTTAAATTTATCAAGTGTTTTAGGTCCAACATTTTTTATCTCTTTTAAGGGAGTTAAAAGCTTTTTCTTCATCATTATTATTCTATTGAGATTAAGTAATCGTATACGGGTTGATCACCTTGGTGGATTTCAACTTCTAAGTCTTCATCAATTTCTAAAATACGGTCTTCTAGTTGTTGTGCTTCTTCTTCTGAACCATCTTCACCAATAATAATGGTTACAATTTCACTATCTTCATCTAAACCATCTTTAACAGTTTCAAGAATTGTTTCAAATTTATCAGAAGTTGAGTGAACAATTTTACCGTCTAAAAGTCCCATATAGTCGTTGTTGTGAATTTCAACACCGTCAATTTCTGTATCACGAATTGCACGAGTAACTTGAATACTTGTGACACCTTCAATTAATTCAGTCATACTTTCAGCATTGTCTTCAAGTGATGCTTCTGGATCAAATCCAAGCATTGCTGACATTCCTTGAGAAACGGTTTTTGCTGGGACTACTTCAACAGGAATAGATAATACTTCTTTAGCTTGTTTAGCAGCCATCATAATATTACCGTTGTTTGGTAAAATAATTGCTTTTTTCGCTTTTAGTTTTTCAACAGCATCAACGATATCTTGTGTACTTGGGTTCATTGTTTGACCACCACTCAAGACATAGCTGACACCTAAACTTTCAAACAATTGACGTAAACCTTCACCAACTGCGATAGCAACAACCGCAAAATCAACAGGTTCTACCTCTGATTTATGAGATTCATCTACAACATTTTCATGTTGAATACGCATATTATCTACTTTGATTTTATCTAATTTACCAAATTTCTTACCATGAGAGAAAATGTGTCCTGGTACTTCTGTATGCACGTGGACTTTAACTACTTCATCGTCAGAAACAACTAGTAAAGAATCGCCCAATTCATTTAGATATTCTCTAAATTCATCATATTCGAATTCTTTTTTACCTTCAAAATCGGCAGTTAAATCAATCATCATTTCTGTACAGTATCCGAAGTGGATATCTTGTGTTGAAATTTGTGGTTGAACACCTTGATGATGCGCAACATTAACCATTTCATCCATTTCAGATTTATCAGGTTGATACAAGTCTGAAACATTTTCACCTGTTAATGCTTCTAAGAATCCTTGATAAACAAATAAAAGCCCTTGTCCACCAGAGTCCACAACGCCAACTTCTTTTAAGACAGGTAATAATTCTGGTGTTTGTTGAAGTGATTTATGTGCACCTTCAACAACTGCTTGCATAACTTCGTTAACATCAGTTGTTTCAGTTGCTTTCTTTTGACCGGCACGAGCTGCTTGACGAGCAACAGTTAAAATTGTTCCCTCAACAGGTTTCATAACTGCTTTATAAGCGGTTTCAACACCACCAACAAAAGCGTCAGCTAGTGCTTGTGAGTCCAGAACTTCTTTGTCTTCAGTCTTTTTGGAGAATCCTCTAAACAATTGTGACAAAATAACACCCGAGTTTCCGCGTGCTCCCATCAGCATTCCTTTAGCTAAAGCTGCAGTTAATTCACCCACTTGTGAACCGTTACTTTCGTTAACAGCTTTTTCTCCGCTTTGAACCGTTAGATTCATATTTGTTCCTGTATCACCATCAGGTACAGGAAAAACGTTCAATGAATCAACAAATTCTGCATTTTTATTTAAGCGATAAGTCGCAATACGCACCATATCGCGAAACTTGGCTGAATTAATCTCAGTGACAACCAATAATATAACCTCCAGATATTTGAAAATAAATAAAACTAGCAAAGCTTTGCTTTTAGCTAGTCTTCAAGAATTTTGACACCCTGTACAATAACATTGACAGATTTTGCTTGTGTTCCTAAATATTGTTTCAAGTGATACTTTACGCTGTTTTGCACATTGCGACTAACTTCTGACATTTTAACGCCGTAACCAACAATGATATAAACGTCTACTACTATTTCACCGTTATTTTGTTTGATTACCACACCTTTTGTGTAGTTCTCACGGTTTAAGATTTCGTTCATACCATCTTTAAGTTGGTTTTTGCTTGCCATTCCAACGATACCATAGATATCAGTAGCGGCACCACCAACAACCGTTGCGATGACATTGTTAGAAATGTCGATTTGTCCATATTTTGTGTTTATTTTTACAGTCATATCTTCCCTCCATTACCGATAATGAAGCCAAATCATTTACTTTTCCTATTTTATCACAGCGCATACAATTATTAAATTATTTTTGATAAAATTCATATAGTAATTGAATTATTCTATCGGTTATGATATCTTATATTAGTAATTGAATTATTTTACTGGAAAAGGAGGTTTAGCAAATGGCAAAAGATGTAATTACAGGTCGTAAGACAACATTCGGTAACGCGCGTTCACACGCTTTGAACTCTTCACGTCGCAAGTGGAAGCCAAACCTTCAAAAAGCTCGCATCCTTGTTGATGGAAAGCCACAACGTGTTTGGGTTTCAGCAAGAGCTCTAAAATCCGGTAAAGTTACCCGTGTTTAATTTTTAATTAATACAAACAACAATTAAAAGCCATGTTCTTAATGAACATGGCTTTTTTATTTTGTCTATATATTAATCTTTGCTATAAATAATAGCTATAATGCCCTCATCTAGTTGAACTTGTATAGGTTGACCTTCTTCAAATTCATTACTAATAAACGGCTGAATTTGTTTAGAAGAAAAATCGGTTAAGGGATACTTTGCTCCTGTAATTGTTAAATGAGAAACACCAGTTAATGGAACAACAGAAAAATAATTTTGCCCCTTTTGGGCGCAAAACTGATGTTTACCTTCGCTAATATAAACAACTTCGTTGTAATCATCTATCAATCTGATTTTTTCAACATAAGGTAAAACATCTGGTGCTAATACCATAAACAAATTTGAAAGCAAATGATCCAGACGTCCGCCCGTTGCTCCATAAATTATAATCAAATCATCAGTTTTTTGCTGTTTTAACAGTTCAACTGCTTTCATCAGTCCAAGTTGACCATCTGTATAATCTTTATGCGTGGGATAAATCAAACAGTCATTAACCTTATTCTTTAATTGCTGTTTTTGACTTTCACTGATTGAATCAAAATCACCAATTGCAATATCAGGAATAATTTCATTATCTAACAACCATTGTGCACCATAATCGACACCAATAATTGCTCCTCCCGCTTGCAGACGTTTCTTTAAATCAATAGGGTAATAATTTGAAGGTCCGCCCAATACAACGTTAATCGTTCCTGACATTATACCAGCCTGCTTAGTTTTTCATGGAAATTATCACCTTTAAATAGGTAAGAACCTGATACTGCTACAGTAGCGCCAGCTTCTTTTACATCTGGAAAAGTCTGGTCGTTCACGCCACCATCAACTTCGATTTCGAAGTTAGACTCGTAAGTAGTTTTAAGTTTCGCCAACTCAGCCACTTTTGACATCATTTCTTTGATAAAAGTTTGACCACCAAAGCCTGGGTTGACTGTCATTACTAGAACTTGATCAACAATATCAAGTAAAGGCATAATTACCGATACTGGTGTAGAGGGACTCAGTACGATACCTGCCTTCACACCAGCTTTTTTTATCTGCCACACTAAATAATAAGCATTTGTGGTACTTTCAATATGAAACTCAATCATATCCGCACCCGCATCAATAAAATCATTAATCATCTGCTCTGGATGACTCACCATTAAATGAACTTCTGCTTCCATTTCAGGAAAATTTTGCTTAATATCTTTAACATTTTGAGCTGTGAAACCTAGATTAGGAACAAAATGGCCATCCATCACATCAATGTGAAGCCCACTAATTCCGGCTTCTTTTGCTCTGACAACTTCCTGATACAATTCAAGGCTGTTGGCGCCTAAAATAGAAGGCATGATTTTCATTTTATTTTCTCCTTTTTCTTTGTTTCTTAACATACTCTGGTGTGCGACTTCTTTCAATCTCTTCACGTAATTCTAAATACATATCATATCGAGACTGTAAGATTTCACCTGTTTCCACCAATCTTTTAATTTCACAATTAGGTTCGTTTAAGTGCTGGCATGATCTAAATTGGCAAAGATGCGCATGACTTCTAAATTCAACAAAACAATCTCGTAATTCATCAATTTGAATCATTTGAATATCAATAGATGAAAATCCAGGCGTGTCTGCTAGATAACCTGATTCCAATTCAAATAATTGAACTTGTCGAGTTGTATGTTTCCCTCTATTTAGCGTTTGAGAAATTGCCGCTGTTTCTTGTTGTGCATTTGGGTTTAATTGGTTCAGCAGCGTCGATTTACCAACACCTGACTGACCTGCTAGAACACTTAATTGCTTAGTTTTAAAATAGTCTTCTAATACGGATAAAGGTTGATCTGAGTAGAAAATAGGATAGCCTATACTTTCATAATAGGCTAACTGATTTTTTAAATGCGTCACTTCATCACCAGAAAGCAAGTCCATCTTCGAGATATAGATAGCAATATCTACATGATGCTCTTCAATAAATGTCAAAAATCGATCTAACAGCTTAGGAGAAAATTCTGGTTCTCTGGCCGAAATTAGTAATAAAACATCAGAGATATTTGCTAGTAACGGACGCTTCAAGGCATTCTTTCGTTCATCAATAGACATTAAGTAACCTGTCTTAGTTGCTTCTTCTGGTTGAATTTCGACGTAATCACCAACAATCGGCTTTTGTCCTTTATTTCTTAAATTACCTCTAGCCCTTGTTCGATATTTGCCATTTTCGGTTACAACATCGTAAAAGCCTGAAATTGAATTAATAATTTGTCCTTTTATCATAAAACCTCACTAATTTTTTACTGTTTGATTAATAATGGTTGTGCCATCACGGACAATTCTAATTGATCCGTTAGTGTTTGGTGCTAAGTTGAATGTAATTGCATAATTTCTATCTTGCGTAATTTGTTCATCGCGATAAATATTACGACTATTATTCAAAGAATCGCCGACATAAATTTGAATATGATTTTGTCCATTGACTGCTGTGTCTTTATCATACTCAATTTCAAAGGATTGTGTAATTAATTTGTTATTACTACTTGATTGGGAACTTGAGTTAGAACTAGAATCATAGGTCGGTTCTTTTCCTTTTGAAACGGTAACTGTTACGTTGTCACCTTTTTTAACTTCAACTTGCGGGTTTGGATTTTGACTAATAATTTGGCCTTCTGGCGTATTATTAGAGTAATCTTGTTTAATGGTTAAATTAATACCTACTTCATTAGCATAGTCACGAGCACTCTTTTCAGAATAACCACTCAAATCACGTAATTTGATTTTTTGGACACCTGTACTAACAGTCAAAGTAATCGTAGTCTTAGAAGCGTCTACTTGCTTACCAGCGGTTTCACTTTGAGAAATAATTAAGTCTTTATCTACTGAATCAGAAGCTTGATCTTTTCTTTGAACTGTAAACCCTGCTTTTTCGAGAACTTCTTTAGCCTGATCATAGTTCTGGTTAGCAACATTTGGAACAGATGTTAGTCCTGGACCTGAAGAAATAATCAGACCAATCTTTGTCCCAGAACGCACTTGTGTATTCGCACTTGGCATACTTCTAATTACTTTATCTTTTTCAACTGTTGAATTGTTCTGTTCATCAACCGCACCCACTGATAATCCTTGTGCAGTCAATTGACTTTGCGCTTCTGATTGTGTCAGATTTTCTAAATTAGGTACTGTAATCATAGTGCCGTTAGAAGCAAATATCTTAAAGACTAAGAAGATGATTAATAAGAAGACCGTAATACCTGCTCCGATAAACCAAATTAAATGACGTTTTTTAGGCGCCGATTCTTCTTTAGTTGATTCAGATTCAACACCATGATCCGTTTCTTCACGCTCTTCTTCTGTTAAATTAGCAACGTGACCTGATAAGTCTGGAATAACTTTTGTATCGTCAGCTTTCAAAGCATGTGCTGGTTCATACTTAGGCTCATCAACTCGATTAGCCGATAACGATGAATCTAAATCGGCTTTCATTTCTGAAACACTTTCATAGCGATCTTCTGGATTTTTGGATGTTGCTTTTAATACCACATTTTCAAGTGCTTGTGGGATTTCTGGATGCATTTTTCTGATTGAGGGAATGTTTTCTTGGAAGTGTTTTAAGGCAATTGAAACCGCAGTTTCCCCACCAAAAGGCACATTTCCTGTTATCAATTCATACAAGATAATCCCCAATGAGTAAATATCAGATTGCTTGGTAGCCATTGACCCTTTGGCTTGTTCTGGCGAAATATAATGAACTGATCCCAGTAAACTGTTGGTTTGTGTTACTGCATTCTTACCTAGTGAAATCGCAATTCCAAAATCTGCAACTTTAACAACACCTGTTTTACTAATCAAAATATTTTGTGACTTCAAATCTCGGTGAATCACTTCATGCTGATGTGCCAGTTTAATCGCTGACAAAATTTGATCCATAATATTGATTACTTTGTTCATTGAAATCGGATAATTTTCTCTGATGTAGTCTTTCAGGTTAGAACCGTCTATGTATTCCATCACCAGATACTGCATCCCTTGCGACTCGCTAATATCTAAGATGCTGACAATATTAGGATGACTTAACTCACTAGTAGCTAGTGCTTCTCTTTGAAAGCGTCTAACTAATGGTGAATTATTTTGAAATTCCCCACGCATCACTTTAATTGCAACGTGTCTTTCCAAAATAATGTCTTGTGCTAGATAAACATCCGCCATGCCACCACGACCAATGAGTTTAATAATTTTGTATCTTTTGGCTAACAAATAACCTTTTTCTAACATACAATTACACCTCTTCATTCTTTGTTAACAAGCACACCGTAATATTATCTTCGCCACCGGCTTCATTAGCTAGTGCGATTAAAACATCACATTTTTCTTGCAAAGTCATGTCTTGATTTAAGACTTTTTGAATTTGTGAACGAGTTAACGTATTTGTTAAACCATCGCTGCATAATAAAACAATATCAAATTTATTAGGAATCATTTTGACATACTCTGGGTTGATTGATTGAGAAACGCCTAATGACTCTGTAATGATATTTTTTTGCGGATGATTTTTAGCTTGTGAAGGTGTGATTTCACCCTGCTTTAATAATTCATTCACCAAGGAATGATCTTCAGTTACTTGATATAAAATTTCTTGTTTTAACAAGTAAGCTCTAGAATCTCCTAAATGAGCGAATAAGTAAGCATCTTTAAAAGCAATCACTAAAACGATAGTTGTCCCCATACCGCGTAAGTCTTTAAATTGGTTACTTGCTTCTAATATTGCTTTATTTTCTTTAACTAGAACAGCTTCCAACCAAGATTTTGCCTCGTTATAGCTATGAATAGAAGTCTGCTCAAAACTATGACCAATATGGTTCACGGCCATAGATGATGCGACATCGCCTCCACGATGCCCTCCCATACCATCAGCTACAATAGCGAGAACTAAGTTCTCTGGGTTATTAAACACTTTGACATAATCTTGATTGGTTTTCCGAACTAACCCAACATCTGTTTGCCATGCAGTCTGTATCACTTATTTATCTCCTTCACTTTTGACTAAAAAAGCGATAAAGAACCCATCAGTCTGATAGGTGTCTGGAAAAATACGGACAAAGTCATCAGATCTGATTGCTTCGTTATCAGCTTTTAGATAAACCTTTTCTAATGAAAAATCAGGATGCTGCTTCAAAAAAGAGTTAACAACCTGTTCGTTTTCTTCATTAGTAATGGTACATGTGCTATAAACCAAACGACCGTTTGGTTTCAAACTATCACAAACACCATTTAAAATTTCAAGTTGGATTTGGCTGAGCTTTTTAACATCAGAAAGCTCTTTTGTATATTTAACTTCCGGTTTTCTTCTCAACAAACCCAATCCTGAACAAGGTGCATCTACTAGGATTTTATCATAAATTGCTGTTCCGAGTTCTTGACTCACTAATCTAGCATCTAGTTGCTTAGTTTCAATTAAATCAGCAACTTGCATTCGAGTCGCATTTTCCTTAATCAAATTCAATTTGTTTTTGTGGATATCCAAGGCTGTCACTTTACCTGTTACCAATTCTTCAGCGATTTGAATAGTTTTGCCACCTGGAGCTGCACAAGCATCCAAAACAGTATCACCTGCTTCTACTTGCAAACTTTGGGCTGCTAATGTTGCTGAATCATCTTGAATTGTAATGGCACCTTGTTCAAAAAGTCCTAATTGATTAATTGGACCATAGGATAAGTGAAGTGAATCTGGTGAAATTTCTGAATCAGTATAACTAATTTCATGATTATCTAACCATTGGCAAACTTTGTTTTTAGTTGTAACTTTATGGTTGATACGAATTGTATTTTGAGGTGGTTGATTAATTGACTGTAAAATACTTTTAGTCTTACTTTGACCAAAATCAGCAATTAAGTAATCAACTAGCCATTCTGGAATACTGTAAACCGTAGCAAGATATGTCACAAGGTTTGCTTCGTCTGGCGTTTGTTGTCCCTGACGGAGGACATTTCGTAAAACACCATTAACTACTTTATAAAGATTGTTCTTAGCGTATTGTTTAGCTAATAAATTGGCTTCGTCTAATACGGCATGATTAGGAACGCGATCCAAAAAGAATAATTGATAAATTGACATCAATAATAACGGTCTCATCCAAGGGGCCTTTTTATTTTCCTTGAAAATATCACGAATTTGATAGTCCAAATAAATTTGGTGTTGGATTGTTCCATAGACTAATTGTGTTACTAAGTTTTTATCATTGCTTGAAAGATCTGATTTCTTCAAAGCATGGTTTAAAGCTATGTTAGAATAACTCTTATTTTTGAAAACAGAAATGAGAGTTTCTAAAGCTATTCTTCTAGCAGATTTATTCTTCATCACTAACTACTTTTTCTCCAATTTTTAAGTTTCGACCATGTCCATTCAGGTAGTCGCTGATTTTCATACGCGGTTTGCCCATTGGTTGAATTTCATCAATTTCTAAAACACTATTATCAGAAAAACTTAAGCAAAAACGCTTATTATTATCAACTAGTACGCCTGATTGATAATCAGTTTTCTCATCTAGTACGTGTGATTGCCAAATCTTTGTACGCACACCATTAATGTAAAGAAAAGCACCTGGATTAGGATTCAATGCTCGAATCAAATTATGAGCTTCTGTAGCTGTCAATGATTGAGAAATTTGGGCTTCTTCTTTACTAATTGTTGGTGAAAAAGTAACTTCTTCGGTTTTTTGAGGTGTTTTATTAGTTGGATTTTTAACAATTTCAGGCAATGTTTTAAGGAGCAAATCACGACCCAAATAACTTAACTTGTCAAAAATTGTAGCGGAGTTGTCCGTGTCTTCAATTGTAATGGCTTCTTGGCTATACATATCACCGGCATCCATTTCTTTTACCATTTCCATAATTGTGACACCTGTTTTTTTATCCCCATTTTTCAAGGCATATTGAATAGGTGCGCCACCACGATATTTAGGCAATAATGAGCCGTGCACATTAACTGCTGCAATATTGACAGAGTTCAAGAAACTAGTTGGCAAAAACTGACCATAAGCCGCTGTCACAATGAAATCTGCTTGTAATTGAATAAGTTCAGCGAGCTCGTCGCTTTGACTTAGTTTTTCTGGTTGAAAAACAGGTAACCCAGCTTCAGTTGCATAAGCTTTTACAGGTGTTGGTGTTAGTTGTCTTTTACGGCCTAACTTTTTATCTGGTTGAGTGACAACCGCTTTTACTTCGTACTCATCAGCTTCATTAAGTCCTTTTAAAATTGGAACACTAAATTGAGGTGTTCCCATAAAAATAATTGTTTTCATTATTGTCACCTTCTAATTAAATTGATAAGGATCAACATCTAAATAGATATTGACCTGGTCTTTTTTTGAATCAAAGCCTTGCATCCTAATTGTATTCAAAACCGAATACAACTTGGGCTCAACTTTATATTTGATTAAAATTTGGTAGTAGTAATGGTCTTTTAACCTGGTTACCGCTTGAGGTGTCGGCCCCAATATTAAAGCTTGTTGACTCAATTCTTTTTTCAGTAAACTCTTGATTTTAAAAGCCGCCATTGCTGCCTTTTGTTCTAATTTACTCGTTACAGTAATCAAATTCAAATAAAAATAAGGTGGGTATTGTCCCTGACGTCTAATGGCCATCTCTTTTTGATAAAATCCCTCATAGTTATGATGCTTAGCTAGCTGAATAGCATAATGATCTGGATTATAAGTTTGAATCAAGACCTTACCAGGTAAACTTGCACGGCCTGCACGACCACTAACTTGAGTCAATAAATCAAATGTTTTTTCAGATGAACGAAAATCTGGAAAAGACAACCCACTATCTGCGTTAATAACACCGACTAGCGTAACATTTTCAAAATCAAGTCCCTTGGCTATCATCTGTGTTCCTAGCAAAATATCCGCTTCATGATTTCCAAAAGCATCAAGAATTTTTTGATGTCCGCCTTTTTTTCTAGTAGTATCGACATCCATTCTTAAAATGGTCGATTCCGGTATCAATTGTTGGAGCAACTCTTCTATCTTCTGCGTACCACTACCGAAGAATTTAATACGAGTAGACTGACATTCTGGGCACTGCTTAGGTATTCCCGTTTCATAGCCGCAATAATGACATTTCATTTGTTGCGTATCTTTATGCAAGGTCAGTGAAATATCACAATGCGGGCATTTTAAGACATAGCCACAATCACGGCATAGCATGAAGTTAGCATATCCACGCCTATTCAGCAATAAAATAACCTGTTGTTTTTTGGCGATTGTTTGCTTTATACCAGAAATTAACTCATCAGATAAATCTAATTGACTAGAAAAATGCGCTTTTGTCATATCAATTAAGTCTACTTTGGGTAATGCGATTTGTTCTGGACGCTTTGTCATTAGCAATAATTGATATCGGTTTTTTTGTGCTCGAGCTCTTGATTCTAGTGATGGCGTTGCACTTCCCAAAATCACGACAGCCTGATGATAATCCGCCCGCCATTTAGCTACTTCACGAGCATGGTATTTCGGATTTTCTTCTTGCTTATAGGTACTTTCATGCTCTTCGTCAATAATGATAAGTCCCAAATTTTTCAAGGGTGCAAAAATAGCACTCCTGGCACCTACAACAACATCGACTTCTTGCCCGTTGATTCGACGCCATTCATCATAACGTTCACCGTCAGAAAGACCACTGTGCAAAACGGCTACTTTCGAACCAAATCGTGCAAAGACTTGTCGGACCATCTGCGGTGTCAAAGCAATTTCAGGAACTAGCATCAAAGCTTGCTTTTTGTTTGCTAATGCTTTGGCAATTGTTTGTAAATAAACCTCTGTTTTGCCACTTCCTGTAATTCCTTCTAGTAAAAATACTTGCTTTTGTCTTTCGGTTAATGCCTGATTAATTGATTGAACGGCTGTTTCTTGCTCCTGTGTTAACACTTTAGCAGAAGCCTCATTTTGTATCGTTAAATCAGCAAGTGGATTACGATTAATTTGAACTTTTGATCGTTTAATCCAACCTTTTTTTTCTGCTTCTACCAGAAAACTAGTTGATAATGCTGCTTCTTTAACCAACTGTGTCTGTATAATAGGAAAATTTTGTGGATTTTCTATGATGAATTTTAAAAGCTTTTGTTGATTTGTTGCATTAGCTTTTGTTGAGTCCAATAGTTTTTGATAAACTGGCATGCCCAGCCCTAAATCAATTTGAGTTGTCATCTTGTCTTTAGCTTTGTTTTTGACTTGATAAACAATTTTTGTTTCTTTATTTTTTAATGTTTTTTGAATCAATTTGATCAACTCATAGTCCTTGATTTGATTAAGAGAAAGCTGATCATTTGTTTGGTTTTCAAATAATTGCTGGTAGTTTGATTCTGAAATAGTTTTGGTTGGTTTTAGAAAGCGCTGATAATTAGCCTTTAAGACATTAGGTAGCATCGTTTGAATAACTGAAATACGATAAGTAAATAAATGCTTAGCTAATTGATCAGATAACGTTAACAGCTCTTGATTCAAAGGCGGGAACTCATCAATGACAGACAATAAATTCTTCATCTTGCCCGAAAAACTACTTTGAGACTTTATATTGACTACAAATCCTTGGATTTTTCGACGACCAAAAGGTACTTCTACTCGTGAACCTTCTTCTACAAGATCAACCAATTGATTGGGTATTTGATATTGAAATGTTTTATTTGTATCTTGTGTAGCCACGTCAACAATTACGTCAGCAAACTTAGACATTCAAAAACCTCTCTTTACGATTAAAAAACCTTCATCCACATACAAAGATGTTGATGAAGGTTCATCAAAATACAAGCCGATTAATTATACATTAGCTTTATGGTTAGGGTCAATTTCAACGGCACCTTCAGCGATTTCTTCAAGTGCATGACCGACAACTTTTCTTGATTTGTAACTTTCGATAGCTTGAGGTGCGCCATCTTCTAGTTCATGTGCACGTTTTGCAGCTAAAACTGCTAATGAATAACGTGAATCAACTTTTGTTAATAGTTTGTCAATTGATGGATATGAAATCATAGATTGTTACTCCTTTTATTTATCTAACATTTGACGGTAATCATCGATTACGCGATCAACTCGAACATGTTCAGCATCAATAATGGATTTGATTTTTTGAACGGCTAAGTCAACTTCATCATTAACTACCGCATAATCATAGCTTTCCATCATCAAAATTTCTTCTTTGGCCTTAGTCATTCTCTTTTGAATAACATCTAAATCGTCAGTTCCACGTTTGACGATACGGTTTTTTAATTCAGACAAATCAGGTGGTGTCAAGAAGATGAAAGCTCCTTCAGGAATCTTGTCTCTTACTTGCATTGCACCTTTTACTTCGATTTCAAGTAAAACATCATGCCCTTGTTCTAACATATCATTAACCGGTTTTAGTGGTGTACCGTAATAGTTATCAACGTATTGTGCGTACTCTAGCATTTCACCTTTTTCGATTGCTTCTTCAAAAGATGCTTTATCACTAAAGTAGTAATCTACACCGTCAACTTCACCTTCACGAGGTTGTCTGGTGGTCATTGAAACTGAATATTTAAAGTCAAAAGCATGGCTTTCAACAAGCGCTTGTCTGACTGTCCCTTTACCCACACCAGAGGGGCCTGATAGGACAATTAATAAACCTTTACTTGACATCGTTTTATCTTCCCAACATTTTTAAAGTATTACTATAATAATGCAATAGTTTCAAACATTTTTCAAGCCTTAAGACAGAAATTGCCACTATTCAGCAAGTCCTAATAAGGCTTTGGCATTTTCTAAGGCCGCATTCGTCACGGAATCACCGGCTATCATTTTTGCAATAGCTGTGATAGACTCATCCAAATTCAAGTTGCTAATCATTGTCTTCGTTCTCTCATTCACGACATGTTTTTCAATTAAGTAGCGATAATCCGACAATGCTGCAATTTGTGGTGAGTGTGTGATAACTAAAACTTGTTGATTTTGAGCGATTTGTTTCATCTTATGTCCAATAGCAGTCGCCACTCTACCAGAAACACCTGTATCAATTTCATCAAAAATAACAGTTGAAACTTGATCAGCTCGTGAAAATATTGTTTTCAACGCTAAAATCACACGTGATTGTTCCCCACCAGAAGCAACCTTATGTAGCGGTTGTAAACTTTCGCCAGTATTTGACGAAATATAAAAAATGGCACTGTCTTGTCCGTTTTTATCGAATTCAGCATTCAAACTAAATCGAATCTCAAACTGGGCTTTATCCATATATAAATCGTTGAGTTGTTGCTTAACTTCTTGTTCTAACAACTTGGCTTGTTTACTTCTGATATCGGTTAATTGTGCGGCATATTTTTTAACATCTTGTAAAACAGCCTCTTTTTGTTGCTTAATAGCTTCAATATCATCTTGACTGAAAAATAACTCGTCTAGTTGTTGCTGTGCATTTTCATGGAATACTAAAACATCATTTAAAGTCGGACCATATTTCTTTTGGAGATTTAATAATTGTGTGACACGTTCAGACACATATTGAAAATGTGCTTCATCAAAGTCGAAATTATCTGAAATAGTATGCAACTGATGATTAGCATCATCTATTGAGTAATAGGCATCATTAATCGTTTGTGCTAAATTTTTAAACTCAGTACCATAAATCGTTAAATTATCAGATTCAGATTTAACAGCGTTCATAATGGTCATTAGTCCTTGATCATCTGATTCAAGGTAGGCTAACAATTGATAAATTTTGTCGCTGATTGTTTGAAAGTTTGATAACTTTTCAAGTTCTTCTTCTAAATTCTGATCACTTTCCAAATCAATTTCAAGCTCATCAATTTCATTAATTTGAAAGTTTAAAATGTCAACTTGCTGAGCCATTTGCTGAGCATTATCTGTGATTTTATCTAATTGACGTGATAATTTTTGGTAAGTTGTAAAGGCCGTATCATAAGCCTCTTTAACTTGCGCTAACTTATCTTTTGCATAGCTATCTAATAATGATAAATGTGACATTTGATTCATCAAAATTTGTTGGTCATGTTGCCCATGAATATTAACTAAGAATGGGCTCAACTCTTTCAGTAAACTAACCGTTGTGAGCTCGCCATTAACACGAATGATATTGCGACCTTTTTGAGAAATGCGTCTTTGAATAACCAATTGATTATCATCTAATTCGATATTATAACCATCTAGTAATTGTTGAATTTTATCTCGATTATGCGTAACCTCAAATAATCCTGTAATGACAGCTTCACTAGCTTGGCTACGGACCATCTCAGAAGAGGCGCGTTGTCCCATTAATAGTGATAGCGCATCAATAATGATAGATTTACCCGCACCTGTTTCACCAATTAAGGTTGACATGTTCGCATTGAAGGTCATTTGAACTTCTTCAATAATCGCAAAATTTTTAATATCTAATTGACTTAACATAGCATCCTCATTTCTTACAATTGATGCAAATATTTGATAAAGGCTGATGCATCTTTAACTGAATAAAAAATAATTAAAACTAACGCATCATTTTCGATAACAGAAAATAACCCTTCAAGATTTTTAGCCTTAATTTCTTCACCCAAAGCTTCAGCCATCCCGGGATGAGTCTGCAATTGAACCATATCCCGTTTTTGCTTAATATCCGTTATTGGAAAGGATAAAAACTGTCTATCTTTTTTAAGTTGCGTCATTTTCTTATTTTGACTATAGGCAAAGCCTTCGGTTGTTAGGCGGTTTTTGTCGATATATAAATCATCAAAATCTCTTGAGATTGTGGCTTGTGTCGTCTTAATACCACGCTCATTTAAATACTCCAATAGTTCCTGCTGACTTTGCACAGTATTATTTTTAATAATATCTAAAATCGCGTTTTGTCTAAGTACTTTTTTCATTGTCTTATTTTAAATTCCTTCATCAACTAATGCCATTAATTCTGGTACAGACTTATTCCACTTGTTTTGACCAGATCCTGATTCATTTTTGCGTAAATGAATCAAAAATTCAATATTTCCATGGCCACCTTTAATCGGTGAAAAGTCTAAATCTAGTACATCAAAACCAGTTTTTAATGAAAAATCAATAATAGTGTCTAACACTTCGGCATGGACTTTATGATCTTTGATAATTCCTTTTTTACCAACTTTTTCGCGACCAGCTTCAAACTGTGGCTTAATTAAGCAGACAGCATCATGGTTAGCTTCTAAAATCTCATACATTGGTGGCAAGATTAGTTTCAATGAAATAAACGACACATCTGTCATTGCAAAAGTTGGACGTCCTTCATTAAAGTCTGCTAGCGTACTATAACGAAAGTTTTGTCTTTCCATAACAACTACTCTAGGATCTTCTCTTAAAGACCAAGCCAGTTGATTATACCCAACATCTAAAGCGTATACTTTTTGTGCACCATTTTGTAATGCCACATCAGTAAAACCACCTGTTGAAGCACCAATATCTAAACAAATTTTATCTTGTAATGAGATATTAAAAACTTTTAGTGCTTTTTCGAGCTTAAAGCCACCTCGTGATACATACTTAGCTTCGTGATTTTTCAAAATAAAAGTTTCAGATTCATCAAATTTATCGCCGGCTTTGTCAATTCGCTGATGATTGTGATCTAAAACATTTCCCGCCATGATTGCACTTTGGGCACGCTGTCTAGATGGAAAGTACCCTTGTTCTGCTAAAATTACATCTACTCTTTTTTTCAACTATTATTCCCCACTGTCAAAGTAATCTAAAAAATCTAATAAGTAATCACGCCCAGGAATAGCAACAAGAGCTGATTTTGCTTTGCTAATTTCTTCTGCCAAGTGTGATTGTGCACCATCGATGCCGTAAATGCTAACATAAGTTGTTTTATCTTCGTCATCATGACCCTCTAAAGCAGCTTGGTTCGCATCATCTAAATCATCGAAAATTTGAAAGGCTAATCCAAAAGCATCCCCAAAGTCTAACGTACTTGAAATTTCCTCTGCTGTTGCATCAGACAACTTAAGTCCTGTATATAAACTTGCTTGAAATAAGCGACTCGTCTTTAAATGATGAATTTTAGCAACATCTTGAATTGACTGATCTGTTTCAGAAAGAACATCCAAATACTGTCCATAAACCATTCCGTTAGGGCCAATTGCTCGACTAACATAAGCGACAATATCGCCAGCATAATTAGGCAGTTCTGCTAACCACTGTAATCCTAAAGTCAATAGTGCATCCCCTGCTAAAATAGCATTAGCTTCACCAAATTTCTTGTGGCTAGTCAATTGACCTCGACGATAATCATCATTATCCATGGCAGGTAAATCATCATGAATAAGCGAATAAGTATGCAAACATTCAATTGCTGCCGCAGCTTTGAAGACCGTTTCATCGATTTTACGATTCAACATTCGACATACTGCAAAAACAAACAATGGACGTATTCGTTTACCTCCTGCTTGAATTGAATAATTAAGTATTTCTGCAAAATCAGAATCCACTATTTGAGACTCAATTTCAGATGTCAAAAACTGATTAAAATCTGACAAATACTCTGATTGCAGCTCTCTTACTTTTTCCACGGTATCTCTAATCCTTTTCTGTATTGAAATCTTGTAATCGACCATCTTCATTCATTAGCTTATTAACAGTATCTTCTGCATTGACTAATTGTTTTTGAAGAGATTGGCTTAATTCAACACCTTTTTTGAATTGATCAAGCGCTTCTTCTAAAGGTACTTGCGCATTTTCTAAGTTTTTGACAATTGTTTCTAACTCTTGTAACTGGGATTCAAAATTAGTCGATTCAGCCATCTTTATTCTCCTTTTTTATATCACGTACATTCACTGTCGCACTACCATCATAATAATGAATAGTCACTGTTTGATTTACAGCAAGTTGTGCAACAGATTTTATAACTTGTCCTTGGTCATCTGCAGTATAAGTATACCCACGTTTCATCGTATTTAGTGGGCTCAAAGCATCTAATTGATTCATTGTATATTGAACACGTGCTGTTTGATGACTTAGTAACTGTTTAAAATTATAAGTTAGTTGTCGGGTTTGATTATTGACTAATGCCTGATAGTGTTCAATTCGTTGACTCAATAATCGCCCATCAATTTGATGACTCATAATTTCTAATTGGTAGTTTTTAGTTTTTAAAATTTGGTTGGTTGTTTGCTTTAATCGATTTGATAATTGATCAACCAATTGTAATTGTTGCTCATAAATTCGACTTGGATTTTTTAAGAATGGATTATCTGTCAAATTAGCTAGAGCTTGTTTACGATACATAATCTCTTTAGATACGGTTTGATAAAGACGGCTTCTAGCTTGTGCTAAATAGTCTAAAACATCAGGTAGATTAGGTGTTGCAATTTCAGCTGCAGCGGTTGGCGTAGCAGCACGTACATCAGCAACTAAATCACTTAATGTTGTATCCGTCTCGTGACCAACTGAGCTAATGATAGGCAAATCCAAATCAAATAATTGACGAATAACTTGCTCCTCATTAAATGGCCACAAATCTTCAATTGATCCGCCACCGCGACCAATTATCATCGTATCAAAATTCAGCTGACTGTGTTTTACCTGCTCAATCGCGTGAATCAAACTATCTTTTGCTTTGTCACCTTGTACAATTGCCGGAAATAAGACAATTTGGCATTTGGGATAACGACGTTTTACTGTTGTTATAATATCTTGAATAACTGACCCCGATGGACTAGTGATGACCGCGATTTTGTCAGGAAATTTAGGAATAGCTTTTTTATCAACTGAGAATAATCCTTCGCTATAAAGTTTTTTCTTTAATTGTTCATAAGCTGCATAAAGTGCGCCAATACCATCAGGTTGCATTTTATCAATATAAAATTGATAACTACCTGTTGGTGGATAAATACTGACATGCCCTTCTATGAGAACTTTCATTCCTTCTTCAGGTGTGAATTTTACCTTTTGAAATGCCGACTTAAACATAACCACATTAATTTTAGACTGGTCGTCTTTAATTGAAAAATATTGATGGGTATTTGGACGCATTCGAAAGTTTGAAATCTCACCTGTTAGGTAAACTTTTTTTAGGTAAGGGTCTAAGTCGAATTTTCGTTTAAGGTAGGTTGTTAAAAGTGAAACGCTTAAATAATTTTGTTCTGTCATGATTAAACACGCTTTTTAGCTATCTCAATAGTTTGTTCCATTAATGTCAAAATTGTCATTGGACCAACACCACCAGGAACAGGCGTCATTGCACTTGCAACCTCGGCAACTTCATCAAACTCAACGTCCCCTACCAACTTATCGTTTTCATCACGGTTCATTCCGACGTCTATAACTGTTGCTCCTTTTTTAACCATATCAGCAGTAATAAAGTGAGCTTTTCCAACGGCACTAATTAGAATATCGGCTTGTTTAGTAATTGATTTCAAATCTTTTGTTTTGGAGTGAGCCATGGTAACTGTTGCATCAGCGTTTAACATTAAGGCCCCTAATGGACGACCAACGATGTTACTGCGACCAACGATAACAACATGCTTAGAAGCAGTTGAAATATTGCTTTCTTCAAGCAATGTCATAATACCACCAGCTGTTGATGGAATTACATTGGGGTTGTTTTGCCACAAATAACCGAAATTAATTGGACTAAACCCATCTACGTCTTTATAAGGAGAAACCGTTTGGACAACTTTGTCTTCATCGATATGTTTTGGAAGCGGTAATTGAACTAACATCGCATCAACTGCTTTGTCTTCATTTAATGATTGAATAAACGCAATTAATTCTTTTTCGGTAACTGTTTCATCAAATCTGATTAACTCGAAATCTAAACCTAATTCCTCTGCTCGACGTTTTTTGTTACGCACATAAATTTCACTAGGACCACTATGCCCCACCAAGATCACTCGTAGACTGGGGGTCACACCTTTTTGCTTAAGGCTTTCAACTTCTAGACGTAAATCTTCTTGTCTTTTTTGGGCAATTGCTTTTCCGCTTATCAGTTTAAACATAGTTCTCCTCCATTATATTTAAAGCTGGTATACAAAAAATATACCAGCTTCTTCATTATTGCTTACTAAAATTTGATAATAATCCATTAATAAACTTCTTGGATTTTTCGTCACTAAATTCATCAGCTAAATTCAAAGCTTCATTAATAGCAACAGCCGTTGGGGTTTCAGTGTATTGTAATTCGTACAATGCTAATTGTAAGATTGCAATATTAATTTTAGCAATTCGGTTAAATTGCCATTTGTCACTCAAACGATCATCAATGACTTGATTTAGTTCATCTTTCTTTGAAGCAACACCTTTAACCAACAACTCTAAGAATTGAGGTAAAGTTTCTTCTTCACTTAAATAATGGTCTTTAACCGTTTCAAGTGCTTGGTCGTCTGTTAATTCACTACTTAATTGAATGAAGTTTGCTTGAAGTGCTGCTCGACGGATATCATGTTGGTTCATATTTGGCTCTCCCTTAATCAGTCATTTCCTCGTCAAATAAAGCATCGGGGTCGATTTTTTCAGGTTTTTGAGAAACAAGACCAACAACATGAATATTAATTTCATCTAGTTTCAAATCAGTCATTTGTTTAAGTTGCTCTGTTAACTCTTTTTGAAGTGTTAAAGCAACTTGTGGGACGCTAACACCATATTTTAAATAAACGTAAACATCTGTTTTTAACTGATTGTGTTCGTTAACTTCAATCGTAACACCTTTACCACGATTAATACGACCAAATAACTCATTAAGGTTGTTGCCAAAAGTGCCACGCATTTGGTAAACGCCTTCTATTTTTGTTGCGGCAATTCCCAAAATAATTTCAAGTACGTGAAGGTTAACTTTAATCTGATCATCTGATCCATCTTTTGCTAACAAAATTGCTGTATCTTCTGCCATATCGACACCTCTACTTTACTAATCTACTAGTTTGCGCGAGAAATATATGTTCCATCTGTTGTGTTAATACTCAATACATCACCTTCGTTAACGAAGAATGGCACTTGCACAACAGCTCCTGATTCCATTGTAGCAGGTTTTGAACCACCAGAAGAAGTATCTCCACGGATTCCAGGTTCTGTTTCAGCAACAGTTAATTCGACTACTTTAGGTAGTTCAACACCCAATAATTCATTTTCAAACATTGTCACGTTCACAACCATGTTTTCTTTCATGAATTTTAATTCTTCTACAATTTCATCGTTTGGTAATTCAACTTGTTCGTATGTTTTTGTATCCATGAATACGTGTTTGTCACCATCAGCGTATAAATATTGCATTTCGTTGTTATCAATTGTTGCACGTTCAACCTTTTCACTTGAACGGAAAGTTTTTTCTTGAACAGCACCTGTTCTTAAGTTACGTAATTTTGTACGCACGAATGCGCCACCTTTACCAGGTTTTACGTGTTGGAACTCGTTTACTTTCCATAATTGTCCATCAAATTGAATTGTTAAACCATTTTTTAAATCATTTACTGAAATCATGTATTTTTCCTCCGCTTTTACTTGTACTTTATAATATCAATTTTAATATGTATAGTGCAAGATTATAATTTGATTAATTCGGCTTTAGGTAATGTTGTTAGAACTTCTGGTTCACCATCTGTTATCAACACATCATCTTCAATCCTAACGCCGCCTAGTCCTGGTACATAAATACCAGGTTCGATTGTGATAATCATATCTTTTTGTAATGTGATATCTTTGAACGATAGTCTTGGATCAGTTAATTCATGAACATTTAATCCAATACCGTGTCCAATACCATGTCCAAAATAATCACCATAGCCACATTCCTTAATATACTCACGTGCTGCACGATCAACTTCGAGTCCTGTACAGCCAACTCTCGCCTTATCTGTAGCACGTCTATTAGCTTCTAAAACAATGTGGTAAATCTTTTCAAGCTCATCAGGTACTTCACCAACCGCAAAAGTTCTTGTGATATCTGATGTATATCCTTGATAGTAACCCCCAAAGTCAATCGTTACTAATTCATTATTTTCAATCACTTTATCACTAGCAGCACCATGTGGCCAAGCACTACGATAACCTGAAGCAACAATTGTTTCAAAACTAACATCAGATAGTCCATCTTGTTTTAATTGAAAATCTAACAAATTAGCAATTTCTTTTTCTGAAATTCCCGGTTTGATTTCAGGTATTACTTTTTTTAAACTTTTTTCTGAAATTTCAATTGCTTTTTTTATTAAAGAAATTTCTTTTTCATCTTTTATCATTTGAAGTTTTTCTACCCATTGATAACATAACTTTACATCGACAGACTGTAATGCATCGGTTAAGTCCATAAATAAAGAGGCACTGATATCATCACCTTCGATAACTAACTGCTTAATATGCTGATTAGTTATAACAGTATCTAGTTCTTGAAGCAACGATTTTGTTTTATTATAAACTTTAACCCCTTTGTCAACTTCAGCTTCAATTTGACCCATGAATCTTGAATCTGACATTAACACTGCTTCTCCTTGTAAAGTGAGCAATAGTTGGGCTTCGTCGCCTGTAAAACCAGTTAAATAACGAATATTTTTTTCATTGAATAACAGCACTGCCTGTTTTTGTTCTTTATTTAGTTTTTGGTAAATTTGTTCTCTTCTTTTTTGATAAAGATTCATATTTCCTCCAATAAAAAAAGGCTGAATAATTTCAGCCTTTTAAAAGTTATTATTTAGCTTGTTCTAATGGGTAAACTGAAACTTGTTTACGATCTCTACCTAGACGTTCGAATTTAGCAACACCTTCGATTTTTGCAAATAAAGTATCGTCACTACCACGTCCAACGTTTTGACCTGGGTGGATTTTTGTTCCACGTTGTCTGAATAAGATTGAGCCAGCTGTTACAGTTTGACCATCAGCACGTTTAGCACCTAAACGACGACCAGCAGAGTCACGACCGTTAGCAGTTGAACCTCCACCTTTATGTTTAGAAAATAGTTTAATATTGTTAAGATCTAGCATTTTTTTCACCTCGCAAAGTCATTAAATTAAATTAAGCTTTAATATCTTCGATAACCACTTTTGTATAAGGTTGACGGTGACCTTTTTTAGTATGGCTATGTTTTTTAGGTTTGTATTTGAAAGTAACAACTTTCTTTTCTTTACCTTGTTTTTCAACTTTAGCCACAACACTAGCACCTTCAACAAAAGGAGTACCAACTTTTGTAGATTTGCCGTCGTTTACAAGAACAACTTGGTCAAATGTTACGTTTTGGCCTTCTTCAATGTTTAATTTTTCTACGTAAACAGCTTCGCCTTTTTCGACTTTGTACTGTTTACCACCTGTATTAATAATTGCGTACATATTGTACACCTCCTGAAAATATATTCTTAGACTCGCCACTAAACAAGGTGCCTAACGGCTTAAAACCTTGAGCGTGCGGTTGCAGATGTGAGGTACACAAATACAACTACCTAATAATATCAAATAAGTTATAAAACGTCAATTTATTCGGTTAAATATTCCAAAAATATTTATTTGAAAAAAGTTTGTATTTTTTGTTGACACATACGCCGATTCTAGATATACTGTTTAAGTAATGTTTTGACACAGTAGCTCAGCTGGATAGAGCAACGGTCTTCTAAACCGTAGGTCGTGAGTTCGAATCTCACCTGTGTCATCAATTATCTACATATAAAAGACCAACTCAATATGAGTTGGTCTTTTTTGTTTATCTTATTCTTTAACCTTTTAATCTAACACCAAAAAAGATAAAATTATTATTAGTTAATCATTAATTTTTTAATAATACGGAGGATTTAGATGAACTATAACCAATATGCCAGATTACATCTGCCACTTAACCAGCAACAAGAAGAACTTGAACAACTTGATTTTATATCTAAAAACTATGATAAGCTCTCGTTTTCAAATAACGTCTACACTGCTTTTAGCAACTTCTTCCCTGAAGTTAACTCAAGTGAATCACTTGACTACAAATTTAATCTACTCGCAATCAATAACCACAAAACACTTAAGCAGTGGTTAGACGAAGATCAAACAACTTTAACTAGTTCAGAATTTTATGTCTTAGCTCTTCAGTTACTTAATTATGAATCCAAGCAAGATTTTGATTTATCAAATCCTTTTAAGTTACTAACGGACAATCACTTACCGTTTATTGAAGCAGATATAATAGATGAAACTAATTTCATTGAAGCACTTTATCTACTATTGAATACGCGTGCTAAAAATGGATATGAATTAATTGATAATCTTGCAGATAAAGGATTCTTCTTGAAATATATTGAAGACCCTCACTTTAATCAGCATTTATTCTTTAATGGTAAATCATTACCTGTTTTTGACGCCCAAAACATGATTAGAGAAGTCGTTTATGTTGAAAGTGACCTTGATACTGACTTAGATGATCAAAGAGATTTACTTCAAGTTACGATTTTTAGACCTAGAGAAACTGACTTTGGACTAAAAGTCCCTTCATTATATACAGCTAACCCCTATTTTGGTGGTACAAATGATGACAAGAATGATTTACATAATGTTGATGAAAACCTAACTAAAGTGACAGCTGATAATCAACCTCATTTTAAAGAAGCTTCTATTAATACATTTGAAAAAATCACTCCTGATGCATCCCCTGCTCAACGCGCTGAAGAGACAGCAACCAGACAGCGTATCTATCGGCTAAATGATTATTTCTTTGCTCGCGGGTTTGCTAATATATATGCCGGTGGTTTTGGAACAAGAGGCTCTGATGGCTTACGAAACACTGGTGATCCTAGCGAAACAACTTGTGCTAAAGAAATCATTGAATGGCTTACAGGAGATAGAATCGCCTATACTTCCCCTTCAAGAACCAAAACAACGACTGCATTTTGGTCAAACGACAATATTGCCATGACCGGTAAATCTTATTTGGGAACACTAGCAACGGCTGTTGCTAGTACCGGAGTTAAAGGGCTTAAGACAATTATTTCTGAAGCAGCTATTTCAAGTTGGTATGACTATTACCGCGAAAACGGATTAGTCATTGCCCCTGATGCTTGTCAGGGTGAAGATTGCGATGCACTGGCTGTTGTTTGTCAAAGTAATTTAAAAGACAGCGGACATGCCATCAAATTACAAGAGAAATTTGATAAACAAATGGCCTACTTACAAGAACAACAAGATCGCGCAACTGGACAATATAGTGAATTCTGGGAAATCAGAAACTACCGTCATCAACTTGAAAATCTAAATTGTTCTTACATCGGCGTTCATGGCCTTAATGACTGGAATGTTAAACCTAAAAATGTTTACAAGCTTTGGCAAGAATTAGAAAAACTTCCTATTAAACATAAACTATTCCTTCATCAAGGAGAACATGTTTATATGAATAACCTTGCCTCTATCGACTTCACTAATATGATGAACTTATGGTTATCCGAAGAACTGCTAAATGTTCCAAATAACGCTGATGAGCAATGGCCTAATGTGTTAATACAAGACAATGTTGAAGCAGATGTATGGCATGCCGAAACAACATGGAATAACTCAATTGGTACTTCTCAGTCTCAAGTATTGTCTGAGTTAGCTTCTGAAAAAATTAAGGATTTCACCGACAACGGTCAAACTTTCAAACAACTTAACCTCACTGATAAACAATGGGAACTTGAATTTATTAAAGGTGAATTATCTGAGTTAGCGGCTGAACAACTTAAAATCAGACTTCCCCAAAATAAAACTGACAGCATCTTGGTAGGACGACCAAAAATAAACTTATCCGTTTCTTCTTCAATGGATAAGGGTCAAATTTCTGTAATGCTAGTCGAGTACCATAAACGCCGTCGCTTAACTGTTGTTCCTCAAATCATTGAAGTAAATGCACAACCTTTAGGTTATCAATTTGCTTATGAAACTTTGAGAGAATTCAAACTTCAACCTCAAGAAACTGACTTTAAACTTATTGCTAAAGGACATGCTAATTTACAAAATTACCAAGGTAAACAAGCAGTCGATATTAACCCTGATGAATTTTATGACTTAAGCTTTGAATTACAACCAACTTACTATCATTTACCAAAAGATAGTCAACTAGGATTGATTATTTATAGTACTGATGTCGGCATGACTAAACGACCTTTAGAAAAAACGACTTACACTGTTGACTTAACACAATCCTCGTTTGACTATTCAATTAAATAAATCATAAAAAGCCAGCACATCTATGCTGGCTTTTTTCTATAAAATACTATGCAAAATAGTCAATAGTTGCTGCTGACTGGGTGTCAAAACATAGTTTGTTCGGTAAACAATACTCGTGATAAATTCAGGCTGTTCATGATCTAACAATTCTAAACAGGTCACTTCATCCTCATTATAATCAACTATCTTGGTGAAAAAGCCCACACCTACATCCTCACTAATTAACTTCATCAAGATATGTGTGTCATTAGATTTAAATACGATATTAGGCCTAAAATGATTACGGCGACTTAACTTATTGAAAGCTGTATTATGAACAAAATTACTATCAAAAAACACAAAATCATCATGCCGTAGCTCGTTGAAATAAATTCTTTTTCGATTGGCCAAGGGATGGGACTTCGAGACATAAATACAAAAAGGCTGTCGATCAAACTCTTCAGCTATCAAATTTTGATAAGCCAAAGGCTCAATTGAACCTAGTAAAGTCAAATCAACATTGCCATCTCTTACTGCATTACGCAAGGCTATTGATCCACCTTCAACCGTATGAACATTTGAAAGTAGACCTTCTTTAGCTAGCCTTGCTCCTATCTTAGGAAAATAGTGATTTTCGATGATTGGTGGCAATCCTAGTACAATCTTATTTTGTGTCAGATTATTAATTTCTTGATGAGCTACTTCGATTTCATGTAAGACCACTTTTGCATGCTCAGCCAATTGTAACCCACTTGGTGTGGGATTAACCGTATTATGAATACGGTCACGTACCAACAAAGCTGTACCAAATTCTTTTTCGAGATTTTTGATTGCTGTTGTTACTGTTGGCTGACTTACTTCGAATTTCTCAGCTACTTTTGAAAAATTTTTTTGATTAATAATTTCTTGAAAATAAGCGAGGTGTTTAAGGTTCATCATTAACTCCCATTGTGACAGTGTTTTTACAGATACTATAAAATTAATTTATAGTATATCACAAGTTTGACTATAATATTTTGATAGTTCTAGGATAAGACTCGTACTTAATTTAATACTTATAGTCGAAAGGAACATCAAAATGTTACATAATCAATCTATTTTAAATAATCCTT
This sequence comes from Holzapfeliella sp. JNUCC 72, assembly GCF_053668685.1. Classification (NCBI taxonomy): domain Bacteria; kingdom Bacillati; phylum Bacillota; class Bacilli; order Lactobacillales; family Lactobacillaceae; genus Holzapfeliella; species Holzapfeliella sp. JNUCC 72. The sequence continues at coordinate 423,467 of NZ_CM132220.1, read as the reverse complement.
TTTTAAATAAAGGAACAGCTTTCACAAAAGAAGAACGCCAAAAATTAGGCTTAACTGGTACACTTCCTAGCCAAATTCAAACGCTTGAACAACAAACAACACAAGCCTACGCTCAATTTCAAAGCAAAACAACACCACTTGAAAAGCGCATTTTCTTGATGACACTATTCAACGAAAACAGAACGTTATTCTATCGTTTAATGGATGACCATCTTGTTGAGTTTATGCCTATTGTGTATGATCCTGTAGTTGCAGATTCTATTGAACAATACAATGAACTATTCCTAAATCCTCAAAATGCTGCATTTGTTTCTGTTGATGCACCTGACGATATCGAAGACACGCTAAGAAACGCAGCTGGTGGCCGTGATATTCGCTTAGTTGTTGTAACAGATAGTGAAGGAATTCTTGGTATGGGTGATTGGGGTGTTAATGGTGTTGACATCGCAATCGGTAAATTGATGGTTTATACTGCCGCCGCAGGTATCGACCCTTCACAAGTCCTTCCTGTCAGCATTGATGCGGGAACTAACAATCAAAAACTATTAGACGACCCCTTATACTTGGGTAACCGCCACGAAAGAATCACAGGCGACCGTTACTATGAAGCGATTGACAAATTTGTTCAAGCCGAGCAAAAACTATTTCCCGAATCACTATTACACTGGGAAGACTTTGGTCGTTCAAATGCCCAAGTTATTTTAGATAAATACAAAGATAAGATTGCAACCTTCAATGATGATATTCAAGGAACTGGTATGGTTGTGCTTGCTGGTATTTTAGGTGCATTAAATATTTCAAAAGAAAGCATTAAAGACCAAAAAATCTTAACATTCGGCGCTGGAACTGCTGGTATGGGAATTGCTAACCAAATTATGGACGAATTAATGCAAGAAGGTTTAACTGAAGAAGAAGCTAAACAACACTTCTATGCCGTTGACAAACAAGGCCTATTATTTGAAGATACAGCTGATTTAACGCCAGCTCAAAAACCATTCACCAGAAAACGTAGCGAATTCACTAATGCTGATGAATTAACTAACTTGGAAGCTATCGTTAAAGCTGTACATCCTACGATTATGATTGGAACTTCTACTCAACCTGGTGCTTTCACCGAAACTATCGTCAAAGAGATGGCTGATCACACTGAACGTCCTATCATTTTCCCATTATCAAACCCAACCAAATTAGCTGAAGCAACTGCCGAAAATCTAATTAAATGGACAGATGGTCGTGCATTAGTCGCAACAGGCATTCCTGCAGAAGATGTGGACTATAACGGCGTTTCTTATCAAATAGGTCAAGGAAATAACGCTTTAATGTACCCTGGTTTAGGATTTGGATTAATTGCTTCAACAGCTAAATTACTTAACAAAGAAACATTATCTGCTGCTTGTCATGCTTTGGGTGGGATTGTTGATACTTCAAAACCTGGTGCAGCTGTCTTACCTCCTGTTTCAAAAATTACAGAATTTTCACAAAAATTGGCAGAAGTTGTTGCTCAAAGCATTGTTGACCAAGGTCTAAATAAAGAGCCAATTCAAGATGTCAAAAAAGCTGTAGCTGATATGAAATGGACACCTGAATATCAAGATATTAACAATGACTAAATTCAACATTAAGGGGTAGTTTTAAAATGGCAGTTTTATGGAATTCAATTCAAAGCGTTCTCGTCGTCGTTTTGATTATGGTACTCGGTTACATTCTTAGACGTTCAGGATGGTTCGACAATAATTTTGCTGGAACCATTTCAAAATTCATCAAAAATATTGCATTGCCCGCTTCAATCTTTGTCTCCGTCTTAAGTCGCTTATCACGCGATCAATTATCAAGTTTTTCTTTATATCTGGTCTATGCTTTTATTAGTGTAATCATTGGCTATATCATTGCTTTTGCACTAGCTAAAATCATGAAAGTTCGTCCCGGACGTCGAGGCGTTTTCGTCAATGCAATCGTTAATGCTAATACAATATTTATTGGTTTACCTTTGAACATTGCTCTATTTGGCGATAAAAGTATGACCTTCTTCTTGGTCTACTATATTGTCAATACCGTTTCAACTTGGGCATTTGGTGTCTTCTTGATTTCAAATGATGACCCAACTAAACTTCAAGAAAAAGCCAAACGCCAAATTGATTGGAAGAAAGTTCTACCAATGCCTCTAATCGGTTTCTTAGTGGCTCTTGTCTTTTTACTATTAAACATTCCAATTATGAAAGTTTCATTTGTTAGTTCCGCATTAACTTATGTTGGTAACTTAGTAACGCCTTTATCCTTAATTTACATCGGGATTGTTTTAGCTGATGCCGGATTAAAAAGTATTAGTTTTGACCGTGATACCACTGCAGCTTTAGTCGGTAGATTCATTGTCTCGCCTATCGTTATGATTTTAGTATTAACAGCTGTTAAAGGTATGGGGGCTGATTTACCAACACTTGCTTCCCAAACATTAATTGTCCAATCAGCAACACCTATGCTTGCTGTTCTTCCTATCTTGGCTAATGAAGCTCATGGGGATGTTAAATATGCAACTAATATTGTGACAACAAGTACCGTTTTATTTATCATCGTTGTTCCAATTTTAATGTCAATTATTCAATTTATTTAATTTAATAACGCAACAAAAAAGACATTTGCTTTTGCAAATGTCTTTTTTATTAGCCTAAGAATCTTCTTAGTTTACTCATTTTTTCAATCAATAAAGTCTGAACTTCTTTATCTGAAATGCTGACTAAGTCTGTTGCTAGTTGAGAATGTTGAGCTTGTTCTTTTGTTTTTGGACCAGCTTCAATGTCAAAACGTTTCGTTAAATCTGCGACGTCGGCTTCAATCTTACCAAATTCTGGATTGATTTGTTTTAAGACTGCCATTGCTTCTGGACTATAAAATCCTAATATATGTTCAAAGTCACGTTTCATATTTGGATAGTAGCTTTGTAAAGTTGCCCATTCATCTTCTGATAATTTACTCAATGCTTGTCCTGAACCGATAATTTCTGGTGGAATTCCTACCGAGTATAAAGAACCAGTAAAGGTAATCGCACGAGGCATTTTGTAACCATCAACATCTCGAGAATAACCAATCATCCCCACGTGTTGATGACGGTCACGACGTTTTGGAAAGGCATCAAAAACAGATTGCAAGTCATTAATCAATGGATCTAGTGTATGGTGGTACTCTTTGGCTGTTTTTGCTGCAATTTCAAGTAAGATTGCTTCGTCAGCTGAATTTACAATATTAAATTCACTTTGACGTAACCCATTACGTAATTTATCGATTGCTGACTTGACTTCATCAATTGGATAATCATAACGAAAGGCCGATTGAACAGTTGCTGTTTTAAGTCCTGGGAATTCCTCAAGGTAACGATCAACAGATTGAGGAGAAAGTCCCCCTCTAAAGATTGTACTTCCTACCCCAGCAATTGGATAAACCGGTACGCCACTTTCTTTTGAAAATGCACCTAATCTAGATAATGCTAGCTTGTTTCCAATAATACTGTTTAAAAATCCATTTGAAAGCGCAGAATCAGAACCTGCTAAGAAAACACGTAAATACTCAATTGGGCGGTTAAAGTGTTTTTTGTACATCGCCATATATTCTTTTAAAATTTCAGGAGCATCTAGCTGCGCTTCAAAACTTTCAAATAGTGGAATCATTTGGAGTTGGTCGCTATTAGGATGTGTATTTTCAAATTCTTTATTCTTGAATTGTGCAAGTGATGCAAACTTATCTTCCATAGCAATCAGTTGATCTGCACTTTTCGTCATTGGCAGAACCGCTTCAAATAGCGGACGTTTTTTAAATTTTAAATCGTCTGCAAAATCTTCTGCCAGCATCATAGTTGTCATAGCTTGCATTAAACTATAACCTTTTTCTTCCCAAATGTTAGGTAATCTAAACGTTAAAAATTTATCGTCACCAAGTTCATGGTTTTTGAAATAGTCGTATTGTTTGGTATACAAACGGCTAATAACAGAAGAATCAGCATGCTTTCCTTCCCAGTCCCACATGTATTCATCGGCATCTAAAGTTGAAAAGTTAGCATAAGCTTCATCGATTTCTTCAAAAGCTGAAACAAATGGATTATGATGCTTTTTAAAGAACGGAATGTTAGCGTTATCTGGATGTTGAGTTCCCATTACGTTTGGTATCATTCTGTCTGTCAATTGATTGTCCTCCTGATTTTAATTACTAATTATCTGACTGTTTTAAGGTAATCACGAATACGATCCATCGCTAGTTGAATATCAGCTTCAGAAGCTGCATATGAAAAACGAATGTAACCTTGTCCACCTTTACCAAATGCACTTCCAGGTATGACACCAACTTTTGCTTGTTCAGCTAATTCTAGTGCGAACTGGTAAGAATCTTGTGTACATGATGCTGGAATTTTAGCAAATAGATAAAACGCACCATGAGGCTTAGCCATCTCAAAGTTCATACTTGTTAATTCATCAACAATTAAGTCACGACGCTTTTGATAGATTTTACGCATTTCAATCGCATCATTATCACCGTTATTAAGCGCTTCTGTTGCTGCAACTTGGGCAGGATTAGATGGTGAAGTCACCATGAAAGCATGCACTTTAGCAACTTTTGACATGAATTCTCTCGGTCCACAAACGTAACCAATTCGATATCCTGTCATAGCGTGAGATTTAGATAATCCGTTAATATAAATGGATTGTTGAGGCAATAGCTTAGCAATTGAAAAATGATCAACATCATAAGTTAATTCACAGTAAATTTCATCTGTAACAACAAAAATATCATGCTGTTCAATAACTTGCGCTAGAGCCTCAACGGTTTCTTTATCGTATTCAACCCCTGTTGGATTACTTGGATAATTAAGTAAAACTGCTTTAACTGAAGGCCCTTCTTCTTCAATCACTTCTGCCAATTTTTCAGGTGTTAATTGAAAGCCTGTTTGTGAGGTGTCAACCATAATTGGATGTGCACCTAGCAACTCGATAATAGGAAAATAAAGTGCAAATGTCGGTGTTGGCACAATCACTTTATCACCTGGATTTAACATCGTTTCAAAAGTGGCATAAATTGCTTCTGTTGCACCAATTGTCACGATTATTTCATCTTCTGGATTATAATTTAAACCTTGTTGACGCTTTAAATAATCAGAAACTGCTTTTCTAAGCTCTAATTTACCTGTTTGAGCTGAGTAGTGAGAATCATTATTTTGAATGCTTTCTACTGCAGCATTTTTAATATGTTCGGGTGTATCTAAATCAGGTTCTCCAATTGTTAGTTTTACAATATCTTGGATAGCTGAGATTTTTTGATCAAAGCTTCTAATCCCTGATGGATTAACTAAGTCTAACTTTTCGTTATACGTTGCACTTAATTTTGATGATAAATCTGGCATGACAGTCTCCTATTTCCGTAAATTATTATTCAGAAGAGTGGCTATTTAAAATATTAGACAAAAAAAGATTCCTTTGTCTAGGCAGACAAAAGAATCTAAACTGGCTTAGATGTCAATTTGTCGATAGCGCTCCATAAGTTTTATGCTTATGACAGTTTATGATTTATTCAACCATACCCCAACATCAAATCGTCACAACTCTTTGACGTTTCGGCAATATCCCCTCACTAGAGTAACTAATGCTATTGTGATAGCGAGTTATCTAGCTATTGTCAATTGCGACCTCTTCTACTAAATTAACTATAAGTTATTTTTTTGTGTAATTCAACCTTGCATTTCATTTTTGTTTAATTTTTTACTAATAATAAGTAATTAGAATAGTAACTTAATTAAGATAATTGCTCCTACAACTTGCAGCAAACTAATTAATAATCCATAACCTAAAAATCGACTACCGGAATCTTTAATCGTTTTCAATTTTAAGTTTAAGCCGATACCAGCAAGATTAATAACACCAGAGAAACTGGTTAATTCTTTTGCACTATGCGTTAGCTGCGTTGGTAAACTAACATAACTATTAATCAAAATAAAAATAATAAATGCCAAAATAAACCAAGGTACTTTAATGTATTGGCTAACTGATTTTTTAGGTTGGGCAGTTTTTTGACTTTTTCCCTGAGCCATTCTTGCAAAACTGATAACCACTACCGATAATAAAATCACTCGCAACATTTTAAATAGTGTTGCATATGTTGTCACGTCTTGATTAATTAAAGACGCTGTCCCCACAACTTGTCCTACAGATTGAAGAGTCCCACCTATTAATGCACCTAAAAGTAAGTCTTGCTTACCGAGTACAACAGGACCGACAATTGGCAGAATAATTAATAAGACAATTCCAACTAAACTAACTGTTGCTACTGCAGTTCGTCTTTCATCATCATTTGCTTTGATTTCTGGCGATACAGCCGCAATTGCACTTGATCCACACACAGCATTACCTGCCGCCATTAAAAGCGATGATTTTTTTGATACCTTAAAGACTCTTTTCCCTAACACTATTGCCACAATGATAGTCAACAACATCTGCAACACAATAAATAAAATACCATTAATCCCTAAAGACTCTATAGTTTTAAGCGTTACTGTTAACCCTAGTAGTGCAATTCCAATTTCAATGGGATATTTTTCTGACCATTTAACACCTGAATTTAGCTTAGACTGTGTTAAAACAGTATTACCTAACAAAATCCCCATCAACATGGCCAAAGATTCTGCTCCAATAAAAGGTAAATAAATTGCTAAATATTTAGCAACAACAGAGACAAGTAATGTCACTGCAATACCTGGTAAAAAAGATTTTTTGATTTTCATGTTTTCCTCTCCTTCAATACAGGCATAACTATATCACATCATTAATGTTAATATTTGTTTAATAGATAATAACTATATATACTATTAATAACCTTAATAACAAAAAGAAAGGACTCTTTATGTTCAAATTACTGCATACCTTTGTTGCTGTATATGAAACCTTGTCATTTTCAAAAGCAGCTGAACAACTTTTTTCTTCTCAACCTAGCCTCTCATTACACGTTAAACAACTAGAAGAAAGACTAAACACACAATTATTCATTAGAAATGGTAAAGCTAAACTAGAGCCAACACCTAATGCCACCAGACTATATCAAAGCACCACAAAAATTTTGAAAGAATGGCAAACTATTCAAACCGATATTAGTGATAATCCCAAAAAATATGATTTATTATTCGCGTGTTCGCAAACTAGCGCGCATACCTTCGTCCCTCAGTTATTATCTCAATTACCTTCTGCTATTTATAACGAGTATAATCTAGCTACTGAAGTACATAATTCTAAAGAAATTTTAGATGATGTGTTAAATCATCGCTTGGCTTTTGGTATCGTCGAAAAACCTGTTCATCATAATTTGATTGTTACTGAAAAAATAAAAACAGATCAATTAGTATTGGCCGGTAATCTTAAATCTGATACGTGGTTGCTCAGAGAAGAAGGTTCTGGCGTTTATCACTACACTAAAAAGTATCTGAACAATCATAATATTGTACCTAAAAACAGTATTATTGTTAAAAATAATCAGTTAATTGTCGATCTTTTGAAACAAGGGATTGGTAAATCCATTGTAAGTCTAGATGCCATTGATAACACCATTATGTTTCAAGAACTAGGGGCTCCATTTTTTAGACACTTTTATCTCATTTATCAAAAATTTGAAACCCATCCTTCAATCACAAACTTTATCGACAAAATAAAAAAAGCTATCTGAATTATTCAGATAGCTTTTAATTTTAGTACAATTCCATGTATTGGTCTCTTTCCCATTCAGAAACTGTTTGACGGTATGCTGACCATTCAAGTTTCTTAGAATCAATAAAGCTTTGTGTTAAGTGTTCGCCTAATGATTCTTTGATGACAGCATCTTTTGCGAATTCATCAACCGCTTCATTCAATGTTCCTGGAAGATCAGTAATATTGTTTTCACGACGTTCTTCATCTGTCATGTGGTAAATGTTACGATCAACAGATTCTACTGGTAATTCTTTAGTTTCAAGTCCTTCAAGACCAGCTGATAAGATTCCTGCAATAGCTAAGTATGGGTTAGCTGCTGGATCAACACTTCTTAATTCAAGACGAGTTCCAAGGCCACGTGACTGAGGAACACGGATAAGAGGTGAACGGTTTGTACCTGACCATGCAATGTATACAGGTGCTTCAAACCCTGGTACTAGACGTTTGTATGAGTTAACCGTTGGGTTGTTTAAAGCTGTCAATGCTTTTGCATGGTTCAAAATACCTGATAAGAAGTACATTGCTTCTTTAGATAATTGGTTATCTGTATTTTCGTCAAAGAATACATTATCACCATCTTTGAATAGTGACATATTAATATGCATTCCTGATCCATTGATTCCTTGTAGAGGTTTTGGCATAAATGTTGCATGTAAACCGTGTTTTCTTGCAACAGTTTTAACTACTAATTTAAAAGTTTGAATTTTATCTGCTGCTTCAAGAGCATCAGTGTATTTGAAGTCAATTTCATGTTGTCCAGGTGCAACTTCATGGTGACTAGCTTCAATTTCAAAATTCATTTTTTCAAGTTCTAAAACAATATCACGACGTGTGTTTTCACCTAAATCAACAGGTGCTAAATCAAAGTAGCCACCTTGGTCGTTCAAGTCAAGAGATGGTTTGTTGTTTTCGTTTAATCTAAATAAGAAGAACTCTGGTTCAGGTCCAATATTAAATGCTGAGTAACCTTTGTCTTGCATTTGTTTTAAAACGCGACGAAGATTGTAACGAGGGTCACCCTTGAATGGTGTACCATCTGGCATGTATACATCACAGATTAAGCGAGCAACTTTACCGTGTTCTACTTCCCATGGAAAAATCAACCAAGTTGATAAGTCAGGGTGTAATAACATGTCACTTTCTTCAATTCTAACAAATCCATCAATTGAAGAGCCATCAAAAGCAGCTTCGTTGTTCAAAACTTTTTCTAGTTGACTAACTGGCACTTCAACATTTTTGATAGCGCCATTAATGTCTGTAAACATTAATCTTAAAAATTTAACATTTTCTTGTTCAACAATTTCTCTAATTTCTTGTTTTGTGTATGCCTTTGACATTCTTTTTCCTCCGTCGTAACTAACCTTTAACTTTTAAAATTTAGTAGTGCTGAGTGGATGAACCAAAAGGACTATTATTCATCATTTCATCAAATAATAACCGTCGAGCTTGTTTATCATTAACCGCTTTCTTTTGACGTTTTTGACTATCAAAATATGCTCGAATGTCTTCAATGTTGAAGCCATCACTCAAATGTTGTTTAATGATCAACAAAATATCAACTTGATTCAATGAATATAATCGCTGTTTACCTTTTGTACGATAAACATCAATTAATTTTTGATCTTCATAATAGCGGATTTGACGAGCTGTTAGCCCCGTCAACTCCATCACAACCGAAATTTTTAATAATGGCTGCGCTTTTCTTTGTTTTATCTCATCCATTTTTAATACCTCATCAACACATCAATAGAATAACAGCCCTTTTTAAGATACACAACCTCTAATGTCAGGTTTTCTCACATCATTTTTCTAACCAATTTTTAACTTTATCAAAAATACTGTTATAGCAAGCATCTTTTTCGATTGGGTCAATCCAATTTATTGGTAATTTATTTCTAAAATAAGTTAATTGTCTTTTCGCATAACGTCTTGAGCTTTGCTTTAGTTGTTCAACTGCTTGCTCATAAGTAATTTTATTATCAAAATAATCAAAGAACTCTTTATAGCCAATCGCCTGTTTGGCTTGATAGATTCGCTTTTGATTTTGATAAACTAATTTTGCTTCATCGAGTAACCCTTCTGACATCATGAGATCAACCCTTTGGTTAATTCTTTGGTATAGGACTTGCCTTTCAGTGTTTAGTCCTAACAATAAAGCATCATACTTAACCGGCAGCGTTTTTTGTTGTTTTGAAAATAACCGCCCTGTTACTTTAATCACAGTTAATGCTCTAATAACTCGTCTATGATTTTCTTTAGGAATTTTCTCTGCTGAAACTGCGTCTTTTTCTAATAAAAGTTGCCAAAGATTCTCTTCGCCTTTTTCTTTAAGCATCTTTTGATAGTCATTTTCAACTTTTAAATAGTTGTCGTCTTTTTCTGCTCCTAATTTAAAGTCATGTATTAGCGTATTAAGATAAAAACCTGTTCCCCCTACAATAATTGGTAATTTACCTCGGGATGTTATTTCTGAAATTTGTTGATCAGCCTCTTCAACGAAATCTTTCACAGAAAATTCATCATAAATACTTTGTGTATCAATCAAATGATGCACAGCTTGAGCTTGTTCTGATACTGTTGGTTTAGCTGTTGCTATTGAGACTTCACGATAAACTTGCATCGAGTCTCCGGAAATAATCTCTCCATTAAATTTTTGTGCCAGTTCAATACCAAATGCTGTTTTTCCAACAGCAGTTGGCCCTGCTACAATTAATATTTTTTTCAATTTAGACGTCCTTTATTAATATATTTCTGAAATTATGATAAAATCAATTTAACAATTCAAAGGAGGAATGTCAGATGGCTAAAAAATTTTTAGGTGGCGTTTTAACAGGTACTGCTCTTACAGTTGCATCTCTTGCTGGTGCTGCATTTACATTTAAGAAAAAAGTAGTAGAACCAGAAGAACAAGAAGCAGAACGTATTGAAGAAAACCGCCGTCGTGCAATTCGTAAAAGTTTATCCGCACATCGTCGTGCAAAATAAATAATAAAATAAAAAAGCTTGGTTATTTTAACCAAGCTTTTTTATTAGTAACTTTTTTTAGAAGATTTTGTTTTACCTTCCCAGTCTCGATAACCTTTTTTTAACCATTTAACATTTTTAAACCCTTTTTTGTTAACAAGATATCTTGCTGCACGCACACAAATGCTTTGGCCATCTGCATACAGATAAACAGGCAAGTCAGGTCTCATTTCAGCAAAAGATAGTTTAAGTTGTGTATATGGTATGCTACGAGCCCCTAAAATATGAGATTGATCGAACGCATCTGTTCCACGTAAGTCAATAATTTGTGCTTTGCGCATAGTGTTTTGAAAATCTTCGTTAGATAATGCACCCGCTAATTTTTTGCTATAAAAGCGGATATACAACCAATTAAACAAGATTGCCAATACAATAATTGCTAAAACAACGTATAAAACTAACATGTCGAAATCCCCTTATACTTTTTATTGAACGATTAGTGAAGCGGCTCCAATAACACCTGCTTCATTTCCTAATGAAGCTAGACGTAGTTTTGTTGAGTTTCTAACACTTGGAAATGCTGATTCTTCAAATGCTTCAGTTGTTTTGTTCAACAATAAGTCTCCAGCAGCAGAAACACCACCACCGATAACAACAAAGTCAGGGTTTAATGTATTAGAAATATTAGCTAATGCATATCCTAAGTAATCACAGATACGGTTAATCACACGTACAGCCAATGGATCATCTTTTTTAGCTAAATCAAATACGATTTTAGCGCTAATTTCTTCACCAGCGTCAAGTAAGCGTTTTAATGATGAGTTACCTGCGTATTCTTCTGCCAAGTCTCTAGCTACACGTACAATACCTGTTGCACTGGCAACTGTTTCTAAACAACCATTGTTTCCACAAGTACATTTGTAACCATGGCGTTCAACAATGATATGACCAATTTCACCAGCAGCACCAGCAGCACCATGAACGATTTGATCGTTAACAATGATTCCACCACCAACACCGGTTCCAAGAGTTGTGAATGCAACGTTAGAAGCGTTGTCACCAGCACCTTTCCATTTTTCACCAAGCGCTGCTACATTAGCATCGTTATCGATGAAAACTGGGATTCCTGTACCTTCTTCAATATCACGTTTAGGGAAAACGGGTTTGCGCCAGTTTAGGTTATAAGCGCCAACAACTGAACCGTCCTTTTGGTTAACACTACCAGGAGAACCCATTCCAATTCCAGCAAATTGTTCTGGTTTCATGTGGTAAAGATTCAAGTGATGGTTGATAGATTTAATAATATCAGGAATGATGTGTGAACCATCATCTAAAATATTTGTATCTTCAGCCCAACGTTGTTGAATCTCTCCATTTTTAGTTAAAATAGCGAACTTAATTGTGGTGCCTCCTAAGTCAACACCAATTAATTTTTTATCCACGTTGTTCTTCCTTTCTCTTTTCAACTTCATATTCATGCTGTAGAACTACTTTTGCGGAGATAAATTCTTTCTGGGTAATGAGGCCAGAATGGTAAATATTATCTAGCTCCAATGCCATCAACTCAATATCCCACTTACGTTTACCAACATAAACATAAATATTGAACCGCTTTAATAATTGTTGAACATCATACAATTGTTTCATTAATACGAAACCTGCATTCCTATTCCAATTAAAATTAATGTCAAGATTATAGTAGCAAAAATCGCAACTATTCGCCATCTTGTTGCATATAATTTTTGATTTTTTTGACCACCGAATATTATACCAAATAATACACCAAATAATAAGCCTCCAAAATGACCTTGGATATTAATACTTGGAATAAATAAATCCATTACTAAATTCAAAATAGCTAATGCTAAAAATTGTTGTTTGATAGCGGTCATAGCTGGATTTTGATTATTCCATACTAAGGCGAGTACCACACCAAACAATCCAAATAAACTAGTGCTTGCACCAGCAGAAACTATCATATCTGATCCAAATGCTAAAGACATCAGATTACCGCCAATCCCTGACAGTAAAAAAATGCTGAGGTACTTGGCTTTACCTAAAGCCGGTTCTAAAAACTGACTGACATAATAAATCATGACGGCATTAGAAGCAAAGTGCAAGAAGTTGATATGAATAAATTGCGCTGTAATTAATCGCCACCACTGATTAAATATAACAACTAGCGGATTAAATAGTGATCCAAAGTTAAGCAATGTCCCTGAGTCTATTGCGCCACTGAACAAGGCCAATTGCTTACTACTAAAACATTCAAATAGAAATACGAGTGCCATCACACCTAATAAAGTATAAGTGACAACAAAGTTTGAATTGATAAATCGTTTAATTTTTTGCAATTATTAGACTCCTTTACTATTCACTAGGAATAATTAGCTCGTCAATCGGTACATCCATCATAGAAATTGGCCACTCTGCAGACTCAAAAATCATAGGCGTGAGTGCCAAAGTCAAAGTTTTGGTTTGGTATTGATTCAAGAAACGGTCAAAGTAACCACCACCAAATCCAACACGATAGTGATGATCTCTACTAATTGCTAAGCCAGGTGTCACAACTAAATCCAATTGATTTTTAACTGGTGTATCTAATTCTGGTTCTAAAACACCAAATTTAGATTTAACCAACTGATCACCAGAATTATACGCAACAAAATCCATCTGTCTATGTGGTCTAACTTTAGCAAGATAGACTGACTTTTTCATTTCAAGCAGTGCTTCAATTAATGGAAGCGTATCTAATTCAAAAGCATCCCCGACAGTCAAGCCAATACTTTGTGCAGCCTTAACCCTAGGATGTGAGACAAACTGATGAAAGAGATTAATTTCTTCTCTTTGCTTTTGAGTGGTCTTAGCAAATTCCTGCAATCTATTCAGTTGCATCTTTCTGAGTTCAGCTTTATCCATAATAAAAATCCCTTTGTATATTAAAAAAACAACAGGTCAGCCCTGCTGTTTTCATTATTTTGTTTCACGATGAAGTGTGACATGTCTCTCACGAGGGCAGTACTTCTTTAGTTCTAAACGTTGTGGGTGGTTACGTTTATTTTTCTTTGTTAAGTAAAGACGTTCGTGACAAGATGTACACTCTAAGTTAATATTTACGTTCATGTTGATGACACCCCCTAAATTGTCTATGATGCATTTAACTCATATATAATAACATTATTTTTTGAATTTTTCTACTATTTTTGTGGATTCAATTTAAAGTAATTTGTGAACATTTCGTGTGCAACATCTAAGTTATAGTGTCCTTCTGAGTTAACATCTAAGTCAGGGAACACAACAGAAATCGCAATTTGCGGATCATCAGCAGGCGCATAACCTACAAAACTAGATGTTGTTGTTTCTGGTGCATTTGGATTTCCAGGATTATCTGGATCATAGTAAAATGTTTGTGCGGTACCAGTCTTACCAGCAACAGCCGGTTCAATATCAGCTAATGTGTGGGCTGTTCCCCAGGCATTATGTCCGTGAACAACTTGATACATCCCCTCTTTAACAACTTGAAGCTGATCTTGTGTAAAGTCCACTTGGTTTAAGACTTCTGGTGATGTTGTATGTTGCGTAATAAACGACTTGTTATCATCTGTAGTCTGGCCAATTGATTTAACAAGATAAGGCTTCATACGATAGCCTCCATTTGCAATTGTGGAGATGTATTGAGCTAGTTGCATTACTGTATAACCATCGTAGTTACCAAATGATAAGGCTAATGCTGATCCTGAAAGAAGGTTTCCTTTACTATCAAAAGAACGTCCTGGATAGCCAGCGACCTCACTTGGTAAATCAATACCTGTTTTAACACCCAATCCAAATTGAGAATAAATATTTCTCATTTGAACAAAGGCGTCTTGCGGCATCGTAATATAGTTATTAGCAACATATCCTGCTTTTAACCATCTTAACGTTAATTGCATCATATAAATATTAGAAGAAACTTCCAAAGCTGTCTGTGCATTTAATGAAGAGAATGTTCCCAGTGGATAAACAGATTTCATCACTGGTGTTCCTCTTAGATAGATAGCTTCTTCGGGTAAGGTATTAGACTGTGGCGTAATTGCCCCATTCATCAACCCGCCTAAAACTGTAGCTCCTTTGACAACAGACCCCATTGTAAAGGCATGGTTAATGGTTCCTAGCGCATCACTGTAAGTCTCACCAGTTTTTGGATTGCGCCCTATTCCAGCAATACCTAAAATAGCACCTGTTTTGGGATTAGTTGCCACAGCATAAGCCCCAGCTGAGTATTTTGTGACACCATCAGCTTGTGCTTTTTGGTAGTACTTATTCAAACTATCAGAAATCATTTGTTGATACTGCAAGTCTAATGTAAAGGTCAAACTACTTCCTTTAACACCTGGATAAACCGTATTAATTTCTTCAATAGTGTTATCTGAAGACGAAATATTTACTTGGTTGAGCGCTTTAGACCCTCTAAGAATAGGTTCATACTGGCGCTCCAAGTAACTTGTTCCTACACGGTCATTTCTTAGATAGCCTTGAGTTAAGTAATATTGCAAGCGATCACTAGGCAATCCTGCCTGTTCACTTGAAACACGCCCAATAATACTTTGGACTGAATCACCATTTGGATAGACACGAGTCCAATCCGTTCCAATATTAACTCCTGGCAGTTCTGATAAATGTTCAGCAACTAGTGCCACTTCTTTATCAGTTAAATTATTATTTTTTACATAAACCGTTGAAAGCATTGAAGCAGCACTGATTTTACGTAGTATAATAGCTGCTGACTTTTGTTTATCAGAAACCTGCGGCTTTTGACTAATATAGTACTTCACCGCATTAGCGTAAATCTGTGTACTTGATAACTTTGTCGAGTCCGTTTGGTCTTTTGGCATCTTATCTAGCAAATCACTATAATTTCTTGTATCACTTAAATAGTAAGTGGCTAAATCTTGATTAGTTGCACTGTCACCGTCTAAAGAGATATACTGACTAAGGTCGTCACTAATTTCTTTCATCCCCTTCGTGGTTAAATTCATCCCACGGGTATAAGTGATGGCATTTTTTGATTCATTTCCAACCAAAACACGACCTTTTGAATCATACATGATTCCTCTAGGAACATTAGCTTGAACTAGGTTACGGTCTGACGTATCGACTTCGGCACGAAAACGACTACCATAGTTCAATTGTAAGTGTCCTGATTGGATGATGAGTAACGCAAATAAAATAAAAATAACGCCCAAAAGAATGTTCATTCTTGTAGGGATTGAAGAGGTGCTTTTTTTTGTTGAATTTTTTAATTTCTTTAAATATTTCACGACAATTCATTCCTTAATGTAATAGAATTATTTTAACAAAATTCGGAGTGAATTACTATTCAGTACAAACGTATTGAAAATTTTTTAAATAATGGATGGAGATTATGCAAAACAAATATCTAACTCGCCTAATAAAAGTTGATAACATCAAGACTTTTAAGTGGCTCAGTTTCTTATTACCTTTTATTTTATTCTTAATTTATTTTGCACTACGAGGAGCTTATCCTTTTGGTGACAATTCTATTCTAACAGTTGACCTAGGTCAGCAATATATTGACTTTTTAGCTTACTTTAAGCATACCGTTACTCAAAATCCTGGTGATATTTTATATTCATTTAGCAAAGGATTGGGTGGCGCAATGGCTGGAACCTGGGCTTACTATTTACTAAGTCCGTTCAACTTAATTCTACTGCTAGTGCCAACTGCCTTTTTCCCAACCGGAATTTTCTTTGTTATTTTAACTAAAATTGGTTTTATTGGCTTAAGTAGTTTTCACTATTTCAACCGTCGTAACCATCTTAATGGCTATACAACATTAGCCCTATCTACTGCTTATGCTATGTGTGGTTTCGTTGTTGCTAATAATTTCAATTTAATGTGGCTTGATTCAGTTATCTTGCTACCTATTCTAATTCAAACGATTGATGACTGGTTCGTATCAAAACCCCAATTCAAAAAATTATTACTTGTAACTTGTGCGTTGCTAATCACAAACTTTTATTCAGGATATATGGCGCTGTTGTTTGGCTTTTTCTACTATATAACACTTTGGATTATTCACCATCCTAAAAACTGGCGCAAGTTATTTGCTAAGTACATTGGTGTTAATCTGTTGTCTGCACTACTCACAGCCTTCGTTTTAGTTCCTACTGTACTTGAGCTGTTAACTGGTAAAGGTCAATCACAAGGATCACAGTTTGAACTAGCCTTCCAATATCCACCGCAAAATACATTAGCAAAATTGATGATTGGTTCATTTGACTTCAATCAAATGTCTTATGGTATGCCAAATATTTATTTTAGTAGTATCTTGTTACTAGCTGTTATTGGTTTCTTTATGAACAAAGCTATTGCTAAGCGAATCAGAATCAGCTTCTTTGGACTTTTCTTCTTTATGGTTGGTTCATTGTCTTTTATTCCGCTTGTTTTAATGTGGCATATGGGACAATTCCCCGTTTGGTTCCCAGGAAGATTTACTTTCTGTTTAGTCTTCTTATGCTTAATACTGGCTAGTGATTACCTCAAAAATATCAAGTTTGATAGTAAGAAAAC
This sequence comes from Holzapfeliella sp. JNUCC 72, assembly GCF_053668685.1. NCBI lineage: Bacteria > Bacillati > Bacillota > Bacilli > Lactobacillales > Lactobacillaceae > Holzapfeliella > Holzapfeliella sp. JNUCC 72. The sequence goes on along the minus strand of NZ_CM132220.1, from coordinate 406,218 downwards.
TTGGATTGTTCAACTCGTGTTAATTGCCGCAGCTATCATTTTTGTCTCAATTAACCTCACACAATTTACATTTTTAGACTGGCTAAATATTGCCTTTACAGCTGTATTTTTTGCCATGGGAATTTATCTATATAAGCGATTTAATGCATGGGGTGCTATTGCCCCAATCCTATTAATGGCACTAGTTACGTTGGATCTTTCAAGTAACTTTGCGGCCAGTTTGAACAATATCTCTTATCAATCAAATAGTGCTTATGTTAACTATTCACATCAAAACGCCGATACCAGTCAAAAAATTAAAGCTTCCGATGATAGTTTTTACCGAACAGAAAAAACTTACTATCGTTCAAATGATGATCCCTTCAGTGGACAATTTAACGGTATCAGTCACTTTAATTCGCTAACGCCTTACTATCAAAGTAGTTTCTTGAATCGTTTAGGTCTTAAAAGTAGTGGTAGTTCTTATAGCTATACCAATGGTACAGTTTTAACTGACTCACTATTAGGTGTGAAATATTATTATAATTACACAGATAATTCAGATCCGTTTCCGTTCAAAACACCTAATCGCTTTGCGACTTTATCTTCAAGACCTGACTTAGATACTTACCAAAAAATCATGAAAAACTATCAGATTGATGTTTATAAGAATGATAGTTCATTGCCGATTTCATTCGTTGCTCCTGAGAATCCTTCAGAAGTTTCATTGGCAACTAATCGTCCAATCTTAAATCAAGAAGAACTAATGTCAAACTTGTTAAACAAACAAGCTTCATATTTCAAAAAGCAACCTGAGATGGATGTTTCACTCTCAAATGTTAGTGTTGAAAAATCACTAGATACAACTTCTTATCATGTCATGGAACAAGGAAAGCCAGCTTCAGTTGAGTATAGTTTCACACCCGAAACCAACGACTCTTACTACTTACTGGTTCCAAACTTCTTCGATAATAAACAAGTTAAACTTTATATTAACGATATTATTGTTAGTGGTAGTTCACTTGGTGGCAATGAAAATCGCGTCTTGAATATTGCAAGTAATCAAAAAGGTGTCAAAATCACTTTCAAATTGGAATTACAAAAAGACTTCTTGTCCTTCTCTTTATTATCTTTATACCGATTTGATAATGCTTCTTTCAAGACAGACGTTGAATCTCTTAAGTCAACACCAACAAATACCAAACAATTATCTAATACACACTACACATCAGATGTTGAGTTGTCGGAAAGCAAACGCTTTATGACTTCAATCCCTGCTGATAGTGGTTGGAAATTTAAAGTAGATGGAAAAATCGTAACACCGGTAAAATGGGCAAATACATTTTGGAGCCTTCCCCTTTCAAGTGGTTCTCATCATATTGAATATTACTATCAACCTGATTACGTTATTTATCCGTTTGTATTATCTGGTATCACACTTATCTTAATGTTAGGTGGTTTATATACACACCGCAAAATAAAAAAACGTCAATTAGACTAACTGTCTAATCGACGTTTTTTTATTTTAATCAGCTAAGGTTACTTCTAGAATTTCAACATCAAATTCGCCACCAGGAGTTGAGATTGAAACAACATCTCCTGTCTTTTTACCAATAATAGCTTTGGCAATAGGTGAATCATTTGAAATCTTACCAGATAATGGATCTGATTCTGATGAACCAACAATAATGTATTCTTCAGGATCATCTTCACCAACTTCTGTGAAGACCACTTTTTTACCGATGGCAACTTCGTCAGCTTCTGCTTGAGTTGCATCAACAACTTGTGCGTATTTCAACATTTCTTGAATTTGCTTAATGCGACTTTCTAACACACTTTGTTCATCTTTTGCTGATTCGTATTCTGAGTTTTCAGATAAGTCACCAAAAGAACGTGCAATTTTAATTCTTTCGATAACTTCTGGTCTTTTTTCTAATTTTAAAGTTTCTAATTCTTCCTCAAGCTTAACTTTACCGTCAGCTGTCATAGGAAATACTCTTTCGACCATCCTTATAAACACCCCATATTTCTATATTCATTCCTGATAAATATTAGAGTGAATGAACCAATTTGTCAACTACCTGTTTAATTTTGTTGACCTAATCGTGTATTTGTTGCGATATGTTCATCATAAGTCTTACTGTAGTAGACGGTTCCAGTCTTCAAATCTGCCACAAAGTATAAATAACCTTGATCACGATCAGCAGGATTTAGAACGGCTTTGATTGAAGATTCGCTTGGCATTGCAAATGGACCTGGTCCAATCCCTTTATTTTGGTAAAGGTTGTAAGGTGAATCTACTTTAGTATCTTCAATTGAAAGCATCGTCTTATGTTGATTAAGTGCATATAAAACTGAAATATCGGTACCCAATGTCATACCTTGATCGATACGATTATCAAAAACACCTGCAATCTTAGCACGGTCGCTGTCACTCACACCTTCTTTTTCAACTAGAGAAGCTAAAGTTAACACGTCGTGCACTGATTTATTTTGTGATTTAATTTGATCATAAAATGGTGTCAGTTCTTGGTTTGTTTTATCAACCATTGTTGTAACAATATCGTCAAGTTTTGAATATGAAAAAATGTCATAACTTGCTGGGTATAGGTAACCTTCTAGTAAGTAACGTAAATTAGTTCTATCAGTTAGCCCATTTAGCAAGTTTGGATATTTTTCAGCCAACTTTTTGACAAAGTCTTTATTATTAACTAGGTCTAAAAAGTCTTGTTTTTTAAACTTGCCATTTTTTTCGATTGAAGTCGCAATATCATCGATATTGTCTCCTTCTTTAATAACAATTTGCCCCTCAGTTGCTTTATTCAATCCATTTTGTAAACTATTCACAATATCGGTTAAAGTCATTGAAGGTGATAATGAATAGTCTCCTGCTTTAAATCCATCGTAGTGATTGAATTTAGCCCAATAAGTAAATATGGTTGAATTTTTAATCAACCCATTCTTTTCTAGAATAATCGCAGCATCACGGTTAGTTGCTCCTTCTGGGATATTAACCGTTTTTTTGGATTGATCTGAAACATTATAAGGTTGTAAGGATTGATTAACGTATACAACCGTCGATAAGCTAACTACAGCAATCAAAATAATTAAAATAGAGATAATCCATTTGACTAATTTTTTTGTAGGTTTAGCTTGTTTGTGATTACTCATAATAATAGCTCCCCATTAACTAACGAACACTAATATTAAGTTCTGTTGTTAGTGCTTGTGTGATAGCTTCAATTGCTTCATTAACGCTATCATCTTTCAATGTTTGTGTGAAATCTTGGAAAGTAAGTTGGTAAGCAATTGATTGTTTGCCGGCTTCTAATTTGTCGCCTGAGTAAACATCAAAGACTTGAATATCACGTAGATACTTACCACCGTTTTCATCAATAACTGAGATGATTTGTGAGTTGGTTACCGCTTCATCAACTAGTAATGATAAATCACGTTTGATTTCTGGATATTTTGGTGCTTCTTTTGAAACTGTTGGTTCAACATCAATTGAAAGCAATGTTACCATGTCTAATTCAAAAGCGTAAACTTCTTTCAACTTAGTTTTTGGTAATTCACGTGGATCAATTTGACCAACAAAACCAACGTATTGACCATCATAGTAAATAGCTGCTGTACGTGTTGGATGCATCCCTTTGATTGGTTCTGCCACATAATTAGTTGCTTTAGTGAAGCCCATTGCTTTTAAGAAAGCTTCAACTTGACCTTTTACTTCATAAAAGTCAAAGTTTTTGACATCATGTTGCCAGTTATTTGGACGGTTTTGTCCAACATATAATCCAGCAATGTGGTCAACTTCTTGGTTTTGACCATTTTCTCGGCTAAAGACACGACCTTGTTCAAATAAACGTAAATCAGTTTGTTTTCTAGCGGCATTGTATACAGCACTATCTAATAACCCAGATACTAAGTTTTGACGTAGCACTTCGTGTTCTTTAGTCATTGGCCAGTCTAAGGCAATTACATCTTTTGCTTCTTTGACAAAGCTTACGGCTTTATCATGAGATGTTAAAGAGTAGTTAATTGTTTCATCTAAGCCAAAGCCAACTAACAAGTCACGTGCTTTATTTAATGCTTGTTGTTGTCTGTCATAACCACCGATTGTTTGTTCAACAACTGGTAAAACAGTTGGCAAGTTATCGTAGCCGTAAAGACGGGCAACTTCTTCAACTAAATCAGCGTCAATTGAAATATCAAAACGTCTTGCTGGAACTGACACGCTTAAGGTATCGCCTTCGGCCACAACGCCAAATTGTAAACGTTCAAAAATAGCAATAATATCTGCTGTACTTAATTCAGTTCCTAAGACATGGTTAATACGAGCAGTTGTAATATCAATCACAACAGGTGATTTTTGAGTATCTCTAATCACTTTTGTACCCGCTAACACTTTTGCTTGACCATTTTCAGCAATAAGTTGGGCCAAGTAGTCGATTGCTTTTTGGGTATTATCCCAGTTAATGCCTTTTTCATAACGAGCAGAAGAATCCGTTCTTACACCGTGTCTTTGAGCTGATTTACGAACTAACGCCCCATCATAGATAGCTGATTGTAAAACAAGTGATGTTGTATTTTCATCTACTTCAGCAACGGTTGCAGTTGCCACACCACCTAGTGTTAGAATTTTGTTGTCATCTGCAATAACGATATCTTCTGTATCAAGTTCAATTGGATCTTGATCTTTCAATTGAATAGTTTCGCCAGCTTTAGCAAAACGAACTTGTAAATCGCCTTGAATTTTATCAGCATCAAATGCAGTTAGTGGTTGACCCATTTCAATCATCGCATATTGCAAAGCATCAACAACTGTATTCACTGGACGTGTACCAGCATTCATCAAGCGTGTTTGCATCCAAAGTGGACTTTTAGCATTATTAACATCTGTTAAATATCTCAAACGATAATTTGAAACAGCAGATTCATCTAAATCAAGTGAGACTTCAACTTGTGAATCGAAACTTTTGGCATCTTCAGCAACTTCTGGTGTTTTCAAGTTAGGTTTTTGGCTTAAAATAGCACCAACTTCATAAGCTGCACCTTCCATTGATAAAGTGTCTGCACGGTTAGGTGTGATATCAAAATCAAGAATGTAGTCATCCATTCCTAATGCTTCATAAACTTCTGTACCAGGTGCAATCGCATCTTCAAAAACATAAATACCATCTTTAACTTCTTCTGGCACAACTGAATCACTGAATCCAATTTCTTGTAAACCACAGATCATTCCTTGAGAAACAACGCCACGTAGTTTGCCCTTTTTGATTTTTTCATTGCCAGCAATACGTGAGTTAGGTAATGCGACAATAACATATTGATCTTCTGCAATATTAGGCGCACCACAAACAATTTGGTAGGGTTCTTCTTCCCCAACATCAACTTGTGCGACTCTTAAGTGATCTGAATTTTCATGGTTTTTAAGAGAAAGAACATGACCAACCACGATTTTTTTCAAACCTTCTTGAGGATGTTCCAGTGTTTCAATCTCAATCCCTGTACGTGTAATTGTTTCAGCTAAATCAGCAGGGTCCACTGTCACATCTAAGTAATCTTTTAACCAATTATATGAAACTAACATTATTTGGCCTCCTGTCTAAATTGTTCTAAGAATCTAACATCATTAAGGTAGAAGTCACGAATGTCACTTACACCATATTTCAAAATAGCAAAACGATCTAATCCAAGACCAAAGGCGAATCCACCGTATTTTTGACTGTCAACGCCAGCGTTTTCTAAGACGTTAGGATGCACCATACCAGCACCTAAAACTTCAATCCAACCTGTTGATTTACATGTTGAACAACCTTTACCACCACAAGCAAAACAAGTCACGTCAACTTCGACTGATGGTTCAGTAAATGGGAAGTAACTTGGTCTTAATCTAATTTCACGGTCTTCACCAAAAACATGTTGGGCAATAGCTTGAAGTGTTCCTTTTAAGTGAGCCATTGTGATGTTTTCATCAATAACCAAACCTTCTAGTTGGTTAAATTGGTGTGAGTGAGTCGCATCATCATCATCACGACGGTAAACTTTACCGGGTGAAATCATTTTTAGTGGGCTCTTTGAAAAGTCATGTTTTTCAAGTGTACGTGCTTGTACAGGTGAAGTTTGGCTACGCATTAAGTGTTCGTGTGTAGCATCCACGTAGAATGTGTCTTGCATATCACGAGCAGGGTGATTCTTTGGAATGTTCATCATTTCAAAGTTGTAATGATCAGACTCGACCTCAGGACCTGTAATCACTTGGTAACCTAAGCTCACGCAGAACTCTTCAATGTCTTGACGCACAATGTTAATCAAATGGTGGCTTCCTAGGTAGCTTTCTTTACCTGGAAGTGTGACATCAATTGCTTCTTTTTGCATTTGTGCCTCAAGTTCAGCATGTTGTAATTGTTCTTTTTTGTTATCAATTTCAGTTGCAAATAAATCACGAACCTCATTAACAACTTGTCCAACTTTAGGACGTTCCTCGTTTGATAAGTCCTTCATTGAACGTAACACTTTGGTTAGTTCACCTTTTTTACCTGTTAAATTAACTCGGATATCATTTAAAGTATCCAAGTCATTAGCTTCTTTAATTTGTGTTAACCCTTGATCTTTTAATGTTTGAATATGATCAAAAATAGACATAATAGCTCTCCTTTCAAATAAAAAAAGCCTCATCCCCAAAAAGGGACGAAGCTTTTGACATCGCGGTACCACCCTGCTTTATCAGACATAAAAGTCTCATACACTTAGTACATCAGATAACGGTGATAGCCGGAATGGGTTAGATTCTACTCCTGAAGTGAAATTCATAGTGTCTTCATAAGTTGCTTGCACTGTCCAACTCTCGCTATCATGGCCACACTACTACTAGCTTCAATCTTTGTATAGTGTAAATTCTAAACTAAATATCAAAATATCGCAACTAGTTTTCTTCTTCGTGCCAACGTTTACCCCAAGCATGGATTTGGTCCATAACGGGTTTTAACTCATCACCTTTTTGAGTAAGTGAGTAACGAATAACACCTGTTTGTTCATCGACAGAACGGTCAACAATTTTTAAAGATTCTAATTCTTTAAGGCGTTCTGTTAATACTCTATCAGAACACTTTTGAACGATATTAGCTAAATCTTTAAAGCGCATTGCTTCATTTTTGCATAGTGCGCAAATAATCAATCCATTCCATTTTTTACCTAAAAATTCAAAGGATTCGATAAAACAATGACATAGAATTTCATTTTCAGTTGTTTGTAAAGTTTTGTTACACATATTAAATCCCTCCGTGATTCAAAAAACCGTACTTATAAATGTATAGTAACATATTTTTTTGCGATTTATAAGACAAATTGATACATCATAATTCCAGCTGCAACCGCTGCATTTAAAGATTCTGCTTGTCCAAGAATTGGAATATAAACCTTAGAATCTGCTAACTCTAAATGTTCAAAACTCACACCGTGTGCCTCGTTTCCAACAATCAAAGCAAAGGCATTACCTGATTCGACTTCATCTGAATGAATCGCTTCATCATCTAAACAGCTCGCAAATACACGGTTACCCGCATCTTTTAAGTTGATGATTGCGTCATCTAAATCATGTTGTAAGACTGTAATATGAAATTGGCTACCTTGCATCGCACGTTGAACTTTATCATTATACAAGTCAACGTTCTTAGTGTTCAAAATCACGCCATCATATCCTGCAGCATCTGCTGTTCTGATAATTGTGCCGACATTTCCTGGATCAGCTAAGTTATCAAGCAAGACCCATTTTCCAGGATAAAAACTAAATGACTTAGGTTGATTAATTGTCAACACCATAAAAATCGATTGAGAAGTATTCGTTTGACTCAGCGCATTGGCAATCTCGTCAGTAACTTCTAACACTTTGTCGTCTTTGACATCATAATTAGTTATAACTTTATCTAAAGCATCTGCTGTTCCAATCAAATAACGATAAGATTGATTAGACTTTAGTGCTTCCTCAACTGTATGAAATCCTTCGACTAAATAAAGTCCATATTTTTGACGGTACTTCTTTTGTTGTAATTTTTTAAGTTCTTTAATTGTTTTGTTAGTTAAAGATGTAATTTGTTGCATAATATTCTCCTTTTGCGATGAATAATTATACCACTTTTGTCTTAAAAAACAAAAGTGATTGACTGAATTGAATCCTAATGACTTCAATTGACTACACTGACTATTCTAGTATAATTGTTTAGAGACTCTTAGAAAGGATTTCTTACATTATATGACTAAAAAAAATACAAAACTTGTTTTATTGCTCGCTTTGATGGCATTAGTTTTGACTGGATGTGCTGCTCACACGGCAACGGGTGAACCAGGAGGTATTCAAGGCTTTATCTATTCTCTAATCGGTAAACCTATCCAACAAATCATGCTAAACATCGGGCACACACTTGGTCAACCAAATGGTATCGGTTGGGGATTGATTATTATTACAGGTGTTCTTCGCTTAATTTTACTACCTTTAATGATTAATCAACAATCTAAAAGTTTACGTCATCAAGAACGTATGAAACTGGTTAAACCACAAACTGATTTAATCCAAAAAGCAGTTAAAGATTCCGCTACAACTCAAGAACAAAAAATGCAAATCAACCAATTGCAAATGCAAGTCTACCGTGAAAACAATATGTCAATCACAGGTGGTATTGGTTGTTTACCGCTAATTATTCAATTACCTTTCTTGATGGGAATTTACCAGTCAATTCAGTACTCACAAGACATTGTTCATTCAAGTTTCTTTGGTATTTCACTAGGTAGTCCATCTGTTATTATTACAATTGTTGCGACTTTACTTTATGTTATCCAAAGTTTCATCATGTACAGCAAAGCTGAGCCTGAACAAAAGCAAATGATGAAGACAACTGCTTTCATTAGTCCTTTAGTGACTTTCTTCATCAGTATTTCAACTCCTGGTGGTATTTCACTTTACTTCTTAGTTGGTGGTATCGTTGTATTAATCCAACAATTAGTAATGTCATACATTTTACAACCTCGTATCAAAAAGCAAAGTGAACAAGCTAATCAAGATACAGAAATCGTTGAAGTTGTGACACCAGAAGTTATTGATGATATTTTAAACAAAAAATCATCTACTACTCAACCTGGTACTACTACTGAAAAGCCAACTCATACACGTGAACAAAATCGTCAACGTAATGCTGGCAAACAAAATAAAAAAGACTAGAAATTCTAGTCTTTTTTATTTTGCTTATTGTTACGGCTTTTAGTTTTTTCTGGTCTATAAATTGGAAAATCAACTCTAAATTGACTACCCACATTTGGTTCAGATTCAACGCTAATTTGACCACCGTACTCACCAACAAGTTTTTGAGCAATAGACAATCCCAGGCCGTTACCACCTTTTTCACGTGTTCGTGCTTTATCTACACGATAAAAACGGTTAAAGATTTTTTCTCTATCTTCGGGTGTAATTCCCTCACCAAAATCTTGCACAATCACACTGACGTTTCGTGTGTCTGTCGAAGCTGATAAGTGTACTTCTTGGCGAGTTTTTGAATATTTAATCGCATTATCAAGCAAGATAATCAAAATCTGCTCAAAGTGATTACGATAAATTTTAACTTCAGTTTTTGCTGAAACATCATTGTCTAAAACAATTTTGAAATCTGGATGAATCATTTGCAAGTTATCGACAACTTGTTGAACCACTTGTGAAACTTTAGTAATTTCATTAGGGAAAAGCACTTCAATCTGTTCAGCACGAGTTAAGTCAAGCATCTCTTGAATCAAGTGCTTCATTCGTGAAATCTCTTGAATTGAAGCATCAATTGACTCTGCTAAAACCTCAGGATCATCTTTACCCCATCGGTCGATTAACTTCAAATGACCTTCAATAACCGCCACAGGCGTACGCAATTCATGTGAAACATCTTCCACGAATTGCTTTTGTTGGTCGATATAGCGTTGCATTCGGTCAAGCATCTGATTAAAGGCTGACGCCATATCACCTAATTCATCATGACGATGTAAATCTGGGATACGAACTGTTTCATCCGGATGCTCATCTACTTCTCGAGCAACCTTGGAAATTTGTCTAACTGGTCGTAATAAACCTGAAATTAGCAAGTAACTCACAAGTATACCCAGGATTATTCCAACAGCAGATAAAATGAACATCCAAAAACGTAGACCGTTTAAAATATTATTGTAGTTTGTCATTTTATTTTCAACAACGACATAACCCGTAATATTATGGCCATTTGTTGATTTGATTGCTTTAATCAAATACATTGTTTGACCTTTTGAACTCTCAACGAACTTTTCACCAAAGCTCAGCGTTTCTCGACTTAATAAATAATTCGTAGCACGAGTTTGAAAGAGCTTCTCTAAACTCAGATTATAAACCGTTACACTGATATCTTTATTAGTAAGATTATTGTAAATTGCTTCACTCAGACCGCTATGATCTAAGTCAGGAGCCGCTTGAACCGAATATTGGTCGTTTGGCTGTTCCTTCTTTGTTGATAAAGCTGGAACTACCGTTGCAATCGTCAAATCTGATTTAATCGTTGACAACCGGTCTTCGAAATTCTTGGTTGTTTCTTCTACTGCTTGGCGTTCTTGTACCATTAGTTGTTCTTTAACTAAATGCGTAATCACCAATGAGAAAATGGCAAACATAATCGTAATAGTCATTGCCATCAATGCTGTCCACTTGAAAGCGACTGAAATATGAAAATGCTTTTTCTCGGTTTGTTTTTCTCTATTCTTTTTCTTCGGCTTGGTCTGACTTAGCAACTGAATCATCCGTTCTCATTACATAACCTGTTCCACGTATTGTCTTAATGTATGAAGGGCGTCCTTTAACATCAATTTTGTTTCTTAGGTAACGAATATAAACTTCAACAACGTTCGTTTCAATTTTTGAATCAGGACCCCAAATTTTGTGAAGTAATTGATCACGAGACACAACGTTATTAGCATTTTCAATTAATGTAATGAGTAAGTTGTATTCACGTTTTGTTAAATCAATAATTTTGTTATCTTGGTGCACTGTACGATTGCTTGTTTCAATCACTAAATCGTTAAATTTAACGATTTTTTGTTTAGCTAGGTTACTTGTGCCTTGACTGTCTTCAATCTCAACACGACGCAATACAGCACGTAAACGAGCTAATAGCTCTTCAATAGCAAATGGTTTAACGATATAGTCATCTGCACCATGGTCAAGTCCAGAAACACGGTCAATAACTGAATCACGCGCAGTCATCATCACGATTGGTGTACTCTTTGATTGACGCACACGTCTTGCAATTTCTAGACCATTAAGTTCAGGTAGCATTAAATCTAGAAGAATGGCATCCCAATCTTCGTTTAAAGCAACATCTAGTCCCTTACGTCCATTGTATTCAACATGTGTTTCGTATTTTTCATGTTGTAATTCTAGTTCTACGAATCTCGCTAAGTTTTTTTCATCTTCAATGATTAAAATTTTACTCATAGTTTTACCGATACTTTCATTTAATATTCACTTTTAATTTTAACATAATTTAAGTCTGTATAGTAGACAAAAGAAAAGAGCTGCTAATTGATTAACAGCTCCTTATCATTTATTGTTCGTCATACCATGGGTAGTGGTAAGTTCCTTCGCGATCAGTTCTTTGGTAAGTATGTGCACCAAAGTAATCACGTTGAGCTTGAATAAGGTTAGCTGGAACTACTTCTGAACGATATGAATCAAAGTAAGATACTGCACTAGAAAACGCTGGTGCAGGAACTCCTGCTTTAATCGCAATAGATAGCACATCACGAACAGCATCTTGATAATCATTCGCAATATCAGCAAAGTAATGGTTCATCAATAGGTTGTTGATTGATTCATCTTCATTGTATGCGTCAGTAATCTTTTGTAAGAATTGTGCACGAATGATACAGCCTTCACGCCAAATTTTAGCAATTTCACCAAAGTTTAGTGGCCAATCATAATGTTCAGCAGCAATGCGCATTTGTTCAAAACCTTGAGCATAACTCATGATTTTACTGAAGTATAATGCTTTACGAACACTTTCGATAACTTCTTCTTTGTTCAATGATGAACCGTCAAAGTTAGGGCCATTTAAGACTTTACTTGCTTCAACACGTTCATCTTTGAAAGCAGAGATATATCTTGCATAAACAGCTTCAGTAATTAGAGATTGTGAAACACCTAATTCTAAGGCATTTTGTGAACTCCATTTACCTGTTCCTTTGTTTCCTGCTGCATCTAGAATCAAGTCAACGATTGGTTTATCAGATCCTAAATCATCTTTACGAGTCAAGATATCAGCAGTGATTTCCATTAGGTAACTTGATAATTCGCCTTTGTTCCATTCAGCAAAGATTTCAGCAATTTCATCAACACTTAAGCCTAGTACATTACGCAAAATATTGTAACTTTCAGCGATTAATTGCATGTCACCATATTCGATACCATTATGCACCATTTTAACGTAGTGACCTGCACCATTAGGTCCAATATAAGTCACACAAGGTTCGCCATCTTCAGCTTTAGCTGACATTTCTTTTAGGATTGGGGCTACTAAATCGTAAGCTTCTTTTTGACCACCTGGCATCATAGAAGGTCCTTGTAAAGCACCTAATTCTCCACCAGATACACCCATTCCAATAAAGTTGATACCTGATTTATCTAATTTTTCGTTACGACGAACTGTATCTTCGAAGAACGTATTACCACCATCAATTAAAACATCACCCTTATCTAGTAAAGGCAATAGTTCATCAATAACAGCATCTGTCCCGAATCCAGCTTTAACCATCATCACAATACGACGAGGTTTTTCTAGACTTTCAACAAATTCTTTAATGTCATAACTTGGTACTAGGTTCTTTTCTTTGTGATCAGCCATAACTTCTTCAGTTTTTGCGGCTGTACGGTTATAGATACCGACAGTGTAACCACGGCTTTCAATGTTTAGGGCTAAGTTTTTACCCATAACGGCCATTCCAATTACACCAATTTGTGGTTGTTTGCTCATAACAAAATCCCTCCGTTTTATTCTCATTAATCGTATCAGATGATAGCTAGATTATAAAGTCATGTTTTTATTTTTTATCATCATTATCTTCTAACAAATCACCTAGTTTTGCAAATGGTGAAGTTTTTGTCTTTTCTTTTTGTTCAAAGTAGTCGTCTTCACTCATCACTTGCCAAGTACTTCCAGAAGGCATTTCATCATTTTGTTGTTCTTCTTCAGTTAGAATTTGCGTTGGTAAGTTCAAGATAATGTTATCTTCAACAGCCTTTTGCAACTCAACTTTATCATTTTCAACTTCAATAATTGTGCCATATAAATCAAAATCTTCTTCACGAGGTTTTGTGTCTGTATAGGCCTCGTCAAAAGAAAATGACAATGGGTAATTAATCGGTGTCAAACTTCTAGTTGATAATACAACCAAGTCCACTTTGACATGTAAGCGTGAAATAACAAATGGGTAATCATTGATCAATTCCCCTGTTACTTGAACATGTTTGGCTTCCTCAATCATATTTTTAGTTCTTTCTTTTAGAACCTCCGTTAAGTCAATATCTTGCTCAACAGAAGTGAATTGATTCTCATAACGAATCAAATCGGAAAAGTTGTGTGTTAACATCTTATTTCCTTTCTATTGGTCGACGACCAAAATTCTGACTATTTTGTTTGGCAATTTGTTCATATAATCGGTCAACTTGCACTTCTAATGCTAAGTCGCCATCCTTATTAGCATTCTTTTTGTTTACACGGCTAATAATCGTTAGCTCTGTTTCTTTTTTTGCGCGTTTCAAATGACGTCTACCTAGTTTTGAGTAACCTAATATTCGTGCATATTTCTTTTGATTAAATTGCTGGATTTGATCATCAGAAACATTCAGTAAACAATAAAGCGCCAAACGTCTCAGTCTGGCATAAGTGTAGCGTTTTGACTTGAGTGCCATCAAGAATTCATCAAAAGTTTCAGTTTGATGAATCACTTGCTTCATACGGTTCTCAAGACCTTCAGTCATTTGATAAATTTTGGCTAATTCAGAAGATGAAGTGGATTCAATCTTATATTTCAAAAATGGAAAAAGCATTTCCCAATCAGGAAAATTAGGTTGAGATAAGATTGTCGCCAATTCTTTTTTTGGTAGCCAGTTTTTGAGTTCTTCGGTTAGATTTTCTTGTTGATTAAGCGCTTTTCTTATCGCTGAAGCTGAAGCAACTGGTTGTTTTTTTTCAAGTGGTTGATCATGATCCACTCCCAAACGTTTAACAGGTTGCATTGTTAACTTCTTTTTTAGAGTAACGTTAGCCACTGAATAAGCAATTGCTAATAGTGTATTAGGTCGATTAACTTCATATCCTAATTCGTTTGCAATTGTATCATTATACTGAGCAGCATAAGTTTGCGTATAATCAGAGAAATCAGCACTTTTTTGCATGATTTCACTGATTTTTTGTCCTAACGATTCAAAGTTAAGTCGGGCATTTTCTGCACCAAAAACTAGCGTTTCAACACCTAATTCAGCTAATATTTCTATTGCACCTTGTGCAAACCTGTCTGCTGGCTGTACTGCGTGGTGAAAAGGCAGCTCAACAACCAAATCAGCACCGGCTGCTAATGCTGCCTCAGTCCTTGTCCATTTATCACTAATTGCAATATCGCCACGCTGAACATAGTTCCCTGACATCACCACAATAATCGGATCATCTTGCGCAACAAGGCGTGCTTGATTCATTAAAAATTCGTGTCCACTATGGAACGGATTAAACTCAGCAATTACTCCCGTTACACTCATTGTCTACCCTTTCTTGCTTCTAAAAAACCAACGTTTTGCTTTCTTTTCATCAAATCGATTACTAAAATCAGAAGTCAGCTCAATATCTGAAAAGCCAGCCCAATCTAAACTTCTAACATAGTCTTGATAAGGATAAGTACGCTCATAGTGCAGCTCTTCTTTTGCTTGATAACGATTTTTGCCATCTGGTGTCAAAATCTTCAAGTCATGAACAACGGCATGCTCAACATCAGTCAAATAACTGTGCCAAATAAATAAATATTCATCAGTCTCAACATTGAACATATAATTATCAAATAACTCATCCATCTGATAAAGCGAATGTGCATCAAATAAGAACTGTCCACCAGGTTTCAATGCACGATAAGCGTTATTGAAAACTTGCGTCACATCAGCTAAATCAGACATATAGCAAATAGAATCATCAAAACATAAAATAGCGTCATATTGGTCAACATCATTTAGTTCTAGCATATCCAATACTTTTATTTGCTTGGCTTTTCCCTGCAACTTATCTTTTGCTAGCTTAAGCATATCTTTTGACAAGTCAGTTACCGTAACTTCATAACCCGCGTCAATCAGCAACTCAGATAAATCTCCAGCACCAGCTGCAATTTCTAAAATTTTGCTACCAATTGGCACGTGACGTTTAACATAATCAAGCCATTTAGGATAAAGGCTTTTATCCATTAATTCATCGTATACTTTGGCGAAGGATTGATACGTCATTGCTTTAATCCAAGTTAACTAGTTTTGCGTCAGCAAATAGTTTTTCTAAAGCATAAAATTCACGTGCTTCTGGTAAAAAGACGTTCACAATAACATCATATAAATCAATCAAGAACCAAGTTGAATCTTTTTCACCTTCAACTTGCAAAATTTCAACTGATTGTTTTTTTGATTCTTCAACAACTTCATCAACAATTGCTTGCAATTGACGGTGTGAGTTAGCTTGTGAAATCACAAGGTAATCAGCCATAACACTTGAATCTGTCATATCTAATGCAACTGTTTGCTCACCATGTTTGTTATCAATGGCTTCTACTACTAAATCTAAAATTTGTTTACTATCTTTCAAAAAAATACTCCTTTTATTTTACATTCCAAACATTGTAACTCGCTAATGTTTTGGGATAAACTTTAAAATTGTTTTTAATTAAGTAAAGTAAGGTTTGCTGTAGCTGATAAGCTACACCTAAATCTAAACTTTGATTGGTTAATTTTCTGGCTTCTTCTACCCCAGGAAAATGACGACCTGGTTCAATGTAATCAGACATGAAAACGATTTTATCTAAATCAGTCATCTGAGTATCTGCAGTAGTATGACGTTTAACAGCTGTCAAAATATCTGCATTTGTAATTTTTAATTCTTGCTCAATATAATAAGCACCCACGATACCATGCCAAATACCACGATTGTAGTTCAATAAATCTTGATCAAAATCTTGGGTTTTGATTGTTTTAATATAGTCTTCAACTGGTACTTCTTTAGCATAATCATGAACAAAACCGGCTAATGCCGCTAAATTTTGATCTACGCCATATTTTTTAGCTAGCTTTTGCGCAGTCTGACTAACACGTACACAATGGTCAAATCGGCTTTGGCTTAATTTGTTTTTTGCTTTTTCAATAATTTCATCTGATGATAACTCTGAATAAGTTTCAGTAAATTTAAGATTCATCTTGATATAACCCCTTTTCGTTAATATAATCCATTACTTTTTTAGGAACTAAATAACGAATTGACTCATGATTTTGACAACGCTTTCTAATTTGAGTTGAACTGATTTCAAGTAACGGTGAATCAACCCAAATAACTGGATAAGGGCTTGTCACCTCATATCCAGGACGTCTAACACCTACAAACGTCACCAGTGGCAATAACTCGTCAATCTGGTACCAGTTAGGTAAGTCCTGGATCATATCTCCACCCAAAATAAAGTAAAAATCAATGTCTTGATGTTGTTCTTTGAGTGACTGAATCGTGTTGAGCGTATAGCTCACACCACCACGATAAATTTCTGAAAGGTTCAAATCAAATGAGTCATTATCTTCGATAGCTAGTTTCAGCATATCTACTCGATAATTAGCTTCAATAGCTGTCTTTTTTTGCTTATGAGGCGGGATATTATCAGGCAAAAACCAAATACCATCAAGACCTAATCTTGACAATACTTGTTCAGCCATAATCAAATGTGCCTGATGAATGGGATTAAAGGTACCACCAATCAATCCAATTTGCTTTTTTTTATTTTTTAGTCGTTGACTTTGAACTTGATGTAAAGGGATTGCTTTTGCAGATGCGTGATTTGCCATTTTTAAGCTCCTTCATTTCATTGTTAAAAACATTATAGCATATGAAAGAAGTGACTGATAAATCTAAATAATTGCGCGACGAATCCCAAGACCTAATGCACCAGGTGAAAATGTCTTCACTTGAACATCATCATTAACTGTAATCCAACCTAATCCACCAAATAAAACATCGCTTTTTTCTTTTGTATGGTAGCTAAGTCCTTTGAGCGGTTTAAGTTGATCTAGTTGTTCGGTTTGAGGTGGTGCTAGCAATTCACCCACATGTTTTTCGTAAAAAGCATCCGCATTTTCAGTTTTTGTTCGGTGAATGTATAAATCATCTGATGCGTAAACAACGAAACTTTGCTTACCTGGACCATCAACGTAATCAAAACGACCCAATCCACTTAAGAAAAGCGTTTGACCTGGGTTTAGTTGATAAACCTTAGGCTTAATTGGCTTTTGAGGAGCCACTAATTTCAAGTCTTTTGGTGATAATATATGGGCAATCTGATCCTTTTGAATGATACCTGGTGTGTCAATTAAAGAAGTCCCATCAGCAAGTGGAATTTCAATCTTATCAAGCGTTGTTCCTGGGAACCTTGAAGTTGTGATCAAATCTTCTACACCTGAAAGTGTCTTGATAATACTGTTGATTAATGTTGATTTTCCAACGTTAGTGCTTCCAACAACGTAGATATCACGATTTTGTTGTTTTTTCTTAATTAAATCAATTAACTCATCAACATTTTTTTGTTTTTTACCACTTGTTAGTAAAATTTCTTCAGGGTAAATGCCCCATTTGTTAGCTTGTTGACGAACCCAATCTTTTACTTTACGTAAATTGGTATTCTTAGGGAATAAATCAATTTTATTTCCAATCATGATAATTGGTGTATCTCCTACAAAACGTGGTAATGATGAAATCATACTACCTTGAAAATCGAATAAATCAATAACGTTCAATACCAAAGCATCTGTTTCAAGTAAGTGGTTTAGTAAACGCAAGAAATCATCTGCATTTTCTTGTACAGGCATAATTTCATTATAATGTCTTAATTTAAAACAACGTTGGCAGTACACTTCGACTTCTTCATCATTTTCAATTGCTTTTTCGATTTTTGCATAGGCTGAAGCTGGTAAATAACCAGATTTTTGACTATCTTGATTTTGTAAAGTTGCACCGCAACCTATACATTGAATGGTTTCATTGTTCATGAAGATCCTCCTGATAAGTTATCTTTTCTTTTGAATTTAAACACCCTAAGATAAATTTTTCAACTAATCTGTTTAACCAAGTATGCCAACCATCTGATTTAATTAGTGGTTTTACTAATACTGTTTTCATACCAGCTGAATTACCAGCTAAAATATCTGTCAAAATTTGGTCACCAATCATCAATGACTCAGCGGGTGTTACACCATCTTGTGCCATTGCTTTAACCAAGTTTCTCTTGAATGGCTTTTTAGCACTTGCAATAAATTCAATACCTAATGGTTCTAAAACTCTATTCACACGTTCATGCTTATTATTTGAGATCACAACAAGTGAAATGTCATGCTTATTTAGACGTTCTTTTAATTGGCTAATTTTCTTTAAAGTTTCTTTTTGGTTCCAAGCAACTAATGTATTATCTAAGTCACTAAAAACCGTCTTAATTCCCATTTTTTTTAGGGTTGTCGGATTTAAGTTATAAACAGTATCAATCGTATATTTCGGTCTAAAAATACTCATTTTTTCTCCTGAAATTTATCCATAAAAAAGCCCCTGAACTTCTTATTCAGGGGAACAATTTTATTTTAAAGCTGATTTTGCTTGAGCTACTAAGTCAGCAAAAGCTTTTTCATCGTTGTAAGCTAGGTCAGCTAGCATTTTACGGTTGATGTCGATGTTAGCTAGTTTCAAACCGTGCATTAATTTGCTGTAGCTAATGTCGTTCATTCTTGCTGCAGCGTTAATACGAGCAATCCATAATTTTCTGAATTCACGTTTCACTTGACGACGGTCACGGAAAGCGTAACGGTATGAATTCATAACTTGTGAGTTAGCTGATTTGAATAGTAAGTGCTTAGCACCACGATAACCTTTGGCAAGTTTTAAAACTTTTTTACGACGTTTACGAGTAACAGTTCCACCTTTAACTCTTGGCATAATAATTTCCTCCTAAAATACGGTACAATCTTTTTTTATTAACGAACTTGTGAAAGCATTTGTTTGATACGTTTGAAATCACTTGCAGATACCATTGCTGATTTTCTTAAGTGACGACGTTGTTTTTTAGTTTTTCCGTGGAAACGGTGACCTGTGAAGGCGTGGTGACGTTTTAGTCCACCATTAGCAGTTTTTTTGAAACGTTTAGCTGAACCACGGTGTGTTTTTTGTTTTGGCATTGATATTTCCTCCTAAAAAGTAAAGTGTAATTAATCTTTATCGGCTTTTGGTGCAAGCATTAAGAACATGCTGCGACCATCCATTTTTGGTCTTGCTTCGATATTAGCAATGTCAGAAGTAGCTTCTGCCATTTGCTCTAGAACTTTACGTCCAATATCTTTATGAGTAATAGCTCTTCCTTTAAAGCGAATTGATACACGAACCTTATCGCCTTTAGAAATGAATTTTTGAATTTTCTTAAGTTTTGTATTGAAATCGTTTGTTTCAATTGTTGGACTCAAGCGAATTTCTTTAAGACTGAAAACTTTTTGTTTTTTCTTGTTTTCTTTTTCTTTTTTCTGTTGTTGGAAACGGTATTTTCCGTAATCCATAATTTTAGCAACTGGCGTTTTAGCCTTAGGTGAGATTAAAACCAAATCTTGGTTTAATTCTTCAGCTTTTTGTAACGCCTCATTACGACTTAGAATTCCTAGCTGTTCACCATCTTCAGCAATCACTCGTAATTCACGAGCACGGATTCTTTCGTTTATTAATAAATCTTTAGCTATGGTTGTTCACCTCCAAAAAAATTTGAGGACAAGTAAAAAGTGGGCACGGAAGTGCCCACTTTTTAATCAACAGATTATTATCGATTAGCCTAGAGGTATTATGACTTAGGCGAGAAGCGGGAACTTCTACTTGTTCTCATTCGTTAAAAATTATATCTAACTATTCGATAATAGTCAAGTCCTTTTTTAGTCTTCGCGACTGTAGTTATTAACATCTGCCACAATAGCATCTAAGAATTCAGCTAATGCAAATGTATTCGTATCTTTTTGACCGTAGCGACGAATTGAAACAGATGTTGAAGCTGTTTCTTGGTCACCCACAATGATTGTGTAAGGTACTTTGTTAGTTTGAGCATCACGAATCTTGTAGTTCATTTTTTCGTTACGTAAGTCAACATCAACACGTAAACCAAGTTTCTTCATTTGTTTCTTAATATCTTTAGCGTAGTCTGAATGTAGATCTAAGTTAACTGGAATAATACGAGCTTGAACAGGTGCAATCCATGTTGGGAATGCGCCTTTGTATAATTCTGTTAGGTAGGCAATGAATCTTTCAAGTGTTCCGATAATTCCACGGTGAATCATCACTGGACGGTGTTCTTCCCCATCATTACCAATGTATGATAATTCAAATTTTTCAGGTAACATGAAGTCTAATTGGATTGTTGAAAGTGTTTCTTCATTTCCTAAAGCAGTTTTTGTTTGAACATCTAGTTTTGGACCGTAAAATGCAGCTTCACCTTCGGCTTCATAGTAATCTAATCCTAAATCGTCCATCGCATCTTTAAGCATTGTTTGTGCTGTTTCCCAGATTTCGTCGTCTTGGAAGTATTTTTCTGTATTTTGAGGGTCACGGTAGCTCAAGCGGAAACTGTAGTCTGTGATGTTAAAGTCTTTATATACTTCCATCATTAGACGTAGGATTTTAACAAATTCTTCTTTGATTTGTTCTAATTCTACGAATGTGTGACCATCGTTTAGAGTCATTTCACGAACACGTTGTAGTCCTGTCAAGGCACCTGATTTTTCGTAACGGTGCATCATACCAAGTTCAGCAATACGCATTGGTAAGTCACGGTATGAACGAACATGGTGTTTGAATACTTGAATATGTGAAGGACAGTTCATTGGACGTAGTTCAAGCATTTCGCCATCACCCATATCCATTGGTGGGAACATATCTTCACGGTAGTGATCCCAGTGTCCTGATGTTTTGTATAAGTCTAAGTTAGATAAAATTGGTGTGTAAACGTGTTCGTAATCAGCAGCCAATTCTTTATCTGTAATGTAACGTTCAATTACTCGACGAATAGTTGCACCATTTGGCATCCAGTATGGTAAACCAGCACCAACTTTTGGATCTACGAAGAATAAGTCTAAATCACGACCTAAAGTACGGTGATCACGTTCTTTAATATCTGCACGGCGTTGTAAGTCAGCTTCTAAGTCAGCTTTTTTATAGAATGCTGTACCGTAAATTCTTTGTAGCATTGAGTTGTCTGATTTACCTTGCCAGTAAGCACCAGCTACTGAAAGTAGCGCAAATTCTTTAACACCACTTGCATTTGGTAGTAATGCTTTGTAACCAAAATCAATGAAATCGCCCATTTTGTAAACTTTAATTTGAACAGCATCAATTGCTTTAAGCAATGACAATTTATATTCATCATTTTCAAAATGTTTTTCTAAATCGGCTTTGTCCATCATGTCAACTTCGATAGGAAGACCTGATTTGATTACTTTTTGCATTGCTTCTTGTAATTCTGGTAGTTCTGTTACAGCAATTTGGTTTTCTCTGTCTGTATCAACATAAAAACCATCTTCGATAGCTTTACTTTCACCAAAGTTAATATCGCTATGTGCTTTTTTTGCAACATATGAAAATAAGAATGCTGCTGTATCACGTAACACGCGTAATCCTAATTCATCATTTTGTAAAACAATTTCAATTTTTCCATCTTGTGAAATTTCTTCATTTAAATCAAGAAGTTCCCCATTTAAAACACCAGCAACAGCTTTTTTAGCTAAACTTGTACTGATTGATTTTGCAACTTCCTTAACGCTAACAGCGTCATCGTATTGTTTGCGGTTTCCATCTGGAAATACTAGTTCAAAACTCATAATATGTATCCTCCCAAAAAATAAAAAAAATCCCGATGCAAATTTTGCATCGGGACGTCATAAACGTGGTTCCACCCAAGATTTAGATTATTTTAATAAATAATCCTTCTCGTAAGACTTGATAAAGGTCGTCAACCTATCAGTGTTATTCATATTGCTATAAAAGTGGTACCAAATACAGTCAAAAGCTTTCAGCCAAGGCTTTTCTCTCTGGAATTAATGTATCGGCTTGTCTTTTATATGATAACTTTATTATAACTAATTTAATAAAAGAGTCAAGCATAAACCACTTATTCTAGATTTCTTTTATTAGGGCCACTAATTGTGACTTCTTTAGATAAACTTTTGACACGTTCCATAATTCGTTTTGCTTTAACTGGTTCAACATCGCCCTTTACATAAGTTAGATGATTTTCTAATTCTGTCATTGAAAAATTAGAACTAAAGAAAGTAGGCAAACGACGTTCCATACGATGTTGCAAAATAACGCCTAAAACGTCATCACGAATCCAGGCTGTCAATGTTTCAGCACCAATATCATCGAGCATTAAAACAGGTGTCTTTTTCAAACGTTCAATCTCAATGATCGCCGTATTATTTTGAACTTGTGATCGAATAGTTGAAGTAAATGTTGGAAAGTGAACAACTGAAACTGCTACACCCTTTTCGGCTAGCTTATTGGCTGTTGCAGCTAACAAGTACGTCTTACCAACCCCAAAGTCTCCGCACAAAAAGAAGCCTTTAGGTGTTTCACCGTTAAGATAATCCCTGATAAAACTAGCACATCCAGCTAATCCTTCAAACCTGCCTTCACTACCATCGTTGTAGTCATTTAAAGAGGCAGATTTCAAGCTATCTGGTAATGAGATGTAATTTAACTGTTTAGCCAATTTCTTTTGTCTAGACTTTTCTAGTGATTCTTTTGTCGGTTCATAACTAACTTCAATTAACCCATCATTTACAATCAAATGCGGTTCATAACCCGATAATGGATTATGAGACTTATCTGTTGTTGCTCTTTTTTGTGTAACATATTCATAAATGTTGGCACTACTCTTTTCAATCGCACCTTCATCTAATTTATCGCGGTTATTTGCAATAAACGCTTGCACATCTTCATCTTTAATTGCATCCGACATTAGTTCGTCTAGGCTAATGTTAACATTCTTCTTTTGAAGAATCTGATTGATTACACGTGAGATATTTTGCATTAAAACCCCTCCTTTAATCTGGATAGTCAATTTCTTTCAATAAATCATCTAACTGAGACAAATCTTTTTGTTCTGGCATTTGCGATTGGTTTTCTTTTTTAGACCAGTCTGTTGCGATTTCTTTGTGAGCAGTTTTTTGTTGGTATTTCGCTTTTTTATGTGTTTTAGGTGATTGATTTTCTCGCCTTTTCAGATACTCAACGACCTGTTCGGCATTTGTAATCCCTTGTTGCAGCCAATCATTTGCCAAATTATCCATTAAATTCTGTTTCAAAGTTGGCTCATAACGCAGTGCAATCCAAATCATCATATTAATTATTTCATCAGATAAATGCACATTCTGGCTCAGACGATAAAGGATTTGTTTTTCACTAAATGTTGAGAAACCACCCTTTTGATTCTTGTATCGCTCTAAATATTGTAAAGGCGTTATTTTTTTAGCACTTGCAATTAATTTTTTCTCTTCAATACTGAAAGGTTCTTTGCTTTGTGTTTGACTTGCTTGAGTTTGCGGCTTATGTTTAGCCACGTGCGCTGTTGAATGATAGGTATCAGCCAACATATTTTCAATACGTTTAAAGTTCAAGGTTGCATCCCCAACATTCAAAGTCTTCACAATGATATTCCCCAAATCTTGTTCTGAAATATCATAAAACCGCATCATATCGTAAAAGCGTTTTTGATGTTTCATCACTTCTCGTTCAGGAATGTGATAAGCCGCTAAAAAGTCCATCAAAAAGTCCCACTCAATCGTTGCAGCTTGCTTATCGTCCAGCTGGTTTTGTGTGTTCTTAGCGGGTGTTTTAGTCTCATCAGCCATTTCTTTAACTACTGGTGATGGTGATAATACTTGTTCTTCTCGAACATGAAAAATATCAAAAAAGCTACTTGAAATATCTTGTGGTTGATTAAAAATCACAGGCTTTGGCTGAGCGTATTTTTCTTTTAGTTTTTGGTAACGCACTTCACCAATTTTTTCTAAAAGTAAACTGGAGAGTAAAAATGTTTGGAAAAATTCCGAAACTGACAAAATAGGTTTAAGCTCGAAAACAAAAAATAGACCCAAAACCTCATTTGAGTCTTGATAAGTTTTGAGTAGCGAAACGCCTTCTAATTTTTGTCTTGCCTGATCAATATCATTAAGTGATAAATCTGTTTGTTCTTGAACCTGTATCAAGGTTTTATATTGTGATCTAACCGGCATTTTATCGGCTAGTTGATTCAACGTTAGAAATAAACTGATTGCTTTTGCACCGATTAACGGTTGATAGAGTAAAGTTAAGACTTCGATTTCATGTGCTGTCAGCTGCTGCGGAAATAGCGTATAAAATTTTTGCTTTGGATTATTAAATACAGTCATGAGTTTGCGACTTATTCTTGATCTTCTTTATTCATCATTTCTTCAAGAGTAGTCATAAATCCACTAACATCTTTGAATTGACGATAAACACTTGCAAAGCGAATATAAGCAACATCGTCCAATTGTGACAATTCGCTCATAACCAATTCACCGATTTTTTTAGAAGGCACTTCCATTTCACCACTGGTTCTAATACCGTTTTCTATTCTATCGACGATTTTATTAAGGGCTTCACTTTTAATGGGTCTTTTTTCGGCAGCACGAATAAGACCAGCCATTATTTTATCACGGTTAAAGGCTTCTCTTGTTCCATCATTTTTTACGACTAAAAGCGGCGTTAATTCAATTCGCTCAAAAGTCGTAAATCTAAATTGACAGTTCTCACATTCTCGACGTCGTCTAATTGCACGCCCTTCATCACTAGGACGGCTATCGATAACACGAGATGTTTTTTGATGACACATTGGACATTGCATGCAATCATTCTCCTAACGTTTATCTTGAGGCAACATTATCTGGGGATAATTATCACTAAGATATTTCTCTATTTGTTTTTCAGTTTGTTTTTTTGTGCCACAGTTATTAATAATTATATCCGATAATGTTCGTTTTCTTTCAATAGACCATTGCGCACGAATCCGCTTTTGAGCTGACTCTTCAGACATCTTATTGCGCTTCATTAAACGATTTAACTGTGTTGTTTCATCTGTATATACCAACATCACTTTATCAAACTCAGTTCGATAATCTGACTCAAATAACAGTGGAATATCCGCAATCACTAGCTCATTTTCCGGTGTATTAAAGTGCTCAACTTGACGCATTATTTCTTCTCGAATAAGCTTGCCATTAATTTGGTTTAGTTGTTTTAACTTTGTTGCGTCAGAAAAAACAATCGCACCTAATTTCTTTCGATTAATGGTTTGATTTTCATTTAAAACGTCCTCACCAAAAAAATCAAGAATATTATGCCAACCTTTTTTATGTGGTTCAATCAGTGACTTAGCAACTTCATCTGCATCAACAACTGGTATATTGTATGATTTGAAAATATTAGCAACTGTACTTTTGCCAGTTGCAATTGATCCTGTTAATCCTATTTTATCCGTCATTTTTTACCACCTGACAACTTGGGCAAAATGATGTTCCTCTCCCATTTACTTTTATTTTTTCTATTAGCGTTTGACATCTTTCACAAGGCATCCCTTGTTTGCCGTAAACATGTAGAAAAGATTGGAACTTACCTTCATTACCATTAGAATCATGATAGCTTCTAATCGTGGTTCCATTTAGCTCAATGGCCAACTTAATCTCTTCGTTAATTGCCTGACGCAAATCAGCCACTTCAGACTCGGTTAAATCCTGCGCGCGAGTTAATGGATGAATGTGACTCAACCATAAAACTTCATCAACGTAGATATTGCCCAATCCACTAACAACAGATTGATCAAGCAATGTATTTTTGATGTTTTTCTTCTTTTTTTGAAGTGCTTGATAAAAGTATGGTGTTGTGAATTCAGCTTGATTAGGCTCATACCCTAAATGTCGAATCCCTGTTTCAATCCGTTCCATACCTGTCTCTACTAACTGTAAACGGCCAAACTTTCGTACATCATCATAACGCAACTGTGTACCATCTGTAAATAAAATACTGAGGTGTTCGTGCTTTTGAATAGGACTTTCAGGTAAAATCAAGCGATATTTACCTTCCATTCTCAAATGTGACACAATTGTTAAGTCATGACTAAGTCTAAATAGCAAGTATTTCCCTATTCTATCAATTCTTTCAATGGTTTTGCCTTTCAACTTGGTTTTAAACTGATTAGCATCCCCAGAAACAATATTAGGATAAATAATATCAACAGACTCAATTGTTTTGCCTTGTACTTGCGACGTTAAGGTTTTTCGTACAGTTTCAACTTCAGGTAATTCCGGCATTGACTTTCTCCTTACACTTTTATTTAGCTTCGTACCATGATTGGCCATATGAACTATCAACAACTAAAGGAACATCTAGTTGAATAGCAGAAGTCATCACTTGTGGTACTAGTTCTTCAATAATGGCTAATTCATCTTTTGGCACTTCAAATATTAACTCATCGTGCACTTGTAGTAACATTTTAGTTCTTAACTGCTTGTCTTGCAAAGCTTTTTGCATGTTTATCATCGCAATTTTGATAATATCAGCAGCTGTTCCTTGAATTGGCGAATTCATAGCTGTTCTTTCCGCAAATGATCTTAGATGAAAATTACGAGAATGAATATCAGGTAAGTAACGACGACGATGCATCAACGTCTCAACATAACCATCAGCTTTTGCCTGTTCAATGGTGTCATCCATAAATTGTTTAACTTTTGGATACTGGGCAAAATACTGATCGATAAAAGCTTGAGCTTGCTTTCTTGGAATATCTAAGTTTTTAGCTAACCCATAATCTGAAATCCCATAAACGATTCCAAAGTTAACCGCTTTTGCTTGGCGACGCATATTTCCATCAACCTCTTCAGGTGAAGATAAATTAAAAATCTTCATAGCTGTATGAGAATGGATATCGTAGTCGCTCTTAAAAGCTTCTTGCATATTTTCATCTTCTGACATGTGAGCTAACACGCGTAGCTCAACTTGTGAGTAATCACTAGAAAAAATAACGGAATCTTCATTAGAAGGAACGAACGCTTGGCGAATTTTACGACCTTCTTCTAATCTAATTGGGATATTTTGCAAGTTAGGATCAACTGAAGATAGACGTCCTGTTGCCGTCAGCGTCTGTAAGTAACGTGTGTGAATTCTTTGATCAGAATGGATTGTTTTTAATAAGCCATTAACATAAGTCGACTGAATCTTGGCTACTTGACGATAATCTAAGATATCGCTGACAATAGGACTTTTCTTTTTCAAGGTTTCAAGAACATCAACCGATGTTGAATACCCTGTTTTTGTTTTCTTAACCGGTGGTAAGGCTAGCTTTTCAAATAGAATCTGACCTAGCTGTTTAGGTGAGTTAATATTGAACTCTTCACCTGCTTGTTCATAGATTTTGGCTTCTATTTCTTGTAATTGCTGACTTAACACCACTGACATCTCTCGTAGCGTGGAAGCCTGAACCTTAATACCCGCAATCTCCATTTCAGCTAGAACAAAGGCTAAAGGTAACTCGATTTCATCAAAAAGTTGATCTTGATTATGCTGCACGAGTTGTGCCATTAGTTCATCTTTCATTGATTCAATTGTTCGAACTTTACGAGCTAAGTGATTGAATAATTCTTCATCTTCAACTGGTAGCGATTTTTTAGCACCTTTACCATAAACTTGCACATCGCTTTTAGCATCAAAACAGTTATAAGACTGTGCCAACTCACCTAAGTCATTTTGATTATGATCTGGGTTTAACAAGTAAGAAACTAATAGCATATCAAAATCAACATTCTTCAATGTAACGCCTAATCTTCTTAGCCCAACAATTGTGCGCTTAACATCAAAAACTTGTTTATTAATATGTGTCGATTCTAACAATTGTTTGATTGTCGGTGTTGTTAGTAATTCAATATTTGAACTTGCAAAATAGTTCCCATTAATTCCTAATGAAAATCCAACAAAATCGGCTTCATGATAATTCTCACCAAATAATTCTAAATGAAAAATAACAGGTCCTTCAGTCACATCAGCTAGTTGTTTGACATCTTCCTCTGTATTTAAAACAGTATAACTAATTTCTTCTTGTGTGTTTTGTTCAAACTGGCTGTCTAAAACCGCTTTATCCAAGAATGACTTAAAGTTCATCTTTTGATAAAAACCAACGAGCTGATCTGCTTTTTGTTCTTGAACAGCCGTATCACCCAAATCAAAATCGATGGGTGTATCTGTCTTAATAGTTGCTAAATCATAGCATAAAAAGGCAATGTCTTTTTCATTAATAAGATTTTCCTTCATTTTACTTTTCTTCATATCAGCAACTTGTTCGTATAGTTCTTTAACAGAGCCATATTTTTGGATAAGCTTTAATGCTGTCTTTTCACCGATTTTGGTAACACCAGGATAATTATCAGAGTTATCCCCCATCAAAGCTTTCATATCGATTAATTGCAGTGGTTTAATACCTAAAGTTTCTTCAAAGTACTCAGGCGTATATGATTTAATTTCATTAACACCCTTTACAGTCACATCAACTTGAATATGCGTATCTGCTAATTGGGTTAAGTCTTTATCTCCCGTTACAACAATCACTTCAAAACCTTGGCTTTGTGCTTTTTTAGCTAAAGTTCCGATAATATCGTCAGCTTCATAGTTCTCTTGTTCATGCCATTTAAGCCCCATGTAATCAAGCATTTCACGAATATAAGGTAATTGTTCTAACAACTCAGGTGGTGTTTTGGCACGCGTTCCTTTGTAGTCAGCAAACATTTCAGTTCTAAATGTCGTTTTACCCGCATCAAATGCAACCAAAACATTATCTGGCTGATGATTATCTAGTAAACTATCAAGCATTTTCTTCATGTTATAAATCGCACTAGTATGTAAGCCTTCATTGTTAACGAATTTATCAACAACATTATATAAGGCATAAAAAGCTCTGTAAGCTAAAGAATTACCATCAATTAATAATAATTTTTTTCGTTTACTCATGTGTTTCTCCTTATTAAAAGCACAAAAAGCAACCAAGTTGGTTGCTTCTTTTATTTATATTGTTTTTGGTAAGCACGTTCGTATTTTTGGACATCTCCAGCACCCATGAATACTAAAACAGCATTAGAAAATTGATTCAATTGATCAACAGTGTCTTCAGTAATTAAATGTGCTGAACCTGTAATTTTTTCAATTAAGTCTTCACTCTTGACTGTTCCTTTTTGTTCTCTAGCAGAACCAAAGATTGGTGTAACAAAAACGTGATCAGCTTCTTGTAATGTTTGTGCAAATTCATTTAAGAATTGTTTCGTTCTTGTATAGGTATGTGGTTGAAAGACAGCAATTACTTCTTTTTCAGGATATTTTTGACGAACAGCTGAAAGTGTTGCTGCAATTTCTGTTGGATGATGTGCATAGTCATCAATAATCGTCATATCACCAATTTTTGATTCGGCAAGTCGGCGTTGAACACCCTTGAAGGTCAATAATTCTTCGGCAACAGTTGCCATGTTTAGACCTTCCATGTAACTAACACCAATAACAGCTAAACTATTTAAAATACTGTGATCACCATAAAGTTTAATCATAAAGCGTCCTAATTTTTTACCATGGTGGATAACATCAAATGATGATCCTTCTGCAGTCTTTTCAATATTTGTCGCACAAAAATCATCGTCTTCGTTAAACCCATATGTGTATTTAGGAATCGTTACTTTTAATGATTTCAATAACTCAGAATCACCATAAACAAATAATGCTTTTTTTACTTGTGAAGCTTCTTGTTGGAATGCATCATAAACATCATCTAAATCTTTGAAGTAATCAGGATGATCAAATTCGATATTGGTCATTACACAGTAATCAGGTGAATACGCAATAAAGTGTCGTTGATATTCATCTGCTTCAAAAGCAAAGAAACGAGAGTCTTTAACCGCTTTTCCTGTACCGTCACCGATTAGGTAACTTGTCGGTTCGATTCCCCCTAAAACATGTGCCATAAGACCTGTTGTACTTGTTTTACCATGAGCACCTGCAATAGCAATACTTGTAAAGTTCTTAATTAATTCACCAACAAAGTCATGATATCTAACCACTTCTAGACCTAAATCATGTGCTTTTTTTACTTCGACATGATCATCTGAAAAGGCGTTTCCTGCGATAATTGAAAGCCCTGGTTTAATATTATCTTCTGAAAAAGGTAGCATTTCAATTTGTCTATCTTCTAGCCCTTTTTGTGTGAATGTATATTCTATGATATCAGATCCTGATACTTGGTAGCCTAAATCATTCAAAATCAAAGCTAGTGCACTCATTCCTGAGCCCTTAATTCCAATAAAGTAATAATGATTTGTTTTGTTTAACATTTGCATAACTCCAGTCTATTTTCACCCATAATTATAGCATTAAATTTATTTAAGCGATAACTTTGATTACAAAAAAACGATGTGAATTAAATCACACCGTTTGCAAGTAGTTCATCGACTTCATTAGGTTTGAAAGCATCCCCAGCAACTGTCTTTTCAGGCATCACTAGAATTCCTCTAGCTGTTGGTGCATGTTCTAATCCTAGTTCTTTTGCGGAACAAATCATACCACTACTATCAACACCACGAAGTTTACCAGGCCAGATTAATTGACCGTTTGGCATCATTGCACCAGATAGTGCCACAACAACTTTTTGTCCTTGGGCAATATTTGGGGCACCACATACGATTTGATGTTTACCTAATTGACCAGCATCAATAGTTGTGATGTTCATATGGTCTGAATCAGGATGTGGTTCACATGTCTCAACGAATCCGTAAACAATTTTAGGTTGATCATCAACTGTCAAATCAGCGTCAAAATAACTATCAGCTAATTTTTTGTTTAATTCATCAATGTTCTTTTTAGCTAAAAATACTTGACCATTTTGGTTAGGATCAATATCAGTATAGCTTGAAACATTGAAGAAGTTGTATCCAATAACTTGATTATCTTCATTAGTTAAGCGAACAACATCACCATTTTTTTCACTGTTTGTTGCACCCTTATCTGGTCCCAAAATCACAATTAATGTGTCAAAAAAACTACGTGCATTTAAACTTGAAATCAACATATCTCAACGCTCTCCTTAATTAACCTAAATTTGATAAGAAGTTAATAACTTCTTCTTTAGTTTTACGATTCTTGTTAACTAATCTACCAATTTCTTGTCCATCTCTAAATACAACAAAACTTGGAATTCCCATAATGTTTAGGTCTTGAACAACATCCATTGATTGATCACGGTCAACTTCGTAAAAGCTCATTTTACTGAATTCTGCTTCAACAGCAGGTAGTTGTGGTTTTAGAAAACGACAATCACCACACCAGTCAGCACTGAACATTAAAACAACAGTATTTTTTTGTGAGGTTAATTTTTCAAATTCTTCGCGTGATAGCGCACTCATTTTTTCCATGATTGATAGTCCCTCTTCCTTATTAATTAAGCACTAAAATGTGCATATAAAGCATAAATTGGTTGACCTTTGGATGAGAATTTTTCTTCATACTCAGTCATAATATTCTCTTCAGCCATTTTACTGTCATGTAAGTTTACTGAAACAAAGTCAAAATGCATCCCATAATTATTAAAACTTTGAACTGAATAATTGTAAAGTGATTGGTTATCAGTTTTGAATTCAATACCATGATTAGGTTTTAAGATTGTTCTGTAAACATCTAAGAATGATTTGTAAGTTAATCTTCTCTTTTCATGTTTTGTTTTTGGCCAAGGATCTGAAAAGTTTAAAAATACTTTTGAAACTGAATCTTCTGCGAAGTAGTCAGTCAAAGCTTCACCATTACCTAATAGCAATTGTAAGTTAGGTAATTTTTCTTCAAGTTGTTTTCTTAAAATCATGCCGATAGCTGCTTCTTGTATTTCAATAGCGACAAAATTAACATCTGGATGTTTTTTTGCTTGGTTAATAATAAATTGCCCTTTTCCTGAACCAACTTCAATATAAAGTGGTGCATCAGGATTTTCAAAACGGCTACTCCAATCAATCAATCCAGCTTCTGGACGATCTAAAATATAATTTGGATTTTGCTCAATCATATTACGTGTCCATGGTTTTCGTCTTAATCTCATGATATTCTCCTATTTTTTAGCTTTTAATTTCAATGATAAATATCCATAAGTAAATATTATAACAAAAATATTTACGGATACAATCGCAATCCAGACATTCAACATGACACCATACTTAATTAAGATACCAATAGATAGAATAATTGATTCTACTAAAAGCGCTTGTGTTAGTAATTTTTTGAAGTCTTGGAATTTACGACTAGGGTCAAATGGCATGACAAAGTACATCAAATGACGATCATATTGATTATACAATGGTAACAATTGATAACCCGTTAAAAATATGATAAAAATCCCCATAACTAAAGTGAACCAAACATTATCTAAAATCACCATCAAAATCAAAGCAAATGCAGTCATTCTAACGAGTAAGTTTAAATACTCGGGGTTTCTGATTAATGTTCGTTTGAATAAGAAAAATTGAGGGGCTTGTTTCTTTGGATTTTTGGTAAACCAGTTCAACATAAAATCTAAGTATTTACGACGCTTAATTTTAGTAGTTCGTTCTTTAACATCTGTAAATAAGCTGTAAAAAGCATAGATGAATTCCTGACGACGTGATTCAAGCAAAACAGCTTGTCGCCAATCAAAACTAGCGTGTGTTGTATCTAGGCTCAATCGACTTAACATAAGACCGACAACAGCGACTAGTAGCACTAAAGGTGAAAATACATAAAATGACCCAATTAGTGCCAGTAGTATCACTGGTTGAACCCACGTAATCATTTTCAAATAGCTTTGAGAGATTGCAAATTGTTTTTTAGCTTGCAGCTCAATATTTAATACCTTTGCAACCATTAATCCTAAAACAATTGCTATATAACCTATCAATGAAAATGACATTTTGAAATAAACTAACGGCAACAAGACAACTGAAACCAGCAAAATAAAAAATAGCGGTAAAGCTAAACTATATTGCTTAGCGGGTTTAAAGTAGTACATCATTTCATCATCTTTGGCCCATAAAAATTGTTGGTCAGCTTCATCTAAGAACGTTGCCAATTTTCCAAAAAGGTAAGGAATGAATAGAATCACACTGATAATCAAGCCATAAAACCATTGATTGTTGGGCAGGCGTTTCATAATATCAGCATACCAAAATAGTAGTCCACCCATTCCAATTATTAAAGCTAATAAGAAATGATCATTGAAAACCAGTTGTAAGTAGCGGAACTGCTTAACCAAATTTTTCTTTAATCGTGTTTGATATAAAGCCTTCATAACCTAACCTCTCTTCGCTAGTTGAGAATAAAGGTCTTCAAGACGACCATCGCTTAATTGATACTGTGCCTTAATATCGGATAACGTTCCATTTGACACTACCTGACCATCGTTTAAAACAATAAATCGATCAATTGCATCACGCGCAGTTGATAAGATATGAGTGGTTAATAGAACCATCTTACCTTCAGCTTTCTTTTCAGCAATCAAGGCTAATAAATCTTCAACCGCTAATGGGTCTAGTCCCGTAAAAGGCTCATCAATAATAAAGAGTGATGCATTAGTCATAAAAGCTGTTACAATCATTACTTTTTGCTTCATCCCTTTTGAAAAATTAACGGGTAACCAATCTAATTTATTATCTAGTCTAAATATTTTTAGTAACTTTTCAGCCCTATCAAATGCTTCATCATAATCTAAGTCGTAAGAAAAGATAGTCATTTCCAAATGCTCTTTTAAAGTTAGTTCTGAATAAAGTACGGGTGTTTCAGGCATTATCGCAATCTGTTTTTTGAATTGCTTCGTATCTTGCGCCATTGTTTGTTCATTTAATGTAATAGTTCCTGAAATTGGTTTCAAAATACCTAATATGTGTTTAATAGCTGTTGATTTACCAGCACCGTTTAACCCAATTAGGCCAACCACTTCACCTGGGTTAATTTCAAAGGAAACGTCTTTGATAACAGGTACACGGGCATAACCACCGGTGACCTGATTTAATTTTAGTGACATAATATTCTCCTAATCTAAATGAAAAAATCTATATATTATGATAGCATGAAAATAAAAACAACGTAGAATTTAGAGGTAAATAATATGGAAAACAACTGCATTTTTTGTAAAATCATAAACAATGAAATCCCAAGTTACACTATTTTTGAAAATGATGACGTCAAAGCTTTCTTAGATATTTCACAAACAACACCTGGACACACACTTGTGATTCCTAAAAAACACCGCGAATCGTTATTATCTTTTGATGAAGAAGATGCAAAAGATGTCTTTCAATATATTCCAGAAATTGCGCGTGCCATCAAAGCATCAAACCCTGACATCAAAGGTATTAACCTATTAAATAATAATGGTGAAGTTGCTTATCAATCCGTCTTCCACGCTCACATTCACTTGATTCCACGTTACAGTGAACAAGATGATTTTAGCATTCATTTTTCTGAAAACCAAAGCCACTATACACCGGAAAAATACGAAGAATTAGCTGAATCTATTAAAAAACAATTTTAATCAGTCTATTAAGGGAGAAAAATAATGAAAAACTTTTTATTAGGTGGTCTACTAGGTGCAGCAGCCGGTGTTCTACTAGCCAATACGAAAAACAAAAATACGGGTAACACTTTTGGTGAAGATTTTGCTGACGGTGTCAAAGAAACTGGTCAAGACTTTGATCACATTAATCAAGAACGTGAAAAAATTCAACAAAATCTAAACTATCTTCAAACTGAAGGCATGAAAACAATCGAAAAATTCGGCGATGATCTTAGCCAAGAAGTTGAAGAATTTAATTACTACGCTGAACCTCATATTGCTCGACTTCAACAAAAAGTACGAGACCTAGAGTCTAAACTAGAAAATGACAAATAATCAAATAAAGTTTGACAGATTTATGAATTTTTTTAAATTTGATATCATGTCAGTATAAATTATGCTATATTCTAACTGGCGCAACAAATTAAGTAAGGATGTGTAACGATATAATGAAAAGTTATATGAAAAAAATTGTAGCGGGAGCAGGAGTTGCAGCAATGTCACTAACACTTGTGGCTTGTTCTTCATCTTCTGACAAAACCGTAGCCAACTATTCAGGTGGTAAAATCACACAAGATGACTTTTACAACCAACTAAAAACTAGCCAAAGTGGTAAATCAACTTTAGCTAACATGATTATCCAAGGTGCTTTAGAAAACCAATATGGTTCAAAAGTATCTGAACAAAACGTTAACGATGAATATTCAAAATATGGTAGCCAATACGGCTCAAACTTCTCATTAATTTTACAATCTAATGGTTATACAGAAGCAACATTCAAGAAGAGCTTAAGAACTAACTTGTTAATTGAAGCTGCTATGAAAGACCTTAAACAAATTTCATCTGAAGATGAACAAAAAGCTTTTGAAAGTTACCAACCAAAAGTGACTGTACAACACATTTTAGTAAGTGATGAAAATACTGCTAAACAAATTATTACTGATTTAAACAACGGTAAAAACTTTGATGAGTTAGCAAAACAATACTCAACAGATACAGCAACTAAAGATAATGGTGGTAAATTGCCTGAATTTGATAATACAGATACTTCTTTAGATGCAACATTCAAAGAAGCGGCATTCAAATTACAAACTAACCAATACACTACTGAGCCTGTTAAGACTCAATACGGTTACCACATTATCAAAATGGTTAATAACCCTGGTAAAGGTGAACTAAAAGATCACAAATCAGATATCGATAACCAAATCTATGAATCATGGATGAAAGATACTTCAGTTATGCAAAACGTTATTTCAACAGTCTTAACAAAAGCTAACCCAAGTATTAAAGATAAAGATTTAAGTGATGCATTAGCTGCTTACATTCAATCAGCAAGTTCATCTACAGATCTTTCAAGTTCTGCAAGTGAAGGCTCACAAAGCCAAGCTACTGAATCTTCAACAGAACAACCTCAAAGTAGTAGTGAAGCTTCTTCACAATCTTAATCAGATAAATAAAAAACTCCGGAAATTCCGGAGTTTTTTTATTTGCGATAATAAGGTTTATATAATTTTCTGTTTTCTAAGGCAAAAATACGACCTGTAAATTCACCTGGACTAATTTGTTTTAAAGATTCAGTCATCATATTCATTGACGCATCAAATTCATCAATCCGATGCAAGACTTCTGCTTCAATAATTTGAGGTCTCACCGGCGAACCGTATTCTTTCAATCCATGATGTGACAATACTAAATGTCTAAGCAATAAAAATGACTCTGCTTCTTCATTAATTTCAAGTGTTTGTGCTGCTTTTACGACTTCTTCATCAATTAAAGCAATATGACCAATCAAATTTCCTTCCAAGGTATAGTCTGTTGAAACCGGACCTGATAACTCAATTGTCTTAGCTAAGTCATGCAAGATAATACCTGAATACAACAACTCTTTATTAATCCCTTCATAGATGCTTAACACATTATGCGCTAAATCAAGCATGGACACTGTATGAAAAGCTAGTCCTCCTGCAAATGCATGATGATTAGTTTTAGCAGCAGGATAGTCAAAGAATTCTTTGTGATATTTATCGACTAAATAATTAACAATTGCATGCCATACTGGGTGTGTAATTTCATTTTGATAGTAACTCATTTTATCTAATAAGCTATCTGAAGAAACAGGTGCTTGTTTAACAAATTGTGAAACTTCATACCCCTCTTCTTTCATGACTGGTCGCAAACTGTAAATTCTAATTTGTGGGTTGTTTTGGTAAGTTTCACGTCTACCATTCACCTCAACGATTTCACCCGCCTGGTACAAATTCACATCTTCATTTGAAGCATCCCAGTATTTACCACTAATCTCACCGGAACTATCTTCAAATACGATGGCTAAAAATTGCTTGCCATTCTTTGCGACACGAACATCTACCTGCTTAAGCAGTACGATGGTGTCCATTTCTTCTCCATTTTGGTATTCCATTAATTTTTTTGTAAACAACCGCTTCTTCTCCTTTAATTAAGTTCAATAATAGTTTGATTCTCAAATAACGCTTTAATTTCTTTTCTTGCTGTAAAAATAAATACTTGGTTGTATTTCGTTATCTCATTCAATAACTGCTGTATCATTTCGATTCTTTGATCATCAAAGTTAACAAAAGCATCATCAATGATGATAGGTAAACTAATCATATCACTAATTTGTTCAATAAAGGCAAACTTCAATGCAAAATATAACTGTTCAGCTGTTCCTCGAGATAATTCATTTACAGCAAATTTTTGATTATCTTTAGTGATAACCTGAATACTATTTTTAGTGAATTTTATACGATGGTAGTGCCCAACAGTCAAAATTTCAAAATACTTTTGACTGCGTTCAATCATATTAGGAAATCGATTAGCACTTGCAACATCGAGCATTTTCATAATAACTTCTGCTGTTAAATCCTGTGTGAGCCACTCTTTAATTAACTGATCAATCTTTTCTTTTTGCAACGCAATTTGCTGTTTCAAATCAAAAATTCCCTGATCATTAGCTAATAAATCTTGTTTGGCTGTTAAGGTCGCAATTGTTTTTTGAACTGTAATTTGTTGTTGCTTAAGCTCTTCGTAATGTTGCTCTTTTGAATCAAATGTTTGATCTTGACGCTGTTTATTTTCTTTATAGTGCTGAACATCATCCCATAACGGCCCAATTTCTTTTTTGATTGCATTCAAGCGAACATTATCTTCTTGGGCTTGAATATGACTTTGGTAAGCTTTTTCAAAGTCTTCAATAGATTCAAACTGATTTTGTACCAGAATTTGATTCAGTTCTGCTTGAACAGATTGGTTTTGATTTTGTAATAACTCCAGATTGTTTAATTTTAATTCTCGAGCATTTTCTTGTTGTTTCAAATCAGATTGCTGTTGTTGTAATTGCGTAATAGTTGCTCTAAGTGCCTCAAACTGTAAAATATCAGGCTCTAACCCAAGTTTTGTCATAAACGTTGTAATCTGGCGACTTTGAGTTAGCATTTCTTGCTTATCTTGTTCAATTTGAGCGGTTAGGCGTTTAAAGTAAGTTCGCTTTTCAAATGCCTCTTTTAGCCCATTAATTGTTGAAGAGTCGCTAAATTGGTACTCATTAAGGTAATCATTAAATGCTTTTTGCTGAGTTTGCGCTTTTTTCTCTTGAGCACTACGGCCGTTATTTTTAAAATGAACAATTATAAAAATAGTCGCAATGACTGCCAAAATAAAAGCTGCTCCAGGATTAATAAACAATCCCACAATCGTAGCAAAGTAACCCAAAATCCCAATGATTAGGCTCGTTTGACTCGTTTGCTTGATATCAGGTTTGTTTTCAAAATCGGCAAGTTTTTGCTGAGCTTGTTGCACCTGATCATCTGCTAATTGAGCCACTGTTTTAATTTGTGGCGTGTAATCAATAATTGAATCTAAATCATTTTCTTTTTGATTAACAGATCCTTCTAATCGTTTAAATTCTTGATAATGATACTGAATATCAGGCCATTGATTTAAATAAGACTGGCTATCATCATGACCGTCAGCCTTGGTCAATTCTAAATCTTGTTTGGCTTGATTAATTTGTGAATTTAACTGATTCAATGTTAATTTTAGCTCTTGAACTTTTTGATAGTCCGCATTTTTGAAGCCTTTTTGACTAATATCAACACGTTGTTCCAGCTTATGGTAATCTTCAAGCAATGAGAATTTCTCTTTGATTTGTTTTTGGTGAGACAACGTATCAACTAATTGATCAGACTGTTGCTGTAGCTCATTTAATCTTGCTTGATTTTCTTCAAGTTGTCCTTGATAGAGCTGATAAGTTTTGAATTCTGCGTTTTTTTCTTGTAATGTCTCTGTCAGTTCATGATACTTTGCTATTTCTTGATTAAGTGGTTGCTTTCGCCCTCTTGGTCGATAAATATCTGCTGCGTCTTTAGCTTTTTCTCGACTTAATTGCAACCACTGTTTGCTGTTAGTCACTCCCAAGTAGTAAATTTGCTGCATAAGTTCTTCTTCACTCACACCATAGATATTTTGCAGCGTATCTTGATTAAAAACAAAATTTTGCTGATAAAATAGTTCGTTGATGTCTTTAATCTGACTAAAGAATGTATGAGCTGGGACTTCTTGACCATCTTTAAAAACAGAAAAGTCACCTTCTGTTTTTTTATTAAGATAACGCGTCAACACATATTGGCTCTTTCCATCTGAAAAAGTGATTTCTCCTCCAAAAAGACTCGGCATGGG
Source organism: Holzapfeliella sp. JNUCC 72 (assembly GCF_053668685.1). Classification (NCBI taxonomy): domain Bacteria; kingdom Bacillati; phylum Bacillota; class Bacilli; order Lactobacillales; family Lactobacillaceae; genus Holzapfeliella; species Holzapfeliella sp. JNUCC 72. Next base: position 366,582 of record NZ_CM132220.1, on the reverse strand, counting down.
TGAGGGATGGTATTGCTTTTTCTTAGTGGTCTTATTAGGAAAGCCAAACATAATTTGACCTACAAAAGCTGCTAATGTACTTTTCCCGGCTTCATTTTCGCCATAAAAAACCGTTTGATTGGTTGTAAAATCAAAAACCTTATCCGAAAATTTCCCGAAATTTTTGATCTTAATTTGTTCAATTCTCACGTTCTTCACCCCTTGTCACAGCTTCATTCAATTCAAGCTGCACCAATTGTTGTAATTGCTCAACTAAATCATCTGGTTGATTCAATAACTGTTCAACTGGTAAATATTTCTTTAACAGCGGTCGTAATTTGTCCGAAACCACTGCTTGATTTAATAGACTTGATGTTGCTTCTTCAAAATAAGCCTCATCAATCGCCGTCATTTTTATTTTGTGATTAACTTCAAGTTCAACATCATACAATACGACACCGTAATCTGTTTTTTGAGATAGCTCATCTAAAAAGCTAGTTTGATTCAATACTTCTTTGGCATTAAGTGACAGGTATTGACTATTTTGAATAACTAATTTAACCATGTTCATTTGCTGTGCGTCAATTGTTGCAATAGCTTGTTCAATTTTTGTTTGTAGCGCTTGAATCCCAACTTCTTCTAATAGATTCACTACTAATTTATTGAAAATAATCTGGCTAGTTTCAATAAATGTTAATTCAGTTTCAAAACTTTGGTCATCCACCGTTACTAAATAACAACCTTTTTTTCCAGGCTCATTAATGTGACGGCCTTGCAAGTTACCACTATAAACAACCCATGGATTTTGACTCAAAATTTCTCTTTTATGAATGTGACCTAAAGCATAATAATGATAATTCTTCTGGATTAAATCTGTCATTTCAAATGGCGCATAATTATCCTGACTAGCATCAAACGTTGCTAATGCACCATGTATCATTCCGATTGTATAATGTCGGGGCACCACTTCTGGAAACTCATGTACGATGTTTTGCGTAATATGGTTTTGTGTGTAGCTGAATCCAACAACGTCTACAACTACGCCACTTTTAGTTGTCATATTTTTTGTTTGCATCCCTGATTTGAATACCACAACATTATCTGAATAATCAAAAGCACAGTTTTCAGCTTGATAATAATCATGATTCCCAAAAGTTAAGAAAACAGTGATACCCACTTGATTTAATCGTTCAAACTGCTCTGCCACAAATTTTTGTGCATGCAATGACGGACTCGGACCGTCAAATGTATCGCCTACTACTAAAACAAAGTCTACTTTGTTCTCAATAGCTTGATCAATAGCTGTTTCAAAAGCTAGGTAAGTTGAATCATAAACTGATTGCCATAATTTTTTTGGTAAATAGGACAAACCTTTAAACGGACTATCTAAGTGCGCATCTGCAATATGTAAAAATTTCATTTTTACCCCCCTTTTTCGGATAAAAAAAAAACGGAACGTATTATTCCGTTTTTTCAATATTTCTAATTATTTAAATCGTGGTAAAGTTCATCCATTGATTTTGAAACAGCACTGTTAATATCTTGGAATAATTGTTGCATGCTTTGTTCTTTACTCATTAAGTCAACGATTTCTGGTGTTTTTTCCATTTGTTGACCTAATTCGTTTGCTTTAGCCATGTCTTCTTGTGTCAATTCTTGACCTGACATTTGCTTAGCTTGTAAATCTTTTTGGATGCTGTTCACATCTTTAAATAATTTAAACGCTTCTTCATTTTGTGATAATGTTTCGTATGAAGCTTGTAAATCTTTGTATTCTGAAGTTTCTTTTAGCTCTGCTGCTAATTGATTAATTGTGTCGTAAATGTTCACTATTAATTCTCCTATTTTCTAATATTAATTAAGGCATTACCTTATCTCTGATACCATTGTACCATTGACCCAATGTTTGACCAACACCATCGAAAACATTTTGGACACTTTTTGTTAAATCATCGACCCAACTTGTTGAATTGCCTTGTACATCTTGTTCAGAAACCAATTGTTGAGCGTTTTTTTCACTAAATGAGGTTCTATCTGTATATGGTAGAACACTTTGAGATAGTTGTTTAAATAAATAAGATATCTGGGTCTCACTGGTTCCACTTAAATAATGCGTGTCGTCAGGCCTATCAAACCCAATCCAGCTTACTAGAACAATATCAGGTGTATAACCAATAATCCATTGATCATTAGCTCTTGTTGTCCCATCACTCAATTTAACTTCTGTTGTCCCTGTTTTTCCAGCCATGCGATAACCATAAGGTTTAGCTGACTTACCTGTTCCATTATCAAATACATTCAATAATAGGCTCGTCATTTGTTTTGAAATCTCAGGTGTCATAATCTGATGAGTTGTTAGCTGCGTATTATCAATTAAAACCTTATCGTCATTGCCAACTACTTTTTTGACCGCATGAACTTGATCAGGTAGCTGACCTTCATTTGCAAAAGCACTGTAAGCTCTCGCCATATCTAACAATGAAACACCTGACTGCAGTCCACCCAGAGCCAATGCTAAGTTCTGATCTGCAGTATCTAAATTAATCCCAAAATTTTTAACAGACTGAATTCCTTGGTTTAAGCCAATTTGATTCAGCAACCACACTGCTGGTGCATTTTTACTTTGCGCCAGTGCTTGATATAGCGGCACTTCTTCTGAATATTGGTTATCAACATTTTTAGGGGTGTAGTTATCTGACCCATAAGATTGTAATTTATCTTGTAGCTTAGAATCAATTTGGTAGCCATTTTGTAGAGCAGGTGTATATACTGCTAATGGCTTCATTGTCGAGCCCGGCTGGCGCTTCATCTGGATTGCACGGTTAAAATCACTTTTACCACGACTGCCTACAACACCTAAAACAGCGCCGGTCTTAGGATCCATCGCAAGTCCTGCACCTTCTACTTTTTGATTGTCAGCAGCATTATTGGGGAAGAGACTATCATTTTTATAAGTTTTTTTCATGTTACTTTGAACATTATAATCAAGATACGTATAAATACTTAAATTGCGTGTTGCAATGTCATTATAGTCCCAATTATTTTGGGTTTTAAGCTCTTGAAGTACTGCTTGGTTATAATCTGAAAAAGCACTTTGATAAGCTTGATAGCGTTCTGTTACAACCATTGCTTTATTTTGGAAGGTTTGAAGCTGATCAGCTGAAATAACGTTATTTTTTGCCATTAATTCTAAAATAAGGTTACGACGATTAATCGCGTTTTCTTTTGAATCAATGGGATTATAGTAATTTGGTCCTTTCAGCATCCCCGCAATTGTCGCAGCTTCAGCAACGGTTAAATCACTAGCGTTTTTTCCAAAATATTTCAAGGAAGCATCTTGAACGCCATAAACACCATTACCAAAGTAAGAGGTGTTTAAATACATCTCCAGAATCTGATCTTTAGAATAATCCTTTTCTAGTTGAACCGCATAGAAGAACTCCTTTATTTTCCGCCAGAAAGTTTGATCTTGTGTTAAAAAACTATTCTTGGCTAATTGCTGTGTTACAGTCGAACCACCTTGTGTCACCATACCTTTAGTGACTAGGCTCAGTCCAGCTCTTGCCATCGAAGTCAAACTAAATCCGCGATGACTATAAAAGTTCTTATCTTCTGTTGAAATAACGGCATCCTTTAAGTAAGGTGAGATTTTATCTATTTTAGTATAATCACCTCGGTTGTATGATATTTCGCCAATTTTGTTATTGCTTTGATCATAGATTGTTGTCACTGACTTCAAAGAATCTCCCAATTGGCCAACTGGTGTCAATTTAACTAATGCTGTACAATAAAAAGAAATCATCAGTGTGATAGTCAATCCTGCTAAGATAAACCACCGCACGAATTGAAAACGATGATTAGCTTTTTTTAAATGACTCAGACCTGATTTAATCAAGTCTAATAGTCTGATGGCATAACTTTCCATGACATCCTCCTATCTTTTCCTCGATATTTTAGCACAAAATTGCCACAATTCTTGTTTTTTTAACGAAAGGTATAAAAAATTTAAAGATGTCTTTACCAAATAAACGTACACTAATTTTACCGCAATCCTTTACACCCTGTACAATTCGAGAACTTCTAACGCAATTGTACATTCCTAAAAAATGGCAACATTTTTTACGAATTGAAAAAGCGGTCACCGTCAACGGTGGCTACAAACCTATTAATTCTACCGTATCTCCTGGCGATACAATCAGTTTAGAATTCACACAAGTTGAAAGCGCTCAAACTTACCTGCCTAGTGAAAATTTGCCTGATATTGTTTACGAGAATGCCGATATTATTATTATTAATAAACCGGCTGGGCAAAAAACTCACCCTAACCGTCCTGATGAGAATAACACCGCAATGAATGATGTTGAATACTATCTCAATCAGACTAATGAGCATGTTTATATGATTCATCGTTTAGACATGTGGACGAGCGGTCTTTTGCTACTAGCTAAGAATCCGGTTGTTGTCCCTGTCTTAAATCGTCAGTTGGCTTTAAAAATAATGAAGCGCTTTTATTTAGCAACCGTCAGAAAGTCTCATTCTATTGTAGATAAAGGTACTATTTCAGATCCGATTGGACTAGATGAATCAGATAAGAGAAAAAGAAAAGTTAGGTCCGATGGACTCCCTTCTGTTACCCACTTTTCAGTTATTAGTCAAACAAGTTCACTTGCAAAACTTAAACTAGATTTAGAAACTGGTCGTACTCATCAAATTCGTGTCCACCTTAGTCACCACGACATGCCTATTATTAATGATCCGCTTTATGATTCACTAGCCGATCCTACTGAAGTCATGGCTTTAGAAGCTTTTCAGATTGAATTAATTCAACCATTTTCATTTGAAAAACTAACTGTTAATTTATCGGATTAAAAAAGCAGCCCTTAGCTGATGTGACCCCAAAAAGTTGGACACATTGATTTAGTTAAATTGGGTGGTGAGTTTTCGGTATTGAACCGGAGACTTGCCACCCAATTTTAATTTGATTCGATCATTATTGTAATAATGAATCCATTTTTTCATTGCGTCAACTAATTCGGGTTTTGTTTGATAGTGTGTTGTCATGACTTCAGCTTTCATAATATGAAAAAATGATTCCATGGCCGCATTATCTAAACAGTTACCTTTGCGTGACATACTTTGACTAATTGAATTATCTTTTAACGTTTTTTGCCAAATTGGTGTTTGATATTGAAATCCTTGGTCACTATGTAAAATAGGCTGTGTCTTTGTTTGAGGTAATCGTTTAAGTAGCCTTTGAACTGGTTTTAACGTGAACTTCAAAGTCGGATGTGAACTAATTTCATAATCTAAGACTTCTCGAGAATACAAGTCTAGTATTGGCGATAAATAAACACGATGATTGATATCGGCTTTGCCATATCTAAATTCACTGACATCTGTTACCAGCTTTTGATAAGGTTTTGGCGTATCAAAACGACGCTTGAGATGATTCTTTGCGATTTTACCAATCTGTCCCTGATAAGAATTATAGCGACGGTTTTTCTTGCCGTAAGTTCTCACTTGCAAGTGATTGAGCTGCATGATACGCTGAACGCGTTTATGATTAACGTCTATCCCTTCATTTTTTAGGGCGAAGGTTAGACGCCGATAACCATAATTAGGATGAGCCTGCTTAATTAATTGAATGTAATTAAGCAGTCGCTCATCTTTTTGTTTGTCTTGCTTTAAATGATGATAATAATACACACTTTTAGCCAGACCAATTGTACGCAAAATAAACCGAGTTGAATACTCAGGTAACTGTTGAATTAATTCTGTCGCAGCCTTGATAGTTGAAGTTGCTTGATGTTTGATTCTTTCATAGTGATACTTATCTTGTGGTTTCATTTGTCTTTTATAGCGACCAGGACTTGATTGTAAGCTTGATGCACCGTATAACTCCCATTGTTTTTGCCAATTATAAATCGTACTAGCAGTCGGAATATTAAAATAAAGTGCTGTTTTTGGATAAGATAATTGGTGTCTTTTTTGAAAGTCTAACACCTGTCGTTTAAATTCCAAAGTATAAGTGCTGGTATTTGGTTTTTGAATCGCTAAACCAGCCATACCATAACTTTGGTATCGATTAACCCATTTAAAAATAGTGCTCGGTTTAGCAATATGATAGTAACGGCACAGACTAGTTGACCCTGTCCCATTTAAATACTCTGTGACGACTTTTAGCTTGAATGCTTGATTAAATTTGACCATAAAAAAGACCCCTTTAAGTTTGGATTTTTGGTCCAACTTTTTGGGGTCACATCATTAGCGGGCTGCTTTTTAATTGAGTTTAAGAAATCCTTCTTTTAACTTTTTAGCTTTTTCTTCGTCTGCACAATAACAAACAATTGTATCGTAACCAGCTAGACTAGCCACAAGTTCTGGATAGCCATGATTATCAATCAAAGCACTCAAAACGTTAGCTGAGTTAGGATTACATTTAACAATAACTGTAAATTGAATCTGCAAAACATCTTGTACGTTATTAGTAAAAACTTCTTTCAACTGTGTTAAGTCATCAATTTCTTGCGTTCCTGAGACAACATAAGACATTTGACTATCATCTTGAATTAGTTTAATAATCCCTAATTCTTTCATATCACGTGATAAAGTTGCTTGGGTAATTGTAATCCCTTTATCATTTAAGTGATCCATTAGTTCGGATTGCGTTTGAATATGATGACTTTTAAGTATCTTCAGCAATTCATCTTGTCTTCGTTTCTTTTGTTTCATTTTTTACATTTCCTTTGGAGCGTTGACACCTAGTAAACGTAGCGATTCTGTTAAAACAACACTAGTTGCTTCAACTAAGGCTAGCCTTGCATTTAGGTGCTCATCCTCATCTAAAATACGTTGGTTGGCATAATATTTGTTAAACAATTGTGCTAAATTAATCGCATATTTAGCAATAATTGATGGTTCATATTTTTCAGCTGCACGTTGAACAATTTCATTGAATTTCAATAATTCTTTAGCAACTTCAAATGAATAATCGTCAGTTAATTCGAGTTGAGAAGGTGTTACATCAACAGTATGGTTTGCTTTTCTTAAAATACTTTGTGCACGTGCATTTGTATATTGTACATATGGACCAGTATCTCCTTCAAAACGAACGACTTCTTCTAAATTAAAGTCAAAGTTATCTAGACGATCATTTCTTAAATCGTGGAAAATAACTGCCCCTACCCCAACTTCGTGAGCAACTTGCTCTTTGTTAGGCAGGTTAGGATTCTTTTCATCGATTTGTGCTTTAGCTAATCTTACAGCATCGGCTAAAACTTCTTCAAGTAAAATAATGTTACCTTTACGAGTTGACAGTTTTTTACCGCCTGATGTGATTAAACCAAATGGAACATGGCGGATATCGTCAGACCAATCGTACCCCATTTTACCTAAAACTGCTTTCAACTGTCTAAAGTGTTCACTTTGTTCGTTTCCAACAACATAAAGTGATTCAGCAAAGTCATAAGTATTTTTACGATAAATAGCCGCAGCTAAATCACGTGTCATGTAAAGTGTAGCACCATCTGATTTTTGGATTAGTGCTGGTGATAAGTCTAAATCGTCAAGATCAACAATTTGAGCACCTTGAGATTCTTGAAGTAGGTCTTTTTCTTTTAATTCCTCTACAACAGCATCCATCTTGTCATTATAGAAAGCTTCACCATTGTAAGAATCAAAAGTTACCCCTAAGATATCATAAACACGTTGGAATTCTTTTAGTGATTCTTCTCTAAACCAGCGCCATAATTTTAAAGCTTCTTCATCATTATCTTCTAGCTTTTTGAACCATAGACGTGCTTCATCATCTAATTCTGGATGTTTTTCTGCTTCTTCGTGGAACTCAACATAGTATTTCAACAAGTTATTAATAGGGTCTTGTCTGACTTCGTCTTCATTACCCCATTTTTTATAAGCCACAATTAATTTACCAAATTGTGTTCCCCAATCACCTAAGTGATTAATTTTGATTGGGTCAAAACCAACTTTATCTAAAATCAACGAAATTGAGTTACCAATAACTGTTGATCTCAAATGTCCCATAGACATTGGTTTTGCGATATTAGGTGAAGACATATCAATTGTGACATTACCTTTAGATTCACTTTGACTTGCATATTGGTCGCCTTTTGCCAAAATTGTAGAAACAACGGCAGATGTTAGTTCATCATGTTTGATGAAGAAGTTTACATATGGGCCGACAGCTTCAACCTTGGCAAAGTCATCACCTTGTAAGTCTTTTGCTAAGTCTAAGGCAATTTGTTGAGGGGCTCTTTTTTCAATTTTAGCTAAACTGAAAGCTGGAAAAGCATAATCACCTAAATGAGAATACTTAGGTCTTTCGATTAGTTTTTCAATTGTTTGACCATCTAATTTGTCTTGCAAAACAGTTTGCAAGCTTTTAACAACACGTTCTTTGAAATTCATACTTTTATATTCCTCCTATAAATAAAAAAACTCTTCCACAACGACTGTTGTGAAAGAGACGAGAAAATTCCCGTGGTACCACTCTAATTGATGCTTTAGCATCCACTTTACATACTTGATTTAGTTTGCTCTAAAGTGCGACAGGATCAATTATTTGTTATCTCTCACCAACATAACTCGCTTTGTAAATAAAATTCAATCCGTATTCTTTAGTAATTCCAATTACAAAATTTTACACGAATTTTTTTTGGTTTTCAAGTTTTTTATTATCTAATCATTATTTCCTAGGAGTTGAAGAATGGATAGATAAATATTGATAAAGTCCATATATAGCGTTAGGGCAAACAACGAACTCACACCTTCGATATCGCTGTGTGAAATTCTTTCATAGCGTCTTACTAGTTGATTAGTATCAAAAATAGTATAAAGACTGAACAAAACAAGTATTGCGATGTTAATCATCAAGCTCACAACTGTCGTGCCTATGAATAGGCTAAATAATGATAACACTATCACACCAATTAATGTAATGAATAATCCTTTTTGCCAGCTAATTAAATCTTTTTCAGTTGTTAATCCAAAACGAGCTAGTGCTAAGAATAAGCCACTTGTGACTAAGAATGAAGCGCCTATTGTTCCTAATGAAAAATAAGAAAAAATATACGATAGAAATAGCCCATTTAATCCGGCTAATCCATAAAATAATTTTGTACCGCGCTTATCTTGACGATTTTGGATTGATCTTTGAACTTGCGAGATTAACGCAAACATCAAAACCATTACAATAACCGCACCTGTTAGTGAACGTGAAAATTTAGCAAAAATACCAGCAAAAGCGTAATTACCAACAAAAGCTGTAATCGCTGTAATCAAAACAGCTAATGCTACTTTTTGAAAAGTCTTATTAAGTAACTGCCTCGTATTATTTGGCTTTGTTTGTTCATGAGTAATAATGTGATCCATATAGAGTCCCTCCATGTTAATTTATTGTGTCTTTAATTGTATCAAACTTTGATTTTATTAGCATTCAATCTTAAGACTCTCTTAAGAACTACCAGATTAATTCTGATTTTTAATTTAAGCTTATCTTTAGTAGAATAGAAGTAATTACAAAGTTAGAGGAGTTCTTTTGATGGAAGAAATAACAATTGATAGTTTAACTCAAACAATCAAAAAAAGGGAAACTCATAGTCATAAAGGCAGTTATGGACGATTGCTACTTATCGGGGGAAATTATAATTATGGTGGTGCTATTACAATGGCTGCCAAGGCAGCTGTTTATGCAGGTGCTGGACTTGTTAGTGTAGCCACACACTCTATCAATTTACCTGCTCTACATGCCAACGTTCCAGAGGCAATGTTTGTTGATTGGCGTGATCAAAAAACGTTAGTACAACTGATTAGACAAGTTGATGTTGTTGTTTTGGGCCCAGGACTAGGACAAGATGACTACGCTAAAAAGCTAATGACGCTCGTCAAAGAATCAATTTCAAGTAATCAAACGGTTGTTTTAGATGCTGATGCGCTAAACAATATCGCCCAAAACACAGCCTTAACTCCTAGAAACGCTAAAAAAATCATCATGACTCCTCATCAAGTTGAATGGCAACGCTTAACAGGACTCAAAGTTGAGTTTCAAGATGAAAAAGCTAACCAAACTTACCTACAATATATTGCTAAAAATCTTACTGTTGTCTTAAAGTCCGAAAAAACAGCCGTATTTGAAAGTGAACATGAGCCTCATTTCATCGATATTGGAACCCCTGCTATGGCAACTGGTGGTATGGGCGATACGTTAGCTGGCATTATTGCCGCATTTGTTGGCCAATTTGGCGAAGCAGCCGACACAATCTATGCGGCGGTCTATCTGCACAGCTTTATTGCGAATCATTTGAGCAAATCAAATTATGTTGTCCTACCTTCAAAGCTTATTGATGAAATCCCACATTTTATGAGTCGTTACAGTCGAAAATAAAAAAGAGCTACTTTTAGTAGCTCTTTTTTATTGCTCAATATCTAAAATTGTATCAAATACTTTTTGCGGTAATTCTATATGATCTTGCGTAGCTTTTCGCTTATTAAGATTTTGACGTCTAAGTAAAGACTGTTTTTTTGAAATACTAGATTGCTGCACTGTTGCTGCATTTTTTCGCAAAGGCGGAACGTCAATTCTAGCTACTACTTTCCCCTCAATGTAGCCTTGTACAGGCATTGGATAAAGTCGGCGCGGAATTGTATATTTTAATTTATGAACAATATCTTGCGCCATTCGATAGCTATTTGACCGATGCGTGACAAAAGTTAATGAGTCAACATTGGTATAGTTCACATCAATCGTCAACTTGACTACATCGGACTCACGCTTATCTGCCAGCACAGTATCAAATGTTGCATAACCTTGTGTGACTGTTTTTAATTTGCCGAAAAAATTAAAGGCTATTTCAGCAATCGGAAATTCATAGTGAAGTGTTACCAACTGCTGGCTATTATCTAAACTAACCAATAATCCTCGATAATGATTGCTTAAATCAATCACCTTATTCATGTAAACTTGTGGAATTGTAATTTGTGCTTTTTCAAATGGTTCCTTAACGGACTTTACCTCTGAAAAATCTGGAAATTTAGCCGGATTAGTCACATTTTGAATAGAGCCGTCCTTCAGCTGTACTTGATAATTAACATTAGGGGCCGTTGTAATAACCGAAATATTAAAGTCTTGAACTAGCCTTTCTCTAATAATCTGCAAATGAAATAGTCCTAAAAAACCACAGTGAAATCCTGCACCTAAAGCTTCAGATACAATCTCCGTATATTGCAGTGATGAATCTGTTAGTATAATCTTTTCCATCGCAAGCTTTAATTCTTGGTAATCAGAATTGTTGGGATAAATTCCTGCAAAAACAACAGGTGTAATCGGTTGATAACCGGGAATAGGCGTTTGAGTTTTGTGTTTGGTAGCGGTTATTGTATCTCCTACACGTAATCCTTGCGGGTCTTTGATGCCGGTTGCAATATAACCTATTTCACCAGCATTTAAAGTCTTAACCTTCTTTAATTCAGGAACAAATGTCCCTACTTCTTTAGCTTGAAAAGCAGTATTTTGCGCCATCAAAGTTAAGGATTCTTGGGCTGATACTTGTCCGTTAAACAAGCGAACGTGAGCTATGATACCCTGATACATATCGTACTGAGAATCAAATACTAAAGCTTTCAGTGGTTGATTATCTCCTTCACTAACAGGCGCGGGTAGCTGTGTCACAATAGCTTCAAGCAAGTTGGTAATATTCAAACCACTTTTAGCTGAAATTTTTAAGATTGTTTTTTCAAGTAAAGAGTCATCCAATTCATAAATTTGATTTTCACACCGGTCAATTTGGGCATTGTCACTATCAATTTTATTGATGACAGGTATTACTGGCAGGTTTTGACTTTTGGCAATTTTGTAGTTAGCAATCGTCTGCGCCTTAACCCCTTCTGTGGCATCAACTAATAATATGACACCATCACTTGCAGATAAACTTTTCGAAACTTCGTACGTAAAGTCGACATGTCCAGGTGTATCAATTAAATTTAGTTGATAATCATGGCCATCCTTAGCATGATATAAATTACGTACGGTTTTTGATTTCACTGTCACACCGTGAGCTTTTTCGACTGCCATATCATCCAATAGCTGTGCTTCGTCATGTCGAAAATCAAATGTATCTGTCAATTTCATAATTTGATCGGATAATGTTGATTTACCGTGATCAATATGTGCAATAATCGCAAAGTTTCTAATATATTTTCTATCCAATTCTATACTCCTGACTAATTTAAAACTGAGTCTAAATAAGCTGCAAAGGTTTCAATTGAATCATGATATATATTAACTTTGAAATCTGCAAAACTTTTGGTTAGAGGTTCTGTTTGAAAATAATCTAAGTCAGACAAATTAATTAGCCCACTAATAATACTGCTTTGAATAATGAATAGTTTATTAGCTTGATTTAAGCTAATATCAGGGACTATTTGCTGAACGAGTTGTGCTAGTTCTTCATGAATCTCATATAGTTTTTTACGTTCAGAAATCGTCTGTTCACGTGAAGCTTTATTCTCAAGTACGGGGCCTCTAAGTGAGTTTAATTTGATTAAAGTTAAATGATTACCAATCAAATCTTGAGTTGATTCAATCAAAAACGCTTTCAACTGATCTTTGTTTTTTGGGTCTTGCTGTTTAATCTTGATAATTAACTGATTAAAAAAATCTTGATACCCTACTAGAAGCAAGTGCATAAATATATTTTCTTTAGTTTTATAGTAATTAAATAAACTTCCTTTTGAAATACCTGCTTTTTGTGCAATTTCATTCATCGAAATATCAGCAAAGTCTCTCGTTTTAAAAAGTTCTAGTGTCACAGATGAAATAGCTTGTGCTTTCAATTCTTTTTTTCGCGTTACTTTTTGTGTCATCTAATCACCTTTTTTATAATTATTGACCATCGGTCATTTTTTGTCAATGACCGATTTTTTTATCTAATCAAAAAGGCGAGGACCCGTTGAGATCCTCGCCTTTTTATTTTATTTTGTTTTAAGCATTATGAGTTCTTCATCAGTTAAATCACGATACTCACCCGGTTTTAAATTCTCATCTAATTGAAGTTGCCCAATTTGTAACCGATGCAACTGAAGTACTGGCTTTTTCACTTGTTCAAACATTCGTTTAACTTGATGATATTTGCCTTCATGAATAGTTACCTCAATTACAGATTGATTTCGTGGCAACAATTCAACTGTTTTAACTTTAGCAGGCTGTGCTGTAAAGTCTTTGAATTGCATCCCTTGACCAAATAATTCTTTATCGGATTCAGTTAGTTGACCATCAATCTTAGCTTGATAAATTTTAGGTACTTTTTTGTTAGGATGAATAATTTCATGGACGAACTGCCCATCATCAGTTACAACTAGTAACCCGGTCGTATCTTTATCTAGTCGACCTGCTGCTACCAACTTTTCAACGTGAACTTCATCTTGAAAATAATGTAAAAAAGTTCGATGCTTAGCATCTTGTGTAGCCGTAATCACGCCTGCTGGCTTATTAAACATAAAATAGCGATCCGCGAGAGCTGAGACGACTTGATTATCGACTTTAACTTGATCAGTCTCTGTTAACTTTTGGTTGGGTGACTTTACCACTTCATCGTTAACTTTAACTTGCTTTTGCTTAATTAATTTTTTTACTTCTGCTCTGGTACCAATACCACTATTGGCCAAAAATCGATCTAAACGTATCATGATATCTTCAATCTTCTCCTAATACCTTCTACTTTTGAACCGATAATACGGTCAGCTAATCTTGTTTTAAGTACTAAGTAACCGTAAATAACAGCCCCCACAATAACACTGACTGCAAAGACCAACAAGTAGCCTAATTTGCCATCTGGACGTATTAGCCAAATCAACCCAGACTCAACAAGTTTTGTTGGAATAAACATAAATACTGAAAACAGAACAATTCCTGCAAAACGTCGCTTAGTTCTTTCACCACTATAACGAAATCTGACTTTTAAGTGATGTAGCATTAACCATGATGTTATGCTCATTCCTATTCCTGTTGCAACTAAAGGTCCATAAATTTTGAATAATGCAATTAATGGATACTGTAAGACTAACTTAATCACAATTCCAACTATTAAATACAAAATAGCTAACCTATTTCTTGAAAGTCCCTGTAAAATTGCGGCTAAAATAGTAAATAATCCTAAAGCAATAGCTACAAAAGATGACAGGTACAACACACTAATACCTAAAGCATCGTAGTTATAGAAGACACTATATAAAGAAGTTGCTACTGCAGCCATTCCAAAGCTACTTGGAATCATAACGAATAAAAATAATTCTAGCGTATCACCAATATGTGCTGTGATTTCTGGAAAGTTTTTTCTAGCATGCGCACCCGATAATAATGGAATCGCAGTCACAGCCATAGCAGTAGCCAATGAAATTGTAATCATAATTAGCTTGTTGGCATTTAACCCGAATAAGGCATACCAACTATCTAATTGATCAGTTGAAACTTTCACAAAAGTCCCCATAAATTGATTGAATGTGTATTGATCAATTAGTTGGAATAACGTGATTCCTGAGTCAATAATAATAAAGGGAATCGATTGTCGAACAATTTCTTTGAATAACTTCCCAGTAGAGACACTGATTGCATTATCACTATTGAGTACAAGATAATCCATTTGTGATTTCTTTTTGTAGTAGTAAAAAATTAACAATGCTAGTCCTGCTAAGGCACCTACAGCTGCCGCAAAAGTTGAATGCGTAACTGCTAACACGTAATCGCCACTACTATGTAATTTCATAATAATGTACGTTGCACCCAACATATAAATCACGCGGAATAGCTGCTCTACAAACTGAGACAGTGCCGCTGGTGCCATATCATTGTACCCTTGGAAATACCCTCGGATTAAGCTCATAACTGGGATTAGCAATAACGCAGCAGATAAGCTTTGCATAACCTGAATTTGACGCGGATCATCTCCTGCTAATAATGGCGAAAAATAATACATCGCAATAGTTGAGATAACTCCCAACCCAAGCATTAACATGATGCCTCGATGAAATAACTTTCGCCCAACACCATACTCATTTAAAGCATTATAATGAGCAACTTGTTTGGCAATAGCTCCTGGTATTCCAGCAGTTGAAATAATGATGAATAAGCTATAAATATTATAACTTCTTGCCGTCAGTGCATTGGCAATATTGCCATGACTACCCATCCAGGCAAACCAAGGAATAATATAAAGTGCTCCTAAAATACGTGAAAAGATAGAGCCCATCGTCATCCAAGCAGACCCTTTTAAAAGTGTGTTCTTTGACGTGGTTTGATTTTGATTATTTTCTTGCATATTGATTCCTTACTTAGATATTTTGATATATCTCTATAATATCAAAAAGCACTTTATAAAAAGTGCTTTTTGCGTAATTTATATAAAATTTTAAATCACAATATTCACAATCTTTTGTGGAACCACAATAACTTTGCGAATTTCTTTTGAACCAATTTGAGCTTGAATAGCTTCATCAGCAAGTGCTTGTTTTTCTACTTCTTCTTTTGAAGCTTCAACGGATACTTGCATCTTGCTCTTTAGTTTACCATTAATTTGAATAATCATTTCAACTGTATCTTCTACTAGTTTAGATTCATCAAATGTTGGCCATGGTTCATAGCTAATACTATCATTATGGCCAAGTACTTGCCAGATTTCTTCCATCATGTGTGGTGCAAGTGGTGCCAGTAATTTAACGAACCCTTCAGTCATTTCGCGGTTAATTGCTTTGGCTTTATTTGCTTCGTTAACAAATACCATCATTTGTGAAATAGCTGTGTTAAAGTGAAGTGCTTCAAAGTCTTCTGTCACTTTTTTAACAGTTTGGTTGTAAATTTTATCCAAATCTTCTGTTGGTGTTTCCACAACTTTATCGGATAATTCATGTGTTTCTTCATTAACAATTAAACGCCATACACGATCTAGGAAACGACGAGTTGAGTTTGGACCATCAGCTGCCCAGCTTGTTGAAGCATCCAAAGGACCCATAAACATTTCGTACAATCTTAAGGCATCTGCACCATATTCTTGTACAACATCATCAGGGTTTACACCGTTTCCTTTTGATTTAGACATTTTTTCGTGGTTAGCACCCAAAATCAAACCTTGGTTATATAATTTTTGGAATGGTTCTGGAGTTGGGACAACACCAATATCATATAAGAATTTATGCCAGAATCTTGCGTATAATAAGTGAAGAACCGCATGTTCTGCCCCACCAATATATAAATCAACAGGTAACCATTGTTTTAATTTATCGTAATCAGCTAATTTTTCATCATTGTTTGGATCAATGTATCTCAAGTAGTACCACGAACTACCCGCCCATTGTGGCATTGTATTGGTTTCACGACGACCTTTACGACCGTTTTCATCCACCACATTCAACCAATCTTCAATACGTGCAAGCGGTGATTCTCCTGTTCCAGATGGCTTAATATCTGATGTTTTAGGAAGTGTCAATGGTAATTCTTCTTCAGGGACTAGAGTTGTTTCGCCATCTTCCCAGTGAATAACAGGAATGGGTTCACCCCAGTAACGTTGACGTGAAAATGTCCAGTCACGTAGTTTGTAGTTAACCTTGCGTTCTCCAGCTTGATTTTCTTCTAACCAATCAATCATTTTTTCAATGGCTTGGGCTTTGTCCATGCCATTTAAGAAACCTGAGTTAACATGTGTGCCGTCTTCAGTATAAGCAGCTTCTGTAATATCGCCACCTTCAACAACTTCTTTGAATGGTAAATCAAATTTTTGAGCAAATTCAAAATCACGTTCGTCGTGAGCAGGAACTGCCATGACAGCACCTGTTCCGTAGCTTACTAGTACATAATCAGCAATCCAAATTGGTAATTTTTCACCATTTACGGGGTTAATGGCATAAGCACCTGTGAATACCCCTGTTTTTTCTGGATTTAAATCTGTTCTATCTAAGTTACTCTTCAATGCTGTTTGTTTAATATATTCATCAACAGCTGATTTTTGTTCAGGCTTTGTAATTTGTTCAACTAATTTATGTTCAGGTGCTAACACCACGTAACTTGCACCAAATAATGTATCAGGTCTAGTTGTGAAAACACTGAAATCTTTATCAGTTTCATCAATTGCAAATTTAACTTGAGCACCAGTTGATTTTCCAATCCAGTTACGTTGCATTTCTTTAATATTTTCTGGCCAATCAACTAAGTCTAAGTCTTCAAGTAATCGTTCAGCATAAGCTGTGATTCTCAACATCCATTGACGCATTGGCTTACGATAAACTGGGAAGCCACCACGTTCAGTTTTTCCGTCGATAACCTCTTCGTTAGCCACAACAGTTCCTAAATCTGGACTCCAGTTAACTGCAACTTCATCTTCATAGGCTAAGCCTTTTTTGTAAAGTTGTTCAAAAATCCATTGTGTCCATTTGTAGTATTTTGGATCTGTTGTCTTGATTTCTCTATCCCAGTCATAAGAAAATCCTAGTGAATTGATTTGTTTTCTAAAACGTTCGATATTTTCATCAGTAAATTCTGCTGGATCATGACCAGTGTCTAATGCATATTGTTCAGCTGGTAACCCAAAAGCGTCCCATCCCATAGGGTGTAAGACATTGTACCCTTGTGCACGTTTCATTCTTGACACAACATCAGTCGCTGTATATCCTTCAGGGTGTCCAACGTGAAGTCCTTTAGCTGACGGATATGGAAACATATCTAGCGCATAAAAATTTTCTTTTGATGAATCAGTTGTTGTTTTGAATGTTTTGTTTTTTAGCCAATAATCTTGCCATTTTTTTTCGATATTCAAATGTTCGTAAGTCATCTATTGTTCCTCCTAAATAAAAAAAGTCCTATGATTAATAATCATAGGACGAGTTAATTTCGCGGTACCACCTAAGTTTTGCACACTAATCGTGCAACACCTCAATGTCTTTAACGCTGACTAGACGTGCAAATCAAAAGCAATCAGTAAGTTCATTACGGCAACTATATGCTCGCATCACCCGCATACTTTCTGCTCAGTTACTAAAATAATTACTACTCTGAAATAATTTGCGATATAATAACTATACTTTATCACATCGTAAAAAAAAAACAAGGAGTCATTTATGATTTTTAATTCAAAGTCTTTCAAAAATAGATGGTTCTATTTAGGTATTGCTAGTCTTTTTATTTTTATTATCTGGCTAATACTCGTTATAAACCATACTGGATTCATTTTAAAAAGTGATACATTATTTACCCGTTTATTGCAAAATCAATTTACTTACCACTATCAAAACTTAGTCATTGCCATTACCTTACTAGGCAATCCAGTGCCAATGATGACAATTAGTGCCCTTACTTTTGGCTTTTTATTTTATCGAAGAAAATACCAATTAGGCCTATTTATGGCCGGTTCTGGTCTCAGCATTTTATTAAGCAACCTGTTACTAAAAGAATGGATTGCGCGCCCTAGACCTTCAGCTTTGCATCTTGTTAATGCCAGTGGATTTTCTTTTCCTAGTGGACATGCAATGAATAGCTTATTTCTTTTTGGCGTTTTTTATTTAATTTATAAACCCTATATTCCACAAAAATTACAATTTATGTTTAAAACTGCTTGTCTTTTAATTCCCTTACTTATCGGACTTAGCCGAGTAGTTGTTGGTGTTCATTACCCTTCAGATGTAATCGGCGGATTTTTATTAGCAATTGTTGGTCTTTCCATTTTTTATACTTGTTTAACGAGCAAAAAAAGACTCTCTTAATTTTAAGAGAGTCTTTTTTATTAAATATTAGCTTTTAGTTCGTCTACTTTGTCGGTTCTTTCCCAAGGGAAATCTTGATCTGGACGACCGAAATGTCCGTAAGCAGCTGTTTTTTGATAAATTGGTTTTTTCAAATCTAACATTTTGATAATACCTGCTGGACGCAAGTCAAACACCTTGCGAACAGCTTTGACTAATTGTTCATTTGAGTAGTCGCTAGTTCCGTAAGGATCAATCATGATACTTACAGGTTGAGCGACACCAATTGCGTAAGCTAATTGCACTTCACATTTTGTTGCTAAACCTGAAGCAACAATATTTTTAGCGATATAACGCGCTGCATAACTAGCTGAACGGTCAACTTTTGTAGCATCTTTACCAGAAAAAGCACCACCACCATGGCGAGCATATCCACCATAAGTATCCACTATTATTTTTCTACCTGTTAATCCGGCATCTCCTTTAGGCCCACCCAAAACAAAGCGACCACTAGGATTAATAATATATTTGGTTTCTTCATCTAAATAATTTGCTGGAATAACTTCAGAAACAACTTTCATCATTTCTGATTTTATTTCCTCATTTGTGACTTGTTCACTATGCTGTACACTTAGAACTACTGTGTCTACTCGTACAGGTTTATTGTTTGCATCGTACTCAACAGTTACTTGAGCTTTAGCATCTGGTCTTAAAAATAATAACTCATTGGTTTTTCTCTTTTGAGAAATTTTTCGCATTAGTTGATGAGCTAATGAAATTGGTAATGGCATCAATTCAGGTGTTTCGTCAACAGCAAATCCAAACATTAGCCCTTGATCTCCAGCACCAATTTGATCAAATTCGTCTTTATCAGCTTTGTTTTCACGAACTTCTAAAGAGTCATTTACACCACCAGCAATATCTGGTGATTGTTCATCAATATTGATTAAAACTGCACAGTTTTCACCATCAAAACCTAGACTTGGATCATTGTATCCAATTTCTTTGATTTTGTTACGTACAACACTTTGAATATCAACATAAGCGGTCGTACTAATTTCACCAACTACTAAAACTAAACCAGTCGTTACAGTTGTTTCACAAGCAACTCTGGCATTTTCATCTTGTTCTAGTAAAGCATCCAAAATAGCATCTGAAATTTGATCAGCAACTTTATCTGGATGTCCTTCAGAAACAGACTCAGACGTAAATAAATATTTTTCCATTTTTATTTCCCCCTTCGATTCGGTTACAAGGCATATCTAGTACTTAACTAGATCCTATCGGGAACACAAGTAAGAATCAACAGTAATTAAAATTTGTTATAAAAAAAGACCAGCTTATAGCTGATCTTTTTTACGGTCCCAACCGGATTTGAACCGGTGATCTCCTGCGTGACAGGCAGGCGTGATAACCCCTACACCATGGGACCTAAGTTATGGAGGATACAGGGATCGAACCTGTGACCCCCTGCTTGTAAGGCAGATGCTCTCCCAGCTGAGCTAATCCTCCGAAGTGACCCGTACGGGATTTGAACCCATGATACCGCCGTGAAAGGGCGGTGTCTTAACCACTTGACCAACGGGCCATATTAAATTATATAATTACGGAGAGTAAGGGATTCGAACCCTTGATACGAGGAAAACCCGTATACATGATTTCCAATCATGCTCCTTCGGCCAGCTCGGACAACTCTCCACAATAACTCCGGTTGTCAGACTCGAACTGACGACAGCTTGATTAACAGTCAAGTGCTCTACCAACTGAGCTAAACCGGAATAAAAAAAAGCGTGGCAACGTCCTATCCTCGCAGGTAGTCACCCACCAACTACTTTCGGCGTTAAGAAGCTTAACTTCTGTGTTCGGCATGAGAACAGGTGTAACCTTCTTGCTATCGCCACCACACTTTTATTTACCTTGAGTGCTGAACACTCAAAACTGAATATGATTTATTTTCCAAAAGCCTACCGCTTAACTTGGTTAAGTCCTCGACTGATTAGTACTAATCCGCTCCATATATTGCTATACTTCCACTCTTAGCCTATCGACCTCATCATCTCTGAGGTGTCTTACTTCCTTAAAGGAATGGGAAATCTCATCTTGAGGGGGGCTTCGCACTTAGATGCTTTCAGCGCTTATCCCGTCCATACATAGCTACCCAGCGATGCCCTTGGCAGAACAACTGGTACACCAGCGGTATGTCCATCCCGGTCCTCTCGTACTAAGGACAGCTCCTCTCAAATTTCCAACGCCCGCGACGGATAGGGACCGAACTGTCTCACGACGTTCTGAACCCAGCTCGCGTGCCGCTTTAATGGGCGAACAGCCCAACCCTTGGGACCGACTACAGCCCCAGGATGCGACGAGCCGACATCGAGGTGCCAAACCTCCCCGTCGATGTGAACTCTTGGGGGAGATAAGCCTGTTATCCCCAGGGTAGCTTTTATCCGTTGAGTGATGGCCCTTCCATGCGGTACCACCAGATCACTAAGCCCGACTTTCGTCCCTGCTCGACTTGTAAGTCTCGCAGTCAAGCTCCCTTATACCTTTACACTCTGCGAATGATTTCCAACCATTCTGAGGGAACCTTTGGGCGCCTCCGTTACACTTTAGGAGGCGACCGCCCCAGTCAAACTGCCCACCTGACACTGTCCTCTACCAAGATAATTGGCAAAAGTTAGAGGATTCATAAAACAAGGGTAGTATCCCAACAATGTCTCCATGAAAACTAGCGTTCTCACTTCATCGACTCCTACCTATCCTGTACATGTTTCACAAATACTCAATATCAAGCTACAGTAAAGCTCCATGGGGTCTTTCCGTCCTGTCGCGGGTAACCAGCATCTTCACTGGTAATATAATTTCACCGAGTCTCTCGTTGAGACAGTGCCCAAATCATTGCGCCTTTCGTGCGGGTCGGAACTTACCCGACAAGGAATTTCGCTACCTTAGGACCGTTATAGTTACGGCCGCCGTTTACTGGGGCTTCAATTCAAACCTTCGCTTACGCTAAGCTCTCCTCTTAACCTTCCAGCACCGGGCAGGCGTCAGCCCCTATACGTCATCTTTCGATTTAGCAGAGACCTGTGTTTTTGATAAACAGTTGTTTGGGCCTATTCACTGCGGCTGATTTAAAATCAGCACCCCTTCTCCCGAAGTTACGGGGTCATTTTGCCGAGTTCCTTAACGAGAGTTCGCTCGCTCACCTTAGGATTCTCTCCTCGACTACCTGTGTCGGTTTGCGGTACGGGTACAATACATCTAACTAGAAGCTTTTCTCGGCAGTGTGACATCAACGACTTCGCTACTATAATTTCGCTCCCCATCACAACTCATCCGTATAATTATAAGCATTTGACTCATAATAAAACTTGTTGCTTGGACGTGCTCTTCCATTCGCACATTCGTTTAGCCTGCTGCGTCCCTCCATTGTTCAAACAATGCATCATAGTACAGGAATATCAACCTGTTTTCCATCGATTACGCCTTTCGGCCTCATCTTAGGTCCCGACTAACCCTGGGAGGACGAGCCTTCCCCAGGAAACCTTAGTCTTTCGGCGGATAGGATTCTCACCTATCTTTCGCTACTCATACCGGCATTCTCACTTCTAAGCGCTCCAGCAGTCCTTACGATCTACCTTCTTCGCCCTTAGAACGCTCTCCTACCACGTGTTATAAATAACACATCCACAGTTTCGGTATTATGCTTAGCCCCGGTACATTTTCGGCGCAGCGTCACTCGACTAGTGAGCTATTACGCACTCTTTAAATGAATGGCTGCTTCTAAGCCAACATCCTAGTTGTCTACGCAATGCCACATCCTTTTCCACTTAGCATAAATTTTGGGACCTTAACTGGTGATCTGGGCTGTTTCCCTTTCGACTACGGATCTTATCACTCATAGTCTGACTCCTGGATATAGATCAATGGCATTCGGAGTTTATCTGAATTCAGTAACCCTTGACGGGCCCCTAGTCCAAACAGTGCTCTACCTCCACGATCCTTTACTCCAAGGCTAGCCCTAAAGCTATTTCGGAGAGAACCAGCTATCTCCAAGTTCGTTTGGAATTTCACCGCTATCCACACCTCATCCCCGCACTTTTCAACGTACGTGGGTTCGGTCCTCCAATGCATTTTACTGCATCTTCAACCTGGACATGGATAGGTCACTTGGTTTCGGGTCTACATCATGATACTTATTCGCCCTATTCAGACTCGCTTTCGCTTCGGCTCCGTCTCTTCAACTTAACCTTGCATCATAACGTAACTCGCCGGTTCATTCTACAAAAGGCACGCCATCACCCATTAACGGGCTTTGACTACTTGTAGGCACATGGTTTCAGGATCTATTTCACTCCCCTCCCGGGGTGCTTTTCACCTTTCCCTCACGGTACTGGTTCGCTATCGGTCACTAGGGAGTATTTAGCCTTGGGAGATGGTCCTCCCGGATTCCGACTGGATTTCTCGTGTCCAGCCGTACTCAGGATACTACTTTGGTATAAACAAGATTTCAAATACAGGGCTGTCACCTTCTTTGGCTGAGCTTCCCAACTCATTCTTCTATCTTATTTAAGTCCGTTATTGTAGTCCTACAACCCCAAGAAGCAAGCTTCTTGGTTTGGGCTCTTTCCGTTTCGCTCGCCGCTACTCAGGAAATCGATTTTTCTTTCTCTTCCTGCAGGTACTGAGATGTTTCAGTTCCCCGCGTCTTCCTCCTGCATGCTATGTATTCACATACAGATACTAAGATTACTCTTAGTGGGTTCCCCCATTCGGATATCTCTGGATCAAAGCTTACTTACAACTCCCCAAAGCATTTCGGTGTTTGTCCCGTCCTTCATCGGCTCCTAGTGCCAAGGCATCCACCATGCGCCCTTTATCACTTAACCTGTGATTTCTCTTTAATTTACTCTTAAAAACGCGGTGTTTGATTATCTTTTCGATAACCTCGGCTTTTGGTTCTTAAATCATATTCAGTTTTCAATGTTCAACCGACAACTTTCGTTGTCTATGGAGGTTAACGGGATCGAACCGATGACCTTCTGCGTGCAAGGCAGACGCTCTCCCAGCTGAGCTAAACCCCCAGGTTTATTAACTATTTAGTTAAATGGGCCTAAATGGACTTGAACCATCGACCTCACGCTTATCAGGCGTGCGCTCTAACCAGCTGAGCTATAGGCCCAATCCATTATGCTCCATTTTGAGAAGTAAACCCCTCAAAACTAAACAAAGTTTCAAATGTGTGTTTCCGTATATCCTTAGAAAGGAGGTGATCCAGCCGCAGGTTCTCCTACGGCTACCTTGTTACGACTTCACCCTAATCATTTGTCCCACCTTAGACGGTTGGCTCCAAAAGGTTACCTCACCGGCTTCGGGTGTTACAAACTCTCATGGTGTGACGGGCGGTGTGTACAAGGCCCGGGAACGTATTCACCGCAGCATGCTGATCTGCGATTACTAGCGATTCCAGCTTCATGCAGGCGAGTTGCAGCCTGCAATCCGAACTGAGGATGGTTTTAGGAGATTAGCTAAACCTCGCGGTATCGCTGCTCGTTGTACCATCCATTGTAGCACGTGTGTAGCCCAGGTCATAAGGGGCATGATGATTTGACGTCATCCCCACCTTCCTCCGGTTTGTCACCGGCAGTCTCACTAGAGTGCCCAACTTAATGCTGGCAACTAGTAATAAGGGTTGCGCTCGTTGCGGGACTTAACCCAACATCTCACGACACGAGCTGACGACAACCATGCACCACCTGTCATTTTGTCCCCGAAGGGAAAACCTAATCTCTTAGGTGGTCAAAAGATGTCAAGACCTGGTAAGGTTCTTCGCGTTGCATCGAATTAAACCACATGCTCCACCGCTTGTGCGGGCCCCCGTCAATTCCTTTGAGTTTCAACCTTGCGGTCGTACTCCCCAGGCGGAGTGCTTAATGCGTTAGCTGCAGCACTGAAGGGCGGAAACCCTCCAACACTTAGCACTCATCGTTTACGGCGTGGACTACCAGGGTATCTAATCCTGTTTGCTACCCACGCTTTCGAGCCTCAGCGTCAGTTACAGACCAGAGAGTCGCCTTCGCCACTGGTGTTCTTCCATATATCTACGCATTTCACCGCTACACATGGAGTTCCACTCTCCTCTTCTGCACTCAAGCTAATCAGTTTCTAATGCACTTCTCCGGTTAAGCCGAAGGCTTTCACATCAGACTTAATTAGCCGCCTGCGCTCGCTTTACGCCCAATAAATCCGGACAACGCTTGCCACCTACGTATTACCGCGGCTGCTGGCACGTAGTTAGCCGTGGCTTTCTGGTTAGTTACCGTCAAATAATAAACAGTTACTCTTATTATCTTTCTTCTCTAACAACAGAGTTTTACGAGCCGAAACCCTTCTTCACTCACGCGGCGTTGCTCCATCAGACTTTCGTCCATTGTGGAAGATTCCCTACTGCTGCCTCCCGTAGGAGTTTGGGCCGTGTCTCAGTCCCAATGTGGCCGATCACCCTCTCAGGTCGGCTACGTATCATCGCCTTGGTAAGCCATTACCTTACCAACTAGCTAATACGCCGCAGGTCCATCCTAAAGTGATAGCCGAAACCATCTTTTAAATAAGAAACATTCGATTCTTATTGTTATGCGGTATTAGCATCTGTTTCCAAATGTTATCCCCCGCTTTAGGGTAGGTTACCCACGTGTTACTCACCCGTCCGCCACTCGTTTGGATTCTTAGTCAAGTAGTGCAAGCACTACCATCATAAGAGCAAACTCGTTCGACTTGCATGTATTAGGCACGCCGCCAGCGTTCGTCCTGAGCCAGGATCAAACTCTCATTTTAGATTGTTTGACTTGCTCTTTTTAAAACTTACTAGCGAATTGACTTCGCTCATTGCTTGGGGTTAATTACCCCCACACATTTATGCGAAACTTTGTTCAGTTTTCAAAGGTCTACTTTGTTTAACAACTTCTCTATTATATCAAAGTTGATAACCAGTGTCAAGAAGTTTTTTTAAATTATTTTTTTCTTATGAAAGAATAATTTGTTTGTTCAACTTGACGACTTAATTAATATAACATATTCTCTTTTGCTTTGCAACTCTTTTTTTGAAATCTTTTTGATTTCGTTTGAGTTGCTTAGCTGTCGCTTTTCAACGACAAAGAATATCTTACCAGCTATCACCTCGTTTGACAAGGGTTATTTTGAAAATCTTTTCAAAGCTTGATAAACCCAAGGATTAATCTCTTCTGCAATCGTTGAAAAGCCTAAGTCAACGCGATAATCAGTCCAGTAGTGCTTGCGCTTACGACGTGTTACCTCATTAGCATCTTGCAATACTCTAACGGATAAACTAATCTGTCTAGAATACTCATCAATGTCAATAATCACTGCTTTTATGACTCTACCTACTTTAAAAGCATCCTCTAAGTTTGTTACAAATCCCTGTTTGCATTCTGAAATATGAATGAGTCCTTGCTTGTTATTACCTAAATCAACAAATACCCCGTAAGGTTGAATCCCATTTACTTTTCCTTCAACAATTTGACCTATTTTAAAATCCATTTGTACAATTCCTTTCTTTACATTAATATCATGACAGATGTAATCTTATATTGGAAGACTAATTTATAAATAAGGTGTGTATATATGATGACTAATTATGATGTTGCAATCATTGGTGGCGGACCAGTGGGTATGTTCGCTGCCTCTTTTTCAGCTCTGCATGGAGCTAAACCCATTATACTTGAAAGTTTATCCGAAATTGGCGGGCAACCAAAAATGATTTATCCCGAAAAAGATATCACAGACATCGCTGGTTTCAGCAAGATTTCTGGCGAAAAAATCACCCAACAATTACTAGAACAAGTGCAATCTTATGATGTTGCTATTCAAACTAATTTCAAAGTTTCTACTATAGAAAGAGCCGACTCTTACATCTTAAAAAGTGAGCAAGGCGAATCCGTGAAAGCCAAATCCATTATAATTGCTACAGGTAATGGCTCTTTCAACCCCAAGAAACTGCCTATCAAAATCAAAGACACTACTATTGAAGACAAAATTCATTATACTGTCTCTGAGATTGAAAAATTCACTGACAAAACCATTGCTGTTTTTGGTGGAGGCGACTCTGCAATTGACTGGGCTAATATGATTTCTGAGGTTGCTAAAAAAGTCTATGTCGTTCACAGACGTGATAGTTTTAGAGCGATGGCTTATAATGTTGACCAACTAAAAGCAAAGGAAAACGTTGAGTTTGTTACACCGTTTTTACCAAAAGATGTTGAACTAACCTCGACCAGTCAACTCGACTTCACTTTGAAACAACTCAAGCCTCAAACAGATCCTTACCATCTTATCTGTGACAACGCTATTGTTAGCTATGGTTTCAATACCACTAACCAGCTGCTTTCAGCTATTGACGTTGATACCGAAAGAGGCTTCATCTGTGTCGATGAAACAATGCAAACTAATCTACCGCACGTCTTTGCCATTGGTGACAGTATCACCCGCCCTGGCCACCTCCCATTAATCACACTTGGATTTGGCGAAGCACAAGTTGCCGTCACAACACTAATGAAAGACTTATTTACAGATAATAATATGGCTGTTCACTCAACCAGCTTAAACAAACCGCAATAACTCTCTTCATTAAAAACTGGTATACTAAGACAAGAAAACTAACATCTTAAGGAGTCCCTTATGCAACTGATTGATTTTATTTTACACATTGACCATCATTTGGTTAATGTGGTGAACAGTCTTGGCATCTATAGTTATGTCATTTTGTTCTTAATTATTTTTATTGAAACCGGATTGGTCGTCTTCCCTTTCTTACCGGGAGACTCATTGATTTTTGCCGCAGCCGCAATGTGTGCCAACCCAAAATATTCACTCAACATTTTCATCTGTTACCTCATTTTCATTGTTGCCGCCGTACTTGGAGATAGCTTAAATTATGAAATTGGCCGTTGGTCGAGTGAAAAAAGTGAAAAGAGTCAATTTTTAAATCGATTTATCAATAAAGATAAGCGACTAGCTGCCGAACACTTTTTTGAAAAGCATGGTGGCAAGACCATTTTACTAGCACGTTTCATTCCTTTTATCAGAACGTTCGTTCCCTTCGTTTCGGGAGCAAGTAAAATGTCTTATCCTCATTTCATCTTTTACAATGTCATAGGTGGCGTTTTATGGATTTCATTATTCTCAATTCTGGGCTATTTCTTTGGAAATATTCCACAAGTTCAAGACCACTTTTCGCTTATTGTCATTGCAATTGTCCTCATTTCTATTTTACCCATTGTTTTTATCTATTTCAAAAACAAAACAAAAAAAGCCTAACTCATCTGAGTTGGGCTTTTTTCTTCAGAGTAAACCATAACTGAATTTCATAACTTAATAATCCAATTGCAAACGTTGCTGCAAAAAATGTCTCCGGTAATACATTGATTATCGGATCTGTAGCTGGATCAAATAGCCAATCTTTATTACTAAACAGTGTCTCATGAAAAATAACAAAGAAACTATCAAAGTTCAATACTGCAAAAGGCACCACAATCAATGGAACAATCATACCCAAAATTAACACACTTTTAGATAATAGTTTATCCTTTAGTATCCATCGATAGAAAATACCTAGCACAATAAAAACGCCTAATGCTAGTAAAAAAAAGACTTTCACATCAGCAAAATGTTGTGCGCCATTAACTGAGGTCGGAAAATCAGACATTTTTAGCACGGTTTGAAACGGCCAAAGCAAATAAATCATTAATTGGGTGTAGTTACCCATAATTGTTTCAGCACTAAAGCTAGTGATTTTAGTAATATCTGTTGTCTTCAAAAAGATATACAACAATGGGAAACTCGCAACAATAGCAAGTACCACAGCAGATGCCAATGAAAAAACAATAGCATACAAGCTTTTTAGCCAGCTCTTTACTGACACCATATTAAACTTCCCATTCGGACAAGGAATTAACAATATGTGTTGGTTTGTCTTTAACTGCTGCAATTTGTTCAGGTGTTGATACACCTGTGTAAACCAAGATAGTATCCAGATGACTATTAATTCCTGACATGATATCAGTCTTATAGTTATCACCGACAACGGCAACATCTGACTTATCCAATTGCAGTTGTTTCATTGCTAAATCGACAATGATTTTTTCTGGTTTTCCCATTACAACTGGCTTTTGCCCTGTAGCTGTTTCTACCATTTTTAAAATTGTACCTGCTCCAGGAATTAGCCCTTCATGGCTTGGTAAATTAGTATCGGCATTTGTTCCAATAAATTTAGCACCGTTTGAGATTAATAATGTCGCTTTTTTGACTTTGTTGTAAGTTAAATCTTGATCCATTCCAACAACAACATAATCAGGTGAGATTGGATCATAAATGCATCCCGAATCTAACAATGAACGGTAAAGTCCCACTTCACCAATAATATAAACACGTGGATTTTCAATACCTTGGTCATGAATGTATTCAGCTGTTGCCATGCTTGGTGTATAAATGTGAGTCACATCTGTCTTAACACCGTGCTTAGCTAATTTATCGACTACCATTTGTGGTGTACGGGTTGAATTGTTAGTCAAAAAGATATGTGGAATATTTTTTTCTTGCAGGCGTTCAACAAACTCTTTTCCTGCTTCAATCGTTTCATTCCCACGGTAGATTGTCCCATCTAAGTCAATTAAATATCCTTTATAGGTTTGGCTCATAGTCGTTCTCTCTTTCTTAATACAAAGTTTTTTTGAGGTTGCGTCTTTTTATTCTTAGTTCGGTAGAACTTGGATTGTTTAACTTTTAGTTTTTGCTTAACAATTCCTGTTTTTTCCAAAACAAAGTAAGCTGCACCTGGATTAACATACTCCATTAAATAGTCTTCAATTGTATTTGCATATTGATCAAGATGCGCACGTTTTTTCTTTCCAACAAAGAAGCCTTTAAAACGTAACTTATCATCTGCAATATCGCCGACAATATAATCATATTTCAACAAGAAAGGGTCAAAGCGTTCCTTCAATAGCTCAACATCCAACGCATCATTATAATTCATTGTAATATCGTAAATCGCGTCTTCTATCTTCAATTTATCATCTGATTGACGTTCGACTCTAGCTAATTTGTGATAACGCTGTTTAACTTTCTCTTTTTCTTTTTCGTCTTTCAAATTATCACCACTTATTCTTTTATAGGATAGGTTTCTTTCAAGTAATGGTTAACGCTGTCGCGTAAGAACTCAGGAAATAGAAATTCAACATCACCCGTAATTTCAATTGTTGGGAAAAATGGAATAAAGAAGTAATGATCAACTGTGGTTAATGTGTATACCTTACCCAAGTCTATCGGCTGTCCGTTGACAAACACTTGTTTGGTAGCAGCATCATATTCAATACCTAGATATTTAATATCGCCAAATATTTTTCCTCTAAATCCCATTCCTCTCATTGGATAATGAGATAAGAACAGACGCATTTTTTCCATTTCACGAATTAATCGCCATAAATTATACCCGCTTAACTTCACACGAATCAAGTGCATTGGATGTGGCAATGATTGATGTAAATCGTCATAAGTTATCACACCTGGGTTAAAAGGTGTAACTGCTAGTCCTGAATTCAAGATAGCTAAATCAGTTCCCGCTTGTTTAGCCACACTTTTTAGTAAAACCTGGTAAGTTTGTTCTGCATCTTCAAATTTTTGAGGTAATTCTGCTACTTTTTCTTTTTGTAGCTGTTCATGCCCTTTTGTTAACCAGCCTTGTATTTGAGCGTCATCGCTTGGATCTTCAGGTAAACTCTCAGTTGGAATTGTTTTAGCTGTTACATTTGATACAGTGCCATCATCGGCAAAAGTTAGCTGAACATCTCCAATATTTTGACCATACTTACCTGCTGCTGCAAGCATTGTCTGATTAACTTGTTCTCCTTGAGGAAGTAAGTGATGCGTATGTGAACCTAGAATTAAATCAAGCTCAGGATAAGCTTTAGCCAACCTTCTATCTGTTGGCAAACCTAGATGACTAAGCAAAATAATAGCAGACACTTTTTGCGCCTTTAGTTCAGCAATAACTCCAGGTAGCACTTCATCAACTTCTTTAATTGACCAGCCATTAGGACCATAGGTTAAAGGGTAACAAGCCGTCATACCAATAATACCAACTTTATGGTGGGCGTGTGTTTCCATAATCTTATAAGGTTGTTGTGCAAATTTTGGGCGTTGACCATTTTTTTGATAAAGATTATCTAAAATAACATCAAATTGCGCATGGTCAAACAGATGCTGCAGTTGATCATGACTATTACCGATTCCTTCATTATTACCAATAGTTACAGCGTTATATCCAGCCTCATTCATCAAATCAATATTGATTTGACCATCTGTTGCTTCGGTTAAAGGATGCCACTTATCCATGAAATCGCCGATGTCAAATAATAATAAGTCAGGGTCTTGTTCCCTAGCTTGTTTAATATACCTTGATATTTTAGGCCACTCTTCAAAATGCGAATGTAAATCGTTTGTATGTAATATTCTAATGTTTTCCAAAACTTGTCACACCTTTCATTACTTAATATTGTTAGATCTTAATACCGTTTCAAAAGCCTCCTTAATTTTTCCTTCAGGTTTTTTCCATTCTTCAAACTCAGTCAGTTCAGGTTCAGGAAAAGTATAATTGTCATTGATGTATTGTTCATAAGTCACCAAGCTAGGTGATCTTGGAATATTGAGCTGCACAATTCTTACTTCTTTAATCAAGTTCTTAATGGCTGCTTTTTCAGCGCGACCATTCATCATGATATTAGCAATTTCATAATATTTGGAACCATCATTTCGAGTAATTTGCTCAATCAAATCAAAATACTGATATGCTTGCATAATAATCTCTTTCTTTTATGAGTTTTAACTATCTGATATATGTCTAGTTTATCATAATCTATTTTTAATACACTAGGATTACGTGTGCTAATCATTTTTATAATCTCTGGATTAAATCTATGTTAAAATATCATTAACACCTTAAAGGAGGAACTGATATGACTTTAAATTACAAAGAATTAGCTAAAAAATACGAAGCTGATTTACTTGAAGACTTAAAAAACTTAGTCGCTATTGATAGTTCAAGAGATGTTGAACACAAAACTGACGAATTCCCTCTAGGACCTGGTCCTGCTAAGGGTCTTCAACAATACTTAGACTACGCCAAACGTGATGGCTTCACGTTCAAAAACGTCGATAATCTAGCTGGCCGTGTTGAATATGGTGACGCTACTGAAGACGATGTTTTAGGTATTATTGCTCACGCTGACGTTGTCCCTGCTGGCGATGGTTGGGATACTGAACCCTTCACTATGATTGAAAAAGACGGTAAACTTTACGGCCGTGGAACTGCTGATGACAAAGGTCCTGGTCTTGCTGCTTACTACGCTTTGAAGATTCTAAAAGATGAAGGCGTTAAGTTATCAAAACCTGTTCACTTCATCATCGGAACTGATGAAGAAAGTAACTGGGAAGGATTAACTCATTACCTTAAATCAGAAAGACGTCCTGATATTGTCTTCTCTCCTGATGCTGAATTTCCTATCATCAATGGTGAAAAAGGAATTGCAACATTTATCGTTGATTTTAAAGACAACTCACAAAACGGCGACGTTAAACTAGTTTCTTTTGAAGCTGGTCAACGTACTAACATGGTTCCTCACACCGCCTATGCTACACTTAGTGGTCTTGATTTTGCAAAAGTTCAACCTGCATTTACTGAATTCTTAAAAAATCACCAACTAACTGGGGATGCAAAAGAAGAAAACGGTCAAATCAACTTAACTTTAACTGGTAAAGGTGCTCACGGTTCAGAACCTGAACTTGGTCGTAATGCTGCCACTTACTTAGCAAAATTCCTAGTTAACTTCGACTTTTCAGGTCAAGCTAAACACTATCTAGAATTTACAGCTAATACATTGCATGAAGACTTCAAAGGTGAAAAAGCAGGAATTGCTCATCACGATGAACTAATGGGAGATGCTTCTTCTTCTCCTAACATTTTTGCTTTCAATGAAGACAACCAAACAATTGCAATCAACGTCCGTTACCCTCAAGGCACTAGCGATGACAAAATCACTGCTGGTTTACAACAAACTATTGGCGACGTTGCAACTGTTTTCGTTGATGGTCATGCTCAAGAACCTCACTATGTTTCAAAAGACAGCGAACTGGTTCAAACACTATTACGCGTTTATGAAAACCAAACAGGTAATAAAGGTCATGAACAAATCATCGGTGGTGGAACTTACGCTCACATTTTTGACAATGGTGTCGCTTTTGGTGCTCAACCAGAAACACAAGAAAATGTTATGCACCAACCAAATGAATACATGCTAAAACAAGCGTTATTCGATGCAGTTGCTATCTACATGGAAGCCATTTATGAATTAGCTAAATAATAATTTTTAAAAGTCTTGGAGATATCCAGGGCTTTTTTTATTGCATCAAAAGCATGTTATACTAAACCTTCAACAGGCTACTTGGGGGGAATTATTATCACTTTAATTACTACACTCTTTTTTAATTACAAAGTAATTGATAAAAAATTGATTATAGAAGGAATCGTAGGACTGGGGATTATTTATATTTTGAATATGTTTACTTTTTCAAGTTTTTACCATCTTTATCCTTTAGCAATCAATGCTATTTTGTCAGGAATCAAGAAGGCTTGGGATGATGAGGAAGGTGCATTAGACTGTCGTATTTCTGATAAATATTACTTACGTCATCCCTTATTTTTTGTTACTGGGATTTTGACATTTCTTTGGATACCACTTTACTGGTGGCAAATAGAAAATTTCTATATTCCACATAATGAAAATAACTCGATTACCTCTATTTTTTTGATTGTCTTTGGATTTATATTTCTCTATAAGGGAACTGAGTTAATCAAAAACAGTTAAGCTACTTTATGTCATTACTTTATTGAAGACTTGGAGGATTATATTATGAAGACAATTTTCAAAAATTTCTTTACGAACTATCAGTTAAAAGATAAAAAGCAGGTCATATCCGGATGTGCTATCTTAGTTATTTTCAATATCTTAGATTATTTAACGGGCTACTCTTCAACATCCATTGCAATGTACTGTTTGGGAACATACCTGATAACTTCAGGATTGATTAAAAAGAAAAGTGACTACTATCAAATTTCAAAAAACTATTATCTTAAAAATCCACTGTCACTATTAGCAGGAATTATATTGTTAATTGCAATACCTCTATATTTATTATTTGTTAATCAAAATCTCCTATTATGGGGAAGACTATTTGAGGTAGCAATACTAAGTTTTTCAGTATTTGCTTCTTTTTTAGGAGCCTTCTTGTTCAAAAAGCAGTAATTATGGAGGATTTTTATATCATGAAAAAAACTTACAATTGGTTATTTGCTAACCATAAAATTACGGATAAGCCCGGAATTTTTGCGACTATTATCTTAACCCTTGCCACCATTTACTTTTCAATACAGATGCGCGAAGTTTTTCTATGGCCATATCCGATTATCTTATTTTCGTTATCAAAATCTATCAATCGTGATTGGTCTGATCAAAAAGAACGCTATCACTATCGTCTTTCAAAAAATTACTATATCTGTGAACCAATCATATTTTGTTTAAGTGCTATAGTCTTACTGACAGGAGCTATTTATTGGCTAATGATACCAAACTTCAATGTATCAACAGCAGCCGAAATGATGACTGTAATTAACACCTTAGTTTATGGTGCTGTTTCCTTATTTACCAGCATTAGAAGACTACAACCAAAAAAATAACCTTGATTAAAAACCAAGGTTATTTTTTATATTAAGCTAAATTCTACCTTTGATTGTTTGTCTTCTAAAAGCAATATAGTTAATTAAACAAGCGCCCAAAAGCAACATACTAAATTCAGCTAAATTAGCTCCTATGTTAGTACTTGCAAAGGTAGCAACGGGCATATAGTGAATAAGCTCCCAAATACCGATGACAAAAATAACAAAGTAACTACCACCAACATACACTGCCAGTGCTGTTAAAAATCCGGCAGCTTCATTATTAAATAACTTTGTCGTTGCAAAGCTTAAACAACCATACACAAATCCAAAAACACTAAGGTTAATAAGGTTAATTATTAAATAAAATAACGGACTAACTTCAATTATTTGTCTAAAAACCATTAGTGTCTGCGGAACACCGTTATTGCCATCTACAATAATCGAGATAATCGCTAGCACAGCAGCGGGTACCAAATATGATAAAGCACCTACTACCCCAGCGGTTAAGAAAGAAACTTTATGTTTGGTTTGCGCCAGTCTTGCTTTATCTTTTAAGCCCAAAAATACAGCTATCGTTGGCACAAATACAGCTAAATAGGTTAAAGACGAACCACTACCTCCATACAACCCTTCAAAAAATAAAGCATAACTTTTGCCAGGTATTCTTTGGTTCCAGCCTGAAATAATATTAATTAAGAAAATAATGATCACAAAGATTTGGGACCCTATAAAATAATTTGATTGCAATCTTACTTTTAAATCTTGTCTAATTTCACTCATACTGCCTCCCAG
Source organism: Holzapfeliella sp. JNUCC 72 (assembly GCF_053668685.1). NCBI lineage: Bacteria > Bacillati > Bacillota > Bacilli > Lactobacillales > Lactobacillaceae > Holzapfeliella > Holzapfeliella sp. JNUCC 72. The sequence continues at coordinate 331,286 of NZ_CM132220.1, read as the reverse complement.
TTATCCGCAACTAATTAATCGATTTATCACTCAACTATTAATCTAAATGAGATAGTGCATAATTAATTTCTGAATCCGTAAACTTCATATTAACTAAAGTTTCTTTAATTTCATTTTTAGGAGCTTGGGCACGTTGCATTGATTCTGCTGATCTTAGCGCAATTTTTGCAAAATCAATCTGACTGTCATCCAAGATTCTTGCTATAAAACTTCCGTAATCTTTCGTTTGATCAATAACAGATTGTCTTGATTGTTGAATAAAGTCAGGATTATCTTTATTTTCATTAACTTTTTTTAGGAAAAACCGATAATCCACTTCATCATCTGTACGACTTTCAGGTAATGGTTCAAGCGTTTGTACTGTCTTTTGCTTTCTACTATTTTCTGAAATTAACTCAACCGTTGAACTGCCAATCCAGGTATTATTACCCACATTATAATAAGACTGATTGCCACTAATTTGTCTTCCAAAAACTTTCCAAGTTGTTCCACGTTTGAAATTACCACTTTCAACTGCATCAGCTTTAACTTGAACAATTCCGTCCATTTCCTGTTTAGCTGTTTCATTGCCTAAATCAAAGTAGTCACTGTCCACATATTCATTGTTACCAACCTTGTACCATAATTTTTCTGCATTCCCTACCATTTCTGCCTCTAAATCAATAATTTTCCAAGCAGAATCCGTTGGCAAGTAATGTCCCGTAGGCTGAAAATGATGATTGCTATCTAATTGCCATGTGGAAACCCCGAAACCTTTGACATAATTAGCTGTTGCTGTTTTATCAAAAATCTCTCTAGCCTGTGTATCTGAACCTGTTTGAGCAAAACTCAACCCAATAGCAGCAGTTGCTACTGCCAATCCTGAAATAATCGTTGTTTTCTTCATATGTATGTCCTCCTTATTTATCCTAGTCCCCAGAGTAACCGATAAACTGGTTGCTTAGAACCCGCCAATGCCAAGCTTTATTAAAAGTTAATGAACTTTAGAAAAAATAAAAGAAGCTAATTGACATTAAACTGTCAATTAGCTTCTTAGCATTATTTCACTTGTGATTGTTTTTGTTGTTCAATCATTTGGTTAACTAACTGATTGGCTTGATCAGCAGGTACGTTTGATTGAACCAGGTAATTGTAAGCTTTATCTTTATTGATTGTGCCATCTTCATTTAGAAATTGGCTGGTCACTTGATTCATTGATTGTTGCACTTGCTTTTGGATTTGTTCTAAAAAGTTTTGTGAACTTGCTTGAATCGAAGCTTGAGATTGTGTCATTTGTTCAGTAAATTGTTTAGCTTCTTGTTCTGGCATCCCTGCTTGAACAGCGTAGTTGTAAACTTTTGCTTGGTCAACGTTACCATTTTGATCTAACAATTGTTTTGAAAATGATGTCATCACCTTATTGAAGTTGTCAGTCAAGCTATTATTAGCTAAGTCCTCTTTAGATAAGTTAATATTATCAACAACTAATTTAGCCATTTGTTCTGGCATTGAAGCTTTATGTAGTAATTGATAAATTTTATCCTTGTTTAAATTACCGTCCTGATCAGTAAATGCTTTTGTAATGGCTTGAGACAATTGCTTCATTGTGCCTTCAGGATCTTTTTCAAGCTGTCTTAAAGTCTGTGTTGTTACATCTGGTAGTGACGGCTCAATTTGATTTTTGAATCTCGTTAACATTGTTGAGATAAAATTGTAATCAATTGTATCATCTTCATTTGAAGTTAACGGTGTAAATCCTGTAAATGCTTTTTGGCCTCTTGAATTTTCAGAAACAATTGCAGCATCACTAGCACTCACCCATTGGTCAGGACCAACTAAATAGAAGACTTGACCATTATTGACGAAGCGCATTGAAGTACGCCATTCACTACCTGATGGCACAGCCCCAACCACTTGTTGGGATGCGGAGATAAGTGGTGCTTGGCCTTGTTTTGTTACCTTAACAACTGCATCTAATTCTTGATATGAAATTTCATTACCCAAGTCAAAATATTGACTGTTAGCATATTCCCCATTACCAACACCATACCAAAGTGAGTAGTTATCTGGTGAGGTCATTTCTGTCACGCGCCACTTCGTTCCATTATTTAAGTAGTGACCACTTGGTTCAAATTGACCATTAACAGACTTCCAAGTTGCTGGACCAAAGCCATCCACATAGTTTGATGTTGCTGTCTTATCGTAAATTGCTTTAGCTTGTGCTTCTTGTTGTGGTTGAGATAATGTCAATCCAAAAGCAGCTGTTGCTAACGCTAGTCCTGATACTAAATATGATTTTTTCATTTTGTTTCCTCCAATAGCTTAAGTTGTGACGTAGTATAACAAACTGAGCTTTATCTCGAAATATTATTTTTAAAAATTTAATAATTTTCAACGCCCAAGCTAAAAATCTTAACACTCGGGGTATTTCTATTAAAATACACTTATTATCCGTTACAATGTAGCTATAACTACTACATGGAGGATTTTTATGAAAAAATTACGTCAACTTATTCAATCGCTAATCGTATTTACTGCACTTTCAATAATAGGAGGTCTCAGCCTAATCAATTCTAGTAATTGGATACATGCAACAATTTGCATATTAGGTGCCTTAGGTAATGGATTCTTAGCCTACTCATTTGGCAAAAGTATTCTTGAATGGATTCAAATCTTGCATGACAATTCTGAGTCCCTTGAAGCTTATTCCACACAATTAAGTGACGAGTATCAAACCGTTAGCCAATTTAAACACGATTACAAACATATGATGGCATCCCTTTCACATCTTGCTGATAAGCAAGATAACAATGAACTGAAAGATTACCTTAACCGTTTTGACCAATACAGCAAAACGCAACTCCAAACACCCGCTTTTGATCACTATAAAGATATCAAAAATATTCACGTTCACTACCTTAGAAGTCTTCTTATTAAAGCTATTAATCAAAGTCAAGGAACCCATACAATCATCACTATCCATTGTCCTGATGAGATTACAGAAATTCCGATGGAAGAGTTTGATTTCTTGCGAATCATTGGCAACTGGTTATCCAATGCCAATCAGGTAGAGCTTGACCATCAAAAAATCGAGATTAAAATAGACCAATTAGATGATTTATTTACACTAAGTATCACAAATCAGATACCTAAAAATCAGACAATCAACTTACAACAAATTCGAAAGTCGCGCTTTACAACTAAGCCGAACCACAAAGGCTATGGTCTACCCTTAGTTGACAGTATCAGTAAACATCATAAAAATGCTTTGATCGATTACAGCACCTCAAACAACTCATTCACAGCTCAACTAACCTTAACCAAACGCTAAAAGGAGTAACTATGTCAATTTCGATTTATGTTTGCGAAGACAATCCCACACAGTTATCACTCATTGAAACAATCATCACAGACTATCTTTTATTTCACGAAGAAAGATTTAACTTAACTTTGGCAACAACCTCTCCAGATCACTTCAAATCCGCTATCACTTCAATGACTTCAAAAAACAACTTGTATTTTTTGGATTTAGAATTAAACCACCCACTATCAGGATTAGATTTAGCTAAAATTATTCGTCAAAATGATCCTGAAGGTAAAATTATCTTTATTTCAAATTACGATTCAGTTATCACTCAATCAGTCCATCAACACATTGAACTTCTTGGATTTATCGACAAATCATTAAGCCAAACAGGACTGAGAGCTGAACTTTTCAAATTGATGGAGTTAGCTGAGAATCGCATCTATCAGCAACTCCAAAACAAGCAACAGCTTTTTTCATTCAAAGTTGGCACAATGATTTATAATTTAAATTTATCTGATATTTTATCCATCAAATCAAGCAAAAACCATCAACTAATACTGCAGACAAGAACCAGCTCCCATTCTTTTTATGGCACATTAAAAGAACTACTTGCCAAGTATCCACAATTTTTACAAATTAGTCGAACCACGTTAGTTAATCCAATAAATGTTTCTCAAATTGACTTTGCTAAACGACATCTCTTTTTTGATAAATACACTTCTTGTAAGTTCTCAATCCGCTATACACAATCTGTTAAATCTTTCTTTTTAACTTAACTTGCTACATTCATCCATCTCATATAAACTTAACTTCAAATAATTAACGATTGAGGTGCAACAGATGAGAATTAATGTTTTGCAACACACACCTAATGAAGGTGTCGGTTCTATTGGTGCTTGGGCAAAAGAAAATCATCACGATTTATTTATCTATCATCCTTATTTTTATGATGGTGTTCTCCCAACGGCTGAACAAACCGATTTACTTATTATTTTAGGTGGACCAATGAGTCCTAATGATTCCGATAGTTGGATTATGGCTGAAAGAGATTTAATCAGAGAACTCATCAAGCAACAAAAACCAATCTTTGGTGCTTGTTATGGTGCTCAGCAAATCACAAAAGCATTAGGCTACACTGTGACTAAAGCACCAATTAAAGAAGTCGGCTGGGATAAAGTCTATCTTGAATCTAATATTATTCCAGATATTCCAAAAGAATTGACGGCCCTTCACTGGCATGAAGAAACCTTCCAAATCCCACATGAAGCAGATTTAATCTTCTCAAGTCAATATTTAACCAATCAAGGATTTATTCTAAATAATAATGTCATTGGCCTACAATTCCACTTTGAACCCGAAGATATGAACGTCAAAGAAATGGTCACAAATGATTTTCCTTACATTAAAGATTCTGTTTTAGGCCAATCTGCTGAAGACATCTTAGATTTCAACGTTCCAAAAGAAAATAAAGAAGTCATGTTCAAGCTACTTGATTTCATCACAAAATAAAATAACGCTGAGACTTAACTCTCAGCGTTATTTTTTGTACTACTTCGATTAATCGTTTGATAAGGCAAAATAACTTGATGCCCTTTTAGTTCTTGCTTTTGCATCAATTTTGTCAACATTCTCATTGCAACCGCTCCCATATCGTAAAGCGGTTGACTGATTGAAGATAGTTCTGGTCGTGACATTAGTGCTAATTTGGTATTCATAGCAGACATCACTTCCAGTTCTTCTGGAATTTTGACGTTTTTATCTTTTGCTGCATTTAAAATACCAATAGCCACACTATCATCAGTTGTGAGAACAGCTTGAATGCCTCTTGATCTTAACTCATCAAAAATAGCTAAGCCACTTTCATAGCCATACCCTGCATCGATCACTTCAAACTGAACAGTTGGATGATTCTTTTCTGCTAAAGCCATTCCCTCACAGCGAAAATCTTGATTAACATTAGTGCTTTTATCTTGCACGACTAATGCAATTGAATCATGTCTTTGCGCAAAGTCTTCCATTACGCCATACGTTGCTTGCTTGTAGTCAATATTGACGGAAGGTAGTTGTCTTTTGTAGTCGACTACCCCCGCTAATACTGTTGGAATCCCTTTTTCATATAGCAGGTCACAAACTTCATTTGAAATATCATATGACATGTAAACAATGCCATCAACTTGCTGAGAAAATAGGCTTTTTAAAACTTCTTTTTCGTTTTGATGGCTAATGCTTGAACTCATCAAAATGATATTGTAGTTGTACAATTTTGATACATCATCAATACCTTGTGCCAACTCGTTAAAATAAGCATTATTCAAATCAGGTAAAAAAATCCCGATTGTTGTTGTTTTTTGGCTAGCTAATCCTCTTGCAACCGCATTAGGATGATAGCCCATGTCTTCTATTATTTGTTGAACTTTTTGTCTTGTTGCTTCTTTTACTTTTCCTGTGCCATTGACCACTCTTGAAACAGTCGCCATCGACACATCGGCTTTTTTCGCTACATCGTATATGGTGATTGTTCTTTTCTTCATAAACTTATCCTCACGCTATTCATCACTACTTCCTAGTTTAAAATTAGCAAATTTACACCAGTTTTGCAAACGCTTACTTTATTATAAAAAAATTAAAATTTATGCTATAATCAAAAAACAAACTTAAAAGAAAAGAAGGTACGTCATCTATGGAAAAAATTAATCAACTAAAAAATTGGTTACATGATAACAACATTGATGTTGCTTACATTAGTAATCCAAAAAATGTTCACTACTTTACAGGATTTGAATCACACCCTGAAGAACGAATTATGGGGCTTTTCGTTCTTAAGAACGCTGATCCTTTCCTATTCACACCTCAACTAGATGTTGAAGTTGCTAAAGCATCCGGTTTTAAATACGATGTCTTTGGCTATCTTGACCATCAAGATCCTTTCGCTTTAATTGCTGATCATATCAAAGACCGCCAAAAAGAAAATATTTCATGGGCAACTGAAAAAGATAGTCTTCCAGTCGAAAAACTTGAAGCCATGCAAGAAGAATTTCCTAACGCACAATTCAAACACTCACTTACTCGTTTGATTCAAGAAATGCAATTATATAAATCACAAGATGAGCTTGATTTAATGATTAAAGCTGGACAAGACGCTGATTACGCTTTTCAAGTTGGATTTAACGCTTTAAGAAACGGTATCAGCGAAAAACAAGTGGTTGCTGAAATCGAATATGCGCTTCAAAAACGCGGTGTCATGCATACTAGTTTTGATACAATCGTTCAAGCAGGTAAAAACGCCTCAAATCCTCATGGTGCACCAACTGATACTCAAATTTCACCAAATCAGTTAGTCTTATTTGATTTAGGAACAGTCAACCAAGGTTATATGAGTGATGCCTCTCGTACTGTTGCTTATGGTACGCCTAGTGAAAAAGAACTTGAAATTTACCAAGTTGTTTTAGAAGCTCAACTTGCTGCACAAGAAGCTGCTAAACCAGGTGTTTATGCTTCAGAACTTGATAAAGTTGCTCGTGATGTGATTACAAAAGCTGGCTATGGCGAATTCTTCGTTCACCGCTTAGGTCATGGTATTGGTACTTCAACTCACGAATATCCTTCATTAATGGAACACAACAACTTAGAACTTAAAGCTGGTATGGCCTTCTCAATCGAGCCAGGTATTTATATTCCAGGTGTTGCTGGTGTTAGAATCGAAGATTGTGGTTACTTAGATGATGAAAAATTCAATTCATTTACACATACACCTAAAGACCTAACAGAAATCATGGTTAGAGATTAAATTAAAAACATCTTACTTTTGTAAGATGTTTTTTTGTATCCATGATTCAATAACCTCATAGATAGTCTTTTTTTCGTTTTCAAATAACAGTTCATGACGTAATCCAGGTATCAACTCAAGTTGAACGTCGGGTAATCCTGCGGACTTCAATTCTTGATAAACTTTTTTAGGACCTTTTCCATAATCCCCCACTGGATCATCACTACCGCTTATAACTAAATAAGCCACTTTTGGATCAAGATGGTTAGCCCAATGAACTTTTGTTGCTTGAGCAATCAATTTAAATAGCGTATAAAAACCATTATTAGTAAACGTAAATCCCATAAGTTTATCTTTTTCGTATGCGTTAACGTTGGCCTGATTTTGACTTAACCAATTAAAGTTGCCTGGTTCCTCAAAATGACGACTATAACTACCAAAAACAATCCGATTCAGCAGTGGATTAACTTTTTTAGGCGCAAGTTGATTTAAAATTGATGATAATCCTCGAGCTAGTGGCAAGGCTGCTGGACGTTTGCCTGTCCCCATCAAAATAACACCCGCTATGTCTGAATTGTTTTCTTGATTTTGCAAATATTGACGCACAGCAAAAGATCCCATACTATGACCCAAAATAATGTGAGGAATATCTTCGAAATAATCAGCTACCCAATCCGTTACTTGATTGATATCTTCGATTACAACTTGGCTAGATTGATGTGCTGCAAAGTACCCGTAGTTAGGATTAACTTCATCAACAGACTGGCCATGTCCCAAGTGATCATGTCCAATTACAGCATAACCTAACTGAGTTAAATACTGCGCAAAATCTTGATATCGCTCAACATATTCGGCCATCCCATGAACAATCTGAATTGTTGCTCGTGGCTTTCGATTGGGTAGCCAATAAACCAAATGAACACCGGTTTGTTCATCTGCAGATAAAAAAGTTAACTGCTTCATTTTTATTTCCTTTCAAACAAAAAAACGGCAAAGGCTAATGCCTTTGCCGTCAAATAATGACTTATTTTTTGATTTCACGATCAATATCGTTAATCATTTGTTTTGAAGATTCTTTAGCTTTGTTAAAGGCTTGTTTACCATCAATAACAATATCATCAAAATCTGTGATTTCTGAGTTATCGTTTTGGTTAGCATGACGTTTAATTTGATCTTTTAATGCATCAGTAGATTGATCATATTTGTCTTTAATATCTTCTAATTTATCTTGAGAAGTTGCTTTTAATTCTTCAGCTTTATCTTTAGCTTGGCTAGCGTAGTCTGAGAATTGTTCAGATGCTTGTGTTGCGTAGTCTGAAGCTTTTTCTTTTAAATCTTGACCTTTTTTAGCTAATTCATTTTTTGTTTCTTCTGAAACCATAGCTGAAGCAGCAAAACCTGTTGCAGCACCTACTAAAAATCCAAAAATAAATTTACCTGTACTCATTATTTTGTCCCCCTATTAATTTACTGTTATTTTTTCTTTTTACCTCTAAAACGTTTAAACAAACCACCAGCAACTGTTGCTTTACCCATGTTTTTAGTCATTCCTGAAAAACGTGAAGCAGCATTAGATGTGCTTTCGTTTAATTTTGAAACGCTAGTACCTAAGTCAGCAGCAGCTTTAAATACTGGATCTAATTCACGTGTTTTGTTATTTACTGTTTGTAACAAAACATTAGATTTTGCCATCAAGTTTTCGGCTTGAATCGCAATTGAATCAACATCATCTGTTACATTAGATAATGTTTTTGTTGTTTGTGCTATTGTTTCGTCTACTTTTTTTAGTGTTCGCAAAAGTCTCATTAAAAAGATTCCTGCAAAGACAACTAAAAGTAAAAATGCAATAGCAGCAATTAACCCGGCCATTTCACCATATGTCATTACTATTACCTCCACATTTCACTTTTATATTTACTCCTAAAGTTTAGCATTTATTTATGTCAACGGCAATTTAAAGATGTTAAAATAAACATTAGGAGGAATATATTATGCAGAATTTTCATTTAGCTAATTTATCTGGTTTATTCGACTGGAATAAAATCTTAGATTCATTAATCAGTATCGGAATTCAGGTTGTTATCACCTCAGTTGTTTTCTGGATTATTTGGAAAGTTGGTATTCGCTTAATTAAACTAGCTTTTGCCAAACAAAGAAAACCAAGAATGAAAAAGAGCCGTCAAAAAACGATTGAGTCTCTTTTAGAAAATATTTTTAGATACTTTATTATCTTTTGTTACATATATGGTGTCCTTAAAATTATGGGACTTCCTGTTGATGCCCTACTTGCCAGTGCCGGTATCTTAAGTGTGGCCATTGGTTTAGGTGCACAAGGATTCTTTAATGATGTTGTGACAGGTTTCTTTATTTTAGCCGAACAACAAATCGATGTTGGCGACTGGGTTACAATCGGTGCTGTTTCAGGGACTGTTACTTCTGTTGGAATTAGAACCACACAAGTTCAGTCCGTTGATGGTACTTTAAACTATATCCCAAACCGTAACATTACCATCGTTTCTAACAGTAACCGCGGTACTATGCGTGGAATTGTTAACTTTGACTTACCTACTGACGTTAATATTGATGACGTTAAGAAAATGGTGGAGCATGTTCATGCTGAAATGGTTCCTAATTACAAAGATATCATTGGTGAACCAAGATTTGTGGGAGCCATTAAACAATCAGGAAATATGGTGACTTATCGAACATTAATCGATGCTAAAGCTGATACACAATGGCAAATTCAACGTGACTTCTTATCTGGTTACCTTAAGGAATTTGCGCTTAATGGCATTGTTATTCCAGAATCTAACAGCGTAACATTATCTTAATCAAAACAAAAAAGACTGTTTAAAAGCAGTCTTTTTTATTTACCTTTGATATTTAATTGAAAGAGATGGCAACAACAGTCCTTCTTGATCATAAAAATTAATCTGATATTGCGCAGTTGTAATCGTTAAAATCGCATATGTTCCACTAGCTTTTAATCTAAGATCACGTGACTTTGAAAGTGAACCAGGATTAAGTAGTAACAAATCATCAAAGTAAGAAACAAAAGGTTGATGCGTATGACCGAAAACTAAAATGTTAGTTTGTCGTTCTAATCCTTTAAACTGTAACCGCATTGGATTATAAGCAATATTATCTTCTAAATGACCGTGGCATAATAATAACCCAGTATCGTCAATCTGAATGGTTTCTTCATCTGGTAGTTTAAATTCTTCAGCCATATTCCCGTGAACAGCTATCACATTGGTAACATCATCACTTGAAGTAAATTGTCCGTCCCCTGCATGAATAATTTTATCAACTTCAGTTTGATGACGTTTAATTACTTCTTGCATCAACGCTGTCTGGCCATGAGTATCACTCATAATTAAAACTTTAGTCATTATTTTGACAGTCCTTTAACCATTGTGGCAATTGTTCAGCTAATTGCTTAAATGCCAGTCCTCTATGGCTAATTTCATTTTTTTCATCAAGTGTCATTTGTGCTAATGTTTTTTGTTTATCTTCCACAAAGAATAAAGGATCGTATCCAAAACCACCGTCTCCTTTTGGAATAGCCGTAATTCGACCCGCCAACTGGCCTTCAACGACCAAATCATTTTCAGGCTGGTTTGGAAAACTAACAACAATTGTCGTGTGAAAACTTGCTTGGCGTTTTTCATCTGGAACTCCGCCTAATTCACTCAATAGCTTCGCATTATTTCTTGCTGGGTTTTGAGGCTCACCTGCATAACGAGCTGAGAAAACACCGGGTGCATTATGTAATGCCTTAACACATAAGCCAGAATCATCAGCTATCGTTGGTAATTGGCTATATTCTGCTAAAGCATGTGCTTTGAGTTTTGCATTTTGTTCAAATGTTCGTCCCGTTTCTTGTACATGAGGTGAGTTTTCTAAATCTGCTAGAGATACAATTTCATAATTTGTATCTTTTAATAGCTGATTTAATTCTTTTACTTTACCTTGATTAGTTGTTGCAATTAGTAGTTTTGTCATTTTGAATCCTCTCATAACTTAACTTGTTTAATTTCATCAAAAGTCTGGCCAAGCCATTTTTTTGCAGCTTGTTCAAAAGCTTGCTTTGATCCCGTTGTATAACCATAATTAAAATGTATATTATGACTGGCAAATGCGTCACGCTGTTTAAGTAACTGCGTGATTTGTTGGCAAATCCCTTCTGCTGGATCAACGACTTCAACTTTTTGTGAAGTAAATTCTTGGGCAATTTGATTTTGAATTAAAGGATAATGTGTACATCCTAAAATCAGCGTATCAAAACACTGGCCTTTCAACACTTGCAAGCTATCGTGAATAATAGGCTGTAAATCAAGTACATTGTTTTCAATTGCGGGTACTAATTGTGGCGTTGCTAACGAGATCACTTCACATGTTTCATCTGCTTGTTTCAGTGCATTTTCATAAGCATCTGACTTAATTGTCGCTTGAGTTGCAATCACCGCAATTTGATTGGTTTTAGTTCGAGTTGAAGCAATAGTACTTCCAGCTGAAATCACGCCAATTATTGGAATATCTACTTTTTCTTGTATGGCCGTCATAGCAACTGCCGTTGCAGTATTACAAGCAAAAACAATCATTTTAACATCTTGTTCAATTAAAAAATCGACTAATTTTTGTGTCAATTGAATGATTTCGCTTGCACTTTTGTTTCCATATGGCAAATGAGCTTGATCGCCAATATAGATAGTGGATTCGTGAGGCAAAGTCTTTTTAACTTGTTTCAAAACACTTAGTCCACCTAATCCTGAATCTAATAATCCAATGGGTCGATTATCCAAAAAATCACCATTTCTATATTTATTTTTGTGATAATATCTCTAATTGATTTAAAATTTTGCTAGGCGTCTGCCACAGTTTCTCATCATAATCGTTAGCTGAAATATCTAATCCCAATTGATTATTAAATGCGTAAATGAGCTGAACGGTTTTTAAATCATCTAAAATATGAGTTTGATAAAGATTAATGTCAGGCGAATCTTGTAATCGACGCTGTTTGGTAACTTGATTTAAAATCGTATAAAATTTTTGTTTGTCTATCATCGTAAATCCTCCTGCTCATTCATTATACAAAAAAATCCCTTATAAAATCATTATAAGGGAATTTTTGTGTTTAGAAAACTAAGCAGTGTATTCTTCTAATTTTGAACGTAATTGTTCTTTAGCTTGGTAACCTGTTAATTTTTCAACAATTTCACCATCTTTTTTAATCATCAATGTTGGAATTGCCATAATACCAAATGATTGTGGTGTTTTAGGATTTTCATCAACATCCATTTTAGTGAAGTTAACATTATCCATTTCTTCAGCTAAATCTTCAATAACTGGAGATTGCATACGACATGGACCACACCAAGTTGCCCAAAAGTCAACCAATGTCACACCGTTATCTGTTTCTTGTGCAAAATTTTGATCTGTTATTTCTTTAACCATAATCTTTTTGCCTCCTAATTTGTTGTTAAACATAGTTTACTCAATCCACTTACTTTTTGCAAGTGAAAGTTATTATTTAAATTCGACAATCGTAGCACCGGAACCACCATTACCTTCTGGTGCATAACCAAAGCTTTTTACATGTGAATTACGTTTAAGATATTGATTAACACCATTTCGAATAGCACCTGTTCCGATTCCATGGATAATTGTTACACTATCAAAGTTAGAAAGCAAGGCCTCATCAATGTAACGATCCAAATTCATCATTGCTTCATCATAACGTTGACCACGTAGGTCAAGGGATGCACGTGTTGAGCGCAAGTTAATTGAACGTGTCTTTTTGATTTTTTGTTGCTTAGGTTGTGATGATTGTGATGATTTAGAATTAGATAATTTTTCTAAATCTTTGGCTGCCACTTTTACTTTTAAAGCACCAATTTGCACTTCAAAATGTTTATCATCTAGAACCTTAGCTACCGTCCCAACTTGGCCATAGGCTAAAACTTTGACCTGGTCATTTTGCTTAATCGTTTGTTTTTTCTTTTCTCTTCTTAAGACTTTATTATGTTTAAGATTATTATCTCTTAAATGATTAAGTTGGCCTTTTGCAGCTATTAATTGGTCTTCTTTAACGCCCACTTTTGATTTTGCTTGTTTTTGGTAGCCTTGCAGTGTCTTGATAATATCATCGGCTTCTTTTTGTGCTTGCTTGAGTGTTTCGTCTGCTTTTTCTTTAGCTTGCTCAATTTCACGGTTAACATTACGGTGATAGAAATCTAATCCTTGATTTAATTTTTCGTAAGTCTCTTTTGATTCTTGAACTTTTTGCTCAAACTCTTCTTTTAATTCTGTTGCCTTTTTAGTTTCATCAGCTAACTTTTTAATCATGTCGTTCAAATCACTACTTTGATCTTGACGTAAACTTTTAGCTTGTTCAATAACATCTGTTGGCATCCCTAATCTTTTAGCAATTTCAAAGGCATTACTATAACCTGGCACACCTAGTAACAAATGATACGTTGGGCTCAGTGATTCAACATCAAATTCCATGCTGGCATTTGTCGTTCTATCACGATTATACGCATATAGTTTTAACTCAGGGTAGTGAGTCGTTGCCATTAATTTCACTTGCAACTTCTTAAAGTGATCTAAAATTGAAATCGCTAAGTCTGATCCTTCTTCTGGATCCGTTCCTGAACCTAACTCATCAAGCAAGATTAAACTGTCTTGATTAGCTTCTGACATGATATTAATAATGTTATCCATATGTGAGGAGAATGTACTCAAGTTTTGCTCAATAGATTGTTCATCACCAATATCCGCAAAAATTTCGCTAAATACACCGACTTCACTATATTCTTTTGCAGAGATAAATAGTCCTGATTGTGCCATTAGTTGCAACAACCCAACTGTTTTTAAACTAATTGTCTTACCACCAGTATTAGGACCTGTAATCAACATAAAATCATAATCTTCACCTAAAATAATGTCATTAGCCACTACTTTTTCAGGGTCAATTAGCGGATGTCTGGCTTTATTCAGCTTAATTGCATGACTATTATTAATAACTGGTTCAACAGCCTTCATTTGGTTGGCTAATAAGGCTTTCGCTTGAATAAAGTCAAGTGAAGCGACTTTTTCATCAATCGTTTGGATGTTTGTCATTTCTTCCCGAGTCCAATTAGTTAGCTCATCTAAGATACGACGAATTTCCATTTTTTCTCTAGCTGTTAGTTCTTGTAGATTATTGTTTAAATCAACAATTTTACCTGGTTCAATAAATAGGGTTTGACCTGTTGCACTTTGGTCATGGACAATCCCACCAAATTTACCACGATGGTTGGCTTTAACCGGCAGAACCAAACGATTATCACGAATCGTAATAATTGCTTCACTTAAATAATTAGCTGTACTACCTTTTAAATAAGCTTCCATTTGCTGACGGATATTATCTTCTGTTTTTTGGTAGTGATGACGAATTGACTTCAACGTCTGACTAGCTGTGTCTAACACATTACCTTCACTATCGAACGTTTTCTCTAGTCGTTTAGTCAACTCAAGTGGTAAGTCAACATCATCCACTAGTCCCATCAGTGCATTTAGACTTAATTCATAATCTTTTGGATCAAAGTCTAAAAAGGTTAAGACATCTCGCATAACGGAGAGCAACAAACTAATAGTTGAAAGTTCTTTCGCATTTAATGTGGCATTTTCTAACTTCAATCGTTTAATAATTGGCGAAATATCTTGATAAGCAACAATAGGTAAGCGGCCCTTAATTCTAAGGAGGTTAACAGCATCTAATGTTTTATCTAGCTCATCTTTTACACCTTGATAAGTTTTATGAGGTAATAAATTTTGGGCTTTATTTTGAGCATTATCTGTTACCGTTAATTCACTTAATTGACTTGTAATTTTATCAAATTCCAGCGTCTTTAATATTTTTGAATTCATAACAGTTCCTTCCAAAAAAGAATAGGCCCGTTTTAGGCCTATTCTTTATTTATATTCAATTAACAGTTGTTTCACTACAGTATTAATTTTAGCGGTGATTAACCCAAAGTGCAACAGTTGAGCGCTAAAAGTTAAGACTAAGCTAAGCCAACCTTTTTGAAAATGTCATCAACATGGCGCAAGTGATAATTGTAGTCAAAGGCATCATCTAAATCTTCTGCAGTCAAGTGTTTTGTGATAGCTTCAGTTGCTTCAACTAATGGTCTGAATTGTTTCTTTTCATCCCATGACATTGCTGTCAGTGGTTGAACGAGATCGTAAGCTTCTTCACGTGACAATCCTTTTTCAACTAACTTCAGTAATAGACGTTGACTATAAATTAAGCCGTATGTTTTTGACATGTTTTCCTTCATTGTTTCAGGGAAAACAGTTAAGTTTTCAACAATGTTTGAAAAACGATTCAACATGTAATCAAGTAATGTTGTCGCATCTGGTAAGATAATACGTTCTACAGATGAATGTGAAATATCACGTTCGTGCCATAATGGCATATCTTCTAGTGCTGGCTGAACGTAACCACGGATAACACGTGCTAATCCACTAATGTTTTCTGATCCAATTGGATTACGTTTATGTGGCATTGCTGAAGATCCTTTTTGTCCTTCGTTGAAGAACTCTTCAACTTCATGGATTTCTGAACGTTGTAAACTACGTACTTCAGTTGCAAAAGTTTCAAGACTTGTTGCAATTAAAGCAAGTGTTGACATGTAATCAGCATATAAGTCACGTGGTAATACCTGACTTGCAATATCCATTGGTTTTAAGCCAATTTCTTTCATCATTGATTCTTCTACTTGTGGAGGTACGTTGGCATAAGTTCCAACAGCACCACTAATTTTACCCACTGCAACTTCTTCTGCCACACGAACAAAACGAGCGCGTTGACGTTTCATTTCTGAGTACCAACGAGCAACTTTTAATCCAAAAGTAGTTGGTTCAGCATGTACACCATGAGTACGTCCCATCATGACAGTATCTTTATATTTTAGTGCTTGTTTTCTTAGAATTTCGATAAAACGATCTAAGTCATCTAGCAAAATTTTGTTTGCCTTTTTAAGTAATACCCCATTAGCTGTATCAACAACATCAGTACTTGTTAATCCAAAATGCACCCATTTTTTCTCTGGTCCTAAATATTCTGAAACATTACGAGTGAAAGCAACAATATCGTGGCGTGTTACCGCTTCGATTTCCGCAATACGTTCTACTGAAAAATCAGCATTTTCTGCAATTTTTTTAGCATCTTCTGCCGGTACTTCGCCAACAGTTACCCAAGCGTTAGTCGCTGCAACTTCAACTTCAAGCCATGCTTGGTAACGTTCTTTTAATGACCAAATGTCCATCATTTCTTTACGCGCGTAACGTTCTAACATATTAATTAATCCTCCCAGATATCTTTCATCACCATTGTTTGATCACGGTCAGGTCCAACAGAAACTGTGAATAATTCAAGTCCTGTTAGTTCACACAACCTTTTCACATAGTTCTTAGCGTTCTCTGGTAAATCTTCAAAACGCTCAACTTTTGTAATATCTTCATGCCAACCTGGCAATGTTTCATAAATTGGTTCAACTTTTGAAAGCTCAACTAAACTTGCTGGGTAATAATCGATTTCTTCCCCATTTAAACGGTAACCCGTTGCAATTTTTAGTGTGTCAAAGCCAGATAAAACATCTAGTAAGTTAACACTTAATTGTTTCAATCCTGAAACACGAACGGCATGTCTCAATGCAACTGTATCTGCCCAACCAATACGACGTGGACGTTTTGTAACAGTACCGTATTCACGACCAATTTCGCGAATTTGGTCACCAATTTCGCCTTCAATTTCTGTTGGGAAAGGACCTTCACCAACACGTGTTGAGTAGGCTTTTGTTACAGCAACAACATTGTCAATTTCTTGTGATGATACACCTGAACCCACAATTGCACCACCAGCTGTTGGGTTAGAAGAAGTCACATAAGGGTAAGTACCGTGATCAACATCAAGCATCACACCTTGTGCACCTTCAAATAATACCTTTTTATTATCGTGTAAAGCTTCAGTAATTAAGACCGATGTATCGACAACATAATCTTTTAATTGTTGACCATAGTCATAGTAAGCTTCAAAAATCTCATCAAAATCAAGACCAGATTTTTGGTATAGCTTTTCAAATAGTTCATTTTTTTCTGCTAGATTTAATTTAAGTTTTTCGTAGAAAACATCTCTATCTAACAAATCAGCCATTCTAATTCCGACACGACTAGCTTTATCCATATAAGCAGGACCAATACCGTTACGGGTTGTTCCGATTTTTTGGTCTTGTCTTTTATCTTCTTGATATTCATCTAATAAGATATGGTATGGCAAAATAACGTGGGCACGATTAGAAATTCTCAAATTGTCAGTTGTGATTGCATTTTCATTTAAGTAATGAATTTCTTTAAGCAATGCTTTAGGGTTGACGACAACGCCGTTCCCAATAACTGCTAATTGATCTTTTCCTAAAATACCTGAAGGAATCAAATGTAACTTGTAGGTTTTATCCTCAAAAACAATTGTATGTCCTGCATTATTTCCACCTTGGTAACGAACAACCATATCGGCTTGTTTACTTAGGAAATCGGTAATTTTACCTTTTCCTTCGTCACCCCATTGACTTCCAATTAAAACTATTCCTGACATTTGGCCACCTCATTTAACTTTTTAAACCGTAAACAAGTTTAGCAATAAGTTAATATTTAGTCAAATGATTAACAGATATTATTGGTTATATATTCTATATTTATTCGTTTTTTAACATTTTAATCTATTGACTTTTCGTTTTTATTTGCTTATATTATTTAGGTGGCGAACGTTTAAAGATTCGTTAAACGAACATTAAAAATGTGGAGGAATTATTTTGTACCCTTTTGATTACGATGATATCCAACTTTTACCTAAGAGATGTATTGTGAACAGCCGTTCTGAAGTTGACACAACTGTTAAGTTAGGTAAGCGTACATTTAAATTACCGGTTGTCCCTGCAAACATGCAAAGTGTGATTGATGAAGAATTAGCCGTTTTCTTAGCTGAGCGTGATTATTTCTATGTTATGCACCGTTTTGAACCCGAAACACGACTAGCGTTTGTTCAAAAAATGCAAGAAAAAGGCTCATTTGCTTCAATTAGTCTAGGGATTAAGGAACCTGAATATGAATTGGTCGATCAATTGGCTAACCAAAATCTAATTCCTGAATATATTACAATTGATATCGCACATGGTCATTCTGACTCTGTTATTAAAATGATTAAATATATCAAAGAAAAGCTACCCGAAAGTTTTGTTATTGCAGGTAATGTTGCGACTCCTGAAGGTGTCCGTGACCTTGAAGCTGCTGGTGCTGATGCGACTAAAGTTGGGGTTGGCCCTGGTAAAGCTTGTATCACTAAACTCAAAACTGGTTTTGGAACAGCTTACTGGCAACTATCAGCCATCAAATGGTGTGCTGAAGCTGCAACCAAGCCTATCATTGCTGACGGTGGCATTCGTCACAATGGGGACTTGGCTAAGTCAATCAAATTTGGCGCTACAATGATTATGGTCGGTTCACTTTTTGCTGGACACGAACAATCACCCGGTCAAGTCATTACAATTGATGGCAAACTATACAAACAATATTGGGGTTCTGCCTCAGATACTCAAAAAGGCAAATACGAAAATGTTGAAGGTAAACAAATGTTGATTGATTACCGAGGTGACATCAAACGTACTCTTAAAGAAATGCAACAAGATTTACAATCAGCTGTTTCTTACGCTGGTGGCAATGAACTTTCAAGTTTAAAAGATGTTGATTATGTCATTTTAAATCACGGCATTGTTCAAAACTAAATAAAAACACCGTAGAAAAAATCTACGGTGTTTTTATTTGCTCTCTTTGACAAATAGCAGTTAAATCTTCAGGCAATGGTGCTTTTGCTGTAATTGTTTCATGAGTTAACGGATGGCTAAAACTGAGACGACTTGCATGAAGCGCTTGACGACTTAAAATCGACTCATCTCCACCATACAAACTATCTCCTAAAAGTGGCTGCCCAAAACTAGCTAAGTGAACTCGAATTTGATGTGTTCGCCCTGTTCTTAGCTTTAGTCCGATAAGACTATAATTAGGGCCTGCTTGAATCAGATTATATTCTGTTTGAGAGTCTTTTCCTGATCTAGCAACTTCTCTTTTGATTGCATCCCCTACAACTCGTGCAATTGGACGATCTATCAACCTAGGAATTTTTTCTATACCAGTTTCAGTCTTGATCAAAGCTAAATAGTACTTATCTAACTTATTTTGTTGAATAAATGCGTGGCCAATGGCATCTTTAGCAACTAATAAGCACCCACTGGTATCTTTGTCTAGCCTTGTAATAACATGTGGCTTTGTTGTAATTGATCGAACTTGAAAGTAACTTAACAACCGATTTACAACTGAGTCAGTTAAGTCTGATTTAGATGGCGTAGATAATAATCCAGCAGGTTTATTAATAATCAAAAATAGCTCATCTTCATATAAAATATCTAATTCTTTATCAACAGCTACCACTTTTTGATTCTTCGGTTCTATCCCCGGAACAAAATGAATGACATCTCCAGCCTTAACGGCGTAAGATGTCATTCTTCTTTTTTGATTAACAAGTATAAAACCGCCATTATGACGACAATTAATCAGAGCTCTTTTTGAAATACCTTGTTTTCTAAGATATTTGCCAACAGTTGTTTTTTTATCTTCAACACTAAATTTATAATAACGTATCATTGTTTTTCTTTTGTCCTAAAAATGAATCTTCCACTCTTGACCAGAAATGAGTATGACGATATTTTGCAAAATGAATCTGCTTATCTGATATCTGATAGATAATCTTACGAACAGAATGATGCTTGATTTCTTTAGAATCAATTGTGACAACATAATCATCAACATGTTCTGGTAACAATGTAATCCACTCATCTGGTGCAATAATAATGGGTGACGATAATGTTCTAAACAAACGATTATTAATCGACGCAATTTCTGTTAATTGTAGTGTCTTTAGCCTAGGGTGAATAACTGCGCCACCTAAAGATTTACTATAGGCTGTTGAACCTGTTGGCGTTGAAATACAAACCCCATCTCCTCTAAAACGTTCAAAAAATTCATTCTTTATGTAAATATCCGTTTTCAAAGTCTGTGACACACGTTTGATAGTTGACTCATTCAAAGATAAATAATGTCTCGTACAAGCACCATCTTCTTCAATGTGGACTTCAAGCAAAGGATAGCTGACAGAAGTAGGCTCTTGTTCCACCAAAGCTTTCACTAGTTCTTTGATTTCATAATTGCGCCAATCTGTATAAAAACCTAGATGTCCGGTATGAACACCAATGAAACGAATTCGGTCAACCATATGAGCATATTTATGAAAACCACCAATCAATGTGCCATCTCCACCAACGGTGATAACTAAATCGGGGTTTTCTTGATCTAGTTCAACCTTATTTTTGGTCAACTCACTTTTTAGTTCGTTAACAACATTTACAGATATTTCTTTTGAATTACTTACAATTGCGACTTTCAACCAAAAAAGCTCCAATCCTACTGTTTTAAATTTTTTGTTAATTGCTGTCTTTGATGTGAGGCATCAATTTCTTCTCGAATAGCAGACATTTCAACATCAAGCTCATAAGCTTTTTGTGCGACGTCTTTCAACCTATCTTTAATTTCAGGTGCATAGTCATTAGGATACTTATAATTCAAACTATGTTCTAGTGTTGCCCAGAAATTCATGGCCAAGGTTCGCAATTGAATCTCAGCTAAAACCACTTTCTTTTCTTCATTATATTGATAAACAGGATATTCAATCACCATATGATAGGAGCGGTAACCGCTAGGTTTATCATTTTGAATGTAATCTCGCTCTTCAACAACCGTCATATCAGTACGGCTGTGAATAACATCAATCACTTGATAAACATCTTCAATAAATGGACACATGATTCTAATTCCAGCAATATCTTGTAAATCTTGCTCTATTAATTCTTCAGCAACATATCTTCTTTTTAATTTTTCTTCTATACTTTCAACTGGCTTTACACGACCTGTCACAAACTCAATTGGAGAATGGTTTGTTTGATCTAAATAGCTCACGCGTAAGCCTCTGAATTTAACTTTGAGTTCATTTACAGCTTGTTGATAAGGCCATAAAAATTTTTTCCAGTCTTTTATCATAGTTTATTCTTCCTCCAATGGGACTTTTTATTTTAGAATGTAGGTAACAATTAAAATTAAAGCGAGGTAAACAAGATGTCAGAAACAATCGAAACAGAATTAAAGCTCATGCTTACACAAGCACAGTTCAACAAATTATTATCAGCTTACACGCTGAAAAAAGCGATTCGTCAAACCAATTATTACTTTGATTCTAAAGAGGCTTGCTTAAAAAATGCTAACTGTGGTTTAAGAATTCGACAGTTCAAAAACTCAGGTGAGCAAACACTTAAAGTCCCTCTTCCAAATAATACCACACATTCATTACGTGAAATAACCGATCCATTATCTTTAACAAAAATCGAAAAAATGCTGGCAACAGACCGTGTTGATTTTTCAGGAAAAGTCGGTGATTATCTTAAAGATAATTTTAAAGATGAACACTTCTATCGACTAGCTCAAGCTCATACCCATCGTTACCTCTTACATGGACCAGAAAATCTCGAATTAACACTTGATCAAACGGACTACCTTGACGGCACTCGTGATTATGAACTCGAAATTGAAACCGACCGATTAAAAGATGCACAAGAAGCAATGGTATTTTTAAAAGAAAAATTCGACTTAACTAGTGACATACCACAAAAAAATAAAGTCGCCCGTGCATTTGAACACCGCACTAAGAATTAAAA
Source organism: Holzapfeliella sp. JNUCC 72 (assembly GCF_053668685.1). Taxonomy (NCBI): domain Bacteria; kingdom Bacillati; phylum Bacillota; class Bacilli; order Lactobacillales; family Lactobacillaceae; genus Holzapfeliella; species Holzapfeliella sp. JNUCC 72. The sequence goes on along the minus strand of NZ_CM132220.1, from coordinate 309,370 downwards.
AGCTGACTAAGTTGTCGGCTTTTTTTCTGCTCAATAACATGCCCATCCAAATGTCTTAAAGCAATTGGCAAATAAACCGTTACTTCATTAGGTAAACCTAGTTTTGTCTTAATTTTTGCGGTAGTTTCACTTGATAAATAGTACGGCTGTCGATAACTTGTATAACACTCAGCTAATAACTTTTTCAAGTTGTATCCGTTAGCATAGGCTAAACGTTTAATCGTTTCAAGTTCTTTTTGCTTTTTATGCCATTTAATAGGTATTTTTTGGTAATTAAATAATTGATGTGGCTGCTTAATAAACAAGCTAAGTTGCTTAAATCCTTGTGAGTCTAGGTCAAATTCTTGAAGTTGATAGTGAGCTCTAGTTGAGAAATCGTGTCTCATAATATGATATTTTAGTTTTATTTTGTGACTAACTAAGTGAAGCTCAATTAAATAAAAACCCAAATTCTTTTGATATCTCAAGAATTGAATTTGTTTTTTGGCTAGTGTTTGTCGTAGATGTAGCTTTTCTCCTACTAACCAAATGTCTTCGATGCCAAGTTTACGATAGTAATGATGACGATCTTGATGGATAGATTCACTTAATGGCGAACATTGAACCTCGATAGCAATTTGAGTTTTCTCTTCTATAATTAAAATATCAGGCCGCACTTTGTCAGATGGTAAGGTTTTCTCTAAAGAAACATCAGAATAAATCGGCATCAAACTATTATAAACTTGTGCTTTTAATTGCTGATGTTCAACCGTTTCATCATTGGATATTGCTCTTGCCAAGTGCTTAAAATATGGTTTTTTACCATTTGGCTTCAAAAACTGTACGTTTGCCAAACACTTTGGACATTGTACTTTATCAACTTTTTGTGGTTGATAGTTTACTGCATAAATAAGGTTATTATTAACTAAAGCTGCATACAAAAAAGACACCCCTTGTGTTAATTACGCTGGGTGTCGTTTTTTAATTGAAATAAGTTTTTAAGTTTTCAACAGCATTATCAGTCAATACACACTTAGCGTTTGACAGCAATAATTTAGTTTCACCTTGAATCAAATCACCAAATTCATTAACCATAATCCAAAAATCTTTGATAGATAACTCATAAGATTGATGCGGATCAAATCTAAATGACATTAGGTATGTTTGACTGCCAGAGTCAGCATAAAGCTTCGTATCTACTCCGCTCATATGAGGCAACTCTTTAGCCAATTCAATTGCATCTTCAATACTGTTAAATTCATAAATACGATAATAATCAGAAGTATTCTTCTTATCTTCACTTGCATCTACATGTGAAATAGATCCATCGTCTAATGACTGTAATAATTCTTGTAATTGTTGGGCATTATTCTGTGACTCTTGCACCGATTGCTCAGAAGAAACGGCAGATTTTTTCATATTGGTTCGACTAATTAATAGCTCTAACCCGTCGTTGCTTGGCATAATTTGAAATGTAACCGCATCGTTTTGGGCAAAAGTATGATTTTCATCTACTTCTTCTAGGATATTTCTAAAGAATTGTTCAATATGTCCCTGATTTCCTAGAAGATCTAACATGGTGATGCCACGTTCTTCTAAATCTTCACTACCAAGAATCACTCGAATTGTGTTGTCGTTAATACGTTGCATTTCCATATTAATACCACCTCTCGTAATTCTGAAGTTCTTTTTATGTTTATTTCATTAATTAAGGACTGACTATATTTTAACTGATTTATAAAAAAAGAACCAGACAAAACTATCTGATTCTACATCTATTTCAATTGATTTAGAAGCCTTCCATCTCTTCGACTTCTCTTAACTCTTGTTGTCTAACCTTACGAGGCAAAAAGCGTCTGATTTCATCTTCATTAAATCCAATTTGTAAACGTTTTTCATCCGTGATGATAGGACGAATCAATAATCCTGGTTCTTCTACTAATAAGTTAAGTAACTTATCTAATGATAAGTCTTCAAGTTCGACATCTAAGTTTTGAAAAAGTTTTGAGCGTCTTGAAATTAGTTTTTTTGTACCTTCTTCAGTCATACTTAAAATCTTTTTAATCTCTTCTCTTGATAATGGGTTAGCAAAAATATTTCTTTCAACATATGAAATACCGTTTTCTTCTAACCAAGATTTTGCTTTACGACATGATGTACAACTTGGTGATGTATATAAGTTGACCATTTTGACCACGCTCCTTTGCTTTGAATTCTAATTTAGATAATCTCTTTAACAATTCGTAGTATACAACTAAATTTTGCACAATACTACTTAATTTTTAAAAATAAATTATATTGAATTAGACTCAAGCTTATAAAACGCATCAGCATAGTCATTAATTAATTTTAGTATTTTTATAAGTTTTTCTTAATTTTAATTTAATTCTCATTAATTTGCTTTTTACTAATTTGCTTAAACTTTTTGAGTCATACCCACTTCAGCTATTTCAGCATTAACAAAAATTTCTCGTGCTTCATTTAATAACTGGCTATGACTAATTGTTTGGGGCAAGTGACTGAGAAGTAATGACTTTACACCAGCTTTTTGAGCCAGGTTAGCTGATTCTTCAGAAGTCATGTGCCATTTACGCCCTGTCTTATCTTTAGCAAAGTTAGTATCTGTTAACAACAAGTCTGCTCCCTGACTGAATTCGACTAAATCGTCAAAATAAGCAGTATCGGCTGTAAATACAAAAACTTTACCTGTGGCTTTTTCTTTAATTCTCATTGCATAAGCAGGAACTGGATGTTGTGTTCTTAAAAAGTTAATTTCAAAAGGTCCTAAATCAAGTGGTTGATAATCAAAATAAGGATAACCTTTGGTGATGCCATCCATACTCAAATTAGCAAAACTAATAAAATCTTGATTATGGCCATAAATTGGTAAAACTGCTTGTCTTTTTTCGCCAGGATGTAATTGATAATAATATTGTAGTACCCCGATATCGCTAGCGTGATCATGATGATAGTGTGAAAGTAAAACTGCATCTAGTTCGAACGGATTTAAATATTTTTCTAATGCCAAAAGTGAGCCACTCCCTGCATCTAACAACAAGTTAAACCCATCTTCAGATTGTAATAGATAGGAAGAACTTGCTGCTCCAGCATACGGATAACCACCATAAATACCAAGTACTGTTAATTTCATAATTGTGCTCCTTTTAATTAAATTCTTTGTTTAACTAAATACCAATAATTTTTATAAATTGCGTAATACGACACTATTGTAAACCCTATCACCAGTCCACATAAAGTGAAAAAGCTGAGATAACCTTTAAAGTTTAAAGCGACTATAAAGGGAATCAATAGAAGTATCATATACACCATAACAAATAGCGTCGGCATCAAGAAATAGTAGGCTGTATATTTAAAGACTAGTTTTTTGATGTCTGTTTTTAAATGTCCTAACTTAACCAAATATTGATAATCAGCTAAGTTTTGACCGAAATCAGTGTTTAATTTTAGTAATAAAATAACTTGTGTTGCCACAATTAACAGTCCGCTAAAAATAATTAATATAAATTGAATATTTGATAACGTATATGAAGACGATACCTGGCTTTTATAATAAGAGTTATAAGAAGAAAAGTAGTAGGTATCATGCGTTCTGTGATAAGAATCACTTCTTTGACGGCTTGCCTCTGATTCCTTTTCAAGTGTTAGTTTACTTGTGTTTTCATCTGCTACAACACCTTGAGGTAAAATATTATACGAGACTAGATTTGTTAACACCTGTCTATAGTTTTCAAGTTGTTGCGGTTTAATGTCATACGATATAACTTGATAAGTAATATCTGCTTGGATCTGGTCAAAATCCACATCAGAAACAATTAGATTATGAGTAGGTACCGATCCTTGAGGAAATGGAATAAGCCTATCGGAAAAAAGTGAGGATTGATTGGTTAACTCAAAAGTTTTTGTTTGCCCATTTTTTAAAGTTAATCCAATTTCATTTCCTAAAAACTGATATGGCGCTGCATTGAACTGACCTGAATTTAAGAATAATGCTTTAGCACCGACTTGATCATTTGTAGCGTTTGGACGATTAGTTGCTGAATATTGTCTGTTCAAAAAGCCCTGCTGGACACCACGATTATAATCAGACTGTGAAATCACCCCAAACATTTGATTAAAAAAATTTGTATAGTAAAGTAATTTGATAGGTGTCACCTGCTGATACTGAACATCAAGACCATTGTCTCGCATCGCTTGTTCAACTTTATTTTGAGTAAAACTAGTCGTTACAAATTCAGTGGGGTTATTTTTTACATTACTTTGAGCCAATCCATTATCACCATATGTAAAGATAAACAAAGCAATTATTGCTAGCATATTAATCACAGCAATCACAATAGCTGTCCAAGTACTATCAGATAAACTACGCTTCAAATGACTATAAACTAAAATTTTGAAGTCTGTCGCTTTTCTTTTATGCTTTCTTTTTTCTAATACTCGAAAAATCCACCATCTAAAAAAAGTAATTAAAAATAATAACGCAAGCAAAGCATATATAAATGGGAATTTCATAAAAACAACTAGAGACATCAGAATTCCAATTAGAAGAAATAATTGAAAAATAGTAGCCAAGATACCAGGACTTCTTCTTAATTTTCGTCTTTTAATTTCTGATTTTTTAGGGTTGGCATATTTATTGAAATAAGTTGGATTTTTTATGAGCCTTGTAACTATAATAAAAATCAAAAATTGTAGCCAAAAAACCAGTAAAAAAGTAAAAAAGGTATCTTGCACTGGCATTTTAAATACCATACTCCACGTACTTTGCCAACCTAACAGGCGAATTAACAGTAGATTTAAAAGTGGCGTTATAATAATGCCCATTACAATTCCTACTATTAAGGAAATAAAATGGATAACAAACTGCTGCAATGCAAAAAATGTGACAACTTGACCTTTATTAAACCCTGCAATTAATAAACTAGCTAGATTTTTTTTTGAAATTTTAAAAAGTAAAATAGAGGCAATCACTAAAAAAAGGATGATAAAGGCTAATTCTGAAATCTTGGTTATCATAGCTATTATGCTAATACTCATCATAGAAAATCCAGACAAGAGATGATAATCAATATTTTGATAGCTGGGATTGTAAGTTAGATTAGCAAAGAAAAAGTAAACAGCTATAGCTAAAGCCAGCGCTAATCCATAAACAGTAAAATGACCAATATTACTTTTCAGGTCTTTTAAGGCTACTTTAAAAATCATACCCTTCACCTCCACCAACCGTCGCCTGCATTTCAACAATTGATTCAAAGAAGGCTTGTCGGCTATCTACTCGATTAATTTGTGAAAATAAGCGGCCATCCTTCACAAAAATAATTCGATCACAATAACTTGCTGCAAAAGGATCATGAGTTACCATGACTAAAGTGTGATAATCTCGATTCAATTGACTTAAGAATTGTAAAAGATACGTTGCCGATTTTGAATCTAAACTTCCTGTTGGTTCATCAGCCAATATTAATTCGGGTTCTTTGACAATTGCTCTTGCTGCACTAACTTTTTGCTGTTGTCCTGGTGATAAATCAAAAACATTTTGATCTAGCAATGATTCAATATCGAGTCGATTGGCAATATCAAAAACTTTTTCTTCAATATTTTTTCGCTTAACTCTTAAAGATAACAAAGGCAACTCAATGTTTTCTTTAACAGTCAATGAGCTTAGCAAGTTAGGATTTTGGAAAATAATTCCCATCTTTCTTTGACGATTTTTAGCGCGTTGACTATCTGAAAAGTTTCTCAAGTCAATGCCGTCCATCATAATTTTACCGAATGACAAATAATCGATTTGAGCCAATAAATTCAAGATTGTACTTTTACCAGAACCAGATGGCCCCATTATTCCTAAAAACTCGCCCTTTTCTACCTTAAAACTCAAGTTATCAAGGGCCTGGACTTGATTCACACCATATCCATACATTTTTGAAACTTGTTTAACCTCTATATAACTCATACCAAACTCCCTTTGATTTTTTTATCCCGAAAAACGTTATAATTTGTTATCCTTAATAGTAACTAATTTAAATGACAAGGTGAATAACTTATGTACAAAATAATGATTGTTGAAGATGATCGCACTGTTAACACACTAATTGCTGAAGCCATTGAAAAGTGGCAAATGGAACCCATTATTGTCGATGACTTCAATGACGTAGAAGAACTCTTTTTACAAACCCAACCCCATTTAGTTTTGATGGATATCAACCTTCCTGTATACGATGGTTTTTACTGGAATCAGCGCATCAGGTTGCACTCTAAAATCCCGATTATCTTTATTTCTTCACGCAATACCAATATGGATATGGTAATGGCAATGAATATGGGGGCTGATGATTTTGTATCTAAACCGTTTTCAACTGACGTTTTAGTTGCCAAAATCAACGCCTTACTTCGTCGCACTTATAATTATAAAGATGATCACCAAGATATCATTTCATTGCATAATGTTACTTTAAATTTATCAAACTCCACTGTTAAAGTGAATGACCAAGACATTGATTTATCAAAAAATGAATATAAGCTTCTTCAAGTGTTAATGAATCAAAGTGGTCAAATTGTTTCAAGAGACCATTTATTGCGCAGTCTTTGGGAAGATGAACGCTTCGTAGATGATAATACATTGACGGTTAACATTAATCGCCTTCGTAAAAAAATCGAAGTGGCAGGTGGAAAAGACTTTATCAAAACGAAAGTCGGCCAAGGTTATATTATCGAATAGTTAGGAGATTAAGATGCTTTTTTTTAGATTTCTCAGGGATTATATTCCGTTTTTTCTGCTTTTCATCGTACTTATAACGATTATTAACTTTGTTCTTTGGTTAGATCCTACCCAAAGTATTCATTGGTTCAACCTCGTCTATCTAGATGCTGTTTGCTTTTTAGTCTTAAGCGGTTTTATTGGCCTTCTTTATTTCAAAAAACGTAAATTTCTTGCTGAATTAACTTTTCGAACCAAATATCCGCATAAAAGTTACAATCAAACCCTTAATAATGCCACTAGTCAAACTGAAAAAATTTATCAAGAAGCATATAACACATTAGTTGAATATGGTAAATCTGAAAATCTAAAGTTAATTAATCGCCAAAATGATCAAACAGAATATGTGGATTCTTGGGTTCATGAAATCAAAATTCCATTAGCTGCTTTACAATTGCTACAAGAAAATATTCAAACTCAAATCAATGAAAATAAAAATCGTCAAATCAAGACTGAAATTAGTCAGATTAGCCATTTAGTCGACCAAGTTCTTTACTACTCTCGTTTAGATAATTTTACACAGGATTATCTGATTCAACGTTACCGTCTTAAGAAAATAATCAATCAGGTGGCTTTAGAAAATATGACAACCTTTTTGGAAAAACATATCCAATTTGAAATCGAAGGTGATGATGCGCCTGTCTTGACTGATCAAAAATGGTTAGCCTATATTCTAGCCCAGCTATTCTCAAATGCTCTCAAGTATACTGCTGACCATGGAACTATCAAGGCAAAAATCATCCAAGATAAAAAAGTGACAATCCTACAAATCATTGATACTGGTGTTGGTATCCCCAAACAAGATATTTCCCGAATTTTTGACAAGGGATTCACAGGTGAAAACGGTCGTAAACAAGACAAAAAATCCACTGGTCTTGGCCTTTACTTAGCACAAAAGATGGCGCAAAAGTTAGGTCATGATTTAACAGTTAGTTCGACACCTGGCAAAGGAACTACTTTCTCCATCAAGTTCCCCTTCTTATCTTATTATAATGACGAAAACCAAGTTAATAATTTATCCTACAAAAAAAGAACAGTAGATTAATCTACTGTTCTTTTTTTATTTAGGCTTTAAATTTTAGAGTCATAGCATTAATTGCGACAATCACTGTTGATAATGACATCAAAATAGCGCCTACAGCTGGATTTAGCATGAAACCAAATGGTGCTAATACACCGGCTGCTAATGGTAATGCTAAGATGTTATAACCTGCACCCCACCATAAATTTTCAACCATTTTGCGCTTCGTTAACTTCGTTAAGTCAAATAAGGCTAATACTTTGTCTAATGATTGACTAGTCAACACAACATCCGCCGCATCAATTGCAACATCAGTTCCTGAACCGATTGCGACACCAATGTCAGCTGCTGCTAACGTTGGTGCATCATTAATACCATCCCCAATCATCATGACACGATGATTGTTTTGGTGTAGTTGATGAATGTAGTGTAACTTATCTTGTGGTAATAATTGCGCATGAACCTCACTAATTCCAAGCTGATCAGCAACTTTTTGAGCTGTTAATGCATTATCCCCCGTTAACATAACAGGTACAATATTTTGTGCTTTTAAATTCTCAATAAATGACTGTGCTTCAGGTTTGATTTTATCCCCTGCAGCAACTACCGCTAAAACTTGATGGTCATCAACTAAGTAAGAAACGGTTAATCCTTGAGAAGCCAGTTGTTGATATTGATCAGCATCAACCGCTAAGTTTTGTTGTTCTAAATAAGCTTTTGAAACAATCTTGTAGTCTTTGTCTGCGACAGTTCCTGACAAGCCCACACCTTTTATTGCACTAACTTCAGTTGGTGCTGGTACATGAATGTGGTGATCTTCAGCAAATTTTACAATACTTTTAGCAACTGGGTGACTAGATTGTGATTCCAACGCTGCTGCAATTGCAAGTGCGTCTTCTTTTGAAACATTTTGACTAAGACTTTCAAAATGAGCAACCTCAAACTTACCGTCTGTTAAAGTCCCAGTTTTGTCGAGTGCAATATAATCAATTTGAGAAGTTAATTCAATTACGTCACGATTTTTGATTAGTAGTCCATTAACGGCTGAAAGTGATGTAAAGCGAGCAGTTACAAGTGGAATTGCTAATCCTAAAGCGTGTGGACAAGCAATAACTAGCACTGTCACTAATACCAAGAAGGCATTTGATACTGTTCCAAAGAATAGCCAAGTAATAAACGCAATTAAGCCAACTGTTACAGCAGCATAAAATAACCAACCGGCAACTTTATCAGCCAATGTTTCAACCTTAGATTTATTTTGTTGCGCATCCATTACTAATTGTTTGATTTTTGAGAGGTAACCACTGTCACCAATACCGGTTACTTGCACCAAAATAGTGCCATCTTCATTGGTTGACCCACCAATTACGGTTTCCCCAGCAGCTTTCGCTACTGCTTTAGATTCACCAGTTACAAGGAATTCGTTAACTTGTGTCGTTCCTTTCGTGATAACACCGTCTGCTGGAATCGTTTCTCCTGCTTTTATCATAACCGTTTGATTTTCTTTAACTTCAGATAACAGTACTTCATGTGCGTGACCATTTTCATCGACTAATTGTGCTTTTTCAGGTAATAACTTCGATAAATTATCCAAAGCATTATTAGCCTGCATTGTAGCGTTCATTTCAATCCAGTGACCTGCAATCATAATGACAATTAATGTTGCCAGTTCAAAGAAAAAGTTCATCGTGTGTTGATGGAAGAACTCATTTGCAACAAACGAGTATAAACTATAGAAATAAGCGACACTAATTCCCATCGCAATCAACGTCATCATTGCCGGAGATTTATGCTTAATCTCATCTTTTGCACCTAATAAAAATGGCGCCCCACCATAAAAGTATAATATAGTAGATAAAATTAGCACCAGCCATTGCGACCCTGGAAATTCAAATTGGAAAAACAATGGCATATCCATCATTGGTGACAAGAAGACTACTGGTATCGCAAGAATTAACGAAATAATTAGTTTTTGTTTCAAATTGCCCATGTGCCCCATGCCATGACCGTGCATACTATGATCCATACCTTCATGTCCCATGTGAGAATGATCCACATGCATATGATCGTGATGTGACATATTTGAATGGTCCATCTCCATATGGTCATGATGCGCATGTTTGCTGTGATCCATATGTGACATTTGATCGTGATTCATAGTTGAGTGATCCATATGATCCATGTGCGAATGGTCCATATGGTGTTGATGATTATCGTGTTTTTGATTTTTCATCAATACTACCCCTTTCAAAATTTATCTCTTCACTGGTAGTATATCACTTAGCTAACTTTTTGTAAGTACCTATTTAATTTTGGGCAAAAAAAAAGCACCAATATAACTATTGATACTAAAATAACCGCTTGGCTATTAAAAATTATGTCTTAAACAAGACCTTCTTTTTTCATTGTGTCGTCAATTGCATCTAAAGCTGCAGAAGCATCATCGCCATCAACGCTTACAATAACGTCAGATCCTTGTCCAACACCTAAAGACATCACACCCATGATTGATTTTAAATCAACGGTTTTGCCTTGGTATTCTAATGTAGATTTTGAATCGAACTTACTAGCTGTCTGAACTAGTAATGTAGCTGGACGTGCATGAATTCCGGTTTCGGATGTAATGTGATAGTCGCGTTTTTCCATGTCTATCTATCTCCTTTTAAATAAAAATGGACTGAAGAATTAAGTCTTCTCCTACAATTAAAGATTATCATTTTTTAGATTAAATAACAATAAGTATATTCCCATTATAGACGCTTGTCTTCACATTTTTAATTATTTTTTGTAAGTTAATTGGGTTTTAGCACTTGAAATATAAGAGTGCTAAAAGTATAATGTACATATTCCTTTTGAAAGTCAAATTCACTTTCAAATTTTTTGCAGAAAGGTGTGACTTTATATGGTTTGTCAAAACTGTCATCAAAATGATGCTACAATCCATCTTTATACAAGTGTTAATGGTAGCCGCAAGGAGTTAAACCTTTGCCAAAACTGTTATCAACAAATTAAAAATCAACAAAACAGTTCTGAATTCTTCAATTCAAAACAAGATAATAATAACGATAACATCTTTGGCTTTTCAAATTTTGACGATTTATTCGCTCAACTTAGCCAAGATAACCCTAACCAAAAACAACGCGCTAAAAATAATGGCGGTAATAATGATGATAACACCTTGCTTGGACAATTTGGTGTTAACCTCACTGAATTAGCTAAAAAAGGCAAAATCGATCCTGTTATTGGCCGTGATAAGGAAGTTGCTCGTGTTATCGAAGTCCTAAACCGTAGAACCAAGAATAACCCGGTTCTAATTGGTGAAGCGGGTGTTGGTAAAACAGCAGTTGTTGAAGGCCTTGCCCAACAAATTGCAGATGGTGCTGTGCCTTCTAAACTTCAAAATCGCAAAGTTGTTCGTTTAGACGTGGTTTCTCTTGTTCAAGGCACTAGCATGCGTGGACAATTTGAACAACGTATGCAACAACTCATGGATGAGTTAAAACAAGATCCAGATATTATCTTATTCATTGACGAAATCCATGAAATCGTTGGAGCAGGTAATGCTGATGGCGGTATGGATGCTGGTAACGTCTTAAAACCTGCTCTTGCTCGTGGTGAAATTCAATTAGTTGGTGCGACAACTTTTAGTGAGTACCGCACAATTGAAAAAGATGCCGCTCTTGCTCGTCGCTTCCAACCTATTCAAGTCAAAGAACCTAGCGTTGATGAAACTGTGAAAATTTTGCATGGTCTTCAAAAGAAATATGAAGATTACCATCACGTTAAATATGATGAAAAAGCAATTACAGCAGCAGCTAACCTATCTAACCGCTACATCCAAGACCGCTTCTTACCAGATAAAGCGATTGACCTACTTGATGAAGCTGGTTCTCGTATGAACTTAACTATCCCAGCTGTTGATACTCATACACTCAAAAAACGTATTGATGAAGCTGAAAAATTAAAACAAGATGCACTAAAACAAGAAGATTACGAAAAAGCGGCTTATTACCGCGATCAAATCGAAAAATATCAAAAAATGAATGAAAGTAATTCTGAAGATCCTGACAAGATGCCTGTTATTTCTGAAAAAATCATTGAAAAGATTATTGAAGAAAAAACAAACATTCCTGTTGGCGATTTAAAAGAACAAGAACAATCTCAACTTATTCATCTGGCTGATGACTTAAAAGAACATGTTATCGGTCAAGATAAAGCGGTTTCTGAAGTTGCTCGTGCTATCCGCCGTAACCGTGTTGGGTTCAACAAATCTGGTCGCCCTATTGGTTCCTTCATGTTTGTTGGCCCGACAGGTGTTGGTAAGACAGAACTAGCTAAGCAACTAGCTAAACAATTGTTTGGAACAAAAGATTCAATGATTCGTTTTGACATGTCTGAATACATGGAAAAACAAGCTGTTTCAAAACTTATCGGTTCTGCTCCAGGTTACGTTGGCTACGAGGAAGCTGGTCAATTAACTGAAAAAGTTCGTCGAAACCCTTATAGCTTAATTTTACTAGATGAAATCGAAAAAGCTCATCCAGATGTCTTGCATATGTTCTTGCAAATTCTAGATGATGGTCGTCTAACTGATTCACAAGGACGTACGGTTTCTTTCAAAGACACAATCATCATTATGACTTCTAATGCTGGTCAAGCTGTGCAAGAAGCTAGCGTTGGGTTCAGCGCAACAATGAATGACGAAAACCATTCGGTTATCAACCGTCTTTCAGACTACTTCCAACCTGAATTCTTAAATAGATTTGATGATATCGTAGAATTCAAACGTTTACCTAAGGAAAGCCTAATTAAGATTGTTAGTCTAATGATTGATGATACTAATGACATGATTAAAGATAAAGGTCTTTCAATCCACGTGACTGAGCCAGCTAAAGAAAAATTAGTTGATTTAGGTTACAATCCTGCTATGGGGGCACGTCCACTTCGTCGTGTTATCCAAGAAATGATTGAAGACAAAGTAGCCGACTACTACTTAGAACACCCTCAAGACAAACAACTTGAAGCACGTGTTGAAAATGACGAAATCAAAGTCACAAAAGCAAATTAATATTACCTCAACAAAATAAAACAGACAGACAAAAAAGACACTAGCATAATTGCTAGTGTCTTTTTATTTAGAGTCTTAAACTTCTTTTTCATTAAATCCTGCTTCAAGTTCAACATCAGGATACTTATCATGGAACCAACGCATTGCAAAATCATTTTCAAATAAGAACAATGGTTGGTCAAAACGGTCTTTAACTAATAAGTTACGTGAAGATGACATACTTGGATCAAGTTGTTCTGGTTTAATCCAACGAGCTGTTCTTGAACCAATTGGGGTCATCACAACTTCAGAATTATATTCATTCTTCATACGATATGAGAACACTTCAAATTGCAATTGACCCACTGCACCTAGAATATATTCATTAGTTTGATAGTTACGGTAAAGTTGGACCGCACCTTCTTGAACTAATTGTTTCATTCCTTTGTGGAATGATTTTTGCTTCATCACATTTTTTGAAGTAACTTGCATAAATAATTCGGGCGTAAATTCTGGTAGTTTTGGATATTCAATCTTAGCTTTACCTGAATAAATACTGTCACCAATTTGGAAGTTACCTGTATCATATAACCCAACAATATCACCTGCAACAGAAGTTTCGACTTGTTCACGTTCACTTGACATGAATTCAGTTGCATTATTCAAGCGGATTTTTTGGCCAGTTCTTGCCAATGTGATATCCATTCCTTTGTGGAATTCACCTGACTTGATACGCACAAACGCAATACGGTCACGGTGAGCTGGGTTCATATTAGCTTGGATTTTGAAAACAAATCCTGAGAATGTTTCATCACTTGCTGCAATTGTTTTTTCGCCATCATTCACTTCTGAACTTTCAGGAGCTGGTGCATATTGCAAGAATTGATTCAAGAAGCTTTCCACACCGAAGTTAGTCAACGCTGAACCAAAGAACACTGGTGTTTGTTTCCCAGCTAGTACTTTTTCTTCATCGAATTGGTTACCTGCTTCGAGTAATAAAGAGACGTCTTCCATTGTTTGTTGGTAAATTGATTCTTCTTTTAGTGGGTGATCACCTTCTAATTCACCTTCACTATCCAACTTCAAGAAACGGTCTTGCCCCTCTTCTGGACGATAGAGTTCAATATGATGTTCACCAATATCATAAAGCCCACGTAATCCTTTACCCATACCGATAGGCCAGTTCATTGGGTAACCTTCAATGTTCAGTAATTCTTCTAATTCTGTAATTAAGTCAAGCGGTTCACGACCATCACGGTCCAACTTGTTGATAAAGGTGAAAATTGGAATACCACGTTGTTTAACAACTTTAAATAGTTTTTTAGTTTGCGGTTCAATACCTTTAGCAGAGTCGATTACCATCACGGCAGCATCAACAGCCATCAAAGTACGATAAGTATCTTCAGAGAAATCCTCATGCCCTGGGGTATCCAAAATATTAACGTGTTTACCTTCATAATCGAATTGTAAAACCGAACTCGTTACACTAATCCCACGTTGCTTTTCGATTTCCATCCAGTCACTAGTAGCGAAACTGCCAGATTTTTTAGCCTTAACTGTTCCGGCTTTACGAATAACGCCACCTTGTAGTAAAAGTTGTTCGGTAATTGTTGTTTTCCCTGCATCGGGGTGAGAAATAATGGCAAAGGTTCTTCTTCTATTAACTTGTTGCTTTAAATTATCCAAATTTGTCATCCTTATCATATTCTTTATTACACACAAAGACATCGACCAAAGTCGATGTCAATTTTAATCATTATCTTCTTCATTAGTTGACTCGTCTTTTTCTAACAATTCTTTTGGAATATCCAATGTTAGATTTTCTAAACGAGAACCTTTAACTTTTCCAGTTGTTAGCTTCATCCCATTGTCTAAAGTAACTTTATGATGTTCACCATTAGATGGAATCATCCCAAGTTCTGTAATCACATAACCGGCAATTGTATCCACATCATTTGCTTCAATATCAGTATCAAACTGTTCATTGAAGTCATAGATTGGCATTTTACCTGCTAGTACATACTGTGTATCAGACATCTTAGTAAACAATGTTTCTTGACGGTCAGTTTCATCATCAATGTCACCAACAATTTCTTCAAGTAAGTCTTCAATTGTGGCTAACCCAACAACTCCACCGTATTCATCAAGTAAAATTGCCATTTGCATTTGTGTCTTTTGCATTTCAAGCAATAATTCATCAATGGTAATGGTTTCTGGTACAAACATTGGTTCAGTCATGGCATCTTCGATTTTTAGATTCTCAAATCCAACTTCTTTAGCCATTTTTAAGATGGTTTTGATATGGATAATTCCGATGATTTTATCTTTGTCATCTCGATAAACAGGAATTCTTGAAAACGGTTGTTTCATAATAGCATCTAAATTTTGTTCTGTGCCGTCATCAATATCAATCATAAATGAGTCAGTTCTTGGAACCATCACTTCACGTGCCATCTTATCATTGAAAGAAATAATTCCTTCTAACATGTGGTATTCATCTAACCCAATAACACCATTTTTACGTGAATTTTCAATCAATGTTTGCATTTCATCACGTGACATTCTTTCATCTTTTTGTGTAAAGTCGATAGGTACAATCTTCATTAGTAAACCTGTTGATGCAGAAATCAACCACACAAATGGTTTTAAAACAAATCCAAATACTTTAACGAACCCAATTGTTGCCTTACATACCGCTTCAGGTCTTGCAATCGCAATTTGTTTAGGGAATAATTCACCAAAAACTAACGATACGTAAGAAATAATAATTGTTATTAAAATAACTGAAATATTGTTTCCCCAACTCAAGCCTCCAAAAAACGGCTCGATATACTGAACTAAACTATCAGCAGCTGTCGCTGATGAGAAGAATCCAGCAAAAGTAATTGCAACCTGAATCGTTGCAAGATAATCGGTTGATTCATTCATTACCGCCAATATTTTTTTAGCTGATCGGCTACCTTCTTCTGCCTCAGTTTCCATTTTGTTACGGTTAACTGAAACAATTGCCATTTCTGCTGCCGCAAAAAAGGCATTAATTATAGTTAAAACAACGATCAGGGCTAATTGGATTAATAACGAACTAAAACTCCCCGGGTCACCACTCATATTCAAACTTCACTCTCTTTCAAAATAAAAAAATTTATATTAATTTATATTATATCACATCATTAAAACACACAATGGTTTGAGCTAAATAATTCCATTTACCTTTTGACCAAAAAAAGGTACGATAAAGTAAATTACGCTAAAAGGATGTCGACATATGAAAAAATACCGTGTGTTTTTTGTCTTCTTATTTCTATTATTCATACCTTACATCTGCAGTCTAGCTTTAATTGCAACTGCTTATAATGCTTTGGTTTTACATGCTGATGATATTTTCAGAACACTAATTGGTGCGCTAACTGGTGGCTTCATTTTATACGCTATGAAAGCAACTATTCAGCGTCCACTTGACTTAATCGGCGATCAAATTAGACAACCATTTTTAAAACAATTCGTCCGCTTTTTTAGCATTCAAAGACGTTTTAAATTCAAAATTGCAAATCTGATTTTAGATATTGTCATGAGTGGGATTGCAACTGTCTTAATTCGCGTATTAGTTGATAAAAGCATTATTATGAATCAGCTTGCGGGTTTCTTTTTAATTATTATGTTCTTTTCAACAGCTTTAGGTGCGTACGTTGAATACGACCATTTATCAGTTGATTCACCTAGTCATTAACGTTATCAATCACGTTACCTAGGTAAACTGAGGTTGATTTTGTTAATCCTTGAGTTGCATCCCCTACATAACTTTGTAAAAAGTAAGGATGTTCACTCAATCCAAGGTTAGCAGGTATTTCGATACCTGCTTTTTTTGCGCTGTCAAAAGCTTGTGTTAATTCAAAGCTTAATGGTGTATGGAATTGATAATCAGCAATTTCTTGGCTCATTGTTGCAACGGTTGATTCAGGTAAGTCATAACTCATTAACCCTTTAGGCAATTCAGCTAACTCTCCTTCATAAACAAGTCCTTGCCAGTACATATAATTTTCTGGACCAAACACGATTAGACTTGAACGGTTTTTGGCTAATTGGTTCGTTTCATCTAGTTGATTAAGCACTTGGCTATCTTCTAGTTCTTGAAACTGACTGTAAAAGCTACCATTTGCTTCAAGCATTGATGGCATTGCCACTTTACCGATAAATTTTAGTTGTTTTTGTTGTTGTTTTTCCATTTGTTAAAACTCCTTTTTAATTAGTTCTTCAAAGCACCTGTTTGATAATCAATTGTATAGCCTTCTTGAACGTTGAAAATGTAAATATTAAATTGAATCTCTTTATCTTCAACAGATTCAGCACGCATCCACATTCCACGAGCTACTTTTTCATCGCCACGATAAACGGGTTGAACGTAGTACAAGATGTGGTGACCTGTTGATCTTAAATATTGCGCCATTTTATTTTCGTAGAAAGTCATCCCTGGATCATTTAATGAACGCGTTCCTGTCATTAAATTATTCAAATTATTATTTTGTCCTGTGAATTGGTAACCAATCAAGTGCGCACGATTATACAACCAGCCTTCTTTACCATTGATTGTAATTCGCTTATTAATATAACCTGTCGGATTTACTGTTAATCGTTCTCTTTGCTCAGTTGGCATCAATGATTTATGTAACATGGCCGTTGCATATGTTGCACGTTTTAGGTTATCTAATGGGGCATAATATTGAAATGGTTTTTGGGCCAACTCTTCTGTTGTGAATCCTGGATTATTGTCATCAACAGCAATAATTTGTGTCCCATTATAAGATAATTGCGCTAATTCTTGTGCTTTTTGTGTAGTTGAAGCAGACTGTTGAGTCTGATATTGACTGTTAGTATTTTGTGACTCTGAACTGCTACTTTGTGACGACTGCTTTGAACTACTTTGCTTACTTGAAGATTGTAAGCTTGAGTTTTGCTGACTTTGCTGTGTTTGATTTTGGTTTTTGTCCTTATTTGTACCAAAGAAAGCAAAGAAAATAATAAGTGCAGCAACAATTACAGTAACTAATACCTTTTGCTGATTTTGATTTTTCATAACGGCATAAAACATCCTTATCTATTTTTATTTTTAACGCAAAAAAGGCACCGGCCGGGTGCCCTTAGCGACTATATCTTATTCTTTGAGTTACGTGACTTTTTATTGTTCTTTGGTACTAGTTCATGATAACGCTTATACCAAATATCCACATAGTCTTTTGAAAAAGGACCTTTTTGTTCATTAATCCAGTCAATTAGCTCATGCGTACTATGACGTAAAATACGATCTATCTCTTCAGGATAGTTCCATTTTTCAGCATGTGCTGCATACTCATCAACGTCTAGTAAACGCTTTTCGCCATCTGGAAAAATCTTGATATCCAGGTCATAATCTATATATTTTAGGGCTTCTTTATCTAAAACAAATGGACTAGCCAAATTACAATAATAAGCAACACCTGTATCACGGATCATTGCCACGATATTAAACCAATAATGCTTGTGAAAATAAACCAGTGCGGGTTCGCGAGTTACCCAACGACGACCATCAGATTCTGTTACCAATGTGTGATCGTTACACCCGATAATCGAGTGTTCACTTGTTTTAAGCACCATTGTATCACGCCATGTTCGGTGAAAACTCCCATCATGTTTATAACTTTGAATTGCAATATAGTCACCTTCCTTAGGAAGCTGCATGTTCATCCCATCTTTCAAAGTTATTTTAACACTTCAAGTATATCAAATAACAGCACAAATGACGACAGTTAATATTGTGCAAGTTCGTCTAAATCAATGATTTCACCCGCTAAGAATTGGTCAACTTGCTCAAAGGTAAATCCTTTAGTCACTAGGAATCGTTTGATCTTTTGGTGACGTTCAAACTCTGGATAGCGACGAAACTTTTTGTAAGCTTTAATCCCTTGACTGGTCAACGCGTTTAGCTGATCATCTTCACTACTTTCAACTACTATTGTCTGCATCAGCTGTGTAATAATGTCACCCGTAAATCCTCGTGCCATCAATTTTTGCCTAATCTTAGTCTCGATTTGGCGAACAGATTGTTTTTCAGTTTGACGCAATAAACTTGAAATAGTTCGCATTGCAACTTGTTCCCAATCTTCAAAGCTTACTTCTGCTAGTTTTTGATCAGATATGGCTGAGCTGACACCTTTTTGATTAAGTTTTTGCGTAATCTTGTAGGGGCCGTCTTTTTTCAAACGCAAGCTTTCCGTGATGAAGGCTTTGGCATACATTCTATCATCTAAATAGCCCATTTCTTGTAACCGTGTCACAACTTGTTGACTAATATCTTCTGTGTATTCTTTTTTTGCTAAGTATTGTTCAATTTCTGCAACACTTCGCATTTTGTAACTTAAAAAGTTGAGTGCTGCTTGTTCTGCTTTTGAGTAAACTTGTGCTGATTTAATCGTTTCAACTTGTTCTTTGGTTAATTCTTTATCTTTTGCTAATTCAAATTGAATTAAAACTTGCTCAGTTACAGAAAAAGCATATTTTTCATCTAAAAAAATGTTATAATATCCAGGTCGTTTTTGTGTTGAGATTTTAGTAATGGTTGGCATGAGTGATTATCCTTTCATTAACTTTAATCTGACAATATAAAACTAGTCTATTGTAGAAAAGAAAGTTTTAGGTGAATTATGAGAACAATTAAAAATAATAATACTTTAGTCGGTAAAGAAGCAATGATTACCATCAAACGTATGGGAATCAATGGTGAAGGGATCGGGTTTTACAAGAAAAAAATCATTTTTGTACCCCAAGCAATTACTGACGAAATCGTGATTGTAAAAATCACAGAAGAAAAACGTAATTACCTTCGTGGTGAATTAATTCGAGTAAAAGAAAAAAGTCCAAACCGTGTTGATTTTCCAAAAGGTGTTAACCCAGCTGTTGGTGGTCTTGAACTTGCCCACTTAAATTACGCAAGCCAATTGGATTTTAAACTTGATGTTTTTCGTCAAGCACTTGAAAAATACAGTCCTGAGGGTTACACCCAATATGACCTTAGACCCACAATTGGTTCTAAGCAAGAATGGCATTACCGTACCAAAGCCCAATATCAACTTGGTTTTGAAAAAGGAAAAGTGCTAGCTGGACTTTATCAAGCAAACTCACATGATTTAGTTGACTTACCTGCAATGCCCACTCAAAGTGAATTATCACAAGATACTGTTCGAAAAATAGTGAAACTGATTGAAGAACTTTCGATTTTTATTTATAATCCTCGTAATAAAAAGCCCGGAATTAAGACACTAGCGGTAAGAAACTCATACGCTACTAAAGAAGTCCAAGTGACTTTCATTACATCACAAGCTCATATTAAAGGGCTTGATAAACTAGCTGATAAAGTGGCTAAACTGCCTAATGTGGTATCTGTTATGCAAAACATCAACGATCAAGATACTTCACTGGTTTGGGGTAAAGAAACAACCTTGTTAAAAGGAAAACGCACTATCACTGAAAAAATTAAAGATAAAGAATTTATCTTATCACCTCAAGCTTTCTTCCAGCTAAACCCACCACAAACAGAAGTATTATATGACCACGCACTTAAGGCTCTTGATCTAAATGAAGATGATGTGCTTGTTGATGCTTATAGTGGTGTTGGAACATTAGGTATTAGTGCTGCTGATAAAGTTAAACGTGTTTATGGAATGGAAATCATCAAAGATGCCGTTAAAGATGCCAACTACAATGTTGAGTTAAATAACTTAGATAACGTGAGTTACCAAACAGGTAAGGCCGAAGCTATTTTACCACATATGGTTAAACGTGGAACCTTCTTTAACAGCTTGATTGTTGACCCTCCTCGTAGTGGATTATCACAAGATGTTTTACAGGCCATCTTAAAGGTAAAACCTCAAAAATTTGTTTACATCTCATGTAACGCTTCAACACTAGCTAAAGACCTCATCACATTAACTCGTGAATACAAAGTGGAATTCATTCAATCAATTGATATGTTCCCACAAACACCTAAAGTCGAAGCTGTTGTTAAATTAATCAAGAAATAATAAAAAGCTTTCAGTCTTAACTGAAAGCTTTTTTCTTTGTCTTAAAATTTAACTTCGTTTTCTGGGTTTTGACCTTGTGAAAATTCATAAGCACTATCAAGTGATTGATGAACCATATTTTGGACTGCAATATCAGTATGATAAGCAATATGAGGTGTCAAAATAACGTTATCCATTGCTTTAAGTGCTTGATATTGAGGGTCTTGATTATCATGACCTTCAGCCATTGCCTTACCTAATTCATCTTCATTTTCAAATGTATCCAGTGCAACACCAGCTAAACGGCCTTCTTTTAGTGCGTTAATTAAAGCACGTGTTTCAACAATCATTCCTCTAGCCGCATTCACTAAGTAAGCTGTTGGCTTCATTAAGCTCATGTTACGTTCATTGATTAAGTGTTCAGTTGCTGGCATCCCTGGTAAATGAAGTGTCACAACATCAACTTGTTTCAATAAATCATCTAAGTCGTCAACGTAATCAATACCAGGTTGATGGAAAGCAGGATCATAAGCGATTACCTTTGCTCCCATACCTTGAAGGATATCAACAACACGTTTTCCAATGCGACCAGTTCCAACAACACCAACTGTTTGAGCTGATAATTCTTTACCAACTAATGCAACAGCTTCTTTAAGTTTGCCATCTTCAACGTATTGGATAACTTCTTTAGCTTGTCTAAGCAATTGCATCATACTTAAGACAGCAAATTCTGCAATCGCATTTGGTGAATAGGCAGGAACATTTGAGATGCGGACGTTGTTTGCTTTAGCAGCTTCTTTGTCTACATTTTCTGTCCCAACATTTCTTAGTGACAAACTTTTGATTCCCATTTGTCCCATTTTATCAAATACTTCTTTTGGATAGGCCTGTGTTTGTAACGCCACAATGCCGTCGGCACCTTCAGCTTGTTCAACTGTTTGGGCAGTTAAAATTTCAGTTGTGGTTTTAACTTGAATATTATTCTTTTGGCTCCAAGAAGTAACATATTCTTTTTCTTCTGGGCGCATACCGTAAAACATAAACATCATGATTAAGCTCCTTTAACTTTATACTGTCTTAAATGATCTTTGACTCCTGCAAAATAAACTTCACCATCAGAAACGACTGCTTCGGGAGTAAGTTCATAGTCATCTGTTCGGATTTTGCCACATTCAGTATAAATAGCTTCATACTCATCAATTGATAATAATTGTCTTGAGGTTAAAAATTGCGCCATCTTATTAGCTTGCAATTCATTTTGATAGCCTTCTACTAAGCGCCCTGCATAAAACTCCGCTACAGAACCCGAACCATAACTATAAAATCCAACTAAATCACCCGAGTTTAAGTTACCCTGATGTAATAAGCTTACCAAACTTAAGTACAATGAACCAGTATAAAGGTTCCCAATCTGACGACAATATTTGGCGCTTTCTTCAAAATGACGTGATAATCTTGCTTGAGTAGCCTCATCTTGTCCTTCTAATGCCACACGCTGTGCTTTGATTCCCATTTTTGTAAATGGTAAGTGATAAGTTAGAGCTTCAAAGTCTGCAACTTTTAAACCTGTTTGTTTGAGATAGTCATTGAAAGTGTGGGTGAAAAATTCTAAATATTTTTCTGTTGAATATTTGCCATCCACAAAAGCTGTTGCACTATAATTTGGACGCCAAAAATCATTAACATCATCGCTATATGAAGCAGATTGAGGTAAAAATTCAACAATTCGTGGTTGTTCACTAATTAACATTGCAACTGCACCTGCACCTTGTGTGACTTCTCCCCCAGTGTTTAATCCATAGCGTGAAATATCTGACGCAATCACTAGTGCTGTTTTTCCAGGATGAGATTTCACATAGTCCTGTGCCATCATGATACCAGCTGTTGCTCCAAAACAGGCCTCTTTAACTTCAAAAGAGCGCATATGATTAGGCAAGTTTAAAATTGATTTGATAAATAGCGCCGAAGCTTTTGACTGGTCAATCCCACTTTCTGTTCCGACAACTAACAATCCAATTTGATTTACATCCACTTTTGACAAAAATATGCGTGCTGCATTGGCACCCATTGAAACGATATCAGTTGTTGGATTAGGTACGGCCATTTGGTCTTGTCCAATTCCAATTGTAAATTTATCTGGATCAACTTGACGTCTCTTGGCTAATTCGGTTGTTTCAATATATTGTGCTGGCGTATAAACGCCGATTTGGTCAATTCCAACAGTTGTCATTTTAGTTCCTCATTTCTTTCAATAATTGCTTAGCATAATCTTGCTGATAGTTTTTTGCGCGTTGCATTTTCTGAATTAATTCTGGTATTTCAGATTCAAAGGCACCTAGATTCAACAACATATTTTGCAACTGCAATTTCATATGACCTTTTTGAATACCATCTGTCACTAATGCGTATAAAGCAGCCAAGTTATTAGCTAAACCAACACTAGCAATTATTTCACTGAGTTGTTCAGCTGATGGTTGATTCATCAAATCATAATTGTTTTTGATAAGTTGGCGACTTGTAATTGAACCCCCAACAACGCCAATTGGCATTGGTAATGTTAGCTCACCGATAAGTTTGTGGTCGCAAACTTGCCACTGACTTAAAGCCGTATACTGTCCTGTAGAAGAAGCGTGCATATGAACACTTGCTTCAACTGCTCTAAAGTCATTTCCTGTCGCTAGTAGAACTGCATCTACACCATTCATAATTCCTTTATTGTGGGTGACAGCACGGTAAGTGTTCACTTTTGCAAACTCACTCATTTTAGCAATTTTATGTGCGATTTGTTCACCTGAAATAGTACCTTTAGCAAGTGTTTCAAAATCGATTTCAGCTTTAGCTGTCACAAATTGCGCTGGTGCATTGCTCAAAATCGCAAACTCGCTATCTAAGTCAAACTTTGTTTTTAATCGCTGAGCGTAGGCTTCCAAAATAGCATTAACTTTATTAGCACCCATAGCTTGTGCGGGATTAATTTTGAATCTAATTTCTAAAAACGGATAATTTTCAGTAATTACGGTTATTTCTTCAATACCACCACCATAGTTAACTAAACTTGAAAACTGTGTTAGTAAATCTTGCTTAGCTTGGTGCAAATCATCACGGATCCAATCAACGTGTTGTCCATTAACGTCAGTTAATACAACTTGACCATAAATGCCCGTTCGATAACTTTTAGCAGTAATCCCATTTTTTAGCATCAACTTTGCACCATGATTAGCTGCAGCCACCACTGAAGGTTCTTCGGTCGACATTGGTACTGTGAAGTTATTGTCATTTACGTTTATTTCTTTTAACACACCTAGCGGGAAAGCTAACTGACTGATGACATTTTCACTAAAATGAGTCAATTGACTTAGAGATAGCTCATATTCATTTGCATATTGTTCACTTTGAGTTGGTGAAATCAAGTCATGGTCTACTAACCACTTTCGGCGGTCTGGTATACTTAATTTATAAAAAGGTGTCATGATTAACCCTCCATATTTTATGGTTTAGTAAGGAGATAGTTTTATGCGTATTATTGATTTTTTACAATTTATACAAGATTTATCAGATTACTTTAACTTGTACTTTAAAAATAACGAAACGCTTCTACCTGTTTCAGCCATCGATTATAATCAACAAATTTGTATTTTTTATACAAAAGAAGCAACTCATCAACCTCTGAAAAAATCCGAAATTGAAAAGTTGCTTATTCGTTTTGATGATAAAACTGCTTTTATCAAAGTTTGTGACTTAGACCAAAACGAACACGTCATTTATGGTCTGAGAATTGATCAAAATCGACTAATCCTAGTCTAGTTTTTCTTTTCTTCAGCTTCAAGTTCCTTAGCTAAATCTTTAATATATTGACGCAATTCATCTTTTGTTTCAGGGTGCTTCAACCCATATGAAATTGACGTTTGAAGGTAACCAAATTTATTACCAACATCAAAACGTTGGCCTTCAAAGACGTGCGCAAAAACGCGTTGTGTCTTGTTCATTGTGTCAATAGCATCAGTCAATTGAATTTCGTTACCACGTCCTGGTTTTTGATTTTCTAATATGTTGAAAATCTCAGGTGTTAATAAGTAACGACCAATAATTGCAAGATCTGATGGTGCTTCTTCTACTTTTGGTTTTTCAACAAAAGATTTAACATTGAATAGTCCTGGTCTTGATTGAACGTCTGGTTCAATCACACCATACTTGCTCACTTCTTCGTGAGGAACTTTCATAACTGCAATTGTTGCTGCATGTGTGTCGTTGTAGCAATCAATTAACTGTTTAGTTAGCGGTGTCTTATCATTCATCAAGTCATCACCTAGTAAAACAACAAATGGTTCATCAGCGATGAATGACTTAGCACGATAGATTGCGTCCCCTAATCCCTTTGGATGAGGCTGTCTAGTAAAGTAAATATTCACACCTAAAGTGGTTACATCAGTCACCACTTTTAAAAGATCTGTTTTGTGATCTTTTTCAAGTGTCAACTCTAATTCAGGAGCTGAATCAAAGTGGTCTTCAATTGGACGTTTCGTTTTTCCTGTCACAATCAAAATATCTTCAATACCTGAAGCTTTTGCTTCTTCAACAATAAACTGAATAGTTGGTTTATCCACAATTGGCATCATTTCTTTGGCAATTGCTTTAGTTGCTGGTAGAAATCTTGTTCCTAAACCGGCAGCAGGAATAACCGCTTTTCTTACTTTTTTCATAAGATACCGCCTTATTTTGTTTTTTTCTTCTTAAATAACTCAATTATACGACTCGATTTATAATCGACATTCCCATGTAACGTATGATCAATGGTTGAGTTCAATACAGCCCCCACCAAAAATACAAGTGCACTAAAGTTCAACCACAGCATGAAAATAATAAATGTTCCGATAATACCGTAATTGGTTAAACTCCGGCTAAAATGCTCCAAGTAAAAACTAAATCCTTGAGACAAAACGCCCCATCCGATAATTGTCAAAAACACACCCGGCCAAATACTACGTTTTTTGAGTGAAATGTTAGGTAGAAAATAATAAAGATACCCTACAATAACACCTAAAACAACAATAATAACGGGCCAACGATAACTGCTAATTTGATAAATCGGATCCATTGAAAAATTGAAAATTGGGGCTAACAATTCTAAAATCTGCTGACCAAAAATCAAAGTGAATAAAATTAAAACTAATCCTAAAATTAAAGTCGCTGTTAATGCAAATGAAACAATTCGATTAACAATAGAAACCCAAAAGGACTGCTCTTTAACAACTTCTTGAACACGATAGACTTTGTTCAAAGCCACTTTAATCGAATTAATCAGTCCACTAAATGCCCATAATGCAACGATAACCCCAAATGATAGGAATCCACCACTTGGTGGTTGAACAACTTGCTTGATAATAGGACTTATGTATGGTGCAACTTCTTTTGGCAGAATAAGACTGATATATTCAACAATCGGTTCAACAGTTGCACTAATATTAAACAAACTCAGCATATAAGCTGCTAACAACAATAATGGGAACAATGAGAACAACGCAAAATAAGCAATTACAATCGCATTTTGATTAATCTCACCACTAGCTAATACTTCAGATAATGTATTAAACAAGTAGCCCAGACGAGAGTGCTTTGGCTTTTTAACTCCACGTTTAACAGGGTGGCGCTTTTTGGGCTTTTGATGCGTCAGGTGTTCTTTTCGATACCCATAAAAAGGTTTTTTCATTATTTAAATAAATACTTTTTATCAAATTCCGGATCTTGTGAAGTTAAAATTTTTGGACCGTCTGCTGTAATTGCGATTGTGTGTTCATATTGTGCACATTTTGAACCATCTTCTGTAACATAGTATACCCAATCATCATCTGGATCATCAACAACACGACTCACCATTTCCCATGAACCTTGTGTAATCATGGGTTCAATTGTAATTGTCATACCTTCTTTTAGACGTAACCCGCGACCTTTTTTACCAAAGTGAGGTACTTCAGGTTCTTCGTGCATAGTTGGTTGAATACCGTGACCGATTAGTTCACGAACATCACCATAGTTGTTTTCAACTTCTGTGAATTGTTGGATGGCATAACCAATGTCACCAATACGATTACCCACTTGTGCTTGGTCAATTCCAAGGTAAAGTGCTTTGTGTGCGATATCCATTAAATCTTGATCTTCTTTTGAAATTTCGCCAACTGCATATGTCCAGCATGAATCACTTTCATAACCATCAAGATTGATTGTCATATCAACAGAGACAACGTCCCCTTCTTGTAAAAAGACATCTTTTCTAGGTGTTGCATGTGCAATTTCATCATTTACGCTGACACAAGTTGCGTATTTATAACCTTCAAAACCCTTTTCTGATGGGATACCACCATTTTCAGTAATGAAATTATCTGCAAATTCTTCAATTTCATATAATGAAATACCAGGTTTAATTAACTTTTTGATTCCTAAGTGTGTTTGTGCTAGTAATTGTCCAGATTTAGCCATTCCTTCTAATTCTCGACGTGATTTTAATGTAATCAAAATAAAACTCCTTTATATTTTAATCTTTACTATTTGAATCATATCATATCTATTATAACGTTTTTTGTTCATTAAAAAAATACCCCTGCTAAAACCTATGACAATTATCAATCAATACAAGCGATATTCTGTTATAATATAAGACGTCTATCCCCAGTTATTTTGAATGTATAAGGAGGATTTTACTTTGACAACTGCTAAAATTGTCTACGCTAGTATGACCGGTAATAATGAAGAAGTCGCTTCTATTATCGATGAGAAGCTTCAAGACATGGGTATTGAAACTGACATGTCTGATATTACGTTTAGTGATGTAAATGAATTTTCTGAATATGATATTGCATTTATGGTCCCTTATTCTTATGGTGAAGGTGAATTACCTGATGAAGCTTTAGACTTTTACGAAGATTTACTTGAGATTGATTTAACTGATAAGATCTTTGCGGTCGCAGGTTCAGGAGATGTTTTCTACGAAGATGCTTACTGCATTACCGTTGATGACTTTACTAAAGCCTTTTTGAAAATCGGTGGTGTTCAAGCTGCTGAAAGCCTAAAAATTAATTTGGCACCTGATTTAGAAGATATCGAAAATATTGAACAATTTACTGAAAAAGTTGTTAACTTCTACGAAGCTAACCACAAATAAAAAGCAATCAACTTAAGTTGATTGCTTTTTTGTTAGGCTTTGAAGTCCTCTGGACGTTCTAATGAGTCACGATTAAAGTGGTAAGAAATTGCATCAGCAATACGTTTTGACGCAGTACCATCACCATATGGATTTTGCGCTTCAGCCATTGCTTGATAAATTTCTTTATCATTTAATAATGTCATCATAGCAGACTTAACTTCTGCTTCGTTTGTTCCAACAAGTTTTAACGTACCTGCTTCAACACCTTCTGGACGTTCTGTTGTATCACGTAAAACTAAAACTGGTTTTTGAAGTGAAGGTGCTTCTTCTTGAACACCACCAGAATCAGTCATGATGAAGTAGCTTCTTTTAGCTAAGTTATGAAAATCAACAACATCAAGCGGTTGAATCAAGTGAATACGGTCATCATTACCCAATACTTCTTGAGCAACTTTTTGAACAGCTGGACTCAAGTGAACAGGGTAAACAATTTCAACATCATCATGTTGATCGACAACGTCTTTCATTACTTTGAAAACGCGACGCATCGGTTCTCCTTGGTTTTCACGACGGTGCATAGTAACCAAAATCATACGTTTATCTTCAGCAATTTCATCTAACACACTGTGGTGATAGTCGCGTTGAACAGTTTGTTTCAATGCATCAATTGCTGTGTTCCCTGTCACAAATACATCTTCTTCTGGATGATTTTCTTGTAGTAAGTTTGCTTTACTTTTGAATGTTGGCGCAAAGTAGATGTCAGTTAAAACGTCAGTCAATTGACGGTTCATTTCTTCTGGAAATGGTGAGTATTTATTCCAAGTTCTAAGACCAGCTTCAACGTGTCCTAGGACTTTTTGTTGATAGAAAGTTGATAGACTTGCTGCAAATGATGTTGTCGTATCACCATGAACCAAGACAATATCAGGTTGTTCTTCCATGATTACCTTTTCAAGATCTAACATCACACGGCTGGTAATTTGGCTTAATGTCTGACCAGCTTTCATAATATTAAAATCATAATCGGGTTTGATTTCAAAAATTTCTAAAACTTGATCTAACATTTCACGGTGTTGCGCTGTGACGACTGTAATTTCTTCAAATTCTTCTGGGCGACTTTTCAATTCCAAAACAAGTGGCGCCATTTTAATTGCTTCTGGTCTTGTACCAAAAACGGTCATTACTTTTACTTTATTTCCCAATGAAATACCTCCATGATTTATCAACTTTAATCATTATAAGTTTTAAGTTCATTATAAGCAAAAAACAATTACATTTATAGCCAAAAAACATGATAAAATAACTATTACTAAACTTAAATAAGGAGCTCAATGATGACACTACCAAATTTCGATACATTACTTGCTAAATATGCTGACCTGACGATTGAAACCGGGGTAGCCGTTAAACCTGGTGATACCATTGTTTTGCAAATTGCAACTGACCAAACTAAATTTGCACACTTACTGACTGAAAAAACATATCAAAAAGGGGCTGCTGAAGTCATTGTAAAGTGGCAAGATGAAACCTTAAATCGCCTTAATTTACTTTATGCTGATGAAAATCGCTTAGAAACCTTCTCAAAATCACAAGAAGAACAAATTAATGAATGGCTTGATAAAAAAGTTAAACGTATCTCTGTTATTTCAAACAATCCAGATGCCTTAAGCGATGTTGACCAACAACGTTTGGCTAAAATGCAAGGTGCGCTAACTAAGGGAATGCTTCCACTTCGTCGTGCTACGCAAAATAATGATATTAGCTGGACAATTGTAGGAGCTGCTAGTGAAGGCTGGGCAAAACACGTGTTCCCTGACGTTTCTGCTGCTGAAGCAGTTGACCAATTGTGGCATGAAATTTTCAAAACTACCCGTATTTACGCTGATGACCCAATTAAAGCATGGGAAGATCACAAAAATACACTTCGCCAAAAATCTGCCATTTTAAATGACAAACAATTTACTGCGCTTCACTACACTAGTGATGTGACAGATATCGAAATTGGGCTACCCAAAAACCATATTTGGCATAGTGCAGGTGCTGTTAATGCTGATGGTGAAGCATTCATGCCGAATATGCCTACAGAAGAAGTTTTCACTTCCCCTGATTTTCGAAAAATTAATGGTGTGATTGCTT
The DNA here is from genome assembly GCF_053668685.1 of Holzapfeliella sp. JNUCC 72. Taxonomy (NCBI): domain Bacteria; kingdom Bacillati; phylum Bacillota; class Bacilli; order Lactobacillales; family Lactobacillaceae; genus Holzapfeliella; species Holzapfeliella sp. JNUCC 72. The sequence continues at coordinate 279,244 of NZ_CM132220.1, read as the reverse complement.
CCACAAAACCATTGTCTTACAGCGGCCAACTTATTGAAGGCATCAAAGTCACTTTCAAAGATGGTCAAATTACTGAAATCACAGCCGATAAAGGTCAAGAAACATTGGAACATCTTGTTCAAACCGATGATGGCGCTAAATCATTAGGTGAAGTTGCTTTAGTACCTTACTCTTCACCGATTTCACAATCTCAAATCATCTTTTTCAATACCTTGTTTGACGAAAATGCATCAAACCACGTCGCAATTGGTGCTGCTTATCCATTTACTATCGAAAATGGGACTAAAATGTCGCCAATTGAATTACGTCAAAACGGATTGAATGTGAGTCAAACCCACGTTGATTTCATGGTAGGATCTGACAAAATGAACATTGAAGGTATTTCAACAGATGGCTCACGTTTCCAAATATTCAAAAATGGTGAATGGGCCTTCTAATGCTGTCTTTTCCTTTACTTCTCATTGCCAGTTTTTTGATTTCATTAGCTGCATTTTGCTATGTCTTTGCCTTTGCTACACGAAAACATTTTGATTATGTCAAAATTTTATTTCCGCTGGCAATTGTTTTTACACTTCTAGCAGTTATTGCTATCTATTTTTTACTCAAATAAAAAAGCCGCGCGGTTTACCCCGCACGGCTTTTTTTGATGACCCCGATCAGAATTGAACTGATGACCTACTGCTTAGGAGGCAGTTGCTCTATCCTGCTGAGCTACGAGGCCAATACTTTTTTATTATAACACTTTAAGTAAAAGTTAAAAGTATCAGTTCGCACTTTTGTAGTCATCATTTTCTTTTTTAATATAAGTTGTCCAAATAACTAACGAAATCAAAAAGTTAGTTAATATTAAGACAAGTGAATTCAAATCTAAATTAGTCGCCAAAAAACCATTTAGAAAAGGTGGCACTATACTTGGCAATGCGACTTGAACAGGGTCAATCCACCTTAAGGATAAGGCGCAATAAGTAGTCATCAAACTAATTATTGGCGTAATCATAAATGGCACGAAGTAGCGTTTATTTAAAATAACCGGAATGCCAAATAAAGTTGAACTATTTAAATTGAATATGCCTGGTGCCAGTGAATATTTTGCTACTCGCCGTCTTTCAGGGATTTTTGAGAAAAATAAAACCCCTAAAACAAAGGCCAATGTACTCCCAACACCACCAATGAATACATAAATATCAAGTGTTGATTTTGTCATTAAATACTGCGGTAGTTGGTGATAATTGGCAGCTTCAATATTGAAATTTTGACTGGTCAGATAAATAAATTCGACAATCGTTATCATCAAGTTATTTCCTTGAAAGTTGAAATAACAATAAAGCTGAATTAATAACAATAGCACTAACACCACAATGAAATTTTGACTCATCATAGCTAAGTTAGCTTGTGCACCACCGAATATCTCTTTTAAAGCTATGTGTAGTGCTTTGGGTGTTTCTCTAAAGTAAATAAACATTAGCGAAAATGTCACCAAAAATGACGTCAAATGACTCAGCTTTTTGTAAAACCACGTAAACCTTCCAGGCATAATGCTAAGTTGAAATTGCAATTTAGTCATAAAATTGTAAATGACCACAAAAATCGTGCTCACGAAAAACGCAAAAAATAGATTTTGCGTTGATAAGTTTTGCCAAGTGACTTTAAAATTGAAATTCAAAAAACCACTAGCTAACAAATAAGATGACACACCGATTATTGATCCTAATACAGCATCATTATCATAAAATAAGGCTAGAAAATAGCTCCAAACTAAGATAAACCAAAAGCTATATATTGGCAGCGTTAAAACCCAAATAGCCTGATTAATTGGCCCAAGCCAAAATAAGAAGTCTTTCAAAAATGACAGATGAAAATAGCTCAAAAACACATTTGAAAAATTCTGAAGCAAGATTGTCATTGACCCTAGCAAGGCCACAATCATCAATACATCTAGTGTTTGTTTTAAGGCTAATAGCCATCTCAAGTGCTTTAGGCTATCTACCATTTTAAGACTATATTTGGTTATAAAGTCTAGCTTTTTTTGTGTTGAATTAGTGCTAGGCTTTCTTTCCATGGTAGCCTTTATTTTTTTGTCGACGTTTGCGATTCTTCTTCACTTTTTTCTTTGGTTTTGGATTAGATTGAATCGCTTTTTTGAATTCTTTTTCTGGTTTATCTGTTTTATTTTGCAATTCTTCACGTGTTTGATTGATATGTGTTTCTTTTTGTTCGTTAGCTTGTGCTTCTCGTTCTTTTTTAGGCTGTGCAAATGGTTTATCTGTGGTTAAGTGATGACCAACTAGATATATTTTTTGCAATTGATCGCCTAAATTAGCTAGTTTCTTCAAGTCACGGAAATCATGGTTATTCCCCATTGAAATAACTGTTCCTTCTGCATCCATACGGCCTGTTCTTCCCGCTCTGTGAATATAAGACTCTTGTGACTGAGGTAAGTCATAGTTGATAACATATTTTAGATTCTTGATATCCATCCCTCTTGACGCAATATCTGTCGCAAAAATCGCATCAATTTTACCTTTTTGCAAATCAGAAATAGCACGTTGCCTTTGCATTTTGTTTTCGTTATTTGCTAAAACACCGAATTTCAAAGCACGATGTGACATAGTTTGGGCTACTTTTTCAAGTGAAGCCACACTACTAAAGAAAACAATTGCTGAAAAATCATCAACAGAAGATAGTCGTGTTAAAACGTCTAATCTGTTTTCATTACTTACCTTCAAGAAGCGGTGGTGAATATTGTTTTTTGTAATGTCTGGTCTAACATCTACTAAAATGAAAGCATTTCCAAACACTTCTTCTGGGTTACGAGTTGTTTCAGAATCTGTTGCACCAAATAATAAAATTTGGGAGTCTTCTGGCATATCATCTGAAAATGACCCAATCATATCAATTGAATCAAGCACCAATAGGTCATCGGCTTCATCTAGTACTAACGCATTCGCCTTTTGTGGTTTGATTTTATTTTCAGTTACCATATCAAACAAACGGCCTAAAGTTGCAATAATAATTTCAGGCTTTTTCTTTTTCAAGTTTTCAATTTGGCGTTTACGATTTCCACTACCAACTAGTGCCATTGTTTTAAGACCTTGTGCTTTAGCAAAAGGTTGCAAGGCATCCCTCACCTGCACGGCTAATTCATTCGTTGGTTCTAAAATAATAATTGCTTGATAATCGCCAGGATTTGTTTTCTCAATTAATGGCAAGCCATAAGCATAAGTCTTCCCAGTTCCTGTAGGTGAAAGCCCCACAACAGAAGCCCCTTCGATAATGGACTGGTAACTTCTACTTTGAATTTCTGTTGTTTCTGTTATGTTTTGTTCTTTTAAAATGTTTTGTATATTTTCACTATAGTTCATAGAATTGATCATCCTAATCTATTAATTTTGTTAAAAATGACGGTTATTATATTTTCTCATATTTTTTATGATTTGGTAAACGTTCAATGAAATATTATCAATTTTTTATTGATTAATCATCTATCTTCCTATTTTAATTTTCTGTATAATGATTAATTGAAAAAATATTTAAATAAGAAGGTGGAATCGTTAGATGTCTAATAATTTAAAGAAGACCATGAATTTCTCACAAGCCCTCTCAACTGTTATGGGAATTGTGATTGGTGCCGGGGTATTTTTCAAAATATCTAGTGTTGCCAGTTCAACGCAGTCTGCTAGTTTAACTGTTTTTGTGTGGGTTTTAGCCGGGCTATTATCCATTGCCAGCGGATTAACTGTTTCAGAATTAGCAACTGCCCTTCCTGTTACGGGTGGGCCAACAAAGTATATTGAATATACTTACGGTAAGCCTGCAGGATTTCTATTTGGATGGTCACAAATGGCCATTTACTTCCCTGCCAATATTGCCGCTTTAAGTATCATCTTTGGTGAACAATTTGCTAGTCTTTTTGGCATTAGTCAATCACTGATCGTGCCTATTGCACTAATTGTTTCAACATCGATTATGCTACTGAACTTTGTTGGGAATAAAGTCTCCGGTAAATTGCAAAGCATCACAATGATTGCCAAACTTATTCCTATTGTTTTAATTATCGGTTTTGGTTTATTCAAGCCAAGTCCTGTTAATCCTTCATTATTCCCAATCACTTCAGGCGAAGGAACTCCCTTCTTTACTGCACTAAGTGGTGGATTACTAGCCACAATGTTTGCTTATGATGGTTGGATTAATGTTGGTAATATGGCTGGTGAAATGAAGAACCCTAAAAAAGACCTGCCTAAAGCCATTATTTTGGGACTAAGTTTAGTAACCTTAATCTACGTATTGATTAACTATGCATTTGTTTCAGCACTACCAGTCGATCAGTTAGCTGGTAATGGTAATGCCGCTTTTGATAGTTCCCGTTTATTCTTTGGTGAATTTGGTGGCCGTTTAGTAACATTAGGTATTTTAGTTTCAGTGTACGGTACGATTAACGGTTATACAATGACTGGTATTCGTGTTCCTTATACATTGGCTTCAAATGGTAGTTTACCATTTAGTAATACCTTCAAAAAATTAAATAAATCAGGTGCACCTTATGTTTCAGGACTATTCACTTTAGCTATTACATTTCTTATGATTTTCCTAGGTAGCTTCAACTTATTAACAGACATGCTTGTTTTTGTGATTTGGAGCTTTACAACACTACTATCAATTGGTGTTATCATCCTTAGAAAACGTGAGCCAGAACTTGAACGTCCTTATAAAGTGCTATTCTACCCAGTTATTCCTGCTATCTCAATCTTAGGTGGACTGTTCATTGTCGTTTCAACATTAATTACACAATTTGAGTTATCACTAATTGGGATACTCGTCACTTTAATTGGACTACCCATTTATTTTTATCAAAAAAGAAAAAATGAAAAGTCTTCTTAATTAAGAAGACTTTTTTTATTGGTTATTTTTAGGAGTTTTTAGTTTATGTCACAAGAAATGAAAAAGAATCTTAAATTCTCACAAGCGCTATCCACCGTTATGGGAATTGTTATTGGATCCGGTATTTTCTTCAAAATTTCATCAATCACACAATTGACACAATCAACTAGCATGACTTTATTTGTTTGGTTTTTTGCTGGAATTTTGTCAATTGCAAGTGGATTAACTGTTGCAGAGTTAGCAACGGCTTTGCCTGTTACAGGTGGTCCCATTAAATACATTGAATATACCTATGGTAAGCCACTGAGCTTTTTGTATGGATGGGCACAAATCTTAATTTATTTTCCTGCATCGATTGCGTCATTAATGCTCGTTTTTTCACAACAATTAATCGTTTTACTAGGTATCAACAATCACTGGACTATTCCATTTGCGGTTCTTTGTTTAGCTTCTATTGCATTGATTAACTTTATTGGGAACAAAGCTTCAGGAATTCTACAAGTGGTCTCTTTGATTGTTAAATTAATTCCTGTTGCTTTGATTGTAATCGTCGGCTTATTCCATGATCCAAAAATGCCTGTTGAATTGTTCCCTATCACTTCTGGACATGATGTCCCATTCTTTGTTGCTTTAAGTGGTGGGTTGCTTTCAGCAATGTATGCTTATGAAGGCTGGATTAATGTGGGAAATATGGCTGGAGAATTGAAACATCCTAGCAAGGACTTGCCTAAAGCCATTATCTTAGGATTAAGTCTGGTAACGGTTGTTTATTTACTTATCAACTTTGCGTTTTTATCAAGTCTCCCTATCGAACAACTAGCAGGTAATCCAAACGCTGCTTTTGATAGCTCTCGTGTACTGTTTGGTAACCTAGGCGGGCGTTTAGTGACAATTGGTATTTTAGTTTCTGTTTATGGCACAATTAATGGGTTTGTGATGACAGGGATGCGTTTACCTTACACACTTGCTCAAAGCAACCAACTCCCATTTAGTCAGTATTTCAAGAAACTCAACCGCTTTGGTGTTCCGATGGTTTCAGGACTACTTATTTGTGGTATTTCTATTCTATTATTATTCTTAGGTAATTTTGACAACTTAACCAACATGTTGGTCTTCGTCATGTGGACCTTCACCACTTTAATTTCAATTGCTGTTTTAATCTTGCGAAAACGTGAACCAAAACTTGAACGTCCTTACAAGGTGCTGTTCTATCCAATCATTCCAATCATTTCAATCTTGGGTGGTGGCTTTATCGTGGTCGCAACCTTCATCACACAATTCCAATTATCAATTATTGGTATCTTAGTGACTCTAACAGGTCTTCCTGTTTATTATTACTATCACAAAAAAAATAAAGCTTAGGCAGTTGCCTAGGCTTTATTTTTTTGCACTTCCATAAAGATTGCCATATGGTCTGAAGTTTTTAAGTCTTGGAGCTTAATATTTTTGACACTATATTGATTTTTAGGAATTAAAACATGATCAATTGGTGTTCTAAAGTATGCTGGTAGTTTAGAGGCTGGCCATGTCCCTCTTTCAAATGTGGGGAGTGCATTTACCCCATCTTCATGTGTTGCAATCGTCGTCAATAATCCATGATTCATATTTGCATTGAAATCGCCAATTAGAATACTATCAGGATTTTGGTTGGCTAGTTGATTGCTAATCACCTGCAAATCTTTTTGCCAGTAATTCATCAAGTATCCTGGAATCGGTGGTGCAGCATGAAGCCCAATAATGCTTGGAACATTTGCAGTTTGAGATTTCAAATTAACACTTTTAAATGTTGGTTGTGGCACTTCTCTTTGTTGCGTGAATTGAGCAAATGACTTTTTGACGATTGTCGTCACTCCTGCTACTCCTGTTGGATGGTCAGAAATAAACACGTCATAATGGTCATAATTCACATTAGCCGCCTTAAATAGTTGCTTAATGCGCTCATTAGCCCCTGCTTCTGAAGGTCGCTCATCAAACTCAGGAAAAACCGCAATATCAGTGTTATACTCGCCAAAAATAGTTTGAATATTAGTGGAATTAAGTTGATTAGCTGAATTGTATTCTACAATTTTGAACGATGGCTGGTTTGAATCAACTGGCTGATCATGACTGAAGTGTCCGCCAGTTCCACCTATCACTAAAATACCTGATAGCACCATCATAACTGCCCAAATAAAAAATGGTGGTCTGCGATAGCCTTTCTTGTAACTAGTCATTCCCATCATAAGTAATGAAAAAATCCCCATCACAACACCAAAAAAGACGGAAAATGCATAAAACTGTGCAAGTCCAAGTTGTGTTGATAAAAACTGATTAAGACTCGATTGCGGGAATAGTGTATACGTCAACACTATTGCCATGTAAACTATCGCAATCAGTAGCAATAAAACATGATATTTCTTTACTATCTTCATTTGTTCTCCTCCAAGAGATTTCTAGTTGAGCATTAAGCGTATCATGATTGTGACTATTACTTTCACTATTACAGTTAACTTAACTGATTTTTAAATAAAAAACACCCAGACTATTGCAATATAGCCTAGGTATTTTAAATTGAATTTAGTTTTTCTCAAGCACTGTCACACATTCCACATGTTGTGTCATAGGGAACATATCAACAGGTTGAATTGTTTTTGTTGTATAACCGTAGTCTTCGAATTCTTTAATATCACGCATCAAAGTAGCTGGATTACATGAAATGTAAATCACTTTACGAGGTGCAATTTTAGCAGTTGATTGAATGAATTCACTTGTCACACCTTTTCTTGGTGGATCGGCAATTACAACCGTTGCTTTTTTGCCTTCTTCTGCCCAATGATTCATGTATTCTTCTGACTTACCTAAGAAGAATTCAGAGTTAGTAATGTGGTTTAAGGTTGCATTGTTCTTGGCATCATCAACAGCTGATTTCACCACTTCAACCCCTGTCACACTCTTCACTTCTTTGGCAACAGAAAGACCAATTGTTCCAATACCTGAATAAGTATCTAGTACTTCATCATCTTCGTTTAATTGGGCCATTTCAACCGCTTTTTGGTAAAGTGTTGGCGTTTGGCTTGAGTTAATTTGGAAGAATGATTGTGGTGAAATCATAAAGGTTTGATCACCAATTTTATCTGTAATGTATGAATTACCCGCTAATAAACGGTTCTTCTTACCCATAATAACGTTTGTTTTTTGTGGGTTATGATTCAAGTAAACACTTTTCACTTCTTCTAACTGTTCAATTGCATCCGCAATTTCAGGTAGGTGTTTGAATTTTTTGTCTAAACAAACCAAAATTACCATGATTTGGCCAGTGAAGTAACCACGACGAACAATAATATTCTTCACTTGACCACGATGATTGCGTTCATCATACCCTGTAATGTCGTATTGGCGTAGAATTTCACGAACACCTTTAATTGTGTTATCGATTTTTGAATCTTGAATTAAGAAGTCTTCCATCACGACTAAATCATGAGAACGTTTTCTGAAAAATCCAACTTCAAGTTGACCATTAACTTGGCGAACAGGAACTTGCGCTTTATTACGGTAGCCTAATTCATTAGGTGATGCAATAGTATCCAAAACATCGATATCTAATTTATTCTTTTCAACTAATTTTTTAACTTGTTTAGTTTTGAATTCAAGTTGTTTGTCATAAGTTAAGTGTGCAAGAGGTGCAATCCCTGTCTGTGCCCACTTGTTTGAAGACATTTCAACACGGTCTGGGCTTTTGGTTTCAATTGATACAGTTTTTGCAAAGCCAAACCCTTTCTTCAATTTCAAAATTTTGGCAGTAACAACTTCACCTGGCAAAGCATTATCCACGAACAAAGTCATGCCTTCGTCAGTATGAGCAACTCCCATCCCTTCGTAACTTAAATCAGTGATAGTCAATTGTATTTCTTGGTTCTTATTTAACATATTATCTCCTAGGCTCTAAAAAACTGTACCCAATAGTTTAGGTACAGTTTTTTTAGTACATTTAAAAATTAACATAAAACTCGATATGTTGCGTCAAATTCTCAAATGATAATGGAAAGGCTGTTCCTTTTTCACCATCAATATTAACGTCATTTCCATGACTATTTTGATCAAGTAGTTCAACTTCGAGCGTCTTTGTTTTGACAAAAATAACATCATCATCATCAAGATGTTTGCGATTTTTGACAGCCAACTTAATCAATCGAAACAATCGTGTCAACTGCGTTGGCTTTACAATTAGCAGGCCAAAGTATCCATCTGAAAATTCAGGAACAGGCAATATCTTTTCAAATCCACCAATTGAATTGGTCAATCCTAATAAGAATAAAACGGTGTCCCCCTCGTAAACGCCTGTGTCATAGGTCAGGCGCATTTTTCGAGACTGTAAACCTGCTAATAGTTTAATAGCTTTCAGCAAGTAGGCACTATATCCAAAAACGGATTTTTGTTGCCAAGTCGGCGCGTAAGTTACTTCTGTCACATGCCCACCGCCGGCATTATTCACAAAGTATTGACTATGGTTACTTGAGTAAGCTCGGCCAATATCTAACTTTTGTGTTTGTCCTTTCAAAACAACTTCAGCTGCTGCTTTGAAATTATTTCTTGGGATATGCAATGCTCTTGCAAAATCATTGGCTGTTCCTGCTGGAATCACGGCCACTTTAGGTCGCGTTTCTAATGGGGCAATCCCATTAATCACTTGATCAAGTGTGCCGTCTCCTCCAGCCGAAACGATTAAATCAAATCCTGCTTTTGCGACACGAATTGCTTCGTTTTTAGCCGAATCAACTTCTGCAGTTGTCTGAAACGAACTCGCTTCAAATCCCGCTTTTTCAAGCACAGCTAAAATATCAACAATGCTTTTCGTAACAGGATAATGTCCAGAAGTCGGGTTATAAATTAATCTGGCTTTTGGCACTCAAATCGCCTACCCTTACTTCTTGTCTAATTCTTCTAGCAAAATCTTATTCACAACTTTAGGGTTCGCTTGACCTCTAGTTGCTTTCATAATTTGACCCACTAAGAATCCGATTGCACGGTCTTTACCATTCTTGTAGTCTTCAATAGATTGTTCATTGTTATCCAAGATGTCATTGATTAATGGCACTAGAACTGCTGGATCAGATTGTTGAACAAGTCCTTTTTCTTCAACCCAAGCCTTTGGTTCTGTTCCGTTTTTAATTGTTTCTTGGAAAACTTTTTTCGCAATTTTTGAAGAAATTGTCCCATCTTTGATTAATTTAATCATTGTGGCTAAGTTTTCAGGTGTTAGGTTTGATTCTAACAAGTCAATTTTGTTGGTGTTCAAGTAAGCATTTACTTCACCCATTAACCAGTTAGAAGCTAGTTTTGCATCCCCACCATGTTCAACTGTTTCATTAAAGAAGTCAGACATTTCTTTAGTTTGGGTCAAAATATTAGCATCATATTCAGGAATACCTAGTTCAGAAACATAACGTTTACGACGAACATCTGGCATTTCTGGAATTTGTGATCTAATTTCGTCAACCCATGAATCAGCCACATGGAATCCTGGAATATCAGGTTCTGGGAAGTAACGGTAATCGTCTTTCCCTTCTTTCACACGTAGTAAGTAAGTTTGACCTGTTGTTTCGTCAAAACGACGTGTTTCAGGTTTGATTTCGCCACCTGCAAGTAAAATTTCAGTTTGACGTTTTTCTTCATAAGCAAGACCTAAACGAACGTGGTTAAATGAGTTTAAGTTTTTAAGCTCAGCTTTTTCACCTAGTTCTTCTTGACCAATTGGACGTAGTGAAATGTTAGTATCCACACGCATTGATCCTTCTTCCATCTTAACGTCTGAAGCGCCTGTAAATTGAACGATTTGACGTAGTTTTTCAAGGTAAGCTTGTGCTTCATCTGGTGTTGCAATATCAGGTTTTGACACAATTTCAATCAATGGTGTTCCCTGACGGTTCAAGTCAACAGATGAATACCCATCTGTACCGTGAGTATTCTTACCAGCATCTTCTTCAACGTGCATTTCTTCTAAGCGAATTTTTTTAGTATAACCATTCACTTCAATTTCGATATAACCACCAGTAGCTAATGGAAATTCTGATTGCGTGATTTGGTAAGCTTTAGGATTATCTGGGTAGAAGTAGTTCTTACGGTCAAAGTGTGTGTAAGGTGACACATTAGCGTGCATAGCTGAAGCAACCATAATACCTAGACGGTAAGCTTCTTTATTCACAGTTGGCAATACACCAGGATAACCAAAATCAATTACGTTAGTGTTTGTATTTGGTTCTGCTCCGTATTGCACTGGACTTGGACTGAACATTTTAGTGTTTGTTTTTAATTCAACGTGGACCTCAAGCCCAATAGTTGTTTCAAAATTCATTATTTGTCCTCCATTTCACTAGGAACTTTTTCATAGAATTTACTGTAATCTTCGTAGAAGCTTGCAGCATTAAAGATTGCTTCTTCATCAAAGCGTTGTGCCATGATTTGAAGACCAACAGGCATGTTATCTGAAGCAAGTCCTGCAGGGATACTTGCGGCTGGAATTCCGGCCATGTTTGCTGAGATTGTTAGAATATCGTTAGCATACATTGTCATTGGATCATCATTCTTAGCATCAATACCAAAAGCAGTTGTTGGTGCAGTTGGTCCCATTACTAAGTCATATTTTTCAAATAGACGGTCAAAGTCTTGTTTGATTAATGTTCTCAATTGAGCAGCTTTTTTGAAGTAAGCATCGTATGTTCCAGCTGAAAGTGAGAATGTACCCAACATAATACGACGTTTAACTTCGTCTCCGAATCCTTCAGAACGAGTCTTGACATAAACATCAGCTAAGCTCTTCACATCACTTGCACGGAATCCATAACGAATACCATCAAAACGTTGTAAGTTTGATGAAGCTTCACTAGAAGCAATCAAGTAGTAAGTTGGAATCACATATTTAGTATGTGGCAAGCTAACTTCTTCAACGATTGCACCGTTTTCTTCGTAAACTTTAATGGCTTCGTTAACCACGCGTTTAACTTCGTCAGAAACACCGATTTCAAAGTATTCCTTAGGAACAGCAATTTTTAGACCTTTAACATCTTTGTTAAGTGCTTTAGTGAAATCAGGAACTTCACGCATTGAACTTGTTGAATCGCGTTCATCATGGCCACTAATTGCATTTAGAACGTAAGCAGCATCTTTAACACGTTTTGTCATTACACCGATTTGATCTAAACTTGAAGAAAAGGCAATTAATCCCCAACGTGACACACGGCCGTAAGTTGGTTTAATTCCAAAAATACCAGTGAAAGCACTAGGTTGGCGAATTGAACCACCCGTATCTGAACCAAGTGCAGCAATAACTTGACCACTAGCTACGGCTGTTGCTGAACCACCTGAAGAACCACCAGGAACTTTAGTTTGGTCCCAAGGATTCTTTGAAACACCAAAGTATGATGTTTCAGTAGATGAACCCATTGCAAACTCATCCAAGTTTGGTTTACCAATGATAACAGCTTTTTGGTCTTTTAGTTTTGAAACAACTGTTGCATCATAAACCGATACAAAGTTTTCAAGCATACGACTAGCTGCTGTTGTTTTCATTTCTGTTGTTACAATATTATCTTTAACAGCGATTGGAATTCCTGCCAAAGGGGTATCAAATTCTGTGATAGCTTCAGCTTCTTTTGGTGCATTTTCGTTCAATGAAATAAAAGAATTGAATTTATCATCTGTTTTTTTGATGTTATCTAGTGTGTTAGTTGCAAGTTCTTTAGCTGACAATTTTTGATCAACTAAGTCTTGGTGTAATTGATCAATTGATTCGTTTAAATAATTCATTATTGATTGTCATCCTCCTTGTCAATAATTGAAGGCACTCTGATTAAGCCGTCTTTTGTTTCAGGTACGTTTTTAAGTAATTCTTCACGTGTTTGCATTTTTTCAACTTCATCATTTCTGAAGACATTTTCTTCATCAACAATTAAGTTAGTTGGCACAACATCTGTTGTATCCACTTCCTGCAATTGTCCAGCCATGGCGATAATTTCGTCCATTTGGGGTGTGAACATTTCTAGCTCTTCTTCGCTAAATTTTAATCTTGAAAGCGCCGCAACGTGCGCAATTTCTTCTTTAGAAATCATTGAATACCTCCGCTAATTTTCATTACTAAATACATGACTATAGAAATTATAATTGCTACTGTCTCGAATTACTACCGATTGAACTTCACCAACAGCCTGCACTTTAATTTCAATCGGCACATTTTTAGGTAAATATTTTTCAGCACTATTAGAAATTAACTTAGTAAAACTATTAATCTGCTGATAACCATAAAACTGTGTATTCACAGTTATAGTCATTGAATTAAGTTTACCATTTTCATAGTTACTTTTGGCAATAACCCCACTTAAGTTAGGGAAATAACCTTGCACGATAGACTTGAAGTTTTGGAAAGCTTCAAGATCTGAACTGTTAATGGCTTTTTCAGAGCTTGAAACAATTGGAAAAACTTGTGTTTGATTATCAATTGTTTGCCAATTGTTAATTGAGCTACTATCACCATTAACCGTTGTTGTGGCAAAATATGAACCACCAGTCAAACTATCAACACTTGGACGAGAATACAAAGCAATTACAATTGGAATGTTCTTAAGACCTTCTTTTTGTCGCAAGCGTTCGATAATTTTTTGAGCCATTTCTTTCCCATGTTTTTCTTGATCTTCACGAGAAATTTTTGTGCTATAAGTTGGACCATCTGTTTCTTTTTGATAGTAGTCAACAGAATTCATCGCAAGCGTTAAACTGATGCCTTGAACACTATAATTATTACCCGAACCTGTCAGATAGTTTTGTTCAAGTAGTTGTTCTAAGTAAACGGGTGTCCGCTTATCTGCATCTGTTTCAGAATTTTTAGTTGGATTAAGTCCTTCTGGATTATTCTTTTCATCATAGCGACTTAACCAATTATAAACTTCACTTTGGCTAATTTGTTGGCCTTCTTGAAAGACATACTTTTCAGTTGAGAAGGCTTGTTTTGAAATTTGAACCAAGCCTGATTCCATTCCTGTAACATCAACTGAATTAAGCATTGTTGCTGTTGCACCACGAGAAGGACTAGATTTGTAGCGTCCATCTTGGAGCAACACATTATACGTATTGTCATTGGTCGTTCCTGTGATTTGGAACGTATTTTGTACTTGAGCAGAATTATTATTCGCCAAGTTGGAATTTTGCAGATTGCCACAACCTGTCAAAACAATCATTAAAATTATGAGCTGTATAAGATATGCGATTTTCTTCAAAATACAGCCTCCTACTCTTGTAAATTAGCAATCAAGGTTGCTTCATCCATCACTTCAACACCCAAGTCTGTTGCTTTAGTGTATTTTGATCCGGCATTTTCACCATAAATCAATAAATCAGTGTTTTTTGAAACAGAAGAGGTCACATTAGCACCATAAGACTGCAAGAGCGTTGCTAATTCTTTACGTTTATAGTGAGAAAGTGTTCCTGTTATCACGATTGTTTTTTGATTGAAGAATTCATTATCACTTGCCGGTGCTTCTGGCTTAAGATAAGTCATATTGACACCTGACTCTTTTAGCTCTTCAATCAGTTTTTGTGCTTGATCTTGTTTGAAATACAATGTAATCGCATCTGCAATCACTTGACCGACCGTATCAATTTGTTGCAAGTCTTCAGAAGTAGCTTGCATCAAGTTGTCGATATTGTCATATTTTTCACAAATAATCTGAGCAACCTTTGCACCAACATTGCGAATACCTAATCCAAATAGCAATTTCTCAAGAGAATTATTGCGACTTTGGTTGATTGATTCGACTAAATTGTGCGCTGATTTTTCACCAAATTTATCTAGAACTAGTAAGTCATCTTCCTTAAGCTGATAAAGCCCTGCAACATCTTTGATAAGTTTTTTCTCAAATAATTGTTTGATAATTCGAGGGCCAAGTCCCGTAATATCCATTGCGTTACGTGACGCAAAGTGCGTAAGTTTTTCAGTAGTTTGCGCTTCACACATTGGATTAACACACCTTAAAGCCACTTCATCATTCAAGTTAACCAAAGCTGCACCACAAGATGGACAATGCGTTGGTACTTGATAAGGCTGTGAATTTGCATCCCTGTCTTCTTTCACAACACGCGAAATTTCAGGAATAATATCGCCAGCTTTATGAATGAATACAGTATCTAATACTCTCACATCTTTTTGATGGAGTAAGGTTGGGTTATGCAACGTTGCTTTTGAAACAGTTGTGCCTGCTAATTGCACAGGATCCATAATAGCAGTCGGAGTCACAACACCTGTTCTTCCTACTGTCCATTGAATATCTCGCACAACCGTTTTCGATTCTTCAGGTGCAAACTTATAAGCAATTTGCCATCTTGGCACTTTAACAGTGTTTCCAAGTTGTCGTTGATAATCAAAACGGTTAACTTTAACAACCACACCATCAATACCATAAGGTAAACTATCACGCTTTTGTTCGTATTCTTCAACGAATTTTAAGACATCATTAATCGACTGTACTTCAATCGAGTCTGGATTGGTACTTAATCCAAGCTCTGTCATTTTTTTTAGTGCGTCTACTTGTGTGGTCACTGCTTCATCAGTGGCTACCCAGTGATATAAGAACGTGCTCAAGTTACGACTTTTGGTAACAGCTGGATCAAGTTGTCGTAGTGAACCTGCTGCTGCATTTCTTGGATTAGCAAAAATTTGTTGCCCTTCTTGTTCGCGCTTCTTGTTCAAATCAGCAAACGCTTTCTTAGGCATGTAACATTCACCACGAAATTCCATTGATAATGGCTCAGGTAATGTTTTGGGAACGTCGGCAATAGTTTTGACATTGTCAGTAACATTTTCACCAATCAATCCATCTCCACGTGTTGAAGCTTGAACTAATTTACCCTCTTCATAAACAATGGAAAGCGCTAACCCGTCAATTTTTAGTTCGACATTATAAGTGACATCATCAGTTTGTAATTGCTTTTTAACACGTTTATCGAACTCAACGAGTTCATCCATAGAAAAAACATCACTCATCGAAAGCATTGGCGGATTGTGTTCTATCTTTTCAAGTTTAGTTGAAGCAGATGCACCGACTCTTTGCGTAATCGAATCTTGTGAAATAAGTTCTGGAAAACGCTTTTCGATATCTTGTAGACGGTGATAACTTTGATCATAGATATAATCTTCAACAGATGGATTATCTTCGTCATAATATTCTTGTGCCCATTGATCGAGCTTTTCACGTAACTGAACAACTTCTTCTTGTGCTTGGTGACGTGTTAGTTCAGATACTGGATGTTCAATTGTCATTATGTCATCCCTTTTTTATTTCTTCGTAATTGGTGCAAATTCAGCAAGTAAACGTTTTACACCTTGGCTTTCAAATGCGATATCTAATTCGGTGTCAGCGCCTTTACCTGTAATTTTAACAACCGTTCCTTCACCCCAAGCTTTGTGCGCAACTTTATCGCCCACTTGCCAAGGTTGTTTTTCAGCTCCAACAGCCCCTTTACTCTTTGGTGCAACGTGGCTGTGGTAAACTGGTGAATACGCTTTTCGGTGATAGTCCTTAAGTGGATTATCAGGTTGTTCTTGCACTTTTGGTTCGATTTTTTCAAGATGGTCGAATGAAATTTCTTGCACAAAACGTGATGGCATATTAGATTGACGTCTACCATAAAGTAAACGAGAATGTGCATTAGTTAAATAAAGTTGTTCTCTAGCACGTGTCACCCCAACATAAGCCAAACGACGTTCTTCCTCAAGTGAATCTTCATCGCCAAGACTTCTTGAAGATGGGAATAATCCTTCTTCCATTCCCACTAGAAAGACTACGGGGAATTCTAACCCTTTAGCAGCGTGAAGTGTCATTAATGTCACAACGTCTTCATCTTCTTCGCCTTCATCTTGGTCTGATAGTAGTGAAACATCAGCTAAGAAGTCAGTTAAACGAGATTGTTCAGTTTGAGTTTCATCATAACCTTCATCGAATTTGTTAGTTACTGATAAGAACTCATCGATATTTTCAAGTCTTGTTTGTGATTCTAGTGTGTTTTGGTCCTTCAAGTCTTGTGTATAACCACTTTGATGTAGCACTTTTTCAACAATTGATGTAATAGAATGATTGTCATGATAATCAATGAAGTCTTGCATCATGATTGAGAAAGCTTGCATTGCTTTTTGTGCTTTACTACCAATAGATGATAGTGCAACATTTTTAGCCGCTTCAAGCAAGGTCCAGTCATTTTCTGTCGCAAAGTCATTCAACTTAGCCAGTGTTCCAGGACCGATTCCACGTTTTGGCGTATTAATAATACGGTTCAAACTCATTGTGTCGCTTGGATTATCAATTAATCTTAAATAAGCGAGTAAATCTTTAATTTCTTTACGATCGTAGAACTTATGTCCACCAACAATTTTGTAAGGAATTGATGATTTCAAAAATCCCTCTTCAATCGTTCTAGATTGTGCATTTGTTCGGTATAAAATCGCATAATCACTATAATGACGTTTTTGAGATTCAACTCCCTCATTAATATTTTCTACAATAAATAATGATTCATCTAAATCGTTTTGTGCACGATAATATTTCACTTTTTCACCATCACCTTGGTCAGTCCATAGGTTCTTAGGTTTACGGTTATTATTATTTTCAATCACGCTGTTAGCTGCATTTAGAATATGGGATGTACTACGATAATTTTGTTCCAGTAAAATTGTTTTAGTATTTGCGTAATCTTGCTCAAAATTCATAATATTTTCCATGTTAGCACCACGCCAACCGTAAATACTTTGGTCAGAATCTCCAACGACACAAATATTTTGATATTTGGCACTCAATAATTTAACAATTTGGTACTGAGCTTCGTTAGTATCTTGGTATTCATCAACGTGAACATATTGGAACTTTTCTTGATAAAAATGTAATGTTTCAGGTGAAATTTTGAACAATTCAATTGTCTTCATAATCAAGTCATCAAAGTCCATTGCTTGATTATTAAATAAAGTTTTTTGGTATTGGTCATATACTTCTGAAACCACTTTTGCAAAACTATTATTAACCGTTTCTGCAAATTTTTCAGGTGTTAATAAGTCATTTTTAGCGTTACTGATTGTCCCTAAGATTGCTTTTGGATTATACAATTTAGGATCGTAGTTGCGTTCTTTTAGGATTTGCTTCACTAAAGTTTGTTGTTCTGCAGGATCTGAAATTGTAAATGATGTGGTGTAATTAATCTTAGGTGCTTCTGTTCTCAAAATACGAACACATAAGGCATGGAATGTTGAAATCCAGATGCTTTGGCCTTTTGACCCCAACAAGTCCAAAACACGTTCTTTCATTTCTCGAGCTGCCTTATTCGTAAAGGTGATAGCTAAGATATGAGAAGGATTGATATTTTTTTCATCAACTAAATATGCAATCCGACGTGTTAGTACACTTGTTTTACCACTACCGGCTCCAGCCATTACGAGCAAAGGACCTTCTGTATGTTGGACAGCTTCTTTTTGCTTGTCATTTAGTCCAGTTAAAATATCATTTTGATTCACAATTTTGCCTACTCTCATCTTGTATTTATAACGTTGCTAATACATACCAGTATAGCAAAAATCAATTATTAAATGTAGTTTTTATCACACAAAAAAAGATCACAGCCTAAAAGCTTGTGACCTTTTTTTAATTTATTCTTCGCCTAAAAAGTGAACTTTTCCACCTTCAAAAGATGAAATACGTGCAAGTGATTCCACTTGGTAACCTTGTTCATCTAACATTTTGCGACCTTTTTGGAAGCTCTTTTCAACAGAAATTCCAATTCCTGCTACTGTTGCTTCTGCTTGGTTAACTATGTCTAATAAACCTTCAACTGCTTGTCCGTTAGCCAAGAAGTCGTCGATAATTAGGACATGGTCATCAGCTGATAAGAAATCACGTGAAATAACAATTTCATTTGATGTTTGATGTGTGTATGAGAACACTGTTGCTGAGTACATGTTATCGTTCAATGTTACTGATTTTTGTTTTCTACCAAAAACAACAGGAACGTTAAAGTTGTAACCAACCATAATAGCTGGTGCAATTCCTGAAGCTTCAACTGTCAGAATCTTTGTCACTTTCTTTTCTTTAAAGCGTTCGTAAAATTCATCAGCCATTTGCTTCATCAAAACAGGGTCTAATTGTTGTTTTAAGAATGAATCAACTTCTAAAACATCATCCCCGATAACTTTTCCATCTTTAAGTAATCTATCTTTTAAAATTTTCAATGTTATTTCCTACCTTTTGAAGATCTATCTTATAAACTAAGTCTAACACAACACGAATAATAACACCACGACCGGTTTTAATGGTCGTTATTTTTATGTTATATCGGCTTTAATCGGCTTATAAGCTGTAGTTAGGGGCTTCTTTTGTGATTTGAACATCGTGAGGGTGAGATTCTTTAAGACCTGCACCAGTGATACGAACAAATTGTGCGTTGTCATGTAGTGATTGAATGTTTTCTGCACCAACATAACCCATACCTGAACGGATTCCACCTTCCATTTGGTAGATGATATCTGCAAGAGGTCCTTTGTATGCAACACGACCTTCGATTCCTTCAGGAACTAGCTTGTTAGCTTCGTTTACGCTACCTTGGAAGTAACGATCTGATGAACCATGTGTCATTGAAGCAAGACTTCCCATACCACGGTATGTTTTGAAACGACGGCCTTGGTAAATTTCAAATTCACCAGGTGATTCTTCAGTACCAGCTAACATACTACCTAGCATCACTGCATTTCCACCCGCTGCTAGCGCTTTAATAATGTCACCTGAGTATTTAATACCACCATCGGCAATAATTGTCTTGTTGTATTTTTTAGCAACATTTGCAGCATCGTAGATAGCTGTGATTTGAGGAACACCCACACCAGCAACCACACGAGTTGTACAAATTGAACCTGGACCAATACCAACTTTAACAACATCAACACCTGCTTGGTATAAAGCTTCTGTACCTTCAGCTGTTGCAACATTTCCGGCAATTAAAGTTGCTTTAGGGAATTCTTTTCTGATTTCAGCGATTTTACGTAGAACACCAGCAGAATGTCCGTGAGCAGTATCAATGATAATTGCATCAGCACCTGCATCAAGTAACGCTTGTGCACGTTCGAATGTATCACTTGTAACACCAACAGCTGCAGCAACTAATAAACGACCTTGTGCATCTTTTGCAGCATTTGGAAATTGCTTAACGTTTTCGATATCTTTGATTGTAATTAAACCACTTAAACGACCATCTGTATCAATCAATGGTAATTTTTCAATACGGTGATCTTGTAAGATTTTTTCGGCTTCTGTTAAAGATGTCCCTACCGGGGCAGTTACTAAGCCTTCTTTTGTCATGACATTATCGATTTTTTGGTTCATGTCGGTAATAAATCTTAAATCACGGTTAGTTACAATACCTGTTAATTTACGATTTTTATCATTATCAACAATTGGAACACCACTAATACGGTAACGACTCATCAATGCTTCAGCTTCGTTGATTGTACGGTCAGCTGTTAGGAAAAATGGTGCACTGATTACGCCACTTTCAGAACGTTTAACTTGTAAAACGTTGTCAGCTTGCGCTTCAATGCTCATGTTTTTGTGAATAACACCTAGTCCACCTTGGCGAGCCATAGCAACAGCCATTTTTGATTCAGTAACTGTGTCCATGCTGGCACTTAAAATTGGGACATTCAGTTTCAAATTATCCGCTAATTGTACAGATAAATCTGCATCATTTGGTAATACGTGACTTTCTCTAGGAATTAATAAAACATCGTCGAAGGTAAGCCCTTCTTTTTTAAATTTTGTGTCCCAATTTGACATTGAATAAAACCTCCATAAAATTATATTACTTTCAAATGTAATAAAAAAAAGCCAACCTGTCAACAGTTGGCCCTTTATTATGAGATAAAAGTCGTTATCTTTATTTTGTTATCATATTTATTTAAAGTCGTAATTACACTTCATCCACTGGTGGATTTTTGGCTTCAGTTGTTTCGTGATCTAAGCCTTTCTTCCCGTTGAATAATAAATTCAAAATAACAGAAGATAAAATAGCAATTACAATACCGTTACTCAATAACATTTTGAATGTTTGAGGTAAGGCATTGAAGAAGTGTGGATAAGAAGTTACACCTAATCCTAGTCCTAATGAAACAGCGACAATCAATAAGTTCTTTTCGTTATTGAAATCAACTAATTTTAGCATTTTGATTCCTTGAACAGCAACCATACCAAACATCACAAGCATTGCACCACCTAGAACAGGTGATGGAATAATCGTTGCTAGCGCACCAAATTTAGGTAAGAATCCTAACAGAATTAAGAATCCTGCAGCGTAGTAAATAGGACGTCTTGTTCTAATTCCTGATAATTGCAACAAGCCAACGTTTTGTGAAAAGGTTGTGTAAGGGAATGTGTTGAATAATCCACCCAAAATAACAGATAATCCTTCAGCACGGTAACCACGCTTCAAATCATCTTGAGATAGTTTTTGTTTAGTCACATCACTTAAAGCAAAGTAAACCCCTGTTGTTTCAACCATTGTTGTTAATAATACTAAAATCATCGTAATCGTTGAAGACCATTCAAACTTTGGCGCACCAAAGTAGAACAATTGAGGGAAGTGTAGCCAACTTGCTTCAGCAACTGGTTGTAAAGAAACTTGACCCATAAGACCTGCAAGAACAGTTCCTACTACCAAACCAATCAAAACAGCGATTGATTTGAAGAATCCTTTACCCCAAACATTGATTGCTAAAACAATAGCCACTGTTAAAAATCCAAGTAATAAGTGAGTTGGATTAGCAAAATCTTCAGCAGAAGAATTGCCCCCACCAATGTTTTGGAAAGCAACTGGCATCAATGATAATCCAATCATTGTGATTAATGTTCCGGTAACAATAGGCGGGAATAGTCTTCTGATTTTTGAAAAGACACCTGCAATTAGGAATACAAAAATTCCGGCTAAAATAATGGCCCCGTACATATACTGGATTCCGTATTCTGAACCAATCATTTTTAGCGGTTCAACGGCTTGAATTGCACACCCTAAAACAACAGGTAACCCAATCCCAAAGAATCGATTCATTTGAAGCTGTAATAGCGTTGCTAACCCACACATCAAAATATCAATTGACACTAAATAAGTCATTTGTGTTGAGTTAAAGTTTAGAGCTGTACCTACTAATAGCGGTACCAAAATTGATCCTGAGTACATCGCTAATAAATGTTGCAGTCCTAAAAGTGCTGATTTTAAATTATTGTTAAATTTGTGAGAATCCATTCTCTTAATCCTCCTCTACAAATTTAACTTCGCCGTTTTCAAATGCAGCAATACGGGCTAGTGATTCCACATGAATACCTTCATCATCTAGCATTTGGCGACCTTTTTGGAATGATTTTTCAATGACAATTCCAACACCACCAAGTGAGGCGTTAGCTTGTTCTAAAATTTCAAGCATCCCTTTAACAGCTTGACCATTAGCCAAGAAGTCATCGATTAGTAAAACATTGTCATCTTCACTTAAGAATTTTTGTGAAATTGCAATTTCGTTAGATGTTTGTTTTGTAAACGAGTAAACAGTTGCTGAATATAAGTGATCTTTTAGAGTTAGTGATTTATGTTTTCTAGCGAAAACCACTGGCACACCAAATTCATAACCAGCCATCAATGCAGGTGCAATTCCTGATGATTCAACTGTCAAAATTTTGGTGATGTTGTTATCTTTGAATAAACGGTAAAATTCTTTACCCATTTCTTTCATTAGTTCTGGATCTATTTGTTGGTTTAAAAAGCTATCAACTTTTAGTACTTCTTCCCCTAAAAGTTGGCCATCTTTTTTAATTCTTTCTTCAAGCAATTTCAAAACTCTCGTCCTACCTTCAATAAAAATTTTTCACAATAATCTTAACACGTTCTGAACATTTTTGCTATTTTTTAGCTAATCAATCGTAATTATACAAACTATAGGCCTCAATAACTGATACGATTTTATCTGCATACTCTGGATCAGTAGCGTAGCCACTCTTTTGTAATGCCAAAGACGCCTCTTTATAATTTTTTGATTTCAAAACACTATCGTACTGCTTACTATTCCAGGTTGTCCCATACAACAGTAATTTCTGGTGAGCTTTGATAGCTTGTTTATCCGAACTGTAGACCTGAAAATCTAAATTATAGGTTTTATATTCACCATTCACATATTCTTGAGTAGGTAATGTCACTTTGTTTTGAGATTGGCTACCAGCTTTGACACCAAATAGATTGTGATAGTTCTGCGCCAATTCGCTTCTACCATAGTTACTTTCTAATGCTGCTTGAGCAATAACGAAACTGTTCAAAATTGTAGTATTTTGATTAACTTCAACGACGTCTTTTGCGATACGGTCAATAAAGTCTTGCTTAACCTGTGCAGAATGATTTGTGTAATCATTTAGATAGGCACATCCTGTCAGTACACTTAATGACAAAATAAGTCCGATTAATCTGATAAACTTTTTCATAACATATTCTCCTTGTAGTTAATTAACGCCACGAAAAAGAGATAAAAAAAAAGCCCCGTCAGGGCTTTTTCTTAGCTATTAAAGTTTGTTAACGTTAACTGCTTGTGGTCCACGGTCACTTTCTTCGATATCGAAAGAAACTGATTGACCATCTTCTAAAGTTTTGTAACCTTCACTTTGGATAGCTGAGAAGTGAACGAATACGTCACTACCATCTTCACGAGTTACGAAACCGTAACCTTTTTCTGGGTTAAACCATTTTACTGTTCCATTTTCCATAATAAGAACTTCCTCCTGAAATGTAATAATGTATTTAATGCTTGGTACTGGTAGAAGAAAGTCTTACTAAAAACAATCGAACCTAATTACCACTCAAAAACTACACCTATTATACTAACATGATGACCCCGATAAGACAAGGTGATTTTACTTAATTGAGCCGAAAGCTTTACTCAATGCGCGACCCACAACTGACGTCACAATCATTGATACACCGGCTTCTGTTAAGGCATTCACACCAAGAACCGCAATCAATATCAAGAACAACGACTGACTGCCTTGAGTATTACCTAAGTACTGTGTTAAGGCTTCAGGATTGTTCATAAATACAAGCGCTGCAATTGCGATTACACCTAAGGTATTAATCAAAGCACCTAGTAATCCAGCAACACCGTATGAGATAAATTGGTTAGCTTTGAATTTATTAAGTAACACAACAGCATAACCACTAACTAATCCAGCTAGAACTCGTGGCACGATTGCAATGAACGGATTTTGGAAAAGTAATAAACTAACTGGACTTCCGGGCTGTGTGTAAGCCATGATAAAGGCAATAATTCCCCAAATCAGACCAATAATGGCACCCATTCTAGGTCCTAAAACAGCTCCTGCAATTGAAACCGTTAAGACCACTGTTGTAATAGCTGGTAACCCCGGAATAACTGTAATATACCCAAACTGTGGTACATAAGATTGAATCAAAATCAAAGCTGTAAAAACAGCAATTAAGGTTAAACTTAGTACGTTGTTTTTCTTCATTTTTTAAGTATAACTATCCTTTTCATTATTTAAAAAGCACCTCGACCAACCGAATCCAGTCAATCGCGATGCTTTTCATGATGCGGGCGAGAAGACTCGAACTTCCACGACCATAATTGGTCACAAGATCCTTAATCTTGCGCGTCTGCCATTCCGCCACGCCCGCTTACCAAAAAAGTATATCAGAATACTTTTTTTTAGGCAATATTATTTATTATTGACGTCCCATGCGACGTTGAACAAATTTTACAGCTTCCACAATGATAATCATTGCAAATCCAGCAGCAAACACAACAGCCCATTGTACTAGGTCTAGTGGTGTTACGTGGAATAATTGGTTAAATCCAGGTACAAAGATTGTAATAGCTAACATTACAAATGACACTAAGATACCTAAGTTCAACATTTTATTTGCAAATGGATTAGATTGTGCAAGTGATTGATGAACAGATTTAACGTTAAAGGCGTGGAACAACTGAATTAATCCAAGTGTCACATAAGCCATTGTTAACGCATCTGCATGTAACATATCGTAGTCGTTTACGTGTGGGCCAATATGAAGACCAATCAAATAAACACCTAATGTTAACGCACCTTCTAGAATACCTTGATAGAAGATAGCTGTTGAAACACCACCAGAGAAGAAAGTAGATTTACGTCCACGAGGTTTTTGTTTCATCACACCAGGTTCACTAGGTTCAACACCCAAAGCAATCGCTGGGAATGTGTCGGTTACTAAGTTAATCCACAATAATTGAACAGGTTTTAGAATATCCCATCCTAAAATTGTCATAAAGAATAAGGTCAATACTTCCCCTAAGTTAGCTGAAAGTAAGTATTGAATTGATTTTTGAATATTTGAGAAAACTTTACGTCCTTCACGAACAGCATGAACGATTGTTGCAAAGTTATCATCAGCAAGAACCATATCACTAGCACCTTTTGATACTTCAGTACCTGTGATACCCATACCAATACCGATATCAGCCGTTTTTAGTGATGGTGCATCATTAACACCGTCACCAGTCATCGCAACAACTTTACCACGACTTTGCCATGCTTTAACGATACGAACTTTGTGTTCAGGTGATACACGCGCATAAACAGAGAATTCTGGTACACGTTCTTTAAACTCTTCAGGTGTCATTTCATCTAGTTGCGCACCTGTAATAACACGGCTATCATCACCTGGTGTAATAATACCTAGACGACCTGCAATCGCTTCAGCTGTATCTTGGTGATCACCTGTAATCATGATTGGTGTAATACCAGCATCTTTAGCTTCTGCAATCGCTTGTTTAGCTTCTGGTCTTTCAGGGTCAATCATACCCACTAGACCAGCAAATACTAAGTCATTTTCAACCGTTTCAGTTGAAGGGTCATTTGGAATTTGGTCAACTGTCTTATAAGCCATAGCCAACACACGAAGTGCTTGCTTAGCCATTGATGTATTTGTTGCTAGAATTTCTTGTTTTTGTTCTTCAGTAATATCGGTTACTTTACCGTTTAATTGAATCTTAGTTACACGTTTTAATAATTCATCTGGTGCACCTTTAACGGCCACAAAGTAAGGGTTGCCTTCAACTTTGTGAATTGTTGACATCAATTTACGGTCAGAATCAAAAGGTACTTCTTCAACACGAGGTTCAGCTTTTAACACAGAGTTGATATTAAATTTATGATTTAATCCAAATTGAACTAAAGCTGTTTCAGTTGGATCACCAATTAACTCTGATTCGCCACCGATTTTAGTATCGTTAGCCATGTTCATAACACGTAACATTGAGTTATTAGCATCAATTTTGTCTTCAGCGCTGTGCACTTGACCATCGTAATAAACTTTTTCAACAGTCATTTGGTTCATCGTTAAAGTACCTGTCTTATCTGAAGCAATAATGTCAGTACTTCCTAATGTTTCAACAGCTGGCAATTTACGTACTAAAGCATTACGTTTTGCCATCTTTTGAGTTCCCAAAGCTAAAATAATGGTTACAATAGCTGGCAATCCTTCTGGAATAGCCGCAACAGCAAGTGAAATAGCTGTTAAGAACATGTTAGTTGCAACTGTTTGTAGTGGCAATCCTTCATGGTTAGTGAAAAGACCAATTACAAAAATTAAAGCCGCAATAATTAAAATCAAGAAAGTTAACACTTTACCTAATGAGTTTAGGTTTTCTTGAAGTGGTGTTGTTGTTTCGTCAGTATCATTCAACATACCGGCAATACGTCCAACTTCTGTTTGCATCCCAATAGCTGTTACAACACCAAGTCCACGACCTGAAGTTACGTTACTATTCATAAAACCTAAGTTAATACGATCACCAATTGGCACATCTTTGTCTTCTAGTTCCTTGTCGTTTTTATCAACTGGAACAGATTCACCAGTCAAAGCAGATTCTTCAATTTGAAGTGAGGCTGTTGATAGCCAACGAATATCTGCTGGCACAACATCTCCGGCTTCA
Organism: Holzapfeliella sp. JNUCC 72; assembly: GCF_053668685.1. Classification (NCBI taxonomy): domain Bacteria; kingdom Bacillati; phylum Bacillota; class Bacilli; order Lactobacillales; family Lactobacillaceae; genus Holzapfeliella; species Holzapfeliella sp. JNUCC 72. Next base: position 252,354 of record NZ_CM132220.1, on the reverse strand, counting down.
ACCGAAACAATATCTCCTACAACCACTTGATCACTTGGAACTGAAACCATTTTTCCATCGCGATAAACGTTTGCATTCGGCGTTGACATTTCTTTCAACGCTTCAATTGCTTCTTCAGCTTTTGATTCTTGGAATACACCTAGAACGGCATTGATTAGCACAACAGCTAAGATGATAATAGCATCGGCCCACTCTTGTGCAACCAAACCTGAAACAACAGCTGCAACAAGTAAAACAACAATCATAAAGTCCTTGAATTGATCAAAGAACTTTTGAAGCATTGATTTGCTTTGTTTAGATTGAAGTGTGTTTAATCCATCTTTTTCTAAACGAGCTTTTGCTTCGGCACTAGATAGCCCTTCTTTTGAGGTGTTAAGCTGCTTTTCAACTTCAGAAGCGCTTAGTGCGTAAATTCGTTTTGAATTTTCCATAATAACCCTCCGTTTTTTACTCTTAGGAACCCTAACTGAAAAAGAAAAGACTTATGCGCGAATAATCACGCATAAGTCTCACCATTCAAGATAAGTCCAGAAACAATGGTTTCAGGTTGATGAACTTACCACAGAATACTTCTGCCAGTTACTCCCTTATGTCATTAATATTATAGCGTTAATTTAAAGGTTCTGACAAGCATTATCTATTAAAATATTGTCCTACTTCCAAAAGTCATCAAAAATACTAATTGGCATATGACGCTTATGTTCAGTTTTGGCATACCAATTTTCAATGATTTCAGCATCGTGGTCACTAACTGACTTACCTTCTAAATAATCATCAATGGCATCGTAAGTTACGCCTAAAGCCACTTCATCAGCAAGTGCTGGGCGGTCTTCTTCAAGATCTGCCGTAGGTTCTTTTAGGTATAAATGTTCTGGTGCACCTAAAAATGTTAAAAGCGCTTTTCCTTGGCGTTTGTTTAATCTGAAAATTGGTGTGATATCAGCTGCACCATCACCGTATTTGGTGTAAAAACCCGTGATATTTTCAGCAGAATGATCCGTTCCAACAACTGCACCTTGGTTTTGACCTGCAATAGCATATTGCGTTGTCATTCTGACACGCGCCTTAATGTTACCTTTATTAAAATCAGAGATTTCGGTTTGGTTAGCTTCAACCGCTTTAACCAATGCATCAACGCTTTCTTTAATGTCAACACGATAAACTTGATCTGCTTTCATGAATTCAATAGCATCCATAGCATCTTGTTCGTCAGCTTGTGTACCATAAGGTAACCTCACTGCAATGAATTGGTAGGCATCATCGCCCGTTTCTTCACGCATTTCATCAATTGCCATTTGGGTTAACTTTCCAGTTAGCGTTGAATCTTGGCCACCTGAAATTCCTAATACATAGGTTTTTAAAAAAGGATGTGCTTTGAGATAATCCTTCAAAAAGTCAATCGATTTTCTAACTTCTTCTTCAACATCAATCGTTGGTTTAACTTGTTCAAATGCTACAATCTCACGTTGTTTTTCTCTCATTTTATTTCATCGCCTTTGAATTATTTTCTTCACGTAATTGATTAATCAAATTCATTTTATGATCATACAATTTTTTAGACAAGTCAACTGGATACTCTTGTGGATTCAGGTCTCGTTTGTATTCTTCCCACAAAGCATCCAATGATTTTTTGGCATAATCACGTATAGCCTCAATATTGGGCTGATTATAAACTAACTGTCCTTGTTCATAAATCGGTTGTAGTAAAGGACGTGCTTTGAAATCTTCAACAACTTTATTGATGTAAGTATATTTTGGATGGAACATGTAAAGTGATTCAAAGTCTCTTGGATTTTCGTCATAAACGCTCACCCAGTCTCCTTCTGACTTTTCATGTTCAAGATTATTGGTGATTCGCCATACCTGTTTTTTACCAGGTGTGCTTACTTTTTCAGCATTACTTGATAATTTTAATGTGTCGCGCATGTTACCGTTTTCGTCTTCAATTGATACGATCTTATAAACTGCGCCTAGTGCTGGTTGATCAAATGCCGTAATCAATTTTGTTCCAACACCCCACGCATCGATTTTGGCATCTTGCATTTTCAAGTTTAAAATTGTTTTTTCATCTAGGTCATTTGAAGCAAATATCTTGGCGTCGTAAAAGCCAGCTTCGTCTAACTGTTGGCGAACTTTTTTAGAGATATAAGCCATGTCCCCTGAATCAATTCGAACACCTTGGAAGTTGATTTTGTCTCCCATTTCTTTAGCCACGCGAATCGCACTTGGTACACCACTTCTCAATGTGTTATAAGTATCAACTAGAAAAACACAATTATGATGTGTTTTTGCATATGCCATAAAGGCTTCATAATCATTTTGATAAGTTTGTACTAGTGCATGCGCATGTGTCCCGCTAACTGGAATATCAAATAACTTGCCCGCGCGCACATTACTTGTTGCGTCAAAACCTGCGATATAGGCAGCACGTGCTCCCCAAATTGCAGCATCTGCTTCTTGTGCACGACGTGTCCCAAATTCAAGTACGATATCGTCTTTAGCTGCAGATTTTATTCTAGAAGCTTTTGTCGCAACTAGCGTTTGGAAATTCACAAAATTCAAAATAGCAGTTTCAATTAACTGACATTGTGCAAGCGGTCCTTCAACTTGAAGTAACGGTTCATTGTTGAACACAATTTCACCTTCGACAACTGAATTAACCGAACATTTAAACTGAAAATGTCTCAAGTAGTCAATAAAATCTTCATCGTAGTTTTCGTTTTGTTTCAAAAATTCTAAATCAGATTCATCAAATGTTAACTGCTCAAGATAAGAAATAATGTGTTCTAATCCTGCAAATACCGCATATCCACTGTCAAAAGGCATACTTCTGAAATAGCATTCGAAAACCGCATTTTTTTCGTGTAAGCCCATTTTGAAGTAAGTGTACATCATATTAATTTGATATAAATCTGTGTGTAAAGTCAATGAATCGTTTTTGCTTGCAAAAGCCATACTTGCTTCTCCTTATTTAAACAGACGTGTGTAGAATTCTGCACGTTTTTTTGTTGTGGCGTGTAATTTCATCCATTTAACTAGTTTGCGTTTCCAACTCTTTTGTCCTTCCATCCAAGTACCTGTAAAAACATGAATTGTTTTTGAAGCACGGCTTGGATTACACAAAACATAATCAGGATAAACGTGGATACCTTCTTTAAGAATTTGTTCTTGGTTGTTTGGACGACAATGATATTTATCAATCAAAATATCTGAAACACTCACTGTGTTAACACCTGCCATTTGATCACTGGAATCAAAATCAAAATCCAAGTTGTCATAATAATCTAGCATATCTTTAATTAAAGGATGATGTTTTTCAGCACCAAAAGCAGCTGTAAATGGATAATCAGGATTTTCAAATCCAACGAAAGCAGCGTTTTGACGTAAATCATTTAAATCATCCAGAACTAAAACATCCGTGTCTAAGTAAATCCCACCGTATTTGTAGATAACACTTGCTCGAATATAGTCACTCACAAAGGCCCACTTTTTAGCTTCATAAGCTTGCTTTAAGTAATGATTTTGATTGATGTCAAAATTATCTTCGTTCCATTCGATAATTTCATAATCGCTCAAATGTTTTTTCCAAGTTTGTAAACACTTTTGAATATCTTTTGGTTTTTCGTTTCCACCGACCCAAACGTAATGGATTTTTTTCGGTATCATAAAATGACCTCAATTCTAACATATTCTTTAATCATCAAGAATTCTAACAGACGTTGAACATCCGATAAATCTGTTGACTTAATTTGAACACAACCAAAGCCCGCTTTCATTTCTTTGAACAATTGGTAGTACAAGTCATGCAATTCATTCTGGTGCAATTGCTTATTAAATTCTCGAATATCAGAACCATCATAAACTTTAAAATCTTCTGGTATGTGTAACTTAATACAACGGTCATTGGCCGCTTCAAAGAATCCTTGTATTGCTTGATATAACTCTGTTGGTTCTTTTAACCTCAAGGCAAGCGCTTGTCTTGTAATAGGTGCTACTTTTTCAGTTTTGGTTTTAGAACGTAAAACAATTGGATAGTACAAGGCATTTAGTCCTAATTTATTAACAATTCTAAATAGTTGTCTTTGAATACTGAATAACGGAATAGAGCTAAAGGCTAAAATGTTGGTTAGTGTTCGCAATTCACCATTCAACACATTTTCTTGTCCATCGTTACTATCTAAATAATTGTCACCATGAACTTGATACTTCAATGTATAGTAGTTAGCATTTCCTAGATTCAAACGCTCATTCGTTAAAGACCGCCAAGCACAAGTATTATTAACAATATAAGACTCGTAACTTGTCCTGAAAAAGGCTTCTCTTCTGAAGAAGATAAAATCAACATACGGGTTTCGACCCAAACCAAGTGCCGCCTTGGCACTAGTTAAATATCCTGGATAAAAACTCTTAGTTCGATGTTTTTTAATTTTATTAGTTGTCGTATTTTCCTCAACGATATTGGCAAAAAGGCCATCATAATCTGTCTCATTAAGCTCAGAAACAACGTGAGTTAAAACACGATTATCATAAAATCGATCATCAGAATGTAAAATATAAATGATATCCCCTGTAATAAACGGAACCGCACGATTGATAGCGTTTAACTGATCACCGTTTTCATTTTTGATATATTTAATCTTCAATCCTTGGTGATAATCACTAAAGTGTTCAACAACTTCTTGAGTATTATCAACTGATCCATCATCAGAAATAATTACTTGTACATTTTGATAGTCCTGTGAATCAATTGATTCAAGCATACCTTCAATCATATCAGCACGATTGTAAGTCGGCACGATAATTGAAATTTGTGGTTCTTTTTCTTTTTTCAATTGACGACTTAAATCTTTCAACCAGTAACCTAAAATAAATGCCAAAATTAATGTATCAATTAAGAAATCTAAAATATTTCCACTATAAAGCGAAATAAAGAAAATCATTCCCAATCCAAATGTAATTGACGCATTCTTCAAGTTAAACAGACGGTTAAAGTGTCTTAAAATTCGCAAACCACCAAAAATAACTAAGAAAACTAATGGTAAGACAAATACAAGTAATCCTAGAATTCCGATAGTGTAATATTGGGCTAAGAAATCACGTTCTAGCACATAAATATTACTCATACGAGAATAAGTGATTCCAAACCAGTTATCTAAACTCTTGTTATTAGTTGATTTAACACGTTGCAACATTAATTGTTCCATTTGTCGATTATCATAATAACCTGTTCGATTATGATTCATGACACCAATCCAAAAGTCAGGATCTTGATCATAAGGTAATGAGTGTGTAATTAATTGTGGAATAATTGAATATAAGGGATATTTTTCACTAATAAAGTTTAATTTGATTTTTTGCTTTTCTTCAGGCGCTTGTTCCTCGTTCATTGCTCGTTCATAGGCTTCAAAACTCAAATCTTTGATTGAGCGCATTGATTCACGATTAATCACTTGCTGACCATCCATTGATTCTCTCGAACTAGAAGGCGAAAATGGCATAATCGCAACAACTGCAATTAGTGACAAGCTTAAAAACGCAAAGTTGAGTTTGCTAAATTGCATTTTATTTTGGATTAAACTTGTAAACAAGTATAAGACGAACATCCCTGCTAAAACGATAATCAAACTATAAATAGCAGATTTAGTTCCAATCATAACTGATGCTAGGAAGTATAATCCAAATGACAAGCCATTTTTAGCATTTCGCTTGGTTAGTAGGAAATAAATAACAATGGGCCCGATTAAAGCTAGAACGCCTGATATCGCATTAGCAAAGTTGAACCAACCACGGGTGGCTGCATAGTAATAGTCCATATTTGGATTATTAAACCAATCAAAAATACTGTGCGTGATGGTAACATCTGAATAAGAAGAAATTCCTAATTTAAATAAATTTGAAAAGACTATTGATCCAGAAATCAAGAAGTTCAGTATGGCAATGATTTTTTCAAATTTATAATCAGATAGCTTGATTTTATAGGCAATAACAACCATTAAAATCGGCAACAATAATCGAATTAAATAAAAAATTTCTGATGTGACAGAATAGCCAAAACTTGTTGGTGATACAGAACTGAATTTTGTTGCGTTATACAGGTGAGCTGCCGTGTAAACTAAAACAATCAATCCATATCCCACTAAAAATAAACGCTCTTTGTTTTTCATTAACATTATAAATGTTGCTAAAAATAGCACACCAATTCCGATAATTCTAATCACTGTTGGTATTGCAAATGGCAATACATTAAGTAAAGGCGGTTGATAAAAGTATTTAATATCCAAGAATGGTTGAATGGATAAAAAAGCAATAAATAAACCTAAAAGCCAGTTCTTTTTATAAGTCATTTTTACACCCTTCTAATTGCTGATGGTAAATTTTCATAATTGAGCTGAATTGATTTTCAATCGAAAAGTTCGTTGATAGATAATCGCGTTCTCGTTGAGCAATTGATGACAACGTTTGATTCAAGTACGTTTGATAAGCTTTTTTAAGTTGACTTGTAATCATTTCAACGCTGCCAACATCTGCTACAAACCCATGTTCTTCGTTTGGTATCATCACTTGATAATCGCCAACTTTTGTCATTAATAACGCAACACTAGCGTCTGAAGCCTCTAACATCACTAACGGGAAACTTTCTGAATAAGAAGTTAACACTGCTAAATCTGTTGTTTGATAAAGTTGATTAATTTGTGATTGCTTCAAATAGCCATGGAACTCGACCTGATTAGATAACTGATGTTCATTGACATATTGTTTAAGCTCATCTTCTAATGGACCATCACCGACTAAATGTAATTTTAAATTGGGGATATTGGTATCTTTGATTGCTTGCAACAATAGTTTATGACCTTTTATCGGCACTAATCGCGCAACATTGATAATATTAAAACCGTCATGTGCCACCTTAGGTAGTGGGTTTTGAGTAAACGCAATTCCGTTATAAATGGTAGATACTTTTTGAGGATTTAACTTAATATCTTTAATCAGTTGATTTTTGAATCTATCGGTTACTGCTAAAACGCCATCTGCCTTTTTTAGTGAACGACAATTTAACTTAGTGAACACTTTACCAATAGCACCATGAGATTCAAAGTCCTTTAAAGGATCACTATGAACAGTCACGACCCACTTTGCAGAAATTTGACGATGTATCATGCTCAAGAACAAGTTGGCACGCGCGCCATGCGTATGCACAATATCATATTGACCCTCATTAATGTAATTCTTAAGGTCTTTTAGGATGCTCAATTGATATCTTGATGACTTTGAAAACGTTTCAGTCTTAATACCTGCTTCTCTAGCTGCTTGCGCTACAGGACCTTCAGCTAGTGTTAATAGTGTAAAAGGGGCATTTTTTGATTTAGCTTCTTTTAGAAGCTGAATAATGTGGTAAAGTCCACCGCCATTTTCAAGCCCCGCGTTAACGTGAAGTATTTTCATGACTTTTTACCTGCTTCTTAACTGCTTTAAGGAATTTTGGAATAATAAACAATCTTTTGAATCGACTTGGATTTTTAACGGCACGATAAAGCCATTCTAGATGTAATGTTTGGAATAATTTTGGTGCGCGTTTAACTTGACCTGAAAACACATCAAAACTACCACCAACTCCCATCATAACAGCAGGAAGTTCTAATTTTTTAAGTAAGTTTAATAGCTGTTCTTGTTTTGGAAATCCTAAAGCCGCAAAAACAAAATCAGGTTTTGCTTGATCAATTTCTTTAGCCACGATTTCAATTGGTTCTTCAAAGTAACCATCTTTCAATCCAACTATTTTGATATGAGGATATTCCAGTTGAACTTTTTTGTTAACCGCTGTAATCACTTCTGGCTTTGCACCTACTAAGTAGACACGATACTCTTTACGGTTGGCTTGCTTCATAAAAAACTCAAACAAGTCATAGCCTGTCACACGTTCTTTTAGTGGTGTTTGCAATGTGTTAGCTGCTTTTATGATACCAATTCCATCAGGCGTTACAAAATCAGCTTCATTAATCATCTGCAGCAATTTTTGATCTTCGCGGGCTTTCATCACAATTTCTGGGTTAGCAGTCACGGTAAAGGTTGACTTTTTTTCGGAAAATTGAGCTAAAATCTTTTGTTTGAATTCTTCTTCTGAATAGTTATCAAACTGAACTCCTAATACATCTACTTTTGACATGTTATGACTCTCTTCTTTTTAGAATTTTTTCAATAAGAAACTTAAAATCATTAGCGATTTCAAATTTCATCAATATAAAGATGACCAAGTACACTGCCGATACAATTAATGACTTAATCGTCATATTGAGATAAGGCTGTGATACAAAGTTGGGTAATAAACTACCGATGACGAACGTAACAGCTGCTAAAATCGCAAATTTAGGAAAATCTTTGAACACGTATTTAGCATCGTAAGCATCACGAACAATGTAAATTCTGAGTAAACAAACAACAAATTCAACCGTCAATAAGCTGATCATTGCACCAACTGCACCATAGGGTTTATCTAAAATCAGGTTCAACACCAAACTCAATACAGCACCTATGATGACAGGTATAGCGTAATCTTTATCACGTCTATTTGCTAACGCAAACTGATTTGAAAAGACTTCCCCTATTGGTAAAAAGACAATTCGAAGCGTTGCAAAGTACGATATCATCGTCATTGGTTCAAATTGAGCACTAAAGAAGACTGGCACGAATTCTTTGGTGTTAATCATCACGATAATCGTAAAAATGATTGCTAAGAATGTCGTGATTTCAAGCGACTTTTTCAAAAAGACACGTTGTGATTCTTTAGAGGCACTTGCCATTTTTGGCATCATGACAATCGTGATAGAAGTAATTACTCCCAACAAGATAGTCGAAATTCTTTGAGAATAATCATAATAACCAACCTGAGTAGCTGAACCATTTAAAAAGTTAAGAATTGGTTTGTCTAATGAATTATAAATTTGTGTTGCTGCTTGTGGAATAATCAAAGTAAGCACAGCAATAATGACGCTTCTGAACTGATAAAATCGTTTTACAGGTCGATCAACATATCGCTTGATTGATAGCCAAAAAACAAAGCTTCCTAACATCGTTGTAACCGACATAATCAGCATATAAATCCATAAATCCTGCTGCGATTTCACAAAAAGAAAAATCAAAACAACAGAGGATAACTTAACTGCTGTATTTCGTAAAACTACTTTCCCAAACTCTTCTAGCCCTTGATAGAACCACGAAATGTCAAACATTGCGGAAATTAAAAATGGAATCTGTAGATAGAAATAAAATTGATATTCTACTTTAAAAATAGTAACTGCTAGCAGTGTTAAAATAATAACCGCGATACTAGATAGTGCTTGGACGTACCACAATCCCCAAAAAGCTTCTGTTAATTTTGGTCGATCGTTTTTGGCCCTTGTTTTAGCTACTGCACGCGTTCCAATTTGACTCATTGCAATGGCACAAAACACCATTAGAAATTGAATCGTAAAGTTAACAGAACTATATACACCATTTTGTGTTGGACCTAGTGTCCGTGATAAATAAGGCACCGTTATCATTGGTATTAAAACTAAAAATACTTGATATACGGCGTTGTAAAATATATTAACTAATGTTTTTTTCAAAATAATCCCTCATTCGAGTATACTAACGTTCATTATACCAAAAATAGCCTGCTTTTTTCATCGTTCAAAGTAAAATTCGAAACGTTCTGCAACATATTGCGAACGGACATATTCAAAAGGTCGATAATCCTCTAATCGTGTGATTTGACGCAGTAATACTAAAGGGTCTCCTTTTTTGATATCTAACATTTTTGCAATTTGTTCATTAGCAATTGTAGCCCCAATCGTCTGCTCAACATGATTTAATTCAAATTTGTTTTTATGCTTAACTGCATGGTATAAGGATGTTGTAATTTCTGATTTATGCAAGTCTCCAATTAAGTTTTCAGGAATAGAGGCGACTTCAAAACTAATTGGAATGCCGTCTGCAAATCGAATTCGTTCCATTCTAAGAACGTTTTGGTTCACATTGAGCTGTAGCTTTTCTTTTTCACTTAATGAAGGTTTGGTCAATCGGTAAGTAACTGTTTGACTTGATGGCTTTTTCCCTTGTTTTTTCATCATATCTGTAAAAGACGTAATCCCCGTCATTTTTTCTTGAACTTTTTGACTTGAGACATAAGTTCCAGATCCTGGACGGCGCTCTAATATTCCTTCTTCAGCCAATGTTGAAATTGCTTGCCGTAAAGTCATTCTGCTGACACCAAACGTTTCTGATAGTTTTCGCTCAGATGGCAAACGCTGGCCTAACTGCCACTGCCCCGTTTCAATTTTTTGCTTAATATCATTATGTATTTGAATGTATATTGGATCTTGCATTTTCTTCATCCTCCTAAGTAGTTTAACAGCTCACTCCACAAATCCTAGATAAACAAAAAACGCCCGGAAATCAATCCGGACGTTTTCTAGTATTGGGTTAGCTGGATTCGAACCAGCGCATGACGGAGTCAAAGTCCGTTGCCTTACCGCTTGGCTATAACCCAGTAAATGGAGGAGAGTGGATTCGAACCACCGAACCAATAATGGGGCGGATTTACAGTCCGCTGCGTTTAGCCACTTCGCTACTCCTCCGTAGCACTACATTTATTATGATAACGAATCTATAAATAAAAATCAATGATAAATTCATAAAAAATAGTTATCAATGCCGGTTGCAGGATTTGAACCTGTGACCCTCGGTTTACGATACCGATGCTCTACCAGCTGAGCTAAACCGGCATAACAAATTAATGTTATCAAAAAATAATTCTAAATACAATAAAAAAAGTCATAAACAAAATATTTATGACCTTTAATTATGGAGGATACAGGGATCGAACCTGTGACCCCCTGCTTGTAAGGCAGATGCTCTCCCAGCTGAGCTAATCCTCCAAATGACTAGCGTGGCAACGTCTTATCCTCGCAGGTAGTTACCCACCAACTACTTTCAGCGCTAAGAAGCTTAACTTCTGTGTTCGGCATGAGAACAGGTGTAGCCTTCTTGCTATCGCCACCACACTAAATCTATTAAAAATATTTTGCCAAAAAAATACATGAGCACCACGGATGATACTCACGTGTTTCAATTAGCTCCGGTTGTCAGACTCGAACTGACGACAGCTTGATTAACAGTCAAGTGCTCTACCAACTGAGCTAAACCGGAATAAAAAAAAGCGTGGCAACGTCCTATCCTCGCAGGTAGTCACCCACCAACTACTTTCGGCGTTAAGAAGCTTAACTTCTGTGTTCGGCATGAGAACAGGTGTAACCTTCTTGCTATCGCCACCACACTTTTATTTACCTTGAGTGCTGAACACTCAAAACTGAATATGATTTATTTTCCAAAAGCCTACCGCTTAACTTGGTTAAGTCCTCGACTGATTAGTACTAATCCGCTCCATATATTGCTATACTTCCACTCTTAGCCTATCGACCTCATCATCTCTGAGGTGTCTTACTTCCTTAAAGGAATGGGAAATCTCATCTTGAGGGGGGCTTCGCACTTAGATGCTTTCAGCGCTTATCCCGTCCATACATAGCTACCCAGCGATGCCCTTGGCAGAACAACTGGTACACCAGCGGTATGTCCATCCCGGTCCTCTCGTACTAAGGACAGCTCCTCTCAAATTTCCAACGCCCGCGACGGATAGGGACCGAACTGTCTCACGACGTTCTGAACCCAGCTCGCGTGCCGCTTTAATGGGCGAACAGCCCAACCCTTGGGACCGACTACAGCCCCAGGATGCGACGAGCCGACATCGAGGTGCCAAACCTCCCCGTCGATGTGAACTCTTGGGGGAGATAAGCCTGTTATCCCCAGGGTAGCTTTTATCCGTTGAGTGATGGCCCTTCCATGCGGTACCACCAGATCACTAAGCCCGACTTTCGTCCCTGCTCGACTTGTAAGTCTCGCAGTCAAGCTCCCTTATACCTTTACACTCTGCGAATGATTTCCAACCATTCTGAGGGAACCTTTGGGCGCCTCCGTTACACTTTAGGAGGCGACCGCCCCAGTCAAACTGCCCACCTGACACTGTCCTCTACCAAGATAATTGGCAAAAGTTAGAGGATTCATAAAACAAGGGTAGTATCCCAACAATGTCTCCATGAAAACTAGCGTTCTCACTTCATCGACTCCTACCTATCCTGTACATGTTTCACAAATACTCAATATCAAGCTACAGTAAAGCTCCATGGGGTCTTTCCGTCCTGTCGCGGGTAACCAGCATCTTCACTGGTAATATAATTTCACCGAGTCTCTCGTTGAGACAGTGCCCAAATCATTGCGCCTTTCGTGCGGGTCGGAACTTACCCGACAAGGAATTTCGCTACCTTAGGACCGTTATAGTTACGGCCGCCGTTTACTGGGGCTTCAATTCAAACCTTCGCTTACGCTAAGCTCTCCTCTTAACCTTCCAGCACCGGGCAGGCGTCAGCCCCTATACGTCATCTTTCGATTTAGCAGAGACCTGTGTTTTTGATAAACAGTTGTTTGGGCCTATTCACTGCGGCTGATTTAAAATCAGCACCCCTTCTCCCGAAGTTACGGGGTCATTTTGCCGAGTTCCTTAACGAGAGTTCGCTCGCTCACCTTAGGATTCTCTCCTCGACTACCTGTGTCGGTTTGCGGTACGGGTACAATACATCTAACTAGAAGCTTTTCTCGGCAGTGTGACATCAACGACTTCGCTACTATAATTTCGCTCCCCATCACAACTCATCCGTATAATTATAAGCATTTGACTCATAATAAAACTTGTTGCTTGGACGTGCTCTTCCATTCGCACATTCGTTTAGCCTGCTGCGTCCCTCCATTGTTCAAACAATGCATCATAGTACAGGAATATCAACCTGTTTTCCATCGATTACGCCTTTCGGCCTCATCTTAGGTCCCGACTAACCCTGGGAGGACGAGCCTTCCCCAGGAAACCTTAGTCTTTCGGCGGATAGGATTCTCACCTATCTTTCGCTACTCATACCGGCATTCTCACTTCTAAGCGCTCCAGCAGTCCTTACGATCTACCTTCTTCGCCCTTAGAACGCTCTCCTACCACGTGTTATAAATAACACATCCACAGTTTCGGTATTATGCTTAGCCCCGGTACATTTTCGGCGCAGCGTCACTCGACTAGTGAGCTATTACGCACTCTTTAAATGAATGGCTGCTTCTAAGCCAACATCCTAGTTGTCTACGCAATGCCACATCCTTTTCCACTTAGCATAAATTTTGGGACCTTAACTGGTGATCTGGGCTGTTTCCCTTTCGACTACGGATCTTATCACTCATAGTCTGACTCCTGGATATAGATCAATGGCATTCGGAGTTTATCTGAATTCAGTAACCCTTGACGGGCCCCTAGTCCAAACAGTGCTCTACCTCCACGATCCTTTACTCCAAGGCTAGCCCTAAAGCTATTTCGGAGAGAACCAGCTATCTCCAAGTTCGTTTGGAATTTCACCGCTATCCACACCTCATCCCCGCACTTTTCAACGTACGTGGGTTCGGTCCTCCAATGCATTTTACTGCATCTTCAACCTGGACATGGATAGGTCACTTGGTTTCGGGTCTACATCATGATACTTATTCGCCCTATTCAGACTCGCTTTCGCTTCGGCTCCGTCTCTTCAACTTAACCTTGCATCATAACGTAACTCGCCGGTTCATTCTACAAAAGGCACGCCATCACCCATTAACGGGCTTTGACTACTTGTAGGCACATGGTTTCAGGATCTATTTCACTCCCCTCCCGGGGTGCTTTTCACCTTTCCCTCACGGTACTGGTTCGCTATCGGTCACTAGGGAGTATTTAGCCTTGGGAGATGGTCCTCCCGGATTCCGACTGGATTTCTCGTGTCCAGCCGTACTCAGGATACTACTTTGGTATAAACAAGATTTCAAATACAGGGCTGTCACCTTCTTTGGCTGAGCTTCCCAACTCATTCTTCTATCTTATTTAAGTCCGTTATTGTAGTCCTACAACCCCAAGAAGCAAGCTTCTTGGTTTGGGCTCTTTCCGTTTCGCTCGCCGCTACTCAGGAAATCGATTTTTCTTTCTCTTCCTGCAGGTACTGAGATGTTTCAGTTCCCCGCGTCTTCCTCCTGCATGCTATGTATTCACATACAGATACTAAGATTACTCTTAGTGGGTTCCCCCATTCGGATATCTCTGGATCAAAGCTTACTTACAACTCCCCAAAGCATTTCGGTGTTTGTCCCGTCCTTCATCGGCTCCTAGTGCCAAGGCATCCACCATGCGCCCTTTATCACTTAACCTGTGATTTCTCTTTAATTTACTCTTAAAAACGCGGTGTTTGATTATCTTTTCGATAACCTCGGCTTTTGGTTCTTAAATCATATTCAGTTTTCAATGTTCAACGATTGAGAGTAAACCTCTCAAAACTAAACAAAGTTTCAAATGTGTGTTTCCGTATATCCTTAGAAAGGAGGTGATCCAGCCGCAGGTTCTCCTACGGCTACCTTGTTACGACTTCACCCTAATCATTTGTCCCACCTTAGACGGTTGGCTCCAAAAGGTTACCTCACCGGCTTCGGGTGTTACAAACTCTCATGGTGTGACGGGCGGTGTGTACAAGGCCCGGGAACGTATTCACCGCAGCATGCTGATCTGCGATTACTAGCGATTCCAGCTTCATGCAGGCGAGTTGCAGCCTGCAATCCGAACTGAGGATGGTTTTAGGAGATTAGCTAAACCTCGCGGTATCGCTGCTCGTTGTACCATCCATTGTAGCACGTGTGTAGCCCAGGTCATAAGGGGCATGATGATTTGACGTCATCCCCACCTTCCTCCGGTTTGTCACCGGCAGTCTCACTAGAGTGCCCAACTTAATGCTGGCAACTAGTAATAAGGGTTGCGCTCGTTGCGGGACTTAACCCAACATCTCACGACACGAGCTGACGACAACCATGCACCACCTGTCATTTTGTCCCCGAAGGGAAAACCTAATCTCTTAGGTGGTCAAAAGATGTCAAGACCTGGTAAGGTTCTTCGCGTTGCATCGAATTAAACCACATGCTCCACCGCTTGTGCGGGCCCCCGTCAATTCCTTTGAGTTTCAACCTTGCGGTCGTACTCCCCAGGCGGAGTGCTTAATGCGTTAGCTGCAGCACTGAAGGGCGGAAACCCTCCAACACTTAGCACTCATCGTTTACGGCGTGGACTACCAGGGTATCTAATCCTGTTTGCTACCCACGCTTTCGAGCCTCAGCGTCAGTTACAGACCAGAGAGTCGCCTTCGCCACTGGTGTTCTTCCATATATCTACGCATTTCACCGCTACACATGGAGTTCCACTCTCCTCTTCTGCACTCAAGCTAATCAGTTTCTAATGCACTTCTCCGGTTAAGCCGAAGGCTTTCACATCAGACTTAATTAGCCGCCTGCGCTCGCTTTACGCCCAATAAATCCGGACAACGCTTGCCACCTACGTATTACCGCGGCTGCTGGCACGTAGTTAGCCGTGGCTTTCTGGTTAGTTACCGTCAAATAATAAACAGTTACTCTTATTATCTTTCTTCTCTAACAACAGAGTTTTACGAGCCGAAACCCTTCTTCACTCACGCGGCGTTGCTCCATCAGACTTTCGTCCATTGTGGAAGATTCCCTACTGCTGCCTCCCGTAGGAGTTTGGGCCGTGTCTCAGTCCCAATGTGGCCGATCACCCTCTCAGGTCGGCTACGTATCATCGCCTTGGTAAGCCATTACCTTACCAACTAGCTAATACGCCGCAGGTCCATCCTAAAGTGATAGCCGAAACCATCTTTTAAATAAGAAACATTCGATTCTTATTGTTATGCGGTATTAGCATCTGTTTCCAAATGTTATCCCCCGCTTTAGGGTAGGTTACCCACGTGTTACTCACCCGTCCGCCACTCGTTTGGATTCTTAGTCAAGTAGTGCAAGCACTACCATCATAAGAGCAAACTCGTTCGACTTGCATGTATTAGGCACGCCGCCAGCGTTCGTCCTGAGCCAGGATCAAACTCTCATTTTAGATTGTTTGACTTGCTCTTTTTAAAACTTACTAGCGAATTGACTTCGCTCATTGCTTGGGGTTAATTACCCCCACACATTTATGCGAAACTTTGTTCAGTTTTCAAAGGTCTACTTTGTTTAACAACTTCTTTATTATATCAAAGCTGATAACCAGTGTCAAGAAGTTTTTTTAAATTATTTTTTTCTTATGAAAGAATAATTTGTTTGTTCAACTTGACGACTTAATTAATATACCATGTTTTCTTTTGCTTTGCAACTCTTTTTTGAAATCTTTTTAATTTCGTTTGAGCTGCTTAGCTGTCGCTTTTCAACGACAAAGACTATATTAGCATTTATTAAGTTTTGTTGCAACACTTTTTTGAAATCTTTTTGATTTCTTTATTTTGTGTTGCGCCGTTATTTAACGACAAAAACTATATTAGCACGTTAGTTATACCAAGTCAACACATTTCTTATATTTCCATAAAAAAAGAAGCCCGTAGGCTTCTTTTACATTATTTAATAACTTCTACACCATTCATATAAGGAACTAACACCTTAGGAACGGTGATACTACCATCTTCATTTTGATAGTTTTCTAAAATAGCTGCAACAGTACGACCTACAGCTAGCCCTGATCCATTCAAGGTGTGAACATATTGAATCTTACCTTCTTCATCACGGTAGCGAATTTGTGCACGGCGTGCTTGGAAGTCAGTACAATTTGAACAACTTGAAATTTCACGATAAGTGTTTTGTGCAGGCATCCATACTTCTAAGTCGTAAGTCTTAGCTGAAGTGAAACTTGCATCCCCTGTTGATAGTGCAACAACATGATAAGGTAATTCAAGTTTTTGTAATAGACTTTCAGCATCTTTAGTTAGCTTTTCAAGTTCATTCCATGACTCTTCAGGCTTAGCAAATTTAACCATTTCTACCTTATTAAACTGATGCAAGCGAATTAAACCACGTGTATCACGTCCAGCACTTCCTGCTTCTGATCTAAATGCTGGTGTTAGGGCTGTAAAGTATGTTGGTAATTGGTCATCACTCAAAATTTCGTGTGAGTAGTAGTTAACTAGAGGCACTTCTGCAGTTGGAATTAGTGTTAGTGGACGTTCCCCATCTATAATAGTATAAACATCTTCAGTAAATTTAGGGAATTGTCCTGTCCCTGTCATTGCTTCGTTGTTTGCCAAGTATGGTGGAATTACTTCTTCATAACCTTCTTTTGCATGTTCATCTAAGAAGAAGTTGTAAATAGCTCTTTCAAGTCTAGCACCTAATCCTTTGTAATATAGGAAACGACTTTCTGCAACTTTTGCACCACGTTCAAAATCTAAAATACCTAAGTCTTCACCTAATTCATAATGTGCTTTAGGTTCATAGTTGAATTCTGTTGGTTCGTGCCACTTACGTAGTTCAACATTATCATCTTCACTTTCACCAACTGGAACAGATTCTTCTGGGAAGTTAGGCAAGCGTAATAAGATATCGGTTGTTTCTTCTGATAATTGGTTAAGTTGTTCATCCAATGCTTTGATTTCTTGTCCAACTTGTTTCATATCAGCAATTTCTTGCGTTGCATCTTCTTTTTGACGTTTCTTTTGTGCAATTTGTTCAGATACTTGGTTTCTTTGTTTTTTCAATTCTTCACTTTTTACAATCATTTGACGACGGTTTTCATCTAATTGTAGTAAGTGATCAATTTGTTCTGCCTTAATACCACGTGTACCTAAACGTTCTTTAGCCCATTCAGGGTTTTGACGAATTCTTTTAATATCTAACATCTTCAACAACTCCTAATTTTTTGTATAAAAAAAGACCGCGTCCATCAAAGGGACGAATCGGTCAATTCGCGGTGCCACCCAAATTTAGCTAAAAGCTACACTCATTAGTGACAATAACGCTGTCTTGCGTATGGCATTACCCATCCACCTTACGAAATCGGAAAAAGACACCATTTACTTTCAGCAACTTGTAAACTCTCTGTACTCGGTCTAAAAATTTCGACGTGTTTTAATCATTTGTTAATCTTATTATATTAAAAAAGAAAATCAAATTCAACTATTATCTACCAAACCCAAAAACTCTGATTGTGTTAAGCGATAGTAATTCTCCACCGACTCAAACAAATCACTTATAAATGAGCTTAACTGTGCATAATCAAGTTGATACATATAATTAAACCCGACTTTTTCAAGTAAATGCTGACAAGCTTCATTTTCGATGTAACAAGCTGCCCATACTTCGAGTTGGTTGAGTTCTTTGAATAGGTAGTTGAGCATTCGAGACAGAACTTCAGTCATGATACCTTGACCCCAATAACGCTGATCAACTAAAAAGCCGACTTCTTTCGTTCTATCTAAGCCAGATGTTTCCTCAACGCCTCGCTCATTCACTTCAAAAACGCCAATTACCTCGTGCGTTTGTTTGGATTCTATAGCAAACGTGAGTGAACTCTTTCTATAAGTTTTACACAAGTTAACAGCATCTTGTCTGGTTTTAACTTCCGGATATCCTGCTCTTTTTTTGTAGATAGGGTTTTGCCCCCACTCATACAAGACATCGCTATCTTCTAGTTCAAATCCTCTTAAAATTGTTTGTTTTGTTTCTAAAATCACGCGATTTCTAGCCTCCAAACAGTTGCATAATCCACTTAATCACTTGGTCTAGTGCCAAACTATAAACCAAAATAGTCCATGGCTTCAAGAAAATAATAACCATCAAAAACTTTTTGAATGACATTTTAGTTAACCCAGCAATCAAACAGAGCAGATCATCTGGTGCCACCGGGAACAAAATGGCCAAAGCAAAGAACCAATCAAAAGCCTTTTGACTCTTAACTTTTCCTATATATTTATTATACGTTTTTTCAGAAACTATCTTCAAGATAAATTCCTTACCATAATAACGGGCTAAAAAGAAGTTGATAACAGAACCAATTCCAATCCCAATATAGTTATACCAAAATCCCCAAAATGGGCCAAAGAATACAACACCTACAACTAGTGTTATCCCCCCAGGGATAACAGGAAACACAACTTGAATAATTTGAATTAAGATAAAAATAAACGGACCCGTAACTTGTTTGTCCGATAAATAAGCTTGCATAGCTTCTTGAGAGTTAAAAATCCCAAGAGAATACCAGTACCATCCGAGTCCCATAAAAATAATAATAGAAAGGATAGTCCCAATATTAATTAGTCTTCTTGATGTTTTTGCAGACATAAAAATCCCCCTTACCAAGTATAAGGATAACATGTTGCTATCTTATAAGTACTCAGCAAGAGGGACTTATTACTAATTTTTAATTAATTAAAAAATAAAATGGAATAGGTAAACTGCTGCAATAGCAGCTAGGATTGGGGCAACTACTGGCACCCAAGCATATTCCCAACGAGATGTTCCTTTATTTTTCAAAGGTAGGATTGCGTGTAGAATACGTGGACCAAGGTCACGAGCTGGGTTTAATCCAGGACCTGTTGCTCCACCAAGTGACGTTACTAAAGCTGCTACTAAAAATCCTAATCCTACAGCTACAAAAGCAATATTTGATTGGTTCACTTTTGCATGGTTAAACATTGTTAGTGCTGCAAAAAATAGAACAAAACTACCAACAAATTCGTTGATAAAACCACTTAATTTACTTTCAGTTTTTTCACGTGTTGAGAAAATACCGTAGATAGCGTCGGCATTAGTTGTTTTTCTTAAGTATGGTAAGTACATTAAAACCACCACAAGTTGTCCAATAATTGCACCGACAAATTGAGCTGCAATAAACCATAGAGCTTTGTTAAGTGGTGTACTTCCATAAATAAGTTCTCCAATAACCATCGCTGGGTTAACAATAGCTCCAGAAACAGATTTAAACATTAAAGCAGGGATCATCACACCGATACCAAATCCCCAGGCAATTAAAAACCATGAACCTTTGTGGCCATTAGTTCCTTTTAATTCAACGTTTGCAACAGCACCGTTACCTAAGGCAACCATAAAAGCTGTTCCAATAACTTCAGCAATAACTTGCGTCCAAAGCGAATATTCCATTTACGTATAAACTCCTCTAAAAAAATAATTTAAACAGACCTATATAGCTTATAAGAGTTTTTAAAAAAATGCAACAAAAAAACACACTTTGTCGTGTGTTTTTTTAAAGATTTTGTTAAGACATCATTTTTTTAGTGAAATTTTTGATTCGGTCGTTCTCACTATTGAAGAATCCCTGAGCTGAACCATAATAGTTCACACGGCCTTCTTCTAAAAATAAGATGTGGTCCGCAATTTCTTCAGCAAAATTCAAGTTATGAGTAACAACGATTTGGGAATTGCGTTTTTTGGCTAAATCCTTAATTACCTTCAGCACTTCACCTTCTAATTCCGGATCAAGTGCACTCGTAGGCTCATCGTATAAAATAAATTCGGGTTCCATTGCTAAAGCACGGGCAATTGCTACACGTTGCTGTTGTCCACCTGATAATTCATTAGGGTAAGCATCTGTTTTTTGAGCAAGTCCCACTTGGTTAAGCAAATCAGTGGCTTTTTGAGTCGCATCTGCTTTAGATTGTTTTAAAACTTGTGTAGGCCCTTCAATCACATTACCTAAAGCTGATAAGTGTGGAAATAATTCAAAGTTTTGAAAAACCATACCAAAATTTTGACGATAGCGACTAACTTCTTTTGCAGGGTATTGCTTGGGAAATGTAAAGCTATTTTCATTTAAACTCAACGTGCCACTTGCTGGATAGTTCAGCAAATTAATTGTTCGCAGTAACGTTGACTTTCCTGATCCAGATGGACCAACTATAACCGTTGTTTGATTTTGATTGAAGTCAACTGAAAAATCTTTCAAAACCGGTTGCTGATCAAATGAAACATTTATGTTTTTTAAACTAAGCATGTGTATTGCCTCCTACATGTTTTGATGTTCTTTTTTCTAAGTAGCTTTGAATACCTACTAAAATTGTAGAAATCATTAAATAGAAGAAAGCAACAACAATATACATAATAAGTGGTTGGTAAGTTCTAGCTGCGACACGTTGAGAAACCAAGAACATTTCGACCAAAGTAATACTTGCAGCTAGTGATGTTCCTTTAACTAGGCTGATTAATTCATTAAATAAAGGTGGCAAGGCGATTCTGAAAGCTTGAGGCGCAATCACGCGTTGTAAAATTTTCAAACGTGACATCCCTAGTGATCTTGCGGCATCCCATTGACCATTTGAGATTGATAAGATGGCAGCTCTAATTGCTTCAGAAGCATAAGCACCGCTATTCAAACCAAATGTCAGTACTGCAGCTGTCCACGCATCAAGCGTTAATCCTAGACTAGCTAATCCAAAATACGCAATGAATAATTGGACAATTAATGGCGTTCCCCTGAAAATCCAAACATACGTTGCAAAAACAAATCGTAATAAACGACTATTTGAAATTCTTGCGATGGCTGTAATCCCTGCAATAATTAATGCCAAGATAAATGACACAATAGTTAGCGGAATCGTCACTTGCAGTCCTGCTATAAAAATAGGCCCTAGTGCTTGTTTGACCATATCAATAATTGTCATTAAATCCATGCTAGCCCTCTTCTACTCTTGTGTAATATCTTTGTTAAAGTATTTTTCCGAAATCGACTTCAATGTTCCATCTTGTTTAAGTTGAGCTAAAACTTCATCAACTTGTTTAACTAAATCTTCATTACCTTTTTGGAACATTGCAGCTGATGGTGTCGCATCTTTAACTTGGTTAACGATTTTGATATTAGCGTTTGGATTTTGTTTTAAGTAATCATAAAATGAAACGTCACTATTCAAGGTCGCATCTGCACGTCCTTGGGAAACTAAATCAGCAGCTTTACTGAACCCATCAGTACTAACTAACGTTGCACCATAGCTTTCAGCTCTAGCACCATAATTTGATGTTAGTGACTGTGCACTTTTCTTACCCTTTAAATCATCAAAGTCTTTAATCTCGTTATTATCCTTAGCTACAATTAATGCGGCTCTAGAATAGGAATATGGTGTTGTGAATAAAAAGTTCTTTTGACGTTCTGGTGTGATCCCAACTTGGTTAAAGACCACATCTGTTTTCTTAGCGTTAAAAGAAGCAATCATTGAATCCCAAGGTGCATCTTCAAATTTAACTTGATACCCCAATTTTGAAAAAACTGCTTTAGCAACATCAACATCAAACCCGACTAATTCATTTTTTTCGTTAAAGTATGAAAAGGGTGCATAAGTCCCTTCAGTTCCAACTGTGATCACTTTTTGATTTGAATCGCTAGCCGTATTGGTTTGATCAGAACCTTTTGCTGAATTGACACCTACAAAAACCGCAATGACCACGACGACTGCAATAATTATCCCGATAATACTATTTCTTTTATTCATGATAGTTTCTCCTTTAAAAAATAAGTTGCGTGCAACTAAAAACCCCTAAATAAAAAGGACAGGCTATACCTGTCCTTTTTTAGATAATAAAAAAATTAAAGATAGGGAGTTCTAGCCACGACAAGTTGTTTGAATTTGTTCTTTGATTTGCATTTTACACATTGGCATTGAACAACAGCACATTGTCATAACTATATTTCTCCCTTCATAACTGACTTACTTATTATTTGTAACTATAGTCTATATTAAAACTTGTCTCAGCTATAAAGTCAACCTTTTTTTAATTATATTCTCACTCTTGTTAATAATTGGTAAGCTACACGTTCATTATCGGCAACTTCTGGAAGGTAAATCATGCCCACTTCTTCATATCCCGCACGCATGATTGTCTTTCTCATTGCAATATTTTTTGGATGAGTATCGATTCTTAAATCGTGGTACTCTAATTCGTTAGCTTGAGATTGTAACATTTCTAAAAATCTCAATCCAATTCGTCTTCCTTTAACAGAAGAATCAACAACAACGCGATGCACAATCATATAGTTTGATTCGACATGGTTATTGAAGTTAACTTCTGAACCTTCTTCGTAAACTTTATCTGGACATGAGCTTAGTGCTGCATATCCTATAATTTTTGAGTCTAGGTCCTCATCGACTAGGACATAACCTTCACCGTGATTAATATCGTTTTCAAAATCACTAGTTAGTGGATACTTCCCATCGTGCCATTGAGGAATCTGCCTCTCGGCAAGTACCTTGATTGCAGAATTGATTAAATTCATAACGGTTGGTAAATCTGCCATAGTGGCTTGTCTGATAGATAGCATAATTCCCTCCTTGAAAATCATTAAAAGTTTTTTGACTTTAAAAATATAACGTGATTAACATAATATCGTCAACAACTTTTGATTTTTTGTTACTAAAGTCTTTTTAACAACTCAATAAATCGTTGATTTAACAAGGTTTATACTTTTTAAATCTAGACAGTTTTTTCATGTTTTTTTCATGTTAACTTTAGTGGAACACATGAAAAAAACACGTTTTAAACGTGTTTTAAATTTCAATTACTAATTTTCCAATCATTTGATGGGTTTCCAAAACAGCATGCGCTTGTTGAATGTTTTCAACCGTTAACCCAGTTAAAGTTTGGGTTAGTGGTGACTTTAATTTTTTGTCGTCTATCCATTGTGCAATTTGTTGCAGTGCTTGATGTTGTGAATTTAAATCTTGAGTTTTATAAAATGATTTTGTAAAAACAGATTCAAAACTTAAACTTAAACTTTTTGTTTTAAAGTCTTCGCTATCAACGGTTAACTGACCATCGCCTACGGTACAAAGACGACCGTTAGGCGCCAGTAACTCAATAACTTCATCAAAGTGACTGTCTAACCCATGTAGATCTAAAACATAATCAAACTCATAAGCTGCAGGTCCTAGTAGTTCACATTCATCTACTAAATTGTGGTGATGATTAATAACCGCATCAGCCCCCATTGATTCAACCCATTGTCTGGTTTCGCCTCTTGAAGCACTTGCGACAACATTCAACCCAGCGATTTTAGCTAATTGGATTGCCATTGAACCAACACCACCTGCACCATTCAAAATCAAAATAGATTGCTTGGTTTTTGAATTCATTGGAATTGCTAGTCGTTCAAACAACGCTTCATAAGCAGTCAAGCTCACCAACGGCAAAGCAGCAGCTTCACTAGGTGAAACAGATTGTGGCACATGAGCTGCCATTTTAGGATTTACTACTTGGAACTGAGCATTGCTACCCGGCTTAATCTTTGAATTAAGGTAATAAATTTGATCACCGACTTGATAATCACTGACAGCTTTACCGACCTCAACAACTTCTCCAACACCATCAAAACCTAAAATACGTGGGCGTTTAATGGCTTGTCGAAGCCCCATACGAATTTTAGTATCAATTGGATTAACTGAGAACGCTTTAATTTGAACTAATAGCTCATCTTCGCTTGGATGCGGAACCTCAGTTTCAAAAGCGACTAAACTTTCTGGATTTGTGATGGGTAATGACTCTTTAACACCTATTGCTTGCATATTACTCACGGCAAAATAACCTCTTATCTTGTTAATTATAGGTCAGCAATGGCTTGTGAAATTGGTGTTTCACCATCAGACAAGTCAATTGTTTGATGGTTAATCGCATTATTTCTAACAACTTCAGCTAAAAATTCTGCGACACTTTCACGACTAATTTCAGATTGCATCCCTTTGCGACCTACATTAATCAGACCATCTGAAGGGGTATCTGTCAAGGCTGTTGGTTGCGCAATCACATAGTCTAAGTCTGTTTGTCTCAACCATTCATCAGCATAGTGCTTTGAAATATAGTAATCGTGTAGTGCTTGACCAGGGAATGTTTCAGGACGGTCTGCGTTAACCGCACTCACCATAATATAACGCTTAATGCCAGCTTCTTTAGCAGCTGTCATCGTTTTCACTGCGCCATCTAGGTCAACTTTCAAGACATCTTTACCTGCAGATCCTGCCGCAAAGATAATCGCTTCACTTCCCTTGAAAGCTTCAGCCATTTGGGCAGCATCTTGATGTAAGTTAAATTCCACATAATTGACATTGTCAGCTTCAACTAATGACTGTGTTTTAGGGTCACGAACACCTGCAATCACTTCATCTTGCTTTTGAGCTAATTTTTGAACAACATGACGACCTACACGACCATTTGCACCTACTACAAAAATTTTCATATTAAAAACCTCCTATAAAACTATAAATCTGAAATAACTTCATGAATGGCTTCATCACCATTTGAAATATCAACTGTCAGACGATTAACACCTGGTTTTCTAACCACTTGTGCTAAAAACTCTGCTACATCTTCACGGCTAATTTCATCTGATAGTTCGGTATAATTTGACTCGATTTCACCAGTTGCTGGTCTGTCACTTAGTGTGACAGGCTGAACAATAACATAGTTCAAGTCTGTTCCTCTTAACCATTCATCAGCGTAATGCTTGGCAACATAGTAATCATGTAGTGATTTTCCTGGCCAAGTTTCAGGATGGTCTGCATTGACCGCACTAACCATAATATAACGCTTAATCTCAGCTTTTTTAGCCGCTTTCATGGTCTTAACTGCACCATCTAAATCGACTTTTGCTAAATCTTTACCAGCTGAACCCGCTGCAAAAATAATCGCGTCACAATTTGAAAAGGCATCCACCATTTGATCGATATCTTGGTGTAGATTAAACGGCACATAAGCAACGTGATCATGTCGCAAAATCGATTGTGTTTTAGGGTCTCTGACACCCGCCAACACATCATCGTCCTTTTGGATTAATTTATTAACAACATGACGACCTACACGGCCGTTTGCGCCAGCTACAAATACTTTCATTTTGTGTTCTCCTTTTACTTCTTTTTTGTAAGTAACACTATACCACATCTTTTTTTTATTGGCAAAATACCCCTGATATACGTTAAACTTTACTTAAGGAAAATTTAAACTTTATAAAAAGGAGTGCTCAAATGAACACACTAAGCCAAGAACTATTTGCGCTAATTGGTGGTAAGGACAAATTAATGGCTTTAGGGCATCGAAAAGATTCTTTATTTTTCGATTTAGAAAGCGTCCCTGAAGCTGAAAAACTTGAAAAATTACCCCATGTGACGTCAGTAGTGATTGAAAAAAATCATGTTTCTTTAAAGACAGATAAAGAAGCAACTAATCTGTATTATGAATTACTCGATACACCTGATGATACACAAGGTAAGCAAAACTTATTCAATCGCTTACTTGATACTTTATCAGGTATCTTCATGCCTATCTTAGGATTCTTAGCTGCAACAGGGATGCTAAAAGGATTGATGTCGGCATTATCTGCTTTAAAACTAATGGACAGTCATAGTGGTACTTACCAAGTATTGTACGCCATTTCAGATGGCTTCTTCTACTTCTTACCTATTGTTTTAGGGTACAGTGCTTCAAAACGATTTAAGACTTCTCCACTACTGGGAATTACCATTGGTGCGACTTTAACCTATCCTAGCATTGTTCAAATGGCTAGCCCAGAATCTGCTACGCCTTTATTTACACTGTTTGCTAATACCCCACTTCAAACACACGTTTTTGATACATTCTTTGGGATTCCATTAATCATGGTTAACTACACCAGTTCGGTTATCCCAGTTATTGTCGGCGTGTTATTAGCTTCAAAACTTGAAAAATTCTTCACAAAATGGATTCCAGAAATCATTCAAAACTTCATTGTGCCATTTTGCACATTGATTATTACAATTCCACTTATCTTCTTAATCATTGGACCCTTAACTACTTGGCTTTCTCAAGGAATGGGCTGGATTATTCAAACACTTGTTCAATTAAATCCTGCTATCGCTGGTTTAGTACTGGGTGTGCTTTGGCAACCACTAGTTGTTTTAGGACTTCACTGGGGAATTATTCCAATTGCCTTTATCAACATTGCAACAGTCGGACAAGATCCTATTATGGCTTTAACTTTTGCTGCGCTTTACGCACAAATTGGTGCTGTTTTAGGTGTTATGCTTAAAACAAAAGACAAAAAATTCAAGGCACTTAGTTTATCAGCCTTTATTACAGGTGTGTTTGGTATTTCAGAGCCTTCTATGTTTGGGGTTACAATCCCAACCAAGAAACCGTTTGTTATCAGCATGATTGGTGCCGGTATTGGTGGTTTAATTATGGGACTATTTAATACACTTGTTTATACTGTTGGTGTGCTTGGATTCTTTACTTTCTTAACTTATATTCCAAGTGATGGTAACTTAACAGGACTATTTGCGGCTATTGCAGCTTGTGCTGTTGCTTTCATCTTCAGTTTTATTATCACTTTCTTTGTTTATACAGATAAAGATAAACCAACTGTTTAATCCTTATTAAAAAAAGCTTAGGTTATTAACCTAAGTTTTTTCTTTTTGGTCTAATTTTGTCATTAAATAAGCAATCCCAATTCCAACTAGGAATAAAGCTGCACAACTGATAATTGTTACAAAATCATATGTCACATTAAGTGGAATGATAACAACAGTTGACGCAATAACGACACCAATTATAAAGTTGAATAATTTTGAGTGATAATTTTGAAGAATTAAATTAACTAATTTAGATAATGTCACAAGGCTCAAAATCCCCCCAATGGCTAAAGGAATCACAACTCCTAAATCAAAAGTCTTCAATCCATCTGTCATTGGTTGATACATCCCCATATAAATCAAAAAGTTAGACGGACTTAGGCCTGGGATGATTACACCTAGTCCAATCAAAAAGCCTGACAAAATCCAAGTGAAGAAATTTTGCGGGATGTGACCAAATAATCCCTGTCCAAAAATTAAGAACACCGTCATTATAATCGCAGTTGTGATTAAGATGATAGTATCTGCTGTTGTACGTTCAGTTTGTTCTGTTGATTGTCGAAATAAAGTCGGTAATGTGCCCACAATAGCCCCTATGAATACCCATAGCATTTGATATTCATATTTGGCTAGTGCCACACTCATTAACAGTGAAAATACGATTATCCCTAAAATACCACCAATTCCTAGTGGGATAAAAAACAAAACGTTTTGCTTAAAATCTTTCTTAATATTGGCTAAAAATGAAATAACACGTTCATAAACGCCAAATACGACAGCTAATGTTCCGCCACTAATCCCGGGCAGGATAAAACCAGAACCAATTAGCATCCCCTTAATTACGCGTAAAAACCAATCCATATAATTCTCCTATCAGAAGTAAGATAATTCTATTTTACGTTATTTTTAATCTAGTGCCGACAGTCTTTATAATTTTTTAAATAAAAAAAGATGACCCCCCAACTTCTGGTTGATCATCTTCTTAAGCACTAAGTGTGTGATTTAACTTTTCTACGGCTTCTTCAATTGTAGCACCGTCGGCATGGTTGCCTTTAGCGTCACTAACTGTGAAAACCTGTGTTAATGTATTAAGTTGAATTTTGTGTTGTAACATATTACTAGTACTCCCTTCAAAAATATAAAAGTACGAAAGGCTAGTAGCGAAATATTATCCCTTATGTTAACAGGTTTTAAACAAATGTCAACAACTAACTATCAAAAAGTTATTATCCTATATTAGGCCTCTTCTCTTGTCTTAATATAGTGCATTAAATGAAAGGCTAATAAAACGTCAACACCCAGTAGCAATAGGAGTTTTGGCATCATGATTAATATTAAATACGCAATAATTTCAATAGCTAAATAAATATAAGCCTTATGTCTATTCTTAGGTAACATCGCAATTGCACGAATAATCCAAATCATGGTCATGCTAGCAAATAAAGTCAACACGAATAATAATCTGACCCCGATTGAATCGTGACCTTCAAGAATCAAGTGTAGCGCAATTCCACTCGTCATAATCAAGTAAATGTCTAACAAAAATAACATTCTCATTGCCAGCATTTTAGCAGCTGATTTTACATTAATTTCAATATCACCTAAAATACGATAAAAAATCCCCGCAGCTGACGCAATCAAAATAACACTTAAGATAAATCCTACTATTTTGTCGGTATGAAGCGGATATTTAAGACTCGTATAAAACCCTGCAATAACCTCTCCTAACGTAATCATCATGATTAGTCCGTAGCGTTCAATTAAGGAATCTTTTATCGCATAATCCATCTGATTGACTTCGTACTCTCTTTTCATGACAGGTGAAACAAGTAGCAACCCAAAGTAGTTCATTAGTAATCCAATGATAACCAACCATTTAGCTGAGTCCAGCGCAATAAAGTAACCAATTATTAAAACAACCAATACGACTGTGTATAGTGCGACGCAAGATAACGCAACTTGACGATGAATTTTGTCAAAATAGCTTACTGTCGACCAAATCACAATCATTAAAAGCTCAATCGCCATAAATGCAATTAAAATATGACTAAAATCACCTTCAACGGCTTCTGGAATAAAGAGCGTTGCAACTCCTGTTAGAATAATTTGAAGATTCATAATAATTGTGTTAATTAACCCTAAATTACCGTGGTCGTCAAAATACACTGAAGTCTCATTCCAACTCCACAAAAACAAGAAAAATAAAACAGTCGTATTCACAAAATTACCAATTGTAAAATGATGAACTAACCCCTCCGTCAAGTCCAATAACACAACTGTAAAAATCAAGTCATAAAATAACTCTAACCAAGTCACACTGCGATCATCAATATCTTCAGTGATTTTACGAGGTCGTTTAAACAAATTTTCCATTCTTAATCACCCTTAACTTTTTATTCATCTCTATCATAAAACAAAAATAAAAAAAGTAACAGTTCCCTAACGGGAAGCCATTACTTTTTTGTTTAATTTATCTTGATACATTTCAACTTCATCATCTGAACAGTAAATAAAATGTCCTGGTGTGATTTCTTGCATACGACGTTCTTTGTCGTCTTCAATTGGTTGATAAGTCACACGTTTTCTTGAGCGTTCATATTCAGGGTCTGGCATTGGAATAGCAGAAAGCAAACTCTCTGTATAAGGATGCACACCATTGTAGTAAATTTCATCACTTGAAGCTACTTCAAGTAATTTTCCATGATGCATAACACCAATACGATCACTGATATGTTTAACCATTGATAAATCGTGAGCGATGAATAGATAAGTCAACTTATGTTCTTTTTGCAAATCTTGTAACAGGTTTACAACTTGCGCTTGAATAGACACATCAAGAGCAGAAATCGGTTCATCAGCTACAATAAATTTAGGATCAACGGCTAGCGCACGTGCAATCCCGATACGTTGTCTTTGTCCACCAGAGAATTCGTGAGGATATCTTGTTGCATGGTTTGGATTCAATCCCACAATTTCAAGCAACTCATTAACACGTTTTGCACGTTGTTCTTTGTTTTTAACTAAATGGTTAATATCTAACCCTTCAGCTATAATATCTTCAACTTTCATTCTAGGGTTCAAAGAAGCATAAGGATCTTGGAAAATCATTTGCACATTACGGCGGAAACGACGCATGTCTTCTTTTGATTTTAATGCTAATACATCTTGGCCATCAAAAGTAACATCACCCGCTGTTGGATGTTCAAGACGCATAATACTACGTCCTGTTGTCGATTTACCACTTCCGGATTCACCAACTAAACCAAAGGTTTCTCCTTCATAAATGTGAAAGCTAATGTCATCAACCGCTTTAACTTCGTCTTTACGACCTACGTTAAAATATTGTTTTAAATTTTTAACATCAAGTAAAACTTTATTATTCATTATCTTTCACCTCTTTTGCACGTTTTAGTTCTTCGAATTTTTGCCAACGCTTTTGAATTTCTTCTGGTGGCGTTACTTCAGGTGCTTGAGGTGCTAACAACCAAGTTGCTGCTTTATGTGTTTTTGACACTTCAAAGTAAGGTGGTTGTTGTTCAGCATCAATCTTCAAGGCAAATTCGTTACGTGGGTAGAACGCATCACCTTTTGGTGGTGTCAATAAGTCAGGAGGCGTCCCTGGAATTGCATACAAGCGAGAACTTGATCCTTCAATTGACGGCATTGATCCTAGTAATCCCCATGTATAAGGATGTCTTGGATTATAGAAAATTTCTTCTGCTGTTCCAATTTCAACGATTTTACCTGCATACATTACCGCTACACGGTCAGCAATATTTGCTACAACTCCCAAATCATGGGTGATGAATACGATTGAAGTTTTCACTTTTTTCTGTAAATCTTTTAACAATTCAAGAATTTGAGCTTGGATTGTCACATCAAGTGCCGTTGTTGGTTCATCGGCAATTAAGACTTCTGGGTTACAAATTAAGGCAATCGCAATAACGATACGTTGTCTTTGTCCACCAGAAAATTGGTGAGGATAGTTCTTAAAACGGTCTTTAGCGTTAGGTAGCCCGACCATTTCAAGTAATTCTAAAGCTTTAGCATAAGCTTCTTTTTTAGAAGCTTGGTGGTGAATCATCAATGGCTCTGCCACTTGTTTTCCAATTGGCATTGTTGGGTCTAGTGAAGTCATTGGATCTTGGAAAATCATTGAAATTTTACTACCACGTAGTTTACGCATTTCACCTTCACTTTTTTCCAGGATATTTTGACCATCAAATAAAATTTCACCGTTTTCAACATTAGCATTGCTTGCTAATAGTTTCATTAAACTTCTTGTTGTTACTGATTTACCACTTCCGGATTCCCCTACGATTGCGAGTGTTTCACCTTTTTTAAGGTCGAAACTAACATCACGAATGGCTTGAACTTTTCCGGCAAATGTATCAAAAGAAATTTCTAAATTTTTAACTTCTAACATTTTTTTCATTCTTGTCACTCTTTCATCTTAGGATCTAAGGCATCACGTAATCCGTCAGCTAATAGGTTAAATCCGATCATGATAACTGATAACACAATAGCTGGAATCCACATTTGGTAACCCAAATATTGCCATGTTTTGTAACCATCACTTAACAACATACCTAGTGAAGCACTTGGTGGTTGAATACCTAATCCGATAAAACTCAAGAAGGCTTCAAAGAAGATAGCTGATGGAATACTGAACATCATTTGAACAATAATAACACTAGAGATGTTTGGCAAGATATGCTTAAATGCGATTTTTGAACGGCTTTCACCTAAAGATGTCGCAGCTAAAACAAATTCTTGATCTTTTAGTTTTAAGGTTTGTCCACGAACCACACGTGCCATTGGCACCCAGTTAGTAATCGCCATAGCTGCTACAATTGAAAGTACACCTGGTTTTAAAACAACAAGCATCAAAATCATAACAACTAAGTTAGGAATCCCTGAAATAATTTCAAGGAAACGTTGCATAATGTTATCTACACGGCCACCTAATAAACCTGAAATTAATCCGTAAGTTACACCAAAGATAATATCTAAAGCAGCTGCAGCAAACGCAATTAATAATGAAATTCTAGTCCCAACAAGTAAACGACTTAAAAGATCTCGTCCTAAACTGTCAGTTCCTAGCCAATAATGTACACCTTCTGGAATACCAGCTTGTGCATATTTATCAACTAATTGGCCACCAACCATTGCTTTACCGTTTAAACCATTGATATCGATTCCTGGTAATTTTGGTGGTAAGTTAATATACTTCAAATTCTGTGCTGTTGGATCACTTGGTGAAAAGAAAATTGTGATTAGCGAAATTAAAACAATAATCACCAATAAGCTTAAACTAAACATCGCCGCTTTGTTCTTTTTAAGACGACGCCATGAATCTTGTAAGAAAGTTAATGAAGGTGCAGAAATCTGCTCACGTTCATCTTTTGTATTTTTAGTTAAAGGTTGAAATTCAGAAGCAGGAATTTGTTCGATTTGTTTTAGTTTTGCTTTACTCATAATTAATCCTTGCTCCCTTCTGCAATACGAATTCTAGGGTCCACAATTCCGTAAAGAATATCGACAACTAAAATAATGAAAATCAATAAGGCTGAGTATAAAATTGTGATTGCCATAATTGTTGGATAGTCATTTGTTGTAATTGACTTAACAAATTGTTCACCAATACCAGGAATAGCAAAGATATTTTCAACAACTAATGATCCTGTCATCAAGGCAATTGCTAAAGGTCCAAGTAAGGTTAGTAGTGGAATCAAACTGTTTCTCAACGCGTGTTTGTAAACAATTTGCCAACGACTCAACCCTTTTGCACGGGCCAATTCGATGTAATCACTGTGAAGCACTTCAACCATTTCAGTTCTAATAAAACGAGCTGAATCGGCAAGAGGTGACATCGCAAGTGCAATCATTGGTAAGATTGTGTAAGAGAAACTTTCCCATTTTGCGATTGGTAAAACGTGAAGCTGTAATGCAAACACAAATTGAAGTAAAACCGCAAACACAAAGTTAGGAATTGAACGACCCAAAATTGCAATTAAAGTGGCACCTGTATCAACCCATGTATTTTGCTTCATAGCTGAAACAGCACCTAATAAAGTTCCGATAACTGTTCCGAATACAAGAGCTTGGAAACCTAGTTGTAGTGAAGGTCCAATTCTACCCATTAAAAGACCAGAAACAGATTGGTTCTTAAATTGGTAAGATGTCCCGAAATCTAAATGGAACATATTAACAATATAGTTAAAGTATTGCACAATGACTGGCTTATCTAACCCGTTTTGACGGTTTAATTGTGCAACTTGATCAGGTGATAATTTTTCAATGTTTGAATATGGACTACCCGGCAATAACTTCATCAAGAAAAATGTAATCGTGATGATAATTAATAAGGTAATAACCATGTAAAACAAACGTTTAAAGAAATACTTCCAAAAACTACTCATGATTTTCCTCCTAAACTTTGACTTATACACAGAATTTAGATAAATTTAACTACATATTAACTAAACGAAAGGTTTATTATCTATGAAACTTAAAAAATCATCTCTATGGATAAGTTCTGTCGCGCTCGTTTTTTCGCTTATTTTATTAATTGTGCGAAATAATTTATCCTGGCTACATTTGTCAGATACACTTTTTATTATAAGTCTTTTCTTCTTCATCGTGGGTGGATTTTTATGGGTTTTTTCTTCAGGATCATTTGACTTTTTCCAAAAATCACTTCACCTGAAACGAAAAACCGATTATGAATCCGAATGGAAACTATCCACTATTGGAAAAGAACATAAAGCTTTCTTCTTACAACCAGGTATCATCTTGCTAGCAATCAGTATCATTTTGTTGGTAATCGATACGATTTTCTAACTTTTTTAAAACAGGCTGAGAATTCAATTCCCAGCCTGTTTTTTATTCAACTATTTAAAGTACTTAAATTAGTTTTGAATTTCTACCCATTTGTAATCAAATTGGGCACCTGCTGGATGTGACACAAGGTTTTTAACTTTTGAGTTAATCATGTGTGCTTCAGCTTTTTGGTAAAGTGGTGCAACACCTTGAGTATTCATTAATACTTTATCTGCATTAACTAAATCTTCAAAACGTTTGTTAGCATCTGTTGCATCTTGACCAGAAGCTGCATTTACATAGTTATCATATTCAGTATTACTGTATTGACCTCTATTGTATGAGTTTCCTGATACAAATAAGTCAGTAAAGCTTGAAGCGTCTAGGTAATCTGCTCCCCATCCACTCAATAATACATCAAAGTTACCAGCTGTTGAACGATCCAAACGAACTGAGAATGGTACTGGTGTTAAATTAACTTTTACACCGTCTAAGTTTGTTTGAATTGCATTTTGTAAGTATTCAATTACTTTTTAGATGAATCTGTATCTGAAGATAAAAGACTAAAGTTCAATGTTGAAATACCTAGTTCTTGTTTAGCTTTATTCCAGTATTCTTTAGCTTTTTGAGCATCGTATGATACAAGTTTACCTGCAGAAGCTGTGAAGTCTTTACCATCTGGTGAAGCCATTGTTGTCTTAGGTACAAGTCCTGTTGAAGCAATTGAACCATCACCTAAAATAGAATTAGTTAAAGCATCACGATCGATTGAATATGAGATAGCTTTACGCAAGTTTTCGTTTCTAAATGGTGAACTTTCTGTACGTTGGTTAAATTCTAAGTAGTTAGTTGATGCTTGTGGTATCGCAGTAAATGCTGGGTTATTGCGGTTTTGTTGTGCTAATTCACCTGTTAAAATCACATCATCTGCTTGTCCACTGTTGAACAGTCCTAATGAAGTTGATGATTCTTTAACAACGCTAACATTAATGTTTTCGATTTTTACATTGCTGTTATCCCAGTAATTTTCATTCTTTTTATATACCCAGTCAGTATCTGTCCCAGCTCCTGAAAAACCAGTTAGTGTAAATGGTCCATTATAAACTGCATTTTCACTTGTTGCAGCATAATCTTTACCATATTTTTCAACTACTGATTGGCTTTGTGGGAAGAATGTTGGAAAGGCAAGTAGTCTTTCAAAGTAAGGTGTTGCTTTATTTAACTTAATTTGTAATTCATAGTCGCCAACTGCCTTAACTCCCAATTCACTGGCAGCTTTTTTGCCTGATGTAATGTCTTCAGCGTTTTCAACTGGTGCAAACAAGTAAGCATATTGTGAAGCTGTCTGAGGACTTACTGTTCTTTGCCAACTGTAAACATAGTCTTGGGCTTTAACAGGTTCACCGTTAGACCATTTTGCATTTTCTCTTAACTTAAATGTATAAGTTAAGCCATCAGCTGATACTTGAGGCTTTTCAGCAGCACCTGCAAGTTCTAAGTTGTTATCTTTGTCTTGACGGTATAACCCTTCATAGACATTATTTAGTGCTGTAAAACTAATATTGTCAGTTGCTAAAGATAAGTCAGCTGTTGGCATTTCTTGTTGCACAACAACATTCAAGTCTTTAGTACTACCTGAGCCTGATGTCTGAGTTCCCTTTCCCGTTGAACATCCGGACAATACTAAACTAGCTGCCATTAAAAACGCAGCCGCTGTCCATCTCTTTTTCATAATTACCGCTCCTTCGTTCCTTAAAAAAATATTAATATATTTAAAATTATACCCGATTTTAAATTAAAAAATCAATAGCAATTTTTAATAATAAATCCATTATAAAACCTTGCTAGATAGTAAACCACCTAAACAACAGTTGTCTTAGCCTATACAAAATAAAAAGATAGATTAAAAAATATTTTTCAATCTATCTTTAATATTAGGATATATTTATTCAACCGATAACCATTTGTAATCAAATTTAGCGCCAGCTGGATGAGCTGCGTAATTTTTGATTTTCGGATTAATCATGTGAGCTTCTACCGCTTGATATAGTGGTGCCACACCTTGTTGTGACATCACAATCTTTTCAGCGTTCACTAAATCGTCAAAACGCTTTTGCTCGTCTTTTACATCAGTTGTAGCAGCCGCTTTCACAAGTTCATCGTATTGTTGATTACTCCACTGACCTCTATTATAGGAGATACCTGATCTAAGTAGGTCAGTAAAACTCGAAGCATCTAAGTAATCGGCACCATATGATCCCATTAATAAGTCAAAGTTTCCGGCGGCAGCACGATCCAGTCTGACAGAAAAAGGAACGGGTGTTAAGTTCACTTTAACACCGTCTAAGTTAGTTTGAATTGCGTTTTGTAGATATTCTACAATTTTCTTCGAAGCATCAGTATCTGAAGACAAAATACTAAAGTTCAATGTTGAAATCCCTAACTCTTGCTTAGCTTTATTCCAGTATTCTTTAGCTTGATTAGCGTCTTCATTCAAGTAGTTTCCAACAGCGTCAGTAAAATCTTTGCCATCAGGTGATTTCATAATATTTTTAGGTACGAATCCACTCGAAGGAATCGAACCGTTACCTAAAATTGAGTCTGTTAACGCTTTTCGATCAATTGAATATGAAATTGCTTTTCGTAAGTTTTCGTTTTTAAAAACGGAGTTATCATCACGTTGATTAAACTCTAAATATTGAGTTGTTGCTTGTAAGATTGATTGGTAAGCATCATCGCTACGATTTTGTTGGGCTAGTTCACCGGTTAAAACAACATCATCTGCTTGATTATTCTTAAATAGGTTTAATGCGGTTGATGAATCTTTTACAACGCTAACGTTAATACTATCTAAGTTAACAACATTTTTATCCCAGTATTGATTGTTTTTGGCATATGTCCAAGTATCATCTGTTCCTGGGCCAGAAAAGTTTTGTAAAACATATGGGCCATTGTAAACAGCGTTATCGCTATTAATTGCGTAGTCTTTTCCGTATTTTTCAACTACAGATTGATTTTGAGGGAAAAATGTTGGCAATGTTAAGAGTCTCTCAAAATAAGGAATTGCTTGGCTAAGCTTGATTTCAAGTTCATAGTCACCCACTGCTTTGATTCCCAATTCAGAAACATCTTTTGAACCAGCATTTGTTTCTTTTCCATTTTCGATAGCACTAAACAAATAAGCATATTGAGAAGCCGTCTTTGGATTGACCGTTCGTTGCCATCCATAAACATAGTCTTGTGCTTTCACCGAATCTCCATTTGACCACTTGGCGTCTTGTCTTAATTTAAATGTATAAGTTAAGCCATCAGATGATACTTGTGGTTTTTCACTTGCACCTGCAAGAACTAAATCGTTATTTTTGTCTTGACGATATAACCCTTCATAAACATTATTTAAAGCTGTAAAACTAACAGTATCACTAGCTAAAGAAAGATCTGCTGTTGGCATTTCTTGCTGAACAACAAAGTTAAGTGATTTTGCATTTGTATTATTAGTTTGTTTGCTATTGCCAGTTGAACAACCTGACAATATTGTCCCCACCGCTAATAGCGAGGCAAGTACTGTCCATTTTTTTTGCATGTTAATTACTCCTTCTAAAAAATAAGTACTGTTAGATTATACATTTTTTTAGTAAGTACGCCAATAATATAACTATAATTTAGTAAGTGAAAAACAAAAAAGATAATGCTTTTGCATTATCTTTTTAAATTACTACTCTAATTCTAGCCATTTGTAATCAAATTTGGCACCAGCAGGATGTGCAACATAATTCTTGATTTTTGGATTAATCATATGCGCTTCTGCAACCTGGTAAAGAGGTGCGACAGCTTGCGTTTCTAACTCTAACTTTTCAGCATTAACTAAGTCTTCAAAACGTTTCTGCGGATTTGTTACATTGGTTGTTGCTGCGGATTTAAGTAGTTCGGTATAAGTCTCATTAGTCCAGCGACCTGAATTATTATTTTGTAACAAATCAGTAAAAGTAGAGGCATCAAGATAATCTGCACCATAAGAAACCATAGAAACATCAAAGTTACCAGCTCTAGAGCGTTCTAACCTCACCGAAAACGGTACAGGTGTTAGATTGACTTTAACATCTGGCAGTGTACTTTCAATAACATTTTGAAGATACTCGATAACTTTCTTTGCCGAGTCTGTATCAGAAGAAAGTATACTAAATTCAAATTTGTCTATTCCTAACTCCTCTTGTGCTTTTGCAAAATACTCTTGTGCTTTTTTGGTATCAAACTGATTGTATGTGTATCCTACTGCTTCCGTAAAATCTAAACCTGTAGGCGACTTCATTAAGTTTTTGGGCACTAACCCTGTAGCTGGTATTGATCCATTACCTAAGATTGAATCCGTTAATGCTTGTCGATCAATAGCTGTTGAGATTGCTTTGCGTAAATTTTCATTTCTAAACGGCGAGGTTGATTCAATCTGGTTAAAGTTTAAATATTGTGTAGTCGCCTGTAGAAATGGTTGATAAGCTTGATTAGCCTGATTTTGTTGTGCTAATTCTCCTGTCAACACAATATCATCCGCTTGATTATTTTGAAAAAGATTCAAAGCAGTTGCAGAGTCTTTTACAACATTCATATTAATCTTATCTATTTTAACGTTATCTTTATCAAAATATTTGTCGTTTTTGATATATGACCATGCAGTATCTGTTCCAGGTCCATAAAATCCTTCTAATTTGAAAGGACCGTTATAGACCGATGTTTCACTCTTTAAAGCATAATCCTTGCCATATTTTTCAACTGCTGATTGATTTTGCGGAAAAAATGATGGCAACGTTAATAATCTTTCAAAGTAGGGAACTGGAGAACCCAGTTTTATTTTTAATTGATAATCTGAAGTTGCTTCAATTCCTAAATCTTCAACTTGCTTTTTACCATCTCTTATTTCTTTAGCATTTTTAATAGACTCAAATAAATAAGCATATTGTGAAGCAGTTTGTGGATTAACCGTTCTTCTCCAGCTGTAAACATAATCGTGTGCTGTGACAGGATCACCATTTGACCACTTCGCATTTTCATTAAGATCAAAGTTGTATGTTAATCCATCTTCAGATATCTTGCCTTTTTCTTTTGCACCTGCAGGTATTAAATTATTATCTTTATCCTGACGGTAGAGTCCTTCATAAATATTATTCAAGGCTGTATAGCTAACAGTATCTGTTGCTAACGATAAATCTGCTGTGGGTAATTCTTGTTGGGCAACAAAATTAAGAGTTTTAACATTACTGTCACTCGGGGAACTAGACTGTCTACTTGTTGAACATCCTGATAGCACCAAGGATATAGTTATTATTGTAGCTACTGCTATATGTTTCAGTTTCATATTAATCTCCTTAATTTATTAACTATTATCGGTGCTTTATAACTTACTAAAAATTAGTTTAAAAAGGTTATAAATAAAAAGGCAAAATCTACTTTCATAGTTTTTGTCTTTTTATTTTAATTATTATTCTACTTCTAACCATTTATAATCAAATTTAGCGCCAGCAGGGTGAGAAACATAATTTTTAACTCTTGAATTAACCATGTGAGCTTCTACACCTTGGTAAAGCGGTGTTACACCTTGTGTATTTGATAACAATTTATCAGCATTAACTAAGTCTTCGAAACGCTTAGTTGCATCATTAACATTAGTTGTTTTTGATGAGTTAATTAAATTGTCATACTCAGCGTTACTCCATTGGCCACGGTTATATGAGTTTCCTGTTACGAATAAGTCAGTGAAACTTGATGCATCAAGGTAATCAGCACCCCATCCGCCTAATACTAAATCAAAATTACCAGCTTTTGATCGTTCTAAACGAACAGAAAATGGTACTGGATTTAGTGAAACTTTCACACCATCTAAATTAGATTGAATCGTGTTTTGTAAGTATTCAAGAACTTTTTTAGATGAATCACCATCTGAAGCTAAAATACTAAAGTCAAGTGAGGTGATACCTAATTCTTGTTTGGCTTTTTCCCAGTGTTCTTTTGCTTTAGCTGCATCATAAGAAACACCTGCACTCGCTACATCTGAGAAGTCTTTTCCATCAGGACTTGTCATTGTTCCTTTTGGTACTAAACCAGTAGATGGTTGTGATCCATCACCTAAAATTGAATTTGTTAGCGCTGTTCTATCAATTGAATAGCCAATCGCTTTTCTTAAGTTTTCATTTTTGAATTTAGAATTAGCATCACGTTGGTTATATTCCAAGTATGATGTTCTTGCGTCTGCAACTGCTTTAAACTGTGAATCATTTCTGTTTTGTTGTGCTAACTCACCTGTTAAAACAATGTCGTCTGCTTGGTTACTGTTAAATAAGTTTAGTGAAGTTGACGATTCTTTTACAACGTTAACGTCAATCTTATCAATCTTCACGTTATTTTTATCCCAGTATTGGTCATTTTTAGCATATGTCCAAGTTGTATCTGTTCCTGGTCCATCAAAACCTTCTAATTTGAAAGGACCATTATATACAGAGTTATCACTTTTTGTTGTGTAATCCTTACCAAATTTTTCTGCCACAGCTTGATTTTGTGGGAAGAATGATGGAAATGCTAATAATCTTTCAAAGTACGGGGTTGCTTGGTTAAGCGTGATTTCTAATTCATAATCTCCCGTTGCTTTAATTCCTAGTTCACTTTTATCCTTTTTACCTGCTGTGATATCTTCGGCATTTTGAACAGGTGCAAATAAGTAAGCATATTGTGAAGCAGTTTCTGGGCTTACGATTCTTTGCCAGCTGTAAACATAGTCTTTAGCCGTTACAGGATCACCATTTGACCATTTAGCATCTTCTCTTAATTTAACTTTGTAAGTCAAACCATCTGCTGAAATTTCAGCCTTTTGGCTTGCACCTGCTGGTTCTAATTTGTCATCTTTATCTTGACGATAAATTCCTTCATAAACATTATTTAAAACTGTAAAACTAACTGTATCTGTCGCTAGTGATAAGTCCGCAGTAGGCAATTCTTGTTGAGCTACAAAGTTTAAAGATTTCACATTGCTTGTTTCTCCACTTGAACTTTTACTGCCACTACCTGTAGAACATCCTGATAGCACTAAGGCTGCTGACATCAATAATGTTGCAGCTGCAAAACGTTTTTTCATCTTCTTTCCTCCGAAAATTAATTTTTTATTAGTATTTGTTGATTATACATGAGACTAAAATAAAAAATCAATAGCTTTACTGACATTAATTTTTAATATAATTTTTATATAGCACTATTATCCTTGCTAATTTCAATTAAAGTTGTGGGCTGAATGTGATAAAATCACCTTATAAAATACAGAAAATAGGAGACTTTAAAATGAAAATCGGACTAATTGGTGCTGGAAAAATGGGAACAGCCATGATTAAAGGTTTCATTAATCATGGTCAAAACCCAAAAGATATTTGGGTCAAAACAGGACACTACCAAAATGCTGTGAAGTTAAGTGATGAATTAGGTATTACTGCAATTGAAAATTTACCATCAATCAAGGATGTTGACGTTATTATTTTGGCAACCCCTGCATCTTTAATTATTCAAACACTTAGTGAATTGAACCAGCTAATTCCACAAGACATGCCTCTAATTTCAGTTGCGGCAGGTGTTTCATTTAGTGAAATGAAGCAAGTCTATCCTAAGCTGCCACTTCTGAGATGCATCCCCAACACGCCAGTTGCCATCAATCAAGGAATGATTAGCTACTGCGCCAGTTCAGATTTATCTCAAAGTCAAGAAAGTATCACGATCAACCTCCTTAACCAACTAGGACACACCGT
Source organism: Holzapfeliella sp. JNUCC 72 (assembly GCF_053668685.1). Classification (NCBI taxonomy): domain Bacteria; kingdom Bacillati; phylum Bacillota; class Bacilli; order Lactobacillales; family Lactobacillaceae; genus Holzapfeliella; species Holzapfeliella sp. JNUCC 72. The sequence continues at coordinate 210,467 of NZ_CM132220.1, read as the reverse complement.
TGAAGTCCCTGAAGAAAAACTGGCGATTGCTGGTACAATTGCTGGATGTAGTCCTGCTTTTGTTGATGTTTTCATCGAAGCCTTAAGTGATGCCGCTGTCACAAACGGTCTGGACCGTGCATTGTCTTATGAAATCATCGCTGAAATGATGAAAGGATCAGCCGCATTAGCTGCTGAAAGTAAGCAACATCCTGGTATCTTAAAAGATAACGTCACTTCACCTGGTGGTGATACTATCAAAGGCGTTGTCGCACTTGAGAAAAACAACTTTAGATTTGCTGTAATTGATGCTATCAATACCATTTTAAAAGATTAAAAAAACAACAGCTCAGATAAGCTGTTGTTTTTTTAATCTTATTTTTTTGATTGATTATGGCGGCTCAATTTAATGACTAGAGCAATCGCAAACCACACAACTATTACTATGCCATAAGTCAATAATAGCTTTGTTGTCCACAATGTGTGATATTTAAAAGGAGAGCGACTTATAATTTCGATATGAAACCCCATCATTGTGTTGATTACTTGTTGTTGATTTTGAATAGCCATCGCATAAAAAAAGTCAATAATCAATAATCCTAAGTAAAATAATGTTGCGCGTCTAAAATGACGGATAAGAAAAACTAAACCAGGTGACTTTTCTTGTTTATCTTTTTCAAATTGTTTAACCTTATTTTCTAAATATGAAACTAAACTACCTCTTTTACTCAAAAAATATAGTTCCTCCTAATTTTAGTATTAAAAAATATCATATCATAAATTGGATTTCAAAATAAAAAACGCTTGCTAACTAGGCAAGCGTTTTTTTATTAATCATCAATTTGAGGAGAATTATTTAATTCAGCTTGAAGCATCCAAATTTTCTTTTCGATTGCAGTTTTGAATCCGATAAAGATATCTTGAGTACCTAAGTCTTTTTCTTTATCGCTGACATCAATACCTTCTTGATATAGCGTTGCTAGATAACGATAGTCATCAGCTAATACATTCAACCTTTCAGGAATTGTGCGTGAAAAATCACCTTTTTCATCATCAATATGAGTATGGTCTGAAAGCTCTTGTAAAGTTGAGTAAGGTGCACCGCCTAATATAATGAGTCTTTCAGCAATTACATCTAATTGTGCGTCAATTTCATCTTTATAATTATCCATTAAGGGATGCAATTTCAAGAAATTTGTTCCTCTCATATACCAATGTGTTTGATGAATCACCATCGACATTTGACTTAAATCAGCGACGAGTTGATTCAAAACTGCTTTTGTTTGTGAATATTGCATAATCAATACCTCCACTTTTAAACTGAATTGTTCACAACTTTATTATACGCTGGTTTCATTTTTAGCCAAAATATAAAGACTTCGTATTTCGTATTCGGCATAATACGTATTGTTTAATTGACAGTATCGAAGCCAGTTTTGTATCCTTTAAGTGGAGGAATATAATGAATTTTAAAACCATACTTATGGTTCTTATTACTAAGTTGTCTCAAACATAAACGGAGGAAAATTAAATGTTATCTTTTGCAACCGATTATTTAGAAGGTGCACACCCTAAAGTACTTGAAAAACTAGTTGAAACCAATATGATTCAAGAACCCGGTTATGGGACTGATAGCTTTAGCCAACAAGCTGCAGATAAAATTCGTGAAACCATCAATTGTCCACAGGCTCAAATCACTTTTTTAGTTGGTGGAACGCAAACTAACCAAGTGGTTATCGATTCTGTTCTAAAAAAATACGAAGGTGTTATCGCACCAGATACTGGTCATATTGCTACTCACGAAGCGGGTGCAATTGAATTCACAGGTCACAAAGTTTTAACAATCGAAAACGTCGATGGTAAAATATCTGGTGAACAAGTTGACCAATATGTTAAGGACTTCTACAAAGATCCTAACGAACCACACATGGTGCATCCAGGAATGGTTTATATCTCACAACCAACCGAATACGGTACACTTTATTCTTACGATGAATTAAAAGCACTTTCTAAAGCTTGCCACAAACATGATTTAACCTTATTCATGGATGGCGCACGCTTAGGTTATGGCTTGATGAGTGATCAATGTGATATGACTATGGCTGATGTTGCCGAATTATGTGACGTCTTCCATATTGGTGGAACAAAAATTGGGGCTTTGTGTGGTGAAGCAGTTGTCTTCACTAAAAACAACGAACCTAAACATTTCACCACTCTAGTTAAACAACATGGTGCACTTCTTGCTAAAGGGCGTTTAACAGGAATTCAATTTTTAACACTCTTCACAGATGACTTATATCTAAAAATTAGTAAACACGCCATTGATATGGCAAAACGAATTAAAGACGGGTTCTTGCAAAAAGATTATCGTCCTTACATGGACTCACATACTAACCAACAATTCTTTATTGTTGATCATGAAACTATTGCAAACCTTAAAGAAAAAGTCGACTTTGCCCCTTGGGAAAAATACGACGAAGATCATATGATTATTCGCTTTGTAACTTGTTGGGCAACAACTGAGGAAAGTGTTGACGAGTTGTTAACTTTAATCTAAAGCAAACCAAAAAAGCATTATGACTAAGTCATAATGCTTTTTTATCTGTTTAATATTTTTTGAACCCTTTTTTGCAAATCTGGAATAATTTCAGTTTCAAACCAAGGATTATTTTTCAACCAAATATTGTTTCTAGGAGACGGATGAACAATTGGAAAGTATTTTGGTAAATAAATTTTATAATTCTTTACTGTTGTGGTTAATTTATCAGACGGCTTTAGATGCAAATAAAAATGTTGGGCATAATTGCCAATCAAAATAATTAATTGCAGTTGCTGTAGCTGTGCAATTAACTTAGGATGCCACTTCTCAGCAATAGTTTTTCTAGGTGGCTTATCGCCACTTTTAGCTTTTCCAGGATAGTAAAAATCCATCGGTATAATTGCGAAATTATGCCCATCATAAAACGTTTCAGAGTCAACACCCAACCACTTTCGCAATCGTTCACCACTTTTATCATTAAACAAAATACCAGTATCTTGAACTTTTTTACCCGGAGCCTGACCAATAATTAAAATCTTAGCTTCTGAATTAATTTGATAAATCGGTTTCAATCCTTGTTGCGTAAAACTGACATTTTCTTTATCGGCCATAATTTGTTTTTGATATAACATATGACTCCCTTTTAATTTAAATATTTTTCAATCACATCATAATTTTGTGGTCGCTTTTGATATTCAGTCAATGCAATATCTTTAACCAAAGTACTGAGTTTGATTTTCGACATTTCATGTTCAATTTTCTGCTGCAATTCATTATAGTGTTTTTCTAGAATTTCTTGAATATTAGCACCCACCACACATGCCACATTTGTTTTTTGATCAACTTGAATTAGGTTGGTATTTCCTTCAATACTTTGGTAAACGTCTAAGAGTGTTATTTCATTTATTTCACGTGATAACCTCGGCTTTGCTTTGCCAACTTCTGTTTCAATTAACTGACTCTTTTTTAATTGCCCCATTATTTTTCTAACATTTGCGGGATTAGTTTGAATACTTTCAGCAATTTTTGCACTCGATAGATAATCGGTATCTTGGTACATTTCAATATAAAGCAAAATGTGAATAGCATCGCTAAACTGAATTGAATACTTCATGATTACACCTCTGTGTTTATTTCTTGACTTATCTTATCACATTCTTTATGATGATGGTGTAAATTATAAAAATACAGGTTTGGGATTGGAGATTTATATGAACTATTTAATAACAGGTGCTACCGGTGATTTAGGTTACAAAACTTTAACCTACTTAAAAGATAAGGTTGATAACAATCATCTTTTTGCGTTAGCTCGAAGCCAAAATAAAGCTGACAAACTAAAAAAAGAGAACTTTCAAGTTCGTCTGGGAGACTATAGTCAACCACAAACGCTTGAAAGAGCTTTTGCAGCCATTGATGTTTTATTTTTTGTATCTGGTAATTCTGAAAATCGCAAAGTTGAACACCAAAATGTTGTCGATGCTGCAAAAGCAATGGGTATTTCAAAAATTGTCTACACTAGTTTAGCCAACTTAGAAAACTCTACTAGTATGATGGCACCTGATCATCTTTACACAGAAAATGCGATTAAAGAATCTGGAATTGCCCATACGTTTTTAAGAAATAACTGGTATTTGGAAAATGAACTGCCACTTATACAGCATGCTCTTCAAACTGGAGACTTTACTTATACAACTAAAACTGGAAAAGTTGCTTGGGCATTAAAACGCGAATATGCTGAAGCTGCAGCTAATGCATTACTTGATGCAACACTTCCTGAAATTGTCGAACTTTCTGGAAAACCCAAAAGTTATTTAGATTTAGTCGATGCTTTAAATCATAATAGTTCAGCAAAAATCACTATTAAATATGGTAATGATCAAGACTTTATTGACAGTTTAACTAGTAACGGACTACCAAATGAAGTCGCTCAATTCTTTTTAGCTATTCAAAAAGATATTGAAAATAATGAATTAAACTTTCATTCTGATCAATTTGAAAAACTACTGGGTCATCCCCTAACACCATTAAGTGAAGCTGTTACTGAAATTATTTCTTTTTAAAATCAAAAAGGACTCAACTAATTGTGTTGAGTCCTTTTTGGTGTCTTTTTAAGTCATTATATAACTATTGGCTATTCTAGCAAAAAGCCAAATTTGATGTAAGGATTTTTTTGAGTTGCATTTTATTTCTCAAAATGTTTTAATTTAAAACAATTAAACAATTGAAAGGACAGTTTTTGATGACTAATTTAACTTACTCACAACAACTCTTTTTTAACTTTAGTCACTTTAAGTAGTGCGGGCGTATGGTTGACTCGATACGAACGCACTTATTCGTTCGTATCTTAGTGATTAAAGTCAACTTGAGTTAATAACTAGATGCGATAATTTTAATTCATCTAGTGCTTAAGTTGAAAGTCTTTCTTAAAACTGTCTTTTTTACTCATTAAAACACCTAGATGACTAATATTCATCTAGGTGTTTTTTATTTTATTGGAGGAATTTTTATGCGTATTCATACCCTAGGACCTAAAACAACTGACAGCTACTTAGCTGCTGACCAGTTAATTGACAACAAAAAAGCCAAGATTGTTTTACATTCATCTTTTGAAGACATTTATCAAAATTTAGATGACTTAAAGAATGACTATTTTTTAGTACCGGTTGCTTACCAAAATCATCAACACCAGACTAGTTTTGCCAATTATCATTATCGCTACTGGCAAAAACTATCAATTATTGAGACTTTCAGCCTCGAAACAATGCCCATGGTTTTACTTGAAAATCTTGATAATCGGAATTATCAAATTGCCTTACATGCAGCAACTACTGAACTCATGAATAGTACTTTTGCTACGTCTAAGTCACCAAAGGCTTTATTTGTTCAAAGCAAACCACTAGCATTTGATGCCTTTAACAATGGTGACTGTCAGTATGCAATTGTCAGTCATAATTTTGATGAGTATGAGCTAAATCACCTAAATTATCGGACGCTAAAAACTTTTACTCCTCAAATGATTTGGTGCCTTTATCACATCAACTAATTTAATCAAAAACTTCTTTAGCAATTGTAAATGCTGACCAAGCTTTTGGCCAACCAACATAAAAAGCTAAATGTGTAATCATTTCTGACACTTCTGCTTGTGTTAACCCATTTTTTTGTCCCATTTGTAAATGAGCTTTTAATTGTTGAAAGTTTCCACCTGAGATTAATGCCGAAATTGTGATCATGCTACGATCTCTGGCTGATAATTGATCTTGTCTTGACCAAACCTCTCCAAATAATACATCATCATTAAGTTGTGCAAATTTTGGCGCAAATTCACCTAAATTATCTCTTCCTGCTGTTTGCTTAGTCGTTTTTATTCTCCTAACTGTTGATACCAATCTTCACTAACTGCTTCTAACCATTCTGGTGTTCCTTTAGTAATAGCAACATGTGAAAACCAACTATCTTTTTGAGCACCATGCCAATGCTTGACACCATCATGAGTAACGACAACATCTCCTGGTTTGAGTGCTCTGGCTGAATGGCCTTCTTCTTGATACCAACCTTCTCCACTTGTGACTAGTAGTAATTGATAACCTTGATGATGGATGTGCCAATTATTACGACATCCGGGTTCAAAAGTCACATTTGAAACGTTCACATCAATTTGATTATAATTTCTAATATGAGTCTATTACTTAGAGTAAACTCTAAGTCAAGTTTTTTTGCAAAAGAAAAAAGCACGCTTTTAAAGCGTACTTTATTTCGTCATACCTTCAATTATTTTCGTAATATTCCAGTCCATCATACTGTAGTAAGTATCACCTGGATTACCTGCTTTGGCTAAAGAATCTGTAAACAATGTTGAATAAATCGGCAACCCTGTTTCTTTAGCTACTTGTTCCATTGCCTTAGGTGAAACTGATGATTCTAAAAATAAGCTTTTAACATTAGCAGCTTTAATTTTAGCCAACACTGTTGTCATTTGTTCAGGTGTTCCTTGTGATTCAGTATTAATTTCCCAAATATAAACTGGGGTCACTTGATAAGCATTAGCAAAATATTTAAATGCACCTTCAGAAGTAACTAATAATCGCTGATTTTGTGGAATAGTTGCAAATTTTTCTTTAGCTGATTGATGTAACTGTAATAATTTTTGACAATAATTTGTTGCATTTTCTTGATAAAATTCAGCATTTTTTGGATCTTTTTCACTCATTACTTTGGCAATATTTTGAACATAAATGATACCATTTTCAAGATTTAACCAAGCATGGGGATCGACTTCATTTTCATCCGTCGTCAACTGTTGTGGCGTAACTGACTCACTAGCCGAAAATACGTCCTGATTGAATACTTTATGACTGGTTTCAACTAATTTAGTAAACCAACCATTACCTCCCGTTTCTAAATTTAACCCATTATAAAACACTAAATTAGCTTCCGTCGTTTTAGCAATATCACTAGGTTGAGGTTCATATTCATGTGGATCCGTTCCTCTTTTAACAATACTATATAAGTCAATTCGGTCCTGTCCCACAGTTTTAACCATATCTTCTAGAATCGAATTGGTTGTCACGATGTGTAATTTTTCACTTTGATTTTGTTGAGAAGTACGATTGCTTTTTCGATTTTCCAAAAACCAAAACACACTGCTAATCATTACTAAAACAGAAAGCAAACTAATTAAAATTCGTTTCATTTCACGCCACCTCGCTGTTTAAGTGTTTTTAGTAACACACCTTGTTTTGGAGAGAATAGGAAAGATAAAAAGAAAATAATCGCTGCAACTAGAACAATCGCTGGGCCCGATGCCCAATTTAGCGTGTAGCTTAAGTACAACCCAATCATTGCCGATACCGTTCCCATTACTGCGGATAAAATCAATAAGTTTGATAGTCTTTCCGTCCATAAAAAGGCAGTTGCAGCTGGTGTGATTAACATAGCCACCACTAAAATAATGCCAACGGTCTGAAGTGCCGACACTGTCACTAATGTCAACATTAGCATCAATCCATAGTGAATGACCTGAACTTTTAAACCATAAGTCTTAGCGTAGACTTCGTCAAATGACGTAATGACTAATTCTTTATAAAAAATTGAAACAAATAAAATAACTAGTCCTAAAACAATCACGGTTGTCATAATATCACTGTCACTAACTGCTAAAATATTTCCAAATAAAATGTGATGTAAATTGGTGGAACTTTCAGCCATTGAAATCAAAATGAATCCTAAAGCATAAAAAGCACTAAAAATAATACCAATAGACGTATCCATTTTAATTTTAGTGCTAGAAGCCACGAATCCAATCAAGATGGCTGCAATAATTCCAAATATAGAAGCACCTAACAGCACATTAATGCCTAGCATATAGGCAATAGCCACACCTGGTAAGACAGCGTGTGAAATAGCATCGCCCATCAATGACATGCCTCGCAAAATAATAAAACTCCCAATAATTCCTGACATGACCCCGACCATGATTGCCGTTAGTAACGCACTTTGTAAAAAGTCATATTGAGATAGTGCTTGTAAGAAATCAGTAATAGAACTCATTTGGTCTGATCCTCCTGACGATTTTTAAATAAAACGTGCGACAAGTCAGCACTAAAGGCTTGTTGAATATTTTCTGGTTTATAAACAGCTGATGTTGGGCCAAAATCGACAATGCCATGATTCAAAATTACTAAATCATCAAAGTACTGTGGGGCTTTATTCAAGTCATGATGCACCACAATAATCGTTTTATCCTTTTGTTGCCAATCATGCAAAATATTCATAATAGCACGTTCACTTTGTAAATCGATACCCACAAATGGTTCATCCAAAATGACAACTTGAGCATCTTGAACAATAGCTCTAGCCACAAAAACACGTTGCAGTTGCCCACCTGAAAGTTCACCAATTTGACGGTTTTTCAACTCTAATAATCCGACTTGCTCAAGGGCGTTAGTTGCTTGCTTTTTTTCTAACTTACCTGGATTTTTAAACAGGCCTAACTTGGCGTAAGTTCCTGACAGTACAACATCAAAAACACTAATTGGAAAAGTTAAATCTAAATTCTTACGTTGTTCGACATAGGCAATCTGTTTTTGAATTGTCTTAATGGATTGATCATTATAACTAATTGTGCCATTTTGTTTCTTTACTAACCCTAGAATTGATTTCACTAAAGTTGATTTACCTGCCCCATTTGGTCCTATAATTCCTGTAATTTTCCCTGAGTGAAAAGTCACATTAATATTGGCTAAAACGGGGACTTCTTGATAAGAAACTGTTAAATCCTTAACAACTAACATACTAACCCTCTTTTCTTAAAACTTGTCCTACTAGTTTAACGTTTTTTAATCTTGTTTACAATATTATTTAGGTTTACTTAACTTTTAAGAATAATAAAAACGCATCTTCGACTTAGTCGAAAATGCGTTTTTTGTTTAGCATTAATTATTGAAGATTTGTAACATATTTAGCTTCAATCCATTGATTGTCATTTCCTAGACAATAATAAAGTTCACCACTAATACGTTTTTGGCTAACGACTTTCCATGCTGTATTTGCAAAAATAGCTTGGTTTGTCATATTACCATTTTTATCTCTTAAATAAATCGCATGGTTGGCTGGCACATTACCAACACTTGCTACTCCTGTAGTAGGTGTTGGTTCTGCTGGTTTAAGATATTGCGTTTGGACCCATTGATCACTATCTTTGGCATTGATTCGAGTATAAGAAATACCATCAATCACTTTTTCATCGTATGTTTTCACATTTGCAAGCGATGATTCTGTCATCTCACTCGACTTCATTGCATTCTGATCTGAATTCCAAACCAAAACACCATATCCTGAAATATAATTCACGACACCAGCTTTGGATGATGGATCTGCTAGATATTTAGTCTGCAACCACCCTCTATTATTCGCTAGTTTAGTATAGGAAATACCATCCACGACTTTTGTTTCTTTAGTTGCACGAACACTATCTTTGTGATGTTCGTAGCTAGTTGTTTGAACCGGCTTACCATCTACCATGTCCCAGATTAATACCCCTTCATTAGGTACGTGAGCAACAGTTGTTTGCTCCATATTCGCACTAATCGAGTTATAACCATTGATGTAGGCTTTTGACTTACCTGTTAAATCAACTTTAACACCATTTGTTAAGTCTTTATCTGCTTGTGCAATACCATTTTGATAATTGTCATAAGCTTGTTTATAAGCGGCCATATAACTACTGCTATAAGTTCCACCAAACATAGATAAATCTGCTAATGGTCGACCATTTTCTCCATCGTTTTCTCCTGATAACTGACCGCTACCTAAGTTATTTAGGTAGCTTGAGTAACCACTATCATAACCGAATTTATAACCTACTTTATAAGCTGCTGATTTATCTTTAGTATTTGCTGACGCACCTGATAATCCACTACCTTGACCGGCTTTGGCTCCTTCAAAACCTTCAGTATAAAACTCTTGATAGTCTGGGTATTTGTTTTTGTTATTTTGACTACGACCATTAAGATAATCTTTTTGGCCATAAAGTGCTGCTTTGGTTGCTTTGTAACTATCTTGGTATTGCTTAGATTGACCAGATAAATCATCTTCTTTATTCAAACCAGACTTCAATGCATCATCATGTCCTGTTTGTGCTTCTGTATACCCTTTTTCATATGCCTTAGTTTTATCTGTTGGCATTGGGGTTGTACCAGCTTGGTAAGCTTTTACACCTTGAGCAATAGCTTCATAACCTTTGGTATAAGCTTGTCCCGCATCGTCTGCCTTGTTGTCTTTGCTTAGACTAGCTGTAATACCTGATTGAGTATCTCTGTACCCTGCTTTGTAACTTTCACTATGAGTATCAGTTTCTGATAGGTCGACAGTTGGATTAGCTAGTGCTGCTTTAATTCCTTGATAACGATCATAAACTGCTACATATTGAGCATTTTGTCCTGTCGCCTTTGATTCAAGTGGTGCACTAAATCCAGCTTTAGCCCCATCAAATCCTGATATAAAGTCAGCGTTACCGTTTGGTGTTTGATTTGGATTTCGTAATGCTTCTTCTGAACCTTTTCTTGCTTCTTCTGCTTTTGGATAAGCTATATTATATGCATCTTGATATGCTGGTGTTTTATCTGAAAAGTCTGTTTTAGCTGGCGTTTTTGCTAGAGCATCTTCAGTTGCTTGCTTAGCTCCTTCATAACCCGTCTCATAAGATTGACCTTTTCCAGATTCTTTAACAGTTTGACTTTGATAAGCATTGCTTCCTTCAGTTCCAACTTGAGCACTAGTGAATCCTTCAATAAAGGCTTGGCTCTTACCTGTTGTATCTGTTATTGGATTATCTCGATAAACATCATGACCTTTATCTGCTTGCTCATAACTTTCTTGATAATTCTTAGATGTTTCTTGTTTATCTTGACCATTCACATAGTCTGATGCACCTTTAACAGAATCATAAGCATAATTATAACTAGCTGATGCATTCACTTCTTTTTGTGAATTTGATTTCACAGCCTCTTTAGCTGCTTTATAAGCATCTTGATAATTAAGTTTTAATTCTCCAGTATAACTATTTGACTTATCTTGATTTACTTTAGCATCTGCCATCGCTTTTTGACTTGTCGCAATCATATTATAAGCATCTTGATATGCTTTTGATTTTCCTGAGAATTCAGTTTTTACTGTACCATTATTATAATCATTTACACCATCTTGACTACCTGTATAAGCTTCATCATAACCTTTTTGACTGGTTGGATTGCTTTCATACTGTGATGTATTTACCCTATCACGGCTGTTTAAGTAGTCATCACGACCTTGCAAGGCTGCTTTGGTTGCTTTGTAACTATCTTGGTATTGCTTAGATTGACCAGATAAATCATCTTCTTTATTCAAACCAGACTTCAATGCATCATCATGTCCTGTTTGTGCTTCTGTGTAGCCTTTTTCATATGCCTTAGTTTTATCTGTTGGCATTGGGGTTGTACCAGCTTGGTAAGATTCAACACCTTGAGCAATAGCTTCATAACCTTTGACATAAGCTTGTCCCACATCGACTGCCTTGTTGTCTTTGCTTAGACTAGCTTTCATACCTGATTGAGTATCTCTGTACCCTGCTTTATAACTTTCACTATGAGTATCAGATCCTGATAGTTCAACAGTTGGATTAGCTAAAGCTGCTTTAATTCCTTGAGCACGATTATAAGCTGCTACATATTGAGCATTTTGTCCTGTCGCCTTTGATTCAAGTGGTGCACTAAATCCAGCTTTAGCCCCATCAAATCCTGACTTAAAGTCAGCATTACCGTTTGGTGTTTGATTTGGATTTTCTAAAGCTGCTTCTGCACCTTTTCGTGCTTCTTCTGCTTTTGGATAAGCTGTATTATATGCATCTTTGTATGCTTTTGATTTACCTGTTAAATCAGCTTTTTCAGCTTTTGCTAGACCATCTTTCGTTCCTTCTTGAGCACCATCATGCCCATTTGTATAAGCTTTATCCTTACCATATTTATCAGATTTTTCTGATTGTTTTTGGTAGTCATCACTACCTGCAGTTCCTAAAGCTTTGCTATATTGTCCAGCTTTGTAATCGGCTTTTTTCTTATTATCATCTCGATGAACATTATTATAACCATCAACTGCATTTTGATAAATTTCTTCATACAAAGCATCTGATTTTTGTTGCGATTTACCATCTACGAAGTCATCAACTGCTTGTTTAGCTGTATCATATCCTGCTTTATACGCTGAATCATCATTATATTGCTTCTTGGTATTATCTTTGTCACTATCAGTAGTATTTTCTGCTTGATAAGACTTAGCACCAGCTTTTACTGCATAATAAGCTGATTGATAACCTTGGTCTGATGAGCTAGTTGTTGATTCCACACCACTTGCTAAAGCATCGGTTGTCCCTTGACCTAAGTTATATCCAGTCTGCGTATTAGCATCTTTTGAAACATTATTAGTGTCTTTTGCTAATCCTTTTTGGGCACCTTCATAACCTTTATTGTAAGCACTGGTTACGCCGGAATTATACTTACTTGAGTCATTTTTAATGGCATCTTGGGCACCATCACGTGCTTCTTTAGCTTGTTGATTGGCTTTGTTGTAAGCATCTTTGTAAGCTTTGCTCTTATTATCTGCCTTCAAATCAGATTCTGATTTAGTAATTCCTGAAGCCCCATCTTGCTGTCCAGCTTTTGCACCGTTAAAACCATCTTTTGAAGCTTGCGAATCACCAGGAGCGCTTGTCGTATCTGCTAGATATTTATCAGCACCTGCTTGCTGTTCTTTAGCTGCTTGTCTAGCTTCCTTGTAAGCTTGTGATAAATTACCCTGTTGAACACTTGAATCATTGTCTGATTTGTTAACATTATCATAACCCGCTGCTGCTTTATCATAGGCATCTTTATAAATGCCTTGACTGTTATCTTTTGCTGATTCTCCTGCTAGATAATCTTTAACGGCTAATTCTGCTTTGTCATATCCAATTTGATATGCTTTATCATTTGTATAACGATCTGTATCTTTAGAAACACTTTGATAATCTCTTTGACCATCGTCAACAGATTTAACACCACTCTCATAAGCATTAGTTGGTTCTCCTGCTACAGCTGTTGCTTTGTTTGCTAATCTATCAGATATTCCTCTTGCTAGATTGTATCCGGTTTGGTAATTTGCTTCGGTAGATTTTGTGCCTTCTGAAGGTCTAATAATAAAGTCCTTCGCACCTTCGTATCCAGACTTATAGGCTTCATTATTATTTTCCGGTTTACTTTGATCATTTTCATTCAATGCTTCTATTGCACCTTGACGAGCAAGAAATGCGGCTTTACTAGCAGCCAAGTATGATTTGATATAGGCTTGCGGCTTTTGTTTTAACTCGTTCTCTGTTTTAGCTTTTCCGGTATAACCATCTTTGGCACCGTCTGTTTGACCATCACGAGCACCTTCGAATCCAGCTTTATAGTTTGAATCTTTAGATTTTTCAGCATCCATTCCTTTGGTGCTATCTTTTGCAAAGTCATCGGCACCTTCAGCTTGTTTCTTAGTTGAGTTATATGACTTTTGGAATGCTTGAGATTTGCCTACTAGTTCAGCATCATTTGATGTTTTGGCACCCTTTTCGGCTTCTGTATATGCTGTATTGTATGCTGAGTTACTTGGTTCTTGATTTCCTCTACCTTCTAGGTAGTCATCAATCGCTTGAGCTGTTTTATAACCATCTTTAAAGGCTTGAGGTTTTCCATTCAAATCTACAGATGAGTTGCTATTGAATTGGTTATAACCATCTTCTGCATCTTGATAAGCTTGTTTGAAGGTTTGAGTTTTTGAAGAATCATCTTTGGGGTCTGATTGACCGGCTAAAAACGCATCTTTACCTGATTGATATTCAGACTTTCCTGATTTATAAAATGCAGAATTACTAAATTCAGAAGTTTCTGAATTATTTTTGGCATCTTGTATCCCTTTAGCAGTCAACCTATAGCCATCTGAGACACCATCTTTATCTGGGTTAATTGTATTTGGCTCTTCACCAAGTGCATCTTTTATACCCTTAGTGTTATCGAAACCGGCCTTATAATTTTCACTATCAAGCGAAATGGATCCTATGTCGTACGACTCATCTTGTGCTTTTCTAGCACCGGCATAAGCATCTTCATAAATATCACCTTGTCCTTCTTGTTTATTTGTTACAGGACTTGATGTTGCATCTAGTATAGCTGCTAAAACTTTTTCTCCTCGATTATGACCTTTTTGATAAAGTGATTTTTCCGGCTCATCTTCTGGCTGGTTATTGCTGTTCTTTAAGGCGTCATGATAACCATCGTTTTCAGCATTTCTACTAGCATTCGCTTTGTCATAACCACGATTATATGAAGTCAAATCTGATGCTGAACTATTATTATTTACTGCAGGTTGTTTTAATGCATCCTCATATCCTGATTTCGCACTTTCATAACCTTTTTTGAAGTTTTCATTAGTTAAATTAGGTTGATACCCAGAATTAGTCCGATTATTCAAGTAATCACTAGCACCATCATAGATATCAGATTCACTCGTATCTACAGTAGCTCTACTCATATCTAAAGTATATTCATCACTACCAACAAAATATTGGCTATTTACTGATAAGGACTGAATGTTACTCCGTTGAGTATCTTTAGGTAATAGAATAGAGAACGAAATAGGTGTGTCATCAGCAACACTAGGTTTATTAATTTTTTGATTATACTTTATATTATTTTTGTCTTCTAATTTATAATCAGTATTTTTAACTGTTGCATTCACACTTTGACCATTCAAAGTAGCACCTAAATAAATAGGAAATTTTTTCTTACTTGTATCTTTTAACGAATCTAAAAGTCGGTAGGTCCCCGTGATTTTTAAAGCACCAGTTTTAGCGTCTTTTACTAACTTAATACTATCATCATCAAATTTGAATGTAGGAGTAACACCAAAGTTAAGGTAGCGTGTTTTATTAGCCTTTTCTTTTATTGAAGCTCCACCGTATTGGGCATAACTATTGGGTAACTCTGAATCCTTACTTTCACTATCTTGATTTGTGGCTTGGTACGTTTTTAAACCATCTTGAGAAGATGGAATTATGACGTTCGAATAAGCCGTACTGTCACTACCAAATGTAATATTTTGAATATTGATATCACTCCCAGTAGCTATAGCACTTCTTTCTCCTTCATTATTGCTTAGATTAAATACTATTCCACTGACTTCTTGATTATTTAGCCGGTATGTATCACTAGATGGATTTTGAATATCAATTTTCCCAGAACCGCTAGTTTTTAGTAGAGTATAATTTGCAGTACCATCAGCATACAATCCTATGCTTGATTTTTCTTTAACCGTCAACCCACCTGACGTACTTACTAAACTTGCCCCCTGGTTTCCCCCACCAGTCTTTTCTACGATAAATTTACCATTATTTTGGACAACGACATCACCACCAATGTTAATCGGATTAGAATTATATAAGTTTCCATCCATTTTTACATTGAAATGCCCGCCATCAACAATTAATTTCGCCTTGTTTTCAAGGGATAGTGCGCTCGCCAATTTTTCGTTATTATATTTTTGAGGTTCAATATTTAGTCGAGCATCCTTGGAAACAAGTAAGTTTCCTCCATACATATATAACCCATAGTCTAAAGCATTATCACCTTTAGGATATAAATTAACAGTAGCACCTGGTTTTATTTCAACATTTGGACCATTAACTAAATAAAGAACACTTCCATTATTAGTATAGCCACTGAAATTACTATTTTCTTCAAAATAAATTTTTGAAGCCCTAATATTTTCTTGACTTGCTCCTGCAGATTCTAATTCTAGATAAAGACTTTCGGGAACTCTATCCTCAGTATTTACTACAATGTTTTTAGGTTCATAGTTAAAATTATTTGAATTAATCTCTACTTTATTTTTGATATAGACTGTTGTTTTTTCTGATTCTATAAGTTGAGGGCCTACATAACTCACATTATCATAAGTCACATTAACTTCAATGTCTGCACTAATAGGACCATAATATTCTATCCCGTACATTTTAGCATTTTTGATGTTGACAACACCCCCTGCTTTTTTTTGTACGTATTTTGAATTGGCAAAATCAATTGTATGTCCACCACCATCAAAATTAAGTATATTTTTTTTAACTTCTATATCACCATTACTTACATCCCACTGTTTTCCTGATCGGCCTCTTTGTGACCACATAGTAATGTCTTTAACAACTTTAATATTGCTGATACGGTCTTTTTGTTCAGATCCACTTCCAATAATAGTTTGGTCTTTAAGAGACGCATCTAGCTGTTCTGCATTAGAAACCAGAACCGTTTGATTATTATCTCTAATGGATTTACCCGTATCATAGGCAGAGCGGTACTTCTCTTCAATGCTATTACTGTCGGCATTGTTAGTCCCTAACACAACAGCATCATAAGCTTTTTGGTATGCTTGTCTATATTCCTCGCTACCTGAATTGGGAAGTGCTCTGGATTTTTGACTATTATCACTCAAATTATAGCTTTTACTCATATTTAAAGCATCTTCTTCAGCAGCTGCTTTACCTGCAGCAATACCATCTTTTTCTTGACTAGCTTTTTCTGCTGTTATATTTTTACCAATGGCAAAACCTTTTTGATAAATAGCATCTTGGTTAATTTCAGAATTTGCACCGTTGTTATTGACTTTTCCAGCTATTAAACCTTTATAGGCTTTTTCATAGCTATCTTTTTGTTCCCTATTTTCTATTGTAGAATTTCCATTAATTTTTGCTGCTTCAATACCTGCGTTAGCCCCTTGAACTATAGGACTGTTGTTATAAGCCTCATCATAAGCTCTTTCATAATCTGAATTTCCAGAAGACTTGTCTTTATAATTCCAACCATCTAAATAACCTTGTTTAGCATTATCATAAGCTGTTTTATAATCACCACTTTGATCATTATATACGGTGTCTACGGTTTCAGAATTAGCCGTTTTAATACCATCATTATATCCATCGCTAGCATTTTTTAAGCTTGAGCCAGAACTAATTTCTGCTCCTGATCCATCAGCCATAACCTGCTGGCTACCAGTTTGAACAGTACTAATGGCTCCAGCACCTAGCAATGCAAAAGTTGCAAGTGAAGCCACAACCCATTGCTTTTTCACTTTTTTCATTATTTTCTTTTCGTTTGTTTTTTGTATTTTATTTTTGTTATACATATACGCGCTCCCATCGATATAATTCCACTTATTGCTTATACTTACTAATCTAAAGATAGTGATAGTTATTTTACAGATTATTTAGGCAAAAAGCAAAGTTAATGATTATTAAAAAATTTTATTAATATAGTTTAAATCCTATATCAATACACTTCTCTTCCTAAATATATCTAAATTTAGGTTCAGACTTTAACAATTCTTAATATTTTCTAAAGATTTGTATCAAAAAAAGCCTTACAACCAAAATGATTGTAAGGCTTTTAAATTTAAGATTATTCCCACTCAATAGTTGCAGGTGGCTTAGATGTAATATCGTAGACGACGCGGTTAATGTTTTCAACCTCATTTACGATACGAACTGAAATGTGTTGTAACACATCCCATGGAATTTTAGCAAAGTCAGCTGTCATGCCATCAATTGAAGAAACGGCACGAATACCGATTGTGTAGTCATAAGTACGACCATCACCCATAACACCAACTGAACGGAATCCAGGTAATACAGTAAAGTATTGCCATACTTCACGTTCAAGACCAGCGTTTTTAATTTCTTCACGTAAGATGTAATCACTATCACGAACAGCTTTTAATTTTTCTTCAGTTAGTTCACCGATAACACGAATTCCAAGACCTGGTCCTGGGAATGGTTGTCTCCAAACAAGGTCTGAAGGCATCCCTAGTTCTTCACCAAGGTGACGAACTTCATCTTTAAATAACGTATTAAGTGGTTCAATCAAGCTAAATTGCATATCTTCTGGCAATCCACCAACGTTGTGGTGACTCTTGATTGTTTCAGCAGTAGCTGTACCACTTTCGATGATATCTGTGTAAAGTGTTCCTTGAGCAAGGAATTCAATTCCATTTAGTTTAGTTGCTTCATCATCGAAGACACGAATAAATTCGTTACCGATGATTTTACGTTTCTTCTCTGGATCGCTAACGCCATCAAGTTTAGACATGAAACGGTCTTTTGCATCTACTTTAATAATGTTAAGTCCGAATTTTCCTTCTAAACTTTCCATTACTTGTTCAGCTTCACCTTTACGTAATAAACCATGGTCAACAAAAATACATGTTAATTGATCACCAATAGCTTTGTGTAGTAGAACACCTACAACACTTGAATCTACCCCACCTGAAAGACCAAGAAGAACTTTCTTGTCACCAACTTTTTCACGGATTTCAGCAACTTGTTGTTCAATAAAGTCACCCATTGTCCAGTTAGCTTCAGCTTTAGAGATTTCAAATGTGAAGTTACGTAAGATATCCATACCATAATCAGTATGACGAACTTCCGTATGGAATTGGATACCATACATATTCAATTCTTTGTTTTCGATAGCTGTAATTGGGGCATTTTTACTTGTTGCCACAATGTCAAAGCCGGCAGGTGCTTCGATTACTAAGTCACCGTGGCTCATCCATACTGTTTGCTCTTTTGGTGTATTAGCAAACAAACGGCTTGTTTCATCTGTTACTTGAATTGGGGCACGACCATATTCGCGGTTATCTGCGGCTTCAACACGTCCACCCAGTTTGTAAGACATTAATTGAAGACCATAACAAATACCCAAGATAGGAATACCTAGATTGAAGATTTCAGGATCAATACTGAAAGCACCTTCATCATAGACACTCATTGGTCCACCAGAAAGAATAATCCCTTTAGGATTAATGCGTCTGATTTCATCGGCAGAAGTTGTGTTAGGTAGTAATTCTGAGTAAACACCTAAATCTCTAATTCTGCGTGTAATCAATTGATTATATTGACTTCCATAATCAAGCACGATAATTTTATCTGCTTGCACACTGTCGATTGCTTTTGACAAATTGGCCACTCCTTTATACTAATTAATAAAAATTATACGTGATATTGTACCACGTTTCAAATAAACTTTTTCTAATACTTGCGAAGTAAAACCCGGTCAATCACGTGATGTTCACCCTTATGCAAAATCACATTTGCACGTGACTTTGTTGGGGCAATATAGTCACGCAAATTGACTAAATTGATATTTTTCCAGACATCTTTGGCCACTTGATAAGCCTTCTCTTCACCCATTTCAACAAATTTCGCATAGAAGTTTGTTGGATCTGTTTTGGCATAATCAAATAACGTCTTAAATCGCTTCAAGAACCAAGATTCAATTAACTCCTCATCAGCATCTAGGTAAATTGAAAAGTCAAAGAATGCCGTTAGAAAAATATCTGAGTTAGGTGGCAACTGTAAAATGTTGATTCCTTCAATAATCAAAATATCAGGACAATTCACAACCTCATACTCATCTTTAACAATATCATAAATGCTATGAGAGTAGACAGGATATTTTACATTTGATTGCCCTTGTCTAACTTTCAATAAAAATTCATAGAACTTCTGCATATCATAGCTTTCAGGGAATCCTTTTTGTTCGGTTAGGTTTTGACGTTTTAAGTCTTCATTAGAATACAAAAAACCATCAGTAGTCATTAACTGTACACTTAGTTTTGGGAATAAGCGATCAATCAACGTTCTCAATAACCTCGCCGTTGTACTCTTACCAACTGCCACACTTCCTGATATTCCAATAATAAAAGGACTTTTGTGTTGGTTAGTTTGTAAAAACTGATTTTGTTTTTGGTGTAAATCACGACGATTATTCCAGTGAATCTGCAAGAGTTCAATCAACGGGTAATAAATTTCACGGACATCTTGTAATGAAATACTATCATTTAATGCTTTTAATTCTTGTAATTCATCTTCGCTAATAATTTCTTCAAAATGGTACTCAATTAAATCTTGCCAATCTGCTCTTGAGAAAGCATGGTAATTTTTAATGGGCATTATAAGTCACCTTTTTTTAGTAATTTGAATACGCGTTGATGCGTTTTTTCACGCGCATTCAAACGATTTTCAAAGTTTTCTTGTAATAATTCTTCAATATCAGTTTGACCTTCAATTGTGGGTAAAATGACATCTTTGTCAACAGTTACAAACGTAAACACCGCATAGTTAGTCAGCTTATTGCGACTATTATAGACAGCCGCAAGTACTTCAGCTACACGCTTTTTAGTTTGGAGAACTTGCGCACGAATTGTGATAGTTTCACCCAAATCAATCGGACGCATAAAGCGAATCGTATCGACACTTCCGGTCACCATTCGGGCAGTTGTTAAGGTTTGGGCAGCACTTGCCATCGTATTATCTAAAATAGCCATCAAGCGACCGCCAAACAAGATGCCACCACTATTCAAATCTGATTCTTCTACGGTAAATTGGTATTGAACCAAAGTTTCTTTCATTAACATTTTTAATCTCTCTTTAAAAAAATTTGTCATTAGGTCTATTGTAATCTACTATTAAATAGATAGAAAGTTTTAAACTCAAAAAGTTAGGAGGGTTCTCATGGCCAAAATCTTACTTTTTGGTGATTCCATTATGGGCGGTTTCAAGAATGGTCGCCACACTTCTGCCATCACCAAACCGATTCAACAAGCTTTTCCAAAAGACACCGTCATCAATGTTTCCATTTCTGGTGCCACAACTGATGATGCTTTAGATTACTTATCACTAAACGTTTTAAATGCAAAACCACATGTTGTGGTCCTTGCTTTTGGTGCTAATGATGCGGCTGTTAAACTTGGAATGACACCTGGCCGATTTAATACTAATTTGAATCGCATCATCGAAAAAATCGGACCTAAAAAAGTTATCTTAGTTTCACCACCATACACTAACTGGCGTGTTGCTTCAAACCAATCATGGCCTCGCATTTTACAATTTGAATTAGTGGCAGAGCATGTGGCTCACACTTATCATTTACCTTATCTTGATCTGGCTGAAGAAATGCAAAAAAGCACACATGTTAACCGTTATCTTCAAAAAGATGGTATCCATTTTTCTGATTCTGGTAACCGTTTACTAGTGAAAAAATTAATTCCATTGATTGCTTCTAAAGTGAAACGTAAAACTTTTAAAAAACGTCCTTATTCTGCCAGCAAAAATACCGTAACTAAACAAAAAAACCAACAAGTTTAAACTCGTTGGTTTTTTATTTTAACTTAAGTTAGCAAATTCTGCCTGAATCCATTGGTTTTCATTACCAATTCGGTAATAGGTTTGGCCACCGATTTTCTTTTGAGCAAAAACTAACCAAGAAGTACCTGGCATAACCGTTTGACTTGTCATATCACCTCTGGCATCCCTCAAGTATACAGCGTAATTCGTAGTTGGCGTGTTACCTACTGTCGCAATTGCTGTTAAGTCTGTTTCGACCGAATCTGATAGATACTGCATTTGTACCCAAGTTTGACTATTTGCACTACCAATTCGAATATAGCTAATGCCATCAACGACCTTAGTATCAAAGCCAGTTACTTGACTATTACTTGGTGTATAGCTACCAGTTAGTGGTTGAAGTTGACCATTTTGATCAAAAGTCCAATTTTGAACACCATAGTTTGGGATATAGTGAATGGTTCCTGACACACCAATTAGCTTTTGAATTAAAGCTTCAATATCACTTGGTGATGTCTTGAGTTGTGATTGATTTAGGATATCTCTTAATCCATTAAAAGTAGTTTCATCATCAATTTTTTTCAAATCTGACTGTTTCAAATTATCAACGTAATTATTGACTGTTTGTTTTTGACCAGCTTCTAATGAAGTTGATTGGTTAACGTAGTCTGTAATTTGTTTAGCTTTTTGATTTGTTTGGTAACGTGCTTGTGATTTTGCATTCAATAATTGATTTTGTGAATCATCAGTATTTTCTGGTTCTTTAACCGTAATCGTAGCTGTTTTCGTTTGATTACCGTAACTATAAGTTACTTGATAAGTCCCCACTTTTTGCGTATCTACGGTACCTTCAACAGTAATATCATTGCCAAAGCTCACATGTTCTCCATAATCATCAGTTGCTGAAACAAATGCATCTTGATTGTTGAATGATTGACCCTTTGTGAGGATAACATCTTTAACAGATAGACTTTGGCTGCTATCTGTGATGCTGTATGTTACAAGTGTCTGTTGTCGACCAAATGATCCTTCAGTTTCAATTGTAAAAGATTGTGGTAGCGATTCATTATTTAATACTTTCATCAAAATTTGATTATTTGTTGCATCATACTTAAATTGGATACTATCTAAAAAATCAGTCCATCTATCGCTTTTAATATTATCACCAATTCCACTATCCGGACCAGTTGGAACAAAGACATTCATTTCACGCGAACTATCATTCTTCACTACCTCTCCTGTTCCTGATTCACCAAAGGACACACCTGTTGTAATTGTTAAATTTTTTATTGGAATAATTGTATTATTTTTAAGAGGTTTAATAGGTAAATTTTTACTTATTTTTTGATTTCGACTAGATGGATAATCACCATAAGATGTGTCAAAGTTCATCCCAACAAATGAACTCCAATCCGTTATCTGATTATTGTCTGCTGTCCAATAACGCAAACTATTTCTATTAGCAATCATTTGCGGGCTTTGATTTGAAAAAACACTAACATCTGATATTTTGTTATCATCCGCTCGAACTACTTTCAGATTAGATAAGTTAGATTTAGCATAAAAGCTAATATCTGTAATTTGATTATCATTAAGATTTAATGTCTTTAAGTTAGATAAATTAAATCCCGTACTTAGTTGATTACTTGATAAATTATTACCACTCAAATCTAATATCTCTAAACTTTCAGGTAACTCACTATAACTAAACATCTCATAACTATTTAAATCAGAAGCAAAATTAACATTATGAAAACTCAATTTTTTTAAATTTATTGCTTTTTCAAGTCCTTTCAAATTAGTGATATTTGTATTTTGAATATTTAACTCTGTTAAATTTTCAATGTTAGTTTGTGTTATATTGTCCGTATCTAACTGTTTTTTAACAGCTTGTTGTAAATTTTTATCTGGCATCCAACTATCAATCGATTCATCAGCTTGAACTACAGAAGTAGGCGCTGAAATATTCATTAACTGCTGTGTACTCATCAACAATGTTGAAGCTAATAAACCCGTTGAAATGTATTTGAAGCTTTTTTTCATTATAATTACCTCAATTCTTTTATTGAAATTAATTGTTATTTTCTATGAATAATCATATGTTTGTGTACAATTTTTTACAATTAAAAAGTCTTAGATTAAGTAAAAATTAACTATCTATAAAAACAAAAAAACCAACAAGTTTAAACTCGTTGGTTTTTTGTTTTACCCTGCAAATAGCTTGAAGACAATCAGTATAATGGCTGAGAGCAGCGAAATTGAATTAAATAGTAAATGAGTAATAATTGGTACCCAAATATTTTTTGAAATTACATAAGTTAAGGATAAAACAATCCCTGCAACAGCATAAGGTACAGTTCCTAAAAGACTACCGTTGAAGTTATAGAAGTGAGAAGCCCCAAATAAGAAACTAGATAGAATCATCAAAGCAATCCAAATCACTTTATTTAAGTGCTTAAAGCGATAGAACATTTCATATCTAAAAGCAATTTCTTCCACAAAAGCAACTCCAAGATTGATGAATCCCACAATCAATGTCATTAATAAGCCTAGCCAATTATCAATTGGGAATGAAAAGGTTGGGAAGTTTTGTGTTTCAGAAATAAATGGCTTAAACACTGGACTCACTAGCGCTACAACTGCCTGCAAAACAATATATGACACAACAATCATCACAATATTTTTCCATTTGGATTGTTTAAATAATTGCCACTGCTCTGACAATAATGATCGATAACGTTTGCTATCGTAGATAAAGATTCCGAGGAACCAAGCTCCTACAATTAAGAAGTAAGTATAAGCATTACCTCCGGGTATAAAAGTTGCGATACTTAAAACAATTAAGGTTAAAACAAAATAAATCGAGACTGATTTAAGATATTTTGTCATATCTAATTTACTCATTTTACATTTCTACTTTCTTTTTTAAAATTGTAACAAAATACACCCATAAGTAAATCCTGCGCCAAATCCAACTAATAATACTTTTTTGCCAGTCAAATCAACTTCACTATTCATTAACTGGGCTAATCCAATCGCCATGCCTGCAGCTGAAGTATTCCCATAATACTCAACATTTCGAGAAAATTTATCTATTGGCTGATGGATTAATTCTGCTAACTTCTCGATTAAACGTAAATTAGCTTGGTGAGTAACATAAAAATCAATATCATCCACAGTTAGCTCGTTTTGGGCTAGGAAACTTTCAATATAACTTGGAATTGTTGACACAACTTGTTGATAAACGCCACGACCATGCTGGTGGAAAGCCCCAATTGACGGATAATTATCCACTGATAAATCATCGATTGTATTCACACGACCTGAATAAATCAAATCTTGATCATCGACTGTGTATAAGTTCTCATTGATAAATTGTGGCTGATCACCTGTTCCTAACAAAACACCACCTGCACCATCACCAAAGAACACACTACTTGTTCGATCTTTAAAATCAAGCATTTTTGAATTGACGTCTGAAGCAATTACCAATACTTTTTTATATTGACCTGATTGGATGAATTTATCCGCCGTACTTAACGCTGACATAAAGCCTGAACAAGCTGTATTCAAATCAAAGGCCCACGCATTTTTGGCTTTCAATTCTTTTTGGATAATGGCTGCTGTGGCTGGTGCCAAACTATCGGGAGTAAAAGTGGCCACAATAATCAAATCAATCTCTTCTGGTTTGGTGTTTGTTTGTTCAACAAGTTCAAGTGCGACATCTGTTGCAAGCTGGCTTGTATTTTCACCTTCAAGACTCATGCGGCGTTCTTTAATGCCGATATGAGACTGAATCCAGTCATCTGATGTCTCCATAATTTGTGCTAAGTCGTCATTTGTAACAATTGTTTTTGGAACTTTATGAGTTGCTCCAAGTATTTTTGAAAAAACCATGCGGACTCCCTTTTCTTAATTTAAAATTCAATCATTAAAATTATAGCTTAATCATACCCCTTTGACCAAGGCATTTAAAATTTCTTAAAGGTTATGTCAAGCGTTCATGTAAATTACCTTTACAAAAAAAAATACTATGTTATATTTAACTTATTATAGAATAGAGTTAAAAACGACAAGTTAGACGAGTACTGTTTGAACCCTATAAAGCGAATTGAGGATAGTGAAAGCTCAATCTAGGCTCTTTGAACACGAATAACACTTTCTTTGTTTCTAGCTGAACTAATCACTGATTACAGTAGGACTAGACGTGACTAACCCGTTATCGTTAGAGAGCATTTTTTGTGCTTTTAAAGTGGTTATTCGTAACAATTTGGGTGGTACCGCGAAGTCTTTCGTCCCTTTACTGGATGGAAGGCTTTTTATTTTGCCTTTTTAGCTTTAATATTCATAACTTAATGGAGGTTATCCAATGGAAAATGTTTCAGTAAAATCTTTATACCAAAGTCAAACACATGACCAAGAAGTTGAAGTCAGCTTAACCGGTTGGTTAAAAACACTTCGTTCATCTAAAAAAATCAGTTTCTTAGAACTTAATGATGGGTCATTTTTGAAAAATGTGCAAGTCATTGCCTTAAAAAACCTAGAAAACTATGATGAAATCACTAAAATGCCAATTAACACAACGGTTAAGGTAACTGGTCATGTTGTCGATACACCTGATGCTAAACAACCTTTTGAGGTAAAGGCTACTTCAGTTACAGTTGAAGGACAATCAGATAGCGATTACCCACTTCAAAAGAAAAGTCATTCTTTTGAATACCTACGTTCAATCGCTCACTTACGTCCTCGTACAAATACATTCTACTCAGTTTTCAAAATTCGTTCACTAGCTTCATTTGCTATCCACCAATTCTTCCAAGAACATAACTTTGTTTATGTTAACACTCCAATTATCACAAGTAGTGATACAGAAGGTGCTGGTGAAATGTTCAGAGTAACAACACTTGATATGAACAATTTACCAAAAGATGATCAAGGTAAAGTCGATGATAGTGAAGACTTCTTCAAAAAACCAGCTAGTCTAACAGTTAGTGGTCAATTAAATGGCGAAGCTTTTGCCCTAGCCTTCCAAAATATTTATACATTTGGTCCTGCTTTCCGTGCTGAAAACTCACATACTGCTCGTCACGCTTCAGAATTCTGGATGGTTGAACCTGAAATGGCATTTGCTGACTTAGATGCTAATATCGAAGTTGCTGAAGCTATGCTAAAATACGTGGTTAACTACCTACTTGATCACGCTAAAGAAGAACTTGAATTCTTAAATGAAAACATCGATGAAACTTTACTTGAACGTCTAAAAACAACAAGTGAAGAACCTTTTGCTCGTGTTACTTATACAGCTGCAATTGACCTTCTTCAACAAGCTGATGCTGACTTCAAGTACCCAGTAAGTTGGGGAATTGATCTTCAAACAGAACATGAACGCTACCTATCAGAAAAAGTCTTTAACCGTCCAGTATTTGTAACTGACTATCCAAAAGACCTAAAAGCCTTCTACATGCGTGCTAATGAAGATGGCAAAACTGTTGCCGCTGTTGATATGTTAGTTCCTGGAATCGGTGAACTAATCGGTGGTAGTCAACGTGAAGAACGTTATGATGTTCTTGAAGAAAAAATCAAAGACTTCGGTCTAGATTCGACAGAATATGAATGGTACCTAGAACTTAGAAAATACGGTGAAACTATGCACTCAGGATTTGGTGTTGGTTTTGAACGTCTTCTAATGTACGTCACAGGTATGGAAAACATTCGTGATGTTATCCCATTCCCAAGAACACCAGGTAATGCTGAATTTTAGAGTAAAATAAAAAAACGCACATGATATGTGCGTTTTTTTATTTTACTCTTGTCTTAACTTCATAAAGACTTTCATCAATATCTTCTAATAATCGGCTCTTTTGGCCTGTATATAAAATAGCCAAACTATGCATAGCACGAGAAGCAATCGTATAAACCAGTTGGCGTTCACTTTCTTTTTGGTAAACGGCATCTGAAGCGTTATACATTACAACACTATCAAACTCAAGTCCTTTAGCTAAGTAGGCGGGTACGATTAAAGTTCCTTCAACTAAACGTTGGTTTTCAGAACCAATCAGGGTACTTTTGACACCTTTTTGCTTCAATAAGTTGAAGACATCTTTACTTTCTTGTAGTGATTTAGTAATAACCGCTGTTGTTAAGCCTTTATCAGCTTGTGCGGTCAATTGATCAGCTAATTCGTCAATCATTTCGCTTTCATCTGAACACGAAACCATCACAGGTTTTGGCCCGATACGTTCAAAAGCTGTGATTTTTTGACCATTACGCAAAATACCACGTGTAAAGTCTGTGACTTGTTTAGTTGAACGATAAGATGTCGTCAACTGTGATACACTTGTTTTTTCTGGATCAAATAAGTGTGAAATATCAGCTAGTAACCGTTGATTTGGTTCTGTTGCCAAAATCGTTTGGTTCAAATCACCCAGCATGGTAAAACGAGCATTTGGAAAATTGAATTTCAAATAAGCAATTTGAAAAGGTGTGTAATCTTGTATTTCATCGATAAACACAAATCTCATTGAACGTTCACCTGTTCTACCTGTTAATAAATCATACAAATATAAGTAACAAGAAACGTCTTCAATCGGTAATTCTTTTGCTTTGATTTTTGCAAGTGTTTGTTTGACTTCTGCTTGCCATTCAGCAGTTGTTATCCCGTGTTGTTCTAAATCCAGAATACGAGGGACTTGTTGCATAAAGTGGTTGTATTGAGCAGAAAAGTTAATAAAGCGGAAGTTATTGATATACTTAGCAACTGATTCAAGGCTTTCAGTGACGATACGTTTAGCAATAAACTTGTATTCATCATCGCCTGATTCAAATTCTTGATCTGGTTGTTGATAAAACATACGTAGTTGCTCTTCACTTAATCCTTCAATCATTTCTTGCACCCATTTTTTCTTCATTTCAGAAGAAACACGACGGTTTAAGATTTTGATTAATTCTTCTTTTGTGGCTTCAATACGGTTCATTAATTTATAATTACTGTTAAATCCGTAATAAATTTCTTTGATTTTTTCCTTATCAATAAAAGGTTCGCCTCGGAATTTAATATCTCGGAATTGCACGCCACCACGAGCAAGACGATTGCCATAACGAGTTAGCAAATTAAAGAACGCGTAACTTGATTTTAAGTTTGTGATTTTTTCACTAGCTGGTGATTGTTCTTGTTCAAACTGTTGGAATAAGTTTTGTACTTTGAAGCTAGGAACACGACGGGATGCAAATTGCCAATACGTCATCTGCACCATGTTTTGTTCACCCAATTCAGGTAAGACATTTTGTACGTAGTCATTGAACAACTGGTTAGGTGAAAACATAATCACTTGATCACTTGTTAAGTTTCCACGATAACGATAAAGCAAGTAAGCAATACGTTGCAATACCGCACTCGTTTTACCCGAACCGGCAGCTCCTTGAACAAATAGTAAATCAGAATCGGTATCTCGAATAATCGCATTTTGTTCTTGTTGAATAGTTGTGACAATTGTTTTCATTTGTGATGATGATTTTTCATTCAACACTTCAAGCAACATTTGATCACCAATCGTTTCTTGGGTATCAAACATGTTTTCAATTTGTCCATCTTTAATGATAAATTGACGTTTCAATGATAAATTAACATCTTGCTTGCCTTCAGGTGAATTATACGTCACATCCCCTAATTTTCCATCATAATAAATTGATGAAATCGGTGCTCGCCAATCATAAACCAAGAATTCATCTTTATCATTGGTAAATGAACTCAACCCAATATAAATTGTTTCAGGTCCTGGTTCCCCTTTTTCTTTAAAATCGACACGAGCAAAATAAGGATTATTTTCTAATTTTTCAAGCACATCTAAGCGGCCACTTGCGTGTTGCCAACTATTGTTTCTTTCCATCAACATTTGTTGTTGCTGACGAATGGATAAAGCAGTTTCAATCGTTGTTGAATCACCGACATAATTAATTTTTACATCATCATAAAAATGCTCATTCAGATTTTTTTCTTCTGTTTTAGCACGTTTAATAGATTGATTTAGTTTTTGTTGACGCTTGTTAATTTCCCCTATCACATGGTCTAAACGAGCCTGTTCATCCCTGCGATTTTGTATATTATTACTTGTCATAAACTCACAACCTTACTATAGTTTCCCTAAAAAATTTACTAAATATGATACCACAATTTTTTTGTTAATAGCAACGACTATTCACTATCCTTAATCAAATCATTAAAAATATTCCTTTTTCTTATATCAATGCTTTATACTAATCTCTATTCAAGAAATAAATCATTTTATAACGGTATCTTAGGTTATGTATCCTTCAAATGTACCGTGGGTAATGGCGACATTAAAAGAGTTAGCGATATAAAATTTTCTATTAAAACTAAAATCCCCCTAAATATAATTTAGGAGGATTTTTTAATTACTCGGACCTTTGCTGATTGACCATGTTGCTGTCCCCGTATACGTTTCGGCATACACGTTTTCAGGGTAAACAATTAGCTTAACTCCTTCACTTGATTGTCTTTTTAATGTAAACTCACCACTTCTTTGAGTTCCTGAAATAAAGGCAAATGCTGTATTTGGCTTATATAGCTTATTACCCAACGCATACATAGCGCTTAGCGTATGTGTTTTAGACTTCAAATCTGAAATTGATAAGTTAACATTTATGTTTGACGGTGTAGTGGCATTCATCACTATCAACAGACCCTTAATCACTTGATCGTCTACAGTTTCATAGATTGTTTTTTTAGACTGGATTAATTGCACACCGAAATTTAAGTTAGGCAAGCTAGTGATTGTAAATTCACTTAAATTACCATAAGCATCGTTCATATTATCAATGGCTACATCTGCAATAGTTTCTATAGACTGTAATGTTTTATTTTCAAATTGAGTCTCACTATTAATTTTTTGAACAGCCTTACCCAATATATCTTTGATGTCAGAAGAGACCGCTTCTTTTGTTTTTTGACTTAAACTCGAATCATTTATTTTTTTGATTAAATCGTCATAGGTTTTTTTCAGTTTATCGATATTTTGGTCTTTTTCCGATTTCAATAGTGCTTCGTTGTATTGTTTTCCAAATTGGCTATACTGTAGAATCCTTACAGCTTCAAATGACGGATAAACAGGTCTTGCAACTTCAGTACTTGAAATCATATAACTCGATATAAACGTGTTTTGAGGTATGAATGATCGGCTTAGTGTGATGTAAATATTAGCGTCACCGCCATTATAACCACTTCCAAGATAAACTCCTGAAGAAAAAACTTTATAGCCATCCGAATCTTGTCCAACTCTATTTTCAAAGTTGTATTTCTTTTTACTATTGGGGGGTCTAGGATCTGCTTTGGCTCCGACTGGATCAATGCTAATTCCTGAAACAATTTTCTCTAAGTCTTTAGAAAACTTCACTCGGTATTCTAAAAACCTTTCAGCCCCACCTCTGGTCATTGGATACCCATATTGATAGACCAGTTGAAATTGACCACTGCTTGTCTTTTGTAATCTTGGAGTTGAAATAGCAATATTAGAAGCAATAAAAGGATATCTTCTCTTATTACCATTTGTTCGTTCACGTTCACCAACCTCATTTTCATAATTAGTATCAGAAAAACCATAACTTGTTTTGGCATTAACAGTATCAAAATTAAAAGCACCTAGGATTAACATCATTGAAAGTAAGAAGCTCAAAAACAGCATACTTCTAATGCGATTATATTTATAATGAT
This sequence comes from Holzapfeliella sp. JNUCC 72, assembly GCF_053668685.1. NCBI lineage: Bacteria > Bacillati > Bacillota > Bacilli > Lactobacillales > Lactobacillaceae > Holzapfeliella > Holzapfeliella sp. JNUCC 72. The sequence goes on along the minus strand of NZ_CM132220.1, from coordinate 179,507 downwards.
TAGGCAACACATTCTCACTTCCTCTTTTTTAAAAGTGAAAACACATATTAATTAATTGTTTTTCACGTCACTATCTAGTTTACACTAGTCTTTTAATATCCCACAAGTTAACAGTTCACTAATTAAATTAAAATATTATATTTTTAATTTTTATAGAATTCTTTTATCTGTTTACTTATTTCAATTGGAATAAAACGCAGTTTGATTTGCTCACCATGTCCACTGCTGATTTTAAGAGGTAGCTTGAGATGTCCGATTTTTTGATGACGATAAAGTAATGGCGTTGTCCTCTGTGTAATATTTTGCACTTTATTCTTATCCAAAAAATTAATTTCTTGCGTTAAAAAATGATAACGCTGAATACAAATAAAGCGTTGCTGACTAAAACCATAACCTTGTCCCTGAGATTGTAGGTAATTACAAGCTAAAATAAATAGGCTACAAAACACAACTAAAATAACAACCCAAATAGGTACAAAACGCCAAAATATAACTTCAAAACCCGCCAAAATTGCCATTAATAGTAATGTCCAACGCATAAAGTACCATAATCGATTTTGCGTTAATAAGCTGATTTTAGGTGTGTGCAATTGCCATTCTGGTAAGTAAACAGATAAGAATGAATAAACTTCAGCTGTCTTAATAATAGGAAATAAGTATGTATGATTGTCACTATTATCTTCTTTACTTTGTTTATCTTGACCACTGTACACATAAACTAAAATAGATGAAAAACCAAATAAACGACGAATCGGATGTTTTTTCACTTGAACATTTTGAATTTTGTGAATAGGAATTTGTTGCGTTTTTTCTTTTAGCAGACCACTCTTAATAGTCAACGTATTTCCTGTTCGAGCAATGCGAAAATCATAATAATTCAAAAGTGTGCGAATCAACGAATAGATAAAACTTAAAATAAGGACTGAAAAAATACCCATAATAATATAAAGCGTACTACTAAACATTACCCGAGTCACTTCGCTATTAGCTTTACTTCCCGCATGTTCTAAAATACGTGCTCCTAATCCAGCAATCACAGCTGACGAAGCTAAAATATTAAGATTAGTAATCGCAAATAGCAAGATATGTGAAGCCGGTAGCTTCTTAACTGCTGCTCTTTTTTGGGATTCACCCGTTTCAGTTGGTATTTTTTCTACGAATTCTTGTGATGTACTTTGCGGTTGACCTTGATTACGATACTTTTCAATCAAATCAAAAACAGCAATTGGAACAACTTTCAGTACTGCTTCTGATTTATTATCACTACCGCCAGCTGTTTCTATGTTGACTGTCGTCAAATCAAATGGTGCTAAAAAAAACCATTGGCTTTGGCGAACTGTTTGAATGCGATCATAAGGAATCACAGTTGTCGTTTTTTTGATAAGACCCTTTTGAATTGTGATATCTGCTTCATCAACCGTGTAGTAAGTCGTCAAGTAACTTACAATTTCTATTACAATATAAAGGACTGGCAACCATAGAAAAGTTAGTCGACCACTTGCAGCTCCTAAAATTGCCAAAATCAAAAAACCAACTAGCGTTTTGAATGACTTAAACAATGCCAGCACTAACGCCATTGGATGAAAACGTTTGTGATTATACATTCAAATCAGCCACCTTTGCACGTTTTGTCACTTCTTCACGAAGTTCAGAAGCTGTACTTGGATTAAGCCCTGAAATACTATGCTTTGTTGCAGCAGTGTGAATAATTAATTCTTCTAAATCAAAAATTTTAAGTATCGGGCCTTGTTCAATCTCAATATGTTGTACACGATTAAGCGGCACATAAACGGTTTTTCTAAAGAAAACCCCACGTTGAAAAGATATCGCATCCCCATCAATTTGATAACGATGAAAGTGATAACGATAAGGAATCAGCACTAAACTCCCCACAAAGAAAGCAACAATAGCAATCAATACTATTGGCATTACCCACTCCTTGTATGGAATTGGAAAAATATTGCCAACTGTCCCCACAACAATCAACGAAATGATTGCCTCAACAATATCTGATATAAACCAGGCTTTTTTAATTCGGCTAGGCATTTTTTGTGTTAGTAATTGATAATTCATCTTAACTCCTCCTGTTTTAGCATAAAGTATAACACAAGAACTGAACTTATTTTATAACCAGTACCCCAATGCCACAAAGATTAGACCTAAGCTATACGTTATAAGCAAGTGAATGACAAACAATAACAACTTTCTTTGTTTAACTAACTGCACTAATTCAGAATTAAACGTTGAAAAAGTCGTATAGCCTCCCATTAATCCTGCACCAAGTAATGGATATGCCCACCATGAACTATAGTTTTTGGCAAAAATACCGAGTAAAAAGCTGCCAGAGATATTGATTATCATCGTTGCTAAAAATGAATACTTAAATCGCGGGCGACCATTTAAAAACGCTGTCAAATTACGGCGACATAATGTCCCCACGCCACTTGCAATCCCAATCAAAAACCACATTATTGATCAGCCTCCTCTTCTTGTTGAATCACTTGCTCATCAGTTTGTTCGTGACTAAATCCAGTTAAAGATGTCCCTAGATAAGCCAGCAAAAAGCCACCGAGTACGGTAATTAACGTGTAAATTAATAAAGCAATAAACTGGCCACGAATAATCAACGTTAACGTATCAAGCATCGCACTTGAAAACGTCGTGAATGCCCCAAAGAAACCTACGCCTATAACTTCTTTAAGTAGTGGGCGTTCTTTTTGGCGGTCATTCCAAATTGGTAATAAAAATGCCCCAATTAAGTTGGTAATTAGCGTGGCAATAGGAAACCCATTAAGCATTAGCCCTTGCCCGATAAAATAGCGACAAATCCCACCAATCGCCCCAAATATAAATAATAAAACTTGTAAAATCATGTTTCTTCCCCCAGTTAATCTGTCCAAGCAACAAAAAAACACCTGTTGAAATAAGCTTCAACAGGTGTCATCAGCAATACTTGCATTTAATGGCGAACACCATCACCGTTTATTTTGAAAGTGTCTTTTTAGTTGTGGAATCCAAAAGACAATCACATAACCGACTGCCATTCCCATTAACGTAAAGACAAGTACAGCACTTTTGTGTTGGTTCATTAGGATTATCCCAATAATTAAACCAATTAATGTACAGATACCTAATATCCATCTATTCTTTGTCATACTGTATCCCTCAATATCTTTACTATTATTATTCCACGATATTGACTTCTTTGCAAGGGATGACCTAACAGAATAGCTTTTGTAGATAGCCTTTTTTCAGTTGTTTAAGCTGTTCAATCTTTTGTTCGTATAAATTAATTTCTTGATCAAGTTTTTGGAAAAGTTGACCAATTTTTTGTTGTTCTGGGAGGGAGGGAAAATTAATTGTTAGTTGCATTAACAACTTTAAGCTATATTCTTTTTGTCCCGTACCACCTATATATTTAGTTGTTCTCATAAGCCAATCATGACGGGACATGAAATAGTATATGTAAGTCAAATCAAAATTTTGCTTATTTAAAAAGGACAAAATAGCACTTGATGCAATGTAATCACTTATTTCTGGTCCTGCTATACCAAATCCACCATTATGAAAATTTTGCTTACCTACCATAAGCTCGCCAGAATTTCTAAAATAATACGCTCTAGAATGTTCAGTGACTCTCGGATGCTCATCCGTAGCTTTAATTCCTCTAAAGTTCAGCTGAACTTTAGCTAATTGAAAATTATGAGGTTTGTCTACCTCAATTTTGTCTACCTCATAAATAGCTTCTCCTAATTGACCATTCCTCCAACTATCATTAAATGTAAAAAATCTAATTTTAGGATGGATCATTTTTCGGTCAACAAACATGTTTGCCAGAAACCATTTTTTTTCATTTTTTTTAAGAACCAACTTATTATTATAGAGTTCAATCAACTTGTCCATTTTTTCAAAAAAAGAACCAATTTTTTGTTGTTCTTCAGGAAAAGTATAATTTAACTTCAACGATGAGAAATCCTTATAACTTATACTTTTACCATCTCTAATTCCATAAGTTGCTTTTTTCAGTACTTGAATAAAATTGTAGGATTTAAAAAACACCTTCCAAAAATATGGATTCCATTCATGGTTCTTATATCTAATTATTGTATAAGCAGGGCTAACTATACCTTTTTTATTGGAAACTTCAAACCCACCTTGAAAAGAACGTAAACTAATTACAATATCTTTGGGTTCTACTAATTTATAAGAAGACAAAGACTTTTCATCATAATTTATTTTTTTATCAACTTCTTCTCTGAATACTAACCCATTTTCTTGAGTAGCTGATAGTACTGGTTGGTCAATATGATTTTTTGATGAAATGTTAAAAAATAATTGGTCAGCTCTTTCGGTCTCCCACTCACCTTCAAAGCCCTTAAATCTTAGTTGTGGTACTAATCTTTCTTTATTCATCAACATCAGTCTCCACTAATTGAGCTTCCATTTCAGCAAGTTCTGCTTCAATTTTGGCGATTTGTTGGTTCACTTCTTCAATATCAGCTTTCACTTGGTTGATATCAATTTCAGGTTCAGGTTCAAAAGTATCCACATAACGTGGGATATTTAAGTTAAAGTCGTTTTCTTTAATTTCATCAAGTGAAGCCACATGTGCATACTTATCCACATCTTCACGTGCTTCATATGTTTGTAAGATTTTATCAATATGAGCTTGAGTTAAGCTATTTTGATTTTTACCCTTTTCAAATTCTTTTGAAGCATCAATAAATAAGATATCAGTTTGTGGACGGTTCTTTTTGAACACAAGAATGGTTGTAGGAATTGAAGTTCCAAAGAATAAGTTAGCAGGCAGACCGATAACCGCATCTAGCACATTATCTTGTTCAATCATGTACTTTCTGATAACGCCTTCTGCTGCCCCTCGGAATAGCACCCCGTGAGGTAGAACAACAGCCATTGTCCCGTTGTCATTCAAGTGGTAAAGCATGTGAGTCACAAAAGCTAAGTCAGCTTTTGATTTTGGTGCGACTTTACCATATTTACGGAAACGTTCATCTGTTAACTTATCGACATTATTCCAGTTAGCCGAGTATGGTGGGTTGGCAACAACAGCATCGAATTTTTCATCAGGGAAGCGGTCGTTTTCAAGTGTATCCCCTTGTTTAACACTGAAGTTACTGTAGTTAATCCCGTGCATTAACAAGTTCATACGAGCCAAGTTATAAGTTGTTGAGTTCCATTCTTGGCCATAGTAATGACCAATTCGAGCTCTATCTCCAACTGTTAGTAGTAATGATCCTGAACCCATTGTTGGGTCATAGATTGATTTAATTTCATCTTTACCTGCAGTTACGACACCTGAAATAATTTTTGAAACTTGTTGAGGGGTATAGAATTCGCCAGCTTTTTTACCAGCAGAAGCAGCGAATTGACCGATTAGGTATTCATAAGCATCCCCTAGGACATCAATTTCAATTTCACTTGAACGGAATGAAATATTGTTCAAGTTCAATAAGACTTTACGCATTAATTCACTACGTTCAGCCACATTGTTCCCAATTCTTGGTGATTGTAAGTCCATGTCATCGAACAATCCTTGGAAGTCTTCTTGTGAGTCTTCACCGATAGTTGAACTTTGAATTGAATTGATAGCATTTTGTAATTTTTCAATATCAAATTCACCTGTTTGACAGTCCTTGATTAATGAACTGAATAAGTAACGTGGCTTAATTGTGAACCCTAAGTCTTGCACAATATCTTCTGCTAATCCTTCATAGTCAGGATTGTTGTAGGCTTGTTCATAAGTGATATCTTCACCATCAAGTAACATCGTGACTTCATCTTCAACACGGTCTGATAAGAAGCGGTAAAAAATAAGTCCTAGAATATAGTTTCTGAATTCACTCGCATCCATATTTCCACGCAAGTCGTTAGCAATAGCCCACAAGTGTTTTTGTAATTCGGCTTGTTGCTGAGATTGTACATTTTGATGTTCTTCTGTCATAAGTTTACTCCCTTATTAATCTAGTGCTTTATAGTAATCGCCAATTTCTTTAATGAAAACCATAATTTGTTCTCTTCGTTGACGTTTTTCTTTAAACGGTATACCTTTTAAATCTTTGTTAATGCTACGAGAATCGCATTCGCCTCTGAAGTTATATTCATTAAGTTGATGCTTCAAGCTTTCAACTGGTACATCAACTTCTTGCGACATTTCGTTGAATCTTTTTTCTTTTTGCTCCTGAACGAATTTGTTAAATTCTGTCAGCATATCAACATTAGCTTGTTGTGCAAATTGTGGTACTTCTTCTTCTAAGAATTTGATCAGCAATTCTTTTTTGGTGTGAAGTTGAGATTGGGCAGCTTGTTCAATTTGCTGTTTGATTTTTTCACTATGGTCAATAATATCATCCACAGTCGACATAAAATCAATGTTTTGAATTAATCCCATAATGTAGCTCACGTCAATATCATCTTGTTGAATTAACGATAACTCAAAATCCAAATCATCCACAATCGATACTTTTTTATTATTTTTGGCTTCACGTTCTAAATATTCAACTGCTTCACGATATTTACTTTGGAAAGATTCATATTGCTGTGGTGTAAGTTCTAAAGCAAATTCATCCCATGCAAACTCATCATAAACACGTATCTTATTGTAGATACGCAACACATCACGGAAGGCTTTGATGAATTCACTAATATGGTCTTCACCCATATTATATAGATTATCCACATCTTTTGGCTGTTTAATAATATCATGTAACTTTTCAATGGATTTTCTGAAGTTTTCAGCCATTTCTTCATAACTTGGTGCAAGGAAAGCTTCTCTTGAACCATCTGAGAACAAGCGAATAGCGTCATCCGTTTCGGATTTAAGATTGCGATAGCTAATAATATTACCAAATGGCTTGTTCAAGTTGTCAATTCTGTTCGTTCTTGAATAGGCTTGAATTAACCCATGATATTTTAGTTTTTTATCCACATATAACGTTGATAGTTTAGGTGAATCAAACCCTGTTAAGAACATATTAACAACAATTAAGACATCAATATTTTGTTCAGGTGTCTTCACATGATGTTGCTTCATTCTCATCGAGATATCGTTGAAGTAATCTTTGAAGTCATCAACTGAGAAATTCTCACCATAAAGTTTATTGTAATCATCCACAATATGTTCAAGCCCATGACGTGACGTCACGTCATCTTGATCTTGGTACTTTTCATTATCTTGTTCATTGGCCGCCCAAGTGAACACGCTGGTAATATTGAGTTTTTCGCCTTCTGAATTTTGCGCTTGTAACTTTTTGAAAATATCATAATAAGCGAGTGCCACACGCGTGTTCGGCACAGTCAAAATCGCATTGAATTCACCATTTTTGGTGTATTGGCGGTGATTCAAGATGATATGTTTAGCAATTTGCTCTAAACGGTCCGGATGTTCCATTACTTCTTGTTTATCCACAGAATTGGCATCTGCTTGACTATTATCTTCAACGTCTTTTGCATCGAAAGTTTGCAAGTATTGCACATTGAATCCCAGAACATTTTGGTCACGAATTGCGTCTTTAATCAAATAATGGTGAAGTTCTTGATCATACAAGTCTTGTGTTGTACGACCATCTGCTCCGATATTTTCTTTAAAAATTGGTGTCCCTGTAAACCCAATATGTTGCGCATTCTTGAACCAGTTATTCACGTTTTTACGCATATCACCGAATTGACTACGATGGGCCTCATCTTCAATAAAAATCACTTTTTTGTCACGGTAAGGTGCCAGTAGATTTTTATAGTAGTCTTTTGAAACGGCATTATTCATCTTTTGAATCGTGGTAATAACCAGTTTTTCATCCGTTTGTTGTAACTGCTTAACCAAAGTTTTCGTATCATCCGTACGATCAATGGCTAAATCACCATTCTTGGCACCCAAATAAGAGTTAAAGTTCTTAGATGTTTGGACATCCAAGTCATTACGGTCAATCAAGAAAATCACTTTGTCCACATCTTCACGTTGCTTCAGTAATTGACTTGCTTTGAATGACGTAATTGTTTTCCCTGAGCCTGTTGTATGCCAGATATAACCGTTTTTGTCAGGATGATTTTCAACTTGATTGATGATTCCTTCAACCGCATAAATTTGGTAAGGTCTCATCACCATCATGCGATTATGACTCTCATCAAAAATCACGTACTTGGCTAAAATAGAATGCAAACGTTCTGGCGGGAAGAACGACTTCGTAAAGTCAGTGATTTCATTCAGCCAGTTATTATGTTTGTCCGTCCAGCGGAACATAAATTTAGAATTAAGATTACCGTCACCATTAGCAAAGTAACGAGTATCTTCACCATTTGACACCACAAAGAGTTGTACCATTCTAAACAAACTATCTTTAAAGGTTTCATTACGATAACGAATAATTTGGTTGAAAGCTTGGCTGAACTCAACCCCACGGCGCTTCAACTCAATCTGTACCAATGGCATTCCATTAACCAAAACCGTCACATCATAACGGTTTTCATAACGGCCCATCATCGTAATTTGATTGGTCACTTCATATGTATTAGCTGTCGCATTTTTGACATCAAAAATATTCAAGAATAGCGGGTCACCATTATCTCGATTGATACTAATTTTGCCAATTGGCGAATTAATTGATCCACGTAAGTCATAGCTGATTTTATAATGTGACTTCGCCCCTATAATCGCTGTATAAGCTCGTTGAAATTCTGAATCCGTTAAGGGTTCACCTTTCAAATTTGTTTCATTTCGTTGATTCAACAGCGCTCGAAAATGTGCCAACAAATCATCATTATCTTTAATGGTGACATATTGGTAACCTAAATTTTCCAGTTGTTTAATGAATCGATTCTCAAGTTGAGCTTCTGATTCGTATTGACCCATCAAAAGTCGCCTCCTTATCCTCCACGTCTTTTACCTACTATACTACTATAATTAGGCATAATAAAAAAGCACACTGACAACTAGTCAATGTGCTTTTAGCTTTATCTTGCAACTTTTTCAGCTAATAGTAATGAGCCGATAATACCAGCATCATCACCTAGTGAAACAGGAACAATGTAATCTTTTAAGTCTGGTAATGTGATGTAACCGTTCATCATTTTAGCGAACTCATCACGAATCATATCCATTAAGTGTTCTTGTTTAGAAACACCACCACCAAAAATCATAATATCTGGTGAGAATGTCAATGTGAAGTCTAAAGCAGCTTGTGCTAAGTAGTAAGCTTCAAATTCCCAAGCTTTATGGTTTTCATCTAAGTTGTAAGCTTTTTCGCCCCAACGTGCTTCAATAGCAGGTCCACAAGCTAGCCCTTCTAAACAGTCACTATGGAATGGACAAATACCTTCAAAATTATCTTCTGGATGTCTTCTCATCATTAAGTGACCTGTTTCAGGGTGAGCACGACCATTATAAACTTCACCGCGTGTAATCACACCACTACCAACACCTGTTCCGATAGTTGTGTAGAATACATTATCAAAGTTTTGGCCAGCACCTAAAATATGTTCACCATAAGCAGCCACGTTCACATCAGTTGTCCAAAGCATTGGCACATCATAGTGTGCTTTCATATCGCCAATAAAGTTATAGTTTTGCCAAGCAACTTTCGGTGTATCTGTAATATAACCGTAGTTGTCTAGCTTTTCATTTACACCAATTGGACCAAATGAACCAATACCGAAAGAAATGATGTCATCTTGATATTGATCAAAGAAATCAAAAACCTGTGCCATTGTTTCTTCTGGTGTTGTAGTCTTGATTGTGCCACGTTTTAGGACTTCACCATTTTTGTGACCGACTGCCACGGCAAATTTAGTGCCTCCGGCTTCGATTGCGCCATATAATTCTGTCATGCTCTTTCCCTCCGTCAAACTTTTACACTTAATTACGACATTATGTTGTTCTAGTCATTAGAACTGGTATTTCAAATAATCACAACGACTAGATTATCGTGAAAACGCTATCACGTCAACATCATTCACGTTAATCTGTCTTTATGAAAACGTTTTCTCCCTAACATTATAACGTATTTTCACTTAAATCCAAGCCCATTTTTTAGCAACAAAAGTGCTGAATCCAAGTAGTGCAAAATAACAAGCCGATATCGTTATGACTGAGGTGAAGAACAATTGTATATCAACCGATGATCCACCGAGTACGATAAAGTTCAAGAAGGCAAACCCTGCACCTAAAGCAACAGGTAGTAAAAATCCTGTAAACATTTCAAGGCGAATAGAAGGTGTTTTGACATGATTTTTTCTAGCTAAATAAACTCTCTGATAAAGATAACTTAAAATTTGATAGAGTACCACTAACGATAATACAATCGTGAAAATAAAGCTCAAGCTATAGCTTAACCATTTTAATTGACGGTGTTGCGTCATAATTTGGTTATATTTTTGACTTTTAACAAACGAAATGATTTTGTTTTGGGGCAAGTTCAGCTGTTTCTTTTGTAAATTATCGATAGTTTGATAGGTTTCAAAGTCTTTAGTGAAGTCTTCTGACTTCAGCAACCTTAACTGCTCTGCATCACTTGGCACTTGTTGAAATTGTAACTCAGTAACTGCTTGTACTTGATTAAAGGGCACGATACCTTGAAATAATTGTTCAAGATACGTTGTTACAGAATTAGGTAGATGATTTAAAGTCAAAGGTGACATCTTTTGACCATTTGATAATTTAAGTGGAAAATTATTCAATTCGTCAATCGAAACAAACAAAGTCTCATTATGAACTTTATAAGCGTAAAATGATGGATCTTTTAAGTTGAGCTGCTTAACTTGTTGATCAACTTGTGGGCTTGTGCTATAAACCACACCATCATAATAGATATTTGCTAAGTTAGACTCTGTTGTCCGTGCCATTTGTTTTCCCGCAATCAACAAACTGGTAGCAAGTCCTATAAGAAGCATTAGACCAACAGTCACTGAAATCAGTTTCCTAATAGAAAAGTACGGTGTAGCAAATGAACTATTATCAAATCTATCTTTCAATCGTTGTTTTAATTTTTTACTTTGCATGATTAATCCTCTCATTGAACTCCTCCACTTGTAATAATACAGCAAATTGATTAAAACTTAAATTTTTATTAACTTTAAAACAAAACTGATTTCCCCATAACTACTTTAATCAGCTGTTTTCAACGCTTCCTTTTGGTAAATAAAAGCAACTAGAATCGCAATAACCAGATATAAAATAACACAAACCGTGATTGGCAAAATACTTAATCGATAAATATCGATGGTTAGATAATTGAATATTTCAAGCCCAATTAGTGTAGTTATTACTCCTGGAATCATTGGCAAGATAAAGAGTGCTAGAACTTCTTTGAACAATGCCTTTTTGATAACTGATGGTTGAAAGCCTTGAGTTTGCATAGTTTGGTAGATTGCTTTATCTTGTTTGAAAGATTGCCACTGTTTGAAAATTAAGATTGAAATGATTGTTATCAGTAGTGCCAAACTAATTCCAATTGCAAAAGTTTTCAAAATAGCAAATTCAGTACTTAAATTTCTAAAGTAAGTAATTCCTTGACCACCAACTTGGCTATTTCTCATACCGCCAACTCTATCGTCACCCATCTTGTCGCCAAGCTGTAACTTTTCAATAGCCATTAGTGCTGGCCAGTTTTGTGCAATACCACCTCTGGTTTTAATAAGTTGAATTTCATTTGAAGTTGCTTGGACTTGATCAAATTCGGATTGACTCATATCTTGATAAGTCACGTCTGTTGGTAATTCAAATGTGTTAATCCAGATGTCATTATCGGGTTGAATAAGTTCATAAGATGAAGAAATGGTGTGCTTCAATTCCGCTTTTGCATTTTCACCTTGATAACTTGTAGTCTTGTATCTTAAACGATTGCCATTAATCAGCGGTTGACCAAAATCAACAACTTTCAATTTTAGCTGTTGTGTGTCTAATTCGTTTTTTAACATGTATACATTCTTACCATCAACTTTATAATGATAGGTGGTTTTTTCTTCAATAGGTAATTGCTTAACTGCTTCAGTAACTTCGGGCTGATGATTATAAATGACCGTATCATAAAAAGTATTATCGTTAGCTCTTTCAGCACTTACATTTGTAACAGAACTAGCTACTGCTGTAGCACCTATTGCAACAGCAAACAATAAGGTTACTAAACTAAATCCTTTAACATGATGAATAAGCTTTTGGTTAAGTTGGTTCAAACTCATGTCATGAAGTTTTCGATTTTTGAACCAAGACCATTTCAACAATAATTGAATAACAACTGGATACAACGCATTAAAGAAGAAATAAACGCCTAAGATAATCCCCATTGTGGTTACAGTCAATGCTAAAAGTTGCTTTCCATAATCTAAAATATCGTGGCTTGCATAATAGGCTGCCAACAACCCAATAATACCTAGTCCTAATTGAATAACTACTAGCCAAGGATTGCGATATTTTCTACTTTCTTCCTTATAAATCTTTGGCATAATGCCACTAATGTGAATTTTATTGATGACCATCCCTATAATAGGTAATCCCACAAAAACCAGCGTAATGTCAATTAAACTAAGTATATGGAATCCAACGAATCCTTTAACTGCCACGCCTTGTGTACTTGCTATCAAAAATGCAACTAATTGTGAAACAGCCATACCCACAATGATACTTAAACATGACATTGAAATACTGATTGTTAATAGTTGAACTAAAGTTACCGCAGTTACTTTAGATTGTTTGTCACCTAGTTGATCAGTTAGTTGTTTATTTTTTTGTACCTGCTTTAATAAAAATCGATTAAGATAACCCATATATATCATGGTAATAATAATTAATACCACTTCCCCCGCGATAAAAACGGGCGCATCTTGAGTCATAATAAGTGTCTGGTTAGCGCTTAATGTTTTAGTTAATGTTGAAAAAGTATAAATTAATGTACTTAAAACTAACAGTCCTAAAAATAAGATACTGTATTTTTTGTAGCATTGACGTAAATTTTCAAACGCCAGTTTCATAATTGTGCCAAATTTAATATGTTCTTGTGTCATAAATGATACCCCCCTGATTTATTTACAATCCCTATGCTAACAATCACCAACAGCCTGTTACATCGATTTAACTTACAATTTAGCCCTCAATCTTACAATTTTGTAAGATTTGGTTAAGAAACTAAAATTTTTATTAATCTAAAACAAAAAGCCAACAACTGTTGGCTTTTTGTTATTTTCTTTTTCGTAACACAATTGAGCGATAAATAAATAGTGTTAGTAAATAATATAGGAAGTATAGAACTAAGAAAATAGCTAATGGGAATGGTACTCGACTATAAATATTTGAGACCATATTCTCAAATAATTTAAGCCCAAATAGCATATGCATAATGCCAATTGCGCCTGGCAAAATGAATAGTACTGCTAATTCTCGTGCAATTGATTTCGTCATAGTACTTGATCTTGCACCAATTTTATCAAGCATTTCATAGCGCTTTTTATCTCGATGGGCACCACTTAAAATTTTAAAAATTAAAATTGAAGCTAACATCGTTAAGAATGAAATCCCTAAAAATAGACCGATAAATTGAAAAATAGATAAGACGCTATTTTGACTTTGATAAAGATCAATCCGCTCAATTAATGACCATCCTGGGTTTGTTGTTTTCTGATTTTGTAAGATTTGAATTCTTTGAAGTGTTCTTAATTGATCCCTAAAATCAGTTGTCTTAATTAATAAACTTGTCTTTTTATTCGCTTTAATATTATCAAAATCTGATTGTGATAAAAATGAGACTGGTGGGAGCTGTCCATTTTCATCAGCCCCTAAATTTAACAGCTCACTTTCACTCTTTGTATTGGCATTGTAACTACCTGTTAACATGTCAGCTAAATAAGCCTTACTCTCATCTCCTTTAACTGAAAATGTTTTAAAGGTTTCCTTTTGATTCTTTCGAGTCGACTCCATATCAAATTTTTTGAACGTAATAGGTTGTTGTAGGTCAGAATCTAACCCGTAAAGTTTGCCATCTAACACTTTATAATTAAATGTTAACTTTTCTTTTGTTTGTAATTTTTCAACTTCTTTTTGGACTTCTGAATCGTTATTATAAATTTGAACATCATAGTAGACCGAATCTGATTGTTCAAATGCGGTATCTCTCATCATTAAAGCAATTGTGATTGCACCAACCGCCATTGCAAATAGAATGGAAACAACCGACAAAATTCGGGTATAACTTGTGATTCTAAATTTCAATTGATTTAACGTGAAGTTATTCAGTTTGCGATTGTTAAACCATGAACATTTTTGTAACAATTTAATTACTGTTGGAAAAAAAGATTTAAAAATAAAGTAAGTTCCTAGTACAACACCCACTAAAATAACCCAAAAATAGCTAACCACATTTGATCCTGAATTTTTTATATCAACCATTCTATAATATGCAATTGCTAATCCAGCAACACCAATAACGGCTTGAAGTGCTGTTAACCAGCCATTACGACGGTACTTAACTGGTTTTTCATTTCCCTTTAGCAAACTTAAAACTGAAGTTGCTGAAATTTTAATGCGATTAAATAAAGCAGCTAGTAGAAATAGGATGAAGAAAAATAGGATTGTCCATAATACTGCTGGCAAATGAAACCCAATAAATCCTTTTATTGATAATCCTAAATTGGAAACCAGCAAACTACCGACACCCTGTGTCGCAAAAATCCCTAAAAATGATCCGACTAAAGCAGCTAATGTTCCAAAAAATAAAGTTTCCACAAAAATCAAGTTTCCGATTTTTGAACTTTTAGCACCTAGCATCATGAATAATCCATAGTCCCGTTGTCGCATGCTAAGTAAGAAACTATTAGCATAAACAACATAAACCAATGTTATGATTCCAAGCAAAACATTCCCAACTAAAAACAATTGCTTAACGATTTTTACAGTTGGATTATCATCCAAAAATCCTGGGTTAGTCGATAATGACAAGAACATATAGAAGATGGCACTCGTGACAATTAACCCTGAAAACAAGACTAGATAATCTTTGAATCGATTTCGCATCCCTGATAGTGAAAGCTTAAACAACATTGTCATCCCCCATTCCTACTGTTCATATGTCCCAAGTGTTTGAATAATTTGTTGATAAAAATCAGAACGTGATTGTTGTCCCCGCTTCAATTCACGGTGAATTTCACCATCTTTAATAAATAAAATACGCTGTGCATAGCTAGCTGCTGCTGCATCATGAGTCACCATCAAAATTGATACCGCATCTTGTTCATTCAGTTGTTGCATTGTATTCAGTAATTCTTTTGCACTTTTTGAATCTAGCGCACCTGTTGGTTCATCTCCAAATAGGATTGAAGGTTCATGAACTAACGCTCGACTAGCTGCCACACGTTGCTTTTGCCCACCTGAAATTTCTGATGGATATTTATCTAAAATTTCTGATATGCCCAACTTAACCGCTATCTTTTCAACTTTTGGTCGAATTTCTTTTGACGATACATTTTGTAGTGATAAGGGTAATGCAATATTTTCACGACAAGATAAGTTTTCAAGTAAATTAAAATCTTGAAAAATAAAACCAATTTCTCGTCCGCGAAAATCTGCCATCTGGTTTTTCTTCAACTTTGTAATATCTTGATGATTAATTTCAATATGACCACTTGTCGGTTTATCTAATGTAGACAACAGATTTAGTAAAGTTGTTTTACCTGATCCTGATGCCCCCATAATCCCGATAAATTCACCTGCTTCGACTGAGAAATCAATATTTTGAAGTGCTTGATATTTTTTCTCATTACGCTTTCCATAGATTTTGTTGATGTTATGTACAGTTACAACTTGCTCTGCCATATTAGTTCCCCCCTGAATTGTTTTACAAGGTTCATGCTAACAATTATGCACAAGTTGCCACATCGATTTACCTTACAATTTGAGGTCTAATCTTACAAAACTGTAAGATGTCCACAAAATAAAAAAGCCAACGTTCTTCGTTGGCTTTTTATTATTGTCTTTTTCGTAAGACGATTGAGCGATAAATTGATAATGTTAGTAAGTAGTATAAGAAATATAATCCAAGGAAGATAATAATTGGCATCCAAGCCATACCATAGATTCCAGGAACTAATGTTTCAAATAATTTAAGTCCAAATAACATATGGATTAATCCTAGTAAGCCTGGAAGTGTGAACAAGACTGCTAATTCCTTAGCAATTGATTTGGTCATCACTGAACGACGAGCACCAATTTTATCAAGCATTTGGTAACGTTGTTTATCTTGATGTGCACCACTTAAAATTTTGAAAATCAAAATTGAAGCAAGCATAGTCAAGAACGCAACACCCAAGAAAATACCTATAAATTGGAAACTTGATAAGAATGAATTCACATTTTTGTAATAACTAATTCCTTGACCACCAACTTGATTATTGGCCATACCACTGCGTGACTCAACATCTGTTAAATGACTTGATTGTAAATTATCAATATCAGTTAGTGTCCGCCAGTTTTGACGCATACCACCTGTTGTTTTAATTAACTGTACGGCATGTTCCTCAGCTGGAATGCTGTTAAAGGTAGCTTGATCAACATAATTGTATTGAACATCACTTGGAATCTCAAACCCACCAGCCCAAATCTGATTATCTGGATGAATAACATTGTAAGCTGATGAAATAAAATTATTAATATCGTTTTTAGCTTCTTCACCTTGGTGAGTAACTAATCGATAAGCAGCTCGTCCACTATTGATAGATTTTTCATTATCAAAAGTTTTCATCTTAACAGATTGGCTACTTGACTCGCTAGCTAAAGCATAAACATTTTTACCATCAACTTTGTAGTGGAAAGTACTTTGTTCTTGAATGGGTAATTTTGACACTGCTTCTTTTACGCTGGCTTCGTCACTATAGATTGCTGTGTCATAAAAGGCGGCGTTTTCTGTATTATCAAACGCCATATTACGCATTGATAATGACACTGTAATTGCACCAACTGCCATCGCAAATAGAATGGAAACAACTGATAAAATTCGGGTATAATCAGTAATTCTAAATTTCAATTGATTAATTGTAAAGTTGTTAAGTCCACGATGATTCAAACTTTTCCATCGTCTCAATACATCGATTAAGACAGTAAAGAATGATTTGAATACTAAGAATGTCCCCAGTACAACGCCAATTAGTGCAATCCAAAAACCAAATGTTGAATATTTAGTAATATTGAACATCATATAGTAAGCAACAGCTAATGCGCCAATCCCGATAATTGCTTGTAGCAATAGCAATGCTTTGTTACGACGGTAGCTGACAGGTTTTTGATCACCTTTTAATAGTGACAAAATAGGAATAGTTGATAATTTAATTCTATTGAATAAGGCTGCTAGGAAGAAGAGCACAAAGAAGAATAAAATTGTCCATAATACGGCTGGAATGTGTAGCCCTATAAAGCCGTTAATTGATAGTCCTAAGTTGCTAACTAATATTCCAGCCACTGTTTGAGTCGCAAAAACACCGATTATTGAGCCAACAACTGTTGCTAAAACACCCAAAAATAAAGTTTCAACAAAAATCAAGTTTCCGATTTTTGAACTGTTAGCCCCTAGCATCATGAATAAGCCATAATCTCGTTGCCGCATGCTAAGTAAGAAACCATTGGCATAAATCACATAGACTAAGGTAATAATGGCAAGTAACACATCACCAATAATAAATAAGCTTCCGATTGTTTTAACTGTTGGATTTTGATTCAAGAACTCTGGATTTGTCGAAAGTGACAAGAACATGTAGAAGATAGCACTTGTCACAATTAGACCAGAGAATAAGACGAGATAGTCTTTGAATCGACTTCGTAATCCTGATAATGCTAATTTGAATAACATTTTAACTCTCCTTCTTACTGTTCGTAGGTTCCTAGTGTTTGAATAATTTCTTGATAGAAATCAGAACGTGAGTTTTGACCACGTCTTAATTCACGGTGAATTTCACCATCTTTAATAAATAAAATGCGCTGTGCATAACTAGCTGCTGCTGCATCGTGAGTCACCATCAAAATTGATACAGCATCTTGTTCATTCAGTTGTTGCATTGTATTCAATAGTTCTTTTGCACTTTTTGAATCAAGCGCACCTGTTGGTTCGTCTCCAAATAGGATTGAAGGTTCATGAACTAACGCACGGCTAGCTGCCACACGTTGTTTTTGCCCACCTGAAATTTCTGATGGATATTTATCTAAAATTTGGAAAATACCTAATTTTTTAGCAATTTTTTCGACTTTTGGTTTAATCTTTCTTGATGAAACATTTTGTAGTGATAATGGTAGTGCAATATTTTCGCGGCAAGATAAGTTTTCAAGTAAGTTGAAGTCTTGGAAGATAAATCCAATTTCACGTCCACGAAAATCTGCCATCCCATTTTTTTGAAGTTGCGTAATATCTTGATTGTTGATGTAGATATGACCACTTGTTGGTTTATCTAATGTTGACAATAAGTTTAGTAAGGTTGTTTTACCCGAACCTGATGCCCCCATAATTCCGATGAATTCACCTTTATCTACTGAGAAGTTAATATCTTTTAGTGCTTGGTATTTTTTTTCGTTACGTTTGCCGTAAATTTTATTTATATTTTGTACTTTTACAATTTGGTCGTTTGACATTTTATTAGCCTCCTAATTTTTTTACATGATAATCATACCATTCACATTACTTTGAATACATTTATTCACCTTACAAATTAATCAAAAAAACTTACAAAATTGTAAGATAGTGACTTTTTAGCGTTTTATTCGCTTTTTTTCGTTAGATTAGTTATGATGAGAATACTAAAATTAATAGATGAGGTGACTTAATGCTCACAAATAATATTGAAAAAACTAAAGTTGTCGTTGCTGGTGTTGATGCACAAAAATTCAATTTTGATTACGCAATTTCAGAACTGAAAGAACTGGTTTTTGCCAACAACATGACAGTAGTTTCAACTATCACACAAAAACTAGATAATCCTGTTGCAGGGACTTACTTTGGTAAAGGTAAACTAGAAGAATTAAAACAATTATGTGAACACAAAGATGTCCAAACTGTCGTTTTAAATGATGAATTAACGCCCACTCAAATTCGAAATATCGAAAAGATAACTGGATTGAATGTGATTGACCGAACTGAGTTAATTCTAGAAATTTTTGCTCAACGCGCCAAAACAAAACAAGCAACCTTGCAAGTTAACTTAGCTCGCTTACAGTACGCTTTACCTCGCTTGCACCCTTCAGAAAACACGCTTGATCAACAACGCGGTGGTTCAGGGTTTGCTAACCGTGGTGCTGGTGAAACTAAACTTGAAATTAACCGCCGAACAATCCAAAAAGAAATCACCAGAATTAAGCGCCAACTTGAAGAAATTGAACAAACAACACTTACTCAACGCAAGGAACGTCAAAAAAGTGATTTACCTAAAGTTGCTTTAGTTGGGTATACTAACGCAGGCAAATCTTCAACAATGAACGCTTTGATTAAAGCATTCACTAAGAATCAGGAGGATAAGGCTGTTTTTGAAAAAGACATGTTGTTTGCCACACTTGATACGAGTGTTCGTCATATTCGTTTGCCACATCATCGAGAATTTATTTTGAGTGATACTGTTGGATTCGTTAGCCGCTTACCTCACAACCTGGTTGAAGCGTTCAAAGCAACGCTACTTGAAGCTAAAGAAGCTGATTTAATCGTACAAGTTGTCGATTACTCAGATCCTAACTACCGAGAAATGATGGCTACTACCGCAGAAGTGCTAAAAGAAATTGGCGCTGATAAAATCCCAATGATTTTAGCCTTCAATAAAGCTGATAAAACAGATACCCCTTATCCTCAAATTAACAGCGATGAAATTATCTACTCAGCAATCGAAAAACCATCAATTTTGCAATTTTCAGAATTTATCCAAAAACAAATTTTCAAAGATTACGAAACTGTTGATTTAATTATTCCTGCTACAGATGGTAAAACTTTATCCTACTTACAAGGAAAAACAGAAATTATTTCTCAAGAAATTAAAGAAGCTGATTTCTATATTAAAGCTGTTATTAATCCAAACGATAAAATTTGGTTGAAAGATTATCTCAAATAAAAAACTCACCTTAAAAGGTGAGTTTTTTTATTTGACTTGATTTTCACGTTTGATAAATTTAATTGAGTTCGCTAAGCGTTTCCAAACTGATTGGTCACTATACATCAGAACATTTGACGCATATAATTTTCCACCGAAGTAAGTGATTAATATCAAAAATACGACTGAAATCAGAAGAGACGCTATTCCCAGCCCCATACTCATGAATCCCATTCCGATTTTAGCAGGAGCTAAAAATGATGAAACTAGTGGTATATAGGATAAAAACTGAGTAATAATATTATTGCCACTCATCGAGTATATCGCTGCTAAATAACATATTAAAATAATATAACTTAGAGGTGCTACCATTTTAGGCCCATCTTCTGCTTTAGATGATAAAGATCCTAAAATAGCTGCGATAACAATAGTATAAATGATAGCCACTAACATAAATATGATAACAGACATAAAGAAAGGTGTTGCAATGACTTCATTAATAATAAAACTTCCAATTTCATTATCTTTAAAATAGGTTAAGCCAATCGCTGCAAGAATGCCATAAAAACCAACATAAACGGCAACCATCATTATCACTCCGATGATTTTGCCGTAGAAGTGTTGCTTAGCAGGTGCACTTGAAACAAGTACTTCCATGATTCGAGTGCCTTTTTCCGAAGCAATTTCTTGTACAACAATATTAGCAAAAGCTATCACAATAAAAAACAAGATAATTACAGAGCCCATAGCAACAAAATTATAAACTGATTTCTTAATCTCAGGATTAGATAGTGCTTGTGCCAGCGTTTCAGCATCATTGATATCCTTAAACTGAACCGTTGCGGGCTGGCTCAAAGTCGCTAATTGTTGATCTGAAATGCCAGCTTGCTTAGCAGTTAAATAACTTTGAGCTTGTGTCACAATTCCCGATAGTTTTTGTATAATCTCATTATTAGCATTGTCAGTCATAATTGTTAAATTATTGACTTGGTCAAAATCCACATAAGCCTGTATTTTTTTATCTTTTAATTCTGTTTTAGCTTCATCAATCGAACCAACTGGTTGAAAATCTTGATTAAAGGATTTTAATGTTTCTTTTGTTTGTTCATTTGTTGTGACAACGGCAATTTTTGTTGATTCATTAGGTTTTGAATCTGATTGGGACATCGAACCCGCTGTAAAAAATCCGACACTTGCTGAAAGTACAAATACTAATATCGGTAAAATAATCATAATCCAAAACGAAATAGTTTTGGCATTTTTCATAAACACATTACGTGCAATAATCCATGTTTTATTCATTTGGTGCACCTGCTTTCATTCTAAAGATTTCTTCAAGTGTTGGTGGTTGTTGATTAAACATTGGAATATAACCATTTTTTGTTGCTAAATCAAAAATAGCTTTTCCTGCTTTTTCATCTGTTAAAACAACTTCTAACACACCATCTTCATGAACGAATGCATTTTTTACACCTTCGACGTCTAAAACATCCTGCGGTGTTAAATCAGATTCTAAAAAGATTCTCGTACGTCCAAATGAACGACGGATTTCAGATACCTTACCTTTTAGAACTGTTTGACCACTCTTTAGCATAATTAAATGATCACAAATCTGTTCAACGTTATTCATATTATGACTTGAGAAAATAACGCATGCCCCTTGTTTTTTCAGTTCTAAAATACCATCTTGCAAGATTCCTGAATTGACAGGATCAAGTCCACTGAAAGGTTCATCTAAGATAACAAGTTTTGGATCATGCAATAATGTTGCAATCAATTGAACCTTCTGTTGATTTCCTTTAGATAACTTTTTCAGTTTGTCTTTTTTATTTCCTTTGACTTGAAATTTCTCCATCCAGTAATCAATTTTAGGTTCGATTTCTTTACGTTTTTTTCCTTTTAATTCGGCAAAAAAGATTAATTGATCACGAATTGATAGTTTGGGATATAATCCTCTTTCTTCAGGTAAATATCCGATAATATTATAATCATTAGCACTAATTTCTTGACCGTTCCAAAAAATTTGACCTTCATTTGCTTTTAAAAACTTTAATAGCAAACGGAAAGTCGTGGTTTTTCCAGCCCCATTTTGTCCAATTAACCCCATAATTTGACCCTCTTCAATTTTGAAAGATAGGTCTTGGACAGCTGTAATGTCACCAAATGCTTTGGTTACATTTTCAAACTCCAACATAATTGTGTAACTCTCTTTCCTATAGATATATTAAAAACACGTTCATCTTACCATAGAACGTGTTTTTTGATTGAAACATTAATAATATATTTAAAAATCTTTAATTTTTTAACCGACGATCAATGAATCCTGCAAATAGTGACAATACATAGTTCACAACGAAGTAAGTTACCGCCACTAAAATGAAAATTGGAATCATGTAATTTGTATCTTGTCCATAAATCACCTGTGCTCTTTGCATCAAGTCTGGCAACAAGATAATCGTTGCAAGTGACGTATCTTTAACTAATGAGATAAACTGACTCACAATCGGTGAGATCATTTTCTTCAATCCTTGTGGAAAAACGATATATCTCAACGTTTGTAAGTAAGACATCCCATTAGAACGAGCGGCTTCAGTCTGCCCTTTATCCACAGCTTCCAGTCCAGATCTAAAAATTTCAGCTAACATAGCAGACTCAAAAATTGTAAATGCAAAAATTGCTGCTGAAAATGTACTAAATCGAATACCGATTTGTGGTAATCCAAAGTAACTGAAAAATATAATTAATAGTAATGGCAGATTACGCACGATATCAACTAAGAATCCGACAAATGCGGATAATTTAGGGACTCGACTATAACGAATAATGCCAAGTATTGCACCAAATATAAAACTTAAAATAATTGAAATTACAGAAACTTGAATTGTAATCCACAATCCTTGTAACAAGTAATTTAAATTAATCCAAGTATAAGCTCCTGACCAGTTCATTGACTCACTCCTTCCACTTAGTTAGTTATTTTCTTTTCTAAATGACGCATGTAGTAACTCAATGGCATCGTCAAAATAAGATATAGTACACCAATAATTAAATAGGTTTGGTTGGTTTGGAATGTTGTAGAAGCAATACTGTTAGCTTGGTACATCAAGTCTGCCCCTGCCACAAACGCTAAAATACTAGAGTTTTTAACTAAGTTAATAAACTGGTTACCTAAAGGCGGAATCACCACTTTAAACGCTTGAGGTAATACAATGTACCACATCGCTTGCAAATAACTCATACCGTTAGAACGAGCGGCTTCCATCTGTCCCTTGCCAATACTCAAAATACCAGCTTTAACAACTTCAGCGATGAAGGCTGAAGTATAAATCGTTAACCCGATACTTCCAGCCATGAATCCATCAATTTTGATAACATACATTGGAATCACAATATAAAAAATCAAAACAATTACTAATAATGGAATGTTACGGAAAATTTCAACATAGGCTTTTCCAATAAAACGTAATAGTCGATTAGGACTGATTTCAAAAAGGGCAAATATCGTTCCTAAAATCAAACTACCAACTAAAGCAATTAAACTAGAAAGAATCGTATTTAATAGTCCTGTCATTAACTGTGGTAAATGTTCTTGTATAATCGTAATCATTTAACTTGGCTCACCTCAAATCCTGGAATTGATCCAAACCATTTGTTGACCAATTGGTCATAACTACCGTCTGATTTGGCCTGTGTCAGTGCTTTATTCAATCGATCTACAAAGGCTTCTTGGCCTTTGTTAGCTGCAATTCCATATGGTTCTGTTGTAAAGGCTCCGCCCACTACTTCGTAATCAGGGTTATTAGCAACTAATCCATATAAAATACCGTTATCTGAAGTCAACGCATCACCTTGACCTGATTTAAGTGCTGTAAAGGCTTGGGCTAAATCACTTAACTCTAAGATATTAGCCTCTGGAGCTGCTTTTTTAACATTCACAACAGAGTTCGACCCTTGCATTCCTAAAACTGTCTTAGAACTGTCTAAATCTTTCACACTTTTTACTGGGCTTCCCTTTTTCACTAACAGAGATTGTCCGGCGTTAAAATAAGACTGTGTAAAATCGAGTTGTTTTTGTCGAGCAGGTGTAATTGTCATGGTTGAAATCAAAGCATCCACGTTTCCATTTTTCAGCATTGGAACTCGGCTTGAACTAGTTACAGTTGCAAACTCAACTTTTACATCATCACCAAATGCCTTTTTAGATAATAGCTGTGCTAAGTCATCTTCAAATCCTTCATATTGACCATTTTCAACATTAATTAAACTAAATAACTTTTGGTCACCCTTGACACCCCAAGTTATCGTTTTAGTTTTTTCAACTCTTTCAACAACGCTTTGCTGTGCTAAACTTTGTCCACAAGCGGTCGTTAATAATCCTAGGACTAAAATAACACCTAAAGCGCCTAATTTTTTGAGTACTTTTGGCATACTTTTCACACTCCTAATGACCAATAACTTTACTTAAAAATTGCTGTGCACGCGGTTCTTTTGGTTTTTTGAAAAAGGCTTTTGGATCATTTGAATCTTCAAGAATCTGACCACTATCCATAAAAATGATTCGATCGCCAACTTCTCTTGCGAATCCCATTTCATGCGTAACCACAATCATTGTCATATCTTGACCTGCTACTTCTTTCATAACATTCAAAACATCACCAATCATTTCAGGATCAAGTGCACTTGTCGGTTCATCAAACAAAATAGCCTTTGGTTTCATTGCAAGTGAACGCGCAATAGCAATTCTTTGCTGTTGTCCACCAGATAATTGTGAAGGATATTTATTTGCTTGGTCTTTTAAACCAACCATTTCTAGTAGTTTTAATGCTGTTTGTTCTGCTTTTTTTGCATCTTCTTTTAGTACGATTCGAGGGGCTAATGTAATATTTTCTAAAATTGTTTTATTAGCGTATAAGTTAAAGTGTTGGAAAACCATCCCAACATCTTTTCTTAATTTGTTGATATCGACTTTAGGGTTGGATAAATCATGGCAATCAACAATTAATTGACCTTCGTTAATTTCTTCGAGTCCATTCATCGTTCTAAGTAGTGTACTCTTCCCTGATCCAGAAGGTCCTATAATAGAAACAATTTGTCCTTGATCAATATCTAAATTGATATTTTTCAATGCTTTAAACTCTCCATATGATTTCCCAACGTTCTTGAAGCTAATCAATGACATTTTGTTACATCCCTTTCTATCTCTTACCAAAGTTCAAATTAACATTGGCTTAAATTATCATGTTACTCACATCATTATACTATAAAATACTAATGTTTACATAATTTTACATAATTATTCGAATTGACTATAAAAAAAAAGACCGCAACAGCGGTCTTTTTAAAACTTTTCAACATTAAATTTAAATTATATATATTTATTAGCGATATTAAAGTACACGTACACCGAATGAAGGCATGAAGTATGATGAAATACTTGAAGTTTTAACGCCTTCACCTGGTTGAGGTGCATGGATGTATTGACCATTTCCAATGTATAAACCAACGTGGTATGAGTTTCCTTGGCTACCCCAGAATACTAAATCTCCAGCTTGTAATTGTGATACTGATACTTTACGTCCAGCTGATTCTTGAGCTACTGTGTAACCACCAATTTGACGACCAGTTGCTTGAGCAAATACATATTGCATTAAACCTGAACAGTCAAATCCAGCAGGAGTTTTTCCCCCCCATACATAAGGAATTCCACCTTGTGCTTGAGCCATGTTAATAACTGATTGTACTTGACTTGATGAAGCTTGAGAAACAGCACCTGCATCCGCAACGTATTGACCTTTAACCCATTGGTTGTTTCCTAAATCGTACCATAAGTTGCCTTGGTAGTCGTAAGTTTTGTTTGTTACTTTCCATTGTGAACCATGTGGTAATGTTTGGCCTGTTACGCTTCCACCTTGGTAACCATTCCAAACGGCTACAGAGTAACCTGAAACATAGTTGATTTGAACAGTTTGGTTAACTTCAGCAGCTTGTACCTGTTGGTTAGCGTCATTGTCCATACTATTTACAGCTGCTACTCCGGCAATTCCAAGAAATGCTGCTGATGTAATTGTTGATAGTCGTTTAGTAAAGTTCTTCAAAAGTGAATCCTCCGATAATTGTTTTTAAATTTAATGTTTGATTTCTTAATCGATGAATTCATTATATCTAAAGAATGTTTCAATTATGTTACAGAGATAATCCGATAGTATTACAATTATTATCATTGAAATTACAACTCAAGTTTATTATCTTATATAGTATGTGTTAAAATTCATAAAAAGGATGGATGAATATGGATAAAGAAAAACTAGCCGTTGGCCAAAATGTTAAAGCAAAAGTTGAAGAAGATATGAAAAAGCCATTTTCAGGCACAATTGAAAAGATTTATGAAAATTCAGTTATGTTAACAATTACTGATAACGATAAAGAAGACGATAACAATGTTATGGAACTAAACAAGAAAATTATCGTAAACCTTAAAAACATCAAGTTAAAATAAAAAAAAGACTAGCCAGTGGCTAGTCTTTTTTTTAATAGATAACTTGAACATTAGCGTACAAGATTCCTGCTGATGGAATAGCATAGTTTGGCATCGCAACATCTAATTGACGAGGATTACTGTAAGCAAAACCACCAGTATCATTTACCGTACGGTACCATACAGTACCATCAGATAATGTAATCTTTAATTTAGTTCCTTTTGGAAATACTGACAAGTTAGCAGCAACACCGCTGTAACCCATGTTTGAGCCTAAAACTTTTGGATCATAAAAACTTAGTTTAAATGTTCCTTGATTTGAAGTTTGTTCAGCAGCTTGAGAAACAGCCACTGCATTTTGAGTATAACGACTGTCAATCCATTGATTAACACCTAAGTCGTACCACAAGTTACCACTTGTATCTGTTGCTGTATTCGTCACTCTCCATGTTGTTCCATGACTTAAATATTGTCCAGTTAGTGACCCTTCAATGTATCCGTTCCAAACGGCAATACCATATCCAGGTACATAATTAACTGCTACATTTTCGCCTTTTGAGGCAGCTTGTACGTTGTTTGATTGTGTTGGTTTTGCAATAATAACCATTAAAACCGCAATCAAACTCGCAAAAATCGTTTTAATTGTCTTATTGTTTAAATTTTTCAAGGAAATTCCTCCGAAATAATGTTTTTGTTTTT
Organism: Holzapfeliella sp. JNUCC 72; assembly: GCF_053668685.1. Lineage (NCBI taxonomy): Bacteria > Bacillati > Bacillota > Bacilli > Lactobacillales > Lactobacillaceae > Holzapfeliella > Holzapfeliella sp. JNUCC 72. The sequence continues at coordinate 152,287 of NZ_CM132220.1, read as the reverse complement.
TTATTTTAAATAACAGAAACCATTGTAACGAACGAATGTAACAAACAGGTTACAAAACCCCCTTTAAACAATTACAATTATGTAACAATCGCTAACTTTTCGATTTTTGTAGCCTAATTAAGGCTATAACGTAACCTAAAATTGCTGGCAATAACCATCCAAAACCCATTGACCCAAGCGGAATATATTGATTAATAAAATCAAATTGACCACCAGGATTTGCTAATGCCAACACATTGCAAATAATTGGCAATATCGCAAACGCAACAGAAAATCGATAATAGGCTGCTTGATTTCCAAATTTTGGTGAAATAAACATAATGAGAATCAAAATAAAAACGATGGGATAAACAAAGTTCAATAAATAGTTAGAATACATCAAGATGAAATTCAAGCCAAACATGGCAATCACAAATGATGAGATTGCACTCGCTTTATTGAAGTAACCCGAATTTATTCTAGGGTAAATCTCGCTCAATCCCTGTTCAAAGGAAGACATCAAGCCAATCGCGGTCTTTAAAGTTGCAGAAATTACAATAACCATCAACAACAGTCCACCTGCATCCCCTAAGTAGTGATGAACAACTTTAACTAAAATTTGACTACCGTTTGTCATCGGATCCATAATAGCCAAGCTAGTTGCACCCAAATAAACTAATCCAAAATAAACAAATGTAATCAAAACTACTGCTACTAGACTACTTTTTAGACTTTCTATGGCCAACTGTTTAGCATCACTTATTCCAAGATTTTGATAAGCTTTAACAATAATAAATCCAAAAATGACCGAAACCAATGCGTCCATCGTGTTGTATCCATCTAAAAATCCTTGAAGCATCGGGTTAGTCTGATAAGTTACGTTAAGCGGCTGGATCGAATCACCCATTTTAAAAATAAATACTAATCCAAAAACAATAGCTAATGTTATCAATAATAATGGTGTAAAAACCTTTCCAACAATGTTGACAATATTACGTGATTGTTGACTTAATCGATACACAATCACAAAATACCCTGCTGTGTATATTGCCATTACGAGCAAATAATATTGTTCAGGTATAAAGCTACCTAATCCCATTTCAAACGATACGCTAGCTAACCTAGGTAATAAAATCAGCGGTCCAATCACCAAATAAAGTAGCGTCCCAAATAATTTTCCAGGAATGGGCGCTAATTTGGTCATTAATTTTTTGAAATGGTATGTTTGACTTAAACATAAGCTTGCAATTCCGATTAAAATAAAACCACAATCAGATAAAATAAAGCCTAAAAAGGCTGGCAGATAATTAGACTGTGCTTGTTGACCTAAAAAAACAGGGAATATTAAATTCCCTGCTCCAAAAAAAAGACCAAAAGTCATTAAACCAATCAGCAAAGTTTGCTGAATTGTTACTTTTTTTGTATTCATTTTTTTACCTCTAAGAATTTTATTGAATGATTGGTAACTTGTCTCCTGCATAAAAGACTGACGTAATGAAATGACCGTATAAGGGCATCACAATTTTAATTTTTTGGTCTTTTTCTGCTAAATCGCCAACTTGTGTGATAGTTAGCGTTTGACTATAATCTGTATGATTTTCTATCTTTTTAGAGTCAATCGCAACTTTAAATTTATTTGTAATGTCATCATCATCTTGATTGTAAACTTTAAAATCTAAAGCTTCGATATTTTCACTAGATGTATTAAAGTGATAAGTAAACGGTTTTTCTTTTGAAATTTCAGAACGATTTAATTCAACATTTTTATGTTTAGTTAATTGACTATCTTGTAGCGCTTTTTTTGAAGCCATCATATATTGAGGGTTATCAAAACGGTAACTAATCGTTTTTCCTGCATTTTTCTTCATGAACTCAGAATCATTAATCAAACGATCCTTGTCAAAGTTAGTCCCTGTTAGCACGCGTACTAACCCTTGATTACGATAATTCCAATCGCTGTTAAAATTTGTCCCGTTATAGGTTAACGTTTGTCCTTCCGAATCTTCAAATATTAATGTTGCATCATCTGAAAAAGAATCAATATAAAATGGTGTTTTGATTTCTAAAATATGTCCTGCAGAAATGTCTGATGGGATTTGTATCTGTCCAGCACTATGTTGATATAGCATACCACCTTCTTGCGAGGTATAGGCCATTTGATCTGTGTGATTTTTAGTCTTATCAAAATATAAATCAGGTTGCAATGACTCTTGCCCTAATTTAGTTAGATGATAAGTTAAGTTCTCTCCTGATTTCAAACTGTCATTAGTTCTAGCTTTTGTGTACATATCACTAACGACACTTTTCTTTTGATGAGCAGCCACAAATCGAGAACCTTTGTAGGCACCAAACATCACAACTAATACAATCACTAGTAAAGATGTCGCCTTTAAAACTGATACTAAAAACTTTTTCATATATTATAAACTCCCTCAATTTAGCACTCACATAAAATTATAAAATAGATAACAAACTAAAGTCTAGCTATTATCTACTTTTGTCTCATTTATTTATGGTATCTTTTGATATCCGTATAAACAGGTTGACATTTACCAAAAATTTTACTTAAATTTACTATTGTGGCTCAGCACAAAAGTCATTATTTTACAGATGCAATTAATTAAAATTTTTATCTAAACTCTGTAAAGATATTGGGATTACCTTTTGATGTCTGTCAACCTTTTTTTATTCAAATTATTGCTTGACTTTAGACGGTAATCATCGCACAATCTACATCATGAGGTATTGAGTTACCTTGATCCCCACAAGATATTGTGGGGTATTTAATTTTCAAAATACACTTTCAAATGGCCATTATCGTCGCATTTAATGGGCATTTAATAATTTCTAGGGGGATTTTTATCATGACAGAATCAATCATGTACACTAAAAACAACTGCATGCAGTGCAAAATGATGAAACGTTTGCTTGCTCAAAAAGGTATCGAATTTAAAGAAGTTAATGTTGATGAAGATGCAAAGGCTTTAGAAGAACTAAAAGCCCAAGGTTACCGTAGCGTACCTGTTTTCTTCTCACCTGATCAAGATCCTATTGTTGGTTTTGCACCTAACAAAGTGAAAGACTTGGTTTTATCATGAAATTAGCTTTTTACACATTAACTGGTCAAACCAGAAGATTTATGAAGAAGTTAGATTTACCTTCTTATGAAATTAGTGATGAAGATCCATTTCATGAGATGAATGAACCTTTTATCTTAATTGTGCCGTCATATGAACTAGAACTTGTTGAAAGTATTCTTGAGTTCTTGGATTATGGCTCCAATGCTGAAAACTTAGTAGGTGTTGCTGGTGGTGGTAACAAGAACTTTAACCATCTTTACCTTCACACTGCTAAGAAAATTTCAGAACACTATGACGTTCCTATTATTTTTGATTTTGAATTTAATGGCACCAACAAAGATGTCGAAGAATTCAAGAAAGTTGTGAAAGAATATGAGTCTTAAAGATTTAAATATCAGTGACATTTCTTACTTTGTTTTAAACAACGAGGTAAACCGTCCTGTTGATAATCAAATCCCACTTAATAAAGATAAAGAAGCCTTGAAGGCTTTCTTCCACGAAAATGTAATTCCTAATGTTAAACAATTTAATAACTTAAAAGAAAAATTAGACTTTTTAATTGAACATGACTACATTGAGGCTGAATTTCTAGAACAATACTCTCAAGATTTTCTAGAAAACTTGCATAAGAGAATGGAAGATGCAAACTTCCGTTTCAAATCATTTATGGCAGCTTACAAGTTTTATAATCAATATGCTTTAAAAACTAACGATGGTGCTTATTATCTTGAGACCTTCATCGATAGGGTCTTTTTTAATGCCCTTTATTACGCAAACGGCGATGAAAAACTTGCAGAAGCTTTAGCTGATGAAATGGTTAGTCAACGCTACCAACCTGCAACACCTAGTTTTTTAAATGCTGGTAAAAAACGTCGTGGAGAATTTGTTTCTTGTTTCCTAATCCAAATGACTGATGATATGAACAGTATTGGGCGTGGAATTAACTCAGCACTTCAACTATCACGAATTGGTGGTGGGGTTGGGATTGCACTGTCAAACTTACGTGAATCTGGTGCCCCAATCAAAGGAATCGAAGGTGCTTCTAGTGGTGTTATTCCCGTTATGAAGTTACTTGAAGATTCATTTTCATACTCAAACCAATTGGGCCAACGCCAAGGTGCTGGTGCTGTTTACCTAAACGTTTTCCATCCAGACATCATCCAATTCTTGTCAGCTAAAAAAGAAAATGCTGATGAAAAAATCCGTGTTAAAACACTCTCTTTAGGTGTTGTGGTTCCCGACAAATATTATGAACTTGTACGTACTAACCAAGATATGTACCTATTCAGCCCTTACGATGTTGAACGCATCTACGGCGAACCTTTCTCATATGTTGATATTACAAAAGAGTATGACAATATGGTTCAAAATGATGAAATTCGCAAATATAAGATTAAAGCTCGTGAACTTGAAAATGAGATTTCAAAACTTCAACAAGAATCGGGTTATCCCTATATTTTAAATGTGGACACTGCTAACCGTGAAAACCCTGTTGACGGTAAAATTATCATGAGTAACTTATGTTCTGAAATCCAACAAGTTCAAACACCTGCCATCTTAAACGATAAGCAAGAGTTTGAACAAATGGGAACTGATATTAGCTGTAACCTTGGTTCAACAAACATTGGTAACTTAATGACAAGTCCTGACTTTGGAAAATCAGTTAAAACGATGACTCGTGCTTTGACTTTCATTTCAGATACTTCAAATATTGAAGCTGTTCCTACTGTTGCTAAAGGAAACCAATTAAGTCATTCAATTGGTCTTGGTGCTATGGGACTTCACTCATTCTTAGCTAAAGAACATATTCACTATGGCTCAAAAGAGGCTTTAGAGTTTGTGGATACTTACTTCATGCTACTAAATTACTGGACTTTAGCTGAAAGTAACCAAATTGCTCGCGAAAGAAAACAAACTTTCCACGATTTTGAAAAATCAACTTATGCAACAGGTGAATACTTTGATAAATACCTAACTCAAAGTTTTGCACCAAAATCAGATCGTGTAAAACAATTATTTGATGGGATTATGATTCCATCTCAACAAGACTGGCAAGATTTAAAAGAAGCTATCCAACAAGATGGCCTTTACAATGCTTATCGTTTAGCGATTGCCCCAACAGGTTCAATTTCTTACATTAACGATACTAGTGCTAGCCTTCACCCAATTACTCGTCTAATTGAAGAACGTACAGAGAAGAAAAATGGTAAATTATACTTCCCTGCACCTCACTTGGATAACGAAACAATTAAATACTACACTTCAGCTTATGATACAGATATGCGTAAAGTTATTGACACTTATGCTGTGGCTCAACAACATATTGATCAAGGGATGAGTTTAACACTCTTCTTACGTTCAACAATTCCTGAAGGATTGTACGAATGGAAAGAAGAAGAAGAACAAACCACACGTGATTTGAGCATCCTACGTAACTATGCTTACTACAAAGGTATTAAATCAATTTATTACGTACGTACTTTTACAGACGACTCACAAGAAGTTGGCTCTAATGAATGTGAAAGTTGTAGTATTTAACCGATAAAACAGCTAGACAGCCTTTAGCTGTTTTATTTATAATTAAAGTCTAAAACCCCCTATGGAGATGATATTTTGGAACAAGTAGATAATTATTATAAAGCGATAAACTGGAATGAAATTGAAGATACTATTGATAAAGCTACATGGGAAAAACTAACTGAACAATTTTGGTTAGATACACGTATCCCATTATCTAATGACTTAGACGACTGGCGTACACTAAAACCTGAAGAAAAGACAGTAGTTGGTCATGTTTTTGGTGGACTAACTTTACTTGATACACTTCAATCTCAAGATGGTATGGCTAAATTAAAAGAAAATGTTCGTACTCAAAAAGAAGAAGCTGTTTTAAACAACATTCAATTTATGGAATCTGTTCATGCTAAAAGTTACTCTTCAATCTTTAGTACTTTGAATACTAACGAAGAAATTAAAGAGATTTTTGATTGGACAGACCACAACGAATACTTGCAGAAAAAAGCAAAATACATTAATGATATCTATCAAGATGGCTCCCCTCTTCAAAAGAAAGTTGCTAGTGTTTTCCTTGAAACTTTCTTATTCTACTCTGGATTCTACACACCACTTTACTACTTGGGTAACAACAAGTTAGCTAATGTGGCTGAAATCATTAAATTGATTATCCGTGATGAATCTGTTCACGGAACTTACATCGGTTACAAGTTCCAACTTGGATTTAATGAACTAAGTGAAAAAGAACAAGAAGAAATGCAAGACTGGATGTATGACTTATTGTACAAACTTTACGAAAACGAAACACTTTACACACAAGATCTTTACGATGAAATCGGCTGGACAGAAGACGTTATGACTTTCCTTCGTTACAATGCTAACAAAGCTTTGATGAACTTAGGTCAAAACCCACTCTTCCCTGATACTGATGAAGATGTTAATCCAATCGTGATGAACGGCTTATCAACCGGAACATCAAACCACGACTTCTTCTCACAAGTTGGTAACGGTTACCTATTAGGTCACGTTTCCGCTATGAGAGATGACGATTACAACATCGGTTTAGATAACGACAAATAATTACCAAACAAAAAACATACTCAATTATTTTTGAGTATGTTTTTTTATTTTGCTTTTAAAATTATTAACCAAATATCCAGCTAGAAGGAAATAATAAGGTAAAAATTGGATCACATATCGTCCTCTTCCTGATTCAAATAATGATAAAAAGATAAAACCGCCTAGCACAGTCAGTGTAAGCCAATCTGTCGACAGCGATGAGGTTTGCTTCCTAAACAAGCTAGCAATCGAACAGGTTACGATAATCCACAGAACTAACCATATGACTTGTGCAAACCACTTAGTAACAGCTGTTTTTGACCCTTGACCATACAAAAACTTTCGTAAATTATTTTTTTCACTGTTAGCTTTTGAAGGGGTATCATTGACGACTTTTCCGCCACCTTCTTCATACCACCCCAGTGTGCCATCATTAAAAGTAATCGCATTTTTATATTTTAAGAAGTCAATGTAACCATCCCATCCTCTGTCAGTAACTCTTTGAACAAATTTATCCATATTCTTTTGTGAACGCTCGCTATAACTTTCAAAAGAACGTGTAAAATCTTGATCGGGTTGATTCCACCATCCTTTTTCAGAGGCTCCTATAGCTAGATAATGAGTCATAGGTGTCGCCAGCGTACTATTATATGCCACGATGGTTTGAACCTGATTGATTTTTTTAATGCCGTAAAATCCAGCCAAAAATCCCACTAGTAAACATCCTAGCAATTCGATTTTAAACAAGCTAAAATGGCGTGTTTTAAGCAAATTAATCGCACTAGCTAGCAAGAATGCAATAAAGAAAATGACTGAAGAGGCTTTAGTATAGTAACTAACTGATGCCATAAGACCTGCTACAACTACTAGCAATGCACAAAAAACTTTTTGACTTTGGTAATGCTTCGCTAATAAAAGTAGCACAATGGTTAATAGTGCAGGCAGTAGTGATAATGTGTCTGAATACGGAACCACTGACAATGGTGAAAAGGTGAAATAGATTGAAAATAATCCCACCGAAAACAGTGCGGCTATTGATGAGAGTAGCTTTTTAGCAATGTAGGCAAATAACAAACTAGCTATCAGAATAACAATCATATTCATTCTATCGAGTGCCAGCCAGCTTAATTGTCTACCAAACAAATTAGTTACAATGTTTGTGAACTGGTACATATACATCGTCATCATGTTATTAGGATTATAAGAAAAATAGTTAGGATAAACGTCTCCATTTCCGGTTATCCATTGAAAAATTGTCCAAGGATCCCATCCTTCTATATCCAACGCTACTTCGTGAATCAAAAATAATTGCCATACAAAAGCAATACCAGTTATTCCAAAAACAATATACCAATAAGCTTTAGTAGTTAAACGCGTTTGCCTGAATTTGATGGCAAGTAAAACTATCCCAGCTAATAAAATTACCAAAAACAAAGACACTATCATCGTCAGTTTTCCCGGATAAGGTAAACTCTGAAATTGTGCCATTATTTTTGGTAAAAAGTTAGCAATATAAATAAGTATAATTAATAAAATAAAAAATCTAACACTACGATATACTCGTGGCAAGATTAATCCCCCCTAATAATAATTATGAAGTCCCCCTCCATAATTTTATTAAAGACCTCTTAGGGCGATTTGTCACGGGTTTATTTGCCTAGATAACCAACAATCATTGAAATAATTAAAATAACCAATACGATCGAAGTTATCCACATATATAAATAATCTGATTCTTTAAAAAAGGCATATATTGAAATAACAACTCTTAAGACAGGTGTTAAGATCAACAATAAGATTCCTAAGGCCATCACTGCATAGGGTTTTAATGCAACTGATCCCATGAAGACCTCAGACAAACTAGCTGGCATGTTATTGTCTGCGTAACCACTGTTACCTTGAATTAACAGCAATAAAACACCTAGCGCCATCACAATCGCTGCAATAATGACACCCACTCTTAAAATCTTACCTATTAAAAGTTCAACATCTTGCATTTCTTTTTGTTTGTCGTTCATCTTACATCACCCCGAATCCTTTAAGTGCCATCTGAATTCCCATATATAAAATAATAGGAATAAAAATCATTCTGATTACTTTTGGTTTTAAGTGAACCATAATACGAGATCCAATCATAGCACCCAATAAAATACCTAATGCCAGTGGTGCTGCAATATCAAATCGCATTGACCCATTAAAGAAATAAACAGTCGCGCTAGCTGCAGCTGTAACTCCCATCATCAAATTACTGGTAGCTGTTGAAGGTTTAAGTGGCATTTTCATAATTGTATCCATTGCAATCACTTTAAAAGCACCACTACCGATTCCAAGCAGTCCACTTGCAAATCCTGCACCCGTCATCATAGCAAATCCACCAGGAACATTTTTAACTGCATATGAGACTTCTTTTTGAGCTTGATGGTCATAGTACTGGCCATTCAATTTTAGCTTCTTAGACCACTTATCATCTTCATTTTGAACAACATTTTTTTGTTTGTTACGTAATTTGCGATACATATTGTAAGCTGAATAAACAAGTAGTAGCCCAAATAGAACTGACAAGAAGCTAGAAGGTACCAGTCCCGTTAAGACTGCTCCAATAATTGCCCCTGTTGTAGTAGCCAACTCTAAAAACATGGCAACACGAAGATTTAATAGCTCATCTTTCAAATAAGCAACGCTAGCTCCAGAACTTGTTGCAATAACAGCAATAACACTCGCACCAATCGCGTACTTAATATCTAATCCTAAAGCAATGGTTAAAAATGGGGTGATAATCATTCCCCCACCAATTCCAAGAATTGATCCTAAAGTTCCGGCAACAATTCCAACCAGCATCATCAGCAAAACTTGTGTAATCATTTTTTAGCCTTCTTTGTTGTTTTTTTAGTCGACTTTTTCGCCGTTTTCTTTGTTTCTTTTTTAGGTTCTGCTTTTTTTGGTTCTTCAACTTGATAATCTTTAACTAATTGAATTTGTGTCTCGATCCAAGCAATCATTGGCTCTTCAAAACTTTCTTCATTAGCAATAAAATCATCAGCTGTTGCCAATTGATCAATTCTAAATCCTGACTTGTTTAAAAAATCTGAACTAGCTGTCATATAAACAGCAACTTCACGGTTATCTTCTTCCGTCATAATTTTAGTGACCTTATCGACATTCTCATATGGTAAATTAACAATTCCTGTCTCAACTCCCACAGTTAGAGGTCTACGACCTTCTAGGTGAAGTTGATGTTGTGACATATAGCCAGAATTAAGATTTTCTGCAACATCCATCAGAGTTTCGTGAACAAATTTTTTAAGTTTTGTTTTGTTTAATTCACTACGTTTCATTGTAGTTAATTGTTTTTGATATTTATCTTCTTTTATCAATTCGACAAAATTTAATACGTTCATTTCCAATTGAACAACCCTACTTTATTTGTATTATTAATAAGTTGGCATCCCTGTCACCAAAACAACTTATCGCAATATTCACAATACCCTACGACTATCAGATATGCAAATTTTGTTTGTGAAATTTTATTTGAAAGGCAAAAAATAATTACTCAAGATAACACTTTTAAATTTAGCCAATAAAAAAAGCCCTATAACAAATATAGGACTTTTTTGTTTTATATTATTGAGCTTGGATAGCAGTTTCAAGTGCTAGTTCTACCATTTTACCAAAACCTTCTTGGCGTTCATCTGAACTAGTTTGTTCACCTGTGATTAAGTGATCACTTACAGTCAAGATACCTAACGCACGGCAGTTGTATTTTGCGGCTAGCATGTATAATGCTGGAATTTCCATTTCAAGACATAATAGGTTGTATTCACGTAATTTGTCTTTGTTCATTTCGTCATTGTAGAAACGATCTTCACCAAATGTATTCCCAACATGATAAGTTAAGCCTTCTTCTTCAGCTAACTCAACAGATTTACGTAATAAACCAAAATCTGAAATAGGTGCATAGAAAATACCATCACCAAAAGTTGTACGGATAATGTTTGAATCTGTACTTGCAGCTTGTGAAATAACAATGTCACGAACTTTAACTTCTTCACGAATAGAACCTGTTGTTCCGACACGAATTAAAGTTTTAACACCGTAATCGCGCATTAATTCATTAGCATAGATACTCATTGAAGGCATTCCCATTCCTGTTGCTTGAACAGAAATTTCAACACCTTTGTAAGTTCCTGTGTAACCAAATGTGTTACGCACACTGTTATATAGTTTTGCATCTTCTAAAAAGTTTTCTGCGATAAATTTAGCACGCAATGGATCTCCTGGTAGAAGTACAATTGATGCGATTTCGCCTTTTTCAGCTTGAATATGTGGTGTTGCCATAGTATTAATCCCCCGTATTATTTTAATTGGTTTAAAAAGCTTGTCCCGTGTTCTGTTCCTTTAACGTCAAAGTTGTCTAAAATTGTTTGACCTAAGTCAGAAAATGTTTGACGTGTACCCAAATCTTGACCACCCATCAATGATGGACTGTAAGCAAGTAATGGTACAAATTCACGTGTATGATCAGTTCCCTTAAATCCTGGATCATTACCATGGTCCGCTGTAATCATTAGCAAATCATCTTCTTTAAGTAAAGGTAGTAATTCACCTAGTCGGCGATCAAAGTCCATTAAAGCATCCCCATAACCTTGAATGTTACGGCGGTGACCATACATCGCGTCAAAATCAACAAGGTTCGCAAATAAGAATCCTCTGAACTCTCGGTCGCTTAACTCAATCACTTTGTCCATACCATCCATATTACTTGTTGTATGGAAGCCTTCAGTAATTCCTTGACCACTAAAGATGTCTTCTGTTTTTCCAACAGCAATCACTTCATACCCTGCTTCTTTTAAACGGTCTAAATCAGTTGGTTTTTCAGGTAGTAACGCATAGTCATGACGATCACTCGTACGTTCGAAGTTATCCTTGTTTGTTCCGACATAAGGACGTGCAATTACGCGACCAATACGGTAAGGTGCATCAATCGTGATTGAACGCACGTAACGACAAAGATCATGCAATTCTTCAAGCGGCATGATAGCCGTATTAGCTGCAATCTGTAAAACAGAATCACCTGAAGTATAAACAATCAAATCACCTGTCTTGAGTTGATGTTCACCGTACTCTTCAATAACTTCTGTTCCTGAGTAAGGTTTGTTTACAATCACTTTGCGTCCGCTGTAATCTTCAATTTTTTTGATTAATGCATCATCAAATCCATCAGGGAAAAAGCCAAGTGATTCAGTCACAGGTAGACCCATCATTTCAAAGTGTCCATCCATACTGTCTTTTCCAACCGAAACTTCTTGCATCTTACCAAAACTTGCTAAGGGGCTTGCGGCAATTGGAACATTAGCAATTGGATTGTCTGGTCTAATGTTTGATAATCCTAATTTTTGTAAATTTTTTAGTTCAAAGTGACCTTGATAGCCACTTCCAATATGACCTAAAGTATCGGCACCTTCATCGTCATATTTTTGTGCATCGAGCGCTTGTCCAATTCCAACGGAATCAAGCACAATAACAAAAACACGTCTAAACTGAGTCATGTATTGGCCTCCAAAAATTTTTAAACTCATTTCATAAAATGTTCGGATTTTATCTGAAACATTTTTGAATATACCTTTATTTTAACAAAAAAGTTGGTTTTTTGCGCGTTTTTTACATAAATACCCGAATTATTTAACAAAAAACAAGGCGATCACTAGGCCAATTGCTGCAATTGCAACAGCTACTATGAATGATAAGAAATGGCTCAAAGCCAGTAACGTCATCAAAACTGTCATTCCAAGTGCTGCGGCAATTTCTCTTATCGTAGAAAAGACTGCATTACCATCGACTGTATAGTCCTTGTTCAAGTGTTCCATAGCGTGAGGTAGTGATGGAATTAAGACTAATCCAAGCCCACCTATTCTAATCATATAAAAGATTGTAATCGCGACTAATGATAATGATTCAATCATTAAATAAGGTAATGTTCCTAAAATTAGAATTGAAAATCCAACGATTGCTAACTTTTTATACCCAAATTTTTGATATAAACGACCTGAGAATGGACTGATAACACCCAGTAGTAGTGATCCTGGTAGTAAAATTAGTCCAGTTGTCAAAGCATCTAAATTATTTGCCTGTTGTAGATATAATGGAATAACTAGTTCAACACCAAGTAGTGAGAAGTTACAGATAGATGCTAACAGCATTGGCAGTGTAAACGTCTTATTTTTAAGGACACGCAAGTTCATCAAATAGTTTTTGATTGTTAGTTGTCTGCGACAGAACAAAGTTAAAATTACAATTCCAAGCACTAGCATAGCTACTGTCATCAAGTCCACTTGATGATGTTCGCCCATCAATGATAATGAGGATAGTAATAGCCCAAATCCAAGCGTTGAATAGGCTAAAGATTTAAAATCCAGTTTTCTTTCTTCATGTGGACTGATATCAAAAATTAATTTAAACCCTAAAATAAATAAAACCAAACTCAAAATAAAGACAATTAAAAATAAACTTCTAAAAGAAGTATAGTGTAAAACAAATCCTGATAAAACTGGTCCGATAGCTGGACCAATTGCAATAATCATCCCGACTAATCCAAAAATAAAAGGCCTACGGCTTTTTTCATAGATTACTAGCACAACATTTTGAACGAGTGGCATTAAAGTCCCCGCAACAATTGCTTGTAAAACTCTCCCTAAAAGCAGAATATAAAAATTAGGTGATACTAAACAAATTAAAGAACCTATAGCAAATAATCCCATCATTGTAACGTAAATTAGTCGCGTCGAGAAATTATAAAAGATAAATGCTGAAGTTGGGATCATCAACCCCAACACCAAAATATAAAGTGAACTCAGCCAATGAACGACTGAAGATGATACGTCAAATGTTTGCATTACAGCAAATAACGCATTATTTAAAAATGTTTCTGTTATCAAAGCTATCAATAAACTGGTTAAAAATAACCCCATCATGCTATTTTTTTGAGAATTAGTCATGATTACGCCTCCTTTGTAGTTAAATAAAAAAATCACCTAACGTTAAAAACGTTAGGTGATTAAAATGAAGCATCTTATCAAGATAAGATGTGAAAAGCAGTTCACATCTACTTTTCAACTCCGCACTTCCTGTGCTGTGATTGAACACTAGGTGTCTTCGTTGCTTGAAATTGTACATCGCTGTACTTTTTCGACTCATCGCATAAATTCATTATATGCTATTTCAAACAACTTTTCAAATTTTCTTACCATAAATATCTACACTTACAATCTTATCTTTAATTGTGGCAATATCTGGATATTGACCATAGTGAGCATACTTGTTTTTTTCAAATAAGTGCTTGCTAGCTTCGTTATGCGAAAAAATTAACGCTACAATATTTTGGTAACCTAATTTTCGTGCTTGCTGTTCGCTGAAGGCAATCGCTTGAGTCGCTAACCCTTTACCTTGAAAAGCTTCATCTATATAAATACTGATTTCGACACTAATGTCATAAACCATGCGATCATACATTTTGGATAAACTGACCCATCCCATCACATTGCCATACGAATTCACCATCAACCATAAGGGATGGTTCGTTCCTAAATGCTGATTGAACCAATCAACTTTTTCTTCAACTGTCACAACGTTAACATCAGGTGCTGCTTTTAATGTTAAAACACCCTGATTATAAATTCTAACAACCTCAGGTAAATCGCTTTTTTCTGCTAATCTAAAGTTTACATCCACCACTGAAAATCCCCCTGTATTTCTTACAACAAATTACTTGCTTATAATTTTAAATAAGTGGTAAAGTCTTCTATATATACTTATTAACCCATAAATTAATAATATTTAGGAGGAAACTTTTTATGAAGACTTTAATACCTTTTTTAAAACGGTATAACAAAGATATCTTATTTTCAAGTATCGGTGTCATCATAGTTGCTTTTGCAACACTTTGGCAACCCCACTTACTTCAAAATATGATTAGTGCCATCATGGCTAACGATAATTCTAACATCGTTAACCTTGGGACTCAGCTAGTTGCACTTGCACTAGTTGGAATCATTGCGGGTGTTTTCAATACATACTTTGCTGCTAAAGTCGCTCAAGGCGTCGCAGCGGATATGCGTGAAGCAACTTACCGTAAGATTCAAAGCTTTTCATTATCAAATATCGAAGAGCTTTCATCAGCTAACTTGGTTGTTCGTATGACTAACGATATTAACCAAGTGCAACTGATTATCATGAACTTCTTACAACAGATTATGCGTGTTCCCATCTTATTTATTGGGGCATTTGTTTTGTCAGTTATCACACTGCCACAATTATGGTGGATGATTATCGTGATGATGATTGCCATCGTCTTGGTCTGTGCTTTTTCATTTACTAAAATGGGTAAATACTTTGGTAAGATTCAAACTTACATCGAAAATAATAACCGTTTAGCACGTGAAAACTTAATGGGTATGCGTGTGGTTAAATCTTTTGTTCAAGAAGATAGTCAATACAAAAACTTTGAAAAATCTTCTGATGAAATGACTGGTTTAACTATTGTTATCGGTAACTTGTTCTCAATTATCGTGCCTTCATTTTTCTTAATTGGTAACTTAGCAGTTGCGGCATCTATTTTCTTGATTGGTGATATGGTTAACACTAACCCAGATTTATTAGCCTCTATTACAGCTTTCACACAATACTTAATGCAAATTTTATTTGCAATTATTACTGCTGGACTTATGCTAACCACTTCTTCACGTGCGTTTGTTTCATTAAAACGTCTTCAAGAAATTTTTGAAACCAAACCTGGTTTGCAATTCCCAGATGTTGCACCTGAAAAATTAGATGGTTCAGTTGAGTTTGACCACGTGTCATTCACTTATCCTGGTGATGATGAACCTACAATTAAAGATGTTAGCTTCTCTGCTAAACCCGGTGAACAAATTGGGATTGTTGGGGCTACTGGTTCAGGTAAATCAACACTTGCACAATTGATTCCGCGTCTTTATGATCCACAAGAAGGTGTAGTTAAAGTTGGTGGTAAAAACATCAAAGATGTTAACCAAAAATCACTGCAAGAAGCAATTTCGTTTGTTCTACAACGTTCAACATTGTTCTCTGGAACAATTGCAGAAAACTTACGTCAAGGTAACGAAAATGCCACTTTAGAAGATATGAAATGGGCTGCAAATATTGCCCAAGCATCCGAATTTATCGAAAAACTTGATGGCAAATATGACGCTAAAGTTGAAGAACGTAGTGCTAACTTCTCAGGTGGACAAAAACAACGTCTATCTATTACACGTGGTGTTATTTCACATCCTGAAATTTTAATTCTAGATGATTCAACCAGTGCTTTGGATGCTCAATCTGAAAAGAAAGTTCAAGAAGCACTTGATAAGGATCTTAAAGGTACAACAACTTTTATTATCTCAGAAAAAATTTCTTCAATTATTAACGCTAACAAGATTCTAGTTCTTGACCACGGTAAAATCGTAGGTGTCGGAACTCACGAAGAACTAGTTAAAAATAACGAATACTATCAAGAAATTTACAACACACAAATTGCAAAAGACGAATAGTGAGGAGGACAAACTTTTATGAAAGATATAAAAGGTGCTGCAAAATTTTATACGCATTATCTCAAATCTTTTAAGTGGATTATGTTACTTGTCTTAATTTTGACTATTGTGGCAACTTATTTACAAGTTAATGCACCACTTTATATGGGAGAAGCCATTTCAAACCTAACCAATTACTTACAACACTGGATGAATCCGCAAACTCGTGCAAGTGCCAGTTTAAATGATTTTCATTCTGCATTACTAATGATGACTTTGTTCTACATTGGTTATGCTGTGTCCATGTTTGCAAGTACATTATTAATTTCTCAAGTTTCTGGTCGAGGTGCCGGAAATATGAGAACAGGATTGTTTGGCAAAATGCAAAAAATGAAAATCAATTATTTTGATTCTCATTCTGATGGTGACATGTTGTCACTTTACACCTCTGATTTGGATAATATTTTTAATGCGATGAACCAAGCATTATTCGAAATCTTTTCTTCTGTTGCTTTATATATCGGAATGATTTGGATTATGTTCACCAAAAACACAACACTTGCTTGGGTAACTGTTGCTTCAACACCTGTTGCTATTATTTTAGCTGCAGTTGTTATTTTGAAAGCTCAAAAATACGTTAACCAACAACAAGATGCGATTGGTGATTTGAATGGTTATATTAATGAACAAATTGCTGGTCAAAAAGTTATTATCACAAACGGTCTTCAAAAAGATTCAATTGCTAAATTCACAAACTACAATGATAACGAAGTTCGTCCAAAATCATTCAAAGGTCAATTCTGGTCTAGTGTTTTACAACCTTTAATGAATGGTTTTGCACTTCTAAACACGGCTTTAGTTATTTTCGTAGGTTCTTGGCTTGTATTGAACCAAGGTATGGATGTTGCTGTTGCACTTGGACTAGTTGTGACTTTCTCCCAATATGCTTCACAATACTACCAACCTATCATTACCATGACTTCCCTTTACAACATGATTCAACTTGCTATTACAGGTGCACGCCGTATTAATGAAGTGCTTGAACAGCCTGATGAAGTCCGTCCACAAAACGGTAAGACTTTTGATGGTGTTAAAGACAACGTTAAAATCGATGATGTTCACTTTAGTTATGTTGAAGGTAAAGAAGTGCTACACGGTATCACAATCGAAGCTAAACGTGGCGAAATGGTCGCTTTAGTTGGACCAACTGGTTCTGGTAAGACAACGGTTATGAACTTGATGAACCGCTTTTATGATGTTGACTCAGGTGCTATTACGATTGACGGTGTTGATATTCGTGAGATGGACCTTGAAAATCTTCGTAAAAACGTTGGGATTGTGCTTCAAGATCCACAATTATTCTCAGGCACTATCGCTGACAATATCAAATTCGGTAAACCTAATGCTACTCATGAAGAAGTAGTTGATGCGGCAAAACAAGCCAATATCCATGACTTTATCGAAAGTCTTGAAAATGGTTATGAAACTAAGATTAGTGATGACAATTCCGTCTTTTCTGCTGGTCAAAAACAATTGATTTCAATTGCCAGAACAATCATCACAAATCCTAAGATTTTGATTCTTGATGAAGCAACCTCAAACGTTGATACAGTTACTGAAGCTAAAATTCAAGCAGCTATGGACAACGTAATTGAAGGTCGTACAAGTTTTGTTATCGCTCACCGTTTGAAAACAATTCTTAACGCACATAAAATTTCTGTTCTTAGAAACGGTAACATTATCGAGTTAGGTTCTCACGAAGAACTACTTAAAGAAAATGGTTTCTATGCTGAACTTTATCACAACCAAATGGTTTTTGAATAAATCGCAAACAAAAAAAGCTGACGATATTTCGTCAGCTTTTTTATTATAGTCGATATTTTTTCTCGTAATAGTTGTGTTGAATATGTGAGGTTAACTGCCCACAAACTTGCGATAGCATAAAGCCAACCGCAATTGCAGCTGTAATAATCATCACTGTAAAACTCAAACGAATTGCCTCATCAATTCCGCCGATAGCTACTTGCCTAATCGCTTGATAAGCCGTCACTCCTGGAACTAGTGGCACAATAGCTGGAATATTAAAAATGATAACTGGCATTTTTTTAGTTCTTGCAAAAACAATACTTAAAATACCTACAGCAAAAGCCCCTAACAGATAAGCCATCATATGCCCTGATCCTGAATTAGTGCCAATCCAGTACACCATCCAGCCTAACATCCCAGAAAAGCCACAATAAGGTAGTGCTTTGGCTGGAACATCAACCACAACCGCAAACCCAACAGTTCCTAAGAAACTAAACAAAATGTTGATAAAAACTTGTTGTTCAAAAGACAGGTAAACTGCTGTGGATAAAGTGCCCATATTGTTACCTGCAAACCGTAAAACAGTCGCAACTCCACCGCCAATTGCACCAGCGGTAATTAAAGCTTCCATTCCACGAGCGACCCCAGTCAGCAAGTGTCCAGCGAACAAGTCACGTAGAGAGTTCATAATAGCAAGTCCTGGAACTAGCGGTAAAACGCCTCCCACGATTAATGCGTCCATGTTTTGTGCCAAAGATAGCCGGACCATTAAAATCGCAAACACCGCGACAACCATCGAGGCAATAACCTGTGATAGAAACTTAATATTGGTGTAGCGATTAACTAAATTATTAGTCGAATATGCCAACATTCCCGCAACGGGGACCAAGCAAAATTCTGCCAAATTAAATTGGCCAACTGCAAGTACCATCAACGTTGCACTTAGTAAAGCCGTTGACAAGACTTTTAAATAGTGTGAAAACGACGGTGTGTTTTCATGAATATCATGTAAGCCTTTGTGTAACTCGTTAAGTGTAATTTTTCTAGCACCAAACTCACGAGAGAGTCGATTCACACGATGAACTTTTTCTAAATTGATTGTTCGAACATAAACTTGCGTTAACTGAACAATTGGATGATGATTAACCCCAACAAATAATCCAGTTGGCGTTGAGAAAACAACAGGATCTTTTAGACCTGCATTTTTAGCAATATGGTTAATCGTGTCTTCAACACGATACATCTCTGACCCACTTTGAATCATAATTTTCCCCGCCATTAAACAGGTATTTAGAACAATATCAACATAGCGTTTGTTCATCTTATGAGACTCCTTTTATTTGTTCATTGCTTCAATATCGATAATCTTGTCGACCCAATCCCCTTCAAAGAAATCAGCCTCGTGACTCACGATAATAACGCCACCCTCATAATCTTGAATTGCACGTCTTAGTGCGCCTTTTGTAGCTGTATCCAAGTGGTTTGTCGGCTCATCAAGGAACATTAAGTTACTGGTTTGATTCATCAAACTAGCTAATTTAACTTTCATTTGTTCCCCACCAGAAAGCGTCCCAACTTCAGACATCACTTGTTGTGCAGTTAGTCCTGTACGGGCTAAAATTTGACGCAAGTGTTTGGATTCTTGATCTGGATATTGCGCTTGTAAAATTTGAAGTGGTGTATCTTTTTTATTAGCCCATTTTAGTGTTTGTTCAAAATAGTTGATTTTGACATTATGAGCTAATTCGATATCACCTTCAACTTTTGGAATGATATTAAGCAATGTTTTTAGTAATGTCGATTTACCAATCCCATTGAACCCTTTAATTGCGACGATTTCACCGTTTGCAACTGAAAAGTTGAAAGGATGTTCTACTAAAGCCTTGCCATCGTAACCGATTTTTAGGTTATTAGCGTTAACTAAAATACGAGCTGCAATTGGTTGGTAATCGAACTCTAAATTAGCTTGCTTGTTAAATTTAGGCGGTGTCATTCGATCTAAGCGATTCAATTGTTTTTGACGACTTTGTGCACTTTTAGAACGAGAACCTGCTTTAAATTTACGAATGTAGGCTTCAGTTTTTTCGATATGTTTTTGTTGGTTTTCGTAAGCTTTCATATACGTAATTTGGTTAGCTTCTTTTTGTTTCATTGCTTGTTCTAAGCTACCTGTATATTTTGTGATTTTACCAAATTCGATATCAGCAATCACATTAGTAATTTTATCTAAAAATTCTTGATCGTGACTAACCACAATAAATGCGCCAGCAAAGTTGTTCAAGAAGTCAGATAACCAATCAATATGGTTGGTATCCAAATAGTTAGTTGGCTCATCAAGTAATAAAACATCAGGATGTTCAAGCAATAGCTTAGCTAAAATCAGTTTAGAACGTTGTCCACCTGATAGTTGGCTAACATCATGCTCGTACCCAATCGCATCAATTCCAAGACCACTAGCTACCACTTCGATTTTTGTATCAATGTCATAAAAACCGCGTTCTTCTAGTAAAGTCTGGATTTTACCTGCTTTTTCTAGGTAGTCATCATCCATTTCTGTTGCATATTTTTCATATAACCCTTGCATCTTTTCTTCTTGTTCATAAAGCCAATCAAAAGCTGTACGCAAGAATTGACGGACACTTTGCCCAGGTTTCAAGTTAGCGTATTGGTCTAAATAACCGATATGCAAGTTCTTTTGCCATGTAATAGCACCTTCGTCTGGTGTCATTTCACCTGTCAAAATTTTGATTAGTGTACTTTTTCCGACACCATTTTGACCTGTAATACCTAAATGGTCTTCTTTATTTAATTGTAAATTCGTGTCACGATAAATCTCTTTATCGATAAAAGTGTGTGATAAGTTGTTTATTGTTAAAACTGCCATTAATTAGTTGGATGCTCTCTTTCGTATTCTTTTAATTTTGTCAAAATTTGTGCCCAGTAACGATAAGGCACAATCAATTGTAGTTTACCATTTGTGATTGGAAAATCACGTTCACGTCTGCCAGTAATTTGGGCTAATTCTTCAGCCGTTAGCCCATATTTTAAGACAATTTGTTTAATTTTCAAAGAGGCCTGAGCTCTCATATAAGTTAAACTAAACATCAAAATTGCCAACACAACTGCAATGACTAATGAAATCTCTGCAGATAAGTTGAAGTTTTTGTAAGCAAGATATAACCCCATTATAAACGTTATAACGGCAGCAATACCACCCATTATAATAGGAAAATAAGTTTTTGTTTTCATTTTTATTCCTCTTTTCTAATTGATAGCGTCGTTATGTTACAGAATTGTTTCGATGTAACAATTATAACGCATTTTGTAACGTTATCATCATTTGTACGCAATAATGATAACGTATAATAATCATTATTAAATATCCGATTGCTAAATAAAGGAGAGATTATTATTTTTAACAATAAAAAATCAATCATTATGACATTAACAACACTAACAACATTATTAATTATTGGATTAGGCAGCCGTCTAACAACTGTATTTGCAACGAGCCAACCACAAACTTATGTCGTTGACCAAAAAGTTGTGAGCGAATTGACTCACGCTAAACAAATTATCATTGATTATGATAATCAGCAAGTTGAACAACAAAAAGAAACCTTTAAAGCTAATGTATTAGCTGAACAACAACGCCAAGCTCAGATTAAAGAGCAAGAACGTTTGGAAGCTGAAAAACAAGCTCAATTACAAGAACAACAACGTCAGCAAGAAGCTGCTGCACAAGCTCAGGCTCAAGCGGCTGTTTCCCAAGCTGCCGAACAAACCTCAAATCAAGGTACATTTAAATTGAGTTTTTATGATCCTGCTGTTTTAGGTTCAAACATGGGGTACAGCGGTGTTGCTGCTAACCTATCTGTTTTTCCTAAGGGAACTAAACTGAAAATCACATTATCTGATGGAACAGTTTGGTATCGAACAGTGAATGATACAGGTACATTTGCTTATTCAAACCCACGTCAACTTGATGTTGCAATGCCAAATAGTCAAATTCCTTCTGCCGGTATTTTATACGCGACAGTAGAAGTTGTTTCTTAATTTAAAAAAGACTGGATAAATTCCAGTCTTTTTTTATTTTGTCTCAAAAATTAATTGCTACTTGATTGAGAAGAAGATTGTTGTTGAGTGGCTTTAGGTAAACTCTTCAACTTTTCATCAGAATAAATGGTGTAATTATATTCAGCATCTAAATCTTTCCAATCAACTTGCTTGTTCAATTGATTTTGCTTTGTTTCAGTATTATCTACTGTTTCTTGTGGTAATTCCAGATTTTGACGAAGTGCATTTGAAATTCGTTGTAACTCGTCAGTTGAAGCCAATTGATAGGAACCGCCAGCAAGCCAAGCATCTTTTCCGTGGATATAGTCAGAGCTGATAGATTGTGCTGCATGACGATAATTATTGAATAATCCCACCATGTTATCAAAACTTAAATTGGTTTGCATATTGGACTTGATAACGTTGAAGATGGATTCAAAATTGCTAACTGATTCTAGTGATAGCGCTTTTTTAGCAATCGCTTCAATCACTTGTCTTTGACGTTTTTGTCTACCATAATCCCCTTCAGGATCATCATAACGCATTCTAGTATAGTCTAACGCCCCGTGCCCAGTCAGTGTTCGAGGACCTTTTTCAAACTGTGTCCAACCATAATAAAAAGCAAATGGGACGTCAACTTCAACACCGCCAATAGCATCGACAATATTTTCGAGTGCCCCCATATTAACCGTGACATAGTAATCAATAGGAACATTAACTAATGAAGAAATGGTTTTCATTGATAGGCTTGAGCCACCAATATTGTAAGCAGAGTTCACTTTTTGCATCCCTGTACTATCATCTTGTATTTCCGTCAACATATCTCGTGGTACCGACGTTAATGTTGTCTTATTTGTCTTAGGATTTAAGGTCGCTAAAATCAAAGTATCTGAATTTCCGCGGTCGTCCCCACGATCAAATGCACCTGTATCCGTTCCTAAAAGTAAAATTGAAATTGGTTTTTGTTCTTCAATAGCTGTTGTTTGTTTATTATCAACAGGATGGTAGGTTTGGTTAATTGCGCTTTTTGCATGCAAATAAACTTTAGCAAAACTAGCACCTGAAAGTACAATCACTAAAACTAGCACTAAAGCTAGAATGTGAGTGATTTTTGTCTTTTTTCTAGTTTTCTTTGTACGTTTTAAACTCTCGTTACGTTGATAATCATCTCTCATTAGATAAACCTCCCTATTTTCCCTATTTATTCTATCTAAAATTAACGCTAAATGCATTGATTTTACTGATATTTATCAATCTTTTAGTTTTTAGATTAAATTTAAATGAATATGTGGTACCCTATTCTTACTAATACAATAGGAGGATTTACTATGAGCGACGCATCACATTTACCAAAACGACAAGATGTCCCTAAAGAACTCACTTGGGATTTATCACTTGTTTTCAAAACAGATGATGATTTTGAAAAAGCATTTGCAGAAGTTGAGGCTGAAATTCCAAAAATCGAAGCTTTACAAGACACTTTAATCAGTTCAGCTGATAACTTATTACATGGCATTACAGAAATTTTATCAACCTGGCGTAAACTTGAAAAAATTTATGTTTACGCTAGCATGAACAGCGACGTAGATACTAATAATGCGAAATACTTAGCTTTTGATGCTAAAGCTGGCTCATTAGCTGCTAAAGTTAGTGCAGCAACTGCCTTTTTAGTGCCAACTTTAATTCAATTATCTGATGAAGAATTAGCACAATTTTACGAAGACAATGCAGAACTTAAACATTATGATCACTTCTTAGAAGAAGCCCGTAATGAAAAAGAACATACACTAGATGCTAAACAAGAACAACTTATTGCGGCTGCAGGTGATGCTTTTGGTGCTTCAGCTAGCACATTCAACGTTTTAACAAACTCTGATATGGAATATCCATTTGTCGAAGACGAAGATGGTTATATGGTTCAACTATCAAATGGCCTTTACAGCCGTCTACTTGAATCTGTTCACCAAGATATTCGTCAAGGTGCATTTGAAGGACTTTACCAAGCCTATGGTCAATTCCAAAACACACTAGCTCAAACGCTATCAGGTGAAGTCAAACGTCATAACTACTTAGCACAAACACACCACTATAAAGATGCACGTGAAGCAGCTTTATCACACACCCATATCCCAACACAAGTTTATGAAACATTAGTTGAAGAGGTTAATAATCACCTACCACTATTACATCGCTATGTTAAACTTCGTAAGGATTTACTCGATGTAGATGAACTTCACATGTACGATATGTATGTTTCACTAATTGGTGAACCTCAACTATCATACGACTATGAAAGTGCCAAAGCAGAAGCTAAAAAAGCGCTTAGCGTTCTAGGTGATGATTATCTTGAACACGTTGATGAAATCTTCAACAATCGCTATATCGATGTTGTTGAAAACAAAGGCAAACGTTCAGGAGCTTATTCAGGTGGGGCTTATGATACACCTCCTTACCAATTGCTAAACTGGCAAGATAACTTAGATAACTTGTATACTTTGGTTCACGAAACCGGACACTCCATGCATAGTTGGTACACTCGTCACAATCAACCTTACGTTTACGGCGATTACCCAATTTTTATTGCTGAAATTGCCTCAACAACTAATGAAAACTTATTAACAGAATACTTACTACAACAAGTTACGGATAAAAAGGCACGTGCATTCCTATTGAATCATTATCTTGATGGCTTCAAAGGTACCGTCTTCCGCCAAACACAGTTTGCAGAATTCGAACACTTTATTCACCAACAAGACCAAGCAGGTCAAGCTCTAACATCTGATTTATTAAGTGATTACTATGGTGAATTAAACGCTCACTACTACGGACCAGATGTTGCTCGTGATCCAGAAATCGCACTAGAATGGTCTCGTATTCCGCACTTCTATATGAACTACTATGTTTATCAATATGCAACTGGATTTGCAGCAGCTTCAACACTTTCAGAAGGCATCATGAAGCAAGAGCCAAAAGCGATTGAAAACTACTTAAATTACTTAAAATCTGGTAGTTCAGATTACCCAATTGAAACTATGAAAAAAGCGGGTGTGGATATGACCAAACCAGACTACTTGAAGAAAGCATTTGCTATTTTTGAAGAACGTTTAACCGAACTTGAACAATTAATTGAGGAAGGCTTCTAAAAATGTTTTTCATTTTTGCATTGCTTGTGATTCTACAATTTATAACTGGCAGAATTGATCATCGATTACTACAACACATTATTCCAATTGGATTCATCGCCGTTGTTTGCTATCGTTTGATTATGATTCCACAAAATTTAACCCTAAAAACAATTTTGTTAACATTATTTATTGTCGTATCGTTTTACTTGATTTCATTTGTAGCAAAAAAGCTTAGATAATCTTATCTAAGCTTTTTTTGCGTCTGCGTTGTTCTGAATTTTTTGTAAAAAGTAACGTGAAATTGGGCCAACAATAATTAATTGTAATGGCAATGCCATAATAAAATTAAAGCCCCATGCTCTAAAGTATTTAGGTAAGATGTCACCATGTAATTGTCCTTGGGCAACTAATCCATAAATAGACATCAAGGTCACCATTCCAAAAACCATGAAAAATGATAAAGTGATAATCACTTGCCATTTTTTACCTAAGTTTATTGGTAGTTTAAATGTGATTTTTTTAGCTAAAATTCCAACTATAAAATTGTCTAATATAAAAGCGACAATGAATCCTGGAATAAATCCGATCAACACTCTGTCAATTGCAAATGCATTATGGATGGTTAAATTATAGGCACTCATTCCTAAAACCATCAAACCGCACATGATTGTTCCAAAAATTAATTCTTCTTTGTGATTTCTTGGCATTAAACTCTCTCCTCTGTTTTAAACTCACTAGAGATTACAATAGCATAATAAAATTTTGCTCGTAAGTTTTTTTTTGAAATTTTTGACTATACAAAAAAGACTGCCAGGATTACAATAAGAGCCACCTATGAATCAGAAAGGATGTTTCAAATATGACAACAATTTATGATTTTTCTTTAACTGAAATGAGTGGCGAAACAATTAATTTATCAGATTATAAAGACAAAGTTCTTTTAATTGTTAATACTGCTAGTAAATGTGGGCTAGCACCACAACTTGAAACCATTGAACAATTTTATCAAGACTATAAAGACAAAGGGTTTGCTGTTATTGGCTTACCTTCTAATCAATTTCATCAAGAACTCAAAGATGATCAAGAAACATCGGACTATTGCCAACGTCATTATGGGGTTACCTTCCCGATGACTAAAAAAGTCAAATTAAATGGCGATGATGCACATCCTTTAATTAAATTTTTAAAAGATAAGTCTGGTAAGGGTGCTATTAAATGGAATTTTACTAAGTTTTTAATCGGCAAAGATGGCGAATTAATTCATCGCTATGCTCCAATGACTTCTCCTAAAAAAATGGAAGATGAAATTTTAAAAGCTTTAGAATAAAAAAGAAGATGACAAACCTGTCATCTTCTTTTTTATTTGATTAATCGATATTGATTACCCATTGCTTCAATTAAATTAATAAAGTCAGAGAAGCTCACCATTATGGTCTGATGATTAACATTAGGATGAAACCCCAGTAATTGATTTTGATTAAGGCTTTCATCAACAACGACTTGAACTTGATGATTTTCATCATTCAACAACCCAAATGGACTAACAGTTCCTTGTGTTAATTTCATCAATGATTTCATCAATTCCGGACTAGCAAATGACAATCTTTTTTCGCTAAGTTGAGTCGCAATTGACTTCAAGTCAGCTCTTTTATCACCGGCAATAACCAGCAAATAATAATGATTATTTTGCGTTTTTAGTAGTAAGTTTTTAACAGTTAATCCTGGAATAGCAAAATCCGCTTCTTTAACTTTTTCGATTGCTGGATGATTAATAAGTTGATAATCGACTTTATGTTTATGCAAAAACGCAAACACACTATCATTGGGTAACATGGCTATCTCCTATTATTTAGCTATTTTTAGTGAATAATAATTAATAAAGTAAAGAATTGATGCAGTCAGCGTTACAATTCTTCCAATTAGCGCAATTGAATTTGCTGCTTGAATATTTTTGATTGTCGTTGCTTGTTGCATAAATGGATTAGAATCAAATGGATTCTGTGACCCATAAATCGTAAATGATGACGGTAATGTTTTGTCAGCATTCATCATGGCATATAGTGTTGCACCAGCAACAATTACTACACCTATTACCATCAAGATAGAAATCCAGTTCTTGACTTTTGGATTACTTGATTCAGAATCAAGCAATACCAAGCTCATAAGAATGATGATAACTGCTGCAAAAACCATTAACCACCCTGGCAATAGTAAAAAAACTAATCCTAAAATAGCATTAATTAACACAAAGTTAGATAAATTGCTGTTTTGTTTAGTCAAAATTACTATTCCTCTTCTTCAATTTTCATTACTTTATGATACTCAATGAACGCAAAAACTATTGCAACAATTCTCAAAACGCCTACAATAGTTCCTAAAATAAGTACTAAACTAGCATCTTGTGATTGCAATAAGCTTAACGCATTATTTTCAGTTGGTAATCTAGGCGTCACAATGTAGATGTTACCCCAACTAATCACAGCACTAATTATTAACAATACTGAACTCACGTTAATTGTACGTAATTTGTAATGTTTGTAACTCTGATACAAAACAAAGGCTGCAGCAACAACTAAAATGACGTCTGTAACCCCCTTTAATGAAACCGTATTTGAAACTAGTGGTGTCACTAGCAAAATATTAACAATAGCATTAAATAACAGCACCCAAGCTGTTGAACGATATGTTTTCATACTTAAAATCCTCCTTATTTTTCTTATCGTAACATACTTTTTAACGTATTACGGCGTTTATATACTAAAAAAAGACTAACTTGTATAACCGCTAGTCTTTTGTTTCTTCAATTAATTTGGTTAGAGATTCATTAATATTTTGGTCATTGTTATCAGGGCTCTTGAATCCTTTAGGACGTTTATATATGTTGTCATCTTCTTTAAAGAAAACACTCCCGGGGGCTACAAACATCCAGAATTCGTCCTTAATACCGTTAGTCCCGGCCGTTGCCTTATTCATAATACCGGCAATTTGATCGCCAACTTCTGGTAATTTTGTCCCACTATATTCGACTGTAATCGTTTTATTTGAAGGTGCTATAGGAGAGTCATTCATAATGCTCTTGAAATCCGTTTCTTTAATATCGCCACCCGCAAATAAAACATTAATCGTTTGGCCTCGTAAGTCACTGTCTCCACGAATAACCTTATCGACTTTAACTTTTGCAAGAGTCATTGGATAGTTATCATATGGTGCTGGCTGAACGCCCACTACTTTACCACTATAAACTAAGTGACCACTTTGAATAAGCTCTTGGAAATTTTTAGGATAGTAATAGTAAGAGACCATCCAAGACATTTGTGTTTTGCTTGCAGCATAACTACCTTGAATAATATCACTAGATTTGTTTTGGCTATTTTCGCTGGACGAAAATGTCCCCGGCATCACAAAATACACACCAATTAATAATAGCACACTAAAAATAATCAGTGCGATTCCCCTTTTTTTATTCATCCATATCTCCCCCAAAAAAGCCAACACTAAGTCTTAACTTAATATTTTACTATACTACTTTATCTAATAATTAGCGTTAACGCAATTTTATTATACATAAATTTGATTCTTTTGTTAATTTGGCTAGCAAAAAGTAAGTATAACACTTATTATTGAGGTAATTGTTATACTTTTACTATTAGGAGGATTTTTATGACACAACCAATTATTGGTATTTCGGGAAGTTTTATTACTGATGAAGGGGCACCTTTTCCAGGTTATAGACGCAGTTACGTTAATGAAGATTACGTCACTTCAGTTAGTGATAATGGCGGAATTCCTTTTATCATACCTTTGACTAGCGACATGTCCGTGATTAAAAAACAAATTGAAGCTGTTGATGCTTTGATTTTGTCTGGTGGACATGATGTTTCACCACGCTTCTATAATGAAGAACCCCAATCTAAATTAGGAGAAATCAGTCCGGAACGTGATGAATTTGATTTTGCACTACTTAAATATGCTGAAGAAAAACAAATTCCAGTACTCGGCATCTGTCGTGGTGCTCAAATCATGAACGTTTTTCACGGCGGTTCTTTACATCAAGACCTGTCTTATCGTTCAGGCGAAAGTCTTAAACACAACCAACAAAAGCATCCTGATATGGAAACACATACTGTTGAAATCGCACAGGATTCAAAACTTTTTGATATTTTGAAAACAAACGAAACACTTGTTAACTCATTCCATCATCAAGTAATCAATCAACTAGCAGATTCATTTGTTGAATCTGCTAAAGCACCCGATGGTGTTATTGAAGCATTTGAAAGTCCAACTCATCCTTTCTTACTAGCAGTCCAATGGCATCCTGAAATGCTACATCGCAAATCTCAATTAATGAACAACTTGTTCAAATCACTAATTAATCACACAAAATAAGAGGAGTTTATCATGAATAAGAAGTTAGGTTTTTGGTCGATTGTCTTATTAACAATCAACTCAATTATTGGATCAGGAATTTTTATTTCCCCAGGTTCTGTCGTCAAGATGGCCGGAACTTACACCCCTATTGTTTATTTTGCAGCAGCAATTTTTGCTTCACTACTGGCTTTATCATTTGCCTCTGCTGCAAAATATGTTTCAAAAGGTGGAGCAGCTTACGCTTATGCGCGTACAGCTTTTGGTCGTAATGTTGGGTTTTATGTCGGTATTACACGTTTCATTGCCGCAAGTATTGCCTGGGGAGTTATGGCAACAAGTGTGGTTAAAACCGTACTAGCTATTATGAAGCTAGATAGCAGCAATTTTGGCTTATTAACACTTGGCTTTATTGTCTTAATGGCATTACTTCTTGTTATTAATTTACTTGGACCTAAAGTCTTTGCAATTATTAACAACCTTTCAACCATCGGTAAATTATTAGCTTTATTAACAATTATTATCTTTGGGATTTACATGCTAATTAGTACTGGTGCTAATCATTTCTTGGATGTTAACAACTTCCAAAATGCAAACGGCCAGCCTTTAATTTCATCACTTAATACTTCAGCCTTTGTTATGGCGACAATCACTGCTTTTTATGCACTGAATGGGTTTGAAAGTATCGCCAGTGGTTCAAGTGACATGCAAAAACCTGAAAAGAACTTACCTAAAGCTTTACCTCTTGGTATGCTAATTATTGCTTTAATCTATATTGGAATTGTTTCAATTTCAATGATGATTAATCCACATGCTTTAGTTTTTAGTAATCAAGTTGTCGCTTTAGTTGATATTTTTGACAACGGTATTGTGAAGAATATTGTCCTTTATGGTGCCTTAATTTCAATGTTTGGGATTAACGTTGCTTCATCTTTCCACACACCTCGTGTTCTTGAAGCAATTGCAAAAGAAAAACAAATTCCAGCAATCTTTGCTAAACGTAACAAACAAGATATTCCGTTAGTTTCATTTTTAGTCACAATTGTGATTGCCATTGTCATTCCAATGGCTTTCCAATACAACATGACCAACATTATTATCATCAGTACCATGTCTCGTTTCGTACAATTCATCGTGGTTCCTTTATCTGTTATCATGTTTTTCTACGGTAAAAACTCTGAAGAAACAATTTCCACAGCTAAAAGAAATATCGCAACCGATGTTTTCGTACCCATTATTTCATTAGTGCTAACGGCATTCTTACTAATCAAGTTTGACTGGGTTGGTCAATTCTCGATTGTCGATGCAACAGGTTCACATCTTAATATCTATGCTATTTCAGCTATGGTTATTGGTTATGTCATTCTACCAATTATTTTATATATTTTTAATCGACAATCAAAAACTAATTTAAACTAAAAAAATAAGCGTGTTCACACACGCTTATTTTTTTATGCTTTTCTTTTGATTAGATAAACAATAATATAAATGACCACTTCGATTGATGAAATAAAGAAAGTTACTGGCCAGTTCGTAATATAGCTTAAATACAAACCACCCCAGACACCAACTAAAGCTAGCCCAACAGACCAAGCAATCATTGATAGAATTGATTTACCTAAATATTTTGCAATTGATGCTGGTAATGTAATTAAGATAAATACCAGTAAAGAACCGACAACTTGTGCGCCGACACTAACACTCATAGCAAGTAATACTAAGAATAAAATCGAAATTAAGAATGTCGGTAGTCTTTGGGCAGCGGCTCCTACTGTATCAAATGAATCAAATGCTAACCAGCGATATAAAACGAAAACTGAAATCAAGACGACAACAGATAATCCAATCAACTGAAAGACACCTTGTTGATCAATACTGATGATACTTCCGAATAAAATATTCGTAGCATATCTTGAACTCGCATTTGATAGTGATAAGAACAAAATACCTAAACCAGTAAAGAATGCAGATACAACACTAATTGCCGTTTCACGTTTTGAAGATTTAAGGCTCAATGTCCCTACACTAACTGAACTTAGCAAGGTGAATAATAACATCCCAAGTAACGGTGAAATTCCCATAAAGACAGCAAATGATGCCCCAGCAAACCCAATTTCAGATAAAGTGTGTGCTAAGAAACTCAATTGACGTGCAATTACAAAAACACCGATAATCCCACTCACAATGGCAATAAAGGTACTGGCAAAAAATGCGTTTCGCATAAACTCATAAGCAAACATTAACGTCCCACCCGACTTTCATCAAAGTTTTTAATTTTACCAGTTTCATAACTACCTGGTTGCATAAAAATATAGTCCTCCGTAAATTCTTTGGCTAATTCGATATCATGTGTCGCAAATAGAACCGTAATTTTTCGAGTCTTGTTGAGTTGTTTAACTAAACTCATCAAACTTAATTTAGCTGTTGGATCTAGGCTCGCTGTTGATTCATCTAAAATAATAAAATCTGGATTATCAATTAAGGCTTGAGCTAAGTATGCGCGTTGCTTTTCCCCTCCAGATAATTCACCCATAGATGAATTTTGAATAGCAGTTAAATTTGTTTCTTGAATAATATTATGTACGCTTTTTTTATAAGCTTTGCTTTTAAATAACCCGGCGTTTAACTGAATAAAATTCTTAACGGACAATGGATAGTCTTTATCAATATTGCGAAACTGAGGAACATAGCCCACTTTGATAGGTTGTCCATCTGCTTTTTTTGAATAGGTAACTTCACCTGTTGTCGGCTGTAACATCTTCATTAGTACTCTTATTAAAGTGGTTTTTCCAACACCGTTTTGTCCAATTAAACTGGTTGTGGATCCTTCCTTTAAACTAAAAGATAAATCTTCAAAGACAGCTTGTCCTTCAAATGAAACAGACAGGTCTTTGACAGTTATAATATTCATTTATTCTGACACCTCGGTTGATTTAAATAGTAACTATTACGATATAACACTTTATCACAATATTAACAAAATGCCTATATTAAAACAAAAAAATCGAGAATTAAATCTCGATTATGTCAACGTGCTTCAATTGTTGATTGATTTGGGGTTCTGTTGCAATGTCTTCGGTGAAAGCTGTTGCACTTCCACAGGCCACACCCATTTTGAAAGCAGCAACGGCATCTTGTGTTTGACTATAAGTTCCAACAAACCCTGCAACCATTGAGTCACCAGCACCTACGGAATTAACCACTTTACCCGTTAAAGGCTTAGCATAGTACACGGTATCTTCTGTCACAAGATAAGCACCGTCTCCTGCCATGGACACAATAACATTTTGTGCACCCATTTTTTGCAATTTTCGACCATGTTCAATAATCTCTTCTTGGGTTGAAAACGTTGTCTCAAAAATATCTGCTAATTCATGATGATTAGGTTTAACCATTAGCGGCTTTTTATCCAGACAATCGAGTAAACTCTGGCCACTTGTATCTAGAACAAATTGACTTCCTTGCTCTTTAATCAAGTCAATCAGTTGGAAATAGAAATCATCTGGTAACCCTCTGGCTAAACTTCCAGACATGACAACAATATCATCTTCAGTAAGTTGCGTTAGCTTTGTCTTAAATGTATGTTGCTCTTGCATACTAATTTTAGGACCACCCGCATTAATTTCTGTCTCTTGATCGGCTTTGACTTTGACATTAATCCGCGTTTTTTCAAGAATAGTTGTAAAATCACTCTTAATTTTCTTTTGATTCAACTGCTGTAATAATTCTTGTCCAGTTGAGCCACCAATAAATCCAAGTGCACAATTATCCACATCCAGCTGTGTTAACACCTGCGATACATTAATCCCTTTTCCTCCGGCAAATAAAGTAGCCGCTGTTGTTCGATTGACCTCACCTAAATCAAGTGAATCAAGGGCCATCACATAATCCAATGATGGGTTAACTGTAATTGTATAAACTTTCAAAATCTCACGCTCCTAAACCGTATAATACTGTAATACTAGCATAAAAAGTTTCAACCGATAATGCAAAAAATTAGTTTTAAAAAAGCTTAGACAATTAGTCTAAGCTTCTTGATAACGTTTGATAAGTTGATTTTTGTCTTTTCCTTGGCGGATTTGAGTTGCTAAATCAATCGTGACATCGGCTATGATGCTTTGTGCATCA
Source organism: Holzapfeliella sp. JNUCC 72 (assembly GCF_053668685.1). Taxonomy (NCBI): domain Bacteria; kingdom Bacillati; phylum Bacillota; class Bacilli; order Lactobacillales; family Lactobacillaceae; genus Holzapfeliella; species Holzapfeliella sp. JNUCC 72. Next base: position 118,636 of record NZ_CM132220.1, on the reverse strand, counting down.
ATTACTTGATAATCATGATTAGCACCTTTTTCTTGTGCTAAGGACAATTCTGTACATCCAAGAACAATGACATTAACTCCATAATCATCATGCATTTTTTGCAAAATTCGATGATACAAAGCAATGTCGACAATCCCTTTTTCTTTGATGTTTTTATAAATTAATTCATCGACTAATTCTTGAATTTCAGAACCACCTAAGACAACTTCTTTGCCTACTTTTTCGATTTCGTTTTTGTAAATACCATCGGCAATCGTTCCGCGTGTTGCAATCAACCCAATTTTATTTTCACTGGGATATTGTGCAACCATTTGTTTAATCGCAATACGTGGCATATGCAAGATAGGTGATTGACTATGCTGTTGTAATTCCTCATAGAAATAGTGCGCCGTGTTACAAACCATCACAATGAAATCAGGGGATAGTTTGTTCTGTTGTTCAATATCATCAATCAAATAAGGTAAAAAGCTTTCATGTTCGCTGGGATTCAAAATATAAGAAGTACGATCTGGTACAGTCGCATGGTTAACCAAAATATAATTTAAATAATCTTGGTCGCGTCTGATTTTGACACGATGGTTAATTAAACGAACATAACTTTCCGTCGCAATTGTTCCCATACCACCTAATATACTAAAAAACTCTCTCATTATTTTAGTTCCTGCGATTCAATGATAGATTTAGCAATCACTTGATCAGTTTCATAAGGTGTATCAATACCTCTCACCTTTTGGTAAGCATCGTTTCCTTTGCCGGCCAAAATAATCACTTCATCTTTTTGACTAGCATTCATTGCTTTTTTGATTGCTGTTTTACGATCTAATTCGATTTCAACATTTAACTTATCATGATTTAATTGTTCATCAATCTCATTTGCGATATCTTCTGGATTTTCAAATCCTGGATCATCTGTCGTTAAGTAAACTTGACTAGCAAATTCGTTCAACGCTGTCGCAAAGTCTTTTCGACGAGAAATACCTTTGTCCCCTGGACTACCCACAACAACCGTCATTTTAGGGTCATTGAATTCAGTTTTTAAGAATGATAGTAAGGCACGCATACTTGCTAGATTATGCGCATAATCAATAATTACATTTGCGCCATTTTGCAATTTCAATACTTGCATTCTTCCAGGTATTTGTACTTTAGCAATTCCTTTAGCGATTTCTTTTTGAGCAACGCCAACCAAACTCCCCGCAATAATTGCTGCAGTAGCATTACTTTCATTAAAATCACCAATCAAACTTAATTGGTAATCACCAGAAATCGCCAATTCAGATTGATCAGCATCAATTTTAAATTGTGATTTTGCCATATCAAATTCAATGTTTTCAAAGTTAACATTAATAGATTTTTGATAAAAATGGCTGTTCAAGTCATAACCTTTGCGACCATAAGTAAAGATACTATCAGGATTAGTTGTTGTTTTTGCAGCTAGGTAAATTTCGTCAAAATGATCAGTTTCTGCATTAATGATTACTTTACGAGAGTTGACCAACAATTGTAATTTACAGTGCAAGTAGTCATCGAAGTTAGGATGTTCATTAGCACCAATATGATCTGGTGTAATGTTTAAAAAGATACCTAAATCATAGGTTAAGCCAAATACACGGCTCTTCTTATAAGCTTGAGAAGAGACTTCCATTACTAAATGTGTCATACCATTATCAACAGATCTTCTCATATCACGGAATAAATCTAGTGATTCTGGTGTTGTTAAATCTGACTTAAATGTGTCTTCAGGTTTTGGCCCAACAATACGATCTACTGTTGAAAACAACGCTGTCTTGTTGTCGTTTTGGCGATCTAAAATTCCCTTTAAGAAATAAGAAGACGTTGTTTTTCCTTTGGTTCCTGTAATCCCTACAACGAACAAATCGTCTTGTGGATAGTTGAAAAAGGCTGCTGAAAGTAGTGCCATTGCTTTTTGAACATCACGAACGATTAAAGCGTGCATACCGTTACCTTCAATATGAGGTTGCTCTGCTACATAAGCAATTGCACCATTTTCACGTGCGTTTAGTAAATAGGTTGGTCTAAACTTTTCACCCTTAATGAAAAATAAGGAATCAACATCTACATTACGTGAGTCGTAGCTTACATTTTGAAATTCCATTGGGACTAGGTCCTGAACTGCACTACTTTTTAGTAGGTGATGTTCTTTTAATATTAAAATACTGGTTTGTAATGATAGTGTCATACGTTTGACCCCTTAACTTGTTAATTTTACTCAATTATAACTAATACTGAGAATGTTTGAAATTATTTTCCAAATAAACTACTGAAAAATGATGAAATAGCGTGCCAAATCTTTTCAAAGAAGTTCATTTCATCAACAGAATCTTTTGTGACGATCGAAACTTCATCGCTTTTAGTATCCAAGTATCCTAGACCATCGTCATTAATTTTGACATGTCCAACTTGTTGACCTTTGGTCACACTATTAAGCTCGTTATCTTTTACTGTCATTTCAATCGTTGTTTGAGGTGTTTCATCACTCGCTTTTTTGAATACGACTACAGGTGCTGAAGTTTCTAACTTAACTTCTGATGATTTAGCATAGTTCAATTTCAATGGTGTGGTAATTTCTTGATTGGCATCATAAACTTTTACCTTAGTGTAGTTTTTGAATACGTCACGCATAATGTCTGCTGTAACTTTGAATCGCTTACCTTTATCATTATCGTCTCCATTAGCATGCATGACAATTGTAATGACACGATAGCCGTTCTTTTCTGCAGTTCCTACAAAACATTCCCCTGCAGCATCAGTTGTCCCCGTTTTCAACCCATCAACTGGTAAGTCTGAATAGTTATCAGGCATTCCAGGTAACATGCGGTTAAAACTGGTCATTTTATATGAATCAGTGCGACCTGAAGCAAAAATTTGTGACGATTGTTTTGTAATACTTAGTGTGTCTGGGTAATCATTAATCACATGCTGTGCGATTTTAGCTAAGCTTTGTGCAGACATTTCATTTTCAACATTTTCGCTAATACCAGGTACACGGTACTTTTCAGGAATGTCAGAATTTGATAAACCGCTCACGTTTACAATTTTTGCATCACGAATATTCCATTGTGCTAATTGTTTATTCATCATTTCAACGAAGTCTTTTTGCGAACCTGCTACCTTATTAGCTAACAACATTGCTGCAGCATTAGACGAATAAATCCAACCTGATTCATAAAGTTCCTTTACACTATATTTTTCGCCTGCAGTTAGTGGAATATTAGATAGACGCGTATCTTTTGTCCATTCGGCAATATCTTGTGGAACTGTGATTTGATCGTCAAATGACAACTTGTTGTTCTTAATTTGATCACGAACAATATAAAGCGTTAACATTTTTGTCATTGATGCAATCGGCAATACTTGTGTTGAATCTTGATTAAACAAGATTTTTCCTGTTTCAGAATCAATTGCTAGTGCTGATTTGGCACTAACATTAGTTTGACTATTAGTTGATTCAGCCGCACTTACTGTCTGAGATTGTGCGCCTAAGATTGGTGCAGTAAAAAACGACAATAATAGTGTTATTATTGTCATTAATGTCATTTTTTGAGTTTTTGTTTTCATAAACTCTTTCCTACCTTCAATTTTTTTCCATAAAATACTGGGGCATTTCAATTATAAATTCTGTGAGCTTAGAGCTCGATTTAGCAAATATTTGACCATGATGCAATGTAATAATTTCTTGTGAAATAGCAAGTCCCAGTCCTGTTCCCCCTGTTTGCGTCGAACGTGAACTTTCAACACGATAAAATCGCTCAAACAAGCGGTTTAAAGAAGCTTTAGGGATTTTTTGACCATCATTTTGAACAGTTAATTCTACCTGCCCATTTTGTTCTTTAGCAGTTAGCTTAATGAATGTCGCTTTTTTCCCATACTTCAATGCGTTACTAATTAAGTTATTAAATACACGACCTAATTTTTCATTATCGGCATTCATCTCAAGGTGACTAGGTGAAACCGAAACTTCAATTTTGATACCTTTTTCCTTTGCTTCAAGTTCAAAACTTGCTGCTAATTGATTCAACATATCATCTACAATGAAGTTATTAGGCGTGATATTAACTTGACGCTCATGAACTGTTGTATAGTCAAATAGATCATCAGCTAGTACTTTCATTTGCTGTGATTTGATGTACGCAATATCAACATAATGCTTAATGTTGTCGTCTCCAAAATCCATCGTTTGCAACAAGCCAAGGTAACCAATGATTGACGTTAGCGGTGTTCTGATATCATGACTAACGTTTGTAATTAGCTCTTCGTTTCTTTTCTTGATAGCTCGTTCCTCATTCATCGCAGTTACTGTGCTGTCGACCAACGAATTAATACTATCAACCATTCTCTGAAGATCATTTTCAACCACAAAATTAATTCGATGATCGAAATGACCTTGTGCAATATAATGTAATTCTGAAATCACATGGCGCATTTGCATTTGACGATAACGTCTTAATAATCGCCAATAAAGTACGATGATGTCTAAGATAACCATAAAGCTAATCAAAAAGATTTGAACTGGCCAACTGTCAAAATTATAACGAAACAAAATAGCGTTTTTTAAAAGCTCACCCAAATTAGTGTGATTAATAATTGCTGAATTAATTAAAATTGTAATCGATAAATTCAGTAACAACAGTAAAATAACTGTGATAACACCTTCAATGAAAAGTTCACTCTTTTCTTTTGGCGTTAACTGAACTTTTGGCTTAGTCATATTAGACCTCCACTTTGTAACCGACTCCCCAAACGGTTTCAATTACCTTTTCACCATCTGTTGCTTCTTCGATCTTGTCTCGCAAGTGACTCACATGAACCATTACTGTTTTGGCTGAAACGACACTTTCTTGACGCCATACTTTTTCAAAAATTTCATTAGCTGAAAAAACACGATTTGGATGAGTAGCTAATAAATGTAAAATACCAAATTCTAGAGCTGTTAATTGAATTTTTTTGCCAGCTTGTGTTTTAACTTCGTGTGAATCTTTATTAATTTCAAGTGGTCCTACTTTTAAGATAGCAGGTTCTGATGCGGTCACTTTCTTTTCACTACGGCGTAGTAATGATCTTACACGTGCCATAACTTCAAGTGGATTGAAAGGTTTTGAGACATAGTCATCTGCACCAGTAATCAAACCTTTGATTTTATCCATATCCGCCGTTTTAGCTGAAACGACAATAATTGGAATATCTGAATCACGTCTAACTTGTTTAATCACGTCAATCCCGCTCATGTTAGGCATCATAATATCTAAAATCATTAATCCGATTTCAGACGATAAGGTGCTTAATTTTGATACCGCCTCTTGGCCATTATGTGCTGCAACAGGCTCATAACCTTCGTTCTTTAAGTAGATACTAAGTAGTTCTACAATTTCTTTATCATCATCAACGACTAAAATTTTCAATTTTTAGACCTCTTTTCATTTTTAGTAAATTACAACAGGTGTTCCCATAGCTACATCTGCATAAACTTTGGGCATCACACTTGGTGAAATATTGATACAGCCGTGGGAGCCATGAGTTTGATACCAAGTGCCACCAAATTTAGGCTGCCAATTAGCATCATGCAAACCAACACCGGTGTTATCAATAGGCATCCAGTAGTTAACTGGTGAAGCATATGGACTACCGTCATTGTTAAGACCTCTAAGTACTGCGTTTTGTTGTTTTGACCAAACAGCCCAAACACCTTTTGGTGTGTCTTGACCTGGAAGTCCTGTCACAACATCTGTTGTTAAAACAAGTTGACCTTGTTTATAAATCCAAAGTTTTTGTGACGCAATATTTACTTCAACATATGTGTCACCAATGTCAGTTCCACTAGTGTTGTACCCAGAACCCGAAATCTTAGGCTGTCTTGAGAATTTATTACCATTCAAAATATCTTGTTTTAGTTGGCTCAACTCTGATTCAACGTTAATACTCCACCCGTATGTTCCTGCAGGAACAGTTACGACTGCACCTGATGTTGTCTTAAAGATTCTTGATTTGTTCACTGTGCTATATTTTTGATTTAAACTTCTCAAGTAGGTTCTCATCGCTGTTTCATCAAAATTGATTTTGTTATCTTTGAAATTAACCCATGATAGCACAAGACTATTTGACACAACTTCTGTGTTATTACTAATTGTGTAAGCACCTGAAACATTAGCAACATTGTTTAATGTTTTTAGATTATTTTGTAAATCTGTATTATCAGAAGTTACAGTAGGCTTAATGTATTGATCATTCAGCTGGATATTTTGATTACCAGATTGGATATTTTCAAAAATATAAGTCATAACATTATCAACGTTGAATTGATTCCCTTGTGTTTCAGATACAAGCTGAAAACCTTGGTTACCAGTTCTTTGGATGCTTGCATTTTTGGATTCAGTACGGATTTGATTTTCTTTGTTCAAAAGATTTGATAAGTAGCTTTTAGCTGACGCTTCATCGAATCCTTGATTTTGTGTTGCATTTACTGTCTGGCTAGTTTTAAATAACCACGGATTTTGCTGCGTCATGCGTGCTGTTAAATCACTATTGTAATCAACTTTCAATCCAATGTCTTTTCCAGTAAACTGGCCAACCACTTTATCCCCATCACGTAATGTGTAAGTGGTTTCATTTAGTTTGTTTGTCAACTTAGCCTCAGCTTGATCTTTTGTTAATTGACCAATTGATTGGCCATAAACTGTTGTTCCTGGTAAGAATCGACTACTATAATATGAACCGAATCCTATATAAACAACTAATAGACTAAATAAAAAAACAAAAACCCCTATTTTTAACTTATTTGCTTTCTTCATATGTATACCTCACTATTATTACTTAATCACTCATTATTAGTTCATTATATACTAGTTTGGTTTGACCTATCAATCAATCGCCCTAAAACAAAAGAAAAACTAAAATAAAAAAGCGGACAACAGCCTATGTTGTCCGCTTTTTGTTGGTATTATTGTACCCAACCTAATGTTTGTAAAATCAAGAATATGTTTAATCCAGTTAGAATAATTGCAACTAGACTAGAAGTAATAGTAACCCATTTTTTATTCACAAAAGGTCCCATAATTTTCTTATTAGCTGTAAACATCACTAATGGAATAATTGAAACAGGTAATGCAATACTTAAAAATACTTGTGAAAAGACCAATAAGTCCTCGATTTTTGCTTCGTTACTGTGATAAATAATGGCAAAAATCAAAACAGGAATAACTGAAATTAATCGTGTGATCACACGTCTAGCCCACATTGGCATTTTTAAGTGAATGAAACCTTCCATTACGATTTGACCAGATAATGTTCCGGTAATCGTTGAGTTTTGTCCTGAGGCTAATAAGGCTACCGCAAACAACACACTCAAGATAGGGCTGGCAATAACACCTGCAACTTGAGGATTTTGAAGTGCATTGTATAGTTCAGAGAATGTCCCTAAATCAGTTTGCGCACCATAGAAAAGAGCTGCACCTAGTAGCAATAGTAATGTGTTAACTACAAAAGCTACTGATAGTTGAATATTTGAATCTAGTACTGTAAATTTAATTGCACGTCTTTTTTCTTCAATATTATTACGATCATATTGTCTAGCTTGTGCAATGGAAGAGTGTAAGTATAAGTTATGTGGCATAACTGTTGCCCCAACAATACCTAAAGCGATATAGAAAGCACCTTTGTTTGTCACAACTTCTGGTTGAGGAATGTATCCTGCAAACATTGCACCAACATCAGGTCTAGCTAAAATAACTTCATAAAGGAAAATAACCAAAATAGACACAATCAAAGCGCCAACAATTGCTTCGATTTTTCGAAAACCAAGTTTCATTAATAGCAATAGCAACATGACATCTAGTGTCGTTAAAAATATACCAACAATTAAAGGTAAATTGAATAACAATTTCAGCGCAATCGCAGCACCCACAATTTCGGCAATATCAGTCGCCATAATTGCAAGTTCTGTAATAATCCAAAGTGTATAACGTAGCCATGTTGGTGAGTGTTTAGCGGTTGCTTGCGCCAAATCAAGACCACTCGCAATTCCAAGTCTTGCAGACATAGCTTGTAATAACATCGCAATTAAGCTCGAAATCAAAATAACACTTAATAGTGTGTATTGATATTGAGCTCCCCCAGCAATAGATGTTACCCAGTTACCTGGATCCATATAGCCAACAGCAACTAAGGCTCCTGGTCCACTAAAAGCAAATAGTGTTCTCCAAAATCCACCTTTTTTAGGAACTGCTACTGTTCCATTAATTTCTTCAAGCGAAGGACCATCTGCGTAATGAAACATTTTGGTCTCTTCATTAGTCATCTTATCCCGTTCACTTTCTTCTTTACTCATTGAAGCTCCTCCTTAAAAAGTTAAATCTCATCTGTGATTCATAATACTCTTTTGTTAGGTGTTTGTACATAAAAAATTAGGCTTACTTAATTTTTTTATTTAATAGACAAAAAAATAACATGCACACGGCATGTTATCTTCTACCCGCATTAGTTGGATTAAGCGGACTATATTTAATATCGTAGTATTTTCTGAACCCGTAACGTACTGCAAACAAGATAACAGCTAAGATAATAAATCCGACCGCAGATGGTCTTGGATTAATAACAGCTGGCAAGTAAACGGTTAACGTTGTTAGTCCCATATAAATCAAAATGCAAAGTAGGAAATACAATAATAATTTCCATAATTTAGGTCGTTCTGATTTTGGCTTTTGCATCACAATATTGTAGTAAGGCATCATAACCCCAAACAAGATTGCAATCATCAAAATACTCAAAACGCCAAACTGATTGGATTCTGGGCGACTTGACGTAAATAACGACATAATTCCAAGCAATGCCGCAAACATCACACCATAGAATAATCCTGAATCAACTGCTAGTTGCCAGTAAGGATAATCTGCATAACTTGCCCCTTCTGGTCTTGCTTTTTTGTTGAGCAATTGATTAGCAAATTGACTAGCTGGACCGTATAATTTATTAGCCGGTCTACCTTTTCGTTGTTCTTGAACAATTTCTTCTAAATGTTCGTTCACTTTTTCTTGTGCTTGATCAGCAGTTAATTTTTGCGCTTGCAAAAACTTTTCTACGCGATAGATATATTCTTCATTACGTTTTGTTAGTTCAGCTCTTAGCGCTTTAAAATCAACTGTTTTGGGTTCTTCTTTTTGAGATTGTGCCAACAGAAATCGCTCCTTATATTTGATTAGACGTTAAATCTAAATTCGATAATATCGCCATCTTCAACAACATATTCTTTACCTTCTAGACGCATACGTCCAGCTTCTTTAACTTTTTGCATGGATTCGTATTTGTCTAAGTCATCAAAAGCGACAACTTCAGCACGAATGAATCCACGTTCAAAGTCTGAGTGAATAACTCCAGCAACTTGTGGGGCTTTCATACCTTTCTTGAATGTCCAAGCACGTGTTTCTTTTTCACCAGCTGTAAAGAATGTTTGTAGTCCTAGCAAGTAGTAAGCAGCTTTAATTAAGCGATCTAGACCTGATTCAGTCACACCTTCAGCTTCTAAGAATTCTTGACGTTCATCTTCATCTAGCGTTGCAATTTCTTCTTCAGTTTTAGCAGAAATTGCTAAAGCATCGGCACCTTCATTGTTTGCATATTCTTTAATTAACTTGAAGTATTCAACATCTTCAGGATTAGCCATGTTTTCTTCAGCAATATTACCTACATAAATAATTGGTTTTGAAGTTAATAGGAAAAGACCTTTAACAATTTTTTGCTCTTCTTCAGTGAATTCGATTGAACGAACAGATCCACCTTCTTCAAGAACTGGTTTGATTTTGTTTAGAACTTCAAGTTCAGCTAAAGCATCTTTATCTTTTGTACGAGCAACTTTTTCAACTTTACCTAAACGTTTTGTAACGCTATCTAAATCAGACAAGCTTAACTCTAAGTTGATTGTTTCGATGTCTTCAATTGGGTCAACTTTACCAGTAACACTTGTAATATTGTCATCATCAAATGCACGGACAACGTGCACAATCGCATCCACTTGGCGAATGTTTTCTAAGAATTTGTTTCCTAGTCCTTCACCCTTACTTGCACCCTTTACAAGACCTGCAATATCTGTAAATTCAAAAGTTGTCTTGATAATTTTTTTAGCGGGGATTAAATCAGTAATACGGTTTAAACGATCATCGGGAACTTCAACCATCCCAACGTTTGGATCAATTGTCGCAAATGGGTAGTTTGCCATTTCCGCTCCTGCTTTTGTAATTGCGTTAAAAAGTGTTGATTTACCAACGTTAGGTAAACCTACGATTCCTGCTGTTAATGCCATGAATAAAAATTCTCCTTCTATATTTTTGGTTGTTGTAATTGGTCAAGTGTCACGTAATGTGATTCCTGTTCAATTTTAACATCGGGTTGTTTGGTTGCGATTTTTTTCAAGCGTTTCGAAAAATCTCGGCGAGGCATCATAATAATATGCCCACACCCCATACAACAAATTTTGATATCTGCACCTAGTCGAATCACTTCAAATCGATTTTGACCACATGCATGTGACTTTTTCATTGTCACTAAATCGCCTAATTCAAACATATATACCACCTATATTTAATCAATTGAAATATCTAAAATGTCTAAAATTCGATTTAAATCTTCTGTTGATAAGTAGTCGATTTGGATTTTACCTCGACCACTTTTATCTGATTTAATCACAACTTGTGACCCAAATTTGTCTTCAAGTTTCTTTTCGCTTGAAATCACAAATGGTGATTTTTTGGCAATTGCTGCTTTTTTTGTTTTTTGACTTTGTTCATTAAGTTGTTGAACTAATGCCTCTAAACGACGAACGGTCATGCCTTCAGACGCTGCTTTTTTAGCCAGTAAATCAATTTTCTTTTTGTCTTTTAAACCAAGTAAGGTTCTAGCTTGCCCCATTGAAATCTTTTCAGATTGTAATAGCTGTTTAGTTGCAACAGGTAAGGCTAGCAATCTCAAATAGTTTGCGATGTATGGACGACTTTTACCTAATCGTTTGGACATTTCACCTTGTGTTAAGTTCAAATCATTTTGCAGAGTTTGGTAAGCTTGCGCCTCTTCAAGTGGCGTCAAGTTTTCACGTTGTAAGTTTTCAAGTACCGCAATTTCCATCATTTGACTTTCGTCAAGTTGACGAACGATAGCTGGTATTGTTTCTTTTTTGGCTAATTTACTAGCACGTAAACGTCTTTCACCTGCAACTAGATCATAACCACTAACGCTTTTTCTAACGATAACGGGTTGAAAAACACCATTTAAGGCAATTGACTCTGCTAATTCTTTTAAAGCAACTTGATCAAAAGTTTTTCTGGGTTGATAAGGATTAGGTCGAATATTATCGACTTTGATTTCTTCTACGTTTTCGTTTGAATCCGCATTATCGAAATCAGAAAAAATAGCATCGATTCCGCGTCCTAATCCAGATTGTCTTTTATCCTTCATTGGCCGAAAGCACTTCCTTTGCTAGTTCTTGATATACCAGTGTACCACGTGATCGTTTATCGTAATCAATAATCGCCTGTCCATAACTTGGTGCCTCAGCAAGGCGTGCGATTCGTGGGATAATTGTTTTGTAAACTTTATCCCCAAAGTAAGTTTTCACTTCTTGAATCACTTCCGCCCCTAAATTGGTTCTAGCATCATACATTGTCATTAAAACCCCTTCAACACCGAGTGCTTTGTTGAAGTGTTTTTGAACTAAGCGAATAGTATTAAGTAATTGACTCAATCCTTCTAAAGCATAGTACTCGCTTTGAACAGGAATTAAAATAGTATGACTAGCTGTAAATGCATTAATCGACAATTGACCTAAAGAAGGCGGACAATCGATTAAAATATAATCATACTTGTCGATAACTTCATCAATTCCATTTTTCAATCGTGTTTCTCTTGCCATTAATGAAATCAGTTCAGTTTCAGCCCCTGCTAGTTGAATCGTTGCGGGTACCAAATCTAAGTTTTTATGAGAAGTTTGATGAATCGTATCCACAAGTGGGACTTCATTAATCAACACGTCATAAACATCTTGTTCAACATCTGCCGGTGAAACGCCTAAGCCACTGGTCGCATTACCTTGTGGATCAGTATCGACAATCAACACGCGTTGGTTTTCATCTGCCAAACTGGCTCCCAAGTTAATGGTCGTCGTTGTCTTGCCAACACCACCTTTTTGATTAGCAACTGATATAATATGTGCCATAAAAAATAATCACCTTACCCCTTATCTAATTCAATGACAATTTTGTAATTACCTGAATCTTCAGATTCTTCATAGCGAACTTTTGTCCCGGTTTGTTCAACTAAATTAATCGTTTTCTTAATTGTATTAATTGGTACTTTTAGATTACGTGCGGTTTTAAGTTGCACATTTTTCTTAGCCTTACTATACAAATTAGTAGCTTGTTGTGGATGATCTAAAAAGTCTTTAACTAATTGTCTAGACTGCTCAACTGTTAAATTATCCTCTATAATAGTTTGAGCTAGCTGATTTTGTTGGTCTGCATTTAAACTTATTAAAGTTCTCGCATGATTTTGTGTGAGTTTTTGAGTAACCACATAATTTTGAATTTCAGGTGAAACGCGTAATAACGATAATTTTGCTGAAATGTAAGATTGTGTTTTACCCAAATAGTTTGCCAACTTAATTTGGGTTAAATCATACTTATCTAGTAACCGTTGATACGATTTAGCTTCTTCTATTGGATTGAGTGGTTCTGTTTGAAAGTTCCCAATAATTGACAATGTTGCGGCTTGAAAATCATCAAACTCATCGATAATAGCTGGAATTTTATCCCAATCAAGTAGCTTTGCTGCCCGAATTCGATGCTCTCCTGAAATAACTTCGTAACTATTTTCTGCTAAAGTTCTCACGACAATAGGTTGAAGCAAACCATAACTTTGCATTGTATTTGCTAGTTCTTCAAGCATCACTTGATCAAACTCTTCATGAGGTTGAAAAGGATTTGATTTAATCTGACTGACTGGCAAATGGTCAATATATTTTCTGTTTTCGATTTTATTTTCTGGTTCTTTTTGCTGCTGTTTTTTTCTCCTAAAAAAAGAAATACCCATGATCATGCTCCTATAAAGGTTTTCTAGTTGGTGTCCCTGCTTTTCTTGGGTAAGCTTTAGGTATTTGGCCAACTTTTTGAATTAAAGTAAGCGCTCTTGGTTCGTCACTTAACGGTAGACTAATTTCTAAATTATCAACTAGCTTGCCGTTCAACAAATCTAAAGCTCTTTTTGAATCTGCAATTTCTTCTAAGCTGCTTGAGCCTTTTAATGCTACCATGTAACCATTTGGTTTCACAAATGGTAAACAGTACTCACTCAAGACGTTCAGTCTTGCCACTGCACGAGCCGTAGCCAAATCATATTGTTCACGATGATTTTGATCACGACCAATATCTTCTGCACGACCATGAACTAATGAAACATTATCTAGGCCTAATTCATCAACTAATTCGCTTAAAAACTTCAATCGCTTATTTAAAGAATCGACAATTGTCACTTCTAGTTCTGGTTGCAGAATTTTCATTGGAATAGAAGGAAAACCTGCGCCTGCACCAATATCGGCTAGCTTTTTAGACCCTTGAAAATAATCTTTAAAATGAATAAGTGGTGTAATTGAATCAAAAAAATGTTTCAAATAAACCCCTTCTTCATCAGTTATTGCTGTTAAGTTAACAGATTCATTAACTTCGACTAATTTTTTGAAATAATGATGAAATTGTTCGATTTGTGTTGGTGTCAAATCGAATCCATTTTTTTGTAGTTCGTTAACAAATTGTTCTGGATTCATAGTTCCTCCATAAATTATTTAATTTGTATTTTGTGTTAAAATTGATTAAAGCTATACCATTAATCATAACATTAATGCCGTCGTTTTTCGCTCAAAAATTAGAGTTTGTTACCAATTTAGGCAACAAAATTAAGGAGTTTTATCAATGATTTTAAGTATCATTATTCTAATCTATTTGATTTCTAAAATTTACAGTGGGTATAAAAAAGGATTTACTAACCGCTTGCTTTCTTATGTTGGTAAGATTGTAACGTTTGTCTTAGCACTTTTTCTACAAGCCCCAATTGGACAAATTGTCTTTCAACTAATCTATCACCAAGACATTCAAACAAGCAGTGATATTTCAAAAATATTAATTGCACGTTTCATTGCTTTCTTTGCTATTTTAATTATTGGTTACTTAATTATTATTTCTCTCAAGGCAATCACATCACCTATTACTAACTTTGCCCCAATTAAACTTGTAGATAGCCTAATTGGAATGGCTTTCAACTTTATTATTGGCTATGTTTTAGTATTTGTAATTGTTTCAATGCTTAACATTTTAAAAGTCGATTGGTTTATGAGCCAAGCAAGTCAAACACCCCTAATTGATTTCATCTTGCATCAAACACCAATTTTTACACAGCAAGTATTCAATGAAATATTTGCACATTTTAATTTTAAATAAACACACTAAAAAACTCTTAAGGTTTTCCTTAAGAGTTTTTCTTTTGTTCCAATTAATTTAAATACTGAGTTTGAACCCAAATATTTTTATCTGCAGAACCAATTCGAGTATATGAGATACCATCTGAAACTATTGTATCAAAAGTTGTAATAAAAGATTGACTTGGTGTGTAACTACCAAAAATTGCACGAGCTTGACCTTGGTTGTCAATCATCCAATTTTGAACACCATATCCTTTGACATAGTTAACTTCTTTTAATACAGGAGCTTGTAAATATTTCTTTTGAATCCATCTATTTTCACTAGCACTACCAATTCGAACATAGGTATCGCCATTAATTACACGTTCTTCATCTAAAACTTTAATCGTTTCACCTGTTGGAATTAAAGAATCTGAACCTGTCAAAGGTGTTGCTTGGTTATCCATAATAGTCCAAATACGTACACCATATCCAGGTACATAATGTACAGCTTGATAACTACCTGATTCAATGTATTGTGCTTGAATCCATTGATTACTATCTTTTGAATTAATTTGCACATATTTTATACCAGCAACAATTTTTTCATTAAATATCTTAACAGTAGTACCCGTTGGAATATAGACACCATTATCTTGAGTAAATGTTCCTTTTTCAGTCAAAATCCATTGCTGAACGCCATAACCTGGAACATAATGTACTTCTTTTGTCTTAGATTGATTTCTACTCTCCTCTAAGATACTTCTTATATCATTAAATGTTGTTGCTTGTTTAATTTTATTGATATAAAAGTCACTGTTTGGATAGTCTTTTACTTCATGAATAGCTTTTGATTTTTCATTTAACAATTGATTTTCAGCTGGGTTAGGATCATATATCGTACTATTGGATTTATGTTGTGCCACAATGTCCTCTACACCTAGATTTTTTAAATCAAGGATATTTTGCGATGTTAGGGCATTCTTGATATCATTCTTAACCTTTTCTGCCACAGTATTTACATTCTTACTTTGATCACTTTTTTCAATAGGACTTAATGTCTGATCTGCATCAATTGCTTTCAATGTTTCAATTGCTTGATTCTCAATTGCCTTAATGGCAGACGTTCTTTGTAGTTCCAAATTAGCTGTCTGATATTGTTTAATGATATTAGCTTTTCCATCATTAACTGCATTTGATATTGTCTGTGCATCAGTTGCTTTTTCAATAGCTGTTTTTGCATCTTCTCCAGCTTTTTGAGCGGCATTAATCTGCGTTGTTTTTTCTGCATCAGTTAAGCTATTATCACCACGAATTGCTGTTACAGTTGCATTCACTTGTTGATCAATATCTTCAGCTGCTTTTGTCTGCTGTTCTGAAACTGCTTTACCAGATTGATGAGCTGCTTTGATAACTGTTACACCTTGAGTTTGTGCATCTGCTATTTCTTGAGCTTTAGTTGCGGTATTAATTGCTGTCCTTGCTTCTTTTGCTCTATCACTTGCTGCCTTACTTTGTTTTGCTTTTTCAGCGTTATCCAAAGTACCATCTTTTTCAATGTCAGCTAGTGTTTGAGTTTCGGCTGCATCGATACTATCCAATGCCAATGCTTTTTTGCCATCTAAACTTCCTGGCTGATGTTGTTTGATAATATTAGCTTTTCCATCATTAGTTGCATTTGATATTGTCTGTGCATCAGTTGCTTTTTCAATAGCTGTTTTTGCATCTTCTCCCGCTTTTTTAGCTGCCTCAATTTGGGTTGCTTTTTCTGCATCAGTTAAGCTATTGTCACCAAGAATTGCTGTTACAGTAGTATTCACTTGTTGATCAATATCTCCAGTTGCTTTTGTCTTCCGGTCTGAAACTGCTTTGCCAGATTGATGAGCTGCTTTGATAACTGTTACACCTTGAGTTTGTGCATCTGCTATTTCTTGAGCTTTAGTTGCGGTATTGATTGCTGTCCTTGCTGCTTGTGCTCTATCACTTGCATCCTTACTTTGTTTTGCTTTTTCAGCGTTATCCAAAGTACCATCTTTTTCAATGTCAGCTAGTGTTTGAGTTTCGGCTGCATCGATACTATCCAATGCCAATGCTTTTTTGCCATCTAAACTTCCTGGCTGATATTGTTTGATAATATTAGCTTTTCCATCATTAGTTGCATTTGATATTGTCTGTGCATCAGTTGCTTTTTCAATAGCTGTTTTTGCATCTTCTCCAGCTTTTTGAGCGGCATTAATCTGCGTTGTTTTTTCTGCATCAGTTAAGCTATTGTCACCACGAATTGCTGTTACAGTAGTGTTTACTTGTTGATCAATATCAGCTGTAGCGTTTGTTTGCTGTTCTGAAACTGCTTTACCAGATTGATGAGCTGCTTTGATAACTGTTACACCTTGAGTTTGTGCATCTGCTATTTCTTGAGCTTTAGTTGCGGTATTGATTGCTGTCCTTGCTGCTTGTGCTCTATCACTTGCATCCTTACTTTGTTTTGCTTTTTCAGCGTTATCCAAAGTACCATCTTTTTCAATGTCAGCTAGTGTTTGAGTTTCGGCTGCATCGATACTATCCAATGCCAATGCTTTTTTGCCATCTAAACTTCCTGGCTGATATTGTTTGATAATATTAGCTTTTCCATCATTAGTTGCATTTGATATTGTCTGTGCATCAGTTGCTTTTTCAATAGCTGTTTTTGCATCTTCTCCAGCTTTTTGAGCGGCATTAATCTGCGTTGTTTTTTCTGCATCAGTTAAGCTATTGTCACCACGAATTGCTGTTACAGTAGTGTTTACTTGTTGATCAATATCTCCAGTTGCTTTTGTCTTCCGGTCTGAAACTGCTTTGCCAGATTGATGAGCTGCTTTGATAACTGTTACACCTTGAGTTTGTGCATCTGCTATTTCTTGAGCTTTAGTTGCGGTATTGATTGCTGTCCTTGCTGCTTGTGCTCTATCACTTGCATCCTTACTTTGTTTTGCTTTTTCAGCGTTATCCAAAGTACCATCTTTTTCAATGTCAGCTAGTGTTTGAGTTTCGGCTGCATCGATACTATCCAATGCCAATGCTTTTTTGCCATCTAAACTTCCTGGCTGATATTGTTTGATAATATTAGCTTTTCCATCATTAGTTGCATTTGATATTGTCTGTGCATCAGTTGCTTTTTCAATAGCTGTTTTTGCATCTTCTCCAGCTTTTTGAGCGGCATTAATCTGCGTTGTTTTTTCTGCATCAGTTAAGCTATTGTCACCACGAATTGCTGTTACAGTAGTGTTTACTTGTTGATCAATATCTCCAGTTGCTTTTGTCTTCCGGTCTGAAACTGCTTTGCCAGATTGATGAGCTGCTTTGATAACTGTTACACCTTGAGTTTGTGCATCTGCTATTTCTTGAGCTTTAGTTGCGGTATTGATTGCTGTCCTTGCTGCTTGTGCTCTATCACTTGCATCCTTACTTTGTTTTGCTTTTTCAGCGTTATCCAAAGTACCATCTTTTTCAATGTCAGCTAGTGTTTGAGTTTCGGCTGCATCGATACTATCCAATGCCAATGCTTTTTTGCCATCTAAACTTCCTGGCTGATATTGTTTGATAATATTAGCTTTTCCATCATTAGTTGCATTTGATATTGTCTGTGCATCAGTTGCTTTTTCAATAGCTGTTTTTGCATCTTCTCCAGCTTTTTGAGCGGCATTAATCTGCGTTGTTTTTTCTGCATCAGTTAAGCTATTGTCACCACGAATTGCTGTTACAGTAGTGTTTACTTGTTGATCAATATCAGCTGTAGCGTTTGTTTGCTGTTCTGAAACTGCTTTACCAGATTGATGAGCTGCTTTGATGACTGTTACACCTTGAGTTTGTGCATCTGCTATTTCTTGAGCTTTAGTTGCGGTATTGATTGCTGTCCTTGCTTCTTGTGCTCGGTCACTTGCATCCTTACTTTGTCTTGCTTTTTCAGCATTATCCAAAGTACCATCTTTTTCAATGTCAGCTAATACTTTTGCTTCTTGATCATTTATTGCTTTTACTGCTTTCGCTTGTTGATCCAATAGCGATTCACTATTAGTTTGATGTTGACTAGCAATTTGTGCTTTCCCTTGCATCGTTGCTGCAATAATTCCTTGCGCATTTTGTGCTGCCTTTATCGCATCTTCTGCTTTTTTGACTTCTGTATTTACTGCTGCGACTTGGTTAGCCTTTGTTGCGTCATCTAATGTCTTATCATCTGCAATATCTTTTAATGTTTGCGCTTTTTGAGCGTCAATTTGTGCCAAAGCATCTGTTTGTTGTTCAGAGACGCTCTTTTTAGATTGATGTTTGCTTTGAATTGCTGTGATTCCTGTATTTTGAGCATCTTTTACACTTTGTGCATTTTGAGCATCTTTTATCGCTTGTTGACTTGCTTCAACTTGTTTAGTTACTTCTGCTTTTTGCGCTGCTTTTTGTTCATTATTTAAAGTATCGTCAGTATCAATTGCACTATTGACTTTTGTTGCTTCGGCATTAATTGCAGCAATTGCAGCACTTCTTTGACTTTCTAATGTATTACCTTGTACATGTTGACTATCAATCTGTGTTTTTCCTTGCATCGTTGCTGCAATAATTCCTTGCGCATTTTGTGCTGCCTTTATCGCATCTTCTGCTTTTTTAGCTTCTGTATTTACTGCTGCGACTTGGTTAGCCTTTGTTGCGTCATCTAATGTCTTATCATCTGCAATATCTTTTAATGTTTGCGCTTTTTGAGCGTCAATTTGTGCCAAAGCATCTGTTTGTTGTTCAGAGACGCTCTTTTGAGATTGATGTTTGCTTTGAATTGCTGTGATTCCTGTATTTTGAGCATCTTTTATGCTTTGTGCATTTTGAGCATCTTTTATCGCTTGTTGACTTGCTTCAACTTGTTTAGTTACTTCTGCTTTTTGCGCTGCTTTTTGTTCATTATTTAATGTATCATCACTATCAATTGCACTATTGACTTTTGTTGCTTCGGCATTAATTGCATCAATTGCAGCACTTCTTTGACTTTCTAATGTATTACCTTGTACATGTTGACTATCAATCTGTGTTTTTCCTTGCATCGTCGCTGCAATAATTCCTTGCGCATTTTTGGCTGCCTTTATCGCATCTTCTGCTTTTTGAGCTTCTGTATTTACTGCTGCGACTTGGTTAGCTTTTGTTGCGTCATCTAATGTCTTATCATCTGCAATATCTTTTAATGTTTGCGCTTTTTGAGCTTCAATCTGTGCTAATGCATCCGTTTGTTGTTCAGAAACACTTTTTTGTGGTTGATGTTTACTTTGAATTGCTGTGATTCCTGTGTTTTGAGCATCCTTTATGCCTTGCGCATTTTTAGCTGCTTTTATTGCTTGCTTACTTGTTTCAACTTGTTTTGCTACTTCTGCCTTTTGCGCTGCTTTTTGTTCATTATTTAAAGTATCATCACTATCAATTGCGCTATTG
The DNA here is from genome assembly GCF_053668685.1 of Holzapfeliella sp. JNUCC 72. Classification (NCBI taxonomy): domain Bacteria; kingdom Bacillati; phylum Bacillota; class Bacilli; order Lactobacillales; family Lactobacillaceae; genus Holzapfeliella; species Holzapfeliella sp. JNUCC 72. The sequence continues at coordinate 98,745 of NZ_CM132220.1, read as the reverse complement.
ACTTTTGTTGCCTCAGCATTAATTGCATCAATTGCCGCACTTCTTTGACTTTCTAATGTACTTCCTTGTACATGTTGACTATCAATTTGTGCTTTTCCTTGCATTGTTGCTGCAATAATTCCTTGCGCATTTTTAGCTGCTTTTATCGCATCTTCTGCTTTTTGAGCTTCTGTATTTACTGCTGCGACTTGGTTAGCTTTTATTGCGTCATCTAATGTCTTATCATCTGCAATATCTTTTAATGTTTGCGCTTTTTGAGCTTCAATCTGTGCTAATGCATCTGTTTGTTGTTCAGAAACACTCTTTTGTGGTTGATGTTTACTTTGAATTGCTGTGATTCCTGTATTTTGAGCATCTTTTATACCTTGCGCATTTTGAGCATCTTTTATCGCTTGCTTACTTGTTTCAACTTGTTTTGCTACTTCTGCCTTTTGCGCTGCTTTTTGTTCATTATTTAAAGTATCATCACTATCAATTGCGCTATTGACTTTTGTTGCCTCAGCATTAATTGCATCAATTGCCGCACTTCTTTGACTTTCTAATGTACTTCCTTGTACATGTTGACTATCAATTTGTGCTTTTCCTTGCATTGTTGCTGCAATAATTCCTTGCGCATTTTTAGCTGCTTTTATCGCATCTTCTGCTTTTTGAGCTTCTGTATTTACTGCTGCGACTTGGTTAGCTTTTATTGCGTCATCTAATGTCTTATCATCTGCAATATCTTTTAATGTTTGCGCTTTTTGAGCTTCAATCTGTGCTAATGCATCTGTTTGTTGTTCAGAAACACTCTTTTGTGGTTGATGTTTACTTTGAATTGCTGTGCTTCCTGTATTTTGAGCATCTTTTATACCTTGCGCATTTTGAGCATCTTTTATCGCTTGCTTACTTGTTTCAACTTGTTTTGCTACTTCTGCCTTTTGCGCTGCTTTTTGTTCATTATTTAAAGTATCATCACTATCAATTGCGCTATTGACTTTTGTTGCCTCAGCATTAATTGCATCAATTGCCGCACTTCTTTGACTTTCTAATGTACTTCCTTGTACATGTTGACTATCAATTTGTGCTTTTCCTTGCATTGTTGCTGCAATAATTCCTTGCGCATTTTTAGCTGCTTTTATCGCATCTTCTGCTTTTTGAGCTTCTGTATTTACTGCTGCGACTTGGTTAGCTTTTATTGCGTCATCTAATGTCTTATCATCTGCAATATCTTTTAATGTTTGCGCTTTTTGAGCTTCAATCTGTGCTAATGCATCTGTTTGTTGTTCAGAAACACTCTTTTGTGGTTGATGTTTACTTTGAATTGCTGTGATTCCTGTATTTTGAGCATCTTTTATACCTTGCGCTTTTTGAGCATCTTTTATCGCTTGCTTACTTGTTTCAACTTGTTTTGCTACTTCTGCCTTTTGCGCTGCTTTTTGTTCATTATTTAAAGTATCATCACTATCAATTGCGCTATTGACTTTTGTTGCCTCAGCATTAATTGCATCAATTGCCGCACTTCTTTGACTTTCTAATTCAAGTCGTGACTCTTGTCCCTTGTTGTATGCATATTGATAATCAGCAGTCCCATTAGTATAATCTGATGTTTTTGAATTAGGATTAGCATAACCTACTTTGGCAGCATCATACCCTAATTTAAAGTTAGACCCACTTACATATCTAGAATCTTTTTTAGGATCATAATCAAAATTATCTTTATTACTAAAAAATAATTGTATTCCTCTGTCTATTTCTAATCTATTTTTTTGAGAAATAACAGTATTAATTTGACTTTGAGTTAATGAAATATTGGCACTTGCATCACTAAGAATATATTTACCTTGTAATTTGTAATCATTCAACTTATTCAAATCAAAACCACTAGGCAATGTAATAGTGAATGGAATTAATGCTCCATCACTATATGCGGGGTTATTTTTTAATTTTAAATTATAAATAGATTTGTCTGTCTTATTTTCATCATTTGAGTATTGAGGGCTAAATACAGCATTATTATTCTTATCTAAAACTTTGATATAAATATTATTATTAGCGTTGTTATAATTTGCATTCGATGAAGCAGTTTTAACTGCTCCATTCAACACATAATTTTCATCTTTATCCAAAGTAACATTAAAATCTTTATTAAATTCAAATGTAGGAACAGCGACAAATTCAACATACTTAGTTTGAGAACCATTTGTCGTAGAGTAATAGAAAGCCTGTTGATTCTGTCCTTCCATGTTATTACCTGTTGCATTTCCACCATTCATAGCAAATGTAATAGATGAGAAAGGTTTGTATACACCATCAACATTTACATTAATATTCGTTGAAGTTAAATTGCTTCCTCCAGAAAACAGTTTAGCTGTTTGAGAATTCATCTTTGTAATATCAAAACTTATTCCCTTATTACTTGGAGAGTCGATATTCAAGCCGTTACCATTTAACAAAGTTATACTGCCTGTTCCATCAGCTGCAGATATAGCCATACTTGATAATTGTTTAACATTAAGTCTACCTGTCAAGTTAACTAGCGTATTATTGCTATTTCCTAAATTTTTACCTGTCACATTAAATGACCCACCAGAAACATCAACTGTTCCACCAATGTAAACTCCTGCTGATGATGTATTTGATTGTGACATCGGACCATCTAGAATGACATCTAAAGTAGCGTTTTGTTCAATATTCACATTACCACTAGATAAATAAAACGCACCAGCTAAATTAGAAAATCCTCCTTTATTGTCTCTCATCACAGTATTGACTTGAGGCATAATTTTTAAAGTTGCATTTTTTCTAATATTAACATTACCATTGGGAATAAACATACCGTATCCCATTCCTGCAGTTGGCGAGCTAGAAGAGCCCCATGTTCCATCACCCATAGGTTTTAACTCCACAATAGCTCCTTCACCAATTTCAACATTACCACCACCATTTACATATAATGCAGTGCTATTAAATGTTGAGCCAATATAATGACTGCCCGGTGCAAATGTTAGTGAAGAAACTTCCATATTTTCTTGATTTCCTCCTGCATAAGGCAATGTTTGATTATAATTAACCTTAGCAGCTACATAATCTGGAGATTTGGAATCGTTTATTCCTGTATCTTTCTTAGGCCAATAATTTTGACCACCATTTACAGTAACATTATTTTTTACATAAACTTTAGTTCCTGTAGCACTGATTAATTGTGGACCAGTATAGGTAATATTATCGTATGTCAAACTACCACTACCACTATTTCTAGTAGGACCAAAGTAATTACCACCAAACATTGTAATATCTTTCATTGTGATATCACCAGTTATCGTGTTCAAAAAGCAGTAATTTGAATAATCTATAACTTTGTTTCGACCATCAATAGTTAAATTTGTATTAGTAAACGTTACTTCTTGCTCAGACTGAGGAGAATATTTTAACTTTTTCCCTTGATAAGTTGTCTCTGAAAATCCAGAAGTTTCTGGCAATTGCCATAAACTAATATTATTCATTATTTTTATAAATCTAGTTTTACTAGATTTATAGGCATTTCTTAATTGAGTCGCCGTTCTAATTAGTCTGCTTTGTGTATCTGAAAAATATTGTTTCCCTTGCGAATAAGCATCTTTGTAAATTGCAGAATCACTTGGTACTGCATCATTAATGTTGTTGTCTGTCCCTGTACCATCATTCGTCCCATCAATAAATCCTTGATAAGTCAAATTGTAAGCATCCATATATTCCTGTGTCATTGACTCATTGATACTTTTTCCTGTAACTTGATTATCTTTTAATGACTTAACATCTGACAAAGCATCTTGAATACCTTTCTGTGCCATAGATACTGATTCGGATCGAGGTTGAATTTCTAATGTCTCTGATGAATTTTCTACAGGTTTTTCATCAGTACTCTGCTTATCTTGCTTGCTTTCCGTTAATTTTGTAGAATCACTTTCGCTATTGCTACTAGAATTATCTTGTTGTGCTGATGTCTCTAAGTGCTGATCTTCTGCACGTACAGTAATTCCAGGTACAATTACTCCTGATAGTGATCCTAATAAAAAGAAACTAGAAAAAGAAACAACTATCCACTGTTTTTTCTTCTTTCGTAAAATCTTTTTCTCTTGTGTCTTTTCTAACTCTTTTTTGTTATACATATTGATCCCTCCAATTTTTGATATCAACTGCATTAAAATTATTAAAATTATTAAATAAAAATATAGTATTTTAATTTACTCTACATGTATAAAATACTATTTTCACATTCTATAAACAAATAATAGGGCTGCTATAGGCTATAGAATTATATAATGAAATTTTAAAAATAACACGTTATGAATATTCATTTTAGATAATCTTAAAAATAAAATAAACTATTCTTAGATATTTTTATTTTTAAGATTATTAACTATTAATAAATTTATTACTTTATGTCGATTTTTTGTTAAAAAAATATTAAAATAGAATTATAATGAAATTTAAGGAGCTTTTTAACATGATTAACAACTATCCACAGGTTTTAAGTATTGCAGGGTTTGATAGTGATGGTAGTGCCGGTATGCCTGCTGACCTCCACACATTTTTTGCACATCAGGTTTATGGAATGGGGATTTTGACTGCAGCCGTTGCAGGTAACTCTTACCAAATCGAAGATGCTACAATGATGCCACTGTCTTTCATTTCACAGCAATTCGACACACTAGCTAAAGATTTTGATATCCGTGCAAGTAAGACGGGTATGCTTTCAAGCAAAGAAATGATTAAAGTGGTCGTTGAAAAATATCAAGAAGTTAACTTTGGCCCATTAGTTGTTGATCCTGTTATTGTGACAAAACACGGTAACAAATTAATTGATGATGGTGCGATTGATTTCTTCAAAGAAAACTTAATCCCACTAGCTAAAGTGATTACACCTAATTATTTTGAAGCTCGTACTTTAACTAACCTAGAATTAAAAAATGATAAAGAAATCCATCAAGCTGCCAAATACTTACACGAGTTAGGGGCTAAAAATGTTATTATTAAGGGTAAACATCATAAAGAAGATGGCCCTGAACAAGTTAGAGATTTAGTTTCACTTGAAAATGGTGATATTTTCTGGCTAGAACATGACTACTTAGATACTAACCGTATTAACGGAACAGGTGATACACTTGCTGCAGCAATCACTAGTCACTTGGCATTAGGTGACAGTGTCAAAGAAGCCATTACTAAATCTGTTAACTTCACCCATGATGCGATTGCTCATGAAATTCAGGTTGGTCATCAATACGGTCCAATTAATCATTGGGCTGCAATGGATCGTTTAAATTAATACCCATTAGGAGAGGATTAACTTGACCCCAACTATCAAAATTGCTTACTTGTATGAAGACTTGATGAATACTTACGGTGACAGCGGTGATGTCAAAATCTTACGTTATTACTTAAACCAAAAAGGCTATGACGTTGTTGTTGATAACATTTCACTGGATACTCCAGAACTTGATACCACTCAATATGACTTCTTGTTCTTTGGTGGTGGCCAAGACTTTGAACAAACCGTTGTGGCTAAAGATATCCACCGTTTCTATGAGCCCATCAAAGAGTGGGTTGAACAAGCTAACCCGATGCTTGGCGTTTGCGGTGGTTATCAATTTTTAGGTACACACTATCAAATGGCTAGTAACGAAACCATCACCTGTTTAGGTATTTTGCCTTTTCACACGGTCTTTCGTCCTGAAGCCCGCATGATTGGGGATACAAAGTTTGAGACACCATTTGGCGAAGCTATCGCTTTTGAGAATCACTCTGGATGTACTTATTTTGATGATGACTCACTCAATCCACTCGGTAAAATGATTGAAGGTTACGGTAATAATCCCGAAGATAGTAATGAAGGTCTTTTATATAAGAATACGATGGGGACTTATGCCCATGGTCCTATCCTGAAAAACTTAAATATTACAGAATTCTTTGTTGAAAAAATTATTGATCGATTTAATCAACGCACACAAAAAAACGTCTAACAAATTGTTAGACGTTTTTATTTTGCTTAAATTTATTATTTTTCGATTGAATTTACATAAGTATCTTCAATCCATTGTTGATCTGTACCTAAACGGTAGTAAGTGTGACCAAAGAATGTCTTCTTACCAAATACTCGCCATGAAGTATCTGGTTGAATTAATTGTTCCGTCATTTTACCTTCTGAATCACGTAAGAAGATTCCGTAAGGAACATTCCCAGCTGTTAAGGTACCTGAAACTGATTCTTCATGAGCTTCTGAGGCTTCGTGTAAGTATTGTTCTTGAATCCATTGGTTCTTATCATTTGCTAGTCGAACATATTTAACACCATCAACAACTTTAATATCATCTGTCAAATCAGTTTTATCATTGTTGTGTAAATATTCTGTAGATGGTTTCATTTTACCATCTTCAAATTTCCATTCTAATACGCCAACACCTTCAAAAACTTTAATCGCTTTTGTTGCTGCAATAGTTGGCTTTGTTGGAGTAGGTGTTGGGTAGTAAGTGCTATTGGTTGCTGGTATATTTTTTGACTGTTTCTTTTCTTGATCAACTTTTTGTTCAGCTTGGTTTTGTTCTTCTTCTTGAACTGTTAAATTTCCTTCTAGATTTCTAATTTGAGATTCTCTTTCTGGAATACTATGACGATATTTACTAATATTTGACATGTTTTGGTTATGGGCTTTTTTGGCTTCTTGGAACTCTGGAGATCTTTTTCTGTCTTCGTTTGACTTTCCTTCACCCAAACGTTGCTTTTCTGCTCTAGTTCTTTCAGCATCTTCTTCTAATCGAGCTAATTCTGATTTTTCATCTTCATTTTTTTGTTTTGCTTTTTCTAAATTCAGTTTTGTTTCTGCCACTTTCAATTTCTTTTGAGCTAGTTCTTTTTCCAATTCTGTCGCAGTTTCATTTGCTTGAACTGTATCATTATTTGCTTTTGCCTCGTTATATGAACTTTGCAAATTAAAAATTTGTTGTTCTTCTTTTTGTTTCTTTTCTTGATCAACTTTTTGTTCAGCTTGGTTTTGTTCTTCTTCTTGAACTGTTAAATTTCCTTCTAGATTTCTAATTTGAGATTCTCTTTCTGGAATACTATGACGATATTTACTAATATTTGACATGTTTTGGTTATGGGCTTTTTTGGCTTCTTGGAACTCTGGAGATCTTTTTCTGTCTTCGTTTGACTTTCCTTCACCCAAACGTTGCTTTTCTGCTCTAGTTCTTTCAGCATCTTCTTCTAATCGAGCTAATTCTGATTTTTCATCTTCATTTTTTTGTTTTGCTTTTTCTAAATTCAGTTTTGTTTCTGCCACTTTCAATTTCTTTTGAGCTAGTTCTTTTTCCAATTCTGTCGCAGTTTCATTTGCTTGAACTGTATCATTATTTGCTTTTGCCTCGTTATATGAACTTTGAGCACTATCCAAATTTGTTACTTGATCTGCCAACACAGTATTAGTTTTATGCACAGTATCTGGATTCGTTGTTATTCCAGCCATCCCCAATGCTACTGAACATGCCAATACGGCTACAAGTTTTGTTGATTTTGATTGATCTTTTTTCATTTAAAATATCCCCTTTTTATTTTTACTACAATTTACAAATACGACTCAATATAATTACTTATAATCTACCCACTTTTGTTTCGCTATATCTCCCCCATATAGTTTATTAGAAAACAATAATATACTTCTTAAGCATTCCATAATATTTTTAAAAAATCAAGAGGCAAAGGACAAATGATGATAATATAACTAATCAATTATAAAAAGCTTATGACAAATTGCCATAAGCTTTTTAGTTATATAATTTAACATAAGTATCTTCTAACCATTGTTGATTTGTACCTAGTTTATAGTAGGTATGACCAAAGAAAGTTTTAGTCGCAAATACTCGCCAAGTAGTCCCTGGATCAATAATCTGCTCAGTCATATTACCAAGGCTATCTCGCAAAAAGATTCCATAAGGAACATTTCCAGCTAACACTTTACCATGTGCAGGTGTTTCTGCAATATCAGCTGGATTTTGCAAATACTGTGCTTGAACCCAGTAGTTTTGATAAGGGTTGGCTAAATGTAAGTACTTAATCCCGTCAATCATTTGGTAATCACCATAATAAGGGATATAGTAATTATTTAACTGTACCTTATCAGAGGGTACCATACCTGCTGCGGTTAATTCCCAGATACGAGCCCCGTAACCGTTAAAATAATGAATAGTTGATGATTGTAGCTGCGGTTCAATAGATGTCGTTGATTGCTGATTATCATTTGCTTCTACTGCTGATGTAAACAAACCAGCAGCACTTACCGCTAGTAAAGCAGATGCAATTAATCCTAAAAGTTTTCGATAATTGTGATGCATAATTTAATCTCCTTAATCAATTATTACCCAACAATTATCCTAGCCTTTTGAGTACCTGTCAATAAGACAAATAAAAAACGATAACCTATCAAGGCTATCGTTTTTTAATTAGTTCATTGATTGAATATAAGTATCTTCTAACCATTGTTGGTCATTACCTAAACGGTAGTAAGTGTGACCATGGAATGTTTTTTTAGCAAATACTTGCCATGAAGTACCTGGTTCAATAATTTGTTCTGTCATATTGCCTGAGCCATCACGTAAGTAAATACCATAAGGAACATTGCCAGCTACAGCCGTATTATTCATTGGAATTTCTGGTAATTGTGTTGGATCTTGTAAGTATTGAGCTTGAATCCAAGTATTTTGGTTAGCAATATGCAAATACTTAATTCCGTCAACAATTTGGTAGTCACCGTAATAAGGTACATAGCTATTGGCAGCTTGATATTGTGTCGTTGGTTCTAGTCCATTAGCTGTTAATTGCCATACAAGCACACCGTATCCTTTAACGTAATTAACTAATCCTGATTGAAAACTAGGAGTTGACCCTTCTAGTTTTTTCAACGCATCAACATCTGCTTGGGTTAGTTTTTTAGCCTTTGTGAAAGTAGAACCATTAACACCATCTAAAGCAGCACTAACAGTAATAACATCACCAACTTCAGGTGTGTAGTTAGCATCTAATTTTAATGATAAATCTTGATTTAATTTTGAGGTTTGCTCTAATTTATCTTGTTGTTGATTAGGTGTATTTTGATTATGTTTTTGTACACTAACCGTTACATTGTCCGCTTTGTCTTGGTCATCAGTATTTTCCGTATTTAAAACAAATCCAGTTGAAATCGTATCTCCTGAACGAGATAACGTTAAATCATTGTTTATGGATAATGTTGGTTTGTAAAAACTTCTAACATCATCTCTCTTTACTGTGTAAGTTTGTGATGATTTTTCTAATCCGAAATCAGAAACAACTGTGATTTGATCATTAACTTTTGGAGTATATCCGTCTCCTAAACTTAAACGATTGTTACCTTGATTTGCTGGTACAGTTTGACTAGAATGAGCATTTCCATTAATCATTACACTAACGGATGTAGTATCTTCTGGGGAAACATTTTGAGCATCAAGATCGAAATTAATATTAAAACTATTGCCCTCTTTGCTCAAAGATAAATTATCAGAAGAAACAGTTACACTCTTTTGTTTGGGTGTGATAGTCAAATCTGTAATAGAACTATTATAATTTGAAGATCCTGAAAGTTGAGTACCCGATTTATCTAACATACTCCAAGTATAATTAGCATCTGGAAAACTATTCAAATCTCCCATAAGCTTACCTGAAAAGTTTTGGCTTTGAGTTTTAACACTAATCTTAGAATCATTTCCTGATAAAGAAATATTATCACCATTTGCTACTAATTGACTATTTTGAAATGGTTGTCCAGTAACATTCAATTTACTTCCATTATTAACCTTAATTGGTTTAGATACCTTTAATAATGGCAAAAAAGTAGTATTATCAGGCGCTGTAATATTTAAATTAGAATTATCCATTACAATTGGATAACTAAGATTTAATGTCCATTGTGCTGTAATATTTAGATTAGAGTTATTTTTAATATCAATTCCATTACTATCAGCTCCTATAATTGGAGCAACTGCATTACCTGGATTAGGAGATAAATTAACAATAGCTCCATCTAACGTTATTTTACCACTGTTATGGATATTAAATAACGATGAACTACCTTGTCCTACATACATACTTCCATCAAGAAATTCAATGTTTTTGGCTTCTAAGTTTTCTTGTCCTGAATTCACACTAGAGTTTGAATTCACCTTTACTGTACCAGCAAATTTAACAGTCCCACTATTAGCATATGTTAACTGCGATCCAGTATAATCAACATTGTTATAAGTGATATTGCCTACACTATAATCACTTAAACTGACTGGACCAAAATAGTTATCCCCCCGCAAACTAATATCGTTCAAAGTGATATTACTATTTCCCTTATAGTCAAAATTCCAATTTCCAAAATTAACACTGAATTTTCCTCCATCAGATTTTTTTCCATTAATTGTTAGATTTTTATTTTCGACTGCACCACTTTGCCTATGCTCTGTAGAAGAGCTTGATCCGTAGGATGACATATCAATGTCGTTTTGAATATTAATAGTTTTGACGTCTTGATTACTTAATGCCTCGTACAATTGTTGTGCAGTACTTACATTTTTCACACTGTTGTCTGTTGATTGATCATCAGCCAAAACAGTTTGTCCTGTATTAACCCCTGTATGCGCTAAAAAACCAGTTGTTAAAGCTACACTACAAAGTGCTACTGAAACAGCCCCCGCTAGTTTTTTATAATTTTTATTTTTTGTTTGTTTACCCATTTGCTACACTCCCGTACAATAGTTATTTTAGTCCCATTATCAAATTCTTTTTACTAGAAGTCAATTATCAGCTACTAAAAAAGCACACCTCGAACGAGATGTGCTTTTTCATATATTCTATTCATAATTTTCGTTTGATTCTTCTTTTGTTTCAAGTTTTGATTCTTCGACTTTAGCTTCTTCTTTTTCTTGCTTTGGTAATTCCGCAATTTTTTCATTGTTCATCATCAAGAAGTTATCCTTAACTGTAAAGTTAATTTCTTTCAACTTAGAGTCAGCTAAAATAGCTTTGGCAGCGGGTGTTTGTAAATCTTGTTCAACGACACGACGCAATGGACGAGCACCGAATTTTTCATCATAACCTTTTTCAACCAAATAGTGTTTAGCTTCATCTGAAACCGTCATTTTAACGTGGCGTTTTTCAAGACTATTAGCCATGTGGTCTAAGTAAAGATCCACAATTTTAATTAAGTCTTTTTGTTTCAATGAGTTAAATGGCACAATGGCATCCAAACGGTTCAAGAATTCAGGACGGAAGTAAACTTCTAGAGCCTTCATCAAGTCACCTTTATCTTTAATCAAGTTATCTGAGTAACCTGCATTAGAAGTCATAATCAAGATGGTATCTTTGAAGGATACGGTACGTCCTTGAGCATCTGTTAGGCGACCGTCATCCATAATTTGTAACAAAGCGTTGAAGATATCTGGATTTGCTTTTTCAATTTCATCCATCAAAATCAAGCTATAAGGTTGGTGACGAACTTGTTCAGTCAATTGACCGCCTTCTTGGTAACCGATGTAACCAGGAGCAGACCCGATTAATTTGTTAACAGATGTTTTATCTTGGTATTCACTCATATCTAAACGAATAAAGTGGTCATCTGAACCAAACATGCTTTTAGCTAATTGTTTAGCTAATTCAGTTTTACCAACACCGGTAGGACCAGCGAATAAGAATGAACCAGTAGGACGGTTTTCATCTTTAAAGACTTTCTTACGAGCAATCGCATCGGTAATCGTATCGATAGCTTCATCTTGGTCAATCACAACATCTTTTAAGTGTTTAACCAAATCTTCAGATTTTTGACTTTCATCTGCGTGAATTTCACTCATTGAAATTTTCGTCTTTTGTTCAATTAGTTGATACATATCTTTTGCGGTAACACTTGGCAATTCGGTATCATCAACATTTTGCAATTGTTTGTGAGCTTTTTCGACTTCGCCTTTTATTTCTTGTGCTTTCTTAAAGTCTTCTGCTTGAACAGCCGCATCTTTTTCACGCTCTAGTTTTGCGATATGTTCACGTAATTGTGTTTCATCTTTTGGTGCTTGGTATAAGCCCTTTTTAGCACCTGCTTCATCAAGTAAGTCAATTGCTTTATCTGGTAAGTAACGTCCTTGAATGTAACGTTTTGATAATGTAACTGCTAATTTGATTGCTTCTTCATCATATTTAACATGGTGATAACTTTCATACTTAGGAGCTAAGCCTTCAAGAATTTGGATAGCTTCTTCAACTGAAGGTTCACCAACTTTAACTTCTTGCAAACGACGAGCTAATGCGGGGTCTTTTTCAATACGTTGGAATTCACTCGTTGTTGTAGCACCGATTAAACTCAAATCGCCACGAGCAAGTGCAGGTTTCAAAATATTAGCTGCATCGCCATTATTATTTTCACTATCAACACTACCAGCACCAACAATATTATGAATTTCATCGATGAATAAGATAATATTTGGATTTTTTGAAGCTTCATCAATAATTTTTTGTAATTTTTCTTCAAAGGCACCACGTAGAGAAGAGCCTGCAACCAATTCATTGATGTTTAATTCAATAATGTGGGCATCTTTTAGACGTTCTGGCACATTACCTTCTGCAATACGTTGAGCTAATCCTTCAACAATCGCTGTTTTACCAACACCTGCAGGTCCAACTAAAACAGGATTATTCTTATTACGACGACTCAAAATTTCAATCACATTTTCAACTTCTGAGTCACGTCCAATAACTGGATCATATTTATTTTCTTTTGCTTGTTTAACTAAATCAATTCCAATTGATTGTTCTTGTTGTTGAGGGTTTTGAACTTGTGTTTGTTGTTTCAAACCATCTTGATTGGAGTGGATGGGGATATCTCGACGGGTAGAGAAAGTGCCTGAGTTTGAGAAGAAATCTCTATTCAAAGAATCAAATAACGCATCAAAATCACTAAAACCATTACTATAGTTAGCCATATCTAACACTCCTTATAATCTATGTAACAATTTTTTAGCACTTGATTACTTCGAGTGCTAATCTTTTGTTCGACTTTATAATACAACGGTTATGTAAAAGATACAACTAGAAAAACTCAAAATTCGAAACTTTTTTATTTAGCTATTGGAAACCCCATCTTAACTGTATTAAGATGGGGTTACTACTTAATTTTGAGGTGAAATAATGTCACAATCTATCCATAATATCGTTAAAAATTTAAACTTGCCTGAGCCAGTTGAAAAGTACTCAGCTGTGACAGGTGGCGATATCAACCAAGCTTTTCACGTTTATACACACAGCTATTCCTTCTTCTTACTTGTTCAGCAAAATGCTACACGTCAGTTTTTTAGTCATGAAGTCGCTGGATTAAAGGCTTTAGGTAAATTTGCTAAAACCCCTCAAGTGCTAGATTTCGGTGATAATGGACAAGATGCTTATTTACTACTTGAATATATTGATCACTTACCACATGGTAATCAATATGAGTTAGGGCAAGCTCTAGCCAAAGTTCATCAATCAACTAGTCCTAATCAACAGTTTGGATTCGACAGTAATTTTGAATTAGGCAATTTTACTGGTGATAACCAGTGGCAAGATAATTGGTATGATTTTTTCGTTAATCAACGATTTGAACCGCTACGAAAACTCATTATTCACAATCATAATTGGTCCGTTGAACTCGAACATCTCTATCAAAACATGCTACAACAATTTCAACATGACCTAACCAATCATCAAAGCATCCCCAGCTTATTGCATGGCGACCTTTGGGGAGGCAACATTATGTTTGACCTAGACCAGCACCCTGTTTTCATCGACCCTGCCGTTTATTACGGTGACCGTGAATTTGATATCGCCATTACACAAGTCTTTGGTGGTTTTGACCAGAATTTTATTCAAGGTTATCAAGACACTTACCCGCTTGATGACGGTTATCAAGATAGACTAGTTTATTACAAACTCTACTATATGATGTTTCATTTAAGTGAGTTTGGATCTATCTACCAGCCAAGTGTATATCGCTTACTCCAACAATTTATTTAAAATACGACTGTAACAACGTTGACGCCAATAAGTAGTTAACGTTGTATTTTTTTGTCATTTCTGCTAAAAAAGGGCCTAATTCATCATGGTCAAGCGTAAAGTCAGCTTGTAGTTGTCTAAACTGTTCCTTTTCAGCTTCCGTGGCAATTTTTTTAAAGTATCCCCATACATGTTGATAAGCATTCATCATATTGCCACGATCTAATGGCGCGACTTTTGCTTCTTCAATAATCTCTTCATAGCGTTTCTTTTTATCGTCAGTCCAATTATTACCTTTAGCCAATTGTCTGACTTCGTTATAAAACTTTTGAGAGCGTGACATCAGCCAATATTTATTTTGAGCCCACTCTTTTTGCCAATTTTCCAAATTAAACGACTCCTTTTAAATTACTTTCTACAATTATAACGAGCTAGAGTAAATAATTGAATATTTTTAAGTTTAGTTCTACAATAATCGCGAAAGAGGGTAATATTATGTCAAAAAATTTAACAACTAGTGAAGGCCAACCTTGGTCAGATAATCAACATTCACAAACTGCTGGCAAGCGTGGCCCAGTTCTTATTCAAGATTATCAATTACTTGAAAAATTAGCTCACTTTAACCGTGAACGCATCCCCGAACGTGTCGTTCATGCTAAAGGTTCAGGGGCTAAAGGTTACTTTGAATTGACACATGATATGAGTGCTTATACTAAAGCCGATGTTTTCAATGGCAAAGGTAAAAAAACACCTTTAATCACACGTTTTTCTCAAGTAGCTGGTGAAAGCGGTTATCCTGATACTTATCGTGATGTTCGTGGCTTTGCGGTCAAATTCTATACACAAGAAGGAAACTACGATATTGTGGGTAACAATACACCCGTCTTCTTTATCAATGATCCATTGAAGTTTCCTGACTTTATTCACTCACAAAAACGTAATCCAAAAACACATACTAGAAGCCAAGATATGCAATGGGACTTCTGGTCACATTCACCAGAAACACTTCACCAAGTCACTATCTTAATGAGTGACCGTGGTATTCCTGCAAGTTACCGTACAATGCATGGTTATGGTAGCCATACTTTCAAATGGGTTAATGATAAAGGTGAACAATTCTTTGTGAAATATCACTTTAGAACTAACCAAGGTGTTCATAATATGTCTAATGAATTAGCTGCCAAACTTTGTGGTGACGACCCTGACTATCTTCAAAATGAACTTTTTAATTCTATTGAAGAAAAAGACTTTCCTTCATGGACACTTTACGTTCAAGTTATTCCTTATGAAGAAGGACTTAACTATAAACATGATATTTTTGATGTCACAAAAGTTGTTTCTCAAAAAGACTATCCATTAATGGAAGTCGGTCAAATGGTTTTAAATGAGAACCCAGAAAATTACTTTGAAGAAATGGAAGAATTAGCATTTTCACCTGCTAACTTGGTTCCCGGTATCGAACCTTCAGCTGATAAAGTCTTACAAGGACGTTTATTCGGTTATAAAGATGCCGCTCGTTACCGTTTAGGTGCTAACTACGAGCAATTAAAAGTTAACCGTCCAATTAATGAAGTTAATAACTACCACCGTGATGGCTTTATGTCACAAGGTCATGATGGTTCTGCAAACTATGAACCTAATAGTGTTGATGGCCCAACAGAAGTGCCTTCTGCAAAAATTGCACCTGATCAATTAGCTGGTGAAACCGGTCATTTCAAACCTTATGACACGGACAACTTTTCTGCTGCTGGTGAATTATATCGTCTATTTGATGAAGGCGAAAAAGAACGCTTAGTTGAAAATATTAAAAGCAATCTTGGTCAAGTAAAATCACGCGACATTAAAGTTTTAGAAGCCAAACAATTCTATCAAGCTGATCCAGACTATGGTGAACGTGTTGCCAAAGCCCTTGGTTTATCAGTTGATGAAATTAAATAAGCTAAACACAAAAAAAGAACTTACTAAAATTAGTAAGTTCTTTTTTTATACTTTTAGTTAAGTACTTGTTGCCATTTTTGAATCATATTTTCAGGAGCATAAGTTTTGGCTGTATGATAAGCATTTTGACTCATCTTATGTAATCGTTTCTTATTTTCTAATGTTTTGATGATAGTTGAAGCTAATTCATCAATACGATGTTTATCGACAACAAAACCATTTTCACCATCTTTAATGATATCTTGAATACCATATAAACTATTATAAGCAACGCACGGTACACTGTAAGACATTGCTTCAATTAAACATAATGGTTCAACATCAACATTACCCGTATAGACGAGCAATTCTGCTGATTGATAAGCTGATGTTAAATCTGCTTGGTATCCTGATAGTTTAATCGAATTTGAGAGCTTAAGTTCGTCAATTTTAGTTTTGATAGCATCATATTCTGTTCCATACCCATAAATATCTAGCGTGGCATTGGGTAAAATCGTGACGACTTTATCGAAAGCTTCTACCAACTCAACTACATTATTTTTGGCATCCAATTTACCTGTATAAATGACTTTATTTTCTTGATGAGCCGTATTTTTATCCAAAATTGTATCTTGCTCACTTTCAACTTGAACAGATGGCGAAATAACTTCAATAGGGATAGGTGATTTGCCACCATACCATTTTGTTAAATCATTTTTCTGCTTAGCTGTAGCAACAATAATACTATTCCATTGATTTGGGTGTTGATAAATAGCATTGGCATATAATCCACTCATATCTGCATAGACACCATCATTATCATCAATCGTATGCGGATTAGGCATATATAGAATGTTTTTCCCTCGTGTTTGCATCCCCATAATCATATCGTATGAAATAGTAGGACGATCACCAATAAAAGTGGCTTTTAAGTCATTTTGACGGTTCAATTCATCTAAAAAGAATGAGGCTAATTCCATTTCATTTTCAAAGTAATATGTTTCATCTTTATAATCATATAGAATAGTTCTAATCACAATTGCTTGGTCATCAAAATAGTTTTCTATTTTAATATCACCATTTTTATCGTAGTGGCGTTCATAAATCAATAACCCATCTGCTGCAAAGAACTGGTCACGAGCCATAAATCCGCGACTATCGTAATCGCGTTTTTTAACTAAATTACCTAAGTAATCAAAATATTCTATAAAATAAGTATGCCCAAAAGTACCTGGAACATGATGAATATTCATTATGAGCTGTGCTCCTTTAACAACACGACTAATATTGGCTCCTGGATTAATGTCATACTCTTTTGAAATATCAAGATCACAATTTTTTGTTACCTTAACGGGTATATTGATTGTGTCTCTAAAATAGTCGTACATATTTAGCACTTGATCATTATCTAATCCCAATGATTTTATATTTTCAGCCATCATCGTATTAAAGTCTCGTGTCACAATTTTAGCTGGGATTTTCATTTGTTTAAATAAATTAATGCGTTTAACTTCAGTATGTTCGATGCTTGTATTTAATTCCAACAAATACTGGTTAACAAAATAAATCATTGTAATACCTCCTGGCTGGATTTTTTGTAAAATTTTTCAACCTGATTAAATAAAGGTTTCCAATCATTATAAACAGAATTTTTTGAATATCGACGACTATTTTGATAAGCATTTTCACTCATCTTTTTTGCTTGATTAAGATCATTGAAATAATTGATGATTTTTTCAGCTAATTCATCTATATCATCAGGCTTAACTAAGTAGCCATCTTCTCCATCTGTAATAATGTCTTTGGGTCCATATTTAATATCGTATGAAATTTGAGGTACACCGTTTGACAATCCCTCCAATACTGACATTGCAAATCCTTCAACAGATGAAGTCAGCAGTTGCAACTGTATGGTCTTATAAACATCATTAATGCTATCAGTGTAATTTTCAAAAATAATAGTCTTGTCTAAATGTTTTTCATTAACCACTTTTTTTACTTTTTGCCCATAATCTCCGTTTGAATAACCATAAAAATGTAATTTTACTTGGGGAATCACACTTTTAACTTTTTCAATTGCTTTAACTGCTTGTAATTGTTGCTTTTCAGGCGCAAGCCTTGCTATTAATCCAATGCTATATGGTCTACGATTTTCAAAAAGCACTTTTTCAGTTTGTTCAATATTTCCTACTGGAATTGTATGTGTTTTAGATTCTAAGTGATATCTATTATTGAAGTCTATTAATTGTTGTTTGGTTGAAGTCAAAATAGTTTGCCAACAATTTAAATGATTTAATGAATAATAAAAGTTATTATTCAGTTCAGATTTTAACGGATTGTCATTATCTGCAACATGTGAACTATGTAAAACTAAGATTTTAAAAGCACGTTCGTGCATACTAAATAAACTATAGGCATACTCTGTAGCACGATCGCCAATGTACACTACATTTTTATCCTTCTTAGCTAATTCATCTAAAAAGAATGTCATTAAATCTTCTTCTGAGTTAAATTGTAAATCATGGCCTTGATAATTAGGTAATTGATAAAAACTAGGCTTTACTTTCCCTTGCTTATCTGACATATAAAAGATTTGACAAGTAACTTTTCCAGAGGGTGCTAATACCTCCTTGACAGACAATTCATTGTTTTTATCAAAGTATTCTTCTACTCCAATAAACCCTCTGGTGTCATACCAACTTGTTTTTACCAATTTACCGTCTTTTGAAAGTAGCCTAATATTATCAACACGTCGATCATCATCAGATTTAGTCATCAAAATCTGAATAGTTTTCCCCTGATAATCAAGCAAATATTCATTGTTTTTTTTGTGCATCACCATGCTTGTTGGAATTTCAAAGTCATCTATGTTATAAGTTTTGTCAGCAATAGTTTCACCCCTAAAAAAATCATACATGTTTAGATAATTTGAGACTGGTATACGGCTAGCCTTTAAAATATCAGTAGCATTAAGAACTAAAGATCTGGTCACGATTTTATTAGCTACTCCGTGCTCATTGAACAAGTTCATACGCTTTATCTGTGCATGTTCAATTCCAGACTTATTAATGGCTATTTTAGTATTTAGAAAATAATACAAATAATCACTCCTCTGTAGTGTATCAATTATTACTTTTATTGTACTCGTGATCCTTCAATTACTAAAATATTAACCATCAAAAAAGACTAGCTTTTAGCTAGTCTTTTCTTCTTTATTTAAACCTAAAACACTCAGTTTTTGTAAAACAATTCCTATAATTAACCCTATAAGAGCTGGAACAACCCAGCCTAATCCTAAGTTATATAAAGGTAAGTACTTCGTAGCAAAATCAACAATTGCCTTTACAAATGATGTCCCACTAATAAATTTCGGTGCATTACTCAAAAGATCAAAAATCGCCGGAATCAACGTAAACAATGTTGTCATCCCATAAACCCATTTAGTCGGTTTTAGAATTGGTGTAAGCAGTGAAATAAAAATCAAAGCTACTGCTAATGGATAAATGAACATTAAAACTGGTGTAGAATATTCAACAATTTTTGATAATCCCACATTTGCAAATATTGCTGGTAATACAGCTGCTACTGTCATAAAAACTTTATAAGGAATATTTGGGAACATTTTATTCATTGCTTCTCCAAACGAAGTAACCAATCCTATTGCTGTTTTTAAACAAGCGATCAAAATCAAAACAGCTAATAAAATGTTACCAAAATCTCCCATATAAAAACGTGCAACTTCGGCTAATGCCGTACCACCATCTGGTGCAATACCAAATTTATTTAAACTTAACGTTCCCATCAATGCTAATAATAAGTAAATTACACCCATTAGAATTAATGCCACAATCCCAGACTTTGACATCTCGCGAACTAAATCTTTAGGTTTATTAATACCTAGTCGACGGATTGAATCAACAACAATAACACCAAAAGCAAGTGATGCTAAAGCATCCATAGTGTTATATCCTTCAGTAAACCCTTTTAATACGGCATTGGTTTGATATGCACCTTGAGCTTCGAACCCTAAACTCCCCATTGGTTTTAAAAATACAAACAATAAAATAATTCCTAATAAAATTAAGAAAATAGGCGTTAAATACTTACCAACGTAAGTCATGATTTTTCCTGGTCTTGTAGCAAAGAAATACGTTGCACCAAAAAAGACAACAGAAAAAATACCTAAAAACAGTGGTATTTGACCTTCGCTGATAAAAGGAGCAAACCCAATTTGAAATGATGTTGTCGCAAGTCTTGGAATCGCAAAAAAGGGGCCAATAACTAAATACAGCAACACTGTAAAAATATAGCCATACGTTTTATTCACTTTTTTTGCTAAAAAGAAAACACCGCTCGATTGTGATAAACCCAAACCAATAATTCCAAGTAATGGTAACCCAACTGACGTGATTAAAAAGCCAACGACAGCTAACCATACATTACCCCCTGCTTGTTGACCCATTGCTATTGGAAAAATAATATTTCCAGCACCAAAAAATAATCCAAAAAGCATCATCCCAATATACATCGTATCCTTAAATGATAACTTAGAATTCATTTACATCATCTCCCTTACTCTTATTTATTAAAAAAAAATTAAAATAAACTCTTATTCATTACAATACTAAACTTTAAATAATTAATCAATAAAAAAGCATAACTCTTTTGAGTTATGCTTTTCTTATTATATCGCTATTTTAAATATTGTGTCTGAACCCAAATATTATTATCTGGTGACCCTATACGACTGTAACTAATACCGTCATCTTCTTTAGAATCAAAAACTGAAATTGAGGTTCCTGATTCAGTATAACTATCACCAATAGCATTCATTTTACCATCAGCATTGATTTTCCAATTTTGAACACCATAACCTGGAACGTAATTAATTATATTTTCTTTTGGTTGAGTTAAATACTTACTTTCAACCCATACATTTTCGTCCTGATTTATTATTTGAGTATATTCTACTCCATTCACCACTTTCTTATCGCCAACAACTTTAATATAATCACCATCTTCAATATAATCATCATCAATCGTTGCTTGCCCGTTATCAAAATGCCACGTCTTGATTCCATATCCTGGTACGTAATTTACTTTTTGATAACTTCCTGGCTCTATATATTGTTTTTGGACCCATTGGCCATCAAAATCTCCATAAACTTTAACGTATTCAATACCATTTACCGATTTAACTTCGTTTGAAATTTTAATATTACGACCTGATTTAACCAATTCTGCCGGTTCCATATTACCTTGATTATCTATGTCCCAAAGACGAACGTCATAATTTTGAATATAGTTAACTGGCACTGTTCTTAGGTGAGATTGAATATATTGATTATAAGCTTGCTGATACATCTGTTGATAGCCTACTGGCATGTCACTAATGTCACGTTCCGTTCCTTTTTCAGCATCATTTATCGCCTCATTATGAATATTTGCAATTTCTGAATTGGAATTTTCATTCTGCCAGTTTTCATTAGCACGTGATTGTGCTTCGGAAGCGGCTTTCTTAGCGTTTGACATTGCGACTTGAGCCGCTTGATTTGCTTGTTTTGCAATTTTCGCAGCTTCAGATGCTACTAATGCAGCATTTGAGGCCTGACTTGCAGCACTTGATGCTTTTATTGTTTCGTCTGCCACTTTTTGACTTGCAGCTTTTGCTTGGTTAACAAATTGTTCTGCTTTTGTTTTGTCACCTAATCGAGCTGCTGAGGCAGCATTGGCATTAGCTTGACTAGCGACTTTTGCATCTATATCAGCTTGACTTGCGGCTTGACTGGCAACCACTTTTGCCTGACTGGCAATAGTTGTCGCTTTATCGGCTGTGTTTGATGCACTTGTGGCTGTATTTGATGCAATCACACCTTGACTTGCGGCTTGACTTGCGGCGGTGGCTGCACTTTTAATAATAAAATCATTTGGATATCGATTACTCAAGCTACTTGCTGTGCTTTGTGCATTATTAGCGGTTGTTGCGGCTTGGCCTGCACTTGTTGCCGCATTTGTTGCAGTTTGATTGCTATCTTGTGCTTGGCTAGCACTTGTTTTAGCGTCTCCTGCATAACTTTGTGCTTTTGTATTATCGGCATTGGCTTGACTTACCGCCGTATTTCCTTGATCTTCTGTACTTGATGCTTGGTTTGCAATTGCTGCTTGTGATGTTGCAGTTTGTTGATCACTTTGAGCGGCTTGGTTTGCTTTTGTAGCATCGCTTGCGGCTTGTGAAGCGACTGCTGCGGCACTGGCTGCTGTACTTGCTGCGGCACTGGCTGCTGCTGTTTGCGTACTTACCGTTGCAGCGTCACTTTGGGCATCTTTTGCATAGCTATTAGCTAAAGACTCATTATTAGCTTTTGCAGCACTTGCAGCACTTGAATTTGCAACACTTGTTGCAGCTTGTGCACTTGCGGCTATACTTGCTGCTACACTCGCATCATTTGTTGCTGATGCTGCTGTTGAATTAGCGCTTGATGCTTTTTGTACATCTTGTGCGGCTGTACTTGAAGCTTGATTTGCATCTGCTGCTGCACTCGATGCGGCACTTGCGGCACTTGCGATTACTTGATCATTTGGATACTTAGTACTCAAGCTACTTGCTGTACTTTGCGCACTATTAGCGGTTGTTGCTGCTTGGCCTGCACTTGTTGCTGCATTTGTTGCTGTTTGATTGCTATCTTGTGCTTGGCTAGCACTACTTTTAGCGTCTCCTGCATAACTTTGTGCTTTTGTATTATCGGCATTGGCTTGACTTACCGCCGTATTTCCTTGATCTTCTGTACTTGATGCTTGATTTGCAATTGCTGCTTGTGATGTTGCTTTTTGTTGATCACTTTGAGCGGCTTGGTTTGCTTTTGTAGCATCGCTTGCGGCTTGTGAAGAGACTGCTGCAGCACTGGCTGCTGTACTTGCTGCGGCACTGGCTGCTGCTGTTTGCGTACTTACAGTTGCAGCGTCACTTTGGGCATCTTTTGCATAGCTATTAGCTAAAGACTCATTATTAGCTTTTGCAGCACTTGCAGCACTTGAATTTGCAACACTTGTTGCAGCTTGTGCACTTGCTGCTATACTTGCTGCTACACTCGCATCATTTGTTGCTGATGCTGCTGTTGAATTAGCGCTTGATGCTTTTTGTACATCTTGTGCGGCTGTACTTGAAGCTTGATTTGCATCTGCTGCTGCACTCGATGCAGCACTTGCTGCACTTGCGATTACTTGATCATTTGGATATTTAGCACTCAAGCTACTTGCTGTACTTTGCGCATTATTAGCGGTTGTTGCGGCTTGGCCTGCACTTGTTGCTGCATTTGTTGCTGTTTGATTGCTATCTTGTGCTTGGCTAGCACTACTTTTAGCGTCTCCTGCATAACTTTGAGCTTTTGTATTATCGGCATTGGCTTGACTTACCGCCGTATTTCCTTGATCTTCTGTACTTGATGCTTGGTTTGCAATTGCAGCTTGTGATGTTGCAGTTTGTTGATCGCTTTGAGCGGCTTGGTTTGCTTTTGTAGCATCGCTTGCGGCTTGTGAAGCGACTGCTGCGGCACTGGCTGCTGTACTTGCTGCGGCACTGGCTGCTGCTGTTTGCGTACTTACCGTTGCAGCGTCACTTTGGGCATCTTTTGCATAGCTATTAGCTAAAGACTCATTATTAGCTTTTGCAGCACTTGCAGCACTTGAATTTGCAACACTTGTTGCAGCTTGTGCACTTGCGGCTATACTTGCTGCTACACTCGCATCATTTGTTGCTGATGCTGCTGTTGAATTAGCGCTTGATGCTTTTTGTACATCTTGTGCGGCTGTACTTGAAGCTTGATTTGCATCTGCTGCTGCACTCGATGCGGCACTTGCGGCACTTGCGATTACTTGATCATTTGGATACTTAGTACTCAAGCTACTTGCTGTACTTTGCGCACTATTAGCGGTTGTTGCTGCTTGGCCTGCACTTGTTGCTGCATTTGTTGCTGTTTGATTGCTATCTTGTGCTTGGCTAGCACTTGTTTTAGCGTCTCCTGCATAACTTTGTGCTTTTGTATTATCGGCATTGGCTTGACTTACCGCCGTATTTCCTTGATCTTCTGTACTTGATGCTTGGTTTGCAATTGCTGCTTGTGATGTTGCAGTTTGTTGATCACTTTGAGCGGCTTGGTTTGCTTTTGTAGCATCGCTTGCGGCTTGTGAAGCGACTGCTGCGGCACTGGCTGCTGTACTTGCTGCGGCACTGGCTGCTGCTGTTTGCGTACTTACCGTTGCAGCGTCACTTTGGGCATCTTTTGCATAGCTATTAGCTAAAGACTCATTATTAGCTTTTGCAGCACTTGCAGCACTTGAATTTGCAACACTTGTTGCAGCTTGTGCACTTGCTGCTATACTTGCTGCTACACTCGCATCATTTGTTGCTGATGCTGCTGTTGAATTAGCGCTTGATGCTTTTTGTACATCTTGTGCGGCTGTACTTGAAGCTTGATTTGCATCTGCTGCTGCACTTGACGCGGCACTTGCGGCACTTGCGATTACTTGATCATTTGGATACTTAGCACTCAAGCTACTTGCTGTACTTTGCGCATTATTAGCGGTTGTTGCGGCTTGGCCTGCACTTGTTGCTGCATTTGTTGCAGTTTGATTGCTATCTTGTGCTTGGCTAGCACTACTTTTAGCGTCTCCTGCATAACTTTGAGCTTTTGTATTATCGGCATTGGCTTGACTTACCGCCGTATTTCCTTGATCTTCTGTACTTGATGCTTGGTTTGCAATTGCTGCTTGTGATGTTGCAGTTTGTTGATCACTTTGAGCGGCTTGGTTTGCTTTTGTAGCATCGCTTGCGGCTTGTGAAGCGACTGCTGCGGCACTGGCTGCTGTACTTGCTGCGGCACTGGCTGCTGCTGTTTGCGTACTTACCGTTGCAGCGTCACTTTGGGCATCTTTTGCATAGCTATTAGCTAAAGACTCATTATTAGCTTTTGCAGCACTTGCAGCACTTGAATTTGCAACACTTGTTGCAGCTTGTGCACTTGCTGCTATACTTGCTGCTACACTCGCATCATTTGTTGCTGATGCTGCTGTTGAATTAGCGCTTGATGCTTTTTGTACATCTTGTGCGGCTGTACTTGAAGCTTGATTTGCATCTGCTGCTGCACTCGATGCTGCACTTGCGGCACTTGCGATTACTTGATCATTTGGATATTTAGCACTCAAGCTACTTGCTGTACTTTGCGCACTATTAGCGGTTGTTGCTGCTTGGCCTGCACTTGTTGCTGCATTTGTTGCAGTTTGATTGCTATCTTGTGCTTGGCTAGCACTACTTTTAGCGTCTCCTGCATAACTTTGTGCTTTTGTATTATCGGCATTGGCTTGACTTACCGCCGTATTTCCTTGATCTTCTGTACTTGATGCTTGGTTTGCAATTGCAGCTTGTGATGTTGCTGTTTGTTGATCACTTTGAGCGGCTTGGTTTGCTTTTGTAGCATCGCTTGCGGCTTGTGAAGCGACTGCTGCGGCACTGGCTGCTGTACTTGCTGCGGCACTGGCTGCTGCTGTTTGCGTACTTACCGTTGCAGCGTCACTTTGGGCATCTTTTGCATAGCTATTAGCTAAAGACTCATTATTAGCTTTTGCAGCACTTGCAGCACTTGAATTTGCAACACTTGTTGCAGCTTGTGCACTTGCTGCTATACTTGCTGCTACACTCGCATCATTTGTTGCTGATGCTGCTGTTGAATTAGCGCTTGATGCTTTTTGTACATCTTGTGCGGCTGTACTTGAAGCTTGATTTGCATCTGCTGCTGCACTCGATGCGGCACTTGCGGCACTTGCGATTACTTGATCATTTGGATATTTAGTACTCAAGCTACTTGCTGTGCTTTGTGCATTATTAGCGGTTGTTGCGGCTTGGCCTGCACTTGTTGCCGCATTTGTTGCAGTTTGATTGCTATCTTGTGCTTGGCTAGCACTACTTTTAGCGTCTCCTGCATAACTTTGAGCTTTTGTATTATCGGCATTGGCTTGACTTACCGCCGTATTTCCTTGATCTTCTGTACTTGATGCTTGATTTGCAATTGCTGCTTGTGATGTTGCTTTTTGTTGATCACTTTGAGCGGCTTGGTTTGCTTTTGTAGCATCGCTTGCGGCTTGTGAAGAGACTGCTGCAGCACTGGCTGCTGTACTTGCTGCGGCACTGGCTGCTGCTGTTTGCGTACTTACCGTTGCAGCGTCACTTTGGGCATCTTTTGCATAGCTATTAGCTAAAGACTCATTATTAGCTTTTGCAGCACTTGCAGCACTTGAATTTGCAACACTTGTTGCAGCTTGTGCACTTGCGGCTATACTTGCTGCTACACTCGCATCATTTGTTGCTGATGCTGCTGTTGAATTAGCGCTTGATGCTTTTTGTACATCTTGTGCGGCTGTACTTGAAGCTTGATTTGCATCTGCTGCTGCACTCGATGCGGCACTTGCGGCACTTGCGATTACTTGATCATTTGGATATTTAGTACTCAAGCTACTTGCTGTGCTTTGTGCATTATTAGCGGTTGTTGCGGCTTGGCCTGCACTTGTTGCCGCATTTGTTGCAGTTTGATTGCTATCTTGTGCTTGGCTAGCACTACTTTTAGCGTCTCCTGCATAACTTTGTGCTTTTGTATTATCGGCATTGGCTTGACTTACCGCCGTATTTCCTTGATCTTCTGTACTTGATGCTTGGTTTGCAATTGCTGCTTGTGATGTTGCAGTTTGTTGATCACTTTGAGCGGCTTGGTTTGCTTTTGTAGCATCGCTTGCGGCTTGTGAAGCGACTGCTGCGGCACTGGCTGCTGTACTTGCTGCGGCACTGGCTGCTGCTGTTTGCGTACTTACCGTTGCAGCGTCACTTTGGGCATCTTTTGCATAGCTATTAGCTAAAGACTCATTATTAGCTTTTGCAGCACTTGCAGCACTTGAATTTGCAACACTTGTTGCAGCTTGTGCACTTGCTGCTATACTTGCTGCTACACTCGCATCATTTGTTGCTGATGCTGCTGTTGAATTAGCGCTTGATGCTTTCTGTACATCTTGTGCGGCTGTACTTGAAGCTTGATTTGCATCTGCTGCTGCACTCGATGCGGCACTTGCGGCACTTGCGATTACTTGATCATTTGGATACTTAGTACTCAAGCTACTTGCTGTACTTTGCGCACTATTAGCGGTTGTTGCTGCTTGGCCTGCACTTGTTGCTGCATTTGTTGCTGTTTGATTGCTATCTTTTGCTTGGCTAGCACTACTTTTAGCGTCTCCTGCATAACTTTGTGCTTTTGTATTATCGGCATTGGCTTGACTTACCGCCGTATTTCCTTGATCTTCTGTACTTGATGCTTGGTTTGCAATTGCTGCTTGTGATGTTGCAGTTTGTTGATCACTTTGAGCGGCTTGGTTTGCTTTTGTAGCATCGCTTGCGGCTTGTGAAGCGACTGCTGCGGCACTGGCTGCTGTACTTGCTGCGGCACTGGCTGCTGCTGTTTGCGTACTTACCGTTGCAGCGTCACTTTGGGCATCTTTTGCATAGCTATTAGCTAAAGACTCATTATTAGCTTTTGCAGCACTTGCAGCACTTGAATTTGCAACACTTGTTGCAGCTTGTGCACTTGCTGCTATACTTGCTGCTACACTCGCATCATTTGTTGCTGATGCTGCTGTTGAATTAGCGCTTGATGCTTTCTGTACATCTTGTGCGGCTGTACTTGAAGCTTGATTTGCATCTGCTGCTGCACTCGATGCGGCACTTGCGGCACTTGCGATTACTTGATCATTTGGATATTTAGTACTCAAGCTACTTGCTGTGCTTTGTGCATTATTAGCGGTTGTTGCTGCTTGGCCTGCACTTGTTGCTGCATTTGTTGCTGTTTGATTGCTATCTTTTGCTTGGCTAGCACTACTTTTAGCGTCTCCTGCATAACTTTGTGCTTTTGTATTATCGGCATTGGCTTGACTTACCGCCGTATTTCCTTGATCTTCTGTACTTGATGCTTGGTTTGCAATTGCTGCTTGTGATGTTGCAGTTTGTTGATCACTTTGAGCGGCTTGGTTTGCTTTTGTAGCATCGCTTGCGGCTTGTGAAGCGACTGCTGCGGCACTGGCTGC
Source organism: Holzapfeliella sp. JNUCC 72 (assembly GCF_053668685.1). Classification (NCBI taxonomy): domain Bacteria; kingdom Bacillati; phylum Bacillota; class Bacilli; order Lactobacillales; family Lactobacillaceae; genus Holzapfeliella; species Holzapfeliella sp. JNUCC 72. The sequence continues at coordinate 70,689 of NZ_CM132220.1, read as the reverse complement.
TGTACTTGCTGCGGCACTGGCTGCTGCTGTTTGATCTGCTACACTTTGGGCAGCGCTTTTAGCCTCTTGCACATACTCTGTAGCTTGTGTTTCATTACCTGCCTTAGCTGCCGATACTGCATTTTCGTTTGCTGTACTTGCTAATGATGCTTCACTTGCGGCTATACTTGCTGCTACACTCGCATCATTTGTTGCTGATGCTGCTGTTGAATTAGCGCTTGATGCTTTTTGTACATCTTGTGTGGCTGTACTTGAAGCTTGATTTGCATCTGCTGCTGCACTCGATGCGGCACTTGCGGCACTTGCGATTACTTGATCATTTGGATACTTAGTACTCAAGCTACTTGCTGTACTTTGCGCACTATTAGCGGTTGTTGCTGCTTGGCCTGCACTTGTTGCTGCATTTGTTGCAGTTTGATTGCTATCTTGTGCTTGGCTAGCACTTGTTTTAGCGTCTCCTGCATAACTTTGTGCTTTTGTATTATTATCATTAGCGTTTTCATAACCTGATGATTGTTCCTCAAAGTAAGCACTACCACCTATGTCAAATGCTTTTTTATAACTATCACTACCATAGCCATAAACTAAGGATTTCGTAGAGTCTCCTTTGCTATCATAACCATCTTTCGCGCCATCATATCCAGTTTTGTAATCACTATTAGAGGTGTTATACCTAGAATCAGTACTTGGATCATATGCTGGCTTATCATCTTTATGATTTAAAAAAGCAGCGACTCCATCATCATAAGAACTTGTAGCTCTTTTAGCAATTACATCATTGATTTTATCCTGACTCAAATCAATCTGATTTAAATGGTTACTTATAACATAGTGTCCCTGAACTTGATAATTATTAATTTGGGTAAGATCAAATTCTTTAGGCAAACTAATTTGATATTGAATAGTACCATCCGTTTGACTCTTATTCTTAAGAGCTACTGTATATACATTTCGTTTATTGGCAGAATCGACATCCTTACTGTCTTCAGTATTAGAATATGTATTGCCAGGTAATGGATTCCCATTTTTATCTAACATTCGAAGGTAAATAGAATTTTGAGAATTGTTAAAGTTGGGTGATGAATTAATAGTCTGTAAGTTACCTGTTAGAACATAATTTCCATTACTATCCAATTTAACATCATTACTATTAGGTACAAAACCAAAATCTGGTATAGCTCTCAACTCTAAACGTTTAGTTTTAGAGTCGTCTGCAGCTAAGGAATAGTTAAATACGTTTGAATCATATCCATTCATACCATTACCTGTGACAGTACCACCTCCCATAGGGATGTTTAAATCATAGTAAGGTAAATATTTATCACTATGGTTGACACTAACATTTTTAGCAATCATGGTACCAGATCCGAACAACGCACTACCCAATCCTGTATTTTGTCCTAAATCAAAATTAATACCTGAAGTACCAGGATTTGAAACATTAAATGCATTACCGTTAACCAAGTGCATATTACCGCTACCATCAGCAATAGAAATATTCATATTCCCATTTGTGATATTTACAGCAGAACCAGCATAAAGTAACAAATTACTGCTGTCTCCTAAGTTCTTACCCGTAATATCAAAGGTACCATTAACATTCACAGTACCACCATTAAGATAAACACCACCGGATGTCATATTAGTTGGCATTTTCCCATCGTAATCTACAGAGATTGTACCTCCTTGATCAATATTCAAAGTCCCACCAGTCATATAAATGGCATTGGCAGTCCTATCCGTATATCCATGTTGAGCCATATAATCATTTTTTTGAAGTGTAATATTCACACTAGCGTTTTTTCTAACATAAACATTATTTGTACCATGTAAGTACATACCTTGAGCAACTCCGCCAGATGGAGCATTCCCAGCCCCATAAGATCCGTCACCCTTCGGCTTTAAATCAACTATAGCACCTTCATCAACGATAATATCCCCTGATCCAGAGGCTTCAATCACTGTACCATTGTAAGAGCTACCGGTATAATGACTTCCTTTAGTGAACAAAACTGAAGAAACTTCCATGTTTTGTTCTTCACTACCACCATTTATATCTCCACCTAATATAGGGCCACCTTCTGATGCGACAAAGTCCGGCACATATCTGGTAGCACCAGTTGTGGCTTCTGGGGGTAAATCAATCCCTATTTGGGTAGGATTATAATTCTGTCCACCATTTACCGTAACATTGTTTTTTATTGTAACATTGGCCCCTGTCGCATTCACTAACTGTGGACCAGTGTATGTAATATTATCGTAGGATATATTACCACCAGACTCTTTTTTCATAGGTCCATAATAATCTCCACCATACATCGTAATATTTTTAATGTTAATGTCGCCTGGAATAGAACGATTAGAGAAAACGTAAGAAGCATAGTCTACTGTATGATCCAATCCATCATAAGTAACAGGTGTGTCTGTGGTATAGTAAACAATTCTTTCAGCTGCATTTGAATAAAGCTTGGACTGTGCATTAGTTGCGTTTCCATATACTGAAGTGGCAACACCATTACCATCATAACCTGTGGCTCCATTAACTCCTTGAGTATCCCACATACTAATATTGTTTAGTATTTTAACTCCTGTTAGTCCTGAATTATTATCAAGGTAACTTTGATATAGTTGAAAAGATGTTGATACTAGCTTTGTTTTGTTAGTGTCATAGTAAGATTTACCTTGACTATATGCATTACTATATAAAACATCTGTTAGCGTATTAGAATTAGGGTTTAAGCTATTCCAACCTTTTACATTTATGCTTGGATTAGGAGAAGTATAGTTAGTTCCATCACTATATCCTTGATAGGCTGACTTGTAACCAGCAATATAGTCAGCACTTTTACCTTGACTACTTTTTATCATCTGATTTTCTTTTAATGCTTGGATATCCGCAAGACCATCATTGTATCCCTTAACTCTTGGATTAGCTTGATAACCAACATCATATCCTTTTAGATAAGAGGAATCTGTACTATTTTTTGTGGTTATAGTTGCAGTCATACCATCTTGATACCCATTAAACGCTTGATTATAGCTATTAATATAATCTGCAGCATAGGTGCTATCAGGTTGTCGACTAGCTAACTTACTTGTAGTTGCACCTGAATTAATATCTGATAAAGCATCCGCAGTCCCTTCATCAGATGTTTGTTTTTGAGAAGCATTGCTGTCATTAGTTTGCTCAACTGCACTTGCTTTATTAACGTTATCTCTTGAAGAGTCAACTTGGGGACTTGTCGTGTTAGTGTTTTGTGAAACTGGTTGTGTATTCGTGGTGCCAGTTCCCGACACTTTTGTCTGAGGCAAAGTGACTGCAGTACTGGTGTTTTGAGTATCTGCAAAAACAGTGTGCATCCCGACACCTCCTAAATTGGCTGAACCACCTAGCAACGCCAAAGTAGTTAAGGATACAACCACCCATTGTTTCTTGTGTTTTCTCATCACTTTCTTTTCGTTTGTCTTTTGATATTGTTTTTTGTTATACATGAAAACGTCTCCTTGTGATTTGTTACCTACTAAAAATATAATTATTGAGGCGATTATATTCCCGCTCATTTAATAAGTAAACTATTTACCCTTGAAATCACACACTACGCAATTTATCTTCAAAAATCACTTTTAACCTGTAAAAGGCAGATTTATGACTTCCTCTTTCTTTTAATTACCTGTAAAATAAACAATGATACTGACCTTTTACAAATTCAAAACAGGAAAGGAATTATTAATGAAGACGAATCATTTATCTTTGAAAAATACAATATATATTGGACTATTACTCTTTGGTGTTTTCTTTGGTGCGGGAAATGTTATTTTTCCTATCTCACTTGGTCAACAATCTGGGAATCTACTTCCCTTATCTACTGCTGGTTTTTTAGTTACTTCAGTTGGATTTTCTTTACTGGGTGTTTTAAGTGTTAATTTTATTAAGGAAAACAGTGTTTTTGAAATTGCAAATAAAGTTAGTAAACCGTATGCTTATGTTTTTACAATTCTTATTTTCTTGATTTTAGGCCCACTGTTTATTACGCCTAGACTAGCCACTACTTCATTTGATGTTGGGATTCAACCTTTAATTAGTGCTGGTTCCGAAAAATGGGTTTTGGCTATTTTTTCTATTCTATTTTTCACATTAACTTTTGTGTTAACTTTAAAACCTGCAAAATTAATGACTTATGTTGGTAAATACCTAACACCCTTGTTCTTAATTCTAATGGGAATTTTAATTTTATTTGCTTTTATGAATCCAATGGGAGACCTCAATCATACAGCACAGCCTGCTTATCAAAGCCATACTTTCTTCACTGGTTTCTTGCAAGGTTATAATACTATGGATGCTTTAGGTGCTCAGTTGATGGCTTTCATTGTGATCGATGCTATCAAAGAATTAGGTATAACTGATTCAAAACAAATCGCCAAAGAGCTGACGAAATCCAGTGTGATTTTTATTGTTTTGATGAGTGTTATCTATATCCTGCTGACTTTAATGGGCGGTTTAAGTTTGGGCCAACTAGCACCAGCTTCAAACGGTGGCATTGCCTTAGCACAAATTGCCACTCACTATTTCGGTAAGCTTGGGAATGTCTTACTAGCTGCTATTATTATCGTTGCTTGTTTAAAAACAGCGATTGGATTAATTACTGCTTTTGGAGAAACAATGAACAACTTATTTCCTAAAGTTTCTTATCGTACATTTGTCATCATCGCCTGCATTGCTCCAGCACTATTTGCAAATATTGGATTAACAAATATTATTTCTTATTCTGTTCCTGTTTTAATGTTTATGTTTCCATTGGCTCTTGTCTTAATCATTGTTGCTTTATTAACGCCGTTAGTTGGTGATCATAATATCTTATACCAAACAACAACTTTATTTGTTTTGATTCCCGCAATTATGGATGGACTCAACAACCTACCACAGTTTTTGGCAAATGAGACAATAACAAGAATCATTGAATCCTATCATGCACTCATTCCTTTTAGTTCAATTGGACTGGGGTGGGTAATGCCTGCTGTTGTTGGTTACATTATTGGGATGAGTTTACTTAAATTAAACCCAACAAAAAAAAGCAAAGCTTAATGCTTTGCTTTTTTGTTTCAATCCTATAAACAGTGATAATATTAGATTATGATATAGAAAAGAGGTTTTTTATGGATCAACTATTGAAAGAAATCGGTGACTTTTTTAACCAAAATCCAAAAGGCTTTTTTGCATTTGTGGTTTTTATCTTCGGTATTATTTTATTTGGATTTGGTAAAAAAGTGCCTATTTTACGCTTGTTGTTAGGCGATAAAAGTGTCTTCTTCCAACTTTTTTGGGGAGCCATCATATCCCTAATTGGAATTGCCCTAGTCTATTTATTTAGATAAGAAAAGAGGTTTAAACTTGTTTATTTTTTGCATATTTTTAATCGATTTAATCATTATGACATCATTTTTATACAGCTACAAACAAAATAAAAGTCGACTACGAAATGGTTTGCTACTTAACTTAGCTATTTTAACAACGGGAATACTATTTGGTTCCATTGTTTTAACAATCAACTATCAGCCTTTGACTATAACAAGCTTCATAATAGCTGGATTATTAATGGTTGTTGTTATTTTCTTTTCAATATTTTATGGTGTCTTCTTAATCTGGAACGGTATTATCGTTTGGCAAAAAGAATCTCATTCACTAGCTAACACATTGACACTTATTTTAGGAATAATGAGTATCCTTTATCCATTTGTTTTTGGATTGATACATTGGTTATTACCTGAAAAAATATTCATCTTTTTTGACAATATACTAAGTATTATTTTAGGTTACATTATCCTTTGTTTGTTTAGCTTTTTAAGCTCACTATTACTCTTTTACTTTTATAGACCTAAAAAGGATAAAGACTTCATTATTGTTTTAGGTTCAGGATTAATCAACGGCAATCAAGTGCCACCTTTATTAGCAGCTAGGATTGACCGTGCCATTTGGTTTTATCAAAAACAAATTGAAAAAGGAAAACCCGCACCTTACATTATTTGTACAGGAGGTCAAGGAGCTGATGAAAGCACTTCAGAAGGTGAAGCTATGCGTCAGTATGCCATTGACCATGGTGTTGATTCTAAACGTGTGATTGCGGAAACCAAAGCAAAAAATACAATTGAAAACATGACATTTTCAAGACAAATTATCGATCAACTTGGACTAGATGTTCATAATGGTATCTTTGTTACAAGCTACTACCACCTTTATCGTGGTGCTCAATACGCTAGAGATGCCGGTATGCCAATTAATGGTTTGGGTGCGAAAACAAGATTTTTCTTTGTACCAAATGCAATTATTAGAGAGTATATCGCTGTCTTACTTGCGCACCGAAATTTCCATACCATTGTCATTGTCTTGCTAGTTATTTTCTCGATTATTAACTCATTATCACAATTAAAATAAAAAAACTCTGAGCGTTTTCGCTCAGAGTTTTTTTGTTAATCTTTTTTACCGCGGAATTCATCCACTTTTTTGCCAGCTTCGTTTAAACCGTCGCTCACTTTTTTGTGAACATCATCAGTTGCTTTTTTAGCTTTATCAACAGCGTCACTGTTTTTAACTGAATCAATGCCCTTTGATACTTTGTCTTTCATTTCGTCAAAATTAAATGCCATAATGTATTCCTCCTCATTAATTTAATTCTATTATAGCGCTAGAATATAAATTTGTTAACTAATTTATACTAAAATTTTGAAAATAATTGACTGTTTATATTAAAATGATATGATAAAAATAATAAAAACATATTAAAAGGAGATTCGCTATGTCATCACTGATTAATCGCTTAAACAAAAATTTATCTATTTTGAAACCCAATTCAATTCTAGAATTCAACGCTGAAATTTCACAGATTGAAGATATTGTTCACCTTACAATTGGTGAGCCTGATTTCAATACACCTGATCACGTCAAACAAGCCGCTATCAAAAGTATTGAAAACAATGAAAGTCACTACACAAATCCCCGTGGTACAATCGAACTTCGAACAGCCGCAAGCCAATTTTTAAAATCTAAGTATGGGTTAAACTACAATCCAGAAGATCAATTAATTATTACAGCCGGTGTAACTGAAGCAATTTATGCTACATTGTCTACAATTTTGAATCCAGGTGATAAAGTCATCTTACCTACACCTATTTTCCCTCTATACATCCCGATTATGGAATTCTTAGGTGCTTCACCAATTTATATTGATACTTCAAAAACAGATTTCAAATTATCAAAAGAACAACTGAAAAAAGCACTTGATGAAAATGGCGAATCAGTAAAAGCAGTTGTCTTAAACTTTCCAAACAATCCAACTGGTGTAACTTATGATCAAGCTGAATTAGAAGATTTAGCATCTGTTATTGCCAACTACGATATTTTTTGTATCAGTGATGAAATTTATAGCGAACTTTCTTATCAACATGACCACGTTTCAATGGGAACAATTTTACCTGAGCAAACAGTTGTCTTTAACGGTGTTTCAAAGTCACACGCTATGACTGGATGGCGTATTGGTGTGATTGGTGGACCCGCTCCTATTATTAATGAAGTTAATAAGGTGCATCAATTCTTAATCACATCAGCTACAACCAATGCTCAAGCAGCTGCAACTGAAGCGTTCAAGAATGGGCTTGAAGATGGTCCTCAGATGCGAGAAGCCTATGCTAAACGTGTTGCCATTTTAGAAGAAGGGCTTAGTCAACTTGGATTTGATTACGTCAAACCAAACGGTGCCTTTTACTTATTTGCCAAAATTCCTGAACAATTTACACAAGACAGTTTTGAATTTAGCCGTCAACTCGCTCACGAAGCAAAAGTTGCCGTCATTCCAGGTTCTTGTTTTGGTCCTGGTGGTGAAGGCTATGTTCGTATTAGCTTTGCTGCTAGTGAAAAAAATATAAAAACGGCACTAGATCGTATCAAAACATTTTTAAACCAGGTAAAATAAAAGCGACGACTGACTCAGTCAATCATTTCACCCCAGAAAAGGAGCTTTATTTTGAACAAAAACTGGCTTGAAACACTCAAAAAAATTACGATGACAACGCTTAATGGTGTTTCCATTGGTGTTATCGTTGCCTTGGTTCCAGGTGCTTTACTTAATAACATTATGAAAGCCTTGTTACCCCATTTTGGACTTGCACAAACCGTCTTAAACTTTACGGCAATTTCAGCAGTCCTACTTCCTGTAATTAGTGCACTTTGTGTTGGCTTAATGGGAAAACTAACGCCAATCCAGAGCGCTTCGCTTGTTTTAGCCACAGCAATTGGTGCTGGCAATATTAAAACAACACCCAACGGACTGACAATCGCTGGATCAGGTGATGTTATTAACGTTGGTGTCACAATTTTAATTAGTTATATGTTGATACTACTCTTAGGCAATCGTCTAAAATCTTATACGATTTTGCTATTACCATCGATTGTTTTGATTATTGGTGGTGGGATTGGTCAATTAACACTGCATCCCGTTGGTAAAATTACCCAATTTATTGGCGATTTCATCGCACAGGTGACGCATCTTCAACCTATTCTGATGGGAATTTTACTTGGTATTTCATTTGCTTTAATCATTATTTCGCCCGTTTCTTCGGTAGGAATTGCTTCTGCAGTTGGCTTACAAGGCGTTGCTTCCGGTTCTGCTAACCTTGGGATTGTGGCAGCTGCTTTTGCTTTAGCTGTTTATGGTTTCAAAGTTAATTCACTCGGTGCATCCCTTGCTCACATCATCGGTTCTCCTAAGATTCAAATGGCCAACATCGTTAAAAAGCCAAAGGTCATGCTGCCGATTGCGATTAACTCTGGTATCTTAGGTGGATTAGGTGCACTGCTAAACATCAACGGAACCGCTATGAGTGCTGGATTTGGCTTTTCAGGTTTAATCGGGCCTATTGCCGCACTTGAACAAGGTTCAAACATTTTGACATTAATTATTATTTTCATTATTGTACCGTTTGCTTTAGCTTTAATTAGCCATTATTTATTTATTCTAAGATGGCGCTTTATGGACATTAAAGACTTTACACTTAATTACGATTAAAGGAGAAAAATGTGAAGCCCTTAACTTTTGCCCAGTTTAAAGAAGTTTTAGTGAACATTTTAAATGGTATTTCGATTGGTGTGATTACTACGCTAGTACCTGGTGCCATTTTGAACAATTTAATGAAGCTGTTCACCCAATACTCTTGGTCACAATCTGTTCTATTATTCACTGCTATTGCAACGACTCTACTTCCAGCAGTTAGTGCATTATGTGTTGGGATGATTAGCCAGTTTACACCGATCCAAACAGCCTCGTTAGCCTTAGCAACCGTTGTGGGAGCTGGTAACATCAAAGTTTCATCTAATGGCTTATCTATTGCTGGAACTGGAGATGTAATCAATGTCGGCGTTACTATTTTAATTGCCTATCTAATCATCTTGATTCTGGGTAATCGTTTAAAATCTTATACGATTTTATTGATGCCATCATTGGCCCTTCTAATTGGGAGTGGATTAGGAAGCTTAACACTAAAACCTGTTGGTCAAATCACACTCCTCATTAATAGTTTGGTCACGCAATTTATGCATCTTCAACCATTCTTAATGGGGGGATTACTTGGTGCTTCATTTGCTTTGATTATGATTTCACCCATATCAGCTGTTGGGATTGCGACAGCTGTTGGCGTTTCGGGAATTGCTTCTGGATCAGCAGGACTGGGCGTTGTCGCGACAGCCTTTTCCTTATCCGTATACGGATTTAAAGTCAACTCTTTTGGAACTGCGATTGCATTGATATTAGGATCACCGAAAATTCAGCTCGCTAATATTTTAAAAAAACCCAAAGTTATTTTCCCAATCGTGGTTAACGCCGCAATCATGGGAGCTTTAGGACCCTTATTTAATATTCAAGGAACTCCTGTTAGTGGCGGATTTGGTTTTATTGGTGCAGTTGGCCCTATCACAGCACTAGAATATTCTGCTAGCTGGTCAGTGGTTGGCTTAACTTTTATTGTAATTCCGATTTTGTTAGCCCTAATCAGCTACTACTTGTTTATTCAAAAACTAGGCTATATGTCACAAAATGATTTCAAAATTAACTACAAATAAAAAAGGAAACTCAAAGTTTGAGTTTCCTTTTTTTTATTCACCAAATTCACCGTATTTTTGAACAATACCTAAGAATTTTTCAATTGTATCTAATTCATCTTGTGTAAATGAACTAAAATCTTGTTTAACCTTTTCATAAGCTAATTCATGAAAAGCTAAATTAGCATTAGCTAAATGCTCCCCTTTAGAGGTTAATTTAACATAAACATTACGATAATTTTCTAGCCCTCTAAATCTTTCAAGATACCCCAACTCATTTAATTTCTTGATTCGTCTAGAAACACCGCCTTGTGTAATTGACATCTGATTAACAATATCTGAAATCATAACTTCTTTCCCCAATATCAAAGTTAAAATTTCTAAATCATGATGTGTTAGCTGTGCTCTAACCTCTTCAGCATAAAGAGAACCATATTTTTCTTCGAAAAAGCTCAACTTTTCAGTTAAAGAACTTTTTTGTAATTTTTCGATTACCTGCCAAGCAATATGATCGCGATTAATTTGAACCAAACTAATGTCCTCCTCACTATAACTTTTATTTTATATTCATTATAATTATCAAATATTAATTATATCATAAATATAATAAAAATTTACTTAAAATGCTATAACAACAAAAAGAACACTGCCTTAATTAAGACAGTGTTCTTTTTAATGACTTACTTTTTTTGTAATGTAGTCTCCAATGAATTGGATAACGAAAACAAATAATAAAACCATCAGTGTTGCAACGATAGTCACATCATTTTGGAAACGTTTATATCCAATATCCAATGCAAGACTTCCTAGTCCACCTGCTCCAACAGCTCCAGCCATTGCAGTTAGGTTAACTAGACTAATAATTGTTAAAGTACTTGCTCTAATCAAATCAGGTAATCCTTCTTTTAGGTATACGCTCCAAACAATCCCAAAGTTTGATTCTCCCATTGATTGAGCCGCCTCAATAACACCTTTATCAACTTGCACTAAAGCATTTTGAACCTGTCTAGCATAAAAAGGAAATGTTCCAATTACAAGCGGAACAAGTGCTCCTTGTGGGCCTATTGTAGTGCCAACGATTATTTTAGTCAAGGGACCAATTAAAGCTAGCAAAATAATAAACGGAATAGATCTTAACACATTGACAATCTTATCAGTAATGTTGTAAATCGTTTTATTTTCGGCAATTGCACCGTCTTCAGTAATAACTAAAATCAGCCCTACAACTAGACCGATAACACCTGCGATAATCGCACTAATGATTGTCATATAAAGAGTTTGAGAAATTGCACCTTCAAAGCCATAATCACCATGCCAGTTATCAAAAACGTTAGGAATATATTGTTTTAGAAAATCCATTAATCGTCACCTCCAAAATCAGCTAAATTGAGTTTCTTAATGCGAACACCAGATTTAGTTAAAAATTCTAATGATTCTGCTACTTTTGACGCTTCGCCACTTAAAATCACGATTAAGCTTCCTATTGGTGTTCCTTGTAAGATTTCAACATTACCATATAAGATATTGGCACTTACGCCAAATTTTTGGTAAAGGCTAACAATAATGGGTTCATCGGTTGTATCCCCTGAGTAAGAAAGCTGAACTAATTGTTCACCCGGCTTAAGGTGTTTTAAGTTATCTTGTTGTGCTAGACCTTTTAATGTTGCATCTAGTCTTGTTGTGGTATCAATAAATGACTGGGTCAAACTAGTTTTTGGATTAGCAAAAATATCAAGCACTGAGCCGCGTTCAATTACTTTTCCTTGTTCCATCACAGCTACTTTATTACTGATTTGTTTAACCGCTTCCATTTGGTGAGTGATTAAAACGACAGTTAAGTTCAACTTTTTATTTAGCTCTTGTAATAAATTCAAAATTGATTCGGTTGTTTTAGGATCTAACGCACTTGTTGCTTCATCAGAAATTAAGATATCTGGGTCATTAGCTAGTGAACGGGCAATTGCCACACGTTGTTTTTGACCGCCAGAAAGTTGTCTAGGATAAGTATCTTTTTTATCTGACAATCCAACTAATTCTAAAAGTTCATTAACTTTATCAGTTTTTTCTTGCTTAGAAAGGGGGCTCCCTTTTAAAGCATAAGCGACGTTTTGCGCAATTGTACGTGACATCATTAAGTTGAAGTGTTGAAAAATCATCCCGATTTTCTTACGTGTTTGACGTAGCTTTGGCGCATCATATTGGCAAATATCTTCACCATTAATCAGCACTTCACCACCTGTTGGTCGTTGAAGCAAGTTAATCACACGAACAAGTGTACTTTTACCTGCTCCAGAATAACCCACAATACCAAATATATCACCACGTTGAATGTCTAAATTAACGTTATCAACTGCTAATACATCGCGTTCTTTATTCTTAAAATTAACACTAATATTCTTTAGTTGAATTAAGGGCTGTGCCATCCTTTACACCTCGTCTAATCTAAAATTTGTAATCCCATGCTGGAATTGTTGAACCTTGGTATACTTCTTTAATCTTATCAGCAACTTCTTGTGTTTGGTAAGCTGCGACGATTTTCTTGTAAGTTTCGTTATCTTTGTTTTCTGGTTTTGTTGCAATCACATTAATCCAAGGTTTTGATTTTTCTGTAATTGGTTCTCTATAAATTGCTGAGTTTAAATCTAATTTTGCATCTAAGGCAACTGTGTTATTCACAACAGATGCGCTCACTTCAGACAATGAGCGTGCTGTTTGTGAAGCATCTAAAGGTAATAATTTGATATTTTTTGGATTATCTACAACATCATTTGGTGATGGTAATTTAACATCGCTTTTTAGTTTCAACACACCTGCTGATTCTAGTAGTTGAAGTGCACGTGCTTGGTTTGTAACATCATTTGGAAGTGCAATTTGTGCACCATTTGGTAAATCATTTAAGCTTTTGATTTTATCTGAGTAAACACTCAATGGTGCAATTACTGTATTACCAATCGCTGTAAGATTTGTCTTACGAGCATTGTTCCAGTTTTCTAAAAAGTAAACGTGTTGGTAAGCGTTCAAGTCAATGTCACCACCAGCAAGCGCTTGGTTAGGTTGATCATAATCATTAAATTGAACTAACTTAATATTAACGCCTTCTTTTTGAAGGTTGGTCTTGATAACGTCCCAAATACGTGTATCTGAACCCATGATACCTACTTTGACCTCATTACCACCGCCACCTGATGAACAAGCTGTGGCTACCAACGCAACTACCACGGTAACTAAACCTAATAAAATCTTTTTAACTGACTTTTTCATTACTAATTCCTCCTACAAACTAAATTCCTATTAAAATAAAAAAACTCGCCTCTAATATTAATTAGAAACGAGTTTATCGTGATTACCATTCTACTTCGAAGCAAGCTTACACTTACTTCCTCAACAACGTACAACCAAACTCAAAAAGAGTTGTGATACGCGTGCACGGTTAATGGGTGCCAGTCCATCGTTACTTAAAATCATTCAGTAACGCCAATCATGAGCCATTTTCGCTTCGTGTGAACTACCTTACTCTCATCAAATGTAAGTTTTCTGTACAGTCTTTAACAAAGTTACTTTCTCAATCAACTTGTTTGCTTTATTCCGTTGTTGGCTAAATAATAAGCCATTTTTTGTAAGTTGTCAACACCCAAAAATTAAATTTGATTTTCATCTAGTTTTAATTTAGTCTCTTAGTTACAGTATACTATGTCAAATAGTTAGGAGTTAAAAATGAGACAAGAAGAAAAAGTAAAAATATTAAGTGACTTAATTGAAATTAATACCGTTGATCAAAATGAAAAAGAAATTGCTGATTACATTGCAGAATTATTTGACCAACATGGTATTTCTTCTATTATAGATGAAGTTGCTCCTAATCGTGCAACGTTGGTCGCAGAAATAGGGACAAAAAAATCTGATAAAATTTTAGGGATTTCAGGACATGCTGACACTGTTTCTGCCGGTGATATTAGTAAATGGACATATGATCCTTTCAAAGCAACAATTGTAGGAGATAAGCTGTATGGTCGCGGATCAAGTGACATGAAAAGTGGTCTGGCAGCACAAGTTATCGCTATTATCGAATTAGTTGAAGAGCATACTTTACCAGCCGGTATTCTAAGATTTTTAATGACAAATAATGAAGAAGATGGTGCTTCAGGTGCTAAGGTACTAACTGAAAAAGGCTACAGTAAAGATTTAGATGCGCTTATTATCTCTGAACCAACAGGTGGAGATGTTATCTATGCACATTGTGGTTCACTAAATTATCGCGTTAAAAGCTATGGTAAAGCTTGGCACAGTTCCGCTCCAAAAAATGGTATCAATGCCATCACTGATTTGATAGCTTTTGCTAATCAAGAACCACATCTTTTTGACAAATTTGAATCTGATCCTATTTTAGGTGACTTAGCCCACAGCATTACCAAAATTGAAGGGGGTCATCAAATCAACTCCATTCCTGAATATGCTGAATTATCAGGTAATATCAGACCAACCGGTACTGCTCCTAACCAAGCTATTATTGATATTTTGACTCGTACTATTGACCAATTAAATCAAGAAATAGCGGGCCACCTTGAACTTGAAATTATTCATGACTTTTATCCAGTTGTCACTGACCCTAATGATAAGTTAATTAAGCAACTTACTTCGCTTTCAACCGCAAACTTTAATAGAAAAGCGGAATTAAAGATTATCCATGGTGCAACAGATGCTAGCGATTTTGTTAAAGCAAATCCAATGCTTCCCGTAGCAGTATTTGGCCCTGATGCTTGGGAAAATGCGCATCAAGTTGATGAGTTCACAACAATATCTAGCTATTTAAAAACAATTACAACGCTAAAACAGGTTATTTTACAATATTTCAATGAATTTGAATAAAATGGTCACACTTTTTTCACATTTTATCAGTATAGTTTAACCATAGCCAATAGGTTACCCCCCTTGAGGCTTGTTATAAACAAATATGACCCAACTTTTGTTTTCATTCATTCTTACTCCTCCAAGTAGATTGAACGTTGCGTCGACTTGTTAGTCGACCCAAAAGAAAAGCCAGCCTCCCCGGGCTGGCTTTTTATTATGCTATTTTTTGCTTGACAAAACTGTTAATAAGTAGCACTATTAGGATTAAAGATAATCTTTTAGTACCAATCTGTTTGGATTACATAAGTTCAATTATCTCGTACATACAAGAAACTGATTCTATTTATTATGTTTTTTTTAAATTACAATTTTATAAGTTGTTTTTTTTATTGCATAATATTAATATTATTTTTAGTCCAAGCGTGATGACATTAAAAGCTTATTTATATATATTTATTGGAAATATTCGGAGGGAATATACTATGAAAAAATTAGTTGTACTAGGAAGCACATTATTTGCTTCAGCATTGTTATTAACAGGTTGTTCAAACGGTAACAGCTCAAACAGTTCATCATCAGATGCACAAACATCACAATCATCAAGCTCAGCTGCTGATTCATCATCACAATCATCATCAAGTGATCAATCAAGCTCACAATCAAGCTCAGCTGCTGATTCATCATCACAATCATCAAGTTCAGAAGCTGCTTCATCAGAATCATCAGCTAACTAATTTGATTATTAAGAAAAGACATGCGATTAATTGCATGTCTTTTTATTTTTGTCGATATTCGAATATGGTAGACTTAATAGTATATTATTCATCAAAATTATATAGATAAAAGGATTATACTTATGCATCGATCTCGCAAACAAGTCAGACGACAACGTCAACAAAACAATCGAAATTTCAAAAAATGGGGGCTTATTTTATTCAGTATTTTTATTGTCTTAGCTTTGATTATTATTGCGACAATAAAAATGGAATCCTCTCCTTCTGAACCAAAAGCTGACCAACTGATTGAACAAACTTATCCTAACTTAAAAAAACTGGCTTCAACAAACAATGACCAGATTCAAACTTATTTTTTGCCAGAAAATGAAGTTATTAAAAATGCTGCCACAACAATGATTAACCAGCAACTAAAAACTGATAATGTGTATTACCTTACATCTAAAGAAAATGGCACCATTTTAGTGAACACAATTTATAGTGTTCCAAAAAATAGTCAGAACCTAACAACGGATTCAGAAGTAGTCGCTGAATTCAATTCTACAAAAGATGGTAGTAAAATTTTGAAGCTGGCAGACTTGATTAAAGCTGATGACAAGAGTCAGGCTGCTTTTAAACTAGCCTTGACTAAACATGTTTTTGAAACAAACGCTATTAATTCTGAGCAATTCCTTACACTAAAAAATCAATTGCAGTCCATTTCCTTAGATACAACTCATTTCAAACTCAATCAAAACCAACTGGATATGCGTCTTCCTGATAATGCCGCAACTATCAAACAAGCAACTTTGGATATGGCTTCAATTAATTATTTATTGAACCCTGATTACCAAATTTCTACTGAACAGCCTACTCAAAGTCAAAAGAAAGTTATTGCTTTGACTTTCGATGATGGTCCAAGAGCTGGTTCAACCGATAGTATTTTGAATACCTTAAATCAATTTGATGTTAAGGCTACATTCTTTATGTTAGGCCAGAATGCAAAACGCTATCCTAACTTGGTTAACAAGGTAAAAGAAAATGGTCACGCTATTGGTAGTCATAGTTTTAATCACCCGATGCTAACTAAACTGACGCCAGATGATCTCAACAATCAAGTTAATCAAACTGACCAAGCAATTTATGAAGCTGCTCATATTTATCCAACTTTATTTAGGCCGCCTTATGGTGCCAGAAACCAAACTGTCGATCAAGCTATTTTCAAACCATTGATTGAATGGAATATTGATAGCGAAGATTGGAAAAAACCAGGTGTGTCAACACTGCTCAAAACCATTCAACAAAATGTACGCTCAGGTTCTATTCTTTTGATGCATGACATTCACCAAACAACAGCCGATGCATTGCCTACCATTATCAATTATCTTAAAAATGCAGGTTATGAATTCGTAACAATTGACCAGTTATATCAACACAAACTTTATCCAATGACTAACTATTATAGCCAACATGACACACGCTAAAGCATTCAATCTGAATGCTTTTTTTATTAGGCTTAATTAATTCACTTTTACTACTACTTGTGTTAAATTTTAGTTGAAGCTTATTATTATTTTAGCTTAACCTAAGGAGGTATAGTCTTGAAACATCAATGGAAACTAGGTGTCACACTTTTAGTCGGTGTGATTGCCTTAATTTTAGAATTTATTTTTCACTCACCGATTAGTGCTCGAGTTCTAATCACAATTGTCGGTGTTTTAATGGCCATTTCATTAGTTATTGAAATGGTTAAAACAATAAAATCAGGGAAATATGGTGTCGATATTTTAGCGATTATGGCAATTATCGCTACAATGATTGTTGGGGAATATTGGGCTAGTTTGATGATTTTAATTATGTTAACAGGTGGAGATTCACTTGAAGACTATGCAGCTTCACAAGCTGGTAAAGAACTAGAATCTTTACTCAAAAATGCACCACAGTCTGCTCATCTTTTAACTGCTGACTCAAAATTGAAAGAAGTTAGTGCAGATGATTTAAAAGTTGGCGATTTTGTTGTTGTTAAGCCCGGGGAACTAGTCCCTGTAGACGGTATTATTACACAAGGATCTTCAACTTTTGATGAATCTTCTTTAACAGGGGAATCTGCGCCGGTTTCAAAAACACACAATCAAAAATTAATGTCTGGATCAATCAACGGTGATTCTTCTGTGATAATGAAAGTTGAAAAAATCGCCTCAGAATCACAGTATCAAGCAATTGTGCACTTGGTTCAAAGCTCTGAAGCAAAACCCGCAAAATTCGTTAAAATGGCTGACCGTTATGCCGTCCCATTTACGATTATTGCCTTAATTATTGCTGGTGTCGCTTGGGCTGTCAGTAAAGACCCAGTGCGTTTTGCAGAAGTCCTCGTTGTCGCTTCACCTTGTCCCTTAATCCTTGCAGCGCCCGTTTCATTAGTTGCGGGTATGAGTCGTATGAGCCGTAATCATATCGTGGTTAAAAGCGGAACCGCTATTGAAAAGATTGCATTAACTAAAACCATTGCTTTTGATAAAACGGGAACGTTGACTAAAAATCAACTAAAGCTTAACGATGTACAGTTGTATGCAGATATTAGTAAAGAGGAGTTTTTAAAATTAGCTGCTAGTGTTGAGCAGAACTCATCTCATATTTTAGCGCGTTCTTTACTCAAAGAAGTCAGTCATGATACCCTTTATCCCGTTTCTGACCTCAAAGAACTTACAGGTAATGGTGTTGTTGCGACCGTTAATAACCAAGAAGTTAAGGTTGGGAAACTGGACTTTGTCTCACTCAATCATCCAAAATTATCGTTAACAGAAACTGCCATCCATGTTTCTATTAACGGAGAGTATGTAGGTTATCTCACATTTTCAGATCAAATCAGACCTGAAGCTAAGCAAACGATTGCTGATTTGAAAGAATTAGGTGTTGAAAATATCATGATGCTAACTGGTGATGATAGTTTAGTCGCCAATAAAGTAGCTAAAGAGTTAGGTATTGAACAAGTTAAAGCCGAATGTCTTCCGGTTGATAAAATCAATTATTTAAAGGCAGTTAAAGCAGATCATCGTCCTGTCATGATGGTCGGAGATGGTGTTAATGACGCCCCATCTCTTTCTGCTTCCGATATTGGCATAGCAATGGGAGCAACCGGTGCAACAGCAGCTAGTGAAAGTGCCGATGCAGTAATTTTAGTTGACGATTTAGCTCATGTTAGTCGTGCTGTCAAAATCGCTCGCCGGACAATGCACGTTGCTAAAACTGACGTTATCACAGGTATTGTCATTTTAATTATGCTCATGCTAGTCGCTTCATTTGGCCTAATTCCAGCACTGTTTGGTGCTATTTTACAAGAAGTTGTTGATACCATTACAATCGTCTTAGGTCTACTTGCAAAACTCCCCCCACGTGGCGAAAAATATTGAGAGTCTACTAAATATTTAGTATAATAAATATAAATAATCGTATTTTGGTTGGAGTGCAACGCACTTTCAAGACTTCCTCTCATTTGGGTAGATGAGAAGTTTTGAAAGTGCGTTTTTTTATTTGGAAGGAATGATGAAAATGCACCTTATTTTAAGTTTATTTTTAATTTTAATCGTCTCTACACTGCTAAAAGCAGGTTTTCAAAAAATTAGTTTGCCACTTGTAATTGGTGAACTACTTACTGGTGTTTTGCTAGGACCTGCTTTACTCGGTTGGGTTCATACAGATGAAGCCATTAGTACTGTTTCTGAAATCGGAGTTATCCTTTTACTCTTTATTGCGGGTTCACATAGTGATTTAAAAACACTAAAAAGTGTCTTTAAATCCAGTTTCACTGTCGCTGTTCTCGGTGTTGTTGCTCCCATTATTTTGATAACGACAGCAAGTATCACAATATTCGCTGTCGGATTCAACGAAAGTATCTTTTTAGGTATTGTACTCGCTGCAACGAGCATCTCAATTGCACTGGAAGTTCTAAAAGAATCAGGTTTATTGCAAAGTAAAATGGGAAATGTTCTAATTGGTGCTGCAATTGTCGATGACTTTTTGACGCTATTTATTTTGAGTCTTTTCATCAACTTTAATAGTACAGGTAGTTTTGATCCCCTTGCTTTAGGTCAAACACTAATCTTGCAAGTTATTTTCTTTGGTTTTGTTTTTCTATTTAAAAAATTCTTCCCTATTATCGACAATTTTTTCAAAACAAAGTCGATTAACCTCCCTTATTTCTATGAAATATTTTCACTAGTTATGATTTTTGGCTTATCTATTCTTGCCGAAAAAGTCGGACTTAGCGGTATTATGGGCGCATTCTTTGCCGGTATTATTTTGAAGGATGCCACCTTTTTCAATCAAGTATCAGACAAAATATCGGCAACAGCTTACTTGATTTTTATCCCCTTATTTTTCGCTTCAATCGGACTTAACATGACATTAGATGGTGCTTTAGATAACTTGCCATTAATTTTGATTTTCACCCTAATTGCTATTCTTTCAAAGTTTTTACCTGGCAAATTAGTCAGCCAATATTTTGGGCTACCCAAAAACCAGGCTAACATTGTTGGAAGTGGAATGATTGCTCGTGGTGAAGTTGCTTTAATATTAGTACAAACCGGCCTAACCAAATCGATTATTTCACATGACTTATATGTCCAACTTATCATTGTCGTTATTTTAACAACTGTCTTAACACCATTCATGTTAAATTACTATATAAAAAAAGCAGGATAATTTATCCTGCTTTTTATTTTGCAAATAATATGCCAATAAATGATAATAAGTTGTTCAACATATGAACACCTGTTGAACAGCGTAGATCTTTTGTTTTGAGGTAAATACCTGCAAATAGCATCCCCATCACTGCATAAGTGACTAAGCTCAAGTTAAACTGAAAACTAGTATGGGCTAGACCAAAAAGTAACCCGTTTAAAATAATACCTAATGTATTCTTTAAATTAGAACTCTGTTTGAAAAATAAATCAAAGAATAACCCTCTAAAGACGATTTCTTCAAGAATAGGACCAATAACAACAACGAATAGTCCAAATAAAAAGTTATTCCCTTTCACAAATTCGATAATCTTAACTTGGTTAGCTGATTCTGGTTGGTTTTTTAATAACACCAAGTTGATAACAACCTGAACAATAATTAAAACAACAAATAATCCCAACACAAGCATTACTTTGTCAAAGCCAAACTTGGTTTGTTTGGTCATGAATTGTCTAGGATTATCTTTTTCAAGTAAGTAACGATAATAACGATAAATCCCATAAACGACAACTGCCGCAACAGCTAACCGAAGAACAATACCCAAAACATAACCCAAGCTCATAACTTCTTTTGGCATTTGCAAAAAAACTAACAAGAGTTGATCAACGAAAAAAACGACAACCGCCATAATTAAGCGAACAACATAGCTGACACTTTTCGACATTTTTTAACCCCTCACTATAAACTACTAATCACATTATTGATGATATGCACGATAATTGATGACTTAATATCTTTGGTGAACAAGTATACTGAAGCTAGTATCATTCCCATCACCGAATAAAGCACTAAGTATATTGACAATGATGTTTCGTGCATTAACCCAAATAGGACACCATTAACAACAATCCCGACAACGTTATTTAACCGTGTATCCTTCTTGAAAAATAAGTTGAAAAATAATCCTCTGAAAATATACTCTTCAACAATAGGCCCTACAAACATCACAAACAGTGGGAATAAAAAGTTAACACTTGCTAAAATTTCATTCAATCCTGCTTCATTTGATGAAGTTTGATTAGCAGGGATTGCTAATGCTATCAAAAATTGAAAAGCTAACATGGTAACTGCACCAATGATCGTAATCATGAGATTGCGCTTATTAAATCGCCAATTAAATTGGAATTTTCGCTGATTATCAACCTTTAATTCATGTCCATATTCAATTGTCATCACGTATATAATCGCCACTGCCACAAGTATTCTGATGGCATTATTAACGATATATCCCATACTAATGGGTTCTGCCTTAACTGTTCCCATTAACCCAGTTAATAAGATATCAAAGAAAAAGAAAATAAAAATCATCAGAACTTTTTCAAATGTTCCGCGTTTTTTAAACATAAAAAACCTCCTAACAGATTCTAAATCTCATTATAGCATTTAGAAACATGTTGGAGGTTTTGAAAAAATAACTCATCATAATTAAATTAGTTCATTAATTTTGAAATGTGATCAACAACATCTGTCATCCAATCAATGTACGATATGTTGTTAGGTTTAGTTTCAGTTACTTCAAGAATTGGTAAGTTAGCTGCTTTGGCTTTGTCAGCCATTTGATCAGCTAAAGGACTGTGACTTTGGGTATTGTAAACAAAGAATGAAACGGTTTTTGATTCGAAATCTTTTTGCATTTGGGCAATATCTTGAGCTGAAGGATCAGTTTCCTCTGCAATTGCTTGTTCAAAATGCTTGTTGTTAATTTCAAATCCAATTTGTTGAAGGAGATAATCAGCAACTGGCTCTGATACGTTAACCTTTTTGTTGGCATCAGATAGATGACTTTTGACATCGTTAATCTTTGTAGTTAAAGTATCAAACTTCTTCAAGTAATCTTGTGCATTTTTCTGGTAAGTTGCTTGGTTAGCTGAATCAATTTCGCTCAATTTTTGAGTGGTTGTTTCAACAAACTTTTTCATTAAGCTAACATCATACCAGATGTGTTCATTATCGCCATCTTTAAGTTGGGCAATGTCTGTTGCAATTGATATTTTTTGTGCTTTAGTATCGGTTGATTTCACTAGTTTTTCAAACCAGCTGTCATAACCCAAGCCATTTTCTACGATTAAATCAGCATTCGTGATTTTCTTAGCATCATTAGCTGTTGGTTCAAAGTGGTGAGGGTCTGCACTAGAACCTGAAATAATTGGCGTTACATTGGCAGAAGTTCCTTGTGTGATTTCTGATACAATATTACTATAAACATCCGTTGAAGTAATCACATTGATTGCTTTTTCCGAATTTGAGCCGCTAGTCGTTGTTGATTGTTGAGATTGACTTTGACATCCTACAAAAACAACGGCTGCAAGAGCTAGTACGATTGTCGCAAATATTTTTTTCATAATTATAGTTACTTCTCCTTTAAATGATAATCATTACGATTTATAATTATATAGGATTATTGATCAAAAGAAAAGAGGAAATTAAATGAATCACTTAAAACAACAAGTTTTAAACAAGATGAAACAAAATCAACTTAAAATAACCAAACAACGTGAAGTCTTAATCGATTTACTGATCAAATACCGTGATACGTATTTAGATATTACAAAAATTGATCAATTAATGCGCCAAACATTTCCTTCAATGAGTTACAATACCGTCTATCGCAATCTTAAACAACTCGAAGAAGCTGGATTACTTGAGCAAAATAATCAAATGGGACATGCCATGGTCAAAGTCATTTGTGAATTTGACCACCATCATCATTTTATTTGCCAAAACTGTGGCATCGTTACCGAGTTGAAAGAATGTCCAATGTCAATTTATCAATCACAAATTCCAGGAGCTGAGATTTTGTCTCATCAATTTGTTCTTGAAGGATTATGCCAAAACTGCTCAAACTGCAAATCTAAAGAAAACTAAAAAAGCAGACCCTAAAAGGTCTGTTTTTTTAATTCTATTCTTCTTCATTATCGTCTTTTCTTCGTTTAGCAATTAACCAGAAAATACCCCCAATAGCGACGATTAAAGCACCAATATAAGGAATAGCATTCCACCAATTATTAGATTGACCTGAGTCATTATCTTTATTTAGGTTTGCTACTTTATTGACAGGACCATTGCTTCCACCATTAGCAACAGATGAACGGTTATTACCTTGGTTTGATCTTTGAATTAAACCGCCAGTATCTCTGTTACCATTGCCGTTTTGCGTTTGGCCTGAGTTAGCTGGTTCAAGTTGTCCTTGAGAGCTACCTGTCTGAGCTGTTGTTGCTGGATAGTAACGGTAGCCATTGCCTGAATCAGTTCTAATTGTGCCTGCATTTTGAGCAGTGCTACCATTTCCATTATTTGCAATAGTATTATTACCCGCATTTTGGGTATTAGCCGTTGTATTAGTGTTAGTTGGTTGATTATTAGGTGTTTTGTTATTTTGGCTTGTTGGTTGACTCTTAACAAAATCATTGAAACTCGTTAAAATGGCTTGCACATTTTGATTTAAATTAGGCATGTTGAATGTACTTGGATCAAATCCAGGCTGATTCAATTGACTATTTGAATCGGTTTGCAAGTTAGTTAAAGCATTTAAATAACTTTGTTTTTGTTGAGGAGTTAACGTTGTATTTTGATTAATTGTATCTTGCGCCTGTTTAACTGCTTGACCAACTTCTTGACTCACTTCACTTGCTGTTGGTTTTTGATTGGTTGGCTGTGGTGAGTCATTATTATCATCAGTTGGAACTGGTGTTGGTGTTGGTGTTGGTTGTTGATTGTTATTAGTCAATTTAGCATCTTTAATGACATCTTGTGCCACTTTATTCATTGTAGTTTCAATGCCATCCATATATTCTTTAGATGGGGCTTGTTGCAAATCATCATTGGCATTGAACAACGCAGTATAAAGTTGATTAATGTATTGTTCTTGTTGTTCAGGTGTTAAACTTCTTTGATTGATAATTTCATTTTGTAAATTATCAACTTGTTCAGCTAGTTTTTCAAATCTATCCGTTCTTTCTGACTCTAAATTGGCTTGTTTAATATCTTCAGCCGATTGATAATGATCTGCCATATCTTTTTGTTTTTGGCTTAGAACTTGTGTGATTTCTGCTTGTGAATTTGCTGAACCAAAGTCTGCTTCATCAGAAATAAGATTAATCAAATCCTTAGCATTATCTTTATCTGTTTGATCTACTGGTTGTAGCTTATCTAATTGACCATTCAATTTTTGAGCATATTCGATTAATTGTTGACGTGCATTTTCACGTTTTTGGTCTAAATCAGCACGTCTTTTGACGTCGGCTACTTTGAGTTTAGCCTGTTCTAATTGGTAAGCGATATCACTTGGATTGTTGTTATCTTTTATTGAGTTTTCCATATTGGACTTAATTTGATTAATTTCAACTTGATAGCTTTGAGATAGGTTACTATCCATTAATTCTGGAAGCGTATTATTATTGATTTCTTTTTGTAATTCTGATTTAGCATTTGTTCGAACATCATTAATTTTACCGAGATTCTTTTGTTTAGCATCGTCCATAATTTTTTCGATAGCAACATTGTTGTCAGCCACTAAGGATGTAATTTGTTCATTCGATTTAGTACCTGAAATTGCTCCTGAATTGTCAGCAACTAATGCATTAATTTGATTATTCAAATCATTCTTATCTGAATCACTCAAGCCTAGCATTTGGTTAATAGCCCTGTTTTGATTATCTCGATGTTGATTTGCTTTGGCAATAGCCGTATTCTTGTCAGATTGAAGTTGTACTTGCTCTAAAATAGCTTGCATCCCTTGATTTGCCGAATCTTTGTATTGAGAAATCGTTTCAAATTCTTTTGAATTATTTATATTGGATTCGCCCTCAGATAATTTCTGATTAATTTGACTAATAAACGATTGTTTTTGAGTTTCAGTCAAATTCAAATTATCTAAACTTGGTTTTTTTAAGCTGTCCTTGGCAGAAGTTCGAAGATTATCTAGATTTTTTTGGCTTATTTCAGCATATTCGTCATATTGTTTACCAATATCTGCTAAAGCACGATTGTATTTTTCTTGTACTTCCGATTCGCTATTTACAGTTTCATTTTCAAATTTATTAATTTTATCCTTAATAAGTTGGTTCAAGTTATTTTTTTGCTCATCTGTTAAATTGACTATATTTTTATCTAATTTACCGACTAAAGCTGCCCCTTTGTTATTTTTTAACGTATCGAAATCTGATTTTGATTTTAAATCATCTAATTTTTGTTTTTTCAAGCTTGCTAATTTAGCTTGATTTGATAAATCAGTAAGTTTAGCTTTTGTAGCTTGTTCAAAATAACCGATAGCTTGTGTCGAACTTGATTGATCAATGCTTGCATGATCTTTTGCTGTTTCATCGAATGCATTATTAATTTGAGTCTTGTAACTTTGCTTGTCTTCTGCAGTTAAGGAATTAAAATCTGCATGATTATCAAGTTTATTTAGTAAATCGTCACGTTGTGCTTTTAATCTTGATTTAGTATTTGTTTTAGCATCTGCAATGTTCTTATTGCTATTCTGATTATATTTATCATAAACTTGATTAATTTGATTTTGTAATTCCAGTTGTTTTTGTGCAATTGCATTATCACTATCTAAACCATCAAATACTGCTGGTAGTTGATCTTTGATTGCTTTTAATTCAGCTTTTGCTGCTTGTTGTTCAACTGAACTTAATCCTGTCAAATTGTCAATTCGACCATTTTCACTATCAATATTTTCAGATAATGTTGCACTAGCTTTAGCCCTATCGTCTGCTAATTTAAGTTGATTGTATTCGTCTTCCATGTTGGCAAGAGCTAAATTAGTAACTTGTTCAAGTTGATCAGTAGATTCAATTGGAACTAAATCGGTAACTGCTTTACTTTTTAGGCCACTAACTTTATCAATACCAGAATTAATCTGGCTTGAATCTAACTGAGATAATGCCTTAATTTTAGTTTCTAGTTCACTTCTTTTATTTTCTAATTGCGACTCTAGATTTGTACGTTTATCAGTTAATACTTGGTTGGAGCTTTGTGTATTCTGACTCAAAATAGCATCTAAAGTACTTGCAATACTTTGTTTTTTACCATTAACGTCTGTAGTTTCTGGTTTACTTAAATCAGCTAACCCATCACTTAACTTATCATCGATTGATTTTTGGGCACTTTCGATTTGTTTTTTTTCTAGTCCTGGTAACTTATCAAGATTATTTTTCACTTCTTGTGCCTTGGTTTTCAAATCATGGGCTGCTTTGGCTTTATCGTCTGCTAATTTTGTGTCTTTAGCAAAATCATCTAGTTGACCAAGATCACTTTTCTTAGTTTCTAAATCAGCAGTATTTTGAACACCAGAAATCGATTGACGTAAATCACTTGTCTTTTTAGCTAAATCTTTAGTCAATTCGCTTCTTTGGCCGCTATCTAAGTTATAACTATTATCAATAACTTTTTGAGCATCAGCACTTTTTTGTGTAATTTGACTATCCAAAATTTGTTTTTGATTAGCTAAATTAGCTGCTGATTTTATTTTTTCAAGGTCTTGAGCAAAACTAGTTGATAAAGCATTAACATCGGAATTATCACCTGCCAATTTAGTGTGGTAGCTACTTACCAAATCATTAACTTGTTTGTTAAACTCTAGTTTTTTATCATCTGAAAGTGGTTGTATACCTTGAATATAATCTTGAGCCGATTGAGCTAATCGTTGATTATTATTAGCGGCTTGTTGACCAGCTTTTGCTTGATTTGCTTTTTGTTTAAGAGCTTCCAAATCTATTAAAGAACTGTCTTTAACAAGCAACGCATCTGCTGATTTTGACGCACCATCTACATTATCTCTGCCTGCTTTTGATTTAGCTTTTAATTCTGACTGTAACTGTGTTTTTTGTGGGTCAGATAATTCATTAACAACACCTTGAACTTCATCAGTTTTTTGATTGATAGCTCTTTTTGCGTCATTTTTAGCCTGTTCTAAGTTACTTTGATTCAAAAGACCCGCATTAGCTTGAATTTCATCAAAAGCACGGCTAACTCTTTCTTTATGAATTGCTAAATCTGAAAGTGTATTAGGAATATTATTGGTCAAATCACTTGCTGTATTTGTAATAGAATTTAAAATTTTAGACTTACCAGTAATACTCCCCATTCCATCAATAGCATCTTTAACAGCTGTAGATTTAGTATTAATTAAATCTGTTACTTCTTGTTGTAACTTCGCAGTATCTAAGTCATTGGCTAGTGTGTTAAATGTCTGCGTTAAATTGGTCTTTGCTTGAGCTAGACTTGCTTCATCAGGAGCTTGAGTTAAACTATCTTGATTAGATTGAGACTTAAAATCTTTTACTCGTTGAGTTAAACCTGATTTTTTAGGACTACTATCTGGTAAGCTGTTTAATTTAGCCTGTAGTTTTTGATATTGGTTATCCAAGTCTGCTTTAGCTTGATTTCGATTATTTGCTAAACGATTACCTTGATTAGATTTTTGATTATTTTCAGCTTTTTCTAAAACTGCTTCTAATGTGGTAATAGCCGTTGATTTTTTACTATTAGCATCGTCCGCTGAAGAAGCTCCTTCAATATCTTTATTTCCAGAATTAAATGTATTGGTTAATTCAGCTTGTAAATCTGATTTACCTGGTAAATCAAACATCATATTAAGTTGATTATTTAAACTGTCATACTTAGCTTTTAATTCTTTTTTAGCTTGATTTTGTGCTGATGACAAGTTTGAGTCTGATGAAGATTTAACTTTATTTATACTACTGTTTGCATCAGAAACTATTGTATCAATAGCATCTTTACTTGTAGCTTTGTCGATTTTACTTTGTGCACTTTTTGATACAGTATTAATTTGATTAATGAATGGCTTTGCCATCATTCCAGTCCGATCAAATCTGAAAAGAGATTTAATCCAAGCAATCACTTTATCAGCTGAATCTTGAATATTGTTTTTAGCTTGATTTTTATATTGATTTAAAGTAGCTAAATCATTAGTTGCTTTAGCTTGATTTACAAACGTATTAACTTGAGTTGTATTTTGACTATTTTCAATTTGAGTCTTGTAATCTTCAGACTGTTGAGCAGTTAGATTAACTAAAGCGTCAACACTTGATTTTCCCTGATTTTTAGCATTCATTAATTCGGACGAATCGATGGCCTTACTATAAGGAAGTTGGATGCTGTTACCATCATCGAATTGGAGTTCAAAGGTCATAGATTGACCACGATTTTTAGGGTTATTAATAAACTCTATGTTGGCTGGAGAAGTAAATCTAACAGTGAAGTGCTGACCATCTGGCGACACTTGAATAGAATTTGAACTTGCATTCCACCAAGACATAGTTGAATCAGGTCTGGCAACTCCAATGGCAAAGATATTATGTTTCTGCACGCCAGGAACATAAAAAGTAATACTGTTAGTGTTGGTATATAACCCATCCAAACGTGCAACTTGCAAATTAGTAGCTGCTTGAACGACAGGGTTAACCCCTTGAATACTTTGTCCCATATCAGATGAGGCGACAGTTGCAAATGCTGTAGCTGCAAGTAATGCAGAACTGGCATATATTACTTTTTTAGATACTTTTGAATCGAAATTCTTTTGTTTATTTTTCATAAAAATACCCCCTAGATTCTACATCTAGGAGGGTACTCTTTTTAGTCAAAAACGTCATCTATTTTAAACATGACCAATCATAATTAGGTATTATATTAACTGATCATTTATTTTTTATAAGTAAAAAATACACTTCTAGCTAATCAAGTCAGCCATATAAACGTTGTTTTAACAACATTTATAAAATTAACCATTAAATTATTATACCTAAATATAATAATTTAATTATTTTTTCAAAAATTAAATTTTATATTAATATTATTGGTATTTAGTTTACATTCGCAAATTTATTTGCCATTTCTCTTCAATATTTCAACTGCTTGACTTAAATGCTGATCTAATTCAGCCAAATCAGTTTTAGAAACGCTCGCCATTTCTTTTTCAAAATTTTGACGCCATTCTTCTGACTGTTCATGCACATAATCATAACCATATTGAGTCATCTCAACTTCAACTACTCGGCGATTATCAGGGTTAGTTTTTCTAGCAACAATATTTTGTTCTTCAAGTGACTTAACTAAATGACTCACCTGTACGCGTGAAATGCCCATTAAATCAGCTAATCTTGACATTTTAACTTTCTTTTCATCGATTACAACGAAACACGTTAATAATTGCATTCTTGAAAGCGAGCCATTCAACTTCATATTATGAAACAAAACTCGCATTAAAATACTCACAACTTCAAGCGAAGAATTGGTTGGGTTATTTTCTTTATTTTCCATTAAGTTTTCACGTCCTTTTCTAAAAAATAATATAGTGCATTGACAATTTTGTCAAACAGTTTACAATTGTTAATAATTAATATATATAAATCATACTGTATGGAAGGATATTAACCATGTTAGAACTTAAACATCTTAAAAAGTATTTCCATGTTGGAAATACAACAACTAAAGCACTAGATGATGTTTCACTTTCTTTTCGAGACAAAGAATTCGTTTCGATTTTAGGACCTAGTGGTTCTGGTAAAACCACTATGCTTAACATCATTGGTGGACTAGATAAATATGATTCTGGTGATTTATTAATCAAAAATAAATCAACTAAGAATTTTAAAGAAACAGACTGGGACGCTTATCGTAATAACTCAGTCGGCTTTATCTTCCAAAGCTACAACCTTATTGGTCACTTATCTATTTTGGATAATGTTGAACTTGGGATGACTTTAAGTGGTGTATCCAGTGAAGAGAGAACTCAAAAAGCTGTAGACGCTCTTAAACGTGTAGGCCTTGGTGACCATATCGATAAAAAAATCGCACAACTTTCCGGTGGTCAAATGCAACGTGTGGCAATTGCTCGTGCGATTGCAAATGACCCAGAAATCCTGCTAGCTGATGAACCAACAGGGGCTTTAGATAGTAAAACCAGTGTTCAAATTATGAACTTGATTAAAGAAATTTCTAAAGACCGTTTAGTTATTATGGTTACCCATGATGAAGAACTCGCCAAAGATTATTCAGATCGTATCGTCCGTTTTGCTGATGGTAAAATTCAAGATGATACTAATCCTTATGATGATAGCAATCGTAACCAACAATTCAATTTAAAACGCACGAAAATGAGTTGGTGGACTGCACTTAAGTTATCCTTCACCAACCTTAAAACTAAAAAAGGGCGTACTTTATTAACTGCTTTTGCCTCAAGTATTGGAATTATTAGTATTGCCATTGTTCTAGGATTATCCAATGGTTTTCGAATTCAAATTGGACAAACTCAAGGTGAGACATTATCGAAGTTTCCGATTACAATTTCACAAGTAGCTACTCAAACTTCAGCCGGTTCTTCACTTACGCAGAATAAATCCGATGCTTCTC
This sequence comes from Holzapfeliella sp. JNUCC 72, assembly GCF_053668685.1. Taxonomy (NCBI): domain Bacteria; kingdom Bacillati; phylum Bacillota; class Bacilli; order Lactobacillales; family Lactobacillaceae; genus Holzapfeliella; species Holzapfeliella sp. JNUCC 72. Next base: position 39,924 of record NZ_CM132220.1, on the reverse strand, counting down.
AATCTGAAAATGTTAACTATGTCATTGCTGAGCAAGATCAAAACGAAGCCGCAACGCATACTAACAAAATCGACAGCAATTATCTTGATTACCTTAACAAAATGAATCCTAATGATAGTAATAACATCAGTTATAGCCGTGCTACTGGGATGAACTTACTTCGTGAAGTTAATGGTAAAGTTCAAGCTGTTAAATTCTCAAATCAATCCGACAATGGCAGCAGTATGGCTCAACAAATGTCTGCTATGACAGGAATGGGCGTATCCGTTTTCCCTGAACAACTTGATCCAAATAAAGGTAATTTCTTAAAAGATAACTACCAACTTGTGAACGGTGACTATCCTTCAAACCCAACTGATGTGGTTTTAATTGTTGATAAAGACAATAAAACAAATATCAACTCACTTAAGAACTTAGGATTTGATGTTTCAAATGATCAAAAACTAGACTATAACCAAATTATTGGGACAAGTATTAAGTTAGTTAATAACAATAACTACTACCAACAATTACCAACAGGTAATTTTATGCCAACACAAGATTTAACAACGGCTTACAATAACTCACAAAATCGTGAAGTTAAAGTTGTCGGTATTTTGAAGTCAAATGGAACTTCAAGAACAACAGCACTTGCTCCTGGAATTGCTTACTCTGACAAACTAGCGCAAGAAATCATTCAAGATAACGCAAACTCAGAAATTGTCAAAGCACAAAAAGAAAGCAACAACAATGTGTTAACTGGTCAACCTATTACAAGTGATATGGCTAAGACCCAAACACTTGCTTTTCTTGGGGGTAATGACATTCCATCAAGTATTTTAATTTACACTGATAACTTCAAAAACAAAGAAAATGTCTTAACTTACCTAGACAAATATAATGAAGGCAAATCAGACGAAGATAAAATCATCTATACAGATATGGCTGGTACTGTTTCAAGTCTTACAGGTGGTTTAATGGACGGTATTACTTACGTTCTAGTTGCCTTTGCTGGTATTTCTCTGGTAACAAGTATGATTATGATTGGTATCTTAACTTATACTTCCGTTATTGAACGTACAAAAGAAATTGGTGTTCTAAAAGCACTAGGTGCGAGAAAATCAGATATCACACACGTCTTTGATGCCGAAACATTCATTTTAGGACTTGGTTCTGGTGTACTTGGTGTTGTTATTGGTTATTTAGCGTTATTCCCAATAAACGCATTACTTTACCAAATCACCAACCTTGAAAATGTTGCTAACCTTAACCCTGTTCATGCTATTATTTTAATTATTATTAGTACAGCATTAACAATGTTAGGTGGTCACATTCCATCAAAAATGGCTTCCAAAAAAGACGCCTCAACCGCTCTCCGTAGCGAATAATAAAAAAGACCCTGTTAGGGTCTTTTTTATTTTGTTAAAATCTTAATAATCTACAAAAATTATGGCGAAATGGTTGAATTATTAAAGAAAAATAAGCATAGTAGTATAGGAAGGGTTTTAACCCACTATCGTTTTTAAATATATAAGTATTGGGGTTGTGTCAATGAAGAATCAAGCAACAACTGAACTCATTCAAAATGGGTTAAGTTCAAAGCTAGTCGAACAAAAAAAATCAGAAGGTAAAGTCAATGTACCCGTCAAATCGCTGACCCGAAGCGTTGGTCAGATTATTTCTGAAAACACGTTAACCTTATTTAATGCCATCAACCTATTCTTTGCGATTTTGGTCGCTATCACTGGCAAATATGCCAACCTCTGGTTTTTAGGCCCCGTTTTATTCAACACTGTTATTGGCATTTTCCAAGAACTTCGTGCAAAACGCCAAGTTGATGCCATGAGTTTAATCACCATGCAACAAATCACGGTCAAACGTGATGGTAAGTCAATTCAATTGTCACAAGATGAACTTGTTGAAGGTGATATTGTCACTTTAAAACGTGGAAATGAAATTCCTGCCGATGGGATTGTGCTACAAACTAACGGCCTTGAAGTCGATGAATCCCCTTTAACTGGTGAATCTCGTAACATTATCAAGAAAGATCAAGATGAAGTGCTGTCTGGTTCTTTTATTAATAGTGGTCAAGCGATTGTTCAATTAACAAAAGTTGGACATGAAAGCTTTATTTCAAAATTATCACTTGAAGCTAAAACTGAAAAAAAACCTTCAAGTCAATTGCTCAATATGATTAACAAAATCATCAGAATACTAACCTATATTATTATTCCATTAGGAATTATTTTAGCTATCTCAAGTTACTTAAAAGGTGGCGGTTATATCCAAATTATTCTAGGTACAGCAACTGCTGTCATCGGCATGATTCCCGAAGGACTTGTTTTATTAACTTCTGTTGCATTAGCTGTTGGTTCATTGAACCTTAGCCGTAAAAAAGTCTTAACGCGTTCAATTAATGCGATTGAATCACTAGCACGTATCGATACACTTTGTTTAGATAAAACAGGAACTATTACAACCGGTAATCTGCATATTCATGAAATTGAACCGGTTGCTGATTTAACTAAAGAAGAATTAATCGACCAAACACAAGCTATTGTCACTGCCAATCAAGATGACAATGCTACTGCACGTGTGATTTTGGGTTACACTAAGACACCTACTACAAAAGAAGCCTCTGCAACACTCCCATTTTCTTCAGATCGAAAAATGAGTGGCGCTAGTTTCACTGATAAACCCGACGAATTTTGGTTAATGGGAGCGCCTGAATTTATCTTTAAAAACCAAAAGCTTCCTATTGATGTGGCTGAAAAAATTGCACAAGCCACAGCCGATGGTTTTCGAATTATTTTGATTGCTAAAGGAACTGGTGACTTAAAGAAGCTGGATGATGCATCCCTCAAACCAATGGGATGGCTCAAAATCGCTGATGAAGTTCGTCCCTCAGCTAAACAGACTTTCAATTACTTAGCTGAACAAGGCATCGACTTAAAAGTGATTTCTGGTGATAATCCCGTAACCGTTAGCAATGTTGCCCAACGTGCTGGGATTAAAGGCGCTAAAGATTATGTCGATATGAGCCAACAAACCGACAACGTTGATTTTACTTATTTAGTCCAAAACTACAATATTTTTGGCCGTGTCTCCCCTACTCAAAAACGTAATTTAATCAAGTCCTACCAAAAACTTGGTAAAACTGTTGGAATGACAGGTGATGGCGTTAACGACGTGTTAGCGCTTAAACAATCAGATTGTGCGATTGCTGTGGCAGGTGGAAACGATGCCAGTCAATCTGTTGCTGATTTTGTTCTATTAAATGCTAACTTTGATAATATGATCCATATTTTAAATGAAGGGCGTCGTGTTATTAACAATATTGAACGTGTTGCTTCAATGTACTTGAACAAAACCATTTATTCGATTATTTTGGCTGTTATTTTCATTTTTGTTAATCTACAATATCCATTCCACCTTAGCCAATTAACACCAGCTACAATGTTAACGGTGGGAATCCCCTCATTTTTCTTAGCCTTGGAACCTGACTTTAGTCGCCCAACTGGTCGTTTTATGGATAATGTCTTATCGATTGCAGCGCCTGCTGCTTTCTCAATTGTGACTTATGTCATCATTTTTTCATTTTTACAAAGCTATGCTCAAGTCCCATTTGCGGACAGTTCAACCATGGTCTCACTGATGATTACCGTAATTGGTTTTATCACTTTGCTATATCTAAGTAAGCCTTTAACACCTATTAAGTATGGGCTTTTATCCCTTGTGGTTATTGGGATTATCATCTCTTATGGTTTCTTAGGTAACTTGTTTGAACTCACTTCAATTTTTAGCTTTGATTTAGCTATCTGGTATATCCCATTAATCCTAACGGCATGGCCATTGTTCGTTTTATATCGAATAATATTCAAAAAATTAAATAACTATTATATTTCAAAACCTGAAGCTTAACAGCTTCTTTTTTTTGTGGTAAAATTCTGAGGTATGTCACTTTGAATGATTAGTAATATTTAATAGAACTAGGAGGTATAACTTGAAAAATAAACTATTTAATATTATCAATATCCTTATAATTACTGTAATGGCGTTAGGATACGTCATCCCACTAACGCAAGTTAATGTTAGTGCAGAAACAACTGAAACAGCTGATGTTAAGATAACGCCTGAATCTTATTCTGCTTCTAGAAATGGTCAAACACTCGATTTTAACTCAAGTGCTAAAGAATTTCATCCAAATGACCAGATAGATTTTAAATATAAGTGGTCATGGAATCGACCTAGCGATTACCAAGATAAAACTTATCAGTTTTCTTTCACGTTACCTGAAAATATTAGCTATACACCTAGTGGCGGAAGTATAGGTGATCCTGTTTCATTTGGTTCTTATTCTATCCAACAAGATGGTAAGCTAACTTTCACTTTTGACAAGAATCTAGATAAATTTGAAAATTTAGAGTCAACTGACTTAAAAATTAGCGGGATAGTTAAAGGCAATATTCCTAATAATTCTTCTATCTCTTTTGAGAATTTTCCAAATGGATCTATTCCGGTAAAAGAAGAAAAACAAAGCAGTATTTCTAATAACTTATTTCCAATTAGTAATACTCAAAATGGAAGCAATACTTTCAAAAATCTCCAATCCATTAGAAGTGTTGCATACGTTAATAGAACAGGAAACACTTTGTATGAAGGATCGTCTATTACATCTCAATATAATTCTGTGTCTAATTCAAATAACAACAGTAAAGGCCCTACTCTTACAGTTAATCCAGATTCAATAGTAGTAACTCCTGTATACTTGAATATTGATGGCTCAGAAAATCATGCTGATGCGCCATTAACTAAAGGGACAGACTATGAGATTGACGGGACAACTATTAAGTTAAAGAAACAAATAAATCAAACAATCCGAATAGACTATAACCCAATAAATATCGCAACTAGTGAAATTGAGAGTGGCGCTTCCTCATATAAATTCCAACAAACTATTGCGCTTAAATCAACTGACAACCAGTCTCTTGGAAGTTCAACTAGTGGTGATTTTTTAGTCAGTTATGATCCTCTAATCGATAATGAATTTAAAAATCCGTTCGGTAATACTTATAATTGGGCAGCCAAATATAACTACGATCACAAAACAGCTGATGAGCTTATTATCACTGCAACGGCTACTACTAATGGCTCCAAAACTATTTCTAATGCGCACAGACTAACTGAGAATGATTTTATATTATCTACCGTATCTGACACGTCTACCGATTCTTCTGGTTCTTCTAAGTTAGAAAAAGGAAAAGATTACACCATTACTTTTAATCAAGACTACACCGAAGCAACAATTAAGATATTAAAAGATGATTTAAAAGATGATGGTATTTATATCCAATATAAAACAATACTAGATAGTTATGTGCTAGATGATAGTATTCAAAATATTACATTAACAACAACAACTTCTTCTCAAGGTTTAAGCGATACCGCTGTCTCCAATAGAATCGACAAAAACAATCGAAATAATTTGTTTTTTACCATTTATCAAGCTGACGAACCAATTGACTATAACAAAAAGATTGCTACGTGGCACTATGACATCAATACCAATCGATACAACAATCAAAACTATGAAATCACAAATAGTCTACCAAAAGGCATTACGGTGGCTAATAATCCTAACTTTACTTTGAAAGAAATTTCAGGAAGAGGATACGTAATTAATAATTTTCCGGGTGTTAAAAACTCAGACCAAACTAACTCTTACTCTATTAAGGACGGCAACACAACTTTTAATATAACAGTTAGCGATGATAAAAAAACGATTAACACATTTGGAGAAAATATTTCCAAAAGATACAAATTATGTTACGATACCTCTTTTGATTCTAGTCAGACGACTGGAACCAATTCTGACGCTGGTAAATACACTTTTGATTATAATTCTGCTACTGCTAAAATAAGTGAAAGTAACACATCTGCAAAAACTATCACTAGCAGTGCAAGATTAGAAATCAAACAGAGTCTAAAAGATGGTTTTGCAACAGCAAACTCTGATATAAGCAACCGAAATATTACATGGGATACAATTATCAACCCTGGTCGCGCGTCTCTTCCAAATCAAACTTTATATAACGAAATTACAGACGGTAAAATTTTAGAGTATAACGTTTATGAAGTTAGCTTAGACAAAGATGGTAATTTAATTGAAAATAGCAAAGTACTTGTATCTAACAATAATGTGTCTAAGTTATCAGATAAAAAAATTTCATTTACTCCACCTGATTCATCTAATAAAATTTACTTATTCAGGCTTAAAACATCACTTGATAATATGGTACTCGATTCCGAAAAAACTATTTATAACAACATATATAAAAATTCTGAAGAAAAGCCCTTTATTAGCGGTTCCTTCAGAATTCCAAATAGTGGTCAATTAATAAATAAATCAGGTGTTTTTAATACATCAGATAAAACCGTCGACTGGACAATTGAATTTAACAAATCGCAGTCAAAACTATTCAATGCTATCATCACAGATGACCCTTCAAACAATCAATTCGTAAATTATGATGACGACAACTTTCGTGTTGAAGAACTCAAATTAGATGATAATGGAAATACTAATGCTGTCAATAAAATAATTGATAAAAGCGAATATAAAGTTGAAAAAGCTAATCAAGATTCCACATCCAATAAGTTTAAAATTGTTTTTAATAATCCTATTGAAAAAGCTTACAGAATTCACTACAAGACATCACCTGTTTTTAAAGGTGATTTAGTAAACTCGGTTGAATTAGCTTACAATGGATATAGATCATCTGATACTCAAACTTATTCATCTAAACCAGCTACCGTAAGTGCCCCCTCATCTCAAGACATGCAAGTCATCGGTAAAAATAGTCTGTCTGTCAAGATTAGACTCACAGATGATAACCAAAACCCATTAATTGGTCAAAAGTTTAAATTTAGAATTGAACTTGTTGTTAAGGACAATACTAGTATAGCCTCAGAACAATATACAGATGATAACGGTACTATATTATGGGATTACCCAAAAGAAGGACGTTACGTTATTAAACAAATATCAACAGATGATGGTTATGAGATTCCCCAAGAATGGTTAAAAGGAAAAGAATTTAGCATAGGCTTGCCAGATTCAACTTCAAATAACATAGTATTTGAAGTCAGAAATACCAAAAAATCATCACAACCAGATAATAAAACCGATAATCATGAAGATGATGATAAAGGCAAAGGACAAACTGATACAAATAATACTGGTACTACTGAAGATCCCTCTGTTACTTCTGACAGTAAAAATAACCAATCTTCTTCATCAAGTACCAACGAGTCCTCACAATCAAGTGACTCTGATCCTTCTATCCCTCAAGATAAAGAATCTTCTCAGTCATCTGACAGTAGTCAATCCGACTCAAGTGCATCAAATAGCACAACTCAATCAACAGCTACACAATCAAGCACTAATAAACCAACATCAAACTTACCTCAAACAGGTCAAAAACATGACTTAACACTTAAATATGTTGGGATTATTATTGTTTTACTCAGCGGATTTATTTTATATCCCGCACTAAAAAAACGTCGCTAATAAATTAGCGGCGTTTTTATTTTGTCTTTTTTAGATAACTTTTAATATCATTTTGCGATCTGGAGCTGGATAGTCTTGATCCAAAACAGCTAGTTCATCTGGCGATAAAACAATATCACTAGCCGCAATATTTTCTTGCATATGGCCAACTTTGGCGGCTTTAGGAATTGTGATTAAATTATGATCACGAATAACCCATGCCAGTAAAATTTGGTGTGGCGTAGCTTGGTGAATTTCGGCAATCTCCTTTAAATTATTTGTGATTGCAATTGAATCGCCAAAGCCTGACCCAAATGGTGAATAGCCAACTAAAGCGATGTCTTTTTCTTTTTGAAATGGCATTAAATCATACTCAATACCTCTTGATTCAATATTATATAAGACTTCATTTGCGGCAACTTTATCGCCACCTTCAACGGCCAGTAACTCTTTCATGTCATCAACATCAAAGTTTGACACTCCCCAGTGACGAATAAGCCCTTCTTGTTGTAGTTCATTTAATCCTGCAACAGTTTCTTCTAGTGGTTCATCACTTCGCCAATGTAGCATATATGTATCTAAGTAATCAGTTTGCAATCGTTTCAAACTAGCCTCTAAACTTTGTCTCATATCACCTTTTGACGCATTATGTGGGTAAAATTTAGACGTCAAAAATATATCTTCCCGTTTATAATCTTTAATCACTTTTCCAACGAGTTCTTCAGCTAGTCCATTACCATACATCTCAGCTGTATCAATCATATTAATACCACGATCTAAGGCATACTTCATCGCTGTTATTTCTTCAGCAGTTTTAATTTCTGAACCTTCGCCCAAGTACCAAGTTCCGATACCGAGCTCACTTATTTTTTCGCCTTGATAGTCTAAAATTCTCATGATATCACTCCTTATTCCTATTATACCAAATCCAATTCCTTCACGATAATAAGAGGGTATTTCCTTACTAAAATTTATGAAAATTGGGCTGATTTTCACCACATTTTGCGGTAAGATTAGTAATGTTTTCTCTAATTAATATCAACCAGAATAGAAGGAATGTGATGACCGTTTTAGTACTTAGTGGTGCCATTGGCGCCGGAAAATCAACCCTTACCCAAATCATTGCCGATGAATTAGGTACAACGCCTTTTTTTGAAGAAGTTCAAGATAATCCAATTTTACCTTTATTTTATGATAATCCTGAAAAATATGCTTTTTTATTGCAAATCTTTTTCTTAAATAAACGTTTTGCTTCCATTAAAAAAGCGCTAACACATCGTCACAATGTTTTAGACCGCTCAATCTATGAAGACGCTTTGTTCTTCCAAATGAACGCTGATATGGGCCGTGCGACTGATGTCGAAGTCGATTTATACAACGAATTGCTTGATAATATGATGGAAGAACTTGATGGCATGCCTAAAAAACATCCTGATTTGTTAATTCATATCAATGTTTCTTACGAAACTATGATTAAACGAATCAAAAAACGTGGCCGTTCATATGAACAGATCGACCAAAATCCAGATCTCGAAGATTATTATAAGCGTTTACTAGACTACTACAAGCCTTGGTATAACAACTATAATTACTCTAAGAAAATGATTATTGATGGCGATAAATACGATTTTATTGCAAATGAAGATGACCGCCAAACTGTTATCAAGCTAATTAAGGATAAATTAGCAGAATTAGATGAAGACTAATCTTAAGATTAGTCTTTTTTCGTACGCTTTTTTATTTTTTGATGGTAATGTTTGGTTTTCAAACGTTTAAGAAAGTGTTAAGATATTAGTATATGATTTTAAAAATAAAAACGCGAACATTATATTTCGCAATCGGAGGAAAATATGGATAAAGTTAAATCTTATTTCATGTTTGATAAATTCAATACAAGCTGGCAAACAGAAATTATTGCCGGTTTAACGACTTTTATTAGCATGTCTTACATTCTATTTTTAAACCCTAACGTTTTAGGAGACGCTGGAATGGATAAAGGTGCTGTCTTTACAGCTACTGCTCTAGCAAGTGCTTTAGGTTGTATCTTAATGGGAGTCTTTGCACGCTATCCCTTCGCCTCGGCGCCCGCACTAGGAGTTAACGCATTCTTTGCTTATACAGTTGTTATTGGAATGAAGATTCCTTGGGAAACCGCTCTTGCGGGTGTTTTCATTGCTTCAATCTTATTCATCTTAATTACTGTCTTTAAATTACGTGAAAAGATTATTGATGCCATTCCTGCTAACATTAAACAAGCAATTTCAGCTGGTATCGGAATGTTTATTGCTTTTATCGGACTTAAAAATGGTGGTTTAATTCAAAAAAGTGATTCTACATTAGTTGCTTTAGGTTCATTAAATGTACCCGCAACTTGGATTACAATTTTCGGATTACTCGTAACTGTTATTTTAATGGTTAGAAATGTTAAAGGTGCTGTTTTCATCGGAATGGTATTGAGTGCTATTTTAGGAATGGCAACAGGTTTGATTGCACTTCCTAGTTCAATCGTTGCAACACCACCAAGTCTTGCACCTACATTTGGAGTTGCTTTAGCACATGTTGGTAACATCAATACACTACAACTTGCAATCGTTGTTTTAACATTCTTGCTGGTTACTTTCTTTGATACAGCAGGTACTTTAGTTGGTCTTGCTGAACAAGCTGGTTTTATGAAGAATAACAAGATGCCTCGTGTTGGTAGTGCATTAATGTCTGACTCAGTAGCTATGTTAGTGGGTTCATTGCTAGGAACTTCACCAGTTGGTGCTTACGTTGAATCTTCAGCTGGTATCGCTGCTAAAGGTCGTACAGGTATCGTTGCTATCGTTGCTGGTTTCATGTTCATTTTGAGTTTATTCTTCTCACCATTATTGGCTGTAATTATTAATCAAGTGACTGCTCCAGCACTTATTATTGTAGGTACTCTGATGGCAAGTTCACTTGCAAAAATTGAATGGGATAAATTTGAAATTGCAGTTCCTGCTTTCTTAATTATTATCGGTATGCCACTAACTTACTCTATCTCAGATGGTTTAGCATTAGGTATGGTTGTTTATCCATTCACAATGCTTGCTGCCAAACGTGGTAAAGAAGTTTCACCTATCATGTACGGTCTGGCTGTCGTATTTATGATTTTCTTATGGATGTTAAATATCAAATAGTAGCCTATATATATAAAGAGGATCACCAAGTAATTGGTGATCCTCTTTTTTTGTCTCTGATTTTAATCTAGCGGACTTCCCCGTACAGTTGACTATAAAGCGTCGGACTCTACAAAGCAGTAAAATCCTCTTCTCTGGATATTTAAATATATGAGTAGTAGAGAACATAGCATTACTATAAAATCCAAATATGCTCACTTGATTGCTTATTTAAGGACACAATATCGGACAACAGATTACTCTGGCAAAAGCAATTCAATTGCAACTGTCTATGTGTTTTTATTCTACTATTGTCCCTCATGTGAGATTCTTTCATAAAGGTCTTCTCTGACCACAGATAAATACTTCAATAGTCAAAATAAGCCTTTATTTACTTCCCAATTATCAAAGAAGGGGGGAGAAACAAGTAATCTTTAAAAAGTCTTTTAGAAAGCAATCCTTAGCTCAAATTACTATAGTTTCTATCTAAGAACTAAGAATATTGTTTTGTTTATGCATCAAAAAAACCGTAAACATATATTAAATATGCTTACGGCTCTTACTTGTAACTTCAACTCCGGTTGTCAGACTCGAACTGACGACAGCTTGATTAACAGTCAAGTGCTCTACCAACTGAGCTAAACCGGAATAAAAAAAAGCGTGGCAACGTCCTATCCTCGCAGGTAGTCACCCACCAACTACTTTCGGCGTTAAGAAGCTTAACTTCTGTGTTCGGCATGAGAACAGGTGTAACCTTCTTGCTATCGCCACCACACTTTTATTTACCTTGAGTGCTGAACACTCAAAACTGAATATGATTTATTTTCCAAAAGCCTACCGCTTAACTTGGTTAAGTCCTCGACTGATTAGTACTAATCCGCTCCATATATTGCTATACTTCCACTCTTAGCCTATCGACCTCATCATCTCTGAGGTGTCTTACTTCCTTAAAGGAATGGGAAATCTCATCTTGAGGGGGGCTTCGCACTTAGATGCTTTCAGCGCTTATCCCGTCCATACATAGCTACCCAGCGATGCCCTTGGCAGAACAACTGGTACACCAGCGGTATGTCCATCCCGGTCCTCTCGTACTAAGGACAGCTCCTCTCAAATTTCCAACGCCCGCGACGGATAGGGACCGAACTGTCTCACGACGTTCTGAACCCAGCTCGCGTGCCGCTTTAATGGGCGAACAGCCCAACCCTTGGGACCGACTACAGCCCCAGGATGCGACGAGCCGACATCGAGGTGCCAAACCTCCCCGTCGATGTGAACTCTTGGGGGAGATAAGCCTGTTATCCCCAGGGTAGCTTTTATCCGTTGAGTGATGGCCCTTCCATGCGGTACCACCAGATCACTAAGCCCGACTTTCGTCCCTGCTCGACTTGTAAGTCTCGCAGTCAAGCTCCCTTATACCTTTACACTCTGCGAATGATTTCCAACCATTCTGAGGGAACCTTTGGGCGCCTCCGTTACACTTTAGGAGGCGACCGCCCCAGTCAAACTGCCCACCTGACACTGTCCTCTACCAAGATAATTGGCAAAAGTTAGAGGATTCATAAAACAAGGGTAGTATCCCAACAATGTCTCCATGAAAACTAGCGTTCTCACTTCATCGACTCCTACCTATCCTGTACATGTTTCACAAATACTCAATATCAAGCTACAGTAAAGCTCCATGGGGTCTTTCCGTCCTGTCGCGGGTAACCAGCATCTTCACTGGTAATATAATTTCACCGAGTCTCTCGTTGAGACAGTGCCCAAATCATTGCGCCTTTCGTGCGGGTCGGAACTTACCCGACAAGGAATTTCGCTACCTTAGGACCGTTATAGTTACGGCCGCCGTTTACTGGGGCTTCAATTCAAACCTTCGCTTACGCTAAGCTCTCCTCTTAACCTTCCAGCACCGGGCAGGCGTCAGCCCCTATACGTCATCTTTCGATTTAGCAGAGACCTGTGTTTTTGATAAACAGTTGTTTGGGCCTATTCACTGCGGCTGATTTAAAATCAGCACCCCTTCTCCCGAAGTTACGGGGTCATTTTGCCGAGTTCCTTAACGAGAGTTCGCTCGCTCACCTTAGGATTCTCTCCTCGACTACCTGTGTCGGTTTGCGGTACGGGTACAATACATCTAACTAGAAGCTTTTCTCGGCAGTGTGACATCAACGACTTCGCTACTATAATTTCGCTCCCCATCACAACTCATCCGTATAATTATAAGCATTTGACTCATAATAAAACTTGTTGCTTGGACGTGCTCTTCCATTCGCACATTCGTTTAGCCTGCTGCGTCCCTCCATTGTTCAAACAATGCATCATAGTACAGGAATATCAACCTGTTTTCCATCGATTACGCCTTTCGGCCTCATCTTAGGTCCCGACTAACCCTGGGAGGACGAGCCTTCCCCAGGAAACCTTAGTCTTTCGGCGGATAGGATTCTCACCTATCTTTCGCTACTCATACCGGCATTCTCACTTCTAAGCGCTCCAGCAGTCCTTACGATCTACCTTCTTCGCCCTTAGAACGCTCTCCTACCACGTGTTATAAATAACACATCCACAGTTTCGGTATTATGCTTAGCCCCGGTACATTTTCGGCGCAGCGTCACTCGACTAGTGAGCTATTACGCACTCTTTAAATGAATGGCTGCTTCTAAGCCAACATCCTAGTTGTCTACGCAATGCCACATCCTTTTCCACTTAGCATAAATTTTGGGACCTTAACTGGTGATCTGGGCTGTTTCCCTTTCGACTACGGATCTTATCACTCATAGTCTGACTCCTGGATATAGATCAATGGCATTCGGAGTTTATCTGAATTCAGTAACCCTTGACGGGCCCCTAGTCCAAACAGTGCTCTACCTCCACGATCCTTTACTCCAAGGCTAGCCCTAAAGCTATTTCGGAGAGAACCAGCTATCTCCAAGTTCGTTTGGAATTTCACCGCTATCCACACCTCATCCCCGCACTTTTCAACGTACGTGGGTTCGGTCCTCCAATGCATTTTACTGCATCTTCAACCTGGACATGGATAGGTCACTTGGTTTCGGGTCTACATCATGATACTTATTCGCCCTATTTAGACTCGCTTTCGCTTCGGCTCCGTCTCTTCAACTTAACCTTGCATCATAACGTAACTCGCCGGTTCATTCTACAAAAGGCACGCCATCACCCATTAACGGGCTTTGACTACTTGTAGGCACATGGTTTCAGGATCTATTTCACTCCCCTCCCGGGGTGCTTTTCACCTTTCCCTCACGGTACTGGTTCGCTATCGGTCACTAGGGAGTATTTAGCCTTGGGAGATGGTCCTCCCGGATTCCGACTGGATTTCTCGTGTCCAGCCGTACTCAGGATACTACTTTGGTATAAACAAGATTTCAAATACAGGGCTGTCACCTTCTTTGGCTGAGCTTCCCAACTCATTCTTCTATCTTATTTAAGTCCGTTATTGTAGTCCTACAACCCCAAGAAGCAAGCTTCTTGGTTTGGGCTCTTTCCGTTTCGCTCGCCGCTACTCAGGAAATCGATTTTTCTTTCTCTTCCTGCAGGTACTGAGATGTTTCAGTTCCCCGCGTCTTCCTCCTGCATGCTATGTATTCACATACAGATACTAAGATTACTCTTAGTGGGTTCCCCCATTCGGATATCTCTGGATCAAAGCTTACTTACAACTCCCCAAAGCATTTCGGTGTTTGTCCCGTCCTTCATCGGCTCCTAGTGCCAAGGCATCCACCATGCGCCCTTTATCACTTAACCTGTGATTTCTCTTTAATTTACTCTTAAAAACGCGGTGTTTGATTATCTTTTCGATAACCTCGGCTTTTGGTTCTTAAATCATATTCAGTTTTCAATGTTCAACCGACAACTTTCGTTGTCTATGGAGGTTAACGGGATCGAACCGATGACCTTCTGCGTGCAAGGCAGACGCTCTCCCAGCTGAGCTAAACCCCCAGGTTTATTAACTATTCAGTTAAATGGGCCTAAATGGACTTGAACCATCGACCTCACGCTTATCAGGCGTGCGCTCTAACCAGCTGAGCTATAGGCCCAATCCATTATGCTCCATTTTGAGAAGTAAACCTCTCAAAACTAAACAAAGTTTCAAATGTGTGTTTCCGTATATCCTTAGAAAGGAGGTGATCCAGCCGCAGGTTCTCCTACGGCTACCTTGTTACGACTTCACCCTAATCATTTGTCCCACCTTAGACGGTTGGCTCCAAAAGGTTACCTCACCGGCTTCGGGTGTTACAAACTCTCATGGTGTGACGGGCGGTGTGTACAAGGCCCGGGAACGTATTCACCGCAGCATGCTGATCTGCGATTACTAGCGATTCCAGCTTCATGCAGGCGAGTTGCAGCCTGCAATCCGAACTGAGGATGGTTTTAGGAGATTAGCTAAACCTCGCGGTATCGCTGCTCGTTGTACCATCCATTGTAGCACGTGTGTAGCCCAGGTCATAAGGGGCATGATGATTTGACGTCATCCCCACCTTCCTCCGGTTTGTCACCGGCAGTCTCACTAGAGTGCCCAACTTAATGCTGGCAACTAGTAATAAGGGTTGCGCTCGTTGCGGGACTTAACCCAACATCTCACGACACGAGCTGACGACAACCATGCACCACCTGTCATTTTGTCCCCGAAGGGAAAACCTAATCTCTTAGGTGGTCAAAAGATGTCAAGACCTGGTAAGGTTCTTCGCGTTGCATCGAATTAAACCACATGCTCCACCGCTTGTGCGGGCCCCCGTCAATTCCTTTGAGTTTCAACCTTGCGGTCGTACTCCCCAGGCGGAGTGCTTAATGCGTTAGCTGCAGCACTGAAGGGCGGAAACCCTCCAACACTTAGCACTCATCGTTTACGGCGTGGACTACCAGGGTATCTAATCCTGTTTGCTACCCACGCTTTCGAGCCTCAGCGTCAGTTACAGACCAGAGAGTCGCCTTCGCCACTGGTGTTCTTCCATATATCTACGCATTTCACCGCTACACATGGAGTTCCACTCTCCTCTTCTGCACTCAAGCTAATCAGTTTCTAATGCACTTCTCCGGTTAAGCCGAAGGCTTTCACATCAGACTTAATTAGCCGCCTGCGCTCGCTTTACGCCCAATAAATCCGGACAACGCTTGCCACCTACGTATTACCGCGGCTGCTGGCACGTAGTTAGCCGTGGCTTTCTGGTTAGTTACCGTCAAATAATAAACAGTTACTCTTATTATCTTTCTTCTCTAACAACAGAGTTTTACGAGCCGAAACCCTTCTTCACTCACGCGGCGTTGCTCCATCAGACTTTCGTCCATTGTGGAAGATTCCCTACTGCTGCCTCCCGTAGGAGTTTGGGCCGTGTCTCAGTCCCAATGTGGCCGATCACCCTCTCAGGTCGGCTACGTATCATCGCCTTGGTAAGCCATTACCTTACCAACTAGCTAATACGCCGCAGGTCCATCCTAAAGTGATAGCCGAAACCATCTTTTAAATAAGAAACATTCGATTCTTATTGTTATGCGGTATTAGCATCTGTTTCCAAATGTTATCCCCCGCTTTAGGGTAGGTTACCCACGTGTTACTCACCCGTCCGCCACTCGTTTGGATTCTTAGTCAAGTAGTGCAAGCACTACCATCATAAGAGCAAACTCGTTCGACTTGCATGTATTAGGCACGCCGCCAGCGTTCGTCCTGAGCCAGGATCAAACTCTCATTTTAGATTGTTTGACTTGCTCTTTTTAAAACTTACTAGCGAATTGACTTCGCTCATTGCTTGGGGTTAATTACCCCCACACATTTATGCGAAACTTTGTTCAGTTTTCAAAGGTCTACTTTGTTTAACAACTTCTTTATTATATCAAAGCTGATAACCAGTGTCAAGAAGTTTTTTAAATTATTTTTTTTCTTATGAAAGAATAATTTGTTTGTTCAACTTGACGACTTAATTAATATACCATGTTTTCTTTTGCTTTGCAACTCTTTTTTGAAATCTTTTTAATTTCGTTTGAGCTGCTTAGCTGTCGCTTTTCAACGACAAAGACTATAATAGCATCCCTGTTTCTTTGGGTCAACCTTTTTTCCTATTTTTCTATAAAAAAAAGAAGCACTATGACTTCTTCTTGTATAAGAAGGCAAAGGCTCCCAGAAACATCCCTAAATAATAGGTAATAAAACGCCATAAGAATAGGGCTAACACTAGTTGGGGCTGAGCTAGTCCAAATGTTGAGAACAACATCTTGAAGCTGTACTCTGCTCCCCCTGCTCCTCCTGGCAAAGGAAAAATAGAGGTAATCATCACAATCATAATGTGCATAAAAATAACAGTCAGAAGGTTAGCCTTCACGCCGAGTGCTAGCAAAACAAAATACGGAATGGCATAAAACACAACTAATTGCATCATTGTGTATAATACAGCCCACATTACTTTTTTCTTCTCGTTCTTCAAATGCTGTCCTTCATTATAGAAGGTATCAATCTTTTCATCGACAGCTTCTTCCCATTTTACTTTTTTACCTTGTAGATTTCGCTTAAGTTCAGTAACTTTTTCGGTTCTTGAACGAATAGCAAATCCGATAAAATCATAAAATTTGTCAATAAAGTACACACCAATATTTAAGAATGTGTGCATCATTGTTTTGGTAAATTTATATTGGAACATTACTAATAGAAGAAACACGATAGCAAACACATGAATAATAAACCCAAATAAGATCAAAAAGGCTAATCCGCCAAAGTGTTGAGCAACTAATTGAAACCCAAAAATCATTGTCAAAATAAAGTTCACCAGTACCGCCAATTGGTAAATGATAAATTTAGTCATTAACAGCGAACTCGCACGCCCAACTTCAACCCCCATTGTAGACAACGCGTAAAGTTGCGCTGGCTGTCCACCAGATGAGAATGGCGTAATAGCATTGAATAAGGCTTGTACTAACGGTATGCGATAAAACTGCCACATCGAGTACTTCGATTTTTCTTTACCTATCAGCAATACTTTCAAAATCAAAGATTCAAAGTAATAAGCGACAATCATACACAAAAACGCAATAGCTAAGTAAAACCAATTGAATTTTTTTGTTGCGTTAACTAAGTGTGAAAACGGCACATCTTTTGCTTCAAGCCAAAAAATAAATGACCCAAATAAAAGCATCCCGATAAACCATAATTTATTTTTCCTAGTCATAAGTCCAGCTATCCTCTACTTTGATTATTTTCTTTAGCAATTTTGTATTGTTCTTCATAAAACTGCTTCCAAATTTTAGTTAAGTTTTCTTCAGAGTATCTGTCTGAAGCTGTCCTTGAAAAGGATTTTAATTCGTCTAATCGATTATCGTCGTGAATTAATTCACGGATTTTAGCTTGCATTTCATCTGCATCTTTACAAGACTCATAGTATCCATCAATCACAGCACGGTATAGTTCTAAGTCTCTCAGCATAACAGGAGTCCCTGTACTGAATGCTTCTAGTACTGACATTGGGAATAACTCATCAAATGAAGGTAATAAGAATAGGTTTGCCATATTAAGATAATCAACAAGCTGATCTCTTGGAATAATTCCTGTGAAAATTAAGTTTTTAGGCGGATTTTTAACGACCTTATTTAGTTGTTCATAGCCATCTGTAATTTTTCCAAAAGAAAAACCACCAGCCCAAATAAACTGTAAGTCCGGATTTTGTTCTGCTAATTTAACAAAATCAAGCACACCTTTTCTTTGCTGCACTTGACCATCACCAAAAATAACAAATTTATCTTGATCGATGTTATACGCTTTTCTCAGTTCTGCTTTTTGCTCTGCTGTCTTTTCATAGAAGACATCTTTGGTCACAAAGTTTGGAATATATTTGATTTTTTCACGTGGAATACCATATTGTGTTAGCTTATCAATAAAAATCGGGTTAACTACTACAATCTGATCCATTCGTTTATAAAAAGAGATGACATATTTATAAAATACTTTTCGTGCAATCCAAGGTAATTTAATACTGCCTTCAAGTGTTTCAGGTAAGAAGTGAACATAACCAATTTTACGTCCTCTTTTACGGCTGAATGAATTCAAATAAAAAGAAGGGTTAATGGTGTGGTAGTGCGTAAGATCTACCGGTTGTTTTTGATTAATCGTCACTTCAAAAGTCTCTTTCAAATGCTGATCTAATAATCGAATCAATTCTTTGTATGCACTACCGACTCCTTGTCCTTGTACCGAGTCTGCATGCGAAAACATATTAATTTTGATCACTTGTATACTCCTTATGACACTATACTAATTAGTTCTCATCAATAACTGTTTGATAGAACTTCTCTACTTTTTCACCGAAAGTATCGGCTGATATTTCTTCTAACTTTTCTTCCAATAATTCAGGTTTAATCTTGCCTGGACCTTCTTGTAAATAATCAACAATTTCTTGATACATTTCTTCATGGTCTGTAAATGTTCGACCGTATTCGGGTGTATTAAATAGTCGATCAGTATATTCCCCACTGAACACAACACATTTAGTTCCAGTTGCCATCGCTTCAATGTAAGTCAACCCTTGTGCTTCCGTATCACTTGCTGAAACAAATAGGTCTGCCATTCGATAATAACTGCCTACTTTTTCATGAGGAACCGCCCCAATAAACTTAACTGAATCAGCTACTCCTAATTCTTTAGCTTCATTTTGCAGTGTTTTTAAATCAGGACCATCCCCAGCAACAATCAAAACGATTCCTTTTACTGACTCAATCAGTTTAGGCATTGCTTCAAGAATACGACTGATTTTCTTTTCCATTGAAATACGACTCAATGTCAAAATAACAGGCGTATCAGCTGATAACCCTAGTTCTTCTCGTAAACCACTATTATAACTATCGTTAAGGCTGTTAAGTTCAATTCCTGTTGGAATAATTTCTATTGGTTGTTTAACCCCATAACTTTCTAGTGTTGTTTTAACACGCAAACTAGGTGCAACAACGCCTTTTGTATGATGTAAAAATGCACGTGTAAAGCGTTTAACGTGAACAGGCTTTAATAGATGACCATTTAACACATAGTGTAAATAGTCCTCATACATCGTATGATAAGTATGAATTACTGGGATTTTTAGGCTTTTAGCAACATATTTTCCAATCCACCCCATCGAAAATTCGGTTTGCGTATGGACAATATCTAAGTTTAACTCTTTAGCGATTTCTGTAGCGTGAAAGAGTCCCCTGTACACAACACGTCTATCTGTAAAAGAAATAAACGGCACACTACCAAATCTAAACACATTAGGTTCAGAATCATCTGATGATACTTTTGGGTCGGTTGTTGTAAATATAAAAACGGAATGCCCAAAATTTTCCAAGCTATTTTTTAAAGTTTGAATTGACGTTGCAACACCACTAATTTGTGGAAAATAAGTATCCGTAAAAATCCCAATATTCATATCATGTCCTCCTTATTACTATCTTATTAAGTATACCGGTTATATTTCTCCACTTCAAACAGATCACAGTTAAAAAAAGTTAAAGAATTAATCGATATAAAAGTTAGTTTTTGTAATTTTTACAAAAATAAAAACCCTAATAATTAAATAATTATTAGGGTTCTATTTGTTCGTATAAGCATTAAGATACCGGTGATCGGGGTCGAACCGATACGCCCATAATGGGCACTGGATTTTGAGTCCAGCGCGTCTGCCAATTCCGCCACACCGGCATAATAAAATTCCATAATCCTAAAATAGCCCAAGTGAAAAGGCGGTAGTCGGATTCGAACCGACGATAAAGGTTTTGCAGACCTCTGCCTTACCACTTGGCTATACCGCCAGAAACATATAAGATTATATTGGGTTAGCTGGATTCGAACCAGCGCATGACGGAGTCAAAGTCCGTTGCCTTACCGCTTGGCTATAACCCATTAATAAGGGCGGTATATGGGGTTCGAACCCATGTATGCCGGATCCACAAACCGGTGTGTTAACCACTTCACCAATACCGCCGTGATAACAAAACAGGGATAGTAGGAATCGAACCCACATCGACGGTTTTGGAGACCGTAGTTTTGCCGTTAAACTATATCCCTATTCAATGGAGGAGAGTGGATTCGAACCACCGAACCAATAATGGGGCGGATTTACAGTCCGCTGCGTTTAGCCACTTCGCTACTCCTCCGGAAAATGGCTCGGGACAGAATCGAACTGCCGACACACGGAGCTTCAATCCGTTGCTCTACCAACTGAGCTACCGAGCCAATACGGTCCCAACCGGATTTGAACCGGTGATCTCCTGCGTGACAGGCAGGCGTGATAACCCCTACACCATGGGACCATTTTATTATATTGCGGGAGCAGGATTTGAACCTACGACCTTCGGGTTATGAGCCCGACGAGCTACCAGACTGCTCCATCCCGCGATAATAAAATTATTAAATTAAAAGGAGGATGTGGGATTCGAACCCACGCGCGGTTTGACCCGCCTGACGGTTTTCAAGACCGTTCCCTTCAGCCGGACTTGGGTAATCCTCCGATATTAAAATGACCCGTACGGGATTTGAACCCATGATACCGCCGTGAAAGGGCGGTGTCTTAACCACTTGACCAACGGGCCTGAATAAAAAATACGGAGAAGGAGGGATTTGAACCCTCGCGCCGCTTTCGCAACCTACACCCTTAGCAGGGGCGCCTCTTCAGCCACTTGAGTACTTCTCCATAAAATGGGCCTAAATGGACTCGAACCATCGACCTCACGCTTATCAGGCGTGCGCTCTAACCAGCTGAGCTATAGGCCCATATTTATAAAAGCGGGTGACGAGAATCGAACTCGCGACAACAGCTTGGAAGGCTGTGGTTTTACCACTAAACTACACCCGCATATATAAAATAATGATTAATAAATCATACGGTCCCAACCGGATTTGAACCGGTGATCTCCTGCGTGACAGGCAGGCGTGATAACCCCTACACCATGGGACCATTTTATTATATTGCGGGAGCAGGATTTGAACCTACGACCTTCGGGTTATGAGCCCGACGAGCTACCAGACTGCTCCATCCCGCGATAATTATTTAAGTAGTACATTACAATAGTCCATCGAGATGGACCTTGTAGGACTCGAACCTACGACCGGACGGTTATGAGCCGTCTGCTCTAACCAACTGAGCTAAAGGTCCAAGATACCAATAGCGGCGAAGGGGATCGAACCCCCGACCTCCCGGGTATGAACCGGACGCTCTAGCCAGCTGAGCTACACCGCCACAAAAAATATATTCAGCAACATTTGCTGCTATCGGGAAGACAGGATTCGAACCTGCGACCCCCTGGTCCCAAACCAGGTGCTCTACCAAGCTGAGCTACTTCCCGAATATGCACCCAGTAGGACTCGAACCTACAACCTTCTGATTCGTAGTCAGACACTCTATCCAGTTGCGCTATGGGTGCATCATTATTATGCCGAGGACCGGAATCGAACCGGTACGAAGATTACTCTTCGCAGGATTTTAAGTCCTGTGCGTCTGCCAGTTCCGCCACCCCGGCGATAAATAATGAAAAGCGGAAGACGGGATTCGAACCCGCGACCCCCACCATGGCAAGGTGATGTTCTACCACTGAACTACTTCCGCATAATGCCGACTAGACGATTCGAACGCCCGACCCTCTGATTACAAATCAGATGCTCTACCAACTGAGCTAAGTCGGCATATTTGCTATATATTCAATTATAACATTTGGCATATTGTTTGCCAATACGGGTGAAGGGACTTGAACCCCCACGTCACTAAGACACTAGAACCTAAATCTAGCGCGTCTGCCAATTCCGCCACACCCGCAAAAATAAAGTGGCATTAATAAATATAAGCCAATGAGTCGTGGCAGGCTCGAACTGCCGACCCTCTGATTAAAAGTCAGATGCTCTACCAACTGAGCTAACGACTCGGTATGATGGAGGATACAGGGATCGAACCTGTGACCCCCTGCTTGTAAGGCAGATGCTCTCCCAGCTGAGCTAATCCTCCATATAAAGCGTGGCAACGTCCTATCCTCGCAGGTAGTCACCCACCAACTACTTTCGGCGTTAAGAAGCTTAACTTCTGTGTTCGGCATGAGAACAGGTGTAACCTTCTTGCTATCGCCACCACACTTTTATTTACCTTGAGTGCTGAACACTCAAAACTGAATATGATTTATTTTCCAAAAGCCTACCGCTTAACTTGGTTAAGTCCTCGACTGATTAGTACTAATCCGCTCCATATATCGCTATACTTCCACTCTTAGCCTATCGACCTCATCATCTCTGAGGTGTCTTACTTCCTTAAAGGAATGGGAAATCTCATCTTGAGGGGGGCTTCGCACTTAGATGCTTTCAGCGCTTATCCCGTCCATACATAGCTACCCAGCGATGCCCTTGGCAGAACAACTGGTACACCAGCGGTATGTCCATCCCGGTCCTCTCGTACTAAGGACAGCTCCTCTCAAATTTCCAACGCCCGCGACGGATAGGGACCGAACTGTCTCACGACGTTCTGAACCCAGCTCGCGTGCCGCTTTAATGGGCGAACAGCCCAACCCTTGGGACCGACTACAGCCCCAGGATGCGACGAGCCGACATCGAGGTGCCAAACCTCCCCGTCGATGTGAACTCTTGGGGGAGATAAGCCTGTTATCCCCAGGGTAGCTTTTATCCGTTGAGTGATGGCCCTTCCATGCGGTACCACCAGATCACTAAGCCCGACTTTCGTCCCTGCTCGACTTGTAAGTCTCGCAGTCAAGCTCCCTTATACCTTTACACTCTGCGAATGATTTCCAACCATTCTGAGGGAACCTTTGGGCGCCTCCGTTACACTTTAGGAGGCGACCGCCCCAGTCAAACTGCCCACCTGACACTGTCCTCTACCAAGATAATTGGCAAAAGTTAGAGGATTCATAAAACAAGGGTAGTATCCCAACAATGTCTCCATGAAAACTAGCGTTCTCACTTCATCGACTCCTACCTATCCTGTACATGTTTCACAAATACTCAATATCAAGCTACAGTAAAGCTCCATGGGGTCTTTCCGTCCTGTCGCGGGTAACCAGCATCTTCACTGGTAATATAATTTCACCGAGTCTCTCGTTGAGACAGTGCCCAAATCATTGCGCCTTTCGTGCGGGTCGGAACTTACCCGACAAGGAATTTCGCTACCTTAGGACCGTTATAGTTACGGCCGCCGTTTACTGGGGCTTCAATTCAAACCTTCGCTTACGCTAAGCTCTCCTCTTAACCTTCCAGCACCGGGCAGGCGTCAGCCCCTATACGTCATCTTTCGATTTAGCAGAGACCTGTGTTTTTGATAAACAGTTGTTTGGGCCTATTCACTGCGGCTGATTTAAAATCAGCACCCCTTCTCCCGAAGTTACGGGGTCATTTTGCCGAGTTCCTTAACGAGAGTTCGCTCGCTCACCTTAGGATTCTCTCCTCGACTACCTGTGTCGGTTTGCGGTACGGGTACAATACATCTAACTAGAAGCTTTTCTCGGCAGTGTGACATCAACGACTTCGCTACTATAATTTCGCTCCCCATCACAACTCATCCGTATAATTATAAGCATTTGACTCATAATAAAACTTGTTGCTTGGACGTGCTCTTCCATTCGCACATTCGTTTAGCCTGCTGCGTCCCTCCATTGTTCAAACAATGCATCATAGTACAGGAATATCAACCTGTTTTCCATCGATTACGCCTTTCGGCCTCATCTTAGGTCCCGACTAACCCTGGGAGGACGAGCCTTCCCCAGGAAACCTTAGTCTTTCGGCGGATAGGATTCTCACCTATCTTTCGCTACTCATACCGGCATTCTCACTTCTAAGCGCTCCAGCAGTCCTTACGATCTACCTTCTTCGCCCTTAGAACGCTCTCCTACCACGTGTTATAAATAACACATCCACAGTTTCGGTATTATGCTTAGCCCCGGTACATTTTCGGCGCAGCGTCACTCGACTAGTGAGCTATTACGCACTCTTTAAATGAATGGCTGCTTCTAAGCCAACATCCTAGTTGTCTACGCAATGCCACATCCTTTTCCACTTAGCATAAATTTTGGGACCTTAACTGGTGATCTGGGCTGTTTCCCTTTCGACTACGGATCTTATCACTCATAGTCTGACTCCTGGATATAGATCAATGGCATTCGGAGTTTATCTGAATTCAGTAACCCTTGACGGGCCCCTAGTCCAAACAGTGCTCTACCTCCACGATCCTTTACTCCAAGGCTAGCCCTAAAGCTATTTCGGAGAGAACCAGCTATCTCCAAGTTCGTTTGGAATTTCACCGCTATCCACACCTCATCCCCGCACTTTTCAACGTACGTGGGTTCGGTCCTCCAATGCATTTTACTGCATCTTCAACCTGGACATGGATAGGTCACTTGGTTTCGGGTCTACATCATGATACTTATTCGCCCTATTTAGACTCGCTTTCGCTTCGGCTCCGTCTCTTCAACTTAACCTTGCATCATAACGTAACTCGCCGGTTCATTCTACAAAAGGCACGCCATCACCCATTAACGGGCTTTGACTACTTGTAGGCACATGGTTTCAGGATCTATTTCACTCCCCTCCCGGGGTGCTTTTCACCTTTCCCTCACGGTACTGGTTCGCTATCGGTCACTAGGGAGTATTTAGCCTTGGGAGATGGTCCTCCCGGATTCCGACTGGATTTCTCGTGTCCAGCCGTACTCAGGATACTACTTTGGTATAAACAAGATTTCAAATACAGGGCTGTCACCTTCTTTGGCTGAGCTTCCCAACTCATTCTTCTATCTTATTTAAGTCCGTTATTGTAGTCCTACAACCCCAAGAAGCAAGCTTCTTGGTTTGGGCTCTTTCCGTTTCGCTCGCCGCTACTCAGGAAATCGATTTTTCTTTCTCTTCCTGCAGGTACTGAGATGTTTCAGTTCCCCGCGTCTTCCTCCTGCATGCTATGTATTCACATACAGATACTAAGATTACTCTTAGTGGGTTCCCCCATTCGGATATCTCTGGATCAAAGCTTACTTACAACTCCCCAAAGCATTTCGGTGTTTGTCCCGTCCTTCATCGGCTCCTAGTGCCAAGGCATCCACCATGCGCCCTTTATCACTTAACCTGTGATTTCTCTTTAATTTACTCTTAAAAACGCGGTGTTTGATTATCTTTTCGATAACCTCGGCTTTTGGTTCTTAAATCATATTCAGTTTTCAATGTTCAACGATTGAGAGTAAACCTCTCAAAACTAAACAAAGTTTCAAATGTGTGTTTCCGTATATCCTTAGAAAGGAGGTGATCCAGCCGCAGGTTCTCCTACGGCTACCTTGTTACGACTTCACCCTAATCATTTGTCCCACCTTAGACGGTTGGCTCCAAAAGGTTACCTCACCGGCTTCGGGTGTTACAAACTCTCATGGTGTGACGGGCGGTGTGTACAAGGCCCGGGAACGTATTCACCGCAGCATGCTGATCTGCGATTACTAGCGATTCCAGCTTCATGCAGGCGAGTTGCAGCCTGCAATCCGAACTGAGGATGGTTTTAGGAGATTAGCTAAACCTCGCGGTATCGCTGCTCGTTGTACCATCCATTGTAGCACGTGTGTAGCCCAGGTCATAAGGGGCATGATGATTTGACGTCATCCCCACCTTCCTCCGGTTTGTCACCGGCAGTCTCACTAGAGTGCCCAACTTAATGCTGGCAACTAGTAATAAGGGTTGCGCTCGTTGCGGGACTTAACCCAACATCTCACGACACGAGCTGACGACAACCATGCACCACCTGTCATTTTGTCCCCGAAGGGAAAACCTAATCTCTTAGGTGGTCAAAAGATGTCAAGACCTGGTAAGGTTCTTCGCGTTGCATCGAATTAAACCACATGCTCCACCGCTTGTGCGGGCCCCCGTCAATTCCTTTGAGTTTCAACCTTGCGGTCGTACTCCCCAGGCGGAGTGCTTAATGCGTTAGCTGCAGCACTGAAGGGCGGAAACCCTCCAACACTTAGCACTCATCGTTTACGGCGTGGACTACCAGGGTATCTAATCCTGTTTGCTACCCACGCTTTCGAGCCTCAGCGTCAGTTACAGACCAGAGAGTCGCCTTCGCCACTGGTGTTCTTCCATATATCTACGCATTTCACCGCTACACATGGAGTTCCACTCTCCTCTTCTGCACTCAAGCTAATCAGTTTCTAATGCACTTCTCCGGTTAAGCCGAAGGCTTTCACATCAGACTTAATTAGCCGCCTGCGCTCGCTTTACGCCCAATAAATCCGGACAACGCTTGCCACCTACGTATTACCGCGGCTGCTGGCACGTAGTTAGCCGTGGCTTTCTGGTTAGTTACCGTCAAATAATAAACAGTTACTCTTATTATCTTTCTTCTCTAACAACAGAGTTTTACGAGCCGAAACCCTTCTTCACTCACGCGGCGTTGCTCCATCAGACTTTCGTCCATTGTGGAAGATTCCCTACTGCTGCCTCCCGTAGGAGTTTGGGCCGTGTCTCAGTCCCAATGTGGCCGATCACCCTCTCAGGTCGGCTACGTATCATCGCCTTGGTAAGCCATTACCTTACCAACTAGCTAATACGCCGCAGGTCCATCCTAAAGTGATAGCCGAAACCATCTTTTAAATAAGAAACATTCGATTCTTATTGTTATGCGGTATTAGCATCTGTTTCCAAATGTTATCCCCCGCTTTAGGGTAGGTTACCCACGTGTTACTCACCCGTCCGCCACTCGTTTGGATTCTTAGTCAAGTAGTGCAAGCACTACCATCATAAGAGCAAACTCGTTCGACTTGCATGTATTAGGCACGCCGCCAGCGTTCGTCCTGAGCCAGGATCAAACTCTCATTTTAGATTGTTTGACTTGCTCTTTTTAAAACTTACTAGCGAATTGACTTCGCTCATTGCTTGGGGTTAATTACCCCCACACATTTATGCGAAACTTTGTTCAGTTTTCAAAGGTCTACTTTGTTTAACAACTTCTTTATTATATCAAAGCTGATAACCAGTGTCAAGAAGTTTTTTAAATTATTTTTTTCTTATGAAAGAATAATTTGTTTGTTCAACTTGACGACTTAATTAATATACCATGTTTTCTTTTGCTTTGCAACTCTTTTTTGAAATCTTTTTAATTTCGTTTGAGCTGCTTAGCTGTCGCTTTTCAACGACAAAGACTATAATAGCATTTATTAAGTTTTGTTGCAACACTTTTTTGAAATCTTTTTGATTTCTTTATTTTGTGTTGCGCCGTTATTTAACGACAAAAAATATAATATCATCGATTTGACATCTTGGCAACACTTTTTTTGATAAAAATAAAAAAAGTTGATTCAAAAGGATAATAATCCCTTTAAATCAACTTCTATTCCCATCTTACAAGTATTAAAACTGCAATTAGTAACATCATTGGGAAGAAAATCGCGTTGATACCAAACCAACTAGATAACCATGAACTCAAAATAGCACCTAATACAAAGGTCAAAATAATAAGCAAGCAATCAACAAATATCGTTTTGTTTTCGCTTCTGTTTTCACCTAATAGATAAGCAATCGCTGAATTCCCTACTTTTTTCAAATTACCTGTATTCATAGCCGAAGCATATGGATGGTTGTTAACCACTCTAAACGAATGCACTTGGAATGCCATAAAGAATGACAACAAACTAACTATAATAGTTGTATCTAGTCGATCAATAAGCAAACGCGTGATAAATAATCCCACTAATTCAATGTAGATAACAATCTCTTGCCAGACAAAACTATTCAGTTTTGGACCCGATAATTCAACGAAGTTGGCTATCGCACTAGCAACTAAAAATGAAATAATCGGTAGCAAATAGTGAAAAATCGCACCTATGTTGAACGTTGCAATATTTAATCCAAGCAAAACAATATTTCCTGTTTGTAAAGCAGAGAAGACGTGACCCAGATGCAAGTAACTAAAAGCATCAACGAATCCACCTACTATTGATAGCATAATCGCTATCGGTAACGACTCAAACTTGTGTCCTTTTTTCATTAACTTCTCCCCAAATATCAATTAAACCCTACTATTCAACTGGATTTTCTAACTTAGCAATTCGACCTTGTTGAATGTAAACACTTAGAATTCCGACATCAGCAGGATTTACCCCACTAATACGGCTAGCTTGCGCGATAGATTCAGGTCTAATTTTCATTAATTTTTGTCGAGATTCCGTTGCTAAACCATTAATTGCTTCGTAATCAATGTTCTTTGGAATCTTTTTAGACTCTAGGCGTCGTAGCTTATCGATTTTTCCTTGTTCTTTCTTGATATAACCTTCATATTTAAGCGAAATTTCAACCTGTTCTTTAACGTAACGATCAATATCGTGGTCAATCGCCATAAATTGTTCAACATCGCCATAACTAATTCCCGGACGTTTTAGCAATTCACTAGCTAAAATACCATCTTTCAATTTTGCTTGGTTATTTTCTTCCAAGTAAGTTTGTAATTCATCAGTTGGTTTTAGACGTGTTGTTTGGAACTGTTTTAAAACAGATTCAATCTGTTCTTTTTTCTGTGTGAATCGTTCAAATTGTGGTTCTTGCACTAGCCCAAGATCATGACCTTTTTGTGTTAAACGCAAATCTGCATTATCATGACGCAAAATTAAACGATATTCCGCACGACTGGTCAATAAACGGTAAGGTTCCGCTGTTCCTTTAGTTACCAAATCGTCAATCATCACACCAATATAAGCTTCATCACGTTTCAAAGTAAAGCCTTCTTTATCTTGAGCACGGAGCGCTGCATTAATCCCGGCAACAATCCCTTGGCCAGCAGCTTCTTCGTATCCTGAAGTTCCATTCATTTGACCCGCTGTAAATAAGTTTTTAACCACTTTTGTTTCCAACGTGTGAGTCAATTGCCATGGCTCAATCACATCATATTCAATTGCATAACCTGGACGCATCATTTCAGCTTTTTCAAGCCCTTCAACTGAATGCAACATTTTCAACTGAACATCTTCAGGCATTGAAGTTGAAAAATCTCCCACATAATATTCTTCTGTATTACGACCTTCTGGCTCTAAGAATAATTGATGACGAGGTTTGTCTGCAAAACGAACGATTTTATCTTCAATAGATGGACAGTAACGAGGACCTACTCCTTCAATCACACCAGAAAACATAGGCGCACGATCAAGATTTTGTCGAATAATATCATGGGTATTTTCGTTAGTGTAAGTCATCCAGCAACTAATTTGATCAATGAGGTAATCTTTGTCTTTTGTTTGGTATGAAAAATGATTAGGATTTTTGTCTCCTGGTTGTTCTTCTGTTTTAGAAAAATCAATCGTATTCTTATCTACACGAGGAGGTGTTCCGGTTTTGAAACGGTTCAACTTAAATCCTAAACGTTCAAGACCTTCAGATAATTTAATAGAAGGAAGTGAGTTATTTGGACCTGATGAATACATCAATTCACCGATAATAATCTTCCCACGTGAAGAAGTTCCAGCTGTTAAGACAACTGATTTAGCATAGTATTTAGCCCCTGTATTTGTTAAAACACCTTGGCAAACTCCATCTTCAACAATCAAGTCTTCAACTAAACCTTGTCTTAGCGTTAAGTTTTCTTCTTGTTCAATCGCTTGTTTCATTGTTTCATGGTATTGATTTTTATCTGCTTGCGCACGTAGTGCACGAACAGCTGGACCTTTACCTGTGTTTAACATTCTCATTTGAATGTAAGTTTGGTCAATATTTTGTCCCATTTGACCACCTAATGCATCAACTTCACGTACGACAATCCCTTTAGCCGGACCCCCGATTGATGGATTACATGGCATAAAGGCTACCATATCTAAATTAATAGTTAATAGTAAGGTTTTTTGTCCCATTCTAGCTGAAGCAAGTGCAGCTTCTGAACCAGCATGTCCAGCACCTACGACAATAACATCGTAATCATATGAATCGTATGTCTTCATGTGTTTAATCTCTCCTCATTATTTTCCTAGACAGAACTGGCTAAATAGTTGTGTAATTAATTCGTCAGGTGCACTTTCACCTGTAATTTCACCTAATTTATCCCAACAAGCTGTCATATCAATTTGAACTAAATCAATTGGCATACCATTTGCAATTCCAGCAATCACTTCGTCTAAACTGTGTTGCGCTTGAGTTAATAACCCAATTTGTCGCGCATTAGTTACCATCACATCAGTCTGGTTAGTTTCGATTCCACCAAAGAACATTGTCGCAATTTGTTCTTCAAGTTGATCAAGTCCTAGCGTATCTTGCACACTAATTTCAATGATTGGCGTATCAGGTGCTTGAGTGCTTAAATCATCACGTGAAATCTTAGTTCCCAAATCAATCTTATTCAATAAAATAATGCGATTCTTGTCTTCAGTTAATTCTAGCAAGGTCTGATCTTCGTCAGTTAGCTCTTCTGCTGCATTAATAACTAGTAAAACCAAATCTGATTCGTTAATCGCTTTTTTAGAACGTTCCACACCGATTTTTTCAACAACGTCTTTCGTTTGACGAATACCCGCTGTATCGACTAATTTCAACGGCACATCTCGAACATTAACATACTCTTCTAAAACATCACGCGTTGTCCCTTCAATGTCAGTCACAATGGCTTTGTCTTCTTTAATCAAATAGTTTAGTAATGAAGATTTACCCACATTTGGGCGTCCTACTAGAGCTGTTGCCAATCCATGACGCAAGATTTTTCCTTGTTTAGCAGTTTGAAGAAGACCATCAATTTGAGTTTGAATATGTTGCGCTTTTTCGAGTAACAGTTGCGTTGTCATATCATCCATATCATATTCAGGATAATCAATATTAACTTCAACTTGAGCTAAAACTTGTAAAATTTCTTCTCTCAAATTATGAATTAAGTTATTTAATTGTCCATCTAACTGGTTAACAGCAACTTGCATAGCCTTATCTGTTTTTGCGCGAATTAAATCCATAACAGATTCTGCTTGCGTCAAATCAATTCGACCATTCAAAAAGGCTCTTTTAGTAAACTCACCTGGTTCAGCTAAACGGACTTCTTCACCTAAAAAGTTTTGGAGAATTTTGTTAGTTGCAACCACACCACCGTGACAGTTAATCTCAACGATATCTTCACGTGTAAAAGTTTTAGGTGCACGCATTACACTCACCATAACTTCGTCAATTGGCTTTTTCGTTGTAGCATCTAAGATGTGTCCATAATGAATCGTATGACTGTCGACTTCAGTCAAATCTTTTCCTTTGAATAAGCGATTAACTTGGTCAATCGCATCCTCACCGGATAGTCTCACAATCGAGATTGCCCCTTCACCTATTGGCGTAGAAATAGCAGCAATCGTATCATATTCAGTAACAGCAGTGGCCATAATTCCTCCTTGAAATAAAAAAGGTGCTAGATATCCACTGAGACTTCAAGCTTCTAGTGGATAAAGCACCTTGACTACTTTATCGATATTCATTTATTTAAAATATAGCGGTATTCCGTAAATTTGTCAATGTTTCGATGTTTTCACGTGAAACATTTTTACTTTTTATCCGAGTTTCTTCCATTATATGTTGTAAAAAATCAGATTATTCCTTTGCTTATTTGCCGATAATTAACTATCATAGTAGCAAAGCCTAAAAAAGGAGCTCACAATGAATCAAAAGAACAGCATGACTTCACGCCTATTTTTTCTTGCATTTGCCATTTTTATCAATGGACTTGGTAATGCCCTAACAGTATCAATGAACCTGGGTTCGGCACTTTGGACCGCTAGCGCCGTTAATATCAGTTCATTTTTTTCTTGGAACTTAGGATCAACCCTCTTCGGAACTGCTTTGTTTGCGGCAGTATTAACCGTTATCTTACTGCGCCAACTCAAACTCAAACAAGTTATCGGGAATATTATTTTTATGGTTCCTTTCAGTTTAGTCGTTAACTACTTAACCTCTTTACTACTAATGACCTCACTTCCTGAATTACCTTATTTTGTAAAACTGGTTATTGACTTAATTGGGATTGTTTTCATCGGATGTGGTATCTCACTTTATCAACGTGTTAACTTAATTATGCATCCAGTTGATGATTTGATGAAAGTTATTCGTTTCAAATACACAAAGGGTAATCCAGTTAGTGCACAATTACTAACCTTTACTCCACCAATTATTGTCATCATTATTATTTTCGCTGTTTCACAACAACTATCAGCCGTTAATATCGGAACCATTTTTGCTTTATTTTTCCAAGGTAAAATTGTTGACTTAGCTGATAAATTTTTATTCCCTAATTTCAAATACGATAAAATGGACTAATAAATCAGCCTTAATAATTATTGAAAGTTCTCACCTTAATTTGTGGGAACTTTTTTAATTAGATTTGACAGCTACATTACTCAAAAGTTTATAATGGCTATATATTTTAACTTCAAGGAGACTTTTTATGACACAACAAAATAAAACGATTGGTGTTTTTTCACACGTAGATGGCGGAAAAACAACTTTAATGGAAGCAATACTCTATCAAAATGATGTCATTAAAAAAGTCGGTAATGTTAATAAAGGCACAACTGTTTTAGATAATGAGCCGATTGAAAGGCGTCGCAAAATCACTTTTTCTAGCAAGCCGATTAGTTTTACATCTAACAATCAACGCTATACCTTCATTGATACGCCTGGACATATGGATTTGACTTTTGAAATGGAACGTATTTTACAAGTCGTTGATGTGGCCATCATTATTATTAGTGCCACCGACGGCGTCACCGGTTACACTGAAACAATAGCTGACTTATGTAACCAATACAACGTTCCAGTTCTACTATTCGTCAATAAAACTGATGTTGAAACAGTTGATTTAGCTAGTATCAAAAAAGATTTACTGAATTTTTCTAATAAAGCCATCACTTTCAATCACGATTCTTTAAAAGATGATAGTGAATTTTTAGAGGAATGGGCAATGCTTGATGAATCCTGGCTTAACTTACTACTACAATCAGATAAACCGAACCAACAACAAAAATTAAGCTGGTTGAATCAGGCGATTAACCAAAAAAGAATCATGCCTACTGTTTATGGATCGGCCATTACTTTTACTGGTGTGTCAGATTTATTATCTCTACTTGATTGTATCCAAACTAACTTCAACAGCTCTGATGAACCAATAGCCCAAATTTATAAAATCACGCATGATAAGAATAACTTAAAGCAAGTTCATGCCAAAATAGTTTCTGGATGTTTTCATTCAAAAGAAAAAATCAAATTTCGTTATTCAGAAAAACCAGGTAAAATTAATGAATTATTTTACCCCGAAGGTCAACATCTCGTCAAAACCAATCAAGCTAAAGCAGGAGATATTGTTGTCATAACCGGACTAGATAACGGTTTGCCCGGTGAATTTTTTGCAGCAGATAGCACAGAAAATATCGACTTGCCAGAGAATATCTTACTCACCAGAGACCCTGTTTATAAAGTCCAAGTTATCCCAAAAGAAGAAAGCCAACGAGATCAAATGGTCAGCTACTTCTACCTATTAGATGATGAAGAACCTATGCTCCACCTACGTTACAAAAAGGACATTAGCGAACTTTATATCAGTATTGTTGGCTTAATCCAACTAGAATACTTAAAAGAAACCTTTTTTCAACGTTTCAATATTGAAATAGATTTTCTATCACCAAGTGTCCTCTACAAAGAAACTATCACCGAATCTGTTATAGGTTTTGGACATTTTGAACCATTAAGACACTATTCAGAAGTGGCATTAAAACTTGAGCCCGGAAAATCAGGACAAGGTGTTGTAATTAAAAATAATTGTTCCAGAGAAGATTTAGATATTAATTTTCAATCACGAATTATGACTCACCTAGCAGAGAAAAAACATCTGGGCGTTCTAACAGGCGCTCCTTTAACTGACGTCACCATTACATTGTTAAGTGGCCGCGCATATTCTCCTGAAACAAAAGGTGGCGATTTCAGAGAAGCAACTTATCGTGCAGTTAGACAAGCTTTGATGAAAAACATCACATCAAATCAACTATTAGAGCCTTGGTACGCAATAAAGCTAACCGTTCCTACAGATTTAATTGGAAAAGTCAGCTCGGACATTATAAAAATGGGTGGAAATCTTGAACCTATCACCAATAATACGGCCGGAAGTACCATTGTCGAGGGTGCTGTTCCCGTCGCAAATTTCACTGATTATCCTTTGAACTTTGCCTCTTTCACTAAAAACAAAGGCAAACTATCAACAACTTTAAAAGGCTACTTTCCATGTCAAAATCAAGAAAAAATAATCGCAGATTACCACTATGATCCGGAAAGTGATATCGAAAATACCGCTAATTCAATTTTCTTCAAAAAAGGAAAAGGATATGATGTTCATTGGTCAGACGTTGATCAATTACGCCATATTAAATTATAAAAAAAAGCTCACAATTAATTGTGAGCTTTTTAACGTACTTTATTTTTTGTAAATCTTCTTTTTAGCTTTGTTAAGTTTACGACGACGATCGCGTTCTTGTTGTTCTTTTTCACGCATTTCGCGACGATATTTAAATGGGTTTTGGAAGATAAATGTTTGAGCTAATTGGAATAAGTTTGAAGCTACCCAGTAAACGGTTAGTGCTGATGGCAGGTTCAATCCAACGATTAAAATCATAATTGCAGGAACAAATGTCATAATCTTTGTTGTTGCATTCGTATCAGGCTGTTGCATTGAACTAATGTAAGAAGTTGCAAAAGTCAACAATGCTGCCAGAACTGGCATCACAAAGTAAGGATCTGGTTTCCCTAATTCCATCCACAAGAACTTACCAACTTGTAATTCTGGCGTTCTTAAAATTGAAGAATATAACGCAAGTAAAATTGGTAACTGAGGTAGCATTGGTAAACACCCTGAAATTGGATTAATACCTTCTTCAGAATATAACTTTTGTGTTTCTACCTGAACTTGTTTTTGACTTTGAGCATCTTTACCTGGATATTTTTTCTTTATTTCATCCATTTGAGGTTTTAGTTGTGACATTTTTTTCATGTTACGCATTGAAATAACATTCAATATTGTCTCCTTGAGTTAAACGTTTATTTTTCTAAAATTTTAGCAACCTTTAAAGCATGTCGTAAATTCTGTCTAACCTCGGCCATTGTAAAATCACGAATATAAGGTCTAGCAATAACTAAAAAATCCAATTCTTTAGGTAAGTCTTGTAACTCTTCAGTTAGTGTTTGACGAATATAACGTTTTAAGCGATTTCGAACAACAGCGTGATGACCCACTTTTTTACCGACAGATATTCCTACTCTAAAATGCTTTTGGTTAGGTTTAGACATTTGATAAATAACAAAAGCTCGATTCGCACAAGAATTCTTACCTTGATAAACAGTTTGGAACTCTTGCTCTTTTTTGATACGATACTTTTTTCTCATTTGAGTATTTCCACCTTATATAACAAAAAAACCACTGAAGTTTATTCAGTGGCCTTAAGCAGATAATTCTTTTCTACCTTTACGACGGCGTCGTGCTAAAACTTTGCGGCCGTTCTTAGTACTCATACGTTTTCTAAAACCGTGAACACGTTGACGGTGACGTTTTTTAGGTTGGTAAGTTCTTTTTGACATGTTTTTGCACCTCCTAGTTATTTCGAGTGCTTTCGACTGTTACGTCATTATTTTATAAATTACTGTAATGTATATAAGCACAATACTGTTAAATTTTAGCATACAAAAGATAATAAGTCTACTTTATTTCAGATGATTAATGGGCAATTTGATAGCGTAAATCGGTGGATAAAAGTGTGGATAAAAAAAAGCAAAAAATAGGTCGTTTTTTTATCCACAGACTAACTAACAGCTTTATCCACAGATAAACAAATGCGATTTTATTTATCCACAGGTTATATTTGCTTATATACAAAGATTTATTTTAACTTTCAAAATAATCTTTAACAAACTCTTTTTTAAACAACACTTTATCCACAGGGTTCGACTTTTAGTTTTTCACAGCTGTGATTTTGTGGAAAACTATTTTTTGGGTTTGTGGAAAAGTTCACTATAAAATGTTAAAATATTTTTTGATATTAATACTATTTTTAAAGATTGGAGGAACAACTGATTGTTTAACTTAAATAGTTTTTGGGAATATTTTACAAACGAAATGAAAAAAAGATACAACGAAGTAACCTACAATGCTTGGTTCAGAAATACTCATCCGATTTCATTTGACGAAAACACTAAGCAAATGACTATTAGTGTTGAAACAGCTGTCAGTAAAGGATATTGGGAAAAAAATCTGTCATCTGACTTAATTCAAGAAGCATATGGTTATGCTGATCTTGAAATATCACCTGTTTTTTATGTAGAAAGTCAAAAGCAACCTGAACCTGAGGCAAAATCATATACTTCACAACCCACATCTATGCCTGACTCAACAGGCGTTGAGTCAGATTCGAGTACCACTAATTCTCAACATACCCGACTAGCTTCTGATTTACGCTTAAATAATAAGTATACATTTGATACATTTGTTCAAGGAGAGGGGAACAAATTAGCTGCTGGTGCTGCGATGGCTATCGCAGATAATCCCGGTGATTTTTATAACCCGCTCTTTATTTTTGGTGGTGTTGGTCTCGGTAAAACTCATTTGATGCAGGCCATTGCCCATCAAATGCTAAGAGAAGATCCAAACTGTCGTGTTGTTTATATTCAAAGTGAAACCTTTGTCAACGATCTAATTAATTCCATCAAAAATAATACACAAGAAGCTTTTAGACGCAAATATCGTAATGCCGACCTCTTCTTGGTTGATGACATTCAGTTTTTTGCTAATAAACAAGGTATCCAGGAAGAGTTCTTCCATACTTTTGAAACACTTTATAGCAATCAAAAACAAATTGTAATGACTAGTGATCGTCTACCTAATGAAATTAAAAGTCTTTCTGAAAGGCTTAGTAACCGATTTGCTTGGGGATTACAGGTTGAAATTACTCCTCCTGATTTTGAAACTCGTATCGCAATTCTTAAAAAGAAAGCTGATGCTGAAAAAATCAAAATCAACGATGCAACAATTAGCTACATTGCTAAGCAAGTTGATACCAACATTAGAAATCTTGAAGGCGCGCTTGTTCGCGTACAGGCACATGCCACAATCAAACGCCAAGATATCAATCCGCAATTAGCACAAGAAGCCTTACAAAATCTTAACCTAGTTCAACAATTTAGTAGTGTCACTATTCCAAAAATTCAAGAGGTTGTGGCCAACTATTACCAAATATCAACCAGTGACTTAAAAGGAAAGAAACGCGTGAAAACAATTGTTCTACCACGTCAAATTGCCATGTATCTCTCTCGAAACATGACTGATAAATCACTGCCTAAAATAGGACAAGAATTTGGTGGAAAAGATCACACGACTGTGATGCATGCACATGAACGAATTACTGAATTAGTTAAAATAGACTCCGATATTAAGAACCAAATCAATGATATTACCCAAAAACTTACACACAACTAGTGTGGAAAAAACCCTATAGTTATACACAGTTTATGCACAGGTAAAATACTTATTTAATCAACTGTCAACAGACTTATTAACAGTATCCACAGTACCTACTACTATTACTAACTATATATAAATATAAATTAAATAGAAAAAGAGGATTTTTTAGATGAAATTTACAATTGATCGAAACAAATTTATTAACCACTTAAACCATGTTATGCGTGCTATTTCTTCTAAAACAACAATTCCAATTTTAACGGGAATAAAATTGGAATTGTCACAAGATGGCTTAATCCTAACAGGTAGTAACTCAGACATTTCAATTAAATCAACTATGATTAAAGATACTGAACTTCAAATTCAAAGCGAAGGAAATATTGTCTTACCCGCAAGATTTTTTAGCGAAATCGTTAAAAAATTACCAGAATCTATTTTTACGTTTGAAGTTAAAGAAAATCTACAAACAGTTATTAAATCTGGAAGCTCAGAATTTTTGATTAATGGATTAGATGCAGACAATTATCCTCGTCTACCACAAGTTTCAAAAGACTTACAATTTGAATTGAATGGTAAATTATTGCGCAATCTTATTAATCAAACTAATTTTGCCGTTTCAACACAGGAAAGTCGTCCAATTTTAACAGGGGTTCATTTTGTTATTTCAAATGAACAAGTTAAAGCAGTGGCTACAGACAGCCATCGTTTATCTCAACGTATTTTAAAAATCGAAAACGGTCCAGAAAATGTCTTAGATTTCATTATTCCTGGAAAAAGTTTGACTGAACTTTCAAGAATTTTGAGTGATTTTGATGATAATATTCAAATTCAAATGAGTGAAAACCAAATCTTGTTTACAATTGGTCACTTGTCATTTTATTCGCGTTTGCTTGAGGGAACATATCCTGAAACAGACCGTTTATTACCTGACAGTTCAACGACTGATATTACATTTAATAGCTCAAAAATATTTAGTGCATTAGAGCGTGCAAGCTTATTAACACATGAAAGTCGTAATAACGTTGTTCGTTTAGTTATTAATCCAGAGCTACACCAAGTCGTTCTTTACGGAAACTCACCAGAAGTAGGAAATGTTGAAGAAATCTTGAATGTTGAGACTTTAGTCGGTGA
The DNA here is from genome assembly GCF_053668685.1 of Holzapfeliella sp. JNUCC 72. Classification (NCBI taxonomy): domain Bacteria; kingdom Bacillati; phylum Bacillota; class Bacilli; order Lactobacillales; family Lactobacillaceae; genus Holzapfeliella; species Holzapfeliella sp. JNUCC 72. The sequence continues at coordinate 700 of NZ_CM132220.1, read as the reverse complement.
AAGCCTTGAGATTTCATTTAACCCAGATTACTTAAAATCAGCACTTCGAGCATTTAAAACTGATCAAATTACAATGAAGTTTACGCAACCACTAAGACCATTTACCGTTGTTCCAAAAGAAAATGACGGTCAATTTGTTCAGTTAATTACGCCTGTTCGAACATTTTAAAAAAAGACCACATTTGAGTGGTCTTTTTTTATTTTCCAAATTTTAGGTGTTCTCAGCCATTTTTTATTTTTTGGATAGTTTTGAAAGTCTGACAATAAAATTTCTTAGGAATTAAAAATATCGATTTTAAATTTGTGCTTTGCCTCAAAAAAAAGTATAATAGAGAGTGACAAAGTTACTGTTTTTTTAGAGATTGGGGGAAATTACTATTCAAGATTTAACAATTAAAGAGGCATATATCACTTTAACTCAGGCGTTAAAAGAATTAGGTTACATTTCAACGGGGGGACAAGCCAAATGGTACTTGCAAGAATTTCCCGTGAAGTTAAACGATGAATTCGAAAATCGTCGCGGTAAAAAGTTATACCCAGGAGACATTGTCAATATTAACGGTGATTTGGTTCAAATTAAGAATTAGTTTGTTTTGGGATAGATTATGTACTTAAAACAACTAGACTTAGTGAATTACCGAAATTACAACCGATTAAGTGTTCAATTTTCGCCTAATATTAATATTTTCATTGGAAAAAA